>JAKSDQ010000259.1 GCA_022360015.1 Cytophagales bacterium
AAAACTGGTGAAGGAGGTGACCGATACTCACTGCGCTACCACAGGTGCCCCTTCAAATTTTGTCACCGTTCTGTTCTTGTCCGGCTATCGCTTGAAACAAGGGAAAAAAGCGATGCTTTTGGGAAATATCAGAACCGGAGGCAACCGAACCCAGGAAATTATTGATCGACTGGAACATGGACTCATCATGGCCATGGCAAACACATTGCAAGAACCAGCTACTAAAATAGGGCTGCAATTCTTAGGAGTTCATTCCAACTGGGTATGGGAAGGTGGAGGAGTCCTACCACCACCGGGAGAGGAGAGAACGGCACCTCTTTTTAAGGATCAACTAAATGATGTAAAGTATATAGCGAGTAAGAAATCAAATCATTAATCATTCTAACAAACACAAAAATGAAAAACACAGCTTTAATCACAGGAGCAGCAGGTGGAATCGGTAAGGAGTTTGCCAATATTCACGCTCAAACAGGAGGCGACATTGTCGCTGTCGATTTAAATGCAGAAGGCCTAAAAGCCCTGAAGCAAGCATTGGAGGAAAAGTATGGCGTGGAAGTCTATACTATCGTCAAAAACCTCGCTCAAGCGTCTTCCACTCAGGAGATCTATGACGAGGTAAAGAGTCATGACATCGAAATTGACTATTTGATCAATAACGCTGGTTTTGGTGGAGTAGGAAAATTTCACGAAAGGGAATGGTCTCAGGATTTGGCGATGATTCAGGTCAATATTATTGCACTAACGGCCTTAACCCGTCACTTCTTGCCTGACTTTGTTGAAAGAAATGCTGGTAAAATTCTAAACGTTTCATCAACTGTCAGCTTGGTTCCCGGACCATTGCAAGCAGTATATTTTGCCACAAAAGCATTCGTTACCTCTTTCAGTAATGCGCTTTCCGGTGAACTCGATAAATCGAATGTTACTGTAACTGCTTTGTTACCTGGTGCAACACAGACAGGATTCGGGGCACACTCAGGCATGGCGAAAACAGCCATTTACAAAAAGCCGGCCAACGCCGCAGATGTTGCAAAAGACGGTTATAACGCTATGATGAAAGGTGAGTTGGAGATCATTTCCGGCATCCCTTTTTCACAGCGACTGGAACTTTCTTTCGCTCCATTGATGCCTAAGAAAAAACTCATCAAGAAAATCCGAAAAGAACAAGAGGTTAAAGACTAATCTCACTTTAAAAATATTAAAAGCAAAAGATCATGAATACATTGATAAAGAAGACAACTACTGAGCAGGACGTTCAGCAATTAGTTGAAGATCAAAGAAAGTATTTCAATAGTAATGTCACGCGCTCAGTGGAGTTTAGACTTGAGCAACTGAAGAAATTCAGGAACCTGATCAAGACACATGAAGATGACTTACATGAAGCTATTTACAAGGACTTTGGGAAGTCTAAATACGACAACCAATTGACGGAGATCTTTCCTCTTTATGAAGAATTGGATATCGCTATCAAAAATGTTAGAAGATGGGTAAAACATCGCAAAGTCAAAACTAACCTGATGAATCAGCCTGCCAAGAGCTATTTGGTGCCTGAGCCTTTAGGTGTGTCTTTGGTGATAGGTGCATGGAACTTCCCATACAACCTTTCATTAGTTCCGGTGGTAGGCTCCATGGTGGCAGGAAATACTACTATCCTAAAGCCAAGTGAGTTATCCGCAGAAACCAGTCGGGCAATGGCGAAGCTGATCAATGAGAATTTTGATGCCAGCTATCTGCATGTAGTAGAGGGAGGAATTCCTGAGACCACTGCTTTGTTAGATCAGCGCTTCGATAAGATTTTCTTCACAGGAAGTCCGCAGGTTGGTAAAATTGTAAACAAAGCAGCAGCTCCTAACCTCACAAGCGTGACATTGGAGCTGGGAGGTAAAAACCCTGCCTTATTTACAAAAGATGCTTCAATTGATGTTGGTGTGAAGCGAATGGTCTGGGCAAAATTCCTGAATTCAGGCCAATTATGCCTTGCTCCTGATTATGTTTTGGTTCATAAAAGCATAAAGAGCAAAGTCCTGGAGAGAATTGGGCATGAAATCAAAAAGCATAACTATTCCGTCGAAAATCAGAACTTCGTTAGAATCATTAACGAAAGAAATTTTGATAGAATAGTCTCATTGATCGATCCGGAAAAAATTCACTTCGGAGGAAAGACAAACAGAGAAGAGCGAATTATTGAGCCTACTGTGCTCAACAATGTAACACTCAAGGATGATGTAATGCAAGATGAGATTTTTGGTCCGATCATTCCGGTAGTGGAGTATGAGACCATTGATGAAGCGTTCGAAATCATCAAAAGTTTTGAGAAGCCGCTTGCAGCTTACCTATTTTCCAATAATAATAAAATTAAAGATAGGTTTTTGAGTGAAATCCCTTTTGGTAGCGGGGGAATCAATGATGCGGT
>JAKSDQ010000133.1 GCA_022360015.1 Cytophagales bacterium
CCCACCGGCAAACGCCTGCGCAAGGATGCGCTGAGCCGCAGCGAACGCAGGCTCTACGAACTGATTGCACGCCAGTACCTGTGCCAGTTTTACCCCAAGTATGTTTACGCCGATACCCGCGTGGCCCTGACCATCGAAGGCGGAGTGTTTGTCGCCCGCGCCCGCCGCGACCAACAGCTCGGCTGGAAAGCGTTGTTCAAAAGCGACAGCAAGCCTGAACAGACAGCGCAACCGGAGGACAAAACGCCGCAGGCGCTAAACGAACAACTGGAGCCGCTGTTGCCGGCGCTCAAACAAGGCCAGCAGCTGCACTGCCTGCGCGGCGAACTGCTGGAGAAACAGACCCAGCCGCCGAAACGCTTTACCGATGCCACACTGCTGGCCGCCATGACCGGCATTGCGCGCTTTGTCAAAGACCCGCAGATTCGCCGGGTACTGAAAGAAACCGACGGCCTCGGCACCGAAGCCACCCGCGCCGGCATACTGGAGCTGTTGTTCAAGCGCGGATTTCTCGACCGGCAGGGCAAGAGCATCGTGTCGACGGCGGCGGGGCGGGCGCTGGTCGACTGCCTGCCGGAATCGGCCACCACACCGGATATGACCGCGCGCTGGGAGATGGCACTGGAGCAGATCAGCCAGCGCCAGGGTAACTATCAGGGTTTTATGGAACCATTGAACCTGTCCCTGCAGCAGTTGATCGCCCGCAGCAAGGTAGAGGTGAGCTTCCCCGCCGGCAGCGCCAAGGGTGCCGCACCGAGGCGCCGTCGCAAACGCGGCAAACAGGCAGCCGGGCGGTGACCGCCGCCGGTTATCGGCACACTATCGGCGCACAAAAGTGCCCGCGGGTGTTACAATTGCCGGCCGATAACTTCCACCGACCCGTAACCGATTATGAAAAAATTCATCACCCTACTGAGCGGCCTCTGGCTGGCGCTGGCACTCGGCGCCTGTGACACCTCGACAACACCGCAGCACGGCGCGGCGGAAAACACCCCCGCGCCCGCCGCCGGGCAGACAGCGGCGAATGCCGGCAGCGATACGCAGCGCCCGGCGTTAGAAGTCGCCACCCCCAAGGACTATACCGCTGTCGAGAACGCCGCGCTCGGCGTCAATGAAAACGGCAAGGGGCTGGAACCCGGCACCGAAATAGCGGCGCTGACCATCGCCGATATTCACGGCAAGCCCTTCGAGTTGCAGCAGGCCTGGCGCGAGCAGCCGGCACTGGTGATTTTCTACCGCGGCGGCTGGTGTCCGTTCTGCAATATGCAGGTGCGCGAGCTGTCGGTGAAATACCCGCAACTGCAAGCGGCCGGCGTGCAGGCGCTGCTGATCAGCGTCGACGAGCCGGACAAAGCGGCAATGGTGGATGCGCAGTACGAGATTCCCTTTCCGGTGCTGAGCGATCCCAAGCTCATTGCCCATGAAGCCTTTAATGTGGTACTGGAACTGAGCGAGGAAAACCTGGCCAGGTATCGCGAGTACGGCCTCGACCTGTCGGCCTGGAGCGGCCAGGAGCACAACAAAATTGCCGTATCTTCGGTGTTTTTAATTGACCAAAGCGGCACAGTACTGTTTTCCCATGCACCGGAAGACTTTCGCTCGCGGCCAAGCGTTGAACAGCTGGTCGCTGTGATCGAGAGTCACCTGACTGCCGAATAAATGTCCTCTGCGATGATCCCGCGGCCTTTCAGTTAGCCAGTTGGCGAAACTGCAGGGCCTCGAGGCGATGCTTGTTCAGCAGCTTGTAAAATTCTGAACGGTTGCGCCTGGCCAGCTTTGCCGCACGGGTTACATTGCCGCAGGTCATGCGCAGCAGCTCGATCAGATAGTCGCGTTCAAACTCATCGCGCGCCTCGGCAAACGGCATTACGCTGTTGTCGTTGGCATTATTGCGCAGTGCCCGCTGCACAAAGCTCTCCGATATCAGCGGCGCCTTGCACAGCACCGCACACTGCTCCACCACATTGCGCAACTGGCGAATATTGCCGGGCCAGGA
>JAKSDQ010000144.1 GCA_022360015.1 Cytophagales bacterium
CGTACTCCGTTGATATGATCCGAAAAAAAACAGGCCTGACACCGGGCGGGGATCATTACGTCTTTGCCACCACAAATATGGATCATAAATTGGTGTTATTGATTTGTGTTAAGTTCCCCGTGGATTGAAAAGGAGCGAGGGAGGGGTGGAGGCAGGTTTAATCTTATGGATCCGGGGTGCGTCCCGGGTTTGAGCATTGAGCTGCCCGGAAATGGGTTTTAGCCTGCCAGTATTTCAAAGCCTGATCATACTCATTCGCCTGGGTGAGAATTTGACCTGGGTTAAGGTATACCCTACCCAGGTATGCTCAGTCCCGCAACCCACTTACTCAAAATCAGTGTATTTCTTCACATCTTCTTCCTTTATTTCCTCCCCACTCATGATAATGAGGCGCTCGACCACGTTTCTCAGTTCACGAATGTTGCCGCTCCAGTCGGATTTTTGTAAGTGGTCGACTGCTGATTGCTCGATTGATTTCTTTTTGGTACCATATTCATTGGCAATATCTTCCAGAAACCGGTCTACCAACAAAGGGATATCTTCCTTCCGGTCTTTGAGGGCGGGTACCTTGATAACAATGACGCTTAACCTGTGGTATAAATCTTCCCTGAATTTGTGGTGAGATATGGCCTGTTTGAGGTCTTTGTTGGTGGCTGCAATGACTCTTACATTTACCTTTTTCTCCTTGTCACCACCGACTTTGGTGATTTTGTTTTCCTGCAAAGCCCTTAGCACCTTGGCCTGGGCTGACAGGCTCATATCGCCGATTTCATCTAAAAACAGGGTGCCACCATTCGCTTGTTCGAATTTTCCTATGCGTTGCTTAATGGCGGATGTGAAAGCCCCTTTTTCATGACCGAATAGCTCACTTTCTATCAACTCGGAGGGAATGGCGGCGCAGTTAACCTCTACAAATGGCTCCGAAGATCTGCCACTTTTAGCGTGCAGCCAGCGGGCTACCAACTCCTTTCCGGTTCCGTTTGGCCCGGTAATTAGGACCCTGGCATCAGTGGGGGCTACTTTTTCAATGGTGTCTTTGACATGGTTAATGGCCGAAGACGCTCCGACAATATCGATGGTTCTGGAGATTTTTTTTCTTAACACCTTGGTTTCGGTGACAAGATTGGTTTTGTCCAGCGCATTACGGATGGTAAGCAACATCCGATTGAGGTCGGGGGGTTTCTGGATGAAATCAAATGCACCTTTTTTGGTGGCTTCTACTGCGGTTTCAATGGTACCATGGGCAGAAATCATGATAAACTGTGTTTCTTTCCCATATTCCATGGTCTTTTCCAATACCTCAAGGCCATTCATTTTGGGCATTTTGATATCGCATAACACCACGTCGTACTCATTTTTTTTGATCATCTCAAGCCCTTCCTCGCCGTCCTTGGCTTCCTCTGTGGTGTACTTTTCATAGTCCAGGATCTCCTTCAAGGTATCCCTGATCATCTTTTCGTCGTCAATGATTAATATTTTCGCCATATTCCGAGTTAATAAAATATGCAAGCCTGTAAGCCGGGTTCTGTCTCCCTTGCAGTAGCAAGGGGTCTTACCATTTATCTGGCCCCGGCATCACTGCCGGGATCAATCGACCTACCCATCCGGCTCATTCCCCTTGATCTACCATACGCCTGAGTTGATTCCCTGACCTGAGGCCTTAGCCTGTGTCAAAGCATCGCATGCAAGCGTAAGGTAGAGGGTCCTATTGGGCGAGCAACCCTTTTCACCAACGCCACCGTTGGCGAAAGCCGGACCTATTTGGTCTTTCAACCCGTAAGGTTTTCCCTGCCATTAATGTCACCATTAACGCGGTGGGCTCTTACCCCGCCATTTCACCCTTACCATAACGCCAGGCGCTATGGCGGTATATTTTCTGTGGCACTATCTGTTCCCGGCCCGCAGGCCGGGACCTTCCTGTTAGGAAGTACGGTGCTCTATGTTGCCCGGACTTTCCTCCCTGACCCAAACGGACAGAGCGGTAAGACGGCTTGCAATAGCTGCAAATTTATAAATATTGATGATAACGAAAAATTGGAGGCCCTCAAAAAAAATGACTTGTAAAGTTATTGGGTTCATATCCGGGAACCCTGCTTTACAAGTCACCTTGAAAGGTTTAAAAACCTGAATAAATACTTTTATCAATCCCTTAATGCACGTCCATTCCGGTAAGTTTGTATTCCCACTCATCGGCCATTTGGGCCACTTCAATGATAATTTCCTTTAAAAGATCATCGGTAGCATTGTCAATAAATGCTGAAGCTTCCACTTTCACAAAACCATCCACGATGGAAAATTTTGCATGGCAGAATTTGGTGTTTTCTTCCAGTAATAGCTTCAAATCGATATCTACTTGAAACGGGCACACTTTGGAGGAATATTCAATAGCAGTCTTATCATAATGCTTTATGTGTCTCATTTCCCCCACTACGGTTTGGAAACGAAACTCATCTACCGGAACAATGATCACCGATTTCGTTTTGTCATATTCCGAAAATTGACCACCGATTTCATCGGCGAAGCTTTCCATAAATTCAGTAAAATTCATATCGAATACTTTCACACTAAAGATTAAAAATTCTTTTAATACACATTCCTTACTAAACGTTTGTGCAAGTTACATAGCGTATATGTGTGAAATCGTTCGAATTCTAGGTAATTCTTACAAGAGTAGCTCCTCCTCCAAATTTCTCCATATTATGGTTATCGACATAAGTAACGTTAGGTAATTCCCTTAGCCGTTTATGGAGTTCCTTTTTCAATGAGCCGTTGCCGATTCCGTGGATGTATATAATCTCTTCCTGACCTGAAATGATGGCCTGATTCAACGTTTTGTCAAACTTTTGTAGTTGCTGGCGCAGTATTTCATTGCCTGGCAAATCTGCATGGTTTTTTGTGATTTTTTCGATATGCAGATCAACTATGAAGGCGGGTGGCAACTGCCTGGATTTATCTTTTTCGGTGTTGTCACCCGGCTCAAACAAGCTTTCCTTTACTTTTTCTGCCTGAATAGGCTGCGCGTTTTGGGCCGCGTCTATCTGATATAGATAGGCTTCCCGCATCAGTATGGGTGCTACTTTTTTCTGCTTGAATAAATTTCCTGCTTTGAACCTGATTTTTCTTTGAAAAGGCTCTTTCAGGTCAAAAATCCCATCACAATAAAACAGCAATTGCAAGATAAACGATGGCCATTGTTCGAAATTGGTTTTGTCAAGATCGCCTATTTTGATGGAATTCCTGCTTTTTATTTCAGCGGCGGCATATCCCTTGTATGTCTCATGGGTTAAAGCCGAGAGCGTAAACAAGAGCATATAGTCCGTATTGTTGATAAAATGCAGGGAAAGCCTTTTGTCATTAATAGGAACCAATGCCAGGTAAATACCTTTGGTGGTAATCGCAGGTTTTTGACTTTTTTTAGGAATGGGTTCAGGAGCAGTTTTTTTTCCAAATGCCGACTCCTCCTGTTGCGAGATGATTACTACCTCTTTTTTAAGTACCGGGATATTGAAACCGTCTTCTATCTCTACTTCGATAAGCTTGTCGTCAATAATCCTGGAAACGATGCCTTCTTCCCTGCCTTTTAAGAGTCTTACGCGATTGCCTATGTTCATGGTGTTCTGTTGCCTGGTTTTCTTGTTGTTTTTTTGGAAATGTCGCCTTCCCCCGGATTTTCCCCGGGAGCCGATTCTTGGGTATCTTCTTTTTCTGCCTCCTTCTGACCCTGCTCATTATCGGTTCTGACCTTTTTCCAGATTTCACTGATTTTATCAAAATTTTCAGTATACTGTATGCTAAATCCGGCGGTTGTGCTGGTTCTCTGGTTGGCAGCCCTGAATTCGGAAAAAAAGTTGTTTTTATTATACATCCTGGCTTTTAGCCTGCCATCGGGCGTTAACAAATATTCCACTGTCCAGTCTCCCACAATATTGTTTACACCGGCGTTGTTATCCCCGGAAGTAAAGCCGCCGTCGCGGGTAATACGGAGCCTGCCGTCGAGAAAAGAGTAGGAGAGTCGAAGCTGAAAAGTGTTAAAAGCATCCTGGTCCAGGTTCCCTAAATCCACGTCTATTTCCAGGTTTTCATCCACCTGGGTGATCCAGTAACTGAGCTGATTAGACAGTAACTCGCTCACACTGTTGCTTACCGACAGGCCTCCACCCAGATCAAAGGTGCCCTGGGGCGAAAATTTTCTTAACATGATGAGACTGAAAACCTGTCTGCTTAACTCCTGTTCGTCGTTTTCCAGATTGGCTTCTACAAGGTTTATCGGAATGTTGAGCGTAAACGGATAAGCGGAAAAGTCCAGGTCAAAATGTATATTGGGGTTTAATAAATCACCCTTCAGGTCGAGCAATACCTTGGCAGAATACTTTCTCCTTAAATCCGGGTACTGTTTTACGGTAGAGGTATCAGAAAAAAGCGGCGCCATAGCAGCCTGCTGGGCATAGCTGGCCCTAATATCCATGACCCCACCGTATGGATCGCCATACCAACTGATTCTGCTTTTGGGTTCAATGACAAATTCTTTGTTGATGAGGTTCCTTAAAGTAAAGTTATAGCCCCCTTCCACAATTTCCAGGTTGCCAAACATGTTAAATTCTCCCTGCGGGTCTATCTGCAGCTTCAGTTTACCATTACTCCGCCCGCGGATGATATCTCCCGATCTGATATCGAATATGATTTCGCTGTAGGCATCCGGGGTAATATCCAGATTGAAATCGAGGTTTAACCGCTGTATGTTAACACTCTCTATGCCATCTTCGGGATCACTGGTTGCCAAGGTATCCTTTTTCTTTACAAAATGGATAAAATCTACCTGGTCTACTTCACCTGAGGAATTAACCGGAATGAAGAATTTAGTACCCTTGTTGGTGGTGGCATCGGCTGAAATATTAAGGTTGCTGAACGAGCCCAGGATTTCGATATCACCGGTCATAACAGCAGTGCCATAGTACAGTTTGTTATGTTTTGCTTTGGTATCCAACACTTTGAATTCACTCAGATTGCCTTGAAAATCAACAATAAAATTTTTGAAACCATCATGAAATAAACCGCCACTGAAGGTAGACATGCTGCCGTTGTCGTCGGTCAGCTTTAAATTTCTCACACCTATTTCGTTATCGTCGAAAAATATGTCCCCGTCAAACGAATATTTTGTGTTTAAGTAATTGATTTTTACCTGGCCATCGGACAAAAAACCTGTTCCTCTTAATATGGGGTAATCCAGGGTGCCGGTGATGTCGAATTCGCCGGATCCCAGGCCTTGTATTTCGGTGATGTATTCTTCCAGGAATGGTTCAATAACGCCCAATTCCGCCTGATTAAAATTCGCAGATAAGTCAAGCTGCTCGTTCTCTTCCGTCGGATTGAAGTATCCTCGCAGGTCTACTATTTTTTTACCGAGCCGCTCTATTTCAAAGTCCAGTCTTGCCCGGTCGTAGGTATTTTCCCAGTCGGCCAACCCGTATATATTCCCTAACAAAAAGTTGTTGATCTCAAAAGTCGATACCTGCAACTGACTACCGATTTTGGGCGTGCCAAGCAGGTTTTGAAACTCGACAAATCCGTCGACAATACCTTCAAATTCCTGTTTGAAAAGGGGATTGAGGTTATCAATTTTAAAATTATGAATAATCAGCTTCAGTCGTTTATGCAGGCTGTCCGAAACGACTCCGTCAAGGGCCAAATACTGATCTTCACTTTGGATTTTTAAGTTGTGTACCAAAATTTCGTTATTGCTAAATACCACCTTGTTGTCTTCACCTATACGCCATATCTTATCGATGGCCCTGGCATTGGTCGGGTCGAGTTTAATTTCAATACTATCCTTTAAAAAAGACAACAGACCGTTCAATTCAAAATAATTATCATTTTTCGTCTGATGGAAGGAGCTGGAAAAGTCTATCTGGTCTTTGTCCCACAACGCTTCCAGCATAATATTATCTGTGGTTACCATGCTTCGGTATAGCTGACTGCCGGAATGCAGATACGCCATCGCCAGTACATTAGCACTATCGGCTATTTTAGAAGCGGAAAAGTCCAGGTTATTGTCAAGAAACAGGGTTTCTTTGTATTTAACTGAGTCGAGATCGGAATACATCGTCAAAATGGAGGTATAGCCGTGCTGGAATTTACCTTCTATTTTCGTATTTCGGGCTACGTATCCGTCCTGATTGATAAGTTTGAAGTAGGGATTTATGTCCTTTAACAGGATTTCATAATTTACGGTGTACTTATCAAGGACCTTGTTTTTTTTGTTTGCGTAATAGTCGGCAAGCAGTTTCCGGTCATTCCGGAAGTTTAGCATGTACTCATGGTACAACTTGGCAATATCCTTATAGATTTTACTGAAGGAGTAATTACCGTCAGAGTCTACGCTGAATTCTTTGGAGTCCAGATTAAACTTTCTGAACTGATCGGTTTTTGATGAAAATACATGAAGCGTATCCAGGTCCAGCCATTTTTCCCTGTATTTGAGAGAAGTATTGCTAAAGCTGGCTTCTCCAACCAGATCGTCCATATTATTACCTTGCATGTCGAGATCCAGGGTGGTGCTAATAAAAGACTCCGTATCGATCAGGCCGATGGCTTTGGCAAATAGCGTATCGAGCCGGGCATTTACCTTGATAAGGTTGTTATTGTTTCTGAAATCAATGGAAACATCTCCGGAAAACTTGAGGTTTGGATCGGCGATACCCAATGATCCATTAAACAGCTCCTTGGTCAGCCGGGCGTCTGTGGTGATGTTTTGATAATCGTAATGCATCAAACCCAACTTACTGATGGAGGCATTCAGTTCAAAGTCTGCCTTTTCCAGGGTGAGGCCCGATCCTTGAATTTTTCCGTTAAGGGTGATCTTTTGTACCTCATCCGAATAACCGATCAACTGGCCAAAATCAAAATCGTAAGTTTTAAGGTTTCCGCTGTAAACCGAGGTGTTGGCAGCTTCATCGGTTTTTAGGTTGATATCCGAGTCGAACCTGCCAAATTGGGTTCGGAAGGTGCCGTTGGCTACAAAGTCATAAGGAAAACCAAGAAATTCGCCGTTAAACCTGACGTCCCCCAGTCTGGTAATCTGCTGGTAGGCATTCCCTTTGACATAGGGAAACAGATCCCCGGAGGTAATGATGGAATTTTTAAGGTTAAGATCGATGAATGATTCCTGGAAGTTTGGCAGTCCGTCGATACTCAGGTTACCATCGATGCGGCTTTCTTCGCCGAATGATAGTTCAAGATCACGAATATTGAGGCTACTGATTAAGCCGTTAAACCTTCCCGATATCTTGTAGAATTCTTCAAAACGGTTCATATAGGGGGTAAATACGGCCAATTCCTTCGAGAAAATATTGGATTCTTTCAGGTTAGCTTCAATACGTACACTATCATTGAAATGACTCAGGTTTTTGATAGAGTTATAGTTAAACACGAGTGAATCCTTAATTTCGCTATGTTCGGTCTTCAGGTCGAGGTTAGTAAAAGCCATGGACCGGTTACATATCCTGAAGAAGGTAGACAAATCCCGAATCACAAAATCGCTGACCGGTTCTAGCGTCGTAAGTCCCTCCACCTTCATTTCAATGGTGTCAGCGATAATTTTAAATTGCTTCACTCCGGCATTTATATCCTCCAGCCTGAAATGCCTGAAATCGAATCCTGTACGGATAGAGTCCTTTGACGGTTCGAAAAGCATAAACTTGCTGCCTGCCAGTTGTATATTATCCACCGTAAATGGTTTGGATTTACCATCACCCTTTTTTCCTTTTCCCAGTTTTCTGAGATTGGCAATAAATAGATTAATATTGAGGTAGCCATTCGAGGCGTTTCTGACCAACTGTACCACGGCCTGCTCCAGATAAACCTCATCCAGGTTAATCGCATCGCTAAAAAGCAGCGCATTTAAATTGAAGTCTATGGCAATCTCTTTAACTCCGATCATAAGACTATCCTTTGTATCCATAATCTCCACACCCTCCAGGAGGATGGTATCGAACCATCCGATATTCACATAAGAGATTCTGGATTTAAAGCCGGTTTTTTCAGAAATGTATTGAGATGTCTTACGAACGATCTTTGTTTGTACGTAAGGAATCTGAATGACGATCATGGTGATGAAAAAAAGTATAAAGACAGCAAGTATAGCCCGGAGCGTTATTTTAACTATCGGTTTTTTAATAACTTGCGCTATGTTTTTAAATTTCATCAACCGGATGTATGAGTATTACAATATTAGCCATTGAATCATCTTGTGATGAAACTTCAGCGGCTGTCATCAAAGATGGGCTTGTAATTAACAACGTAATTGCTACCCAAACAGTGCATGAAAATTATGGGGGGGTGGTTCCGGAGTTAGCCTCCCGGGCCCACCAGCAAAATTTGGTTCCCGTTGTTCATCAAACCTTATCTGAGGCAAATATACGTAAATCTGAGCTGAGTGCGATAGCATTTACACAAGGTCCCGGACTTTTAGGTGCGTTATTGGTGGGTACATCCTTTGCCAAAGCCCTGGCTATGTCCTTAGATATACCGTTAATTGGGGTAAATCATATGCAGGCGCATATTCTGGCACATTTTATTGAAGCGCCCAAACCGGCATTTCCATTCCTGTGCCTGACTGTAAGTGGGGGACATACGCAGTTGGTTTGGGTACAAGACCATTTAAAAATGAAAATTATCGGACAAACAAGGGATGATGCCGTTGGTGAGGCCTTTGACAAATCAGCCAAGTTGTTAGGGTTGACCTATCCCGGCGGGCCGTTGATTGACAGGTACGCGCAAAAAGGAAATGCCCATGCATTTACCTTTCCCGCGTCTGAAATGCCTGATTTTGATTATTCCTTCAGTGGTATTAAAACGGCTATCATGTATTTTCTAAAAGATAAATTGAAAGAAGATGCTGATTTCATCGGGCATAACCTTCCGGATATTTGTGCCAGTATACAGTACACATTGATCCATATGTTGTTAAAAAAGCTGACTAAGGCCGCAGAACATTATAAAATTACCAATATTGCTATTGCCGGTGGTGTCTCGGCCAATTCGGAGCTGAGATCTGCGATACATAAGCTGGCCAATGAGAAGGGCTGGCAGGTTTATATGCCAAAATTTGAATATTGCACCGACAATGCCGCCATGATTGCCATGACGGCCCATTTTAAATATCTTGAAGGAGAATTTAGCTCTTTGAAGGTGAGTCCCGAACCTCGCATGAAATTTGGCGTATAGAATGGCATGATGGCTGAAAAACAAAAAAGATTTTCAAATAAAATCAATATAAAAAACAAAAGCGCTGGCTTTGAATATGAATTTTTAGATAAATTCATTGCGGGTATCGTTTTGACCGGTACGGAAATAAAATCCATCAGAGAAGGGAAAGTGAACCTTCAGGATGCATTTTGTGCATTTCAGGATCATGAATTATGGGTACGGCAAATGCGCATTTCCCCTTACAAATCGGGTAGTCATTATAACCATGATGCTACGCGCCTGCGAAAACTTTTACTGAATAAAAAGGAATTGCAAAAACTGCAAAAGGCAAAGGAAGAAAAAGGCCTGACGATAGTACCTACCCGTCTTTTTATCAATGACCGTGGCCTGGCCAAATTGGAAATTGCCCTGGCCAGAGGCAAAAAATTACATGATAAACGCGAAACACTGAAGCAGAAAGATCTGGACAGGGAAATTAAAAGAATGCAACCCTGAAGGTATTGGTCAATTTTATGGACTAAACGTCAGGAGAATACTTGTTTTGATCATTCATGAATTAAAAATTGACACACTGCTTATTAATTACATATTTTACAAAAAAACGACCTATTCATTAATAAATTGAATTGTTAATCGATCAAAAATTAAGATTTTTTTATTAACTGAGCATTCCTGTAGAATTGTATAATTCTTATATTTTTTGTCTGAAAGCCTAAAAAATACGATCTCGGTAAATTTTTTAACTTTTTTCTTATTTTTTTAAAGATATTATAATTTCATACCCCAATCATTCCATTTTTTTTACAGAAAATAAGATTGATGATATTAAAAACACCTTAAAAAATTGTAGAAAACGTAAAAAGTAAAATTTTTGGTTAAAAATTACACCAACTTTTTTTGCATCGGATTTTTTTCTACAGTTTATTTGTCCTTACGCTTATGCAAAATCTTATTTTGTTAATTGCTTTAATTAAACTTTTTTATTATGAAAAAAATGCTTACAGAGACATTTTCTATGGTTGAATTGAGTGTGGCAGCTTTGGCCCAGGATCCTGCCCAGGCAGCTATAGATGCAGCTTCGGTCGGAGCGAACGCTTTATTTACTGCCAATAATGTATGGATGATGTTGGCAACGGTCCTGGTTTTTATTATGCACCTGGGATTTGCCGGTGTGGAGGCAGGGTTTACCCAGGCCAAAAATACAGTCAACATATTGTTTAAAAATACTTTGACACCGGTCATAGGCTTATTGACTTACACCTTTATGGGGTTTAGCCTGATGTACCCGGACGCCGAGGCTGGTTTTTGGTTCGCCTTTGACGGATTTGGTATTGTGCCCAGGGAAAACGGTATGACTTCCGATTATGCCGACTATACAAGGTGGACAGACTTCCTGTTCCAGGGAATGTTTGCTGCCACGGCTGCCACCATCGTATCCGGTGCAGTAGCTGAGCGGATTAAAATTAATGCTTACCTGATATTTACGGTCTTGTTCGTGGGGATTGTTTATCCTGTTATCGGCGGATGGAAGTGGGGGGCCGGAGCACTCGATGCCATGGGCTTTGCCGATTTTGCCGGATCTACCCTTGTACACTCGGTAGGCGGATGGGGAGCCCTTGCGGGTATTATTGTGCTCGGTCCGCGTATCGGAAAATATGTCGACGGCAAGGTGATCGATAAACCGGGATCAAGTGTGCCCCTGGCGGTAATTGGTGTATTTCTGCTTTGGCTGGGTTGGTTTGGCTTCAATGGTGGATCGGTACTATCTGCAGACCCGGCTTTGACTTCACTGGTACTGGTCAATACCAGTCTTGGCGCCTGTGCGGGAGCTATGGGTGGTTATATCACAGGATGGCTGGTTTTCAAAAGATTAGACCTGGGTATGGTGCTTAACGGCATACTTGCCGGCCTGGTAGGCATTACGGCAGGAGCCGATGTAATTACCTATGGAGAGTCTATTTTCATTGGACTGGTGGCTGGTGTGCTGGTGGTTTTATCTGCGATTACGCTCGACAAGTTTAAGCTGGATGACTGTGTGGGTGCCGTCTCCGTGCACTTAACCTGCGGTATCTGGGGTACTTTGGCGACTGGAATATTTGGAGCGGGTGTAAGTTTCCTTCCACAGGTATACGGTGTATTGATATGCGGTGGTGCCGCATTTGGCTCAGCACTGATCATATTTTTCCTGCTGGATAAAACAATTGGCATCAGAGTTTCCAAAGAACATGAAGAAGAGGGTATGGATAGCCACGAACATGGCATCAGGGGATACACCATTGTTTACAATGAGTAGCTAACCTGGCTCAATATAAAAGGCCCTTAACCGGGTGAGTGGCAGCTCACACCGGTTAACAGGCCAAAAAATGTCACAAAAAAATTGTCCTAAAACAAAATTTGTAACCATAATTCAAATTTAAAATGAAAAAAGCACTTTTACTATTGTTGGGTCTTGCATTATTAATCATAACTCAAAGTGTCCGGGCCCAGGACGAGAAAGAGGATAACAAATTTCCAGTAGATATTTCAGGATCTGTGGATACTTACTTTAAAACAAATTTAACATCCAAAAATGTGGCCGATGAAGAAGGGGCATTTATCACACCTGGTTCATCATTTGCCAATAAATCGGGGTTTGCCCTGGGTATGGTCAACTTAATTGCCTCCAAAGAATGGGATAAAGTCGGATTTGTGGCTGACCTGGTATTTGGTCCCCGCGGAACGGATGCGGTATTTAACTCTATGGGATCATCCAGCATTGTCAACCAATTGTACGGTTACTGGAACGTCAGTGATAAGGTGACCCTGACCATGGGTAATTTCAACACCTTCCTGGGGTATGAAGTGATCTCACCAGTGGATAACTTTAATTATTCTACCTCCTACATGTTCTCTTACGGCCCCTTCTCCCATACGGGGGTTAAGGCCGATATTTCCCTATCAGATAACCTGAGCCTGATGGCAGGGATTTTGAATCCTACCGATTTAACGGAATTCAACCCTGCGAGTACCTATTCACTTGGTGCTCAACTTGGGTATGAAAATGATAAGGGAAGTATTTACTTTAATGTATTATACGGTGATCAGGATGGTAATCTGGATGAAGATTTGGCTTTGACAGCAGATACAACCTCTGCCGGAAACACCTTACAGTTTGATATAACCACCGGATGGAATTTGACAGATGCGTTGTATGTCGGTTTAAATACCACTATTAATACTACCGATGCCGGAGAGGTATTTAACGGAACTTCGGTAGAGGACGCAGACGGTGACTCATTTGGCTTTTATGGTGTTGCCGGCTACATTCAGCTTACTACTTCCGATGTATTTGCTATTGGAGCGAGAGTAGAATATTTCTCAGAGTTTGAAGAAGGCGCAGGTGCTATCGGTGCTTATGATGCTGATGGTGATGCCAGTATACTGGACGTTACCCTGACCGGAAAAATAAGTATTGGCAATCATATGACTTTAATACCTGAGGTAAGACTGGATGCTGCCTCAGAGGATGGAACCTTCGTTGAGGATGATTTGGATCCTACCCAGAGCCTGGCATCATTTTTAGTAGCAGCCGTTTTTTCATTCTAAATATTAATATGCCGGATTATGTGTTCCTTTTTCCGGATAAGCCAATTATTCGGGAAAGTCAATAATCCGGAATACATTAAATGTTTAAAGATCCTTTTGATGCTGAATTTTTGTCAAAACATAATAAATTGGGTATTTTTTATATCATAAAAGCAAAAATAATTGTATATTTAAAGGTTATTGGATAAAATAAATGCCTAAAATTTGAAAAATTGCAAAGATAAAGCGTCAAGCGGGTTGAATTTTAGAAATAATTGAAAATAAATACCTTTTATTGATGAAATAAAAAACCTGAATCTGACACCTTATTCATGAATAATCATTTTAAAAATAGAAAAGTATGGCTAAAGTAAAATTAGAGTACATTTGGTTAGACGGATACAAACCAACTCAAAATTTAAGAAGTAAAACTAAAATCGTAGATGATTTTGGCGGTACCTTGGCTGACTGTCCCATGTGGTCATTTGATGGAAGCTCCACAGAGCAGGCTGAAGGTAATTCTTCGGATTGCCTGTTGAAACCAGTGGCCCTATTTCCCGACCTGGGAAGAAAAAATGCCTACCTGGTAATGACCGAAGTGTTAAATCCCGATGAAACGCCACACGAATCAAATGGCCGTGCCACCATAGACGATGATGACAATGATTTTTGGTTTGGCTTCGAGCAGGAATATACTTTATGGAATCCGGAAACGGACAAGCCGCTTGGTTTTCCGGCTACAGGTTATCCTGCGCCCCAGGGCCAGTATTACTGCTCCGTAGGTGCTGCCAATGCATTCGGAAGGGAGATTGTAGAAGAACATCTGGATTTGTGCCTGAATGCAGGGATTAACATTGAAGGAATCAATGCGGAGGTAATGGCCGGGCAGTGGGAATTCCAGACTTTTGCCAAAGGAGCCAAGGCCGCCGGAGACCATACCTGGGTAGCCAGATATTTATTGGAAAGAACCGCTGAGAAATACGGTGTGGTTGTCAACTGGCATTGCAAGCCGGTCAAAGGAGATTGGAATGGTTCTGGTAAGCATGCCAACTTTTCTAATTCCCTGTTAAGAAATGCCGGTAGTGAGGCTGTGTATAATGCTATCTGCGATGCTTTTGGCGATGTAATTGAAGAGCATATCGAGGTGTATGGTGCGGATAATCACGAAAGACTGACCGGTTTGCACGAAACGCAATCTATCGATAAATTCAGCTACGGCATCTCCGACCGGGGTGCTTCTATCCGTATACCGGTAGCTACGGTTGTCAACGGATGGAAAGGTTGGCTGGAAGACAGAAGACCTGCTTCAAATGCTGATCCTTATAAGGTTGCAAGCAGAATCATAAAAACGGTAAAAGGTGTGGCAGTTGAAGTCGAGGCCTGATCGCTGACCGTTTTCCAAAAGAGATATAGCAAAGAAAACTTTAATCCTTGCTTTTCTTTATATTCATCCGAATGATGCGCCATTCCCGGCGCATTATTTTTTTTTACAGCGCTTATTAATAACTTCGTCTTTTTAACTTCCGGGTACATGAGAAAAAAACTGTTATACGAGGGGGCCAGGAAACTTGAATACGAGATCAGGCACATCGTTAAAAAGGCTGAGTTGGTTGAAAACTGCGGTCAGCCGATTTATTGGGAAAATATAGGCGATCCTATTCAAAAGCATGCGAAGGTGCCGGGTTGGATCAAGGAAATCATCGGCAACCTCGTGAAAGAAGACGGAACCTACGGTTATTGTCATTCGCAAGGTGATCCGGAAGCGCGGGCTTTCGTAGCCGGGCAAAATAATTTATTAAAAGGTGTCCGGGTGTCCGCCAATGACATACTCTTTTTTAATGGGCTCGGCGACGCTATATCCAAACTATACAGGTATCTGCCGCCTACTTCCAGGGTAATTGGCCCTTCACCCACCTATTCCACCCATTCATCTACCGAAGCCGCACATGCTAACAGTGATCCGCTCACCTACAATCTTGATCCTGATAATTATTGGTATCCGGACCTGGATGACCTTTATAATAAGGTGAAGTACAATCCCAACATCGCAGGTATTTTAATCATTAATCCGGACAATCCTACCGGTATGGTCTACCCGCCGGAATACCTGGAAAAAATTGTAGCTATTGCCCGTGAATTTGATCTTTTGCTGATCAGCGATGAGATTTATACCAACATTATTTACAATGGGGCAAAGACACTTCGCTTAGCAGAGATAGTAGGGGATTTACCTGGCATTGCTTTGAAGGGTATTTCGAAGGAATTACCCTGGCCTGGTGCCAGGTGTGGCTGGATGGAGTTTTACAACCGCAATCTGCACCCTGAATTCAGCGATTTTTGTACAGCGCTGGAAGATGCAAAGATGGTTGAAGTCTGTTCTACCACCTTACCCCAAAAAGCCTTGCCGCTTATTCTGGGAGATCCCAGATACAGAGAATATGTAGCGGTTAAAAATCAAGCCATAGGTGAAAGGAGTAAGGTAATCTCAGGCATCTTAAGTGATGTTGCGCCAATAAGATTTGTGGCTACGCAGGGGGCTTTCTATAATACCATGGTATTTAAGGAAGGAGCATTGAGGCCTGGTCAGTTCCTGAAAACAGATAACCCGGAAATACAAGCTTTGCTGGACGACTGGATCGATGATCAAACTCCGTTAGATAAGCGGTTTGTGTACTATCTTTTAGCCACAACCGGTGTGTGCGTGGTGCCTCTGTCATCGTTTCATTCCGGTTTGCAGGGTTTCAGGGTGACTTTACTGGAAGAAAATCCGGAACTTTTGCGATTGACTTTCAATAAGATAAAAGGTGCCATCAAGGAATACTGCCAGTCAGATATGATAAAAGTCTGAGTTTTTAAAGATGGATTTCGCATTACAGGAAATCAATGTCCACATTAAATGGGTATTTCATTAAATACTGCAAAGCCTCCTCCACGGTAAGGGCTTCAAACAGGACTTTATGTAGCATATCCAGTATGGGGGTACGGACTTTATAAAAATTGGCCAGCTTTTTGGCAATTTTTATGGTATTAATGCCTTCCGCCGTCTCCTCCATTGATTCAACGATCTGCGGTAGTTTTTCACCCTGCGCCAGCCGGTAACCAACGCTGAAATTTCGACTGAGTGTACTCGAACAGGTGGCTACAAGATCACCGACCCCTGCAAGGCCGATAAAGGCTTCAGTATTGCCACCGAGTGCCCTGCCCAGGTAGATCATTTCAACCATGCCACGGCTGATCAGAAGTGCCCTCGCGTTTTCCCCGTAGCCCAGGCCGCTCAATGCCCCTGAGGCGATGGCAATGATATTCTTTAATACACCACAGAGCTCTACACCAATTAAATCCTTGCTTCCGTAAACCTGAAAACGATCATTTCTTAACAGTCTTATGCCTGCCTCGATCACTTCATCAAAATGGCTGGCCACCACTGTAGCAGCGGGTTGAAGGTCTGCCAGCTCCCTGGCAAGATTGGGACCAGCCAAACAGCCTACTCTTACAACCACGCTTTCATCCTGTATGATTTCGCTCATGGTTTTGACCTGATCGCGGTTAAGTTTTGTGACGTTGTCCATTTCAGCAGGAGTAGAAACGTCCATGCCTTTGGTGCCGTGAATAAGCAGGTGATAGGGGTGCAGGTAGGCGGATAAATCTTTTATCAACGACCTGAAAGCCGACGAAGGTACAATAGGAAAAAGAATGTCACATTTGGTGGCTATTTCCTGCAGTTCGTTAGTGCCACTGATATTTTTATGAAGCTTTTGGCCGCTGCTGATACCTTCGTTTTTAATCCGGTTTACAACGGCTTCATTTCTTGCGTAAAGCAGTACCTTACTTTTTTCAGCTAATATATTCGCAATGGCCGTACCAAAGCTCCCTGCTCCGATTACCCCCACAGGTTTTTCAGACGATATTTTCGAGTCCATACCCACATAATCGGTTATGATAATAAAATAATGTGTTCAGGTCATGGGTTATCAGATTACCCTCCTTATTTTTTACCAGGGGTCTTTTCGAGTGATACATGCCAACATTATACAAGCCATGGTCAATGATTTTATCCGGGGTATCCCTGAGATGGGGAGCGATGGTAACTTTTTGTTCCTGGTTTAAAAGGTGTATCTGTTGCAAGGCAAGTTCGAACGATTTCCTGAACTCCTCATAGGAAATGATGCTTTCTTCTTTTGGGATTCTCAGCAAATCATAGAGATCCAGGTGACTGTGTCTTTTTTTCAGAATATTAAATGCCGTAAAGGCTACCAAATGACTTGAAAAAACGCGATTATTCCTGCGAAATTCCTTGACGATTACTTCACCCAGTCTTCTGGTATATTCCTTTTCCCTTTGAAGATCTTCTGTAATCTCACCATTACTGATAAAGTAATCGCGAATATTTATCCTTCTTCCTTTTTTATCGATACTGTTTCCGGCCTCATCCACATAATTACCCAACAAATCAAGTCCCCTTCCGATAGATACCGAAATGTCAGACCCCTTGGTAATAAATTTAAAAAGAAATATCAGGATTTTGTATGAATTGGTAAATGAGTCGTTTTCAACATAATACCTTTCCTGACCTTTTGACTGCAAATAATCGTTAATGAGCCCGGGGGCCTCTACCACAAAGTGATAGTTGATGACTACAGGAACCACAAACACCTTATGATTCTCCTCATCACTGTTATGTTGAAGGCTATGGCGCTGGGCTTCCATGGCACTCCCTAACAACCCCAGCTTTAATTTGCTTTCTATTTTACCTGACCTGGAGCGGGTGCCTCCCGGGAAAAAAAGGCCGTGACATCCCTTGACGGTTGCTAATTTGGAATAGGTCTTTAGCGTCTCCCTGTAAATCTGATTTTTTTTTCTTCTATCCACTTTGTATGCCCCCAGGCTGTTCATAAAGTAAGCCAGAATGCCAATATTGAACAGGTTTAACCCTGCCCCGTAAATAAATGGGGGCAAACCCAGAATATGAATTACCCAGCCAATCAATATCGAATCCAAATTGCTGAAATGGGTAGGTACCATGATGACGGTGCCTTTTTTAGCGAGGTTTCTCAACTGCTCAACTTCACCGGTGATCTGGATTTTATCCTGAAGTGTCACCCGCCTGCTCCAGACCGAACGCCAACCTTTGACCTTTGAGGCGTTTAGCAGCCGTTTAAAGCCGAACTTTACCAGGGTTCGTGCCAGTTTGTAACGGGACCGCTTAAAGTTGCCCTGAATCTCATGGGCATACCGGGAGACAATTTCATGTAAGATGTTTTTTATCTCATCTTCATGTTTTTTCTCGTTGTTGCCGACAGAAATTTTTAAAAGCCTGGCTTTGATCCCGGACCAAAATGCCGGATCGTCATCCGGGTCGACGTTCCAGGGATTTTGCTTAACCCGCAACATCTCCTTGAACCTGGTTTGCTCTATTTCTTCTTTCAGGCTTCCGTTTTCCGCATGTAGGGCAGTAATCACTGAAACCGATTCATGAATAACTGATTCAATGAATTGTTTCCGGTTTTTACTGAGCTGGACCACCGGCCAATCCATAGAGCCCGGCAAGATGGGAGCATATTTCTTCTTCACATAAGAGTCGCCTGAAGCTTGCATCAAAAAATCTGTTGATTACCTGCTAATTTAATTATTTTGTTCAATTTCAAGCTTTGGAAAGAAAAATTTCCCGGTACTATCTTTTTCGAAAGGTACAGCCTGTATCACCGCCTCCAGGTTAACCGGCCCAAAAATATGAGGGAATAGACTGTCCCTTGTTACTGCCAGCTCATATTTGACGGGGGCCTTCAGTTTTTCGGGGTCGATGGCTAACAATACTAAAGGTACATCTTCGCTGTAGTACATCTCTGCAGTTGATAATAGCTGATCATAGTCCGAGGCATGAATAAACCCCTCTTTGATCAGGCTCTCATGGGTATACACTTTTTCCTGAATAGCCCGTTCCCAATCCTTTTTAATACTGATATGATAAATGAACATTTCCTTTAGGGGCAATTTTCCCAGTTTAAACCTGATCAGTTTATTCACATAAACCACAAAGGATCTCATGTTGATACTTATATGCTTCAACATGAAATCGTTGTTATGCCCGGCCTCCTTTATGGTTAATACATTGGTACCCAACCAGCCGAAATAACCGACGACCAGGCTTACAAAGAGGAATGAAAGGCTTAGCCAAGGGTTAAAAAGGTTGTTTAATATGGATATTAAAACAAATGCCGACGAAGTGCCTCCCAGGATGAGCGGCAACATGAGCTTCCTGGATTCAAATGTAATTTGTTTAATATGGGACAATTCGAAGTTATAGCTTCTTGAGCGGTAGATAATGGTGAGGTATGCTTCGCTTAACAAGCATTTATTTTTATCGTCATTCTCCTTGTATAAATAGCAGATAGCTTTGATCGAATCTCGTTCAGAGGGACTTGCTTCCAATGTTGACAGCGGTTAATTGAAAATGTTAAAATTAGTGATTACTAAGATATAACACATTATGAAAGGGAGTATTTTTCTGCTGGTTGAAGGAAAAATGAAGAGCCTCGCAAAAAAATGTCGCCAGCGAGGCATTCTTCATTTACCACTAACATACACCACTATGATTAACTAAAATATCTTGTTCATTCAGGGGTAGCTTTTTAAATTGGGCTATCGTTCGTTTCTAAACAACCACTTATATAATAGCGCCGATGCCAGTATTCCCGCGAGCATTAATGTGATAATCAAAAACATCTTTCAATTATTATCTTGTTACACTCACTTCAAGCCAAAAGGTATGCCAACAACGTAAACAACTCTCAACAGCCCTTAATGGCCTATTCCAGGTAATTTCCCACAAAACAATGTCCCATTTTGGGAAAAAACCCTCCATTATGGGATAAATGGAGGGTGAGAGTGGGTGTGGTTTTTCTGCCCCGGCAATGTGGAGGCAAAATCGATTTGTGATCCGAAATGTGAGTGTGGGTGTGGTTTTTTCTGCCCCGGAGGGGCAGCATATTGGTAGCCCAAGGTATTGTTTACAACTGGTGTGTTGGCTTGGTTTTTCTATCGTTGGGACAAAATATTGTTGGGCCAACGTATTATTTAAAACCGGTCGCTTGCTGGCTGATATTAAAGCCTTCGGAGGGTAAAATATCGATGGATGTTTTAGCCGGGGGTTATTTATTTGCTTTGATGTAGACTACCATTTTGGTTTGAAAGAAGTCTTCAGAAAAGAATTCAGCCAGAGGGATAAGCTGGTAAGGGCGGTTGAGGGCTTTCATTTCTTGTTTCAGGTCTCCACCTTTCAAACATAGAATACCATGTGAAAAGCCATTTTCATCAGCTCCGTAGATGATCTTTTTTCCGACCCATTGATAGAAAGGTTTGATACGCGTCACGGCCCTGCTTACAACGAAATGAAATGTCCCTTTCACCTCTTCCACTCTCTGATGCCGGGTGCTTACATTTTGGAGATCTAACCGGGAGGCTATGGCATTCACCACTTTTATCTTTTTACCAATGGAGTCTGCCAGCATGAATTCGGTTTCAGGAAACAGTATGGCCAGAGGTATCCCGGGAAAACCACCGCCCGTCCCCGCATCCATAACCCGCTGACCAGGCAAAAAACCGCTCACTTTGGCTATCCCCAGGGAATGCAGGCAATGTTTGAGGTATAAATGATCAATGTCTTTTCTGGATATAACATTGATTTTTTCATTCCAATCCCGGTACAGGTCTCCAAGCTCCTGAAACTGCTGTTTTTGCCTGTCTGTCAGTGCCGGGAAATACTTGAAAATGAGTGCTGCGGAATCCATAAGGTATGCATATGACCAATTGGCAGGTATAACTGCTTGATGTAATAGCCCGGTTAAATGTGCTGTTCCTTGCCTTTGACCAGGTCATACATCAATTCCCGTGCCCGGTGCAGTTGGGCTTTGACGGTGCCGAGAGGTGCATCTAATTCTTTGGCGATTTCGTCGTAACTGTACTCCTGGAAGTATCTCAACCGGACGAGTTTTTGGTATTTCGGCGGCAATTTGGTGACAAACATCCGGATCAACTCAATCTTCTGGGATTTAATGGCTTCTTCCTGCGGATCCAGGTTGCTGTCCTTTACATCGATAGTAACCGCATCACCATTGTCATCTTTAAATGAAGTATCCAGGCTCAGCGTTTCCAGTTTTTTCTTTCTGATAAAATCGATTGAATTGTTGGTGGCTATTCGAAACAACCAGGTACTAAATGTATAGTCTTTTTTGAATTTATGTAAATTTTTGAATGCTTTGGCAAAGGCCTCTATGGTGAGATCCTCTGCGTCATCCACATTTCTGACCATTTTCAAAATCATATGGTAAACAGGTTTCCTATACCTTTTCATCAATTCGGCATAGGCGCTTTCATCGTTCTTCACAGTAGCCTCATCGATGAGATGGAAATCTTCTAACGCTTTTTTTGAAAACTGTTTACTGTTTAGTTCCATTTAACTTTTTTTGAAAACAATGCAGGGATGCCTGTAAAAGAATAGTAAAAGACATAGATAATGTCGAGTATTACTAAATTCCAAAAGCTGATACTATCTCCTAGTTTTTTGGAAGCAGGCACAAAGGTTACTAACAAGAAAAATGCTCTAATTAATAAACCCCACAATAACCAAATTGGTTCTCTACTCATTACTGCTAAGGTAATAAAAGAGAACCAGAATAATACATGTGATAACGATAAAATTCCTAAACTCGTTTTATTTCCCACTTTGTATAACTTACCGACAGACAAGTGCCGTTTCTTTTGGCGGTAAAACTCCCGCCACTTGGTTTTGGGATAAGAGACGACCAATCCATCCTTTCCAACAGCCACCTTGGTATTATTTTTATTGCTGTTTTTATTCACAAAAAGATCATCATCCCCGCCCACAACTTTTTCATATCCTGAAAATCCGTTTTTCTCAAGAAAAAAAGACTTTCTGTAAGCAAGGTTTCTGCCTACCCCCATATATGGGGACTTTCCCAGGGCGGCAGAAACATATTGAATCGCGGTATATAACGTTTCAAACCGGATCAATTTGTTGAGTAACCCTTTTTTTCTTTCATACTGCGAAAAGCCTAAAACAATTTTTATGTTTTCCTCAAAACCATTGGCCATGGTTTGTATCCAACGGTTGGTATTGGGATAACAGTCGGCGTCGGTTAAAAGGACGATGTCATTTTTAGCTTTTTTGATACCTAACATCAGGGCATATTTTTTTTCCTGTATGTGGTCGGGGGTGCTTTCAATGTTGACAACTTCCAGGAGATTGCTTTTTTGCTCTTCTTCCCTTAAAAAATCATAGGTACCATCGCCGGAGCGATCATTGATTACGATAATCTCGAAGTCCGGATATTCCTGCTCATATAACCTGGGCAAGAGCTTTTGCAGATTCTGCAATTCATTACGTGAACAAACAACGACAGACACCGGCTCTTGCCGATTGGTTTTTTGTGATCCTTTTTCTTTCATGAAAACCAACCTGGAAAATCTGAAAAGCCAAAATAAAAATTGTACGGTAGTACTTCCTAAAAAAATGTAGAATATTGTCTTAAATACCATATAGCCTAATTGATCTTAACAAAGATGGATAAATAGGTTCTCGCCGAAACCATCAAAAGACAAAGATAAATTGAATTTTCACAAGAAAAGTTGGATAGAAGCTATATTTTTGTGCAATTAACACAGATTTCTTGCATGGAATTTAAGGTATTGGAGGCAGATGATCGGAGCAATGCCAGGGCCGGTCTGATCAAAACTGCCCACGGGGAAATAGAGACACCAATATTTATGCCGGTTGGTACAGCCGGTACGGTAAAAGCGATTCATCAGAGGGAATTAAAGGATGATGTCGGAGCGGAGATTATTTTAGGGAATACTTATCACCTTTATTTAAGACCCGGGCTTGAGGTCATAGAAATGGCGGGGGGGCTACATAAATTTAATGGCTGGGAAGGGCCTGTTTTGACCGACAGCGGCGGTTATCAGGTTTATTCCCTTTCCGACAGCAGAAAGATTTCAGAGGAAGGGGTCAATTTCAGGTCACATATCGATGGTTCAAAACACCTGTTCACACCTGAGAATGTCATGGATATTCAAAGAGTCATTGGCGCAGATATTATTATGGCATTTGATGAATGTACCCCGTATCCGTGTGAATATCCCTATGCAAAAGATTCTCTGGACATGACGCACCGTTGGCTGAAGAGGTGCTGTGACCGTTTTGATCAAACCAGGCCGCTTTACGACTACAGCCAGGCCCTGTTTCCCATTGTACAGGGGAGTACCTTTTCCGATTTAAGAAAAGCTTCATCGGAGATAATAGCGTCATTTGAGAGGGAAGGCAACGCTATCGGTGGACTGGCAGTAGGTGAGCCTGCTGAGGTGATGTATAAAATGACAGACGAAGTTTGCACCATTTTGCCAAAAGACAAACCCAGGTATTTGATGGGTGTAGGTACACCGGAGAACATACTCGAATCTATTGGCCTGGGAATTGATATGTTTGATTGTGTGATGCCGACCAGAAACGCAAGAAATGGGATGTTATTTACAAGCGAAGGCATCATCAATATAAAAAACAGAAAATGGCAGAACGACCTTAGTCCGATAGATGCCCATCTCGGCGGGTATGTGAATGAAACTTATTCAAAGGCCTATTTACGGCATTTAATCATCAGCAAGGAAATACTTGGTGCGCAAATTGCTAGTATTCATAACCTAAGCTTTTATCTCTGGCTGGTGAAGGAGGCAAGAAGGCAAATTATTGAAGGTAATTTTGCCTCATGGAAAACGGCTATGATCAAAAAAGTATCCGTAAAATTATAGTAATTGTATATTTGAAAATAAATTTCAGTTGATGCTTAAGCTGATTGACAGATATATACTCAAGAAATTTCTCAGTGCCTATTTTTTTGTGGTTATCATTCTGGTAGCGGTAATACTCGTGATTGATTTTACCGAAAAGAATGACGACTTCATTAAACACAACCTTAGTGCCTGGCAGATACTGAACTATTATAAGGTTGTCGCACCGTTTTTTGCTAATCTAATTACACCCATTACGGTGTTTATTGCCACGGTATTTGTCACGTCCAAAATGGCCGGACACACAGAAATCATTGCCATTCTGAGCAGTGGCGTTTCCTTCATTCGCCTGATGCGACCTTACCTGGTCGGGTCTATTATTATCGCCGCCCTTAGTTTTTATTTAAACGGCTGGGTAATTCCCGATTCCAATAAAGAAAGGGTAGCTTTTGAAATTCAGTATACAAAAAAACCCTTTAACTATTCGGAGCGGAATATTCATATTCAGGAAGGAAATGAGACTTTTCTGTACATGCAAAGCTATAACAACCGGGTGAACAGGGGCAACCGCTTTACCATGGAAAAAGTTGATGGTACCCAGTTGGTGGAGAAGCTAACCGCCGATTATGTACAGTGGCAGCCGGAAAAGGGGAAGTGGTTGATTAAAAACTGGAGGTTGCGGGAATTTGACAGTTTGGGTGAAACGCTTTCGGAAGGTGCGGAACTGGATACTTTGCTGAGAATACATCCCAAAGATTTCGAAAACAACTACCGCCGCTGGGAGGCACTTACCATAGATGAATTAAATGAATATATCGGGGAGTTAAGTTCCAGGGGGTCCATGGAGGTACCAATTTACCAGATTGAAAAGTATGTCAGGTATATGGCCCCATTCACCGTTATCATTTTGACGTTCATTGGATTGATAGTTTCCGCGCGTAAAACCAGGGGTGGCACCGGCTTTCAGATAGCGCTGGGGTTTTTGATCGCCTTTATCTATATCATCGTATTTATTTTAACAAGAAGTATCGCCGAAACCAGCAGTTTAAACCCGATTTTTGTGGTCTGGTTACCCAACATTATTTTTTCTTTGGTAGGATTTATACTTTATAAAACAGTTCCCAGATGATGAAGGCGCACTTCCGGGATTATTTATTACTTCATTTTATTGTATTTATTTGGGGTTTTACTGCAATTCTAGGCAAGCTTATTCAAATTTCTGCCCTGGAACTGGTGTTTTACAGAACACTGTTTGCTTTTGTATCCCTGGGTATTTTGATGACTCTTAGAAAACGGAATTTCATAATAGGGGGTGTGGAAATAGTCAAAATCCTTGCAAACGGCGTTCTTATTGGTCTGCACTGGGTATTTTTTTTTGCTTCGGTGAAGGTTGCTACCGTCTCGGTATGTCTTGCAGGTATGGCTACGGCAACGTTGTGGACCAGTATTCTGGAGCCGGTTATGGGTAAGCGAAAAATCCGGATATTTGAAGTGCTACTGGGTATCATCATCATATTTGGGTTGTATGTTATTTTCAGATTTGAATTTGATCACCTGCTCGGGCTGATTTTTTCGATTTTTTCTGCCTTTCTGGCAGCGTTGTTTTTCGTGATCAACAGCAAATTTGCTATGAAACACGACCATTATATGGTAACTTTCTATGAAATGGTGGGGGCATTTTTGGGTACGGCCTTTTTTTTGCTGGTTTATGGTTTCTGGTTGGCTGGTGATAGTTATACCATAAATCTTGCCGGAAGTGGAATGGATTATCTTTATCTCCTGATTTTGGCGTTGGTTTGCACCGTTTACCCACTGGCCATTTCGGTAGAGTTGATGAAAAGGTTAACCGTGTTCAGCATCAATCTAACCATTAACCTGGAACCAGTGTACGGAATAATACTGGCGTTGATCATTTTTAAGGAAAAGGAAAATATGTCCACAGGTTTTTATCTGGGCACTTTAATCATCCTTATGGCGGTTATTATCCACCCTTTCATTCAGCGGCGCCTGATGCAGCGAAGGTTGAGGTCGCGCCCCTGATATGATCAGGTAAGTTTTCCTTTCCATAATTTGTAGCTGTTGTATTTGTCAGGCAGGGTGGGCATGTCCTCAAACAGCCCAAACAATACCGATCCGGAACCACTCATACTGGCATATTCGGCACCCAGCTCATACAGTTCATTTTTAATACGTTGTAAAACAGGGAATTTTTTAAAAACAGTATTTTCAAAATCATTGATTAGCAGGTCTTTCCAGTTTTGAGGTGGTTCATTTTCAATGATCCCTGCAATTTTTTTTGACGGTACTGAAGGTGTGATTCCACTGTAGGCATCAGCGGTATCTACATGAATATTAGGATAAACCAAAACCAGGCATTTGGAGGACAGGTCTATGCTGATATTTTCAAATCTGTCTCCCTTTTCTGTGGCAAGTGTGGGCAGGTTTTTTATAAAGAAAGCACAATCACTACCAATTTGCTTTGCATATTGGCATAACATATCCTCCTCAAGATACAGGTTAAATAATTCATTCAACGTTTTTAGCGCAAATGCCGCATCTGACGACCCTCCTCCCAATCCGGCTCCGATGGGTATGATTTTATGCAAATGTATAGCCACCGGGCCGATAGCAAAATCTCTGTTCAGCAACCGGAAGGCTTTCAGGCATAAGTTCTCTTCGGGATTTCCGGGTATTTCCAGCCCGCTGCTTTGAAAAGATACTTTTTGTGCCGGTATAATTTCCAGTATATCATGCCAGGCAACAGGATAAAAACACGATTCCAGGTTATGAAATCCATCTTCTCTTTTTTCAATAATGTTTAACCCGAGGTTTATTTTGGCGTTTGGAAAGGAAATCAATCTGCAAATAAAATGGTTATGATTTCTTTAATTCTGCGATGATGTCTTCAGTAATTCCGGAAGAGGAGAAACCTCCATCGTGCATCAGGTTTTGCATAGTAACCATACGTGTCAGGTCTGAAAACAGGGTGACCACGTAGTTGGCACAATCTTCGGCCGAGGCATTTCCCAGGGGAGACATTTTATCTGCGTAATCAAAAAATACGTCAAAGCCCCCGACTCCGGTACCCGCTGTAGTCATGGTCGGTGATTGGGAAATGGTATTGACCCGCACTTTTTTAGATTTGGCAAATCTGTATCCATAACTTCTGGCAATGGATTCCAAAACTGATTTTGCCTGAGCCATATCGGAGTAATCGGGAAAGGTTCTCTGAGCCGCAATGTAGCTAAGGGCCAGAATGGACCCCCATTCATTCATAGCATCTAACTTTTCTGCGGTTTGCATTACCTTATGAAATGATATCCCCGACACATCCAGGGTTTTAAGAAACCAATCATAATTTAAATCACCATATGTTTTCTTTTTCCTCACATTCGGGCTCATTCCTATGGAATGCAAAACAAAATCGATTTTCCCGCCCAATAAATCCATAGATTCGTTAAACAGCTTTTCCAAATCTTCGGTGGAGGTAGCATCGGCAGGTATTACTTTAGCATGACAAATTTCAGCGAGCTGATTGATGGCCCCCATTCTCATGGCGATAGGAGCGTTGCTTAGGGTAAAAGTGGCGCCTTCTTCCCTGGCCTTTAAAGCCACTTTCCAGGCGATGGACTGCTCATCCAGGGCGCCGAAGATTATTCCTTTTTTACCTTCTAATAAATTGTATGCCATAGGTATAAATTAAATATGGGTTTTGACGGTGCAAAAATATAAATTTATTCGAATAATTCAGTTGACGCTCATTAATTCGCGGGCATTCTCAAATGCCGTGGCTGTCGGCTCGTCCCCACCGATCATTTTGGCGATTTCCAACACGCGTTCTTCGTCGGAAAGTTTTCTGATCTTACTGATGGCCTTGGAATCACTGTTATCTTTGAATACAAAGTAATGAGCATCTCCTTTAGCCGCAAATTGTGGCAGGTGACTGATGGCCACTACCTGGTGTTTTACAGCCATTTCTTTCATCATTTTGGCCATTTTGATGGCAATTTCACCGGAAATGCCCGCATCGATTTCATCGAACACCATAGTTGGCAGGGATGTCTTTTGGGCCAGGAGGTATTTGATACAGAATAATAACCTGGAAAATTCCCCTCCTGAAGCTACTTTTTTCAGCGGTTGTGGTGTGATGCCTTTGTTGGCACTGAATAAAATGCTGATTTCATCAATTCCTGAGGCATTGGGCTCGATTTGACGCGAGGATATTTTTAGTGTCGCATCTTCCATGCCCAGATTTTTTAACAACCGTGTAATGGACTCCTCAATCTCCTTAAAGCATCGGGTTCTTGATTCTGATAATGCACGGCCTTTTTCCAGCAATTCTTTATGAAGGCTTTCCTTCAGTTTTCTGGCCTGTTGCAGTGCTTCCTCCATGTTTTCGGCTTTATCGATCTTTTGACTTAATTCCTTGTAGATATTCAACAAGCCGGCAATATCGTCTACCTGGTGTTTTTGTTGAAGCCGGTAAATCAAACTCAGGCGGTCCTGAACCGCGGTGATTTTTTCGGGGTTGAATTCCACTCGATCCTGGGCTTTTTCCAGATCGGAGGTCAGGTCTTTTAACTCAATAAGGCAATTGTCAATCCTGTTTTTGGCCGTCTCGTACTGGCTCGAAATTCTGGCAAGTCGACCCAACAATGTGGAAATGGTTTGCAAGTGGCTATTGATAGCCATTTCATCCTGGTCAAGAATTAACAGGCATTGATGCAATTTACTTTTTATTTCCTCAGCATTTTCCAGGGTTTTTATCGCCTCCTCCAGCTCTGGCTGTTCATCTTCCTGCAGGTTAGCTTTTGCCAGTTCATCCAGTTGAAACCTGAAATAATCTTCTTCTTTGGATATTTCTTTGGCGGTGTTCAATAGTTTTTGGTAGTCGCTTTGGGCTTTGGTGAAATTGTGAAAAGTGGATCGGTATGCCAAAAAAAGCGCTTTGTTTTGTGCAAAACTGTCCACTAAATTCAGTTGAAACCGGTTTTCCCCTAAAAGCAGGTTATCATGTTGGGAATGGATATCAACCAGGTATTCGCTCAAAGTTTTTAGCACATCCAGCGTCGCCGGAGTGTCGTTTACAAATGCCCTCGATTTGCCATTGGGGGTAATCTCTCTTCTGATAATGGTAACGGGTTCATAATCCAGGTCCGATTGCCTGAACAAATCTTCCAGTTGATAATCTCCGATATTAAAACAGGCCTCGATAATGCACTTTTCATGTTGATTAAAAAGTACTTTGGTATCGGCCCTCTTACCCAGTAGCAATCCCACCGCGCCGAGGATGATTGATTTTCCCGCACCGGTTTCACCGGTGATGATATTGAACCTTTTGGATGGATCAATCTTCAACTCTTTTATAAGGGCGTAATTTTTAATAAATAGGTTTTGAAGCATTAAAATTATATCTTATCCTGGATTGCCTTTTAAAAATAAGAATAATCAGGGAGATTAGTTACTTAAAATCTCTTGATAATCTGAAGTTTTTGTAGGTTGCAATTGTGCTAATATTTCGTAAGCCTGTCTTCTCACTGTCAGGTCGCCTTCAGAAAAAATATTGATTAATTCATCGGATTTCGCATATAAGAACAGGATAATAATGTAGGCATTGGGGTTTGCCTGAAAGGCAGTCCGGATTTTTTTCAAGGAATCCAGAATAGATTTCCTGCTTTCATCAGGGGATTGGTCAAAGGTATCCAGCCCCAAACGGTGGTAATCATACATGGCTTCCCTGGCACTTTGTAACTGGGGGCTGTTTAAATTTTCAGCGAGCCAGTAACGATTTCTCGGAGGCGATACAAATTGCTTCCAACCATTGCCACCGAATTGCTGGTCGGCGTTATTAGCTATATTTCTGGCTTTTTCAAAATATTGTGTACCACCGAATTTGCTAAAAGAATCATAATCAATGCCGATGATAATGTAAGCGTAATAAGCTAAAATGGCTGTAATGTTGTTTTGAAGGCTATTCTCGTTAAATTCCAGCGGCTGTGAGGTAACATAGTCGAAATTCCAGTTGTTGTCTGCATAATTTTGTGCCATATTCAGCAGAATGGATTCATAATTTGTATTGTAAATGGGTCTGGCGGACTGGATTTGTACTGCCGCCTCAAAACTGCTCACCGAGTTCATTTTTTCAATAGTAATCACCAGGTTACAATCGATTCGTTCCTCTATGCTAAAGTTGTCATTAGTCCATTTCCGGGTATTCAAAAACTGTGAGAACGCCGTTTCCATGTCCCTGAATACTGCCCGTTCAGAAGTTTGGACCCTCGGGCCAAGGTTGACCACTACATTGGCGTTCAGTTCCTGCCCGTAGGAAGTAATCAGGCTAAACAATACCAGCAAAGAGCATAACACTTTTTTCATGGAAGTTTGGCGCTAATAGCATTAATAATATCTTCTGCCACGTCTTTTTTACTTTTTAACTCAAAATTACGGGAATTATTTTCGTCAATAATAGTAATTTTGTTGGTATCATGGCCAAAACCGGCCCCATCGTCCCTGAGGGAGTTTAAGACAATTAAGTCGAAATTTTTTGAAGTCAGTTTCTTCCGCGCATTATCGGTTTCATTTTCTGTTTCGAGGGCAAACCCTACATTGATCTGATGAGGTTTTTTCATTTTGCCCAGTTCCAGGGCTATGTCATGTGTTTTTACCAGGGTGATTGTTAGCCCATTTTTCTCTTTTTTAATTTTTTGTACGGATTTATCCCTGGGGGTATAATCTGCCACAGCCGCTGCCAGTATGGCAACCTCCGACTGTTCATAATGTTTTATACTCTGCCGGTACATTTCCTCTGCGGAATTAACCCGGATTAACCTGATGTTAGGGTGGTCAACTGTCAGACTTGTCGGCCCGCTTACCAGGGTAACTTCCGCCCCTTTGTCAGCCATGCTGTTAGCCAGTGCGTAGCCCATTTTACCGGAAGAATGATTGCCGATGAATCTTACAGGATCGATTTGTTCATGTGTAGGCCCCGCTGTTATTAATACTTTTTTCCCTTTGAAACGGTCATTGGCAGAAAAATGGTTTTCCAGGTGCTCTATAATGTGCTCCGGCTCAGCCATCCGCCCATTTCCGATTAATCCACTGGCTAACTCCCCGAATTCCGCTTCAATGATATGATTGCCATACTCGTTCAAATCTGACAGGTTTTTGCGGGTGGCGGGATGCTGATACATGTCCAAATCCATTGCCGGAGCAAGAAAAACAGGACATCTTGCCGATAAATAAGTGGCTAGCAACAGGTTGTCACACAGCCCTTGGGCCATTTTAGCAAGGGTGTTGGCGCTGGCGGGCGCTATCAGTAAGGCATCTGCCCACAACCCAAGCTCCACATGATTGTTCCACTCACCCGTATCATCTTTCTTGAAATCAACCAATACCGGATTTTTGGACAAAGTGGCCAAGGTCAGGGGGGTAATAAATTCAACAGCAGCGGCTGTCAAAATGATTTTTACCTCTGCACCTTGTTTGATGAGCAACCTCGTAAGTATCGCCGCTTTGTAGGCAGCGATACTGCCGCATACTCCCAAAACAATTTTTTTATTGCGGAGCATGCTTCCATGTTTTATTTGGGATCTTCGTCGGCCTGACGAAACATAATTTCTCCTTCCAGAAACTCTTCTGTGGCCACACTGGTGGGCTTTGGCATCCTTTCATAGAATTTGGAAATCTCAATTTGTTCCCTGTTTTCAAATATCTCTTCCAGGTTATCCACCGTGCTTGCAAATTCTGCTAATTTGCTGTTAAGCTCTTCTTTCATTTTAGTAGATATTTGCCTTGCTCTCTTAGAAATTATAGCTACCGATTCATATATGTTGCCGGTAGGCCTGGAAATTTCAGCCAGGTCCCTTGTGATAATTGATGATTGTATCGCCATAATTTAATGTTTATTTACAGATTGCCATTGGCTTCTTTTTTGCTCAACTGGTCAATGCTTTCTTTATAAATATTTTCTGCCTTCTTCAAATATACGCTTTCCGGATAAAAATCAATAAAAGTTTCACAGAGTTTAAGCGCTTCCTTAAACCTTTCTTTTTGTTTAAGCGGGACACTCTGCTGTGCAAGCCTGAATTTGGCATCTAGTCTAAGGTAATTAATCTCTTCGTTTCTTTTTGAGTCAGGAAAATCCTTTTCAAAATTCTCAAAAGCAATGATGGCCGCTTTCAGGTTTCTCGGATCATAATCCTTTAGTTTGTAATATTCTTTCGCGTTGAAATAGGCCTTGTCTTCCAGCTTCTCCCTCAACCTGTTAATAATATTGTTGCCCTGCTCCTTGTACTCGGTTTGCGGATATTTGTTCAGAAAATTCTGCATGGCTTCTACCGCTTCAAACGTACTTGACTGGTCGAGATTAAAAGCCGGGGAATCCAGGAATAATGAATAGGCATGCATGTACATACTTTCTTCTGCAAACTCACTTCTTGAATAGGTTTGATAAAACAGCTTGAAATAATAGGCACTTTGAATATATAACTTTTGATGAAAATGGGAATAAGCGTAATAGTATTGCGCCTTTTCGGCTCTTTTGTCACCTCTCAAGAGGGGCAATATCTGTTCCAGTAATACACTGGACCGGTAGTAATCCTTTTTATCAAAATATTCAATAGCAGCCTTGTACTTTGCCTCCAGATCATCACTTTTTTCGATTTTTCTGAATTGGGAGCAATAGGAAAGGAATAGGAATATAACCAGAATGAAATATACGTATTGCTTCGATTTTAACATGCGGGTGCAAATATAAAGTACTCAGTAAAAATAAACTAGTAAGGTGGATTTTTGTTGCTAAACTGTTATACTGGAACTAATGCATAAAGGGGCAAAAAGGTTGCCCGTTTATCTTTTAATGATAAACTTTTTTGTGATCGCATTGTCATTATCGATGTACACGGAATAGAAATATACGCCAGGGTTTAAATCTTCAGTATTGATTACCAGGGATTGATCGAAAGAAGATAATTCATATTCACCTACTTTACCTCCAAGGACGTTGTGAAGCACTATTTTAACATCTTTTTCATCATTCAGAATGCTGTAATCAATAGCAGCGGAATTACTGACCGGATTTGGATAGACATTGCTGATTTGAATATTTTTATTGTTCAGCATCAGACTTTTAGGCTTTTTTTCAAGCACTTTATATAATACCTCAAATTCTACCGCATCCAGGGGGTTGTTTTTATCATAAAAAACATAAGTAACGGTGCTTTGTGCCTCTGTTATACCTGCAAGCAATACACTGTTGAATTTACTGGTAGTTTGTCCAGGCTCCAGCATGATCGATCTGGGTAGTAAATCTACTTTGGTATCAAAGCAATCGTCACCCCAACAGAAATAGTGGCTTTGTCCTGAACTGATTTGCTTTTCAGCTCTTTTAACGGTAAGTAAAATGGGTTTATCGGAACGGTTTCTGATTTTGAAGTTATTGTTGATTTTTGAGCCAATAGTACCTATAACCTCTTTTTGGGCTTCCACAATTTCTATACTCTGGGCCCAATTAAAATCCAGGGCAAAAAAGAACAGAAAAATTAACAGGACTATGAATTTTGTAAATTTCACTCAAATTATCTCTTGACTTAATATACTTTTTAAAAGTACGCTTTATTCATGTAAAAGTTGTTAAAACTTATTCAATTTAACTTACGTTAACAAAATTTTTTTGAAAGCGATTCGTTATGGGTACTTTTGGGATGAAAACTCATTAATTTAATGAATTTCTTGGATATAAGCAAGGAATTCTTGATATAGTCTCATTCTTCAGGGCGAATTCTCTTTTTCCGGGCCGTAGTTTTTTTGTCAATTACCTCCTCAACCTTACTTTCACCATATATCACTTCATTTTTAGTGGGTTTTTCATCTTGTCGCCAGCGATAATCCTTTAACCGGGTGTCAGGTTCTTCCATTTCATGTGGTGGGATCAAAGTTGCGTCAGGATTCACATAAGTATTAATGCTGTTGACCTCTCCTTCCTTGAACAATATACGCATGTCACTGCACACAATTTTGTTCATACCGAACAGGATCGTATCATTTTCAGCGACGAAATAAATGCTTTCCGCATTTCCGAATACATCGACCTTATTAATCTCATTTTCTTCAAAATAAGCGATCATGTCCCGTCCTTTTATTTGATTGTGGCGGATCAGTAACGAGTCGAGCGAAATAACGAAGGCATTCTGTGTCATATTCATCCGGTCAATCTGATCGTTGCGGATAACCATATTGATGGAGTCGGCTACAATTTGGTTCCCACCGTTCCAGATAATAGGGTCATTGTAAAAATAGATGATAGAGTCTGCCTGGTGATAGGCCAGCGAATCTGCCTTTCCCTGCATATCTGTGTGATACACTTTCACGTTATTAAAGGCTAACAGCCTTTTTTTACGGGGGTCTATGTTATCAATTGAAACCAGTGTATCGGCCGATAAATACAGCGTATCATCTTTGAATGCTTTTTTCATCAGTGCATTTCCATAAACTTTGGTAATGCTGTCCGCGGCCCAGTATTTGCCAAAATCGCCCAATATAATCACTTTATCTTTTTCACTAATCACCTTGACATTGCCGGTGGAGGTATAGAATTTGTTTAAATCATCAAAATCCAACGCATCACCTTCCAGTATCTGGTCACCGCTTTCAATCACACCTTTTTCAATTTCAGATTTTTCAATCCTGGTAATATATTTACCCTTATGGGCATTTAGCGTGGTGCCGTCTTTTTTCACAATCCTGGTCGGCCCCCTGAAATAAGCGATATCAGCGTTAAGGTCATACTGCAGGGTATCACCGGTAATCACCGCTTCGGGTGTTGTCAGCTCGGCGTTGTCCTTAAACGAGGAGAACTTGGTACGGGTATCATAATAGCCTTTATCACTGATCAGGACGTTTTTACTATCCACAACTTTCCCTCCATTGAAGTAATATGCCAACTTGCCCGGCATATCATAGTCAAGAAAATCGGTATAAATGGTAATTGAATCATCTTTGTAGACCACATCTTCCCTGAATTGCGCCAACTTTGTATTGCCATTATAAAAAAGTTTCTTGCCGGTAATGGTAATGGAGTCTCCCTGCAGAATCTTTACATGCCCGATGGCCTCCATGGTGTTGGTACGGTCAAAACTATATGCAGTGTCGCAATATATGATGGTGTTTTCATGAATAAACTTAGCGTTGCCAAATAGTTTGGTGTATTCTTCCCCGTTCCTAGCGCCGTTTTTCAATGAATCCGCATGCTGGATTTTGATTCGGTATTTTTTTTGTCCATAGGTAGATTGAATGGCACCCAAACAACAAAAAAAAAGCAAGATGTATTTTAGATCCTTCATTAATATCAATTAACAAAGTTATGCAAAAAAGATTGTTTTATGGGTTAGGATACATTGGAATTTGATTAGCTTCGTAATTCTATTAACAGAATTGGCAAAAACGAAGCCAAACTTTTAGTTTACAGGGTATATTGCCTATTATGTTTGAGGAATTCAAAAATTTTATTGACCGTCGGCAACTGTTTCATCCTGATGATAAGATCCTGTTGGCGGTTAGCGGGGGGCTGGATTCCATGGTGATGGCTTATCTTTTTCATCATTGCAAGTACCGCTTTGCCATCGCCCATTGCAATTTTCAGCTCAGGGGTGAGGCATCGGTTTTAGACGAGGAATTTGTTGGTCAGGTAGCGGAAAAGTATCACGTCGAATTTGTTTCCCGCAGGTTTGAGACAGAAAAATATGCTCGGGAACAGGGGATCTCCGTACAAATGGCTGCCAGGGAGCTGAGGTATGAATGGTTTGAACAACTATTGGTTAAATTGGAATGCAGGTATCTGGCCACAGCCCATCATTTAAACGACGCTTTCGAAACAGCCCTGTTTAACCTGGTTAAAGGGACAGGTTTGAGCGGATTAAGGGGAATTACCGCCAAGAGCCAATATCGTATCAGACCTTTGCTTTTTTCGGATAGAAAAAGGATCGAATCATTTGCGGTCGAACAAGGGGTTAAATGGCGCGAAGACCAGTCTAATGCCTCGGTCAAATACCACAGAAACTTTATTCGGCATAAAGTTGTTTCACTGCTCGAGCAAATAAATCCTGACCTTATCAACAGCTTTTCAGAAAGTGCAAGGAAAATTACTGCCGCCGAAAATATCGTCGCTGCCAAAACGGGGGAATTCAAAGAAAAACTGGTAAAAACCGACGGAAAAGATTTTTACCTCGATAAAAAGGTTTTGGCTGAACAGCAAGAAGGTTCATTTATGCTATTCCAAGTACTGAAACCTTTCGGGTTTAATTTTTCGCAGGCGTGTGATATTTACGATAAACTAGGCCATACGGGTAAACGCTTCCTTTCCAAAGATTACCAGCTTAATGTAGACAGGCAAGCATTGATTGTAAGCCCGGTTTCTGACAATCCTGTTAAGGAAATATTCATTGAGGCGGGCCAACAAACGGTTCTTGGACAGCAATTTCGTTTATCATTACAGCAGGTTTCTGCCGAAGGTTTTTCCATTCCAAACAATAAAGACACCGCAGCCCTGGACTTTGAAAAGCTTAAATTTCCTTTAAAAGTGAGGCTATGGAAAAAAGGTGACTGGTTTATTCCACTTGGAATGAAACACAAAAAAAAGCTGAGCGATTTTATGATAGATGAGAAAATTCCTTTAAACTTGAAATTGAGAGTGTCAGTGTTGCAATCTTCCGGTGATATTGTCTGGGTCATTGGATACCGGATAGACGACAGGTACAAAATCACCAGCCATAGCCGGCAGGTCTTCGTTGTAAAAAAGCAAATGTATGATTAACCCTTTTAAAAAGAGTTATTCTAAAGAGGAAATAAATACTTTCAGGTTTCTTTCCAGAATAAAGCTGTTCAGTCTGTTGTCCAATGATGAACTCTCCGAGTTTGTCCCATACCTCTACCCCAGGAAGTATAAGAAAGATGAGGTGGTTTTCTTCCGGGATGACCCAAGTCAGGCCCTGTATATTGTCAAAAGAGGTGAGGTTACCCTGAACATAGATATCAGCGACAGGTTTGAAAAATTGGTGGAGGTCAAGTCCGGGCAGGCTTTTGGAGATAACACCTTGCTGAATAATACGAAAAGACTATACACGGCTGTCATTTCATCGGACACCGCCACGTTATTCGTTATTCCCCAGGTCAACATTCAGGATATATTCAACAGCAATGACAAAATAAAAGCAAAAATGCTGAATTCCCTCGCAGAAATGTATAATCAATACACAGGGAATCTTTTTAAGGCCTACAAATCTTCTTTCGGTTTTTTCGACATTGCCGAAGCCTACCGAGGGTAGTTGAGTGAGTTTGGGTGTGGGTGTGAGTGAGTCCTTACCTGTTATATTCCCATTTTCACCAAATTCCGGTAAACCGCGTGAACAGGCAATCCCATCACATTGAAATACGAACCAACAATTTTCTCGACGGCCACCATGCCGATCCACTCCTGGATGCCGTAGGCACCTGCCTTGTCGAAAGGTTTATATTCATCTATATAGTAGTCAATTTCCTGGTTGCTTAATGACCTGAAGTGCACTTCGGTGGTTTCGTCGAAGACGATTTTTTGATCTTTTGTTAAGAGGCAAACTCCGGTTGTCACATGGTGTGGCTTGCCTGAAAGTGCTGAAAGCATCTCTCTGGCATGATTTTTATCTTGGGGTTTTCCCAGGATCTTTTGATCAATCCTAACCACCGTGTCTGCAGCAAGAAGAATTTCGTGCTGTATGTGATCTTTAAGGGCAAGGGCTTTTTGGGTAGCTATGTAACTGGCCACATCCTTGGCTTCGAGGCCGGATGGGTAGGTTTCATCTGTGTCCTGTGTTTTTACCGTAAACTGAAATCCCGCCTCTTTTAACAAGGCCTGGCGCCGGGGGGATTTAGACGCTAAGATCAATGTTTTTGTGAAATTCATCATCATCAATGGAGTCAAAAAGGAAACCACATATTACTTTGGGATAAAAGTAAGTGGATTTTTGAGGAAGTGTAAACCCACTAAAGCAAACGTCTTTAATTTTGTCCATAGTAATTTCATTCACGATAATCGCCATCTGGGCTTCCCCGGTGGTTACTTTGATGAGGCAATCGGCAAAACTTCTGTCAAAAGTAATATTCTCCGAAGTAGTATGATCTTTTCCAGGTATGCCCAGTGCTTTTTCTATGACAAAATAATGCATAACCGTCAAATCCAGGTCTTTGATTTTATCCGGAAATTTCCAGTCAATATCTCCGTAAACCTCGGGTTTCAGTCTTATTTTGAAGGCATTGTTTTTAAATAATATACCGAATGCCCATTTTTTACCAACAATAATCTCATTGAGGTCATAGGTATTTTCAACGGTTTTGATGGTGAAGTTCGGTTCGATTTTTTTCATTACCTCTTGCTGATCGAAACCTTTCAAACCATGTATTAAGCGGTGGGTGGGTAAAATACGGATATCATCTGATGCCATATTGGTCAGATACATCATGTGGTAATTGTACCCTTCCCAACCGGTGTGTCCGGGGTTACCGGCCTGTTGTTTTTTTTTGTAAACCAGGGATCCGGCATACCGATGATGGCCGTCGGCGAGTATGATTTGTTTTTCTTTCAGATGGTTGGTGAAAGTTTTTATAACATGGGCATCATGAATGACGCTGATTACGTCTCTGACACCTTGGTAATCCTCGGTTTCATATAATGGTGAGGCCATACTTTCATCCATAAATTCTTCAAGGACAAAATCAGGGTCATGGTACAAGCCATGGGTAGGGCTGACGTTAAGTTTGGTTTTCTCCAGGATGTCGATCCGGTCGTTAACGGAAACGGGCATGGTATTTTCGTGGCGCATTATCACATTTTCATCCCAGTCATAAATCCGGATATTGCAGATAAATCCTTTACGGCAGTATGCACGGCTACTGCCTGGAAGTTGAAAATATTGGTAATACACATACAGACTGGGAATCCGGTCCTGAACAAGCACTCCGCTTTCTTTCCATTTTTTTAATGTTAGCCGGGCATTTTCAGGTGGGTTACTGCCCTTGGGTACGGAAAGGTGGATGCTGTTGTAGGGATTTTGATATAGTTTTTTCCGTTGTTTTTCCGAAACCACATCGAACAAAGGCGAAACCAACTGGTCAATATCAGGGATCAGGGATGGATGATAGCGCCAGGCTTTCAAAGGAATGATTTCTGCCATTATTTTAGTCTATATCTCCATTTACTGAGTTTGGTATGCTGGTTCCGATGGTCGATCACATCTTTCTTATCGTTTTCTATCAGGTGAGCAGCCAGAACCGCAGCCAGCTTTTCCAACTCGGTATGGTTACTGTCCCGGAGGTATGCCGGTTTAAAATGTTTCTCAACAAACCGGGTATCGAATTCACCGCTGACAAATGCCTGATGTTTAAGTACAAACTGGCAGAACCCCAAGGTAGTTTCAATTCCGGTGATTTCAAAATCACTAATGGCCCTTAACATTCTTTTTATGGCTTCCTCTCTATTGCTCCCGTGTACCGTAAGTTTTGCGATCATAGGATCGTAATAAATAGGTATTTCCATGCCTTCCTCAAATCCGTCATCTACCCGTATTCCAGGGCCCTGGGGCGGGCGGTATGTTTGCAATGTACCGATATCAGGCAAAAAATTATTGGCCGGATCCTCCGCATATACGCGTACCTCGATGGCATGCCCATGAATGGGCAGTTCTTCCTGAGTAAAGTTCAGGGGCTTGCCTTCGGCGATGTGGATTTGTTCTTTTACCAGATCGATACCCGTAATTTCTTCAGTCACCGGATGTTCCACCTGCAGGCGGGTATTCATCTCCAGAAAGTAATAATTACGGTGTTCATCTACCATAAATTCCACAGTGCCCGCGCCATAATAATCGCATGATTTTGCCACCTCAATAGCAGCTTCACCCATCGCTTTTCGCATGTCATCCGTCAAAATGGCTGAAGGTGCCTCTTCTATCACCTTTTGATGTCTTCTTTGAATAGAACATTCACGTTCAAACAGGTAAACAACTTCGCCATGTTGGTCTCCCAGCACTTGAATTTCGATATGCCGGGGCGAGGTGATGAATTTTTCAATAAATACTGACCCGTTACCAAAAGCGGATTGTGCTTCACTCACAGCCCTGTTCAATTGTTCTTCCAGGTTTTCCTCACTTTCGACAACGCGCATACCCTTTCCGCCTCCACCGGCGCTGGCTTTGATTAACACAGGATAACCTATCTCCATGGCCTTGTTTTTTGCCATAGCTATGTCTGAAATCGCTTCATCGGTTCCGGGCACCATGGGCACATTAAATTTGGACACGGCCGCTTTGGCTGCAAGTTTGTCACCCATGGTGCTGATTGATTCCGGCGACGGACCCACAAAAATCAGGTTGTTTTCAGCGACTTTCCTGGCAAATCCGGCGTTTTCTGACAAGAATCCATATCCCGGATGGATGGCATCGACCTGCAATTTTTTGCAGATTTCGATGATTTTGTCCCCCTGTAAATAGGAAGAAGCAGAGGGTGGAGGCCCAATCAGAACAGCTTCATCGGCATACTTTACGTGAGGGGAGGTGCGATCTGCTTCGCTGTAAACAGCCACGGTTTTAATGCCCATATCTTTGGCAGTTTTCATCACCCTCAGGGCGATTTCACCCCTGTTTGCCACGAGTAGCTTTTTAATATTTGTCATGTTAAATTGTAAATATTTTATCGGAATCCTTCCCTGCAATGCTACGGAATAATTTTTTCATAAAAAATCTATATATGATAAAATTAAGAGCGTTTTTTGACTTGAATGGGATTAAGTGTTACATTTGTGTGTTTTTTAAAGCAAGAAGTTAGATTTATTTGATCACTAAAAAGTATTAGATTGGATATTTTTGAGAAATTTCAAAGCGACAAGGGGCCACTAGGTAGGCACGCCAACGTAGAAGAAGGATACTTTATGTTTCCGAAGCTGGAAGGAGAGATCGCGCCAAGAATGAGATTTAGGGGAAAAGAGGTTTTGACCTGGAGTTTGAATAATTATCTTGGTCTGGCCAATCATCCCGAAGTAAGAAAAGCTGATGCAGATGCTGCCAGGAAATATGGCCTGGCTTATCCGATGGGTGCAAGGATGATGTCCGGTAACACGAATTTACATGAGCAGTTGGAGGAAGAATTGACGGCTTTTGTAATGAAGGAGTCAACCATGCTGCTCAACTACGGCTATCAGGGAATTCTTTCCATTATCGATGCCTTGGTAGGAAGGAAAGATGTTATTGTCTATGATGCTGAATCACATGCATGTATCATAGATGGCGTGCGGTTACATATGGGGAAAAGATTTGTTTACCCGCACAATGATATTGAAAACCTGGAAAAGCAGTTGGAAAGGGCTACAAAGCTTGCGAATGAGAATGGGGGAGGTGTGCTGGTTATTACCGAAGGGGTATTTGGAATGTCCGGAAATATGGGTAAGCTGAAGGAAATTGTAGCGCTAAAAAAGAAATTTGATTTCCGGTTATTGGTTGATGACGCCCACGGATTCGGAACTATGGGAAAAACCGGTGCTGGCGCCGGTGAGGAGCAAGGTGTGCAAGATGGCATCGATTTGTATTTCTCTACATTTGCCAAATCAATGGCAAGTATCGGTGCATTTGTATCAGGAGATAAGCCCATTATCGATTACCTGAGATATAATACCCGGTCGCAGATATTTGCTAAATCATTGCCTATAGCCCTGGTGGTAGGTGCCCTCAAGCGCCTTGAATTGCTGAAAACCAAACCGGAGTTGAAAGAAAATCTTTGGAAAGTCGTTGATGCCCTGCAAAATGGTTTGAAAGAAAAAGGATTTAATATAGGTACCACAGAGGCCTGTGTAACACCAGTACTGATGAGTGGTGGTTTAAATGATGCCACCGGTTTGATCAAAGACCTGCGTGAACAATATAACATATTTTGTTCGGTGGTAATCTATCCGGTAGTTCCCAAAAATGTCATTATGCTAAGGTTGATTCCGACGGCTGTACATACCATCGAAGATGTCGAAGTTACCATCAGTGCCTTCGAGTCTGTGAAGCATAAACTGGTCAGCGGGGAGTATAGAAAAAAGGGGGTAGCGATAATTGCAGAACAATAATTTATCTAAAAAAATGCTTGTTTTTATTGTTTTTGGAACATTTTGTATATATTGCCATCAATTTATAAACAATTATCTTAAACTTTTAAAACTATAGAATAATGAATAGATTTGAAGAAATCAGAGATATGGTTTTGTCTCTAGAAGGTGATTTCCAAAAGTTTTATGACAAAGGTAACCAGGCCGCTGGTACCAGAGTAAGA
>JAKSDQ010000195.1 GCA_022360015.1 Cytophagales bacterium
CCATTCATCAAAGGAGCTTTTTGTCCATTGATGCAAACGTCCTTTACTGGCAATTGCAATAATTTAGCTTTCAACTCTCTGGTAAGCTCCTGGTATTCCGCTGTTTCGTCGATAATCTCCAACACCAAATGATCTACATAGGGACGATAGGGTTCCATGATATCATCGGCCAGGCAATAGGCATTATACCGGTTGTGATGATGAATGCCTAAAGTAGGAAGCAAACCCGACGCCACCAGGCTCCTGGCTATCGTAGCTCGTAATATCGCATACCCATAATTTAATAAATTATTTGGTTCCTCTTCAAATCTACCCCTTTTAAAGCCATCTAATTCATGGGTAAACAAATGCTTCCAATAATATGCAGAGGCCCGGCCTTCCAGATTATCCGGATCACCGGAACGAACCTGTTTTTGCCAGTAGTACATGTTGTCAACGGCGATATCGGCTTTGCCCAGCAAGGCAGCTTGATTACCAATTTTTGCTTTCACTGTCTGTTGCCAGAGCTGCTTTTTTAAAGGCTCCGAAGCATTGATCTGATACTGAAATCTTTCTTGCTGTACAGAATGTCCTTCAAGATTAAGCAGCAAGCCTTGTGGCATATGATTGCTGCTACAGGTAATGACGGCGGCATTATTCTCGAGTAGTCGCCCCATAAGCGTGTGACTGATGGTTATAGCATAATGGTCCAATACTATTATACCTATATCCTCTACAGGCACTTTTTTAACTTCATTCTCTTTTGGATAAGCAACAAGTAATTGCTGGTTTTTGGTTGAAAGATGTGCTTCATTACCAACGTAAATTGTTCTTTTGATCATGACTTTTGTATTTTCACTGGATCATTTAGACTTAACAAATTTTGAAAACCTGCTTAGTAACCTTATTCATCTTTTGTCAGATCTAACTATGTTACCCAATCGATCTACCTCTAGCTTCCAGCAGCAACTTTTAATCTGCACTATCCCATCAGTAGTGTTTTGGCTTTTATTATTGGCTCCCATTTCTTTATCTATAATGGGGCTTGCATAATTACCTGGAACACATTCTAGCTTATTCTGAGTCGTACTTACCATCCTGTAAACTCTTGCGACCTGTTCTTTTGAAAGATTGCTAAAATCCACTAAATGTGGGTGTTCTGTTTCTTCTTCTGTCGGCACATAGACCAAATCGTAAGGAGAAAGTACGAATAGAAATATTCCTTCATTCGGCTTAATAAGAATGGAGGTTCTTTCTGCTTTTGGTAAATGAGCTACTTGTTTTTGATGCTCAATGACTTCATTGAGAGGGATAGTTTCAAAGTTTCTTTTTTGCTTTTCTTCATTCCAATAAACAGCAAAAAAAAGATTAGTCCCCTTGTCCGCCTCCACATATTTATCTTTTTTATTACCTTGGAGACCAACATTAAATTTGTTCCCTACTTCTGAAAAACGAACTTTGTGTATAGGTTTATGAGGTTTGCCATTGTTTAGGGAAATGATGTTTTTATTAAGTTCTTCCAGGCCTTCTGTGCTGAACGCCAAATCAAACCTCTCTTTCCCTTTTTCATCAATATAGTTTTCAAGATGCCTTTCGAAGATTTTTTGAATCCCCGCATCGGTAATACTTTCTAATTGCTTACGTGTTAGGTTTTCCGTTAATTTGACTCGTGTAGCATTTGCCTTGATAATATTATACACTTCAACTTTGTTTATTTTATTCCCATCTATGATGATTGGTTTTTTATTAAAGTGCTTTTTGACTTTTTTCAAATCATTCCCGTAAATTTTCAAAGTAGCCTTTACTGTCGATCTTATCTTTTTATCCATGATAAGATCAGGAATTTCCAAGGCGGTGTTGAATGATATCAGCGTTTCCTTTTTTCTCTTGAGATATACTTCCCCAGACACAGTATCTTTATGCAACGATTTACGAATAGCCCAATTCTCCCCTCTCCTTTGAGGAATCAGTTTTTTCTTCAATCGTCCCTTTTCTTCTACCCACTGCCAAGTCTTATTGTTTGTTTTGTTGATCACACGTAGGTTTTGCTTGAAGCTGGTAATAGTTTTTTCGAGTGCATCTTTACACTGCGCTGTAAAACCTGTCCAGGGAAGGTGATATTCTCTGGCTATCATTCTTTCTTCCCCTTTGACAAAAATTTTTTCTTGTTTTCGAAGCTTTGAAACCAACCTATAGTTCTTACGCTGTGTATTGATTGAGGTAATATAATTCACATGATCTTTGGTGGTGCATGCAACCACTAGGGCATCCAATGCATGGTGACGATGGTCAATACGCTTTCTATTGAGACCTTTGGCAATAGTATTTGGTACCTGACATCTGAAAGCATTAATTTTTTTGTCCCAATATCCAAAATCCCGACTATTGGTGTGTTCATTCAACCGGCGAAATCTGGGAGCTATAACTTCATTCCACTTGTCATTTAACCCCCAATCATTCCTAAGCACAGTCGTGATAGAACCCGTAACCGAAACTATATGTTTTGAAATAGCATCCTGTTCATCTTCCTCTTTTACAATATTGCTCAAAAGTCCTTTTATAAGCTTGCTGATGTACCTGCTATCGTTAAGTTGCCTTTCAATAAAACCATCTGGGATGTTCTCACTTAACAACTTCTTTAGCTTCACTCTGTTCTTTTTGAAATATCGGTTGCAGTGGGCTTCATAGCCACTCAATGAATATACTTCAGCCTTTCTTCCTTCTCCTAATTCTATAATACTACCCTCATTATCTTTTATAAACTCATAAGCTGTCTGATTATCCTTTTCTGAATTCACAGCACTTTCACAAATCACTTTGTTACTTAAAGAATTATCAAAATATCGTGATTGAGGGATGATATGTTCAATCTCATAGTCTTTGCTAAAGAGTTTGTTAAGCGGTATAATCCGACCGGTATAAGGTGAAATGTATCCTTGTTCAAGCCACAACTTATACTTGATTATATCCTTGTTAGCAGGAGAGGTATTCTTTCTGATTTTCTCAATATCATCGTCAACTTTTTCCATACTTTGATAAACACCTTCCTCGTAGATTTTTAAGATTTCTTGGTGACTTGGCGAATAAGGCCGTGCTTCTACGCCTTCATTCATAAGCTCAGTTAGTAATTGTTTAATTCGCCAATTAGTATTTTCATTTTCGGAAATTCTCTGAGTTATCTGTTTACGTTTTTCAGCTGGGTTCTTCATTTCTCGTCCCAGTTCTATGTGAATTTCCTGAAAAAAGTCTTTTTCTCCATTTCCATAATATTTCCAAACATCTCTAACTACCCTTAGTGTTTCAGTCACGACTTGTTCTACAATGGGATTTCTCAAACTGTGTTGTTTGAAAGTATGGAGGTATTTGTCGATATCCTGAGGAGTTTCCCATTTTAAGGATTCCTTTCCCTCAGAATGCCTATCATACACTACATACCCTATCAACCATACCGGTAATCCACTAAAATCTTCTGTAGACTGTAGGTTAATTGTTTTTTCTCTTACCCGATCCCTTATTCTTTCATCAAATTCGCCAGTAAGTAATTTATCAATCCGTGCTTTTGTATGAGGGTGAACCCGATCATAGCTCCAATATTTCCCGATTCTCATCAAAGGCACAATCTTTTTGAGTGCCTTTTCGGAATAATTTCCATATTCGCTTTCAAAAGGAGGGATTTTTTTAAAAGCCTCTACAAATAATGTTTTGTTTAAACCATACTTCTTCGCATAAGAATTTAAAGCTGCTTCAAATTCATTCTTATCTTTCACAGAATAAATAATGTGCCATAAGTGAAATGTCCTTTCGGGTGTTAAAAAATCTGTGGGTTGTATACCATCGACTTTTGAAAGTCTTGTAAGAAATTGAACCCTGGTTTTATTTGCTGGATACTTTTTATCCTCAATGTAATTCCATCGATAGTTGTCTTTATCTGCTTTATCGATTTTACCGTTTTTTACCAAAAAATCAATGATGTTTTTCTGCTCAACCTCTTTTCTGTCATTTAGAAATTCAAAAACTGCAACCAGCTCATCTTCTGTGGGAAACATAATATCGGTAACCGGGATATCTACCTGGATCTTACCATCAATGGCCCCCTCTTTTTGATAAATCCTCAGATTTTGTATAAACTGCCAAATTCTGAACTCCTGAAATAATGGATGTGATTTTGGAGCTGCTTTCAAGTTAACTTCTTTTTGCTCCCCATTTTCCTGGTAACGTCTTGTCTCATATTGACAATCAGAAATAGTTGATCTTTTGGTTTTCAAAGGTCTTTGATAGAAAATTATATCCTCCACAATCAAATATGACAAGTCTTTGGTTTTAATATTATCTTGATGCGCTTCATTTCGAGGATAAAGTTCTTCGATACATTCCATAAAAAGCCTCTGGTCCTGAAATTCAGGATGATACTTAGATTGCTCTTTCAGGATAGCCTTTAACTCTTCCTTGTAATACTTTCGTTCGATTGTTTTGATTAATCTTCCCCTGATCTTTTGATCAGGCTTTTGAAGAAGGGTATCGAAGATATATTCTCCAATGTATTTCCCTGACTGCTTAATATCTTTTTCCGTTTTCTTTTTGATGGCACCCCAATCTTTTTCCGAGTCAACGGCTTTAAAGGTTCGCTTCGTCTCTCCGCTTTTTGCTTTTGAAGTTGTAACAATGAATTCTTTTGTTTTTCCATCCCAGTTTTTAACTTTAGTTATCTGTTTATCATATTTCCAACCGTTTTCAAAATATACATCAAATAATTTATCTCCCTTTCCTTTAATTGTTTCACCTGAGTCGATGAGTTGATCAACTCTTAATATCTCATAGGTTTTGATCTTATTATCAGAAGTATCCTCTTCTTCCCCTCTCAATTGATAATATCCCCTTTTTTGATTGAAATTGAGAATCATCCAAGCCAGTTCCTCTTTATTTACCGGAGCTGTCAGCGCTTTCTTTCGGAGATAATAGATGGTCCAATCATAGGGTATATTTCTTTCCTCTCCATTCTTTTTCAATCTGAAAAGTTGTGGTTGTGATTCTTTGAATATGGCTACCATTTCTTCGAATGATTTCTTGAACAAGAATTCATGTTGGAACTTCCCTTTACTTTCATTCCAGATAGGACGATAATTTAATTTTGATTCTTGCTCCTTTTTAAACTGTCCTAAATGTTTCTCAAAATCAATTTGGCTTGCATAATGATCCGGTAAAAACTTTATGATGTTTAATATTCGATGCAATCTTTCTCTACGCAGATTATGTCTTTGATACAATCTTCGAATTCCTCGATAGTTCGTACGCTCTGCGGTTTGGGAAATGGATTGTCCGGCATCAAACTTCCCCAATATGTCTTGAGACATAGGGATTATCCTACTCCCCATACCAAGAATCTTTCCTTCCTTTTTCTCAAAATCCTGTTTAATCAAAGCCCAACCAATACTATTGGTCCCTAAATCGAGTCCTAAAATTGTTTTCATACTTATGTAATCTTTTCTTTAAAAAAATAGGCAAATCAATATAATTTGTATTAACTTTAGTTTTAACAAATTGAAAGCTAATCACAATAAGGATTATTCCGTTGTGAAAACATTTAAGTTGCCTCGCCTTACAATGCGGGGCATTTTTTATGAAATACCGGTAATAAATCTTTGCTAGTCATTATGTGCAATTAGTTACTCATTTCCCTTTAAGGCTTCATTTTAAACAAAATCCAGTTACAAAAGCGGTGTTTTATGTAAACAGGTGCTTACACAAATAAATGCCCAGTCCTCTAAAAGTGCTATTATAAGAATTTTTAAACCTATAGCTGCCTGATCCAAATAGGTTATGTATATAAAGTTAGAAGAATTTTAGAAATCTCAAAAGTTATCACAGGTATTGTGATACAGGGTGTGTAAGTTTTTTATTCGATTGTGAGCAAATATTGTTAAATGTGTAAACTTTAAAAAAACCAGATCCTTTAATCAGATGATGATTGTAGGTCAATCAGACTTGCCTCATTTTTCAGCTTCAGTTAGAAACTGAATCCAGAGAATGGCCATGAGTAGGTAAAAAAATCATTTTGTCTGTAGATGAGCAAGTTTTTTATTAAACATTTTGGGAAAAAAATTAATTAATAAATTTACTTAATTAAGATTTTTGGAATTTCCTTAAATAAGCTACACCTTTATTAAACATTTTATGATTAATGAGATGAAAAATTTTAGGGCGGGCAAATATATAAGTCAGGGAACATACAAAAGTTTTCAACCTGAAAAAATTAACAGGCCGTGGAACATTGAAAATATGGAAATACTTAGCCTTTTGGGTAAAGCCGACAGGCAGCTCGGAAGGCTTGATATGTATTCGGAGTATATTCCGAATATCGATCTATTCATTAGTATGCATGTTTTTAAAGAGGCAATTCAATCCAGCAAGATAGAAGGCACCAAAACCAACATAGAAGAGGTATTGCTTGACAAGGAAGATGTGGCACAAGAAAAAAGAAATGATTGGGAAGAAGTGCGAAACTATATCGACGCCCTCAATTCAGCTATTTTGGCACTGAATAAACTACCATTCTCATCAAGGCTAATTAAACAAACACATAAAATTTTGCTTCGGGGAGTACGAGGTGAACATAAATTACCCGGTGAATTCAGAAGTAGTCAAAATTGGATTGGAGGGGCTACTATCAGTGATGCAATTTTTATTCCGCCTACCCACACTACCTTGAATGGATATATGAGCGATTTGGAAAAATTTGCTCACAATGCCGACAAATACTTTCCGGAATTATTAAAAATTGCACTAATACATTATCAGTTCGAAACGATTCACCCATTTCTTGATGGGAACGGACGGGTAGGCAGGCTCATGATAACACTGTTTTTGGTTGAAAGAGGAATACTAAAAAAACCGGTTTTATACCTATCGGATTTCTTTGAAAGAAATCGATCGCTCTATTATGATAATCTAATGAGAGTAAGGGAAAAAAATGATATTAACCACTGGTACAAATTTTTTCTTGTCGGGATAATCGAAACTGCTAAAAGCGGCATAAAAACCTTTGATAGTATCATGAAATTACAAAAAGAAACGGACATGAAATTACAGACACTCGGTAGCAGGGCAAATAACGCTCAATTAGTTTTAGAATATCTGTACCAGCATCCAATGATTGATGCATTAAGAGCAAAGGAATTAACCAAACTCTCTGCTCCCCCTGTATATAGATTATTGGACGAGCTGGAAAAGCTTGGAATATTAAATGAAATTACCGGAAGCAGCAGGGGGAAAAAATATTTATTCACAGATTATATTCAGCTATTTAAATAATGTCGATTGGCGTTGGAAGTGCTATCAAAATAAATGGCCGGTGTTAGTGAAAAATTATTTCAATCATGGTTTAGCAAGTTGTTGCAGACCACTATTAAATTTTTTAGAAGAAAAGTTAACTAACAATTTCTCTTAATTAAGTTTTTATCTATTTTCTTAAATAAGCCTTTGCCTTATTAAACATTTGTTATAATGTAAGATGAAAAATTTTAGGGTTGTTAATCTCACGGAAAGGGAGGTAGTATTATGCTGCTTTATTACAATCTACTATCTCCTCAATCAACCTATCCCTGCCTCTTTCAGGCCGGTCGAGAAATACGTCGTGTTCCCGGTATTTCTGTTATTCGCTTTTGTAACAAAATCATATTCAACATTCAACGCAATAACGGTAATCATCACATCGTTTTTAAATTTTAAGCAAACGACTCATGAAAACCATTACTACAATTAGCATACTTCTTTTATCAACATTAATGGCTTTCGGACAAGAATCAAAATTAAGTTTGGGAGTTGCCGGCTCCGCTGATTTTTACAATTTTGACTTTAGTACCGTGGAAGGAAACCCCGCTACTTTTGACACCGACCTCAATTACAGCATCGGTGCCTCTGTGCGGTATCAGCTTGATGACAAGTTTGGGCTGAATCTGAAGGTACTCTACGCAACCAGGGATTTTACCTTAAACCATAATTTCAGATTTATTGAGCCCAATGACCCGGTGCTTTCAGAACTGCCGAGAAGCACATCTGCAGAATTATCTTATCTGGATTTACCTATTTCGGTAAACTATGGATTTCTTGAAAAAAGTAACTTTGACTTTTTCCTTTCCGCCGGTCTTGCTCCCGGTTTTTTAATAGCTGACGATGAATCCACGACATTTGAAGATGATAGCCAGGAAGATACCGAGCACCTTACCTTTGATATTAATTCCTTTCTGATCAGTGGTTTTTTAGGGGCCGGGGTTAAGTATCATCTGTTAGATAAACTGGCTATTGTTCTTGAACCGCAGTACCGGTACTTTTTCAACCGCGTTAGTGAACAGAATGAGGATGGCACACCGCAACTTTTTTCGGTAGCTTTTGGCGCAGAAATCAAACTTTGATTTTCCATAATTCAAAATTCATGGCCACCCGATATCAAAATATCTTTTAACGCCGGCGTTTTACAATTCCTTCCATACTGTTAACGAAGCCCGGGGATAAGCCAATCCGGTTTTGATGCTGAAACAAGGCGATTCCAACCCATTTTCAAATTTCAAATCTGAAAATGCTTCATTTTTTTATCGCCATGGTATTGCCTTCGATTTTAAGGTTATTCTGATAAACAATCGCGCGGTATTCGACACCTGAAATACTTACTGATGCATTGGTAATCCCGCCCCCCTTCTTTTTATCAGGATTTTGCGGGTTTTTGAATAATTCATCGGCAACGATCAGCTTGTATACTCCCGAAGTGGCATTCACAGGCATAAGGTCTGTAGAAGACCATGGTATATTAAAGTCTTTGTCCAGGCTGCTTCTTAACGGCCGGTATTCAAAGCCCAATTTTAGCTCGGAAGCCTCACCCGTATCGATTATTTCCATTTCAAAATTCATTTGTCCCGGTGACAAGGCAGTGGCGGCTGTGGTTTTGAACTGTACGAGATCCATAGCAGGCATGACGTTTTCCAGTTTGACGACCAATGGATTAGGCCATTGATGGTTGTTGTAAATCCTCTGGGCCCTTACTACAGATATCTTTAAGCCCTCCGGCGTTTGTTCGAAGTATAACGTGGCATCCACTCCCAGGCATATATTCCACCAGGTTGCCGGATTGTCCCAGCACATTAATTTTAGTGTTTTCAGTGGCTTTGACACTTCTTAAAAGAAAGTCTTTGCGCATACCCCTAACCCAACGGGGGTTTTCGGTAAAAAACGCAAATACCGTATTTTGATCTTTCTTTTTGGTAAACCAGATGTTGCCCTCATTGCTAATCACCCAGGGCCTGACATTTTGGATGGCCTCGTTGTTGACAAAATTCATGACACCCGGTTTCCGGTCAATTATTTTTCAGGGATTGAAAGCCTGCAATTAGGGTTTAACTTAATTATAGGCATAGGCTATGGCCCAACCTCAACCCAGGATTCGAAACAAGGACCTGGTAAACACGCACCTGCGGAAGGCACTTTCTTTGAAGGCAAAAATATCATCGCCCTGGAAAATCCTTATTGCTCATTTGGAAAGCATTTTAAATTAGGTGGGCTTTCCCTGTCAGGGGAATTTCAAATGGCGGATTACTTCTCGGTTGTCACCAATTTGATGATGGGGTTTGTCTATGATTTACCTTTACCAACTGCTACGTCTGCCCGCGGTGCTGATTATGATCAATACTGGCTGGCTTTAAATGCCGGTTTAAGAAGATATGTCGGCGTACAAAAACGGTTAAGAAAGGGAAAACCTGTCCAAAAATTCACCGGCACCTATGTGGGAGTCAAAGCTTACCACCTATTCGTTTTATCAGAGGTTGACATTTCGAGAGATGCGATAGCAAACAGGGAAGTGCTGAAATCAGAAACCAGGTTTTCACCGCTTATCAGTGGACATTTCGGTTGGCAACGGCGAATGGGAAAATCTGTATTTTTCGATGTCAATATAGGAGCGGGTTACGACACTTACTGGGATACCTTTGAACTCACCGGCCAAATACGCACCGGGATTCTTTTGAGAAAATAAGAGCAGAGGGTCAGGATATAGTAGCAAACATCAGATGATTATTAACTTTTCCTTAATGCCCATAATAATGATTTTTTCAGATTAATTAGTTTTCTTTGAAGAGAACTTAAAATCAGGTGAGTTGATTTCCAGGACTATCAGCAGAAAAAATGCGAATGACTTATGCGACCAAAAACTCCTAAATTTTCCCAGATACTGACTTTATGATGAAAACTTCCCTCCAAAGCAGAAGAGATTTTGTAAAACAGGCTGCGCTTGTCAGCCTTGGATTTACTTCATTGGCCAGATGTGCCACCATTTCCATGCATGCAAAACCCTACACCAGGCAGTTGCCATTGACAAATGACCCGGGAAGCTACCTGGACCTCCCGGAAGGATTTTCATACCGGGTCATATCGAGGTCAGGAAAAAAAATGCAGGACGGGTTTTTAGTACCCGGAAGGCCTGATGGCATGGGTACTTTTAACGGCAAAGATGGAAAGGTAATCATCGTCTGCAATCATGAAAACAGTCCCACACCCGTTGAAAACAGCCCCTTTGGCGTCCAAAATGAATTGTTCAGCCAAATCGATGACTCCATGGTCTATGATGCCGGCCAGGGAAAAGATCCTGGCCTCGGTGGTACCACCACGATGGTTTATAACGAAGATACCGGGGAAGTGGAAAAGCAATTTCTAAGTCTCGCCGGCACCTATCGCAACTGTGCCGGTGGCGTAACACCCTGGCATAGCTGGCTTACCTGCGAAGAAGATGTGGCCACCATAGGTGGAAACATCGAAAAAGATCACGGTTTTGTGTTTGAAGTGCCTGCCTCCGACCAAATCAGACTGGCAAAACCCCTTCCCATAAAAGATATGGGACGGTTTAACCATGAAGCAGTGGCGGTGGATCCTGTTTCCGGCATCGTCTATCAAACCGAAGACAGGCCCGACGGTTTAATATACCGCTATATTCCTGATAAAAAAGAAAACCTGCACGAGGGAGGAAAGCTCCAGGTATTGGCTGTAAAAGGAAAAAAGAGCCTGGACACACGTAACTGGACTAAAAAGACCGTACACCTTCACAAACCTCTGGAAGTGGAATGGTTGGATATCGATGAGGTATTATCGCCTGACGACGATCTCAGATATCGTGGGTTTGAATCCGGTGCAGCGTGTTTTGCCAGAGGGGAAGGCATGTGGTATGGGAAAAATGAAATCTATTTTGCCTGTACCAACGGAGGGCCCAATAAATTCGGCCAGGTTTTCAGGTATAAACCTTCACCCGCAGAAGGTACAGGTCAGGAAAATTTAAACCCTGGCATCCTCGAATTATTCGCCCAATCGAAAGACAAGGCTATTCTGAATATGTGTGACAACCTGACAGTGGCGCCCTGGGGTGATGTCATCCTCTGCGAAGACAATGGGGAACTTAACTACATTCGTGGTATTAATCAGCAAGGGGAGCTTTACAATATTGCCTGCAACAGGAGTTCGACCTCAGAATTTGCCGGGCTGGTCTTTTCCCCATCCGGCAAAACGCTGTTTGTGAATATCCAGGAAAACGGGGAAACAATCGCTATAACCGGCCCATGGGGTAATTTGGCCTGAATGTCTTGCTATGAAACTGCTGTCTGCATTTTTTCTGATCATCAGCGCCTCTGGTTGCCTTGCACAGGTTATTCCTTTACCCAATGCCCACGCACATAACGATTATGAGCACACACGCCCCCTGATGGACGCTCTTGAAAATGGCTTCACCTCCGTAGAAGCCGACGTCTTTCTGGTGGATGATATACTTTATGTTTATCATGACCTGCCCGCGGTATTAGATAGGGAACGAACGCTTGAAAATTTGTACCTGAAACCACTGCAAAAGATAATTGAAGAAAATGAAGGTTACGTTTATCCTGGCTATGAGAAATTTTTCTACCTGATGATTGATTTCAAAAGCGAGGCCGCCCCTGCGTATAAACAATTAAAAAAACTACTCGGAAAATACCGGCATTTCATTTCAGCAGTAAAGAAGGGAATTGAAGAAACCGGCAAGCCTGTAAAGATTTTTCTATCCGGTAGTGCCAGCGGAGGATTTTATGAGGTTATGCTGCAGGAAGATATATTGCTGGCAGGCGTGGATGGACGCCCCATAGATCTGGGCAAAGGTCTGGCAGCTTCGGTAATGCCCGTAATAAGCGATCATTACCGGAAGTTTCTTTCCTGGGATGGTAAGGGTGCGGCAGAAGAAAAGGAAGTAGCAAGGTTGCGTACTTTTGTAAAGGAGGCACATGCTGAAGGTAAAAAAGTACGACTCTGGGCTGCTCCCGACCTACCACAGGTATGGGCATTTTTACTCAAAAACGGGGTGGATTTAATAAACACGGATAATCTTTCCGGGCTTAAAGGACATTTAGTGGAACGTGGGTCACCCTGATAAAAGAAAACACCGCCATCCCAAACCAAATGGCGGTGATCAATCCAATCTCCTCGTCCGATCATGCTTTTAAAGGGGGTATTATTTTCTGCTCATTCCTTTTTAGCACTAAAGCCGATGACAGGTGGATGACTCATGAAATGATCCCAGTAACGGTTATTTTGTTGCGAAGGATCAAGTATCGGGTCAATCCATTTGAAATCCTTAAAGCCGGCTTCAGCAAAAGCAGCGGCATAGGTTTCCGGATGAAGATAATAGTTATTGTACCGGAATTCTGTCCCATCTAAATTGTAAAATGTGTATTGTATCGGATCGCCTTCTTGCCTTTCCGGGGTGCTTTGTTTTATAAATCCATACTGGTGGTAAGTTTCGTAATAGCTGATTTGATTTGATACATTGTCATTGAATCCAATGAACCGTCCGCCGGCATCGAGCTGGCGGTAAGCCGTCTTGCATAGTGCCACCAGTTCTTCTTTTGATTTGGCATCATTAAGCAGATACATCGCTACGACTAAATCGAATGGGCCAAGATAGGGTAATGTGGTAATATCGTGAGTCATGTACGCACAACCCATCGGTTTTTTTCGCTCTGTGGTCTCAGCCAGGTGGATCATTTCCGAAGAAGTATCCACACCCAGGATATCAGCGACATTGGCCTGTTTTAATTTCCTGGTATAAAAACCCTCCCCGCAAGCAAGGTCAAGTACCCGTAAACCATTGGTATCACCTGCAATCTGAAAAATCGAATACTCCTCCACGTGCTTACGAAAAGGAAGCCGTTTGGAGTTATCATACCCTTGAGTAATATCTTCATTAACCATTTGATTCATTGAACGATAGCTTTGACATTCTATGATGGATTTATCCGATTAATATCATCGATTGCTTACCAAAAACCAGCGTGCCATTCATAGCTTCCGGATGATTGCCATCAAACCACAACTTTGATATTCTTCCACCGATTTACCTGACAAATATCATAGTTTGTTTTCCCAAAAAGTTGGACTATTGTTTTTAATTCTTGGATTATTGTTTTTTGAAGAATGCACTTATTAGAATAAAGTTCTGATTATCAGTTTTTTACAAATTCCCTGGGAGAAAGATTAAACTCTTCCGTAAAAGTGCGTGTAAAATAGGAAGGATCCCTGAAACCTACCTCGTAAGCAATTTGCGTAATATTCAAATCAGAGGTCTGGAGCAACTCTTTGGCCTTGTGAAGGCGGATTAACCGGATAAAATGGGTGGTAGACCGGTTGGTCAGTGCTTTAATCTTGAGATGTAGCTGGGACCGGCTCATGCCAAGTTCCTGGCACAACTCAGGAATGCCAAAACCGTCATTACTCAAATTGGCTTCCATGATCTTTTTCACCTTTGAAATAAAAGTGTCTTCCTGTCGTACGGCAAGATCTTCCGAGGCTGCGGAAAGATCCAGGTTTTGGTAGCGCGCCTGGAGCTGGCGTCTGATTTCCAGCAGTTTTTCCAGGCGAACCAGTAGTTCTTTTTGGTTGAAGGGTTTGGAAAGGTAAGCATCTGCCCCTTTTTTGAAGCCGGTAATCCGTGAGTCATCATCTGCTTTGGCTGTAAGCATAATGATTGGGATATGACTGGTACGTTGATCTTTTTTAAGAATTTCACAGACCTCAAACCCATCCTGGTTAGGCATCATTACATCACTGATAACCAGGTGAGGTATCTGCTCAATGGCTTTATTGATTCCTTCTTGTCCATCACAGGCCACGACAACCCGATAGTCATCCTGAAGCATGGATGTCAGGTATTGTACCAGATCCGCATTGTCCTCAATGATAAGTACAGTCACCCTTTCGGCCATACCGTCGGCGGTCTTTGGCATTGTTTTGTGAGAGTGGTGATGAGAAGATACATTCGCCGCAACAGCCGAAACGATGGTGTCAATGTTGTCGATTTGAATTTTATCGGCCAGTTTATCATCAAAAGCGGCAGTATGTCTGATCGGTAATCTTATATGGAAAGTAGTGCCCTCTCCTAATTTACTTACGACAGAAATATCTCCTCCCATCAACTTCACCAATTCCCTCGTCAGGGACAGACCGATACCGGCCCCCTCGGCACTACGTGTATTGGAATCATCGACCTGATAAAAACGATCAAAAATATCCGGCAGTTTTTCTTCACTTATGCCAACACCGGTATCCCGGATTTGCAAGACAAGCATAGGCGTTGGTTTTGCCGCTTCTTTACCAATCAAAAAGTGCACTTCTCCCCCTGCAGATGTAAATTTGATGGCATTGGAAAGCAAGTTGGATACGATACAAAGTATTTTATCTTTGTCATAATCCATCAGCAACTCCGGCTCATTGGTCCGGAAATGGAGTTTGATTTCCTTGTTTTCAGCAAGGGAATGGAAAGATTCAGCAATATAACGCAGATAAAAGACGATATCACCCAGAATCAGATTGAGGCGCAAACCACCTGTTTCCAGTTTTCGAAGGTCGAGGATTTGATTGACCAGGTGCAATAAACAAGCACTGTTGCGCTTAATCATTTTGAGACCTTTCTCCAGCCCGTTGTGAGGCGATTTTTTGATTTGTTCCACCATGCCTGAAATAACAGTAAGCGGGGTACGGAATTCATGCGAGATGTTGGTAAAAAAACGTGATTTAACCCCATCGAGCTCTTCAAGCTGCTCTTTTTGCTGCAAAATCTCATCATTTAGCCGTCGCAATTCTTCATTGGAACGTTGCTTCAAACGATAATATCTGGCTATGACGAAAATTAAAACCAGGGCAATCAACAAGGCCAAAGCCATGGCTATCTGAAAAAACTGTTGCCGCCGGAGTTTCTCATCGATCAAAAATAGTTCCTTTTCCTTTTCGTAAGCCAGTCGCTGTTTTTCTTTTTCAAACCCATATTCCGCCTCCATGAGCGTGATTTTTTTGGTATTTTCTTCATTAAACAGTGAGTCCAGAAGCGCATGGTGCTTTTCATGGTAGTACAGCGCCAGTTGATGGTTTCCCTGTTCTTTGTGGATCTGGTATAGTAACGCTGTTACCTCCACCTTTTCGGTAGGCAAAGCATCTTCCGGAGAAAGCGACCAAGCCGCCTCCAGGTTGGCTACCGCTTCTGAAACCTCACCTCTTTTCCAATATATCCGGCTAAGATCGGTCAGGCACAGTGTTTCCAGGTATTGGTTATTGTACTTTCTTGACAACCCGATAGACTCCCGCAAATAAAAATAGGCCGAATCCAACCGGTTTAATTTTTCATAAGTGCTACCGATGTTATAAAGCGGATAAGACTCACTGGTTCGAGGCCCCACCTCCCTTCTCAGGCGCAGGGAACGATGAAGATGCTGCAAAGCCTGATCATATTCCCCTTTTAACATAAAAGTCCTGCCTATGTTATTGAGCACCCCAGCCTGGCCGGGAATATCGTCCAATTCCTCCCGCAGCTCCAGACACCGCTGTAAATAGTCTATCCCTTTGCGATGGTCTTTCAGACTATTGTATAAATTACCAATCCTCATTAAAGTCCTGGACATAAGTTTTTTATCTCCCAGCTCTTCCATAATTTTCAGGGCCTGCTGATAAACCTCCAGGGCGCCCGTGAAATTACCATGCCGGCGGTAAGTAGTGCCGATCAGGCTCAACAACGTAGCTTCAGCAGCCACCTGCCCCAGCTCCCGCCTTAGCTCCAGCGCCTGGTGATAATGACTTATACTCTTTTCCAGTTGGTTTTGCTGGCCATAAATCAATCCGATATTTTGCAAGATAGCGGCCTGGCTCTCTTTGTTTCCTGTTTCTTGCTGCAGTTGCAGGGCTTGTGCATAATACCTCAACCCAGTATCAAAATCACCGTTATTCGTATGAATAATGCCTATATTGTTAAGGGCAGCGGTTTGTCCGGATTTATTCCCTATTGCTTTATGGGCTTCAAGTGATTGTAAATAATAATTCAGTGCCTGCTGCAGATCATTTTTTCCCCTGTAAGTACTACCCAGATTGTTAAGCACCTCTGCCAACAATCGCTTATCATTGTTTTCCAAAGCCAGTTGTTGCGCCTGTCTGAAAAACAGAAGGGCAGAATCCAATTGACGGATAGCCTTATACCCCTTACCAACAAGGCTTAATGCACTTGTTCTGATTTGAGAATCTGCCAGTTGGCGGGTTAAAACACTGGCCTGTTGGCAAAGTAAATGAGCGGTATCAGGTGCTATTCCACTTAAATGAATGGCCAAATCGATAGTATACCTTATTTTTGCCGTATCACTTTTAGCCTGATTCAATTCCGTCTTCAGGCTATCGGCAATCGCGTTTTGGCTTCGGGTTTCAGCCGTAAGCAATACCATTGCCATCAGGCTGATTAATTTCGTTAAGACAGTTTGTTGCTTCACTTTTGGCTAATAAAAATTTCTCATTCAGTATATTGTGTTTGGTGTCAACTAAATTTTTTCAAATCACGTATCTTCCGTAGTCTGGTTATGTATAATCCGACAGGTACTCAAAGATAAGCACCATAAGTGTTAAAAAGCCAGACAATTATGGAATTATTTATTAAGAAAAAGGGCAGTTTTTACTGCCTCTTTCGCTTGTACTTATAATAACTTTTTTTCGAGCGTTCCGGATTATACAAAAAAAGAAGTTTGCGGTGATAAATATCTAATGAGAAAATGAAGTATGCCGCTGTTGCCGACCATGAAGTCGGCGGTGGGCATTTTGTTGTCTTCCACTATCCAGTAGCATAACTCATCATTGCCACGATGTGCATGTAGAAGTGTATTCAAAATAAATTCTGCCCTCTCCCTCCATTCGTTGTCACCAAAAACTTCGGAGGCTGTAAGATATACTTCCGCCAGTCCGGTGGTGCCGTTTGCCAGTGAAAAATTATGGTATACTATATGTTCAGGATTAATCCGCAAAGCATTTTCCGCAATTTCCTTGCACTCAGGATCGCCTAAAACCTTGTAGGCGGTAATAAAACATAAAGCAATGCCGGCGGTACCATTGTTTAACCAGCGATCGAAAACCTTTCCGCGATTACTGATTAACCAAAACGTCCCCTCTTTACTTCTTCTCGATTTCTTTTTCAACCAGCGCAGTACTTTTAAAACAGCCGGTTTTACCTGCTCATCTTTGGAATGGTCATAGTACTTCAAAAGAAAATAGCAAATACCGGCAACACCCTGTGCAAATCCGGTGTAAATGGCTTTACTGTTGTTTTCTGGTAAAAATGTGAGCCATGATCCATCTTTTTGCTGATTTTCAAGTAATTGATTAACGCATTGATTAAGAATGCTTTCAGCTTTTTCGGGGGATAAAAAGTTAAGACAATTTAAAACAGCCAACCCTTGACCAGCCACGCCGTGTGCAATATCTAAGGCAGTAGCCGGAATCTCGAGGCATTTTTCTATGCTTGAGGTATATTCAGCATCAATTAATCTAGCTTCTATGCCTTTGGAGATGGCTAGGGCGACTCCTGCGGCTCCGTGGTATAAGCCAGGTAACACGTTAGGTAGCGCACTTAGAAAATCATTGTGGATATATTCCCAACTTCTGTTATACCCTTTCATTATAGCATTTATCTCAAATCCTTGAAACTTAGATTTTGCCAATACAGTCATAACGCCGCTTACACCCGTGTATACACCTATATCATACAAAATCCCACCTTGTTGGTTTTCTAATGGTTCATTTTCTCTGGCGGAATTGGAATGCCACATCTGACCGGGATGAATCATTAGAGTATCTCCAAGACCGTTAATGGCACCTTCTACAAATTCGTGAGGTGACTCACAATAACTTATTTTGGAACCTTCTGCAACATCCAATGATAAGCGAAAATTTTCAAGTGCATCCTTTATGGTTTTAATATCGGGCCGAATAGCTGGCTCTGAACTTAAGCAAGTGCTAATAAGGCTGGAAATTGTTTTATTATTGATAAAAAAGTTTAGGCCTTGCAGCAACTTATGATTCGCATTATCAAATTTTACCGGACTCAGGTTCGTAAAGAATCTTATCATCAAAGCCCCTAAGCTATAGATATCTTGATTTACCTTTGGTGTTTTTACCTCCAGTTGTTCCGGAGACATAAATCCATCCGATCCCAGGGTAAATGGAGGATCAGGTTTATACGCCACAGTAGAATAAGCCAATTCCAGATCGATTGGAACAATGAGGTTATATTTATTCAATATAAAGTTCATCCAGTTAATATCACGATGCACATATCCCTGTTGATGCATTTTATGTATAGTATCAGCTAACTGTAAAAGGTAATCTACCAAGAGTAACTTTTTGTCAGTACTCAAATTAAACCATACGGACATCTCATAAGCGTTATCAATTACTGTCCCCAGTTGCTCCCCTTTTATATATTCCATGACCAAATATGAACTCCCCTTTTCCTGGAAAAAATCATAGACCCGGGGCACAGGTATTTTACCTTTTAGGTCATTGAGTAAATCATACTGCCAAAGTAACCGGTCTTTTACATCACGCCCTTTTTTATCCACACATACACCCGATTTTGCTTCTTTAATAATGATCCATTGGACCCAAAAACCGTGTATTCGAAGTGATTTCATAACGCGTCCCTTAGCATCTGTTTTAATTGTAGTTAATACTTTATAACGGTTATTAAGAAAAGTGGAAGGGATATGTTCCTCAGGTTTAGATATTTCGCTGAATGGCCAATAGATACCTTTGGGGAATTTAAATGGCGTGTGGTACTCATCCTTAATCAACTGTCTATTGAGATCATAGATGTATCGGTCAACTCTTCCATTCTGGTCCACATAAAGTTTGGGGTTAAAGCTGCCATAACGGGTATAAATAATCCCTCCCAGGTGATGGTCAGTTGGGATTTCGACACCGTGAAAGTTTTTTGTAAGAACAAGAAATTCCTTTACTAATGCAACCGTGGTCTCATCATCAGGCGGATAAATGCAAAAAACTTTTCCGAGTTGATTGTAACCTAAGCTACCATCGCAAAGCATAATGGCCTTTTTCTTATTTTGCACCACTTTAAAAGGAATGCCATAAGATGTCAAAAGAGGTAATATTGCAGATAATAATTCAGGGATCTGAATCCAGGTAACGGTTAGATGTAAAACCCAGCCTTGAACTCTATTGGGTTCACCTATTTGATAATAACAAGGAATTTGTTGCTAGCTAAGTTGATATTTGTCAAGAATTTTGGAATAATCGTCAAAAACATGTTTTTCGCTTTTGACAGTCTGGCTTAATTTCGAGCACATAGGTCATAATTTTAAAAAGAACAATAATTAGAAAAGGGTTTAAAAAGGAGTAGTCACAAATAAGGGGCATCACAACTGATTTTATGACTATTTTTAACCTATGATGTGAATAATTTATTATTAAAAATAGGAAAAGAATAGGAGAAACTTGTCTTTGCTTATGTTTTTTTTGTTAAAGATGGTAATTGTTGTTTAATTGAAAAGTTATTTACGAATAATATGGAAAAATAAACCATAGGAAAGTGAAATTATAAATTTGAATCAATCTTATGGTGACTTTTAAAATCAGCTATTCCATAAAGCCTTAGTCCTCTCACGATATAGAGTGGATAATTTCTATCAACTTACCACTAGGTTGTCTTAAATAAATTAATTAATTTTCAATCAACCAACTATCTCAAATGGAAAAAGTTAAGAATAACCAATACTTTTATGAAATATACCGGGCTAGTTATACCAGCCATTGGAAAGTGAATTTAATCAGTTTATACCCTGCTTGTTGCCCTAATTGATTGAGGAAGTTTTTTCAATTTAATTAAAAGTTTCCTCTTAGGAAGCTTTTTGCACGTTTGGCCAAATGAGCTAGTGACCTTTCTGTGTTTCAAATCAATAACGTATTAACCAGCCAGAAATTCTTTTTATTAAAATTAACCATAAAATTTACTACCATGAAAACTTTTGTTTATCTATTAGCCATGCTGGTAGGAGTCGCCAGTTTGGCAGCCTGTACCGATGATCCGGCAGACAACATCACCCCACAGGTAACAGTGCCCGAGGTGACGGCACCGGATAGTGAGGATGTGGAAGAAAATATGGAAGAGGAACCTTAATAGAAAAGTGGGAATTCCCACTTTTTTTCTCTTATTTTCCTAATTAAATTTGAACTCGTTTGCTTTTTGTAACTGTTTGCATACAGTTTTAAAGTTCAGGATATGAAAATCACACCTTTGCATTTTGTTTTCGGTTCGGCAGGTTTTCTGTTATCCTTGATATGCGTTAAAACCAACGCCCAAACCGATACTTTATGGCAAAAAGTCTGGCACCTTTATCAAAATGAAAATTTTGATTCAGCGCTGGTGCATGCGGAAAAACTCCGGGAATTGGCACTGAAAAATGGTAGTGATCTCCACCTGACCAAAGCCCTGTCCATTGTTGCCAAAGTATACAGAAAACAAGGTAATACAGAAGCAAGCGTTTTGGTGTTGTACGACCTCCTGGAAACAGGCAAAAAGCTGAACAATCCGAGAGCAGAGGGGTCAGCCTATCTGGATTTGGGACGAATCTTCTATGATGCCTATGATTACAACGTGGCGGTGGGCTATCTGAAAAAAGCCAACGAAAGATACGAACAGGCCAATAGACCCAACAACCAGGCTATTGCACGCTATCATATAGCCCGCAGTTTTCTTAAAAAAAGTCAACCGGATTCCGCATTGTACTTTTTGAATCAGGCACTTATAGTAAATCCCCCCAAGTACAAAGCGCTTACAAGCAGTATCTTCAACTTGTTGGGGTGGGTCAGTTATGAAAAGAAACACTACACCACCGCCAGAGATCATTATCGTAGATCCTTGCAATACGCTGGTTCCGATCGCAAAAAACATGCCGTGGCCTATCATAATATTGGTGAAACATATCTCTTGGAAGGTAATCCGGATGCAGCAAAGAAGTGGCTGGACAAGGCTATGGAAATAAAAACATCTTTGAAAAATCCTGCTCTCATGCTTAGTACCGTCAGTCTTCTGGCAAAATTACACGAACAGCAAGGCGATATCACTACAGCACTAAGCTTGCTTCAAGAAGGGTTAGAAGCAGTAGACAAAAATAAAGTAAGTAAAGCAACAATGAATGCCCTGGGTCAGATCTCATCCCTGATCAGCAGGTTTCCGCAGGCATCTTTACCCCTTGGTAAACTAAAAGGTTATCTTACCACTTATGACCGCCAATACCAGGCATTGAAAAATCAAAAGGTTACCTTACAGGAATCGTCGTCACGACAACAGCTTCAGGCTATCGCCAGGGAGTATCAGTTAAAAAAAGCAGCCGGTCTTGAAAAAGAAAAAGCCATTCGTAACATTACAGGTTTAGTCATTGCCGGTATTTTTATGTTAACCCTGTTATTGACCCGGCAAAAAAAGCTTAGCAGACACTATAAAAACGAGAAAAAAATGGTGGCCTACGCCACCGAAAGATTACAGGAATCCCTACTTATAAACGACTCTCTTAAAAGGAGTTACAAAGATATCCACAGAAAGTTTAACGAAGATGATAAGCTATAGTAGCTGACGAACTTCAGCCCTTTTTCAACATAATTTTAAGACTTTCGCACGCTGCGTTCGACAATCTTGGTTAACCAACTATTTCGAAAAAATTCATCTTAAGTTAACAAACTTCCTGATATTTTTCTTTAACTTATCACTAATATTGTCGCCCATATTATGATTTTTTAACTATCAATGGTTCAATGTTGGAAAAGTTAACAGATGAAAATCAGCTCTTTAAGCGCCTTATTGAAGATAATGATCTGGAGGCATTTGAGAAAATTTACCAAATGCATGAAAAGCGATTAAGCCATTATGCTTTTCAATTTACCAAATCGCGGTTTATTACTGAAGAAATCATCCAGGACGTTTTTTTTAAACTCTGGATACACCGCAAAAGTCTTAAAAAAGATGGTAACATTAAGGCCTACTTGTACCGGATGGTTAGGAATCGTTCACTGAACTACCTCAGGGATGCCGTACAACATGAAGACCTGGCTGAAGTATTGAAAAAAGATGCACTGAGGGCGCGTGATCAAACTGATCATCCTGTTATTTCCATGGACCTGGATAATATAATGGACAGTGTGCTTGAGCGGTTACCCGAAAGGAAAAGGAGCATCTTTCAGCTTTCCAGACAAGAGGGGAAAAGTAATACTGAAATAGCCAAACAATTGGGGGTCACCATTAAAACTGTAGAAAATCACATCTGGGAAGCTTTGATTATCATTAAAAAACATATGGAGCGGCATTTATACTTTAACCTTGCCATTATTACCATCAGCCAGTTGTGCTAGCTTCGGCATTTGATTTTTTTGCTGGCCTATCTCTTTACTAATTCTATCTATCCAAACATCTCTGGCGAATGCTTCGCCTATGGATATTTTTTTGTCTGAGAAAAACAATTTTTACCATTTTTTTTAAAAAAATTCAATATCATCTGGGAGTGATTTCACGAATCTGTGTATTTCTTGTAACGAGGGGGAAATAATTGACTAACTAAACAATTGACCATGAAAAATGGATAAAAATGACAACATAATTCAACTGGTGCAAAAGTATTTAGACAATACTTTTACGAAAGAGGAATACGATCTGGTGATCGACTTCATGAGAAGACCGGATGCAGAAACTTTAATTGAGGAATGGGAGGAAAAAGGATTACTAAAAGACCCGGTTAAGATAGTTGAAACTGACAACAAGGCTAAGGAAAAGAAAAGTTTAGACTCGGAGCTAAAGTTAACAAGGCTACTCAGTAAAATATTCGAATATGAGAACCGGCGACTCGCGGAAAAGAAGAAAAAACCACCCTTTTTTGGCTTTCTGAAGGCTGCCGTGATTTTACTTACCAGCGGGCTTTTAGCCTGGTTTGCGATGAAACTAGTAGACCAAACCGATCATACCGGCCCTGGTATGATTACCAAAAACACTGCACGAGGGCAAAAAATCACCCTCACGCTACCGGATGGCACCACAGTACAAATGAACTCAGAAACAAAACTGACATTTCCCCAGGAATTTGGCAACAGACGGCAGGTACTGCTGGATGGAGAAGCTTTTTTCATGGTGAAGAGAGACGAACAAAAACCTTTTGTCGTACAAACCGGAAACCTCCATACCGAAGTACTAGGCACTACCTTTAACATAAAAGCCTTCAAAAACGAAATCATAGAAATCACGGTAGCCACCGGGAAAGTAAAAGTAACATCAACCAATGTGCAAAACCAAAACTCCTCTCTAAACAATGTAAACACCCCTCTTGAGGGGAAAGGGGAGGTGTTACTCACTCCTAACCAACAAGCCCTTTTTGATGCCTCGACTAACACGCTGAAAACCAGAAATGTCGATACCAATATCCATATAGCCTGGAAAGAAGGCGTGTTGAAATTCTCAGAGGTCAGATTTCAGGATGTGGTGATTGATTTGGAGCGTTGGTATGGTGTGGATATAGCTATAGACCCCCGCCTTAACGAATGTATCGTCATTGGACAGTACCAGAACGAGTCGCTGGAGACCATTTTGAAAAGTTTTGAATTCTTAATGGAGATTGATTATGAGTTTGGCAAAGATGGCGTGCATATTAAGGGGGAAGGTTGTGGTCCGGTAAAGCAAATGTAAAATGAAAAAATGGTATCACTAAAACTTTAACCTATGAAATTTACTCCATAACGCCTGAAACATCCGAAAAGAGGGCCTGTCAACCAATCCAGTTGACGCCAGGATCGACAGACCCTCGTCAAAATCTAACGAAAACAGTTTTTCATTAAATCCTATAACAAAGTTATGAATTTAAATCTATTTGTTAAACGCATAATATTAATTATGTCAATTAACTTGCTTACTGGTGTTTTTTGTTGTTGTGCATTTGCGGGTGTTTTACTGGCCGAAGAAGGCAACGCCCAGACCAAAAGCATCAGGGAAGTAATTATTTCATTGCATCTGGAAAAAGCCGAGCTAAAAACAGTTCTGGATGCCATCGAACAAAAAACCCCATTCAGGTTCTCCTATCTCAAAGGAACCCTCGCCACAACCCAAGACCACCGAATCAGCCTGAACGCCACCGAGCAAAGTGTTGCTGCCATTCTTGAAACAATCGCTCAAAAGACAGGTCTGGTTTTTAAGCAAGTCAATAGCATTATTAATGTTAAGATTTCGCAAAAGCAAAAAGAAATCATACCCGTCAGCACCTCACAAATAAGCCCTCCATCGATCATTGAAGGAAAGGTTACTGATGAAATCGGTGAGCCCCTGGCAGGGGTAAACATTCTCATCAAGGGTACATCGCAGGGCACGACCACTGATATTGATGGGAATTACAGATTATTGGTAGAAGAAGGTGAAACTGTTCTCATATTTTCATTTATCGGCTACAATGCCCAGGAAGTCAACATCAATGGAAGAACGGTTATTAATATTTTACTTGCGCCAGATTTAACGAGTTTACAAGAGGTCACGGTAAATGCTGGTTATTGGGAAGTAGATAAAAGAGAAATGACGGGTAATATATCGCGAGTAACTTCTAAAGAAATTGAACAGCAACAAATCAACAACCCCTTACAAGCATTGCAGGGGAGAGTGCCGGGTGTATATATTCAGCAAACTACCGGAACTCCCGGAGGTGCGGTGAATATTCAAATCCGCGGACAAAATAGTCTTAGAACCTTCTTCACCACGGGTGTGGATGGTAATACTCCTCTCTATGTAATAGATGGCGTTCCATTCTCGTTTCAAACTTTGTCTTCAAGCAACACTAACGTTGGGATTTTCGGTGGAAGAGGTAGCGATCCGTTAAACGCAATTAACCCAGCTGATATTGAAAGTATTGAAATATTAAAAGACGCCGATGCTACCGCTATTTACGGTTCCAGAGGAGCAAACGGTGTAGTTTTGATAACTACGAAAAAGGGAAGAGCCGGCAAAACAAAACTGGATATTAATTTATCATCGGGATTTGGTTCAGTAGCCAATAAGCTGGATCTTATGAATACGCAACAATATCTTGAAATGCGAAATGAGGGTTTTGCAAATGAGGGGTTAACCCCAGGTCAAAATGATCATGATATTAATGGAGACTGGGATCAAAACAGGTATACAGACTGGCAAGAAGAACTGATTGGAGGTACTGCTAATATTACAAATGCGCAAATATCTCTTTCAGGAGGAAATAGTAATACAACCTTTTTGTTCAGCGGAACCTACAGAAAACAGACCAATGTTTTTCCCGGAGATTTTAGATATTTGAAGGGTTCGGGCCACATGGCCTTGAATCATATTTCATCAAACCGTAAACTCACAGCGAATTTTACATTGAGCTACACCGCGGAAAATAATAATCAAGTTCGTTCCGATCTTACCTCTGATATAACACTTCCACCAAATGCCCCCGCTCTTTTTAACGAAGATGGAAGTTTAAATTGGGAGAATTCTACCTGGACCAATCCACTTGCTGCACTTGAAAGGACCTTTGAAGGAAGAACCTATACATTAACCAGCAACAGCATCATTGGCTATGAAATTATTCCGGGATTGAAAATAAGGACGAGCATGGGCTTAGTCACAATGCAATCCGAAGAGATCCTAAAAATGCCGTCTTCAGCTTTTGACCCTGCACGTGGGAGGACAAGTGCCAATGCAACTGCAATCATTGCTGATGGTAATTTGCGTTCATGGATTATTGAACCCCAGATTAATTGGAAAAAGGGAATTGGCCTAGGTGAACTGGATGTGGTTATAGGGACTACATTTCAGGATCAATTAAGAGATGCATCAAGTACGATTGCCATTGGATTCCCAAGTGATGCATTGATTGGGAATATTCCTGCTGCATCTACATTACTGCCGCGTGAATTTGATAAATCTGAATACAGGTATAATGCTATTTTTGCCAGAATAAACTATAATTGGGAAGGTAAATATATAATAAACCTGACTGGTCGTAGGGATGGATCCAGTCGTTTTGGACCGGGTAAGCAATTTACCAATTTTGGCGCAATCGGTGCTGCCTGGATATTTTCAAATGAAGCTTTTATTCAGAATAGTTTACCATTTTTAAGCTTTGGTAAACTAAGGGCAAGCTATGGAACAACAGGAAATGATCAGATTGGTAATTATGAGTTTCTTGATACGTATCAGGCCTCGAAAAACTACCAGGGCACCACTGGTCTAAGGCCTACACGTTTATTCAACCCTGATTTTGCTTGGGAGTTAAATAGAAAATTTGAGGCATCACTGAATCTGGGATTTCTCAAAGACCGCATCTTATTATCAGGAAGTTATTATCACAATCGTTCATCTAATCAATTGGTTGGAATTCCGCTTCCAGCAACCACCGGATTCAATAGTATAACCGGAAATTTAGATGCTACTATCCAAAATACTGGGGTGGAGCTAGAAATAACTACAATTAATATTAAATCCAAAGAGTTAGAATGGAATACGAGTTTTAATCTAACCATACCTCGAAATAAGTTAATTTCGTTTCCTGGGCTTGAAGCATCGACTTTTGCCAATATCTATGCAATAGGTAAACCACTTTCTATTGTAAGACTATTTTCATTCCAACGAGTAGATCCTGACACAGGAGTTTTCCAGTTCCAAGATTTTAATGAAGACGGTGAGGTCACAGAAAACGAAGATATGCAATCCATTAAAGACCTAAGCCAGGATTATTTTGGAGGGATAAACAATAAGATTACATGGCGAAGTTTCCAATTAGAATTCTTTTTTCAATTTGTGAAGCAGGAAGGGTTTAACTTACGAAGAAGCCTAATTACCCCCGGAGCTGCTACAAATCAACCTTTGTTTGTCTTGGATAGATGGCAAAGTGAAGGGGATATCGCGAATATTCAGCGTTTTTCGACAGGACGAAATAGGGACTTATCAAGAGAATTACTTAAATATAGAAGTAGTGATGCCATTGTTAGCGATGCATCTTTTATTCGACTACAAAATATTTCCTTGTCCTACACTTTTCCTAACAATCTTTTACCAGGGGTAAATGGTCGCATGTACATCCAGGGACAAAATTTATTTACTATTACGGATTATGAGGGATTAGATCCCGAAAATCAAAGTTCATCACTACTTCCACCTTTAAGAATACTCACGCTTGGTGTTCAACTGACACTTTAAAATCTACTTTTATGAAACCCATTTTAACAAGATATTTACAAAACTTCTCAAGAAGTATTTTAATAGTTACTATTTTAGTTATTTCAATCTCTTGTGAAGACTTTGTGGAAATTGAAGCTCCGGAAACAGATATAGTCTCAGAAACCGTATTCCAAAGCAACGCAACTGCCACCTCAGCAGTACTTCATTTATATACTGAAATGAATACCTCATCAGATTTTGCAGGTGGTGGCAGTTCCAGCATAAGTCTATTGCAAGGTCTAAATGCAGATGAACTAACTACATTGACATCCTCAGTCTCCACTGAATTAGAATCATTCTTCTTTAATAATGTGTTATCAACGGGTACTGAAGTGGCTAATATCTGGAGTACTTGCTATAGCATCATCTATGGAACAAATGCTATCATTGAAGGATTGAAAAATTCATCCCGGGTAAGTCCGGAACTTCAGGAGCAACTTGAGGGGGAAGCTAAATTCATTCGTGCCTTTTGCCATTTCTACTTGGTAAATCTTTTTGGAGATATACCATATATTTCCTCTACTGATTATCGAATCAATTCCAATGTCCCAAGAGTTTCAGTTTCGGAGGTTTATCAAGGCATTACTAATGATCTCTTGGAAGCAAAAGATTTACTAAATAATGATTATCCAACCTCAAATCGTGTACGTCCTAACAGAGGAGTTGTGACTGCGCTATTAGCACGGGTATATTTGTATAGGGAAGATTGGATCAATGCAGAAATTCAAGCGTCTGAATTAATAGATAGCAACCCGTTGTATAGTCTTTCGGAAATCGATCAGACATTCCTTATAAGTAGTGATGAAACAATCTGGCAATTGTTTCCTGATGAGGGCAACAACAATGGAAATGATGGATCAACTTTTATTGTAGTAGATGCCCCACGCTTTGTTGTCATGAATGAAGATTTATTCAATTCTTTTGAAGATGGGGACGCACGAAAAGCAAAATGGATAGGTTCATTAACTTCCGATCCTGAGACCTACATTTTCCCATTTAAGTACAAAAGTCAGGAATCTGATCCAGCATCTGAATACACCGTGGTATTTAGGTTAGCCGAGCAGTATTTAATCAGGTCCGAAGCTCGGGCGCATCAAGGTAACTTATCAGAAGCTATTTCCGATTTAGATGTCATACGACAACGTGCCGAGCTACAATTAATAAGTGCAATCAATCCAAATATAAGTCAATCCAACCTTCTCCTTGCAATTGAATTGGAAAGAAGATTAGAGCTGTTCACAGAATGGGGCCATCGATGGTTCGACCTGAAACGCACCGGACGTGCTGGTACCGTATTAAGTATAGTTAAAGAGAGTTGGGAGTCTACAGATATATTGCTTCCACTACCTCAAAATGAAACCGAGCTTAATCAAAATCTTACCCAAAATCCTGGATATTAAATATTGGGAATGGCGAATCTTGCTGTTACTTTATAATTGAAGGTAGGCGATTAGGAGTTTGTATGTATCTGCAGACTCTTGATTTTCTTTTATCACTCAAGACGCAAGCAGCGTTGATTTGCCTAATGAATGAAACGTCATAAGTATTCGAAATCAGACAATTCTTAACAAGGGAATATTAAAGAGGACGAGGGCAATAAACACAAGGAATAAAATAGAAAATATTTATTTTTTTTAATCTTTTACAAAGTACATAATGCTTGAAGACATCGTAAAAATTAATGAACTCTCCCATAAATACAGTAAAGATTGGGCCGTGAAAGATATTAGCTTTGAGATTAAAACTCATGGCATTTTAGGGTTACTAGGCTCTAATGGGGCCGGCAAATCTACAACTATGAATATTCTTTGCGGGGTATTAAATCAAACCAAAGGGGAGGTAACTATTGGAGGTATAGATATACAAAAAAAACCGGTAGAAGCTAAGAAAAAAATTGGCTTTTTACCACAAAAAGCTCCGTTACATTTGGATTTAACTGTTGACGAGTACTTAACTCATTGTGCCCATTTAAGACGAATGAAACCCTTGGAAGTTAAGCCTGCTTTAGAGAAGGTTAAAGACCGATGTGGTATCGCTCATTATAGCAAGCGTTTACTAAGGAACCTGTCCGGTGGCTATCAGCAGCGTGTAGGGATAGCCCAGGCGATTATTCATGATCCAATGTTGGTCGTATTTGATGAACCAACAAATGGTCTGGACCCTGTGCAGATAGTAGAGGTACGAAAACTAATAAAGGAAATTGGACGTGACAGGACCGTAATATTGTCTACGCACATATTGTCAGAAGTACAGGCCATATGCGATGAAATCAAAATGATAGAAAAAGGTAAACTGGTCTTTTCCGGTACTTTGCAGGAATTCAATAACTATTTAGAGCCGGACACTCTTGTAGTAACCATGGGAGCCTGCCCTCCAATCGATGAATTAGAAGCTATCCCAGGGGTTATCCAGGTAAACTCAATTGACAAAAATACATTGCGCATAAAATATGAAAAAGATATTAATGAGACAATAGTGGAAAAGAGTATAGAAAAGCGTTGGCGTTTAAAAGAGATTTATGTAGAGAAAAACTCCCTCGATGACATTTTTGCCAAGCTGTCGCAAGAAAATTTATAATACACATTTAAAATAACAAGATATTAATGAAGCTAATTTATAGAATTGCACGCATTGAGTTAAATACTTTATTCTACTCACCGATTGCCTGGATTGTGTTGATCATTTTTACACTACAGACTGGAAATAAGTTTACTGATTTAATGGATCTTCACCGTGGAATGCTAGATAGAGGAAGGAGTATAGACAATTTAACATCTTGGTTTTTTTCATGGCCATTTGGCGACCATTCTTTGCTTCAGTTCGTTAAAAGTAATCTCTATCTTTATATTCCTTTACTCACAATGGGACTAATCAGCCGGGAATTGAGTAGTGGTTCAATCAAACTGTTGCTATCTTCTCCGGTTAATTTCTTTCAAATGGTTCTTGGAAAATACTCGTCTATGGTAGTCTACAGTTTTATTCTGTGTTCAATCCTTGGGGTATTTACATTAGCGGGCGGCTATTCAATTCGCTCTTTTGATTATATGCTGGTTCTTTCTGGTATTACAGGACTATTCTTATTAATCTGTTCCTACTCAGCCATTGGTTTGTTTATCTCAAGTCTAACGTCCTATCAAATGGTTGCAGCTATAGGGACTTTTGCAGTGATTGGTCTTTTAAATTTTATTGATAACCTCTGGCAGGAGGTACCTGTAATCAATGAAATTGCCTATTGGCTTTCTATGTCCGGACGTACTGATCAAATGATTTCGGGTTTGATCAGCAGTAAAGGAGTTTTATACTTCTTTATTGTAATTCTTTCATTTATAACTTTGACCATCTTAAAACTATCTTTAGCCAAGCAGTCGACCTCCTTAGGTATAAAAATCTGTAGTTATGTAGCCGTTTTAATGGTAGCAATAACGCTAGGATACATCACTTCAAGACCCTCTGTCACAATTTATTTTGATGCAAGCGCCACAAAAAAGCAAACTATTACTCAAGATAGCCAAAAAATAGTTGCTCAATTAAACGATTATCCTTTAAAAATTACTTCCTATGTAAATATTTTTAGTCCTTTGATTGAATCTAGTGGAACACCTAAACACCACAATCAGAACTTCAGACAACTTGAGAATTATATCCGTTTCTTACCTCAGCTTGAAATGGATTATGTTTACTTTTATGATACCATTCCCGGAGATCCCGGAGAGATATATAAAGATAATCCCGAACTAAGCGAAAAGGAATTAGCTCAAAAGGTAGCAACCTCATTCGGGATAGACTTCAAAGATATACTTTCTCCGTCTGAGATAAAAAAAGTTGTTGATCTAAGTAAGGAGGATAATCATTACATTAGACAAATAGAATACAATGGCAAAAAGACATTTTTAAGAATGTTTTTTGATCTCAATCATTATCCTCTGCAAGAAGAGATTTCGTCGGCACTTAAAAGACTTACAGTTGATCCTCCTAATGTGGCTTTTGTGAGTGGTCATGGAGAGAGAACATTAGCTAAAAATGATCTGGATTACAGATCTGCCACTATTGCAGGAGCAACCGAAAGAAGATCACTGATTAACAAAGGTTTTGATTTTACAACAGTTACCCTGGAAACAGACCAACTCGCGCATGATGTCACTATTCTGGTAATTGCAGATCCTAAACAAATGTATACTCAAGAAGAGATAAGGAAAGTCAAGCAGTACATTGACAGTGGAGGTAATATGCTAATAATGGCTGAACCAGATAATCGTGCAAATCTTGATTCAATTGTATCCCATTTAGGTATTAAGTTTATCCCAGGTCAATTGCGACAGGAAAACGAAGACTTTTCACCAGACTTTATTCTTGGAAAGGTACCCAAAGATGCATTAATGCTTTCTAAGTCATTTAGTTTTAAAAATCACATTGAAAAGAGGTATTCTGTTTCAGTGCCTACCGCGATGGCCTTAAAGAATTATGATAATAGCCAATTTCAGGTTACACCACTTGTTGTGACTGACAAAAAAACGTCAAACGAATTGAAAGATACTGAATCAGATCAGTTTTATAAGTTAACATCTTTTGAAAGCTCTGAACAGGCTGCAATGCCCATTATTTTAGCACTCAACAGACGAGTTGGAAAAAAAGAGCAGAGAATTATTGTAGCTGGTGACGCTGATTTTATGAATAACAGGGAATGGGCAAGAAGGAATGTTTCTTCCATGAATCGAAGGCAATTCATCCCTAATTTGTTCAGGTGGCTTTCCAATGATGAATTTCCAGTCAATGCTGAATACCCTCCTGGTGAGGACAATCAAATAACCATTAGCGCGATTGGTAGTCTCTGGTTTCACATTTTTTTCCAAGGCATTATGCCAGGGTTAATCCTGGTTTTTGGAGCAGTACTATTGATCTTAAGGAAAAGGAAATAAGCTTGTGGTCTTAAAATCAACAATTTGATACGGACAAAAGTAGCAACTCATCAAAAAGCTGATTTTTTTTTCATTTTTTAAGGAATTGGGGTTAACCCCAATTCCTTAAAAAATTATTCACATCAATTCCTATTAAAGTGGGCGAAATTGTCCTAATGCTTGAACGGTACAACCGCTGCTTGTAGTTACCAGCGTATTAATACCATTCATTATAGTAACACATACCGGTGGATTACTACCTACTACAGTACAGGTTCCTATTGTTACACAATTACTTATAGTTAGTGCAACTCTGGTAGATATTAGGCTTGCAGAGTTTGACACATTAGTAGCAATAGCACCCCCAATGGCGAATAGAAGTGCAAAAGTTGATAAAATTACTTTGGTCATTTTCATGATTGATAAATGTTTAGAGTTTTACAATAAATGATCTACTCTTTCACAGGTTTTCGATCTTTACCCTGTTTCATCCTGTTGCATTTGATTAGATGAAAATTGCTGAGTTTTTTTGAATAGCTCAGTTTACTGATCAGTAATATCTTTTGGTGTGTTACTTTTTGTTAGTCAACACATCTGGTCTATTTAAGTATTGCGACTCCAGGTCAAAAAGAACCAGGTATCGATCATAGATAGCAGCCAGAACTTTATTCTTAAAAATCTTGAATTGCGTTATCCTTGCCCCATTTTGATTTGGTATCTGAAAACTAAGTTTGTATGAATTACTTTTCAGATCATAAACATCAATAATCGCAAATTTGTCAAGAGCATCAATGTTGTCATTCTTCGCCAATAATGCTGAATGAATAAATAACCATTCTCCAGACACACAACTCTGTGCATTAATAATTTTAGGACGGGATTTTAAATTCCTGGAATTCTCCGAGTTTATTTTCTCTATGTCAATTTGAGCTACACTGAATGTATCAATTGTTTGTCCACGGTAATCCAGACTAAGGTCTGTGTCAAATACAATATATTCATTCCGATAGCGATATGTATATACAAGTCTATTGAATGATTTACTAAAGTTAAGTTGCCCATCAACACAAAAAGTACCTTTTATTTGCTTTTCTAGTAAATTGTATTGAATCTTAACAAACGGAGAGTCATTATTAATCATTCCCAATTCATATTCCATGTTTACTGCACTTTTGGTACGTATTGCAAAAGATGAATCTCCAACAGGTATGGATTGGTTGAAATAGGCGTTATCATACATATAACGTTCTGCCTGCCAGTTACCGATTTTCCCTCTAAAAAGACCTGGCATCAAACCATCAGCAAGATAAAAATAAGGCGAGTCTACTTTTAAGCTCATTACTTTTGTTACTTGAATGTTTTCAAGATCCCTGATATCCAATCTCACATGCTGTGTATCTGTTAGTTGAATATTTGTTACAAGTAAATGCAAAGGAACCTTAGCATTACCAAGATAAATATTATCATTGACCAAACCTGCAACATAATACGAATTGTAACCAACATCCAACTCATTTGATTTAGTAACCATGTCAGGTTGATAGTTTCGAACAAAGCTATTTCGTTCTGGAATGGCTTTATCCGACAATGCATAAAGGACAGCAACCAATAACGTACTGAAAATTAAACAGCTCAACAAAATGACAATAGGTTTCCGTTTCATATTAATTCGTTTTGATTTTTACCTTAATTCAAAATTACGCCGGAGCCAAGGTGTCCTTTTCTTCTTCAGAATAGTAAATTACAATACCAACCACCGATAATAACACAAACCCAATATTGAAAAACAGATGTTCGGTCCAACCCATATCTTCTAATATGCCTCCACATGAACATGGAATTTTTTCACTGAATTGCAGTATTGCAATAATGTAAATGGTAAACATACTCATCAAAGTGAAGGAGGCGTAAAGTCCTGTCAGCCGAAAACGTCCCCAAACCAGCATGCCAGCAATTATTAGCTCAATAGATGGTATCGCCCAAGCAACCAAATTGGCATAGCTCTCCAATAATGGTGACTTCCCTATTTGTACCGTGAATTTCTGAACATCTAAGAGCTTCATAATGGCTGCGTAGGCAAATAATAGTATGAACAGCGCACAAATGATTTCTAGGGCAAGTTTTTTTTTCATCTTATGTTATATTTTCAGTTGATGATTGTTTAGATTTTTGTTTCTTTTTATAGCTGTTTTAAATCAAAAAGCCGATTTTGATTAATATCTTTCCTTCCCCCTGCCCTGGGCGCCCAGGTGACGGGCGCGGGGCTAAGGGATTGGGGAGAATAGTTGTATCTGTTTTGTTATCGGTTGAATTAAATTACATTAGCCATGGATTGAAAGTAGAGACTTGCCCGGAAATTGTCAAGACCCAAATGCAGAATCCGTAGGTTTGACCCCCTAAATTCCGTAGGTTTACCCCCCCCTTTTCGTAGGTTTGTCCTTTTTTTGGAGGGTTTACTGCCCTTTTAGCAGGTTTGACCGATGGTTTCGTAGAATTTAAACGCTCTAAATTCATGATGATCTTGTTGATTGATATTAAGTAATTATGAATTGAATATGAATTGAATATTAAATTTTAAATAAATAAAACCGCATTAAAACATTCCCCTTCATTTTCCCGTAACTTCCAAAACCAGCTTTTCTAGACTCCGGATTTCAAAGAAACTGACTAACATAAGTTTGGACAGCTCGCACTGAAAATTCAATAACTTACTCGAATTGAAGTAATAGTTAATGAATTTTAATAGGAACGGTATATGCCGTTTTTGCATGGAATTAATTGATTTTTCAACCACAAAAAAAGTATCATGAGAAAGGATTCTAATGGTTCACACAAGCTTCTGTCTACAGAAAATGCAAATTTTTCGGATATTGAAATAAGAATTATACAATTGATCTGCAGGGAATTTACCACGGAAGAAATCGCACAAGCAACAGGGCGCAGTAAAAGAAGTATCAACAAATATAGACAAAAGTTGCTAATTAAAACCGGTTCTACTAATGCAATTGGTATTTTAAAATACGCTATCAGGCATCAGATATTCCTGAATGATTAAGGTAGATTATGGAACTTGCCTTTGGGGTATTAAGTGCGTATGATACCCCAGGGGCATTTCAGGGATTAACCCCAGTCATAGTGAAGTGTATGCTTCGTGCAGGTGTATGGGGTGAGTATCTGCTGTCAACACTGCAAAATTTCGGACATCGGTCCAGGTAAACGAAACTTCATGTTCGTAATGATACCCGACTTCAAGTTGGTCTTCTTTCCTGTTATTACAAGTATATGGTCTGGTTTCTTCCGGCACATTCCTTGATTTTTTCGTAAAGTTGCGGGGTTTCGGAAGAAAAAAAACTCATTCCCTGCCTGGTTATTCTGGTACAGATCTCCTGGGGGATTTCCCGCTCAAAAAACGCTGTGACATCCCGGTTTGATACCGCTTTTGTAGCTACCAATGTGTGGATAGTTTTTTGATGGCCATCCCGGTCGATACAAGTACAGTTATAGATTTCATCGCTTCTGGTTTTTACCGGAAATTTATCTTTAATGGTATCTTCAATCACATGAACAAAAGTCAGGTTGTCTACTGTTACACCAATACCTAACACCTTTGCCTTGTATTTCATCATTTTGTACAGCGGTGAGTGGACACCACAAGGGTAAATATCATCTTCGTGCCCTTGTGTTAACTCCCGCGCATGCCGGCCGATGGCTATTACACTGTTTGTCGGGTGAAAACTCCTGCAGGCATTCGGATGGCTCCGCAAGACATCCGATAGCTTCCCCATAGCAGAAGGGCTATCACGGTAAGAAAAAACAATTTCATTTTCATTGATATACGTTTCTGCCCTGGTATTAAATTGCCAGCATGGAAAAAGCAAAGTTCCCTCCTCGCCTACCAATTCCTGAAGAATGGGCATAATTTCATATTTTGGGAAATCGAGGTAAAGCCTCCGCATCGAAGCGTGTATAAAAAGCACATCCCCCTTTTTAATTTTCAAATCATCTTTCAGAATTGCTATAAAAGCTTCCTTGGTGAGCCTGGGGTTATATTTCTTCTTATAAGCGTTAAATCGCTTTTTGACATAGCGGTGAAGCGACGGTGATACTTTGACCAAATATTTATCAATGAATTTTATCATGCTTACCGATTTTTATCCGAAATACTCCGGTAAGTTACAAATGACAAGTCATCCCCATACTTTTTTTTCATCAACAAAACAAAATCCTTCATCAAATTCAAATGATATTTGCCCATAGATTTTGGATGTGAAATGACTGTCAGAAATATTTCTTTTTCATGTTGAAATTTTTTCACGTTATAATTGACAATTTTATCAAGCATATTTAACGTCATATAATCACGGTCAAAACTTAAAACTATGGGATTCCAGGCCATTTGAATTTTATTTATCCAACTTGTTTTTTTTGAAATAGCCTGGAATCCCCTCCCCGAATTATTATATTTTCTCGATTGAATATTTTTCCTGTCCCGCATTTTAGTCATTCTTCTTCTAAGAATATTTAAAAAGTTGTTTGGCATACTTGTTATGGGATATTCAAGAAGATACGAAGGCGATTTTGTCACTTCATGAAGCGGTCCATCTTTTGAGATTTTCCAATAATTAGCACCGGGTGCCTGACGATAATCTATTTTGCTAAATGAATAGTTCTGATATAACCCTTTTATTACTGAACTTTCATACCGGATACCTAAATCATACAGAACGTTAAGAATAGTTTTCGACGCTGGTTCGACATTGTAGCCACCGGCACGGAATGCCAAACACCGGTAACCCGGATCAACTTCACGGCACATCTCATGCAACGCCGTATAAGCCAACCTAATGATTTCATCAATCGAAAAATTGGGGTCTTCTTTGAAATCACTTAAAGCAAATTTTGAAGAAGGGATAATCTTATCATGCTCAAACTCAGAGTCCATCCAATGGGGGTGGATGTGTAATTGCACATCATGGTTATCTCTTAAGGCGGTTTGAATTTGGGATTTAAACCGGTCGTAATAGCTGATGTCCCATGCTTTAAACCGAATTGCCGAGCAGATGTCAGCAAAAAGTACTATGGGAACACTCAACTGATTAGCCAAAGCAAGTAAATGCTGTCCGGGTTCAAACAACCCTTTTTCGTACGACGCCACCCAACCAAGTGGAAGCTCATAATCAAAAGTCAAGATAATCTTTATTTTCATCAGGATTGACAATCATAAGCTAGTGAACCATAGAAAGCGCTTATTCGAGGCTTTTCAGTCAAATAGGTCAGCACTTCTTTTCTTTCGTTTTGCTTCGATTCAGGCAAATGTTCCAATAGACTTTTCAATGGATCTGATTTTTGGTCCTGATCCAAAATAAGGGTCTCTGTTTGCATTCTTTATATTGTTTTGGAGGTTTAAAGATAGAAAATTAGTATAAAATCACAAGATACCGGATTTGCCGAATCACTTTATTTGGCTATTTAATCTGACATACACCTCCTGTACGGAATAACCTGATTATTTTAAAGGACAAAAGTCCCTGTATCCTGACGAAGTCGATGAAACGTTTGTTTAAAACGATTAAATGCACTATTTTTAAAGGTAGTGGCCTTTATGGGCATGGTTTGATAGTCTGCTGGCAGATCTCAAAAGTAATACCTCTAAAAGATCCAATCATAACGTGAACAGGGAAACAGACCAGATAAATAAAATTGAGAAATACGCCAGTGGCAACACACTTGTCTATGCTGCGGCAGTACTCTCGGGCATACTTATTGCACTGACCCTCATTCCATTCGGAGAGGGTGGTGTGCATTGGTCATTGGCATTTTTTGGCCGTCTTCATCCGCTTTTGGTTCATTTACCTATTGGAATCCTGCTGGGTCTTTTCGCTTTTGAAATCTTGCAGTACTTTCGCCCCTCATTGCAGTTACAAACGGCATGTGGAATCTTGCTTTGGCTGGCAGTGCTTACCGCCGTTCCTACTGTGCTGGCGGGAAAAATGCTGGCTGCGTCCGGAGAATATGGCAGCAGTGTGTTCACCACCCATATGTGGTTCGGGCTGGCCACCACTTTACTGAATATCTGGTTGCTGGTACTTTACAAAAATACTTCTTTAAAGAAGACCGGTAAATTTAGTCCTTATCATGGATTACTTTTTGTCAATGTGGCTTTGTTAAGTGTTACCGGCCATTATGGGGGTTCGCTGACGCATGGTTCCAATTATTTGACCGAAAATTTGCCTGATGAGGTCAGGGCCTTTTTCGGTGATGATCCTTATGCCATGGACGGATTGTTGGCGATGGAAGCCTCTCAGGTGAATGAAACGCTTAAAAACTTTAACTTTGCCAATGATATCCGGCCTATTACCGAAACATATTGTGTGGGATGTCACGGGGAAGAGAAACAAAAAGGAGGGCTGCGCCTGGATGAAATAGACCCTGACCTGGTGCATGGTAAAGATGCTGAAACGTGGCGGGCGATGCTCGACATGGTTAACAGCGCAGAAATGCCGCCAGAGGATGAAAAGCAACTTACGGATGAAGAAAGACGGGTTCTGGTCGATTGGATCACTGCCTCCATCCAGCAAGCTGTTGAGATCAGAAAATCGGAACAAAAACCCGTGATCCGGCGATTGACAAAAAATCAGTATACCCATACACTGAACAACCTCTTGAACTTGTCTGTCGATTTTGGCGAGGTATTACCCGATGACGGAAAGTCGGAAATGGGTTTTAGCAACAATGGACAAGTACAGCAAATATCGCCACTGCATATCGAATATTACAAAAAATTAGCCCGGGAGGCACTGGATAAAGCCATAGGTCCCGCAGCAAAACCCAGGTCTACACGATATAAAATTACTTTTGGTAAAGGCATTGGACGCGATAAACCTGCCGCTATGATTGGAGGCTATCAAAGCGCACCCATCAATTCGGATGATTTCATTGTTGAAATCCTGGACGAAAAAGGACGGCCCAAAAAAGCATTGGATAGCTTAGGTGAGGCCCGCCTCAATGAAATCAAAATGAATATTGGTATCGGTATGCGGGGATCCACAGCAGACCGGTATGAGGTGGTTGAAGAGGGGATTATATTATATTCGGCGCTTCCTCATAAAGAGGTAACGCCCAAATCCTGGCAAGGGCCTTCCCCTAATCTGAAGTTGTTGATACGGGACCATTATCCCACAGAAGGCCATTTTGAGTTTCGGGTAAAAGCCTCAAAAGGATATCAATGGTATACCCAAAAAGCGGGTTTTATCAGTTTAAGGGATAACTTGCCGGCAGAAAAACCGGATGGGGCCATCATTTTGCAGGCAGCGGACTGCCAGCAAAAACAGAACCTTAAACTACTCAATAACCAACTCGTCCCCAAAGAAGTAACTGCCGGCAGCAACGCCAGGTACACCTTTGATGCTCCATGGAACGGATATTATCAAATCGACTTCATACACCCCTATGTCCGGGAAGATGCCATGCCCTCTGTCCGCCTTCGTGTAGACAGGCACCGGCTGGAAGAAAGGCTACACCTGAATAAAGCCCTGGAAAAGGAAAAAGAATTGGTCACTCCCCTCACCCTGGCTTACCTGGAAAAAGGAGCACATACACTTGAAATCGGAGGGCCATTTTTTACCGGATTTAACCGGGTAGTGGTTACCCCGTTTCCTGATGATCATCCTTTGGCTATACAGCTATCACGTGAAAACGAAGAAAGCCGGAAAAAATATGACCAGGATACGCCGGTTATCCGAACGTTTGCCGGTGCCCGTACAGATGACGGTATGGACTATAAGACATTCGATGACTTTAAAAATGTAACCGCAAAGCTGGGTGAGCCGGAGCAATATATCTTTAAAGGGAGACTGGAAAACCTGCCAATTCCAGCGATCGACACGGTGGATACAGAAATCCTGGCCAATATCATGATCATTGGATTGTGGAACGACTTTCTCGTAAAAGATAATCAGGATTCAGGCCCTCCCCTGTTGATAAAAGAACTTGAATTCGAAGCCCCTTATCATCCTGAATGGCCACCGGAGAGCTATTCATCCATATTTTTCCCTTCACCGGACCAGGAAGACAAAGAAATGTATACACGTCAGGTATTAAAGCAGTTCATGGAGCGTGCCTATCGACGCCCCCTTGTTAAAGGTGAAACCGACCGCTACATGGAATTTTGGCAAAGTATCAAAAATAACTACACGCGCTATGAAGATGGTGTAAAGGAGGTATTGATCGCCATATTATGCTCTCCCAATTTCATTTATCTGGCAGAACCGGAAGAGGATGCCTCTGACGACCGGCAGCAATTTTATCTTGCCGCACGGTTATCCTATTTCCTGTGGAATTCCCCTCCTGATGAGGAACTCTACCACCTTGCAAAAAAAGGGAGGTTACATCGCAAAAAGGAATTAAAGAAGCAAGTAAAACGCATGTTGCAGGATGACAGGAGCTGGCATATGATACAAACCTTTTCAAAAGAATGGCTGCGGGTAGACCGCCATGAGAGTATGAGCACCAATGTCAATGAGTATGAGACATTCACAAGGTTTGTAAAACAGGATATGACCAGGGAAACCTATCACTTTATAAACCATGTGCTACAGGAAGACCTGAGTATCCATAACCTGATTGATTCAGAATTTGCCCTGCTCAACCAGAACCTGGCCGAGTTTTATGGCATCGATAGCGTCAAAGGTAATCATTTCAGACCGGTAAAAGTTAGGGCGGATATGCACCGGGGCGGATTACTATCACAAGGTGCTTTTTTAAGCGGGCATTCCGACGGTACCCAGGCCCACGCCATTAAAAGGGCTGTATGGCTTCAGTCAAAAATCCTCGGCGACCACCCACCTGATCCCCCACCTAATGTGCCGGAATTAGATCCTGAAACGCCGGGCTTTGAACATCTGACATTGAAAGAACAGCTTTTTCTACATCGTGACAAGGCCTCTTGCATGGATTGCCATCGCAAAATTGATCCTTATGGGATTGCCTTTGAGAATTACAATGCCGTAGGCGTTTTCCAAACCATGGCGAACCAAAAACCTATCGATGCGAAGGCAGAATTGCCCGATGGCAAGGTAGTAAATGGTATTGATGAAATAAAATCGTATATTATTAATGATAAAAGCGACGACTTTACACGCTCCCTGGTCAAACATTTGTTTGCCTATGCTATGGGGCGCGATGTCACTTTTGTGGATGAGAAAGAAATAGAAGCCATTGTCAGGGATGTCAAGTCCGATGGATACCGGTTTCAGGCAGTATTTGAAAATATTGTGACCAGTCGCTCATTTCGAGGTGAATTTTAAATAAAAAAACTATGGGACGTAAATCCTGGCACTTAGACAGAAGAACATTTTTAAAAGGGTTGGGGGTCACCTGCATGCTCCCCTATCTCGAAGCGATGGGTATGGGTAGTACTTTTAGTAAAGGTAAAACAGTCCAAGAAGCCGTCAAACGGCTTTGCTTTGTCTATTTTCCGAATGGCGTAGGCCTCCCTCCCATTGAAAATCCCGCACACAAAAAATGGAGCTGGTTTCCTTTAGGTGAAGGGAAAGACTATCGGTTTACCAGAACCCTGGCACCCCTTGCTTCACACCGGGAAGATATCTCTATTATGGGTGGTCTCAGCCATCCGCGCAGCCGGCATTTATTGGGGCATCTGGCAGGTGATACATGGCTCACCGGAGGTGATTTGCGAGGTAACGAATACCGGAATAACATTTCCATCGATCAGGTGGTGGCCCAAAAGTTCAGTCGACACACACGTTATCCGTTTCTGGCGCTTTCAACGGATGGCGGCGTAGGTTATAAGTCCAGGGTTTCCACTCTTTCCTTTGACCACTCCGGAAACCCCATCCCTTCAGAGCACCGGCACCGGGAGATTTTTGAACGTTACTTTGCACCCGGAGGTGGCGCTGCCACAGAAGCCCGCCGTCGCAGCCTGAAGCAGGATCAGAAAATTGTGGACCTGGTGTTGGAGGATAGCAAACGCCTTCAAAGACGCCTCGGCAGGCACGATCAGCTCAAGATGGACGAATACATGACTTCCCTGAATACGGTAGAAGAGCAAATAAAGCGTAACGAACAATGGCTGGATATCCCTATGAAGGATTTTGACGCCAGTCATATCAACTTTAATGTCAATGCCACGGTAGATCCTGAAAGTTATGTCAGATCCACCTTCGACCTGATGGTCCTGGGAATGCAAGTGGATCTGACAAGGGTTATGACCTATATGATGGCCAGGGAAGACGGCATGGGCTTTGGAGAAAATTTCCCTAAACTGGCATTGGGCCTGCAGCGGGGGCACCATGCCATCAGTCATGATAAGTCTGCAAACCATTGGGAGGAATGGGGCCGCTACGACCAGTGGGTGGCCAAACAGTTTACCTACTTTTTGGACCGCATGAAAAACACCTATGACGAACATGGATCCCTGCTGGACAATACCCTGATCCTCTACGGCAGTGCCTGCAGCACCACCCATGATGCGGTTAACTATCCGCTTGTGCTAGCAGGAGGAGCCAAGATGGGTGTAAAACACGGTACCTATGAGAAATTTGACGACCATGTTCCCATGTCCAATCTTTTTGTGAACATGCTGCATACTTTGGGTATTGAAATGGATAGTTTCTCGGATAGTTCCGGAAAATTGGATACGAAAATATTGGGGTAAATTTGAAAAATCCCTCGCCTGTTAGTCATTTAAAGTGCCGATAGCTAAGTCTCATGTACCAGGTAACTTGTAGGGCAATGGCCATGATTTCATACATATACCGATTGAAAAAGATATAAATCAGAATAATTTTTTTCGGATTAAAATTGATTTTGTCAGTATTATGTTAGTTTTAAGATTACAATCAGATTTAAATCGCATAACGTCAAAATAATGTAGATTGTATGCCACAGATATCACCAGGGGTGAGAATATCAATCAGGGGGAAAGGTTTTATAGTATCGAAACTACGCTACGAAATTCCACTTTCAGGAATGATGCCATCCGGATTGCCGATAAAGCAGCAATTCATGGAGCCAATTATCAGTTTGTTCCCACTATTAAGGCGCTGGTTCTTACCTCAGCAACACCACATAATGGCAAGAGAAAAAAATTGGATATGAAATGTGATATTAAGAGCCCCTCCAAGTTGTTTTGCCTTACCCGGAGAGTTTGATACCAAAATTTTTTCCAGTGTATTTGCGTCTCCAAAAAGTCTAGCTTTTTCAGCCATCATCCACTGTTCAGTTGTTGAAGACACCACCCCATCTACCTCGAATTTACTTGACCACCATTGACTAAAACAGGAGCTGGTAATCTCTCCACTCGGATGTTTTTGATGTCCCCAAAAGAATAGGAACTTCAGCTTTTTAGAGGCTTGATATGCCTTTTCAATCCCTTTTCTCGTATAGTCCATCAATTAATGCTGACAGTTTGAAAGTTATTGAACAAACTCTTCTATTAGGTAAAATTTACTTGGATGAACGAAGAAACAATTTCTAATACCATTATCCTTCTCTCTGAGTATAGAGGTCACTTTTTTTAGTCCTTCTTTCGTGTGATTATAGAAATCGTAACCATACTTCTTAAATATCGACTCAAGTTCCGGTTCAATAGTATCAAAAAGGGTTTCACAAATAAATATTGGTTTCATTTGCTCGAGAATAACATCCGAATATTTTAAAATTAGATTTTCAGTCCCTTCCGTATCCATCTTAACTAAATCAATACGCTCTTGATTGGTATCGGATACGTACTCGTTGAAGGTTTTTGTTTTAACCGTGGTAGCCACATAGTTTCGCTGAGTAGTTTTAGTTCCAGCATTACCCTCTCCTGCTAAATTATGCTCAAGATAAGTGTATTTCCTGTTTTTGATTTCAAAGAATGTCATGCTACCAGTCTTTTCCGATAATGCCATTTCTTCGACTGTTATGTTTTTAAAATTGTTTATACTTACATTTTCTTTCAAATAAAACAATGGACTATTGGCAGGTTCAAATGCAACAACATTGATTGCAGGATTTTCCATCTTAGCAAGCAATAAATAATACCCGATATTCGAACCTATGTCATAAAAGACTTTTACCTTTTTGATGAGTTTTATGAAAATGTCTGTATATTCAAAATTTCGATATCCCTCCCAAAATAATAGTTGAGTCAGGTAATTAGTCTGATTTGTTTTGATCTTTAACTTTTTACCATCTTCGTTTTTTATTATCAGTACACCTGAAGGTGGAATTTTGATTTTGTTGGGTAATACAGGGGCAAGGATTTTATTTATGTTCCTTAAAACTTTATTAATTGTAGGACTATATATTATTTTATAAAATATCTGTTTCATTTCGTGTTCAATTTTTACTAACGTCTTGATAAAATAAGTGCGCTTACCCTCTCTGAAGTCCCAAACTTTCTTTTTGACTTCTGATCTTTTATGAAGAGAGCAAGCGCATTCATTTTTATCTATTGTGTGCCTTGAATGGTGAATATAACTCTAAAAAAGGAGTGTTCCAAAGGGTGAAAGTCCCTTACGCGCTGGGGTTGTGCCCGGAAGCGAAGCAAGTGGCAAGCTGTTTTGCCGTGAGGCATTCAGTGAAGTAAGCCAGCCTGCGGTGTCTGTCTCTACATTTTTCAGGATCCTGCGTTTTAAACGCTTTGCAAATTTTGTGCGACGGGCTTTTTCTTCATCTTCCTCCACTAACAGCAGGTCGTAGTCGATCTTATACTCATAGGTAGTGCCATTTTCCACATATTTATCTTCCACCCAAATTAAATTTGAAGGCCTACCTTCACTCCTATTGTTATGCTAACTTACTAATTTATCTAAGCTTCTCTATGTCTTAAACACTACCTAATGTGAAGTGGGTAAATGGGTGGGTAAAAATATTTTCAAACAACCACGAACATCTTCTGTAAAATACGTTATTATATAGGGATATTAAATAATAACAAAATCGATAAAACTATGGCAACCACCAAAGCCACCGGTAAAGGGAATAAAGCAAAGACAGACGATCAAAAGGAAAAACTAATCAGCGCATATAAAGAATTTGTACTGCTCAACGGTCATGAGCCACCATCGGTTTTTCAATTTATGAGAGCGTTGGATATGGCAGAAGAGGATTTCTACAAACACTTCGGGGCTTTTTCGTCGATACAGCGGGAAACCTGGAAGGAGTATATTACCAATACCATGAAAGTGTTGCAAGAGGATAAGCTTTACGCAGAATATTCCATCCGGGAAAAGCTGCTCGCCTTCTACTACACCTTGATGGAAGTGCTGAAAAAAGACAGAAGTTACGCACAACTTTGCTTCAGGGACGCTAAGAGGCCGGAACTGACCCCTTCGTTTTTGAAAAGCTTTAAAGCGGACTTCAACGATTACATCCGGCAGTTAATCAGCGAGGGGTTGGCATCTGAGGAAATTGTGAAACGACCCGTAATCACTGAAAGATATCATGACGCATTGTGGTTACAGGTGCTGTTTGTGATCAACTTTTGGTTAAAAGATGACAGCGCCAATTTCGAGAAGACAGATGCTGCCATTGAAAAATCCGTGAATTTATCGTTTGAACTTATGGGCAGGGGGCCATTGGATATGATGGTGGATTTTGCCAAATTTTTATATCAGAATCGCTAGGAACAGGAGAAATAGAATATGAAGGAGCAGATTAGTATACCTACATCGAAGGTACAGAGGGCGTCGAAATTTATAAAAACAGGAGCCCGGATAGGCGGAAATTATTTGAAGCACTACGGCAAAAAGCTATTCAATCCGGAGCTTACTAAAGATCAGTTAAACGCTGACAATGCCGAAGACATCTATGATTCACTCAGTGAGCTAAAGGGCAGCGCGCTGAAGGTGGCGCAAATGCTCAGCATGGACAAAAACGTTCTGCCCACCCCTTATCAGGATAAGTTTGCCCTGTCACAATACAGTGCGCCGCCACTGTCTTATCCGCTGGTGGTACGCACCTTTAAAAAGTATCTCGGCCAGGCGCCGGAGGGGATTTTTGACTCTTTCACCAAAAAGGCTGTGAACGCCGCTTCCATCGGTCAGGTGCATAAAGCCACGCTTGACGGAAAGGAGCTGGCCGTAAAAGTGCAATATCCGGGCGTGGCAGACAGTATCAGCTCAGACCTGAAGATTGTCAGGCCAATAGCGGCTCGTATGTTCAAAATTAACACGTCTGAATTGGAACAATATATAGGTGAGGTAGAGGAAAAGCTTATCGAAGAAACCAATTACAGCCTGGAATTGCAGCGCTCTATGCAGCTTACGGAAAAAAGCGCACATCTCGATAATCTTTGTTTTCCTACATACTATCCGGAGTTCAGCAGTGAGCGGATACTGGTCATGGACTGGATCAACGGGATTCATGTAACGGAATGGGTCAATAAACAGCCCACGCAGGAGGAACGCAACAAAATCGGTCAGGCTTTATGGGATTTCTATCACTATCAGGTTCACGAGTTACAGGAGGTGCATGCTGATCCGCACCCGGGTAATTTCATCATTACACCGGATCATCAATTGGGAATCATCGACTTTGGTTGTGTCAAAGTAATTCCAAAAGACTTTTATGACCAGTATTTCAAACTGATGCAGAAGGATATCCTTGACGGCGCTTATGACCTGGAAGGACTGTTTATGGAGCTCGGTTTTTTGAGTCCGCAGGATACACGAAGGGAAAAAGAGTTTTTTATGTCGCTCTTCAGGGAAATGATCGAACTTTTGGGTCGCCCTTTCAGGTATGGTTCCTTTGATTTTGGTGATAACAGCTATTTCAAACAGATTTATGAGGTAGGCGACAGGGTATCACGGATGAAAGAGCTTAGGAATTCCAAAACGGCAAGAGGTAACAGGCATGGGCTATATATTAACCGGACCTACTTTGGATTGTACAATTTATTAAATGAGTTAAAAGCTGAAGTTGTGATCAATAAAAATTGAACACAGGCATGTTTTTGAGGTGGCAGGTACTGAAATTGCCATCAAACAAAACAGATTTCCGGACATGGGATCCATGCAATCACTCAGCCAATTTTCTCCAGATGCATGACCGTTGCCTGCCCTTCAATGCAGACTTTATTCTCGGAATTTAAAAGTTGGCAATAAATATTTGCCCTGTTTTTTTCTTCAACAATCTCTGTTACCTCAAAAGTGGCAATATATTTTTCCCCGGTGTATACCGGTCTTCTGAACTTCATTTCCTGATACAGGTATATAGTACCTATACCTGGGAAAAGAGTCCCGAACACCTTCGAAAAAACCGCCCCTGATAAATATCCGTGAACAATAGGTCTTTTAAAAACCGTCCCGGAGGCATACGCCTCATCGAGGTGGATGGGGTTGGTATCTTTGGTTAACGCTGCAAATTTTTTTACTTCATCCTGGGTAAATGACACATTGTGTGTGCACGTATCCCCAACTTCAAGTTTTTCTTTTTTCATATATATAATTAATTTCCTGTAACAGACAGGCAGGTCAGCAAAACCTGCAAACGCCGGTAAATCCATCGATGGGAATATTGCCCGTGATTATCGATCATAATGCCGCCTTCTTCCTTTCACCGTTTGACAATAGTCCTCATAATCTCGTCTTAATAAATGTGCGCCTATTGTCAGACTTATTTTTGTATCCTTTCCGTATTTTTTATCCAATAATGCAATAACGCAATCAGCTACGCCGGGAGAGGTAAAGTCTTCACGTCGAACTTCTATCTCTAAATTGTTAACCGTATAAAAATATATCCGGCGCATGATGATTTCTTGTTCTAAAGCCTCTTGTTTATCTTTAGTCAGTCGGTATATTTTACTATCTATTTTCACAGGTGAAAAGTTCAGATTCAAGTGACTGAAATATTCGTTATAAATATCATTAAAGGATTCTTCCGTAAGATTTTTTAAAAGACAGCTCACATTTTTATTTTTCACCCTAAGATGATCACCTTCCTTTGTGATCGTAAACACTTTTGCAGTATCTATCCTGGCTTTAGGTGCATAAAAATAAATATCTTCCGCTTTCATGTGCTTAAATTTATTAGTCCTTATTAGCTTGGATTCACCTTATAACAGAAGGTATTGATGCAAATTTAAATGCTCATGTCTGCTGTTTTTATGCTAAGATAGCGGTTTATCCCAATTTGTTTACAGGTTATTTTCGTGCTTTGCGAAAAATTTTCATCAAAAATCTTTTTATTTTCCATATTTCAGGGTGGTGATCGGGAAGAAAAAGGTTCTTTTATGAATAAAGAAGATCAGGAAATAAGTAACTTAACCGCGTGATGCATTTTCCTTTACTATCAGATATTGTCATTATTCTTGGAGCTTCGGTATTGATTATTCTGGTGTTTCAAAAGATCAAATTACCTCCTATTATTGGTCTTTTAGTGACGGGTGTTGTGGTCGGCCCGCAGGGTCTGAGCCTGATCAAGGCAAAACATGAAGTTGAGTTATTGTCTGAAATCGGTGTGATTTTCCTGCTTTTCGTTATCGGCATTGAATTCTCGTTGAAAAATTTGGCGAGTATCAAAAAAGAGGTGTTAATCGGTGGTTCGGTGCAGGTTGGGATAACTATTTTGGTTACGGCACTTGTTTCCCATTTCGTAGGATTAAGCTGGGAACAAGCGGTTTTTTTGGGTTTTCTTTTTTCCCTGAGTAGTACGGCCATTGTATTGAACCTTTTGCAGGCTAATGGTGAAATTACAGCTCCCCATGGCCTGTTATCAGTAGCTATACTGATCTTCCAGGATATTATAGTCGTACCGATGATGTTGCTGGTACCTATATTGGCCGGCGAGTCTGAAAATATGTCATCGACACTGGTGTGGCTGCTGATTAAGGTAGCCGGTGTAGTCTTGCTGATCATCGTGCTTACTAATTATGTGGTGCCCTATATTTTAAAACAGGTGGTACAAACCAGGAGCCGTGAGTTATTCATTCTAACCACTGTGGTCATATGTTTTGCCACCGCCTGGCTCACCTCTTCAATAGGGCTTTCTCTCGCCTTGGGAGCCTTTTTTGCCGGCATGATTATTTCCGAATCAGATTATAGCCATCAGGCAACCGCCAACATTATCCCTTTCCATCAGATTTTTATAAGCTTTTTCTTTGTCTCCATCGGCATGCTGCTGGATGTTCAGTTTGTCTTCGACAACATCTTGTATGTGATCCTGCTAACACTTTCTGTGACGATCACCAAATCTATCATAGTGGGGTTTGCGGTCATCATGTTGCGTTATCCTTTGCGTACGGTAATTCTTACGGCCCTGAGTATTTTCCAGGTGGGTGAGTTTGCCTTTTTATTGGCAAATACCAGTATGCAGTACGAATTATTGCCTGACAATGTATATCAGTATTTTCTCGCCACCTCGATAGTTTCCATGGGTATGACCCCATTACTTTTTAAGTTTGCCCACCAGTTGACCGATTTACTGGTTAAGGTGCCTGGCGCCAAACGCCTGGAACCACAAACCATAGCCCCCGACACGCGTATATCCCTCGCCGAAGAGCTAAACGATCACCTGGTAATCATCGGGTATGGGATCAATGGTAAAAATCTGGCCAGGGCGGCCAGAAATGCTGACATACCCTACCGGATCGTGGAGCTTAATGCCAAAACCGTGAAAAGTGCCAAAGCAGAAGGTGAACAAATTTACTTTGGTGACGCAACGGAAGAAAGTATCCTGAAGCATTTATTTGTGCATAAAGCCCGGGTCGTTGTGATTGCCATCTCCGATCCCAAGGCCACCAAAAAGATTGTCTCCCAAATCCGTGGGTTGTCTAAAACCGTTTATGTCATCGTACGGACACGTTTTGTAAAAGAGATTCAGGAAAACCTTCAGGCCGGTGCCGATGAGGTAATACCCGAGGAGTTTGAAACTTCCATTGAAATTTTTTCAAAAGTATTGTCGAAATATCTCATTCCTGCCCAGGAAATTCAAAGCTTCATCGACCTGATCAGATCCCAGAATTACGAAATGTTCCGCAATCCCGGACACCTGACTGCCCGGCAAAATGGTGTACATCTCGATATTCCGGATGCTACCTTTGTGAGCCTGCCAGTCATTCAAAGCACCAACAAGATCGTCGGAAAAACCCTGCGTGAGTCGGATTTAAGAGAAAAATATAATATCAATGTCATCGCTATTAAAAGGGAGGAGAAATTTATTTCACATGTCAGGCCTGATGAAGTGATAGCACAGGGTGATACCCTCTATGTATTTGGTACCAATGAAGCTGTGAGTCAACTCAGCCAACATATATGCCCTTAATAGTTTCCCGGCCTCACATGCCCCACTCCCGGTATGTTGTTCCCTGATTGTGAATTATGTGTATTATACTTAGTGGTTTAACCGGAGACTGTGTTGGAAAAAAAGTTTATCACAAATACACCTGCGGTGATTAAAACTATACCCAATATGGCTGGCATATCCGGCTTTTGACCGAAACGGAAGTATCCGATAACCGAAATCCGTACATTGCCTACACCTGCCCATAGGGCATAGGCTATCCCAACAGAAATCGCTTTTAGTGTAAGTGACAGGAAATAGAAGGCTGAGCTGTATCCTAATATCGCAAGCAAAGAAGGTAAAAGCTTGGAAAAACCGCTGCTTTATTTCAATGCAGCGGTAGCAATGACTTCGCTCATGATGGCAACTAATAAATAAATCCATTTAAAACTCATACCGATTTTCTTTTTATGCAGTACTCCACAAATGAACCAATTCCAAATTCCCACCTGGGTAATTGATCGCAGGTATTTACCCAGTTCACCAATGTTCCAAGATGTTTCGAACAGATGGTCACTTCATCTCCTATTTTATGAGTAAAGCCAAGCCCCGGGCTGCCTCGATCCTCCGTTGGGGCAAACATGGTTCCACAAAAGAGAACCAGACCATCCGGGTATTGATGATTTTTGCCAATAGCCTGGGCGACCAGTGCTTCCGGAGTACGGCTTATTTTATCCATGGGTGAGGAAGCTTCCATCTGAAAGCCATCTTTTCCGCGTATCCGCAAATGAATGTCTTCTTGTTTGATCTTTTCCAATGCAAAGGACTCATCAAAAAGCCGGAACAACGGCCCGATCGCACAGGAACCGTTCTGATCTTTGGCCTCTCCCAGCAACAAGGCACTGCGTCCTTCATAGTCCCTCAGATTCACATCATTGCCCAAAGTCGCTCCCACAATAGCCCCGTCCCCGGATACTGCCAACACCACCTCGGGTTCGGGATTATTCCATCCGGAATCTGCCAGGACACCAATTTCAGCACCAAAACCAACTGCAGAAAAAGGTTGGCTTTTTGTGAAAATCTCGGCATCCTTTCCAATACCGACTTCCAAATACTGGGACCACATACCTTGTTTCTGCAACTCAGCTTTCAGCCTTATGGCATACTCAGACCCAGGTCTGACCGTATGAAGGTCAGCACCAATTTTATCGGTTACGATGGCTCTGATTTCGGCAGCCAGGGTTGCGTCTCCTTTTGCCTTTTCTTCAATTACCCTTTCCAACAGGCTTTGGATAAAGGTTACGCCGCAGGCTTTTATCGCCTGAGTATCATTAGGGGCAATAAAATACGGGAGCGTTTCGTCTTTTTGCAGGTAAAGGGAATTTTTGAGTATGTCGGTTAAATTACCCAGTTTGGGAAGCGGTGCAAGTGCCCGGAGTGAAGCCACCGGATGACTGGCATTAATCAGTTCACCGGTTGATCCATAATGATCGGAGAGGTCATAGACGTATCCATCCTTTACCTGCACCACATGGGGCCCGGCCACTCCCTTATAAGCCAATGATCCGGGTACCTGACACCTGCCAATCCAGGTGCCCTCTTTAGCGGCATGAGGAATGACATCATCAATTTCTTTACCGGTCATGCTTCTACTTTTTCCGCAGTATATTGGCCGTTCAGCAAACGCATAATACCTCTGGGGTTTTCATTTTTTAAGGCTTCGGGAAGGTGATCATCAGGAGCGTCCTGATAGCAAACCACACTGCAAAAACGTTCAATGGCTGCGGTACCGACAGAGGTGGAAGCCGCAAACGTGGTGGCCGGATAGGGTCCTCCATGATGCATAGACGGACAGACTTCCACGCCTGTTGGGAACCCGTTATAAATGATTCTACCTGCCTTTTCTTCCAAAATTGTTTTTAATGCTTCGCTTTCCGGATCATTGTCTGAATGGATGGTACCTGTCAAATGCCCCCCAAGCCGGCTGGCCGCCCGGAGCATTTCATCGATATTTTCACACTCGACAAGAATCGCCACCGGCCCGAAAACTTCTTCTTCCAGTTCCGGATTTTCTAAAAAATCGCTGCCGCTTACACTAAACAGGGTGCCGCCATTAACGGCCCCACCTGCTATGGTAGTCAGCTCCTTTTTGTGGTCATACGCATCCAGTTTTTTTGTTAATCCCGATTTGATACCTGAATTAAGCAAATTACCGGTCTGAATGTCCCCGATGGCCTGGGTCAATACTTCTTTGAAAGCATCGGAGTCACCGGATTTCAGGACAAAAACGAGCCCGGGTTTGGTACAGAACTGTCCTGTGCCCAGGGTGATAGAGCCTGCCAGTCCCCGGGCTATTTTGTTTAAGCGGTTTTGGATGGCTTTAGGCAAAATAAATAACGGGTTGGTGCTGCCCATTTCAGCATATACAGGTATGGGTTCAGGCCTCGACGCCCCCAGGTCGTAAAGTATTCTGCCTACGTGAGTACTGCCTGTAAAGCCTACTGCCTTTATCTTGGGATGTTTCACAAGTTCGGAGCTGACAGAAGGTTCGGCCCCTTGCAACAGGCTAAAAAGACCTTGGGGAAGGTTGTTTTTTTCGATGGCTTTTTCGATAGCGCTGGCGCATAACGCTGAAGTAGCCGGATGACTGGGATGCCCTTTTACCACCACCGGATTTCCGGCGGCTAATGCAGCAGCGGTATCCCCGCCCAAGGTAGAAAAGGCAAGGGGAAAATTAGAAGCGGAAAAAACGGCAATAGGGCCCAGGGGTCGCAAGACTCTTCTGATATCGGATTTTGGAATGGGCGTCCGGTCGGGTATGGCGGTATCGATGCGGGCCTGTTGCCAGCTTCCCTCACGTACCAAAGCCGCAAAGGCGCGTAATTGCCCACACGTACGACCCCGCTCGCCGGTAAGGCGCGGAATGCCCAGTCCCGTTTCCCGGTGGCAGGTTTCCAAAAGTTCATCCCCCAGTGCTTCAATTTCATCCGCTACATCTTCTATAAATGCAGCTCTTTGATCAAAATCAAACATTTTGTAAATCACATAGGCACTGGCGGCTCCCTCCACCGCACGATCCACCTGGGACTTTTCCACCCCCTGATGTACCCCCAACTTTTCTTCATTGGCGGGATCATAGGAGGTGAATGAGCTTCCTGCCCCATCCTCCCAACTCCCCGCAATCAGGCTTTTTGATGCTATCATAAGTCTATTTAGTTATAGTTATTTCATTGATTTGGTAAAACCGCTTTAAATGTAACTATTACTTTCAACAAGCGGCAGGATATAGGGAATTTTTAAGCGGTTTTTCCAACACTACGATGCATTTATGTACTTTCTACATACCCCATCCCCGGCTTCCATACGATACGAAAACTTTCCGACGGCTATCAAATCATTAATTCGCGCTTGGGCAATGCCATTCCGGTGTAGCAAAATTCCATGGAGTGACATGTTCGGGTTGTGTCCAAAGGTTCCAAACTTTATGTATGTCACCATCAATGCTTGTCGGTACCGTAATTGACTCCACCGACTATTTGAATTCGGCGTTGTAATTTATCATCCATCTCACACCGAATTTGTCGGTGAAACTGCCAAAGTAATCGCCCCAGAATTGGTCTTCCATAGGCATTTCTACTTCGCCACCCTCCGAAAGTTCATCGAAAAGACGGTCGGCTTCCTCACGGGAAGTGGGATGTAATGAAATGTAGCAATTGCTTCCTTCCGGCAATTTCTGACCCATCGAAGGAATAATATCAGAAGCCATCAAAATCGTATCCTCTGAAATGGGCAGGGAAATGTGCATGATACGTTCTCTTTCATTTTCAGGTAGTTTATCGCTCTCCGGCATTTCGGTCATTTTCATCTTGGCCATAAACTCTCCGCCAAATACTTTTTTGTAAAGATCGAAGGCCTCTTCGGTAGTACCGTCGAAATTGAGATAAGGATTTACTTTCATTGTATTGGTTTTTAAGGTTAAATTATAATTTCTGTCTTTTTTACTTAGTTTTTGTTACGTATCTCAACAAGGATAAGCCATACTGTTTTTACACCATTCATTGATTTGTTTTTCAAAATCTTACTACAAAGATACCTGTTCAATAGGAGAATTAGGTATTTTGATTCCGTCCATCTAACGGGTTTATTGCGACATTTCAATACAGTATCTTTGAGTAGCTAAAAGCAAGAAGATGAAGCACATAGCTATCTTAATGCCAAAGCGTATTAGCAGACACGCTGTTAAAGCTTCAAGGTACTACATTTTCCTTTAATACCGGAAGGGCGTTTTTAGGCAGGTTGTATGAGCAAACAGTTGCTTCAAGTCATTGTGCCTTTTTGCAAACAAATACCCGGACAATCCGGATGCCTCTAAGGATGTGGCCCAAGAGGTCTTCGTAAAGATTTGGGAGGACAAAGTTTCTTTCCAAAATGAACATACCATAAAATCATTTTTATATACCTCGGTCAGAAACAGATCCCTTGACTACCTGAAGAAGACAATCAATATATCAGAGAGTTAGTCTATGAAGGGCGGAAAGCAAGGCTACGTATGTATGATGGCGTCGACCACTATCCTCACGAAGAGCACGTTGCGGGGGCACTTAAGAATTTACTGGATTCACCGGTTGGTGTTGGTCTTCTAACTGGTCATGGAGAGCGTAGTTTTACAGAGGACAAAGAAACTGATTTTAAAACAGCTTTTTATGGCAGAGTGAAAAACAATACATCTCTACTTAATTTGGGTTTTACCGATATGGTTGAATTGGACCTGTCTGAGCAGGCACATAATATGAATGAAATAGATATTTTAGTGGTAGCCGACCCTCGGGATAGTTTAACATCTCAAGAAATCAGTGAACTGCAAAGGTACATTTCGAAGGGGAAAAACCTTCTTTTGGCCGTAGAGCCTAATAATAAGTCAGGCTTAGTGACTATTTTCAACCAACTGGGAATCGAACAGCTACCGGGTCAGCTCCTGGCTGCATTTTGCTGTTAACCAAAGGAGTCGTTAATCATATGGCCAATCTTCAATATTTTTATGCGAAAGAAAATGCTTTGATTTTTTCCAGTCCGGGAATCATCAAATGCTGGTATAAACCCCGGTGAATATGGAAGGGTATTCATTACTTTTTACAGCAGATTTTTTTAAAACGAATGGTCATCCATCTACAAGCCTCAGCCAACTTCCATTTTTTCAATGGGATGCACAACATTTTTTTCAGATCAGTCAAATAACCAGTAGAAGCCTTGAACCTGTTTTTAAAAATATTCAGAAAGAACTGGAAGATAAGCAACTGAAAAATAACGCTGCTATTCAATCCTATATTAGCATGCTGTTGATTGAATTGGAGCGTATTTATTCCAAAAAAATGATCAAGGAAAATCGCCGCCCCCCGGGAATGTAAAGCTGGCCAATAACGTTGCTGCGTTTCAGGTGAATACCTGAACCGTTTTTTCGTTGGAATTAGGTATCTTTCGCTTTGAAAAAGTTTGGGTATAAACTCACTGTTACGTTTATACCGGACCATTGGCAATAATGTAAAAAGAATATCATCCAAAAACAGCACATAATCGATGAACCAACGCATTCTAATTAAAAAATCAACCATTGTAAATGAAGGCAAATCTTTTGTCGCGGACGTACTATTGTCGGATGGCTTTATTACGCAAATTGGAAAAATTGACATTGAACCAAATCAAAAAGTAATTGATGGAACAGGGAAACACCTATTGCCGGGGATCATCGATGGACAGGTACACTTTCGTGACCCGGGACTAACACATAAGGGAGACCTGTATACGGAAAGTAAGGCTGCCATTGCAGGAGGGGTCACCTCCTTCATCGATATGCCCAACACTATCCCCAATGTGTTGACCGCTGAAGCCCTCAAAGACAAGTATGAAATTGCCTCGACCAAGTCCCTGGCCAACTATGCTTTCTTTTTGGGAATAAACGGAGACAATATCGATGAAGTGGTCAAAACCGGTACATCCCGGTTTATCGGCGTTTCCGATGACGGCCTGTATTTTACCAAAAAAGGGAATCTACTGGCAGATAACCCGGAAACTATGGAAAAACTATTCGCCAACTGCAAATCGATTATCGCCATTCACGCTGAAAAAGAACAGATCATAGAAGAAAATGAAAAGATGTACCGGAATACATATGGCGACAATGTTCCCATTCGATATCATCCGGTAATAAGAAATGAAAAAGCTTGCTATGAAGCCACCGAGCGAGCTATTGAACTGGCGAAAAAGCACCATGCACGACTACATATTTTGCACCTGACGACAGAAGCAGAAACACATCTGTTTGAAAATATCATTCCTCTTCAGGACAAAAGAATTACTACTGAGGTGTCTGTCCATCATCTATGGTTTTCGGACAAGGATTATGAACGATTAGGAGTGCTCATTAAATGGAATCCTGCCATAAAAACAGAACAGGATAGACGAGGATTGTTGAAAGCACTGCTGGATGACAGAATTGACATAATCACAACAGATCACGCCCCGCATACTCTGGAGGAGAAACAAAAGCCCTATTTTAAGTCGATGTCAGGCGCCCCCATGGTTCAGCATTCATTAAACTGTATGTTGGAATTTTATAAGCAGGGGCTGATATCATTGGAGAAGATCGTCGAAAAAATGTGCCATAACCCGGCAACGCTATACCGAATGGAAAAAAGAGGTTTTATCAGGGAAGGGTATTTTGCAGACTTGGCGTTGGTTGACCTAAACAGCCAATGGACGGTCTCTAAAGACAACCTTTTGTACAAATGCGGATGGTCCCCATTGGAAGGCACCACTTTTCAGACCAAAGTGCTGCAAACCTATGTAAATGGAAATTTGGTCTATGATAAGGGGAGTTTCAGGGAAGCGGTGAAAGGACGTCCTATTACATTTCAAAAGAATGATTAAAAAAAGAAACAAGGCTCGCCCCTTATCGGTGACCACAAAAGCGACAAATATTTTGCTATCGATTGAATAATTGTCAGAGGTACCTGGATATTTAATTCGTTTTGAAACTTCTTTAAATATCTCCTGCATTCCTCCATTTACTGTTGGCATTTGTTCCAAAGTTTTATAAACTATTTCTTTTGTTAAAGAATCAAGTTGAGAAACACATGCCTGTGTTTTACTTTTTTGTGCTAAAGTTAATAATGGTGTAAAAAATATAATTGTTAGAAATAGTCTCATCTTAAATGCCCTACAACGTCTGGCTATGATGGGTGGGGATTAGAAAGCACTATCCTTTCCGGCCGCACCAAACCACACTGATTAATAAATTTACAATTTGTAGTAGATTTTCCTAGCGCCACCAAAGTATCCTCACCGATAAAACCCCATTCATTCATAGATTTTGTTATGTGTATTTAACTCAATTGGCTTTTAGCTAAGAGTTGGAGGCTTGCATATTTGCCTCGAACCAGGTTCACTTCTTCCTTAGTTTTTTGTCTAGCTTGGTAATCTTTATATAGATTGATCCACCAAGCAGGAAGAATTAGATATTGCCATATCTGAATTTGTGTTCGTTTGTAGTTAATATCAGGTATTTCGTTTGCTGCCTTTTTGAATTCCTCATTTTCGATTCGTTCGTTTACATATCTCTTTAATTCAAAAGAGTACCTGGCAAAAGATTCAATTTCTTCGGCTGAGTCGTTTCCATTAATAATTCGTTCGGCAGCGGCTAGAATATCCGTTAGCTGTCGACTCAACAGAGCATAAGCTTTTTCTTGGTCCATAGGTTAAATTATTTCTTGACTTACACCTAACAATTGGCCATACACCACCATAGGGCCCTTATATTTATTTTATCAAAACCTTAATCTAATGGATTTTTGATAAAATTCATATCGGTATTGGATACACGAGTGTATATGTCAGAGGTTTTGATAAACTTTAATATTGTGGAAAAACAATTGTGTCAAATCATAAACAGTAATTGGGACGGCTGAAAAGAAAACGAATGAGTAAGATATAGTCATTGATTAAAAGCTTTCTTAAATACGCTACAGCATCTTTATTTATATTAATTCTAAATAAATTTCTTTTGGCTATATTTGTTACCTACTGTGGTACGCTTAAATAAGTAATAGATCAAGGACGAAAAAGAAAAATATAACTCAAAAGAAGAGCTCATCTTTGAAAAGCTTTATCGCGCCCATTGGAAGCGGTTGTATGCATTCTGTTATGCAAAAACCAAGGATTGTAAAGCTTCGGAGGAAATCGTCCATGATGTTTTTATAGCGCCCTGGAAACGCCGGGAAAAATTCGTTTTTTCAAAAAAAACCGAGAACTATTTGATGATATCGGCTAGGACCAAAATTGTGGACTTTTACCGTAAAAAAGCAAATACCCAGACCTCCACCTGGACAGCATGCAATCTATGTGAAGAAAATGGTTTCGATGCCAGTGCTGTAGAACATAATTTGGCAGTGCATCGATTCCTGAAGCAGGATTTGCAATTGGTCGTCGATCAATTACCGTGCCGGTGCCAGGAAGTATATCGCTTGAGCAGGGAGGAACACCTGACGATAGAAGAAATCGCAATTCGCTTGGGCATTTCACAAAAAACGGTAAAAAACCATCTCACCAAAGCTTTGTCCTTCATTAACAAGCATTTGAAAGCCAACAGATAGTCCTTTCCCGCCACGCTGTGAAAAAATGATTTTGGGTTGACTAGGACTTCCTTGTTTTTTCAACGTTCCTGTAGATAGACAACATCATGTATCTATATGGAAATTACACCGGAGTTATTGGAAAAGTACGGGCAGGGAAATTGCTCCAAAGCTGAAATCCAAGCTGTAGAAGCATGGTTGGATGATAAAGGAGGTTTTGAAAAAATCCGGGATGTTTCCGGTGTAGCTCCGGATCTGGAGGAAAAAATATGGTACCGGATAAAAACCACAAAGTCCCGGATCCTGCGAAAGCGCAAAAGCAATGTATTTGATATGAATGCTTGGGGAATCGCCGCATCAATAGCAGTGCTGATGGGACTGGGAATTTTTTTGCTTTTTTTTGAAGGCCAGGTCGCTTATGAGACGAATGCAGGAGAACTGAAAACACTGGTACTTGATGACGGTACGACAGTTATCCTCAACGTTACCTCAACGCTTAGGGTTTCCAAAGATTTTGGAAGTGAAAATCGCGGTGTAATACTCAGTGGTGAAGCCTATTTTGAGGTAGCAGAGGATTCGCTACATCCATTTATAGTCGAGACCAATGAATCGATGACCCAGGTACTGGGCACCAGGTTCAATCTCTCGGCTTATCAAGGCGAAACCAACACTTTGACCCTCGATAAGGGAGAGCCCTTTTGAAAACAAGGCAGCGGTGGAGATCATTAAGGGGCCGTCTGCTATTCGATATGGCTTCACCCTGCCAGGGGGAGTCGTAAACTATGTACTTAAACGACCGACTGGACCGTACAGTTGGATCCAGACTTTTGGAGACACCAACGGTTCCGTCGGAATCCATGGGGATTTTGGTGGTAAGCTCCATGAAAAATTTGGCTATCGAATCAATGCGGTCGTAGCAAGAGAAGCAACTTTTGTAGATAACCAAGCTGGCCCAAGACAGATGTTCAGTACATTTTTCGAGTGGCAGCCCTTGGAAAAACTGCGCATTGATCTTGAAGCCGAATACCAGTATAGAGAGTTGGAGTCACAGGCCACCATCCGGACCAATTCGTTTGATGCATCTGTGACATTGGAAGAAAGACGTCAACTGATTGAAGATTTTGACCGAACTACCTTTTTAGGACAGGAATGGGGCACCTATCCCACACGAAACTTTATCGGCTCACTGGGTGTTGTCTACGAAATATCGGATAATTGGTCGGCCCAGTTAAAGGTGCAACAGATGAACCTTATACGGGATCAAAAGGACGGCCGGATAACACCGGGCTCACTTCAGGCCAACAGCGATTTCCAGATACAGGTCTATTTTGATCCCGCTCAGGTGAGGAATCCCTTTTCCATGGAGGCTTTTGTCAACGGAAAATTCAGCACGTTTGGGCTGCAACACCAGTTGTCCGTGGGTGGCGCCTATAGCAAAAATCCTTTGAGTTTTAACGGGGGGCCCAATAGTCTGCCCATCCTTGGCCCATTAAACATCTTTGCCCCCGTTATATATGGTTTTCCCGGAACGGGTGATGTTCTCAGCCCGGAAGCAGGATTAACCAGAGACGGGATGGTATTTACTCAACAGGCATTTTATGTCACGGACCTTATCAAAGTCTCAAAATCATTGGAGATCCTTACCGCACTACGTTGGACGGAACAGAAAAACGAAGATGTGTTCAATACGAACGGTACCTTACAGACCTCCTATAAGGATCATATTATTGTTCCCAATTTCGGCATTATCTACACGCCCGTCGAAAAACTGAATCTTTATGGCAGTTATTCCCTTGGAATTACTAACGGGTTTCAAATACCAGGTGACGCGGATAATTTCGATGAAGGTTTTCTCGATCCCGTGGAAACAGAACAATTTGAAATCGGCCTGAAGGCCGAGGTGTTCAAAAACGGACTGTTGACCGCCGCTTATTTTGACATTGACCAACCGCTGGCCTTTATTGACGAAAACAATATTTTCAGGTATGGCGGAAGTCAACGAAATCGCGGCTTCGAACTTACCTTGGCAGGACAGATCAATGAAGAGGCACGGGTTATCATCGGAGGCTTATTCATGGATGCTGAAATTGATAATCCCACGGAACCAAGCATCAATGGCAACAGACCACAAAGTGTTCCTGAATTTCAATTGAATGCTTTTGCAGAATATAAACTCCCAATCAAGGGGTTGGATGTAAATGCAGGTATCTTCCATACCGGGGATCGGTTTGCGGACAATGAGAATACGTTTGAAGTAGCGCGCTATACCCGCTTGGATTTGGGTGCCAGGTATGGCTTTAATTGGGGAAACACCAATATGACCGCAAGGTTGAACGTACGCAATGTTACCAATAATGAATTTTTGGAAGGTCTTGCATTCGGCTTATTCACCTTTGGTGCGCCTAAAACGGAAGTGTAAACTAAACTCTGTCTACTCCTTCAGCCCTTCTTCCGGGGGCTAGCCCCCGGAAGAAGGGCTGCGCGCCAAATCGATGGGCAACCGGTCCC
>JAKSDQ010000218.1 GCA_022360015.1 Cytophagales bacterium
ATAGTAGATGATCATGGAACACGAACATTAAACGGCGTAACCTACCAAACATATCAGAAAACAGGTACTGTTGGAAATGATAAAGTTTATCCTCACCGGGTTTATCGATCCTTAAAAAGGATTCCCGCGGATAACTATATTCCCTCTTATAAATCACTGTTTTCCCAATTCGTTCCGGGAAATGTAGATTTTGAATTGATTAATACAAGTTCCTACATTGAAAACAGCGGCTTGATCGATACTCAAACAGCATTTGGCGGCACCACTACAAATTTTAATTATGATGCCCTGGGGTTTGTTGCCAGCACCAGCATCACCAATGACCAACTCACACGAACCACATCGATAAGCTCAAATGCGTTTACAGGTCCTGACTCATCCACAGATACCAACAACCGGACCTTATCTTTCACATACGATAAGAAACAACGATTATCCACAGTAAGCGACCATGACAATAATGTTGTGGAGAGAAAAACCTACGTAGACGGAAATACCGTAGCTGTATTGATCGATGGGCCGGGTATTGATGAAATTCAAAATCCTGTCACCTTTCATGTGAGTGATCCTTTCAGTTACGGTACCACCACATTTTTCTGGGATATGGATGATGGAAGCACTTATTCCACCACGAATAGAAATGTTACCCATACCTATTTTGATGAAGGCGTTAAGATGGTAAAGGTTAACGCAACCAATGCTGAGGCAAATTTTTCCGTATCCGGTTCAAGAGGCATAGCTATCAAATACGTTGCAATGACTGTTGGAGGGATCGGTCTAAACGTAGTATCGTCTGATTCATGCTCCAGGTCCCTGACGTTTTCAGTGAATGCATCCGGGGGTTGTAATTCCAATTATTCCTATGAATGGAGCCACCGTATCAATGGAGGGCCCTGGGAGTCATTTGCACCTGGTGCACCCATAGAGGTCTTTCATTTTATAGATATAAACCTGGAAGTAAGGGTAACCGTGAGTAATCCCGGTTGCGGCGATGAACCCATAACAAAATTTCGTCAACTATTTTTTAACGGTTGCTTAAACGATCCCCTGGACTGATAAATAACCTGAAATCTATATAGACCATGAAAAACTATACATGCATATTCATTGTTGGGCTTCTTCTGAACACATCGCCGGTTTTTTCGCAGATAACGACCTTTACCGGAGATAACTTCACAATAAATAACAGTTTGGGTAATAGGGAATATCTTGCCAGGGAAACCATTACACTTTCTGAGGGTTTTCATATACAAGTATCGACACACGGAAGTTTCAGGGCTGCAATACAAGTTCATGTGGCCCCGGTGCAACCGGAAAGCGAAGCAGTAAATTATGTTAAAACGGAAATCGCTGCCATTAGTGGATTAAGTAGTGGAGTTGCTTTAACGAACGCGATTGAAGGCGTACAAAAACATACTGTTACCAGCTTTATCGACGGCATAGGGAAGCCCATTCAATCCGTTGCCTCCAAAAGCACTGACAATGCGAAATCAAGCCTTGTGCAACCCTTTGAATATGATGCCTATGGCAGGCAGTTGAAACAGTACCTTGCGTATCCGGAAGATGGGAACATTGGTTCATATGATGCTGCGGCCATTACAAACCAGGGTTTATTTTACAGTACCGGTACTTCAGGACTGGAAAGCGATAACAAACCGTTCAGTTTATCGAATTTTGATGACTCACCGTTCAGCAGACTTTTATGCAGTACAGCACCGGGCAGTGACTGGCATAATAATAACAAGACTAAAGAGACAGATGTTGGAATAGATAACAGTGGAGCCATCAGAAAGTGGACCATGGGCGGAAGCGGAACGCCGGTCACAAGCGCTACCTATCCGGCCAGATATTTATCCTATTCGGAATTAACCGACGAAGATGGAAGGAAAATTCGAAACTATATGGATCCGCTCGGAAATCTTATTCTTAATGAGTCAATAGGAACAGATGGCAGCGTTTATAAGACCTATTACGCCTATGACGTTTTTGGTAATTTATTAAGTGTGATTCCACCGGCAGCAGTCAAACTGGCAAGTACCTCAGGTTGGAATCTTGCCGTCTCAGATGCTAATGACCTGTGTTTTATTTATACCTATGATGAACAAAACCGTTTGATTGAAAGTAAAAACCCGGGAGTCGAGCCGGTCTGTTTTGTCTATGACACCTGGCACAGGCTGGTATTATCCCAGGATGGAAATCAACGAAATGCCAGTCCGAATGAATGGACATTTGTGAAGTACGATGCGTTTGACCGACCAATTGCAGTTGGCGTATACACATCGAATAGCAGCAGGGCAACATTGGCATCAACAGTGCTTGGAGCAGGCTTTGGCCATCATGAAGACACCAACACAAGCGCGGTTGGTTATACACTCAATTTATCATTTCCAAGTACCGTAACCGCATCTGATTTATTGCAAATAAGTTATTACGACAATTACAGCTTTGTCAGCAATTCAGGGTGGGATGCCGAAGGTCATAATTATGCTTATACAGCTCCATCAGGATTCACCGGTACGGCTTCCAATGCGGTGTTAGACTTGGTAACCGGATCAAAAGTGAAGATATTGGGCTCTTCAAAGTGGCTTAATACTGTGGTCCGCTATGATGAGAAGTATAGAACATTACAGGTAGTAAAGGAAAATCACCTGGGAGGCCTGGATAAGATCTCAGTGTTATATAACGATTTTAAAGGGAATGTACAAAAGACCTACTTTGATCACAGTTCTTCTGGCGATTCATTTACCATGCTTGAAACGTATGATTATGACAACAATGACAGAATAGTAAATAAATGGCGAAAAGTTGGTACCGGTGCCACCGTATTGGTTGAGAACTATAAATACAACAAATTAGGCCAGGTAATAGAACGAAACATTCATTCGACAGATAATGGTGTTTCCTTTTTACAATCTGTCGATTTCACGTATAACGTCAGAGGTTGGCTGACGGGCATCAATAATTCGGGCCTCTCTTCCAATACGGATGCCAATGCGTTGGATGATCTGTTTGGCATTTCACTCAATTTTGCGACAACGGGTATCCAGGTAAATGCCCAGCCCGTTACCCCAAAGTATGACGGTAGTATTTCATCTGTTTCCTGGAAAAACCAGAATCCCGATAAGGCAGCTAAAGAGTATATTTATGGATATGCTTATGATGCCCAGGGGAGAATTATTAACGCTGATTATGCGACAAAAAGCAGTGGGGCCTGGACAGGTGATGCCGGTATATACGATACCCAATATACCTATGAAGATGAAAACGGAAACATAAAAACCATCAGGAGGAATGCAGAAAAAGCGGATGTCTTGACCGAGATAGATAATATCGTTTTAGACTATATCAATAACAGCAACCAACTGGAAGATGTGTCGGATACGCAATCAAGTACCGGATTCAACGATGGCGTTACCATGACTACAGAATTCACCTATGACGATAATGGCAACATGACCTCTAACCTGAATGCGGAAATCACGGACATTCGTTATAATATTTTTAATCGCCCTGAGAAGATTACCATAGGAAAAGCAAGTGGAGATGTTTACATTAGCAATACCTATGATGCGCTTGGCAATAAACTTCGCATGGAAGTGGAAGAAAATAGTAATATCGTGATGTCTGTTGATTATACCGGTGGCGTACATTATGTAGATGATCAATTGGCGTATGTAAGAACGGCTGAGGGTCGTGTTCTTCGATATGGCAGCAATCATGAGCATGAGTATGCCCTGGCCGACCATCAGGGAAACATCCGGTCTACCTTTGGAATGTTGCATGATACGGATGTATATTACGCTACCATGGAAACGGAAAGAGCCACAGAATAACAGGCTGATTTTATAAATATGACGACAAACTTTGTTGGTTTATATAATCATACGGAGGCTACAATAGACTTGCCCAACCCGGACCGCAGTAAGTACATATCACCTGGTAGCTCAGGTGATATAGGCCCTGCGATCGCCATACCAGTGAATAGTGGAGATAAAATCAGCGCTGAGATATTTGCCTTATTCGATAATAGCAGTACCTCAAATAATACCAGTGTGCCCGCAGGGATCCTGGAAGCTGTCGCCAGTACATTTGGTACTACCAGTGGAGAGGCTTTATATGGTCAATTTTCAACTGCTATTTCAAGCCTGGTTTCCGGTTGGAGTAACGCCAGCAGCGTAACGCCGGACGCTTACCTGAACCTCATCTGGGTGAACACAACCAATACAACCAGTAGTTTTGCCTATGATAAGGTAGAGCCAACAGCCTATACAAGTTATGAACCATTAAATGTGGAATTCACAGCACCCGGAGCCGGGACGGTATTCATTTATGTAGCCAATGAAAGCGATCAGAGCAGTACAGACCTGTTCTTGGATGATTTTTTGGTAGTACATGAAACAACCACCTCAAGTCTGAATATTGTAAGTACGGCCAACTACTATCCGTTTGGTATGAAGATGGATGCGGAAAGCTATGATCATCTTAGTCGCGAGAAGCAGCGATATGGATACAATGGCAATGAAGAGATTGATGGCGGAGGGCTGACCTTAATGGATTTTAATGCGAGGATATACAATCCGTCACTGGGCAGGTTTATGGGGTCAGATGCGCTGGCCAGTGTAAGCGCCGCTTCTTCACCTTATGCATTTAACTTCAAATGATCCGATCAATCTGATTGATCCTACCGGTTTGACGGCAAGAGAGTGGTCTGATCGCTCTGAGAAACACTATCAATCATATTTGTCAGGTTATGAAGGAACGTATTTTGCAAGACATTTGGGGTGGGGTAGAACAGGGCTAGGATCCGGACACCATTGGAGTGATCCGTACCGTTCTGTCTTTGGTAATATGATGCTTATGAGCAGAAATACCTTCCAGGATTTTTATGGGATTAGAAATCCAGATGGGAGTATAAACTATACTAGAGCGGCACAAGTAGCGAGACGTGGTCGTTTGGGTGTTACCTTTACAGGAGTATTTGGTATGATAAATCTTAACTCTGGTACTTCGGACATTGAAATAGCCTTAAAGGGAGATAATTATATCTACAATCTGAATGGCGAATTCTATGGCATAGGCGGTGGCGGAAAAGGCCTTCCTGTTCAAAACCCTTATACTCTTGACTATATAGGGTTCAGGTATTCAATAGAATTGGGGGGAATTGATGGTGAGAATTACAATCCTAAAGGTTTTGCACTAGCCTTAGCAGGAGCAGACCTGACTGCTGCTAGCCATTTAATGTTTAATGATGACTACTGGTTTAGTCTCAAAAATCTTGGTGTCTATTCTCATAAATATCATGGTAGAAGAAGTGTGGGTTTGAGACGAAACTCTAGAAAGATTTCCAGTGGGTTAAAGTGGGCTGGTAGGGGACTTGGGGCATATAATGCTTATACTACTTATCTTGAATATAGCGCCAATAATATTACAGATTTTCAATTTGCAATCGAGCAAAGCTCAAATGCTTTTTCTACTCTTGGTGGAATTTATGGTGCAGCTTGGGGGGTAGGTTGGGAAATTGGCCGAGGAATTACTCACATTCCAGCTTACCAAAATTGGAAACATGATACTTGGTTGCCTTGGAGGAGTAAAAACCTCGGATATTAATCTTTACTATGAACGTATTATATTACTATTGTTATTTAATTTATACTAAGCTGATACCTGAAGATGAGCCTTATGCAACAACTATTTTTGTGTTAAGCTTTCTAGAATCTTTTTTAATTTTTAGCCTTGCAAGCTTACTGGTTGCCTACTTTGAATGTATGATTTTAAGTAAGTGGTTTGGACTGAGTACAATGGGACTGATATTGCTTCTCAATTATTTTATTTACAACCGAAGTGGGCTATCCAGAAAATTGGTAAAAGAGAAGCCCATGTTTTTTAAGAGCCATGCACTCTCTATCGTACTGGTAGCTTTGTTTTTTATACTTGGTATTTCCAGTCTGTTTTTGGGGCCCATCTATAGCAAACAGATTTTATCTCAATGTAAGTAATTGGAAATGCTATGCTCTGAGAGGAGAATATAAAAGGCAAAACCAGGTATGGAATTAATAATGGAATGGTTCTTTAGTGGAATGGGAGGGACTCCAATGTAGATATAGGTAACCTTGATATTCATACCTATCAGTCTCTGCTTAGGGTAGAATATGGAAAAGAAAGATTGCATAGGGTCCAGAGTCTTCTACATCTCTTTATTATTTTAAAACCGACACAAGGTATTTGAATGCTGACCACCTGACAACAATCACCCAAAAAAACATAACACCCAGACTATCTGTTTTTAAGAAATATTCCACATTTTAGAATTATCATTTTTTAAGCTTATAATTTTCATAATAGGGAACCACAATATGATAAAAAATTGCTTTTCTAATCCTTTCGGTCTGAAGTAATAAAGCTATAACAAACAACAACTATCTCTAAAGTTGACAGATTATCTTGGTGGCTGAAGCCTCAAAGGAAGCACAAAAACCTGATCAGATTAGGTATGTTAAACAATTAGGCATACGTCTGGAGCAGAACTGAATGGGGCTGGACCGTGGTCCAGATCCGATTTTACGTTCTATTATTCCGCAATCCCATCCCGCCTGCGCCCTGGAGTATATGAGCACATTATTGCATTACTTAAATTGAAATCAATAGAGTATATCGTATTATACGATATATTTATTGCTTTATTCGAAGTTATAATAAAAACTATTTATAAATTAAATTTGTAGGTATTGCCGTTTCTATAAACTAATGCAGTACAAATGACATTCAAAAGTAGATTAACAAAATTAGAATTGACCTAGCTGAACAGGACAGAAAGAATAAATAGTTGATTAAAAAACCAAAAAACACAGGACAGTTGTATCTCGAAGCTTTACTGATGATATGCAGAACTACCAAGAAATCCTTGTTGAAGTTGCAGAGGTACTTAACGTTGAAATAATGAATTTACTTAACACTACCATTGTCTAATTACATTTTTCAAATTAGATGGAAAACACAAGTGAAAATATAGAAAAGACAGGTATCGAAATTGAAGTGGAAGATTTGGGGCAAGAGATTATTACAAAACCATATGATCCGGAGAAAATCAAAATTGATCATCAAAACGTTGATCTTGGATTCTTATTAGAAAAGCTAGAATATAATGAGATTGATTTAATGCCTGACTTTCAGAGAGAAGGAGATCTTTGGGATAACATCAAAAAGAGTCAGTTGATTGAGTCCATATTATTGGGACTTCCTTTACCTTCTTTTTATTTCAGTGTCGACGCAAAAACGGATAAATGGCAAGTAGTAGATGGTCTGCAAAGGTTATCTACATTTCAAGCTTTTTGGGTTAAAAAAACGCTGAAATTGGAAGGATTAGAGTTTTTAGATAGTTATGATGGCAAATCATATTCTGATCTCACTAGAGCGGATCTTAGGAAAATAAGTGGCTTTAAGGTGAATTTGTATGTTATTGAAAAGGAAACACCTAAAGAAGCAAAATTTTTGATATTTAAGAGAGTAAATACCGGAGGACTCATTCTAACCCCGCAAGAGATGCGTCATGCGCTCAATCAAGGGATCCCAGCAGATTTTATAAAAGGACTTTCTCAATTAGAATCTTTTAAAAAGGCCACCGACTACCGAATTCCATCAAAACGTCAAGAAGATAGAGATTTTGTCAATCGATTCATTGCCTTTTATTTACTAGGATATGAAGAAGGCTATAAAGGGGAACTCGATGCATTTTTGAATGATGGGATGGCAAAATTAGAACAGATATCCATAGAGGAGAGAAATAATGTCAAATCTAATTTTAAGGATGCTATGGAAATATCGTATAAAATTTTTGGTAATGACGCATTCAGAAAAAGGTATGATTTGAACGAAAGACGCAAACCAATTTCTAAAGCAGTTTTTGACTCAATAAGTGTCAACATCGCTTGGCTTTCTAAACAGGATAAAGCTGAATTATTAAACAAGAAGGATCTCATTAAGCATGAACTCATAAATCTTTTTAATTCGGATGAAAGGTTTCACAGATCAATTACGACAGCAACAGGACAAAAAGCGAATGTTGTCTATCGCTTTGAAAAAATTAAAACACTATTTAATGAAGTTCTCAGGTCATGATTAAAAGTATTCATCTAAAGAATTTTAAATCTCACGCAGATACTTCACTTGAGCTCTCCAATATAAATATACTGACTGGTATGAACGGATTGGGCAAGTCTTCAGTTATTCAGGCCCTATTACTACTCAGGCAAAGCCATTCCAAAGGACTTCTAGCCAGAGGATTGGATTTGAACGGAGAACTATGTTCTATTGGCTCAATCAGTGATTGTATTTATCAATTTGCAACTTCCGATAATATTGATTTTGAAATTCAAATTGATAATAAAGCATATAAATGGTCATTTACATCAGAAATAACTAATCTCTCCGATACATTTATTAAGGTTAGTGGAAAAAGTTCTCCACCGATAGAATCAGATAATGTCATTTTTAATAACAATTTTCAATACATAAGCGCTTTTCGAAATGGTCCGGTTAATGACTATGACAAGGACACTTCATCTGTAGAACTACTAAATCAAATTTCCAGGAGAGAAGGCCGCTGTGAATTAGTTGCACATTTTTTATATTTTTTTAAAAGTAACATTGTCTCTGATGCATTGGTTGCAAGTCCTGGGACTGATCCCTCTTTAACAATGCAAGTTGAAGCATGGATGGGTGAGATCAGTCCAAACATTAATATACATGTTCAACCAAATGACACCTCATTTAAAATAAATTATAGTTACAACCGGGGTACAGGAAAGGTCAAAACCAATGAGTTCAAAGCGTCTAATATTGGCTTTGGGGTCTCTTATGCCCTACCTATAGTCGTGGCAACACTCCAAGCTTGTTCCAAATCGAAAAGGACTCCTGAAGAAAACCTGGATAAGTTCATTGTCATCGAGAATCCGGAAGCTCATATACATCCTAGTGGACAGGCAAAGCTAATGAACTTAATATGTTTGGCAGCACAGAATGGTGTTCAGTTCTTAATTGAGACGCATAGCGATCACATAGTTAACGGATTATTGGTTGCCACAAAAAGAAAAGTGATTTCACCTGAACAGTCAAGGATTTACTACTTCGATAGAGAAGATGAATCTCACGCAACCAAGTCGCATCTGTTGGCAGTACTAGCGGATGGGAAAATCAAAAATGCGCCGAAAGGATTTTTTGATCAGATAGATAAGGATATGTCAACATTAATGGGATTCCAAAATTTATGGCTAACCTTTACCTGATTTTACCAGAATCTGAGCCTCAAAATCAATGGATGCATTCAAATGAGCAGTTTCAGGATGAGCGACTAATAGTCAGGTTTGTCGGCGAGTTGAGAAACAAAATTTGGTCCATCCGAATAGAGAATTATGAGGGTAGTTATGATGGTATAAATATCCAAAACTTCCTTAAAGATTTTACGGAAGTTGCCGAATATTATCCTAACCCTTCTTTTAGATTGTTAAGGTCGATTTTAAGTGAGTGGAGGAATTGGCGTGATCAAAAAACGCACAGCAAAGAGAAAGAATATTTTGTTCACCAACAAGCAATTAACAATCACACTTTTTGCGAATGCGCTGAAAGAATGGTGATTTCTCAAGATCATATCATAAGTTTTCAATTTTGAATCACCATGCTCATAAGCTAGGACAGGAAGTCACGATTTCCGTAGGAAATCAAAATGTTGTTATTTCAAGCCTTTCTACAAATAAAGAAATCGGCATGTGGTTTGCAAAAGAGAGAATTCCGTCTCGCAATTTTCATGTAATTGAGAAACATGGAGAAAATAGATCTGAAGAAAGAAGGGTAAAAGGGGAACTAATAAGTCCACTAAAATGCTCCAGGAATGAAGCACAGAAATTACTACACCTAGCTATTGGCGAATCGATTAAAGAGCTTTACAATTTTGACCAAAAACATAATAACTATATTGTTTTCAAGCATGAGGGAGAAAATCCTCAAAACATGTATCATGGCTATCATTTACCTTTAGAAACAAAAGAAATTCCGGATAACCTCAAAGAAGAACTTAAAAAGGGTGTACACTACTAAAGCAACACACAATTACCGGTCTCTCAAAGTCTTTCACTTAGGCCCAATTAATAATAGGTTAAGCACAGATTTCCTGCGACTTAAAGCGCCAAGAATTTAAAACAAGAAATTGATGGATAGAATCAGATCAAACTCATATAACCTTTTGCTGCTAGAATGGCTCCGGAAGTTGCATTTAATTTAATGCACTTGACGTATTTTCAAGGAAAGCTACTATTCTTGACCCCATGACCGGCTCAGTCACCGTCTTAAACACTATATCTTTATTGGCTTATCAAGGATGAATTTAATCCAGATTATTACTGAGAGATTTAGTAATACCTTAAAACGGCTGGTGGTGGAACAAACGGAATATTCGAACATTTCTCAAAAACCTTATTGATGTAGGCCTCCCTTCTAATTAGGTTATTCATTAGTCTTATTGGCATCTAATGAGTTGGGGTTTGGTAATTTGAACAATATTTTGAAATGATAGTCTTGTTTTATTATTAGAATAGTACAATTTTAATAGTGATACAGGTATACTGAATGGCTAAATTTCAGGACAAGACGTACCTATCCTGTCTTTGCTTTGATTCAGCAGTACAATTATTGTAGGTTAGCTAGGCTGCTTTTTTGAGCGACTCCTCGGGTGGGGGTTTGCGCCTACGTTTGGTCAATAACACTGCATTGGCAGCCATGACACCAAAAAACACCCAGGTTTTCCGGTCTCTTCTCTTAGGGCCTTGACTTTTCTAAGGCCATAATGATTTTTGTGATTGCCAAATGCACCTTCCAGGTGAGTAGATCGCACTTTATTGATTTGTGACTTCAATACATCAATGGCTTTGTTTTTGTTGTGATCTTTTCGCGGCCGGCCTTTTGTTACGAACCCGTGAAAGATTTGTTTTTCGCTTAAATACCTGCGGTTTTCGTTGGTAGCATAAATTCGATCAGCCCCTAGTTGATGACAGTGACCAAAAGCTTGTTTGTGTTTAGCGACACTGACTTTCAGTCGCTTACATTCATTAAAGGGATTGAATTGCATACAATCAAACCAGCTCACCCCATCGCATTGGAGCATGTGCGCTTTCATATCCCATTCATTGGGCTTGTTTTCTTTACCTGTTTTGATGGTTCTGATATAAGGTTTGTGTAAAGAAACGATCCGGTCGGCAATTTTGGCCTGTGGATCAACGGCTAGTTTTTGTTGCTGCATAAGCACCTTTTTGATGGTGCGAAGGTAATGACTTTGTAAATGGGTCAGCGTTAAGTTGGGATGGTCGTCAAGGACTTGCTGAAGTTGATCCAGGCCTTTCCTTAACAGGTAAAGTAAGGAGGTGTGACGTTTCCTTCCTTTTTTGTAAGACTTCTTGCGCAGTTTAAAATAAGTCTGTTGCTTACGTTTCTGGTCAATGAATTTGTTCCTGGGTCTTTTGATCTTCAATAGCTTGCAGCTTTTGAACAGTATATGCTGGTATACCCAAATACAACTCTCCCAAAGTAATTTTACATCGGTAGGGAATCTTATATAAGACTCGTAAACAGTAGCATCCATCAACAACAAAGAAGTTAAATCCATATCATCCTTCCAATGGGAAAGTAACACCCCTTGAAGTGGCTGCCAGTCAGCCTGATCGGCTATATAACCACGTACCTTGGAGACAATGGCTGTATCTCTGACCTTTTCGGTCTCTGATAACAGTTTACCACAGAATAATTGAAGGGGCCAGTCAGTATTAAAACGCTCAATTAGCTTTTCATCGCTGGTATCCAGTAAGTGTTTCAAAAACATGAGCGCTAACATCCCCTGATTGGTAAACCAGGGCTTGGGGCCTGGTTTGGATTTATCTATCCGTGGAAGGCAACTTGCAAGCGCTTCCCAAGGAATGGTCTGATGGATTTGGCCCAAAGAGGTCTGCTTGAATAAGTGCAATTTTGGATGATCAAACTGCTCAACTTGGAAAAGTGTTTGTTGCATAGTAGATTGTGGTTTGGATTGTGATTTTTCTCAACTACAATCTAACACTAA
>JAKSDQ010000248.1 GCA_022360015.1 Cytophagales bacterium
AATGAGGCGATTAACCGCCCTTCATCATAGACGCTTTCCAGTTTTAACCTTCTTGTGTTTGTGTTGGGACGGGTAAAGCCATCAGAATAAAAATACCCATAATTCAGCCAAAAGGATCTGATGAAATTGTCCGTATTATCAAATACTTCAATTCTTGAAAGGCTTTTGCTCCCCCATAAATCCAGTCTTTCGTCTGAAGAAAGGACAAATGAAACTGATCCAAGACTTGAAGTAATGCTACTGATTACTTTTGTATAAACAGTTGTGTATTCAATTCTGCTGTAATCCTGAAAGAACAGGCAACTGCGATGATCATTACCGGCCTGGTGTACATAGTTTATAGATTGGACGTGTTCAGTTCTTTGATTTCCGCCTGACTGATAGGTAAAAGTAATTTCCTCCGTTTGATTTGACGCCTGTATTTTTGTCAGATACCAGGCCGTAGTATGATTACTAACCACATCACCCTTGTATCTTACTATGCTTGTTTCTTTTGAAGAACTGGTATTGGCAAAGATATATCTTGTGCCTGTTTCGTCAATGATGACCCACTCCGTGCCGCCGCAAACTGCCGGTTCAATCTGTATATTGCTGGTTGGAATGGTGTAGGCCGCTCCATTTTCATCTATGCTAAACCTGCCAGATAAGCCCATGACATTGAATAAAAGTCATCAGGTTGCCCATCCCAGGTTTCTGACTGGATATTGTCAATGTAATCATAGTTGGTTTCATTAGCAGCAAGGTTGTCTCCTGCCAGGCCTCCTCTTGCACTTTCTCCACAATAACCATTTAAGAATTCATCCGGCATGCCTCTTACTGTTCTGGTAATAACTCCCCCCACCTGTAGATTCCATCCCAGTCCGACCCAGTTGGCTATCTCGTTAACTTTATGCCCTCCTGCATGATATGAAAGAGCTATCGGCACACTAAGTGCCCTACCGGGAAGGGAGAATAATGGAACCGAAATATCAGGAACACCTGTAAAATGATTTATCGGTATTGCCGTTTCCCGCGTCATTGAATTGGAATTGTATGATCCCGGGGTATAAGTGGTCTGCCCTGGCGCCGGCTTTACGAGCACACCTACGTACAATATTATAATACATCGTAGTGTCAACTTATTTAACCTGCTCATCGGTTTTGTATTTTGGTTGAATATCATTTTTAGTCTTATTTCTTAACCATGGTAATCTAATATGGCCTGTTCACTTTCTTAAAAGTCAGCTCATTGGTTTGAAAACCGAACCTGACTTGAAACCTGTTTCCAAATGGGCTTTTGATGTTACTTTCAACGACGTTATACAAGAGCATCACAGTTCCCGTAATTTTCGTATGCAACCTAAAACTTCTTCCGATTCCAGCCATAAATCCTGGCTCCCAGGTTTGAACCTCTTCAGCTACATCCTGATCCTGTTCTTTTTTACTTAAGTAGTCATATTGCCCATAGACAAAAAACCGGTTTACAATATCGTAGCTAAGAAATGAGTTGAAACCATAGACTTTGGTATCATATTGGGTATTCAAAGATTTGGAATCAAATGTTAAATCAACCCGATATGTACCTCCCAGACCTATTGAAAGCTTTTTATTTAACCGGAATCCGACTAAAGGAGCCAGGTCAATAAGCACCGGGTCAGACATTTGTATATCGAAATTCCCACCCAATATTATCGTTTTCATCAACAGGTCTTCCTTGCAATGAATTCCGCCTTTTTGCGGTGCTCATGTCAGTGGAATTGGATATAGATGCATACTTTTTCCTGAGGTCGGCAAGCTTATTTTTCAGATGCTCTATTTGATCAATGTTTTCTGCTATAAAATCCCTCGTATAATCAACCCCTGACTTTTTCCATTCGGATTTTAGGTGAGCCGGATCTGTATACTGTTGTGGCTGATCTATATACTTTTCGCCCATACTTTTATACTGCTCTTGTAAATCATTCACAGATCTCGTCAGTTGTCCGGATTGTTTCTCCAGCGCTTTGAATTCATCCATTTGACTTATCCTTTTTTCAACCATTCCAGGAAGGGTTTTAGCTGTGGCTTGCGAACAGGTCAATACACTATCCGGCAATTGGCTTAACATGCCGGGATCATTCCCATTGACCTTTAACCAGTCGGCTAATTCAGGATATTTGTCTGACAACAAACCCATCTTCTCATACTCCTCAAGCCCTGACAAATAGCGCTTACCTTGATCTTTAACCCACGCTTGCCCCCTTATGCTCAAATGCCCACTATCCAATACATGCTTCGGAAGAAATCGACCGTATTGATCAGACATCCCTACAGAATCAGGAATTCTGCTTTTCGCCAACTGCTTGTAAGCATCAAAAAGGCTGTCTGATTTTTGCTTTGCCAGCCTGATTCTGCCTTTCATTATTTTACTGCTGTCCTTGCTATAATACTTCCGGTATTTCTTAAGCTTTTTGGCAGGGGAAGTGATCTTTTCAAGTTTGTTTTTGTGCTTTTCTGAAATTGATATCTTAACGTTTTCAATTTCTTTTAAAAACTGAGCTTCTTGCGCATGCCAACTCGTAATGATGTTGGATACTCTATTCGCCGTTTTGGTATATTTACTTTGGGGAAACTTCGAAGATTGTGAAAAACAAAATGGTCCAATCATCATCAAGGTCAAAAAAAGTATCAATCGTGTATGAATAAGCTTTGAAAAGTCCATTTGAAACAATTTCAATTTCAGGAAAAACATTATATACTACCTTGACATTTGTTGATTCTTCAGTTGCAAAACAAAAGAGCCCAGATCATCCATAACTTTACAGCTTCGATCAATTCCATGTACCAAATGCATATTTGGATAATTCCTATAAAATGATCCGGGACAAATACTTCTGATAAAAGTATCACCGGACAGTGACATGACATGTCACCGGGCAAAAAAAATTTTGACTTATTGGAATCCTACCCACAAATGTGTCCCGGAAGGGTGCAATACCCATTGTAGTGTCAACGCTTTCTATTTAAAATGCTTAGCCTGATAGTTTATGGTCGTCTTTAGGTGGGGAGCCCGGGGGAAGACTTCCCATAAAATCCCCGTATTTTGAAGACTATTAACCCAAATAATGCATGCAGCAGATAATTCGTCAGCGAAGGTCTTCTTAAATAGCTCAGTACTTTAATTTTTTTCAACCATTTATTATTTGTTCTGATTTTTCTCTTTCGATGGATAACTATGGGTGATTACTTCGACGATGAATTTGGCTACGTCATCTGGCGAATTCATATCAATTTTTAAATCCCCTGGTAAAAATGAGGGTAGGGCGCTTTATTGCTCACTGTTTTCCATAAAACCAAGCCAATTACTGAAATAATATGGGGGCCGGATAAATACTTTGTCAATATCCAGGTCGTCAAATCCATGTTGCAATAGCTGTGACACTTTCCGGTTGCATGGTAGCAGAATAAATAGCTACAGGATGCTGTTTACAAACACTGCTAAATCGTTAACATACTGATTCAATTCACTGGAAATAGTGATATACCTGACTAGAACTAGCTACTCAATTCGACTACAAATAGGGATTGATACAGGCTTGATCTGTGATTAATTTTGTTATTTAGAATTGTTCTAAATAAATCTAAACAAAAATTAGTAAAAAACCTAAATATTTTAATTAATTATTCAATTTCATTATTAACTATGAAAGTAATATACAATTTTCTTTGCCTGCTGTTACTACTTGCAGGAAATACTGCAATGGGACAAATAGGTACTATTGCCGGTAAGATAACTAACTCAGCAGGAGACCCGTTACAGGCTGTCAATGTGAGTCTCGCAGGCACCGAAAAAGGGGCAGCGACTGATTTAGACGGAAACTTTCGAATTAACGATGTATCTCCCGGACAATATCGTCTGATTATTTCCGCTGTGGGTTATAAAACGCTAAAAATCAAGATAGAGGCCGTTGCCAACCAGCTTACAACAGTACCGGATATTGCGCTGGAGGCACAACGGGAGGAACTCTCTGAAGTAGTAGTTAACGCTAAAAAAAACAGATACCTGGAGAATGTTCCCTCAGTGTCTATACGCCAGGTAACCAGTATTGCCAAACTGCCTCAAAACGTTCAGGTTATTAGTAGTGAACTTCTTATTGATCAGCAAGTTACGAGTATCATGGATGGGGTAATCAGAAACGTGAGTGGTGTAACCATGATGGAACACTGGGGAAATTTTGCCAATTTGCGTATGAGAGGATTCAGAGTCCCTGCTTTTAGAAATGGCTTCAATGTAAGTGACATTTGGGGGCCTTTAGCAGAAGATATGAGTATAGTCGACCGTATCGAATTTGTAAAGGGGCCATCAGGTTTTATGTTATCGGCAGGTGAACCGGGAGGTTTTTACAATGTGGTAACAAAAAAACCGACCGCCCAACCTTTGGCGCAAGTCACTTTAATGGCGGGAAGTTTCGACTTCTTTAGGGGTTCGGCAGATTTTGGCGGGGATCTGACGGGCGATGGAAGATTACTTTACAGACTCAATGGCTTTTTCCAAACAACAGACAGTCATAGAGGAGATGAGGACGTACAACGTTTTGCGCTCGCACCTGCCCTAACTTATAATCTCACAGAACGGACTTCCATAAATGCCGAGTTAAATTACCAACAAGCTGAAACCTACATGGGATCTGCCTACGTGTTTGCGCCTGTATCTGTAGGGTATGGCGGATTGGACAGGGATTTTAGAATGACAGATACCAATTTCCCGGTCACCGACATTGAAGAAACCACCATTTATGTTAATCTCCATCATAAATTTTCCGATAACTGGACAGGAACACTACAGCTAGGCTATCTAAAATATGACCAGGAAGGTAATTCAGCCTGGGTTGCCAGCGTAGCAGATAATGGAGATGCTAATCGAACTGTTTCTATTTGGGACGCCTTATCTAAAGGTTATTACGCACAAGCTTTTGCCAATGGTAAAATAAATACCGGGGATGTCAGCCATACCATTTTAGGAGGCATTGACTACTTTGATAAGGAGTACTGGGCCGATTTTTCCAATCTTGTGGTGGAACAAAGCCCGTTTAATATCTTCAATCCTACCTACGGAATATTCCCGGTACCCCCGTTTGACCGGTCGGTAGACGTGGAAGACAGATCTGATGATCCGTTCGATGGGTTTGAATCAACTGCTTTTTATCTGCAAGATGAGATCGGATTCCGGAATGATCGGATACGACTGACACTTGCGGGAAGATATACGATGCTGGAAACCCAGGGAAAAGAAGAGGATGACAATAAATTTACCCCGAGAGTGGGATTAAGTGTCGATATCACATCGGACTTAACCGCCTATGCGCTCTACGATCAGACATTCTTACCACAAGCCGGAATAAGTGCCGATGGGTCAACATTTGATCCGGTCGATGCCAATAACATTGAAGGAGGGTTGAAAAAATCGTTTTTCGATGGGAAACTAAGAGCCACGCTCGGCGCTTTCCGGATCACTAAACAGAATTTATTGGTGGGGGATCCGCAAAATCCGGACTTCTCCATCCAACTGGGAGAAGTGCAGTCACAAGGTATTGAATTCGACATGCAGGGAGAGATCTATCCAGGGTTAAGTGTTGTTATTAATTATGCCCATACAGATGTAGAAATTACCGAAGACACCAACCCCGACCTCATTGGCACGAGAGTAGCGGGACATGCAAGGCATATGACCAATGGATGGTTCACCTACAATTTTGCTGATAAATCCCCTTTGAAAGGTTTTGGGGTTTCACTTGGTTATCAGTATCAAATCGACCGTTCCACCTGGGCATGGGCCTCAGACAACGAAACACTGCTGCCCGATTATTTCAGATTAGATGGAGGAATTTTCTGGAAAAAGAACAAGTACAGGATTCAATTAAATGTGAATAACTTATTGGACGAATATTTGTATTCCGGCGCGAACTTCAGTGATTTCCTATATTGGCAATCTGAACCGGGTATTAACGGAAGACTGGCTTTTACTTATAATTTTAAATAATCACTTATTATATCTCAAAACGGCTGACACTCAATGATAGTGTCAGTTGTTTTTAATGTAAATAAAATGAAAAAATTTATTATAATGGATCATTGATCTTTTGATTAGCAGGGCATTTTGATCTCTAAGCATTAATTTTGATTAATTTTAACTAATTTAGACCAATCTTTATTCAAAATTTTAAAACTAATCATGAAAGCACATACGGCCAGTCTTATCAATGCCATTCTACTAATCATACTCTCTGCCTGGGGATACATGGATTCCGAATCTCCATCTGTCACCGCACTCATACCGGCTTTTGTGGGTGTGGCCCTTTTGATATGTAATCCGGGAGTGAAAAAGGAAAACAAAATTATTGCCCATATTGCAGTGTTACTGACTTTAATTATCTTCATTGGACTTTTCAGACCACTTATGGGTGTAATTGATCGTGGAAATACCATAGGTATTATCAGGGTAGCTATAATGCTCATTAGCACTGTCGTAGCCATGATATTTTTCATAAAGAGTTTTATTGATGCCCGGAACAACCGCGCTAAGGCTTAAAGGGTATTTTAGCTGAGATCTAATCGCCGGATCAGAGAATTGAAACTATCCGGATGATGGGCAGCGTAAAATCTGCCCTTTTTAAGGTTTTTGATAAAAGAGAGACGCATTATTTCATAACTTAAATCTAATTTTAAAAAAGAATTCCTCACATTCAATTTAACAAATGAAGTATATGAGCCAACTAAAAGAAATGACCCAGAAGCATTGTGATACAAATAAAACTGATTTCTCTGATCTCAAGGCCTTGTTTCTCAATTGCACACTTAAGAAAAATCCCGAAATATCTCATACGGAGGGATTGATTCAAATCTCAAAGGGGATTATGGAAAAAAACGGTATCACCACAGCGCTACTGCGTCCCGTTGATTATGACATTGCCTTCGGTGTTTACGGCGATATGACAGAATATGGCTGGGAGAAGGATGATTGGCCAACGATTTATGAGCAGGTGAAAAATGCGGATATCGTAGTGATTGGCACGTCCATTTGGCTAGGCGAAAAAACCTCTGTTTGTACCCAGGTGATTGAGCGTTTGTATGCCAATTCGCATATTCTGAATGAGGCTGGCCAATATGCTGATTATGGTAAGGTGGGCGGATGCCTGGTTACAGGGAATGAAGATGGCGCCAAACACTGCGCCATGAATGTCTTGTATTCACTCCAGCACCTTGGATATGTCATCCCTCCGCAGGCAGATGCCGCCTGGTTAGGAGAGGCTGGTCCCGGTCCGTCCTACCTGGACGAAGGTTCCGGTGGCCCGGAAAATGATTTTACCAACCGGAACACCACGTTTATGACCTGGAACCTGATGCACATGGCGCGCATGATCAAAGATGCAGGCGGAATACCGGCACATGGCAATCAACGATCTGAATGGGATGCAGGATGCCGTTTTGACTTTGCCAATCCTGCATACAGATGATCACTGCCCGGTACAACCCGGTGATGAAAAAGAAATGGGCTTTAAAGTGGTGGAAAGTTGCCATTGTCTGGCAAATGCTTGTTGGTTTTAATAAAGTTTTCCAACTCTTCAAAATGCATATCCCAGCGACATCCCTGCGTAGACAGGTATAGAGGTACTACAACATCCCACAGGAGGAACATAAAACACCCTGAACATAACGCCATTTTCCCAGTTTTGATAACGGTATCCTACCAACACCTGAATATCATTTTCAAATTTCGACTCATTTGAATCCACTGAACGAAAAACATCGATATCGTAATTTATCAGATAATTCAAACCCAGCTCCAGGCCTGATTTTTTCCCATAGATAAAACTACCACCCAAAAATGAAGTATAGGAAGAAAAACCATCTATCAGACCCAGGCCACCTCTTAGAGAGAACCTTTTTGCCGGATTGACAGGTAAGTATCTTTCATAGCCAAGCCCTGCGCCAAATGCAACAGCGCCACCGAGTTCAGCAAAAACGAGATTATTCTTGGTTTCAGCAGTATTTACGGTCTCAGCCGTTTCTTGACAAAAACCCTTAATACTGAAAAAAAATATCAAGATAAAAATGATTTTTTCCATATGCTAATTTAAGATTTTGAATGAGCTAAATTTCATGAGCAATATTTACAACTCATGTAAGTGGAATCATTGCGATGTGTGAGCCTAAGTTTTTTATCATGAAACACAAGGTTTTCAGGTTTGCAAATCAAGTTTATCGCAGCAAAAAAATTTATAGGAAAAATTTTGAAAGGTTGAATTAAACAGCGTTATGTTCTAACTTTCAATTTTAGCAACTCGATAATAATTTCTAATATACAGTAAAATTTTTGGGTTATCAAGCGCTCCTGATTATCTAATGCTCATAGCATACTAATACAGGATTAACCGGAAAAAGACAATCAATCATAGCTACCATTTTTACAGATGGTTTAAAAACAATTTCATCCATGAAAAGAATAGACCATATCATTATTAAAGCTGAAAACTTTGATGAAGCTATACAGGATTTTACCGATGCAGGCTTTAAGGTTTACTACGGTTCAAAAAAGGAAAAGGCCTACAATGCACTGATATATTTACAAGATCATAGCTTTATTGAGATCCTGAAGACACAGGTCGTCCCTCCATTGGCACGATTACTTACCAAGTGGGGCGTATTTCGGGTAATCAGTCCCATTTTTCATAGACTTGGTAATTTTTATTTCAAAAAGGGTCCCATATTGGACTATCCTGTGTACAGTGCAAATATCAAGGCATTTCATGAGCGGGTGAAAAAAAGCAGTTCCAATCTCAAAGAGGATGCCAAACGTAAAAAACCTGATGGTACGGTGGTGACATGGAAGTGTTTTATGCCCAAAAAGCTCCATCTTCCGTTTGTCATGTCAGATTACCACCCTCAAAAAATGTCTGAAAATGAAACGGATACTCACCCAAATGGCATAACAGGCATCAAAAATATTGATATCAGGTTTAATGAAAACACCGCCTTGTTCAAAGGTGAGATACAGGATTTTTACCAGATCAGCAAAAGCAACATCAAAGACACTGACCATGGGTTTTCCGTAACTACTGATAACGCAATCATTAATTATATCGAATCAGACGATCATAGCATATCTTTGTTAACCTTGTCCCCTGCCAGTGGACCAGTCAATGACAAATTAGGTAAATATGGCGTAACCAGTGCCAATTAACCATAAACGGAATTCCTTTCGGATTAATATAAGTAACCGTATCACCAACTGATCCCGATCGATACGCATTACCAGATATACCATGCTTGGATTTCATCATCTAAATTGTATAGCTGGCTTGTGCTGCCTGGCAATTTGACCAAATCCGATACATAATTGAAAAATTTCTGAGCCAGGTAATAAAACAGCCCCACATTTACCAAACCTCACATTAATAAGTTCGATATTTACCACCATTACCACTCAAAAAGGGGAGCAATGAGCCCATTGAGTTTAGCTATATTTTTTAAGCCAATTACATTTTTGTTCTTACAATGAAACATATTTTGACCTTTATCGTAGGCATCACTTTTATTCTCAATGTGCATGCACAGGAATCCAGATGGGGGATAACTTCGAGCCTGGGCGTGAGTGAAGTGGCTATACCCATTGCAGATAACCAGGCCTATGAATTGAAACCTTCTTATGGCCTTGGCCTCGTATCAGAAATCCAGCTAATCAATCACCTCAGCGCCCGCCTTGGGGTGAGATACACCAGAAAAGGCGGGCAAAAAAATATTCAGGTATGGGATGGATTCAGGGATGTAACGGTCAGTAAGCGGGCGTTTAGATTGTCATTGATTGAAATTCCTGTGGCGGTGAGCCTTGATTTTGGTAAGAAAAACGGATTTATTTTAACAGGGGGCATTTACTACGGTCTGGCATTTTCGGGTAAGGCCGTTCGGCAGGACAGGGGTGAGCCGGAAACCAGTGAGTCAATAGCGTTTACTGATACCTTCCATCCCGCTGAAGGGAGATTTCAGATGAAGGGCGCTGATTTTGGCTATATTGCTATGATAGGATATAAGCTGGACGACGTAATCATCGACCTGGGTTTAAATGCCAGCATTGCTACCGTCCGGCCCGACAATCATCCGGTCGATGAATATGAATGGAAGCATGTGGTTGTAAAAGTGAATGTGAGTTATTTTTTTAATGAATGATTCGCCTGTATATATTAAAAGCTTTAAAACACATATCCTTTTCCTTACCCTTTTCTTAAATCCTTTTCAACTGACTCAAATCCATATTGATGAATCAATTGGTCTGTCATTTGATCAAGCGATGGTTCAAAAAGACTTCCAAGGTCAAACTTTTCTGGTTATTGGAAAAGACTATGAGGATGTTGCAGGAATCAAAAAGCAGGATGGTAGTGTCTATACAATTTCAGATGAGGGATTTATTTTTATGAATTCATCGGTACAAATGCTTGAAGCATTTATCCATATTTTTAATAGTGAAATTGATTTCGACGAGGACTATGACGAAGTGCTGAGAAAAAAGCAGCTAAAAAAGGTCGCACAGGCGATGAAGAAAACAGATCGGCCAGCATTAAAAGAGAGCCATGGGTGGCCCTTTATTTTGGAGCAGGCCATGGGTGGCTTGTTGTAGCAGTCATGTTAAACAAAAGATAAGATAAGTAATTATTCACAACTGACCTTCGATAACAAAATGAAATTTGAATCGGATAACAGGGTCTCTTTTTAAATACAACCCGAAGGTCAACGAGCTTTGCTTAGTCGCTGATTTTAAGTTTTATTTTAACGCTGACAAACAGGCATTTGAACTTGACCAGAACCCTTATGGGGAGCCTGATTTAACCACCATCTCAAATGTCACAAGTGAGGAGAACGGTTCTGCCTTGAAGTTTGATGCTGTGTATCGTGGAAAGGAAATGGCACGTATTTCGGTCGGCGATCAAAAACTTTTCCTTTGAAACATCTGATCAATTGCCTATTATTAAGCAGGCATTGGGTATGTTATTCTGCAAAAACTTTGTGATCGATTGGTTAGATGCACTTTCAAATACAAGAAGAATTCATAAAAAACAGCCTCGGCACCAAGATATGGGAAGTAATCAGAGGCTCTCTCACGATTTTTTACCTTCCAATCGCGTTTAGCAAGTACCTGATCAACCGATTACGTGGCATTAAAGAACCCGAACCAAGAGCGCAAAACGTCTGGCTGGAACACGGTCAATTCGATGGCTTTAAACTGTGGTCCCTCGCCTTAAATAACGAACAATCAACAACGATAGTAGAATCGGATACGCTTGACTTTCCGGATTGGAAAGACTGGGAGGACCCTTTCAGACACTTGTTGAAATTCAGGACAGAACCGCCATTACCTGAACTTGAGCATACTTTTTTTGACGAAGTGGACCTCCAAACCGAATCTGGCGTTTATTTGGTAAGAATCAATAAGAAAGGAAAAGGAATGACCCTTTGTCTGCTATCTGCCCAAGAGAAAAGACTCATTGACATCGCCAGGATTAAACCACTAAGCTGGTGGCTGGAGAAAACCGAAAGTGGCGACCTTCAACTTACCGGGTATGCTGATAAGGGAAAACATGTGGTGAAGGTTAAAACTGACGATAATACATAAAAACCAGGGTTAGCCTGCAATAGACTACCCATCGCGCTTGTTGTAAGACATTTTCGACAAAGTGCTTCGTGCCTTTGGGGTGCCCTTTTTAACCACCAAGACACAAAGGTTTTCGCCTGCAAAATAAAAGCCAGTCATAGCATGGCTCGGAGCCATACTATGACTATCACGTAATTGTAACGAACAGCAAGATAACGCAAGCATCCCGCTTGTGTTTTCCAACGTCGTCAAAAGACTCAAGCGAGACGCTTGCGGCCATGCTTTGGAAAACGCTTGCGTCGGGGATGTTGATGTTGTTAAGGTGTACTTTTACTATTCCTCGGTGAAGCCGTTTTTGAACATGCTGACTATTTCATTGTCGAGTTCGATGGTGTGTACGTGGGTCAGGTCACTGATGTCAAGGACTTTTATTTGGCGGCGGTTGGGCGCCAGGATGTAGAGAAAACTGTCGGAGCAGATCAACACAGGACTGGGCTCATTCATTTGTCTCAGTACCTCGATTTCAGATGAGGAAGTTCTTCCGGTTGCCGCGAGGGCCGGAATGTCGGCCATCTCAACCACTCTTTCAGCCACCTCTGTGCCGTCATTGGCGTTATAGACCCTTACATGACCATCAGTGGTGTGTAAAACATAATACTGTCCGTCAAAACTCATCATGTCACCGGCCACGTCATCACCCGCGTACAGGCTGGTCATAGTTTGAGCCTCCGGGTCGATGACAAAGACACCGAAATTACGGGAGCGGCCAAAAAACAGGTCGCTGTTATCGTGGGACTTCACCGTCCCAATCCATTGACCGGTCTCAGAATTGAGGCCTCCTATATTTTCAATCAGGCTTATATTATCCTGGTTGTCCACGAGAATAACACCATCTGTGGAGCCAAAAACGCCATACTCACCGTTTGTGGCGTTGCCGTGAATGTTGGTCACTTCCACACCACCGTTATCATCGATGACAGTACCATCGGCATTCACAAATTTTACCACCTGGGGTAGGCCTATGCCCTCTGGCAGAGCAGGTGCTGTTCTAAAGGTGACAGCAAATTTGCCATTATCCAGCCTGAAGGCGGCCCCGTGGTGCTTGACAGCGTTTTGGAGGGACATTACAGTGGGGGTATAGGCAGGAAGCTCAAGCTGCGATTCTCTAACGTATGTGATTGAGCCATCGCCATCGTTGAAAATTACCATATGACCGAGCGAGGTAGAAAAATGAGTGGGTAAGGGGGTGTCAACACTGGTTGGCAGCCACGATGGCTGATTTTGATGACCGTGATCGATGTGGTTGATCACGCCCGAATCAAAGAATCGCACCTTGTTGCCAGCCCGGTCGATCTTGACAAGGTATCTGCCCGAACTACTAGTGTAATGCCGGGCGTTTTCGGTCATGTCACCACTTATGGTATGGATGATTTCTCCTGTATTGGTCTGTAATAAATCTATGGCATTTTCACGCATCAGGGAAATGCGTACCCATTCGCTTTCCATCTCTTCAAATGTTACAGCAGGTGTTACGTCATTGGCGTCGTCATCATCATCACAGGCAACGAGCAAGGTCAGCAATAATAAAACAGACCAGGGTTGTAATATCAGCTTTTTCATAGTATTTATTGTTTGTTTCCGTTATGTATATATAATTTAGCGTTGTTATTGAACCATTCGTCGTTTTGCCTGGCAACCCGCTACTGGTTTACCAGCGCATTTCTTTCATTTCAGGTTCAACGATCTGTTAACTGTCGATTGATTGTTTATTCAAAAAATTTTACTGAGATATTGCCATTGGCATCTTCAGCCCAAACGGTCAGCAGCTCATTATCCTGCATGTCGAAAACAGCCTGCTCATTAGATAACAGGTCAGACAAATCGATCATCTGATGATCAGGCAAGTCCGCGCCCGTGTTGGGCCTGAACTGATGGGGCCAGTTTGATGAACCCCAAATCCATTCCTCACTGATTTCGCCTTCCTGCATGGGATTTTCCTCGTTTCGCCCCGATATGTAGATCCAAAGAAAGACAATATCGGATGACGATGCGTTAGCCGAATTGCTGCTGACGCTGCCGGTAACCGTTCTGTTTGCGGCATCTATAGCAACCGGACTGATTTGCGGCGCGTAGTCCCTTTGGATGTACAAGGTGCCATGATGCGTGGTATTATCTGCATAAGAGGTCTCATTGCCGGCTACATCAGTGGCTTTAATCGAAAAATGATATGGACCGGCCAGCACCAGCGCCCCATCGGGAATAAAGCTGTTTCTTCCGTCCAGGTATATCGTAGGATCTTCCCCGGCGTCGCTTTGAAACACAAAAGGATCATCCAGCGCTTCGCGGGTAATTACATGGTTGTAACGAAACAATACGAATTCGCCGGTGTTGGTGATCCTGCCGTGGGTATGACCGTCAAAACCACTATGCGACTCAATGACAATTTCTGAGATACCTGACGCATCACTTACCTCAAATGCCAGGGGTATGCTCATTGCTTCGCCGGCTACGACCGAGAAGTGTTCGGGCATAATGTTTGATGAATTCGCGAAAGGTCCTATTTCCGGGCTAAGCAAGTCCTGATCATCTCCGTCGTCTGAATCCAAACAAGCACTGAGGAATAATAGTTGTGAAACAATGGTTATCAAAAAAAGGCCTTTTTTCATGGTTTTTACATTATTTATGCAACTTTGCTGCAAATAAAAAAATTGGCAGCAAAAATGCAACAACGTTGCATTAATTATTCTTAAAATTGACAGGAATTTTAAGAGACACAATCAAATTACGCCCCTGTTCAGGCAAGTTGATCAACCTGTACCGGCTGATATGATTGAAATAGGCTGTATTGAATACATTGTTGATATTCACCCTGAAGTGTAGCGCTTGTCTCAAGGCATCTACCCTGAAACCCATGCCTGCATTGACAATAAAGCTCGATGGCGTGGTTCTTTCATTTCTATCTACGCGGTCTTGCTCAAATATTTGTTCGGCACTTGCAAAAACATAAGCATCGCTTAACAGTGAATTCGCCCAGGTAAAACCACTGTATTCCACACTGCCCAATACCGATGCGGCCGGCGTAAGTGGCAGGGGCAGGTCGGTATCGAGGTTTAAGTTTTGCACCAATTCGGCTACCAGGGCTACTTTCAATGGAAAAGGCAACTGGTAATTGGCCATCAGCTCCAGGCCATTGAATAAAGCATCGTTCTGTTGATACTGCCACATCGTACCTCCTGAAGACAGGTAAGAAAAACGCCCGGTAGGCGCCAGGTAAATGTATTGGTCATAGTAGGCATAAAAAGCAGCAAGCTCTAAAAGTGTGTTTTCCGATTGATGCCTAAAGGTGAGGTCTGCCTGATAGCCTCTTTCAATCTGCAGATCACGGTCGCCGATTTCATGTCTGAAATTGCCGTGATGCACTCCGTTGCTGGACAATTCTATGGCTGAGGGAAAACGAAAACTATTCCCTACATTCAGTTTAATGTCGTTTTTAGCATTTAAGTGATGCGTGATGCCTGCCCCTCCGCTAAAATTTTCGAACTTTCTGTCAAATGCGGGCGTCCGCTCTTCAAACTCGCCGGTGGGTTGTAAGGTGCCCGGATCATAGAGGGGCTGTGAATATTGCCGGATATCGTGGCGGCCATGGTCATACCGTATCCCCGCATTGGTTGTCCATTTATTGTTAATGTCCCACACATGATAATTAAAAAAACCCCATTGTGTCGTATTAAAATCAGGCAGCAAAAACTCAAAGCCATCCCTTTGGTTATCCATGTATTGAAACTGTGCTCCGAACAATATTTGGTAATCACGAGCCAGGTTTAGCTGGTAGCGCGCATTGGCAGTATATGTATAGAGCTCAAGGCCCAGTGCCAAATCGCTGTTGACGGCAGCAGCTTCGATGCCATGCGCGCCGGGAAAAGACAATTCCTGCCGCTTATTTCGCTGAATGCCCAGATCCAGTTCGAGTTGATGATTGCCCAGGACAAAGGTGTTGTTGTTAACCAGCATCAGGTGTTGGTTTTCCTGCCTGGGAAAATCTATGTCTCTGTGCCTGTTTTCGTGCCGGAGGTTATAGATGCGCGGCAGGCCAATGGCTCCGGCAAAAATTCCCGCATCCTGGTTGAAGGCCGAAAAACGCCATGTCGAAGTGACCTTATTTCCATGGTAACCAGCCATCAGGCTGTAATGCAGTTCCCGGCCTGCGGTGTTTTTCAACCTGTTTTCATAAATAGGCAGGTTAAAGCCCGCATAGGTAAACTCATCGGCAGGCACGGTGTAATCCCCATAATCCTGATGGGTAACCCGGGCACTGTAGACCCAATGGTCTTTTCTGCCTTGCCAGCGCAATGAATTGGAAAAGGCGCGGTTGTTGGACTGATAAGAAGAAACCCAATCGAGCCTGCTGCCATTGGCTTCCGGAAACTCATCAGCCTGTATATTGATCACTCCCCCCAATCCGTCAGAGCCGTATAGCAAGGAAGCAGGCCCTTTGATAATTTCCACCGACTCCACATCAAAAGGGTCGATTTCCAGGCCATGGTCGGCCCCCCACTGCTGCCCCTCCTGTTTGATACCACGATTATTCACCAGTATCCTGTTAAAACTCATCCCCCTGATCACCGGTTTGGCAATTCCCACTCCCAAATTCATGGCATTGACTCCCGGCAAAGATGCCAAAGCACCGGAAAAAGTGCCGGTGTTGTTTTTTTCAATAAAGTCTTTGTCTATTATCAGTACCGGCTGGCTTTGGTGTAATAGTTTTGTCAGCAGGTTGCGCCGGTAGATGCCCACTTCCTTCAAAACATGCACGGCCTCTGTCAGGGTAATCCGGATGTTTGACAGATCCGGAAAATCCGCTACAGGAAGGCGAACCGGGTCATAGGCCAGATGCGAAATTTCCAGGAAAGCCATTTCCACATTCATATCACAGGCGATCGAAAAAGTCCCGTTTTCATCCGATATCGTCTGCTTTTCTCTTGGAAAAACTTTGATCAAGGCAGCTTCCACAGGCTTTTTTTCACTATTTAACAGAACGCCTCTGAGGAGTACCTGTCCTTCCTGGGCAAAAAGCCCATGGGGTAACCACAGACTAATACAAAGCAGTAAAAAATATCTGGTATGCAACATTGTTGCAAAAATAGACATTTATTACTATTTAACAATGCGTTGACTCAAGCCGGATACAATATTTTAAATTATTAAATACACGGCCATACCCCAATATTCAGAGCAATATGGAAATGAAGGTCGCTATATCTCGAAAAGCACTTACATCATCGCAACTTACCTGGTCACAAATCAGTGGATGCTAACCCTTCACACCGTAAATACCTGGCTTCAATTTAATGCAGACAGAACCATCTTAAATGTTTAACTTTGCGCCACCCGGGATATGGAAATTAAAAATAGTTTCGATCAAATCGATGCCAATAGTGAGATAAAAGACAAATAATTTTCAGCGCAACCCTTTCATGATGAACAAAATGCATTCGGAATTGGAAAAGACGAACCAGTTAATCATTGACCTGAAAAACTGGCATTCATTTGGCGAACCGGAAATAGCCGGTAAACTTAAAGCATTTGAAAAAATACCCAGGCCTGAATGGTCCAAGTACAGGGCAGCCCAACTATCTGAGCCGGAAATAGGTCGATCTTTGGTATATAATAACACAAATTGAACCCCTAAACCAATCGCTCATGGAAATTATATTAACCGCGCAAACCGGTGGTCCTGAATCTGGCAGGTTATTCAGAAATGAAATCGTCAAACTCAGAAAGTCCTTAAAGTTGCTGGGGGACAAGCAATATGCCGAATCTCTGGAAAAAGCTAAAATCTTCTTACGAATCAGCGGGTCGATAGATAATTTTCACAAACCTACCGGAATTCACTACTGGCGATACAGCAAGCCAGGTAAAACCTATTCAGCCGATATCATCATCGCCAGGGACACCTGGCAAAATGGAGAAGGCATCAAGGAAATTTTGTCAAAACTGACCAAAGAATATTTCAGGTTTATGATTGAATATTTAACAAAGAAAAGAATTAATGATATCGATTCAGACCAGCTTCTGCAAGATATTGATGGTGTTGTCATGGATAATTTTTCCCGTCACTAGCAAAAGTAATAAAGCGTAAACAAAGCCATGGAATTAAAAATCCGGGAAAATCGACAAGGGTAAATCCGCGAGCGTGTGGAACATTGATAAAAAATACTAATGGACAAAAAAACGACTTTAACATATTTTTGTTTTTTTTGCATGTTGGCTTTTTCGTGTATGGATAAAGCCGGAAACACAGCAAGTAAAAATGACTCGGAAGCGCAACCGAATAAAATGGAAAAATCAATCAATCCGGTAGTATATTTTGAAATTCCGGTCACAGATATCGACAGGGCGATAAAATTTTATCATGCCGTATTCGGATTTCAGTTTGACAAAGAGATTATTGACCACAATGAAATGGCCCTGTTTCCATTCAGGGACGAAAGCTCCGGCATTTCTGGGGCCCTGGCCAAAGGCGAAATATATAAGCCGACCAAAGACGGGGTTTTAATTTACTTTAACACCGGCAGCATCGATGAGACTTTAAAAAAAGCCCAACAAAATGGCGCGGAAATCTTATATCCTAAAACCTCCAATGGCGAACTGGGCTTTGTCGCAGAATTTGAAGATAGTGAAGGGAACCGAATTGCCCTGCATGAGCCGGTAAAATGACAAGCCCGGAAGGAAAAAACCAGCCCGGGAAAAAACCGGTTACCGGACTTTTGCAAACTTATTGCATGCTCCTTCAATACAGATCACATACATACCGGCAGGCGGATCCCACACCACTACTTTCCAGGCACCACCCTCCCGGATCAGGTTTTTGGTATAAGCCATGCCATCCACCCGCGCTATTTGCACCTGGCTTACAGGCTTGAATTTTCCTGATAGCACAATTTCGTCCGTAGAAGGATTTGGGGTATACTCGTAAAAGCTTATCCCTGAGAGGCGCTTCTGCTACCGATAATATCACTTCTGTTGTCACCTGTATAGTGCTTGCCGCCGACTCGTTGCCTGCCGCATCCCTTGCCGTCACCGCAAAGGTATAGGTAGTGGAGGCCTCCAAACCGGTTATGGTAGTACCTGTTGTATTCACCGACCCTTCCAATACATGGTCTTGGTATATTAAACAGGCTGTCACCCCGACATTAACAGTGGCCTTGTCCCAGCTAAGGCCACCACCGGTGGTGGTAGGATAAGGTTTTTTAAGGTTTTTAGTTTTGTGGGAACCATGGTGGAAGTTGCGGGTTTGAAAGTATGGCGCAAGCGTCTCGTGGCTGTTGCATAACTCAAGAATGTGCCTATACGCTCATTTCACCGGCTAAAACCTCTGTATCTCTTTGTGTCCTGGTACCTCTTTGGTGCCTGGTTTTTAACCGCGAGGGCACGGAGACACTAAGGGGTACTATAGCTATGGTCGATAGAGGGGAGGGGGTCAACAGTGAAATGATGTGCAAAAACTTTGCAACATATCCGGGGCTTTTGAAAAAATCAATACAACTTAACAGGTGAAAAAGGGTGAATAGGAGTTAAAATTCGATTTAAACACAGTACAGGGTAGAACAGCGTTGGTAGTTATTTTTAAGGTTGTTTGTAAAAACATTTTATAAAATTTTAATAATTTAAACAAAATTGTCATATTTGTGTAAATGAATTTTATTAAATATGACAAAGAAGAGGTTAAAAAGCGAATTGTAGTTGATAATCCCTGGTGGCAAACGAATGAAATTGCAGACTTTTATCAGCCATTCAGGCACAGGGCCTATTTTGATCCGTTTTATCAACTAGTAGGGATAAAAAGACCCAAACGGGCTGTAGTGCTCATGGGGCCCAGGCGGGTTGGTAAAACGGTTATGTTGAATCAGGCAATTGAGAAGCTCATTGACTCGGGAGTACCGGCGCGGAAAATAGTTTTTTTAAGCCTGGACAAGCCCATTTATTCCAGGCTTGATCCTGATTATTTATTAATGCTTTCGTTAGAAGCAGCGAGTACCGAAAGCCCTGAAGGTTGTTATTTTTTCTTCGATGAAATTCAGTATCTCAGGGATTGGGAGAATTACCTGAAGACGATGGTGGACACCTACCACGATACCAAATTTGTGGTATCCGGAAGTGCTGCTGCCGCCTTAAGAAGAAAGAGCAGGGAGTCCGGGGCCGGGAGGCTCACGGATTTTGTGCTACCGCCATTGACATTTGCCGAGTTTATAGATATGACGGGTAAACAGGGCATGTTAAAGCATACAGACAAAATTTCGGAAGCGCTGAATATCGCGGCCTTTAATCAGGAATTCATAAAATATATACATTACGGGGGTTATCCGGAGGTGGTCATGAACCCTGAAATGCAGGATGATTTGGAACGTTATGTTTCGCAGGACATTATCGATAAGGTATTGTTGAAGGATCTACCCAATTTATACGGTGTCAGGGACACCCAGGACATGAATGCTTTTTTCAATGTAGTGGCCTACAATTCGTCCAATGAGACATCGACAGCCAATATGGAACGGGATTTACAAATTTCCAGGCATCTGCTGGATAATTATATCGAATATTTACAGGCAGCTTTTTTGATTAAGAAACTATCCAGGGTCGATATCAATGCTAAAAGATTGAAAAAAGAACAGCAGTTTAAATTGTTTCTGACCAATGTTTCATTTCGAAGCGCTATGTTTACGCCCATTGAACCCACCTCCGACATGTTTGGAGCGCTGGTTGAAACAGCCATATTTGACCAGTACCTCCATCGAAGTTATGATATCAGGTATGCCAGGTGGAAAGAAGGACGAAAAACCAGGGAAATTGATTTCATCAGTATCGACAGGGCTACCCAAAAACCCAGCTGGGCCCTGGAAATCAAATGGTCCAACAACGGAGACCCTTCCAATTTGCGCTCATTTATGAATGCCAACAAGTTATCCACAAGCTGGATGACCACGCTTGATCAACACGATTTGTCAAAGGCCATCAAAAAAGTTCCGGCCTCCATTATGTGCTATATGATTGGGAAAACGCCTGAAATTATCTCCGGGGGTAATGATGGGGTTTAGTTGGTCTTTTGTTACCGGCGCAGATGTTATTTCACCTCCATCATGGGTCATTAATAGGGCAGTGCGCCTGGCAAAGGGCCTGCATTTTCGGCGGTGACTCTTCCTTTGACGATAAAATCAGGTTTTACCGAACTTTGGTTTTTATCAACCGGATGGATAATGACAGTGTCGCCCTCCATGGAAATGTTTGATCTGCTATCTGCAATAACCGGTTTTACCTTTTTACCTTGTGAAAACCTTAAAGGCCGGCATTCAAAAAATGGAATTAGTAATGAAAACATTACAGGTAAGATATAATCCAAAGATTGAAATTATTTTTTTCCTCAGCCTTCAATAAATTTGGATGCATTTGGCAATGAAAGCCATGGTGCAATTCACACTTTCGCAGGTAATCCATCAAATTGTCCGGATACCTGTGACCAAAAGCGCAAGCGTTGTGTGATGTAAACGAAATTACAGTAACTTCCTGCGCCAAAGTCAAGGGCATTCAGGTGAACACCACAATTACAGGTTATCCCATCCAACTAAAAGGGGCCAACGGATCAATGTCTCCGTAATCCCTGGGGGTCAATTTAGTTTTATAATTAATCGCTTTAAAAATGAAAATTGCAAAGATTGGATTGGATGACAGTTATCCGGAATACATACAGCAGAAAATAATCTTATCGAATCAGATCGCGCTGGTTATTGGTCTATTAGTAGCTGCCCCTTTTACTTTTATCAGCCTCATACATTTCCCCGATTGCTTATTTACCCATGATCGGAACAATCGTATGCATGTCTACATTGGTATTTAACTACTTTAAACTACAGATAATCGCCAGGATAGTCATTGCTTTATTACCGATTCTGCTTACCTCTGCTTATGCTGGCTATATCAACCATGCAGGAACAACTCCTGCTCCTTCATTGGCGATGCTTGCATTAAGTTTTACCCTGGTTATTTTTTTAGTTTTTGATATCCGGGAAAAAGGTTACCTGATCACCTTAAGTATAATAGCCATGGCAGCGCTCCTGTTCATGGACAACATCAATGAATTGCTTGAGCTGGAGATGGATAATGAGGTGATCATCACTGGATACCTGTCAAAAGCAACCATTGCGATTAGTATTATAACCGGTGGTGGATGTATCCTGATCCTCGCCAATCAAAATAAAACATCAGGAGAAAAATCCCAGAAGCTATTAAAAAAATCCAAAGAGGCCAATGACCTGTTAAGTGGCAAGGAGACCGAATTGAAGGAGCACCTGAAGAAAATCGAGGAAGCGCAGGAGGAGGAGAAGAAAAGGCAGTGGGCCGGTGAGGGTCTTGCCCAATCTATTAAACTTATGCGCGATCATGAGGAAATGCAACAGCTATATGATGATCTCATATCCTTCACGGTAAAATATGTGGAAGCCAACCAGGGGGGGTTATTTGTGCTGAATGAGGACAATAAAGAGGACCTCTATCTGGAGCTTGTGTCCACTTATGCTTATGACAGGAAGAAGTTTATTGAAAAAAGGATCAACATTGGTGAAGGGTTGCTGGGGCAAACTTATCTTGAGGGTAAGTATGTATTTTTGAAAGAGATACCCGAAAATTATGTAAACATCACCTCGGGTTTGGGGAAAAGCAACCCCAGATCTTTGTTAATTATGCCCATTAAGGTGAATGAAAAAACACTTGGGTTGATTGAATTGGCCTCTTTTAATGAATTCGAAAATCATCAGATGGCATTTTTAGAAACATTGGGCGAAAACATAGCCGCTACGATTGAAGGCGTAAGAAATACCTCCAGAATGCAAAGGCTTCTCGAAGATTCGCAACAACAGGCAGAAGAAATGCGGTCTCAGGAAGAAGAAATGCGCCAAAATCAGGAAGAGCTGCAGGCTACCCAGGAGGAGCTGGCGAGACAAAAAAGTGAAATGGAGGAAGAAATTGCCAGTTTAAAACAAGAATTGGAAGACTACAGGAAGAAAGAACCCGAAAATGAAAAAGTTGAAGATAAAAAGGTTACCGACAATCCCTCGACTGAAATGCAACAGGAACAATCCGGGCAACCGGCACAGGCCCAACACTTAAAAACCACTCAATCGATGACCAATACTGATTAAAGTCATTTCTTACGCTGACGCATATCAAGGTAAATAATCGCTTGTGCGATTATTTTGCTATTTCTTTATAAAGTTTTTTACCATTGTCCTAAATCTTTTAAATGCCAGATTGATGAGCGACTTCAGTAATCCACATATATGTGTCTCCGGCAGGTTTTTTGCCTGGATACTCCCGTGCCTGCTTTTTATCTTTACAAACACCGCCCAGGTGCATAAGCAGAGGATAGAAAACCACAGTACGGTGATCATTAAAATACCTGACATGGAAGAGGACCAATACAGTGGTATTCTGGACGGAATCTCAAGGGATAACCAGTTTACTTTCGAATACGCCTGCAAAGAGTCCAATATTATTGTGGTCAAGTATTATCACAGCCATCGGGAAAAGGCGGATGTCCGCCTGGCCGCCACATCCAGCTTCAGGAAATGGGGCAAGGTATCGAAGATGGAGGTGATATACGTAGACTTTATGAAAGGATCGACCGGTAAATGTTGAGAAAAATAACGTCTGTGCACTCCCCGGAGTGATTTTTTGTTAACGCAGATCTTTTTTGTCTACTGCTATTTGTGTGGCATGATAGTACTCAGTGGTGCCGGGCATCATTCCCTTGTAGCCATAAATTGTTCCTGCACCTCCTGAGCATATTTGTTTGCACCACTTCAATGAGTACCTTCCGACTCTTTTTCTTTCCTGGGAAACCGGTGATCCGCTGTGTCAGGCTTGCGATCGACCAGTTTATTGGGTTTACCATTTCCTCTTTTGATCAAATCAAAGGCATCATACAGCTTACCGGTAGTGGTGTAGGCTTCGTAGCGGATCTTGTCCTCGTCCACATGGAGGATTTGATAAAGCTGCAGGCCTTCTGCCGACCGGTCGATCCATTCTTTTTCCTGCTTGAAAGTATACATTTTCGGTCCCGACACCGAAACCACATATACAGGGCCGGTGTTGTCAGGGCGTTTTGTACGGCCTGTGGACTGGTTTTTGGGCATTCCCCTTCCATATACGTGGTCATGGCCCTGCAGTACAAGATCGACGCCGTATTTGTCAAACAACGGTTTAAAGTGCTTTTTCAGCGGCCCGCTGTCACTTCTGGCAGCTCCGTAAACAGGAAAATGAAAGGTCAATACGGTCCAATTGTTAGGATTATCGCTCAGGACTTTTTCGAGCCATTCCAGTTGAATTTTGTAGCGGGTGGTATCCCTGTTTTCAATCTCCATGGAATTCAGGGAAATGACCCTGACCCCCTGGTAATCCAGGTAGTAGGCGGTTTCGCTGAGGTTCGGCCCTTCGGGGCCATTTTGGGGAAAGGTGAATTGTTTCGTCCACAAACGGTCTACAATGGCCTTGCCTTCAGGGCCAATGGTGTACTCATGATTACCGGGTGTGGCAACCATAGGTATCATAGCATGGATAAAGCTTCCGGCATAAAACCACTCACCCCACTCATTATCTGCCTCGGGTATGTTGATCAAGTCACCTGCATGGATGATGAATTTAGCTTTCGGGTCATCAATGAAGGCCTGCCGTATAGTACGGCTCCAGAAGGACTTGACATCATTTTGCGCATCCCCGAAATAGATGAACGAAAAGGGCTCCGGTTCTGTACTGGCGGTGGTATAATGAAACCACTCACTCCATCTCCGGCCATCTCCCACCCTGTATGCATACATGGCTTTTGGGGTAAGCCCTTCGAAAGTAACAGAAAAGTGGTGCGAGGACACACCATTCAGGCTTTGTGTTTCCAAATTGGCCTTTGTTTCCCGGGTGTCCGGAAAATGCCAGCCTTCTTTATATTCAGGTGCATCGGTTGCGATGGCGATCTGTGCCATGCCTTCGGTAACCGTGGTGTCAGTGCGCCAGGTTACGGCAAAGGAGGTAGCCGGGTTTTGCGTCCAACTAAGGGCAATGCGGTCCGGAACGGGTGTCGGAGCAAAAACTTCGGCAGGAGAGGGGATGCTAAACTCCGCCCATTGACTCCAGTGACTTTCTCTGCCGACACGGAATCGGTATTTGGAAGAAGGCTTCAACCCCTTGACAGCAGCCACATGACTGTAATATGATTTACCATCTCTTGCCTTCACTTGTTTTGAAGTAGCTTGCCCGTGGAAACTGTCGAAAGGCTTTTTCAGCGCCTCTACTTCCACATTGCCGTCGGCAACGGTTGTATCGGTAAACCATGAAAATGTCCACTGGGTTGCCGTACCTTTATGACTGAGACCGAGGGGAGTGCCCTGTTGTTCCTGGGCAATTAATAGATTGTTAGCGGCTAATAAAGCCACCAAAAAGCAGGTTATCCGGTGCATGGGTGCTAAGATGTTGTTGATATAATTTAATATTGATTAAAATTCAGTTTCCCATTTTGAAAAACACAAAATGATCCGTTTCTTTTGGCAGGAGTAAAAACTATCTGCAAAGACCCCTCATATCAAAAAGTGTAGCTAAAGTACAATATCCAAGAGGTTTTTCATAATAGCCGTGTTTTATAATTCTGATTATTTCAGATTATTTCGAAATCCTTCTAAAACCCTGCTACTGTTTCATTCCCTTTTCAAAAATTTAAATTTACCGCTGGCTTCATTGGGAATCACCTCACACCTTTCAAAGTCAACTTCAAGTGCTTCAAAGCGCATGGCTTTTATCAATTCTTTGCGGATAATTTCATCACAGATTTCATTATCCGCTATATACTTCACCAGCAATGATTGGTCCTTTTTCAGTAACAGTTGTATCTTCTTTAACCCGCTCACACGCAAAGCCCCGTGAATCAAATGTTGCGAATGCAATTGTCTCCCATCTTTCAATGGCAAAACATCAAATTCACGCCCGTCAATACTTTTAAAGTGCAGAAATTTGTTTTTACAATGGCCCTGTGATTCGGAAAGCGTAATCATGTCACCCAACTCATAACGCACCAGGGGGGTAGTGTACTGGTTGAGTGTTGTAAAAAGAACTTTTCCCTGCTCTCCATTTTTGACCGGCCTATATGAATCATCCACTACCTCTACGAAAAAGTTTTGTTCATCAAAATACAACTGACCGCAATATATGCATGAATAACCCATTATACCGCATTCCACCGCACCATACCTTTGTATTCCCGGGGTACCGAAAGCTTTCTTAAATTTTTCTCCATGATATGATTTTTTGACTTCTCCCCCTGTGGATATAACACGAAGGCCCTTCAGACTTTTGCCATGATCCACCAGCCAATCTGCTAGCTGTTCCACGCTTGTCAACGTGCCATGTAACATTTGCGGTTTGATCTGCCGCAATTGCTTCACCTGATCTTCTACAGGTTGGTGTATACTGACATGAAATTTCCGGCTGTTGATCAGCCTTTGAAAAACTGAATACTTCTTAGGTGACACCTCGCGCCATACCTGTACTACCTTCCACCATGGCCACCACCCGTAACCCAGCATAAAACGTAAAAAACTTAATTGCCGCAACGCATTTTCCTTTTTGGATAACTGGAATTTCAATGGACTTCCGCTTGTACCTGTGGTGGACATGTTCAGCATCTCATTTTTATTCACCTTTTTCGAGGTGATTTCATCAAGATGGCATTTTCGCAATTCCGGAGCGTTGATTACCGGTAATTTTTGCACATCCTTCAACGAAGAAAGGCCTAAATCCATCCCCTCGTATTTTTTCCGGTAAAAAGGTACGTTTTCGCAGGCATGATGGACAACTTCCCGAAATTTCGATAATTGATATTGCCTTATATCTGAACGGCTTTTGTAAGGGAAACGTAATGTTTTGAAAAAATCAAACAGCAGATTCATATGGCCATTCTTTGGTTTGTTTACAAAAATATGACACAAGCACTTATGTGTGCGCCCTTCATACCCACTATCGATATTCACGAATGTAATAAATTATGGCATTCAAATAAGGGATTTCATTGAAAAACCATTTAAAATGGCCTGAAGCCATGCCATGACTCCTTTTTTGATAATAATCCATGGATAAAATTCCTCGCAGCAAACATGGATTCAGGGATTTTTCACAAAGAACTGGCAGAAAACATCAGGAAATCATAATTTTGTTATGTTGGGAGAAGCCTGCATACATGAATCCATGTCACCGACATACAAAATTCCCGGTTACCATAATACTTATGTTATTGGCAATTATGTCTTGTGCCCAGACGCCAAAAAACCTGCATTTTCTCCAACTGCCTTTTGAAGGGCTGTCACACCCTACAGTAAACTGCATCTTTCAGGATAAAACAGGCTTCCTTTGGCTGGGGACCATCAACGGTCTCAACCGGTATGACGGCTATAATTACAAGGTTTTCCAATCTGACGGGGACATTAACAGCGGGCTTTCCAACAACTACATCAACAGCATCGGCCAGGATGGCGATGAAAACCTCTGGGTAGGCACCAAGTACGGGTTGAACCTGTTGATGAAAAACGGAAACTATTTTAAGACCTACCTTCCTGATGAAAACAATCCAAATGCATTAATCAATCCGAATATCGAAGTAGTTTACAGAGACAGTAAGGACAGGATGTGGGTAGGATCCTGGGGTGGCCTGAGCCTTTACCGAAAAAGCACAGGAGATTTTATCAACTTTTCACATGACCCGCCGGATGAAAGCAGCATCAGTGGCAATGTGGTAACGACCATTATGGAAGACAGCCGGGGCCGGTTGTGGATTGGTACTGCCTTTTCGGGACTGAACCTCATGGACTTGTCAACCAACCGCTTTACGCGTTTTCAAAAGGAAGCCAAAAAGAGTAACTGTATCAGTGGCAACAGCATCAGTGCTATTTATGAAGATGAACAGGGACAGATCTGGGTTGGGGCCCAGCGGGGTGGCCTGAACCGGTTTAATGAAGCTTCACAAACTTTTAAGTGGTATCTCAACGAGGAAAAACGAACCAGCATTGCCAGCAATACGGTTTATTCCATTATTGAAGATGAAAACGGTGAATTGATGGTTGGCGGAATGAATGGTGGCATCAGTGTATATAACAGTGAAGAAGACAATTTCCACCGGTTCGACACTTATGGCAACTACAACCCTTTCGGGAGCAAAGCCAGTGTATTCAGTCATTATAAACTCAGATCGGGTGAAATTGTGATCGCCACCTCAAACGGTGGTGTAAAAATTCAGGATAATTATCCTACCGCTATTACATGGCATCAGCATGTCGAAGGGAACGACCATACGCTTCGCATGAACAATGTTTCGGCTTTAGCTGAAGACTCGTCTGGTAATTTCTGGGTAGGGACATCGGGAGGCGGCCTGAATTATCTGACGGTAAAAACCGGAAAATTCAAATGGTTTCCACACTTCAAAGACAAAACCGTCAACAGCCTGTGTTTTGATAAACCCGGCCACTTATGGATCGGAACGCTCGAGCATGGCCTGGCAAAATATGACATCATTAAAAATGCGTTTACCTACTTCCCACATCACCCGGATGAACCGGAAAGTCTTAACACCAACCATGTAACAAGGCTGATCAAAGACGATAATGGTTTGTGGACGGGCACTGACAGGGGAATAAGCCTGTTTAATCCGGAAAAGCAACGATTTCAACATTTTAACCATTCAACAGATAAAAATGAAAAACTTGAAATAGGAAAGGTCAACAGCCTCTTGATAGACCATGCCCGTACAGTTTGGATGGCTTCTGAAAGTGGTCTTCATTATTACGATAAAAAAGATGGAATATTCCGGTTGTACAGATTCCAGGGCTTTGCCAAAGGAAAAAACCGGGACTGGGTATCTTATCTGTATGAAGATAGCCACGGGCGCATCTGGATGAGCACCCTGGATGGAAACCTGATATTGTTGGATGCAAACAGAAAACCCATAAAACCCGGTGTTTCCAACCCTAATTACCAAATCACTGAGGTAACCAACATGATGGAAGATTTCAATGGCTTTTTCTGGATTACCTGCCGGCAGGGTTTATTCAAATGCGAGGTTGACCAGGACACATACGGCATCCGGGTGCTGAACAAACTCAACAAAAGTGATGGCCTGCAGGGAAATCTTTTCAATAGCCATGCCGGCTTGGTGAGTAAAAGGTCGGGTAATATTCTTGTCGGAGGGCTTAATGGTCTGAATAGGCTCAACCCCCTGGAAATGGATCTGAATCCCAATGTGCCTCCTGTGATCCTTACCGGAATGATGGTCAATGGTGAAAAATACAGGGCGCCTGATAAAAAGGAGCTCTTTGAAGTAGATGAGGTCTCCTTATCAACCAGGGAAGCTTCTTCTATTGACATTTACTTTACCGCGCTGAACTTTATTAAGTCACAGAAAAATCAATATGCATTTATGCTTGAAGGGTATGATGAAACCTGGCATTATGCGGGAAACAAGCATGTAGCCTCATACAGTAATCTGGCCCCTGGCAAATATCATTTGAAGGTAAAGGCAGCTAACAACCACGGGGTCTGGAATCACGACAATGCCAGTCTTGGCATTATCATAACTTCTCAAATCTGGGAAACTGCCGGTTTTAAACTAGGTCTGATGTTAATGACGATAGTAATTATTGTTGCAGGTTTTACTGGTTACCGCCGTTATATGGCCCGGCAACCCGATCACCTATCACTAGCTGACCTCGTTTTCAGGAATCACCAAACCGCAGACAGCAGGGTGGTTCTCTCCGGAAAACATTATGACAAAGCCTTCGTTGAAAGGGCCGTAAAATACGTGGAGTCCAACATCGACAATGACGAACTGTCAATTGAGAGCATGTGCGCCGAGCTTGGTCTTAGCCGGGCCAAATTATTTCGAAAAATTAAAGAACTCACCGGCCAAACAGTATCCGGTTTCATCAAAGATATCCGGCTGGAAAAAGCAAAGCTTTACCTGGACGCCAACCCCAGAAGTGTCAGCGAAGTGGCCTTTGCCATTGGATTCAAATCCCATGCCCACTTTACCCGCTCGTTTAAAGAAAAATTTGGGATTTCCCCTTCCGCCTATGTTCAGAGCCGGTAAAAGCTGTCAGAAATACGTTCAGTCAAACACTTGATACGGTTGATCAAGTGAAAATGGCAAATAAACAGCATCTTGTAAGTTCGAATCACTACTATTTAAATTCAGACATGGCGAGGCAATTCGATTTTACCATCACCGGCCCTAAAAAAATATCCTTTTTCGCAGGCATTCTGCTGATACTGCTCTCCTCCTGCCAGGAGGAAAAAATCGATTTTAATGCCCAGGTTCGCCCCATTCTCAACAAAAATTGCATAAGCTGTCATGGGGGCGTCAAACAGTCCGGAGGCTTTGGGCTGATTTTCCGGGAAAATGCTTTGCGCGAAACCAAGAATGGTAAAATCGGTATTGTGCCGGGCCATCCCGAAAAGAGCGAAATGATTGCCAGGATTAAACACGACGACCCTGAGATGCGGATGCCCCTTGAAAAAGAACCACTTAGCCAAGAGGAAATTGACGTGCTCACCCAATGGATAAAACAGGGGGCAGAATGGCAGGATCATTGGGCCTATCTGAAACCTCCGGAACCGCAAATACCCCATACCACATCCGGCTGGGCAAAAAACGAAATTGATCATTTCATTTTAAACAAAATCAAAGAAAATAACCTGTCACCTTCTGAAGAGGCCGGCAGGTATGACCTCGTAAGGCGTGTTTATCTTGACCTGACCGGTTTACCCCCCTCACAGGAACAAATTGCCGCTTTTGTCAACGACCATTCGGAACAGGCTTATGAAAATCTTGTGGATCAATTACTGGCATCGCCCAAATACGGTGAGCACTGGGCCAGTATGTGGCTGGATCTGGCCCGGTTTGCCGACTCCAAAGGATACGAAGCCGACAGGGCCAGGGAGATATGGAAATTCCGGGACTGGGTGATCAAGGCATTCAACGACGATATGCCCTTCGACCAGTTTACGATCGAACAGTTGGCGGGTGACCTCTTGCCCGACCCTTCTATCAACCAACTCATCGCCACGGCATTTCACAGAAATACACTGAACAATGACGAAGGTGGCACCGACAATGAGGAGTACAGGATAGCTTCGGTCATAGATCGTGTAAATACCACCTGGGAAGTATGGCAATCCACTACCATGAGCTGTGTGCAATGTCATAGCCACCCTTACGACCCGATATTAATGAAGGAGTATTATTCCTCATTTGCTTTTTTTAATAATACCTCGGACTGGGATGTTCCCGGCGAACAGCCCCTGCTTAAAGAGCTTGAAGAAGATGATGAAACCCGGCTTGAGGAAATCAAAAAGTGGATTGCCAATCGCTCAACTGTGACGGAATCCGGTAAGTGGGAAAAATTCCTGCGGGTAGGGGAACCGAAACTCAGGCCCGAGGACTTTGAGGAGGTAGGAAATGTGGTGCATTATAACAGGTCGAACCAGGACTTCATGCAGGTTTTTAATGGATCGTATATTAAAATCAAAGGGGTTTCCCTGCAGGATGTCGACAGAATATACATAAATTATCGTCAATCGGAAAAATACAAAGGCTCATTATATATCAGGGTTGACAGCCTTACCGGTCCGGTGATTGGTAAAACCACTTTACCTAAAACAAATGGCTTTGTCAACAGGCCGGTAAAGATCACCTCCAAACCTGCGATCACTGATTTATACTTTCAGTTTATCGGTTTGTCAGGCGATTATGCAGGCTTGATCGATGGCTTTTTGCTTGGAAAAAAACTGCCCGGCGATAACGATACTGAATATCAACGGGTTTATAAGGAAATAGATGAAGTGTTGAATGCTCCTTTCAGACATTCAACACCCATCATGGTGGAAAAACCCAAAACGCACAGCCGGAAGACCCATGTTTTTGTACGGGGAAACTGGCTGGTAAAAGGAGATGAGGCATTTCCGGGAGTTCCGGAAGTGTTTAGCGGCGAAAAACAGGCGTTTGACAACCGGCTGGATCTGGCCAAATGGCTTGTAAGCGAAGAAAATCCCCTGACCGGAAGGGTTATTGTCAACAGGTTCTGGGCAAAGCTGTTTGGCAAAGGATTGGTAACCACCGTTGAAGATTTCGGAACCCTGGGTGATTACCCTTCGCATCCGGAGTTGCTGGATTGGCTGGCACTGAGGTTTTCAGGGGAATGGGACTGGCAGGTAAAAAAGCTATTGAAAACGATCGTCATGTCAGCTACCTACCGGCAAAGCGTCAAAGTAACCGCCATAGCCATGGAGCGGGATCCGGACAACAAATGGCTTTCCAGAAGTCCGCGTGTGAGGCTTTCCGCAGAGCAGATCAGGGACCAGGCGCTGGCAGTTTCGGGGCTGTTAAGTGATAAAATGTATGGCCCCAGTGTAATGCCTCCACAACCCGATGGTGTTTGGACGGTTGTTTACAGTAACGCCAGATGGAATACCAGTGACGGAGAGGACGCCTACCGCAGGGGGCTGTACACTTATACCAGGAGATCAAGCCCCTATCCTTCATTTATCACATTTGATGCGGCTGGGAGGGAGTTTTGCCTTTCCAGAAGGATCAACACCAACACCCCCCTACAGGCCCTGGTGACTTTGAATGATCCGGTGTATTTTGAAACCGCCCTGAATCTTGCCCGGCAAATCATGTTGGTGAAAGGGGGAAAAAAAGAAAAGGCAGAAGTTGCTTACAACAAGGTAATGGGTAAGATGCCCGGGCCTGAAAAAACCAATATATTGATGAAGTTACTGGAAGAAACCGAGGCTTACTACCGGGAAAATGAACAAGAGGCTTATGAGCTGACAAAGTCAGACAACCCGGAATTGGCAACGCTGACCGTTATGGCCAATGCCCTGATGAACATGGATGAATTTATAGTTAAAAACTGATTTCCGATGGATTTATACAACGAAGCACGAAAAAGAAAACTGGAGTTTACCACGCGCCGGCATTTTTTGAAAAGGTGCGGCACCGGGCTCGGTGGCATTGCGTTGGCCTCGTTGCTCGGCCCACAGCACCTATTGGGAAGGGGTATGGGTGATAATGCCGGACCGGATACCTTGCCTCATTTTTATCCAAAAGCAAAAAGGGTCATCTACCTGCATATGGCCGGAGCCCCCTCGCAACTGGAAATGTTTGACTATAAACCAAAACTCGAGGAATTGCATGACCTGGATTGCCCGGAGTCGTTACTGGAGGGTAAAAGGTTTGCTTTTATCCAGGGAATACCAAAAATGCTCGGTCCGCAACATTCATTCGAAAGGTATGGCGAATCGGGCACTTATGTTTCTGAACTGTTGCCACATTTCAGCAACATTGTCGACGAGGTGGCGCTGCTGAAAGCCATGCACACCGATGAATTCAACCATGCGCCTGCCCAGCTTTTTTTGCAAACCGGAAGTCCCCGGGTCGGCAGGCCAAGCATAGGCGCCTGGGTCACCTATGGCTTAGGCTCGGAAAACGAAAATCTACCTGGTTACATGGTGTTGGTATCAGGAGGGAAAAGCCCAAGTGCCGGCAAAAATGCCTGGGGAAGCGGTTTTCTTCCCTCGGAATACCAGGGAGTACAGTGCCGCAATTCAGGTGACCCGATCCTTTATGTCTCCAACCCCGACGGCATGAGCAGGGACATACGGCGAAAGTCACTCGACGCTATCAATGCCATCAACAAAGAGCAGTACAAGGAGTTCGGCGACCAGGAGATCCTATCCAGGATCGCCCAGTATGAGATGGCTTTTAAAATGCAGCTTTCTGTTCCCGAGGTTATGGACATCACCAAAGAACCCACATATATTCAGGCATTGTATGGTGCCAATCCGGGGCAGGCATCATTTGCCAATAACTGTCTGCTGGCCCGCAGGCTCGTTGAGCAGGGTGTCAGGTTTGTCCAGCTTTATCATTGGGGCTGGGACATGCATGGCGACAGTAAGGCCACTTCGCTTAATGAAGGGTTAAAAACCAAGTGCCTGGAGATCGACAAGCCAATGACCGCCCTGGTGCAGGACCTTAAGCTCAGAGGCTTGCTCGATGATACCCTGGTAATCTGGGGCGGAGAGTTTGGCCGCACTCCTATGCGCGAAAACCGTGGGGGCAGGATTATGCCTTTTTATGGCCGGGACCATCATACGGAGGCATTTACCATCTGGATGGCCGGCGGAGGCATAAAGAGTGGGTTTTCATATGGGGAAACTGACGATATTGGTTATTATGGCATCAAAGACAGGGTACATGTTCACGATTTGCAGGCCACTATCCTGCATCAGCTCGGATTGGATCATGAAAAATTCACCTATCACTTCCAGGGGCGGGACTTCAGGCTGACGGATGTGCATGGACATGTCGTAAAAGATATCCTTGCCTGAAAATATCAATCGATACGGAGTGATGAACAATCCCAAAAAAGGTGGTTGTGAAAAAAGACCTTTGACCATTTAATTTCCAGGAAAAATGCAAAAATTCAGGCTACAAGAGAAAATGGAAAATTCCGGACCAACATCGACAATACTTGAACTGCGTGTATGACAATTCTTTTGGAAGCTAACCTGACATTGTTTTTTGGCCGGTTTCACCCATTGCTGGTGCACCTGCCTATTGGTTTTATTATCCTGGCGGGCATCTTTGAAATGATTTCATGGAAAAAAAAGGTGGACTTACAGCTTGCCATTGCTTACGCATTATTGGCAGGCGCCATTTTTGGTATGATGGCCATTGTATTGGGGTTGATGCTCGCTTCGGAAGGTGGCTATAATGAATCGGCCCTGAATGCCCATAAATGGACCGGTATCGCCACTACTGTATTATCGTTAGCTGCCTATCTTCTTAAAAAAAACCTGCACAAAGCCGCCTGGATGCAAAAAGCATATCAAAGCACACTGCTACTCGCGCTGATCACCTTAACAGTGGCAGGGCACTATGGAGGCAGCCTGACACATGGTTCTACCTATTTGCTCGAACATGCCCCCGGGCCCGTAAGGCAGTTGGCCGGGCTCAAACCGGCCAGGGAGCGTATTACTGTAATGGATTCGGCCCTGGTATACGACGATGTTATCCATTACATGTTCGAAGCCAAATGCAATGTTTGCCATAACCCGGACAAACAAAAGGGGGCACTGTTACTTACAGAGCCGGCACATATCATGAAAGGCGGAGACAGCGGACCCGTCATTGTACCCGGAGATGCCTCGCAAAGTGAGCTCTTCCTCCGTGTAACGCTGAATCCTGATCACGATGATTTTATGCCTGCCGAAGGCCGCACCCCACTTACCAAAGAAGAAACCGCCCTGCTGGAGTGGTGGATCGAAAAAGGCGCCCCATTTGATAAAAAAGTAGTGGAATTATCACGCGAAGAAAGAATAAACGGATATTTGAGGGAGGTAGGTATTGGTGAAAAAAAGCCCTTCCTGGCCAGCCTGGCTATTGCGTCAGTAGCCCGGGAAGTACAAGATGAAATAGTTGCCGAGGGATTCAAGTTGAAAACCATTGCCACCAACAGCCCATGGCTCGAAGCAAGTTATTCATCCTATAATCCGGATAAGTTAAGCGAACAAAAGCTGAGCACCCTGACCAACGCAAAAGAAAACATCACCTGGCTTACGCTTTCACGTATCCCTTTGAAGGATGACTGGCTTTCTCATATTGGCCGCTTCACCAATCTGACGAAGCTTTGGCTCAACCAGACAGCCATTACTGATGAGGGTATCAAACATCTGGTGCAACTCAAAAACCTGGAATATCTGAATTTATATGGAACAAAGCTCACTGATGAAGCCATAACCGATATCCGGCAACTCTCAGGCCTTAAAAAATTGTATATCTGGCAAACCGACATCACAGAAGAAGGAGTAGCGCAGATTAAAGAATCCCTGCCGGAAGTCGAAGTGGTCTATCAATACCCTTCTTTATAAACTTATAAAGAAAGCTTTACGTTGTTAAAACACAAAAAAGTACATTTTTAAGGCCAAAGCATTCCAACCTATTCATCATTTGCAGGGTCTTATGGTCAGGTGACACATATGCCTAAAAGGCTAAAAAGAAACCGTGTGTTGCATTTTTTTACGTTGATACTGATGACCGTTAATGCGAGAATTTATGAAAAACAAGAAGATTTTTTTTAACTACAGGGTAAACACGCTTATCATCCTGACTTTAACCGCCCTGTTATTTCAGGGTTGTTTAGACGATGATGAATCAGATTTGGACCGGCAGGTCAGACTGGACGATGAAGCAATCACCGAATACCTGGAAAGCAATAACATAGAAGCGGAAAGAGATCCTTACGGTTATTATTTTGTAAAAACCAAGGAAAACAGGGCTGGAGAAGAAGTGGAGGATGGGGATGTCTTGTCTATCTATTACACCATGACCTTGCTGAACGGAAATGAGGTAGACAGCGCTTCTGCCACCAGGGGCGGGGCTGTGAAAATAGGCTTTGATCAGAGTCGCATTACCATGGCTCCCTCCGGGTTATACGTGGGTCTCAGTACCATGAGGGAAGGTGAAATCTACAAATTCTTTATTCCCTCGTACCGGGCTTACGGTTCTTATTCTTACAAGCAGCTCATCCCAGCCAATGCTATCTTCATAATCGACGTGGAGTTGGTTAATATCGGTAGTCGTGAGGAGCAGGAAGAAATTGAAATAGGTATGATCGAAGCCTACCTGGAGGAACAGGAAGTGGTAGATGCGGATAACTTTTCCTCGGGGTTATTCTATAAACAACTCAGCGCCGGTGATGGCGCCAAGCCCGGAAGAGGCGATAACCTGAGGGTTCATTACAAAGGCACTTACCTGGATGGTACCGTTTTCGACCAAACAGAATCCAATTCGCCATTTGAGTTCACACTCGGGTCCACCTCGGTGATTGAAGGGTTTGAAGAAGGCATAGAGCTGATGCAGGAAGGAGAAAAAGCGCTGCTTATTATGCCTTCCAACCTTGCTTACGGGGAAAGTTTCCAGGTCGTTCCAGCGCAAATCAGGGAGGATCTCATTGATAAGGAGCTGATAAGGGAATCTGTCGAACCTTTTTCACCATTGATCTTTGAGGTAGAGCTGGTGGATGTTAATTAAAGATCAAACGAAAGGGTCTTAATTCATGGTATGGCTTGGAGCCATGCTATGCAGCTACGCCACAATACGCTGAATAATTTACTATTAAAATAGCGCAGGCGTTCCATCGCTGCTGCACAACGTTTTAGACAAAATTCTTTGTAGTTTCCTTCGCGTTGTCGTATATCCAGTACACTACCGAGCCTTCCTCCGTATCGGACGGGAATGCCACCCCTGTAAATTTTAATGTCTTTTACGGCATCCGGATTTACCACGGAATATAATCCCAACAAATGCGCGGAATTGCAGATAATCCCTTCATCCAATAAAATCAGGGATGAACACTGCAAATAGCCGGATGGAGGCAACATCTAAGGCCCGGCATTAAACGGAAAAATAACACTAAATTCGACATGACTCAGTCCCGGTAATCGTAGGTAGTACAATTTTGCTACTTGATTTTAAAATTGTACCTCAAATTTTTGTAAATTATAGGAAACAAAAACCCTAATACCATGAATGCCTTACATAAAATCGAGCATTGGGCTGATTCGCACCGGCCCACGTTTTTCGTAATTCTCCGTGTTTTTCTGGGCGTTTTTATTACCTACAAGGGGCTGAACTTTATGTTCAACATCAATGACCTGCAATCTACGATGACAGAACAGGCAGGTCTCAACTTTTTTGCCGCAGGTATAGCCCACTACGTGATCTTTGCCCATGTGCTGGGAGGGCCGCTGATTGCTTTCGGGCTTTATACCAGGTGGGTATCGCTTTTGCAAATACCTATTCTGATAGGGGCTGTATTTTTGGTGAATTATCCCAAAGGATTTCTTTCTGTCGGCCATTTGATGGAATTGGAAATGTCCATCATCATACTGGTTTTGCTGGTGTTGTTTCTGATTTTCGGGGCGGGCAGGTTTTCTATCGACCAGTTGAGGCGGAACGAAATGGAAAAAAGTAAACGGTAGTTAAACTTGTATGATCGCAGCAAAGATTTTCAAAGTTTAATGAAAAAAGAGGGTGCCCCTTTAAGGCGCCCTCTTTAAAAAAGCCGGTTTATACTTTGCAGCTTTGATTTGGGTTAAGTATATCTCTTAATTGGTAAAGAAAAAATAATAAATCAAAATACTGTGAGCTTGGCAGGTAGTTTTCATCGATGGACAAAGTTACATACCTGATCCAATTATCGATGTCTCCGTGTAATGCCTCTTTGCCATAATCCCGGACGACCAGTTTTTTCAAATCATCAGCCATTGTTTGTAGCGGCTTTTTGCCTGATAACCTGTAAATACCTTTTTGAACTTCCTCGAATTTCCCATGGGCAAGTAACCGGTCGGCCTCATGTGGCCTAAGCCTGGCGGTGTGGGTTTTACCTTTGCAATTCAGCAGCACTTTGTAAGCATCGCCAGCAGATTCTTTAGATAGTTCGATAATTTTTGCTTTCATAGTTTTGTTAGTAAAGTTTAAAAAATTTCTGAATTCTGTAGGTAGCTAATTGTCTGGTAAATATATAAAAAAAATAACAAATCGTACTATAGTTTGATTATAAAATTCCTTACATAGCTAGTTTAGATTTTATGGATATCAAAAAGGCCTTTGGAGTTGTACTAAAAAAGGAAAGAGAGAGAATCGAAATAACGCAAATAGATCTGGCAGGACGCTGCGATATTGACAAGGAAACAATCTCTTTGTATGAACGCGGTCTTCGCCAGCCTACGCTAAAAACGTTACTTAAGTTAGCAGATGCATTAAATGTAGAAGCAGAATACCTGGTTACCGAGGTAAAAAAGCGTTTGACAAGCCTCGAATAATCCCCAGCCCATTTAAGCGTTCATATGCAGCAATGTTTTGCCGGTTCAGTGCAAAAAACAACAATTGGCGGGATAAATCAAACCAAACCGGCATAATATCGCCGTTTTTGGATGTAAGGGAGGGGTTTCGTTTTCTGCTTTTCGATTAAAATCGCCTAAATAATAACTAAAAAATCCGTAAAGGGGCTGGCTAATAAGTATTTTGTTTCGACCTGCAACCAAATAAGGCAATTTGTACACATACCAGCAAGTTGTTACCTTTACCACAACTGCTTATGGCAGTCAAAAACGACCATCGAATCAAAATGAGCGACCGGAAAAAAAATCCTCCGGTACCTCGCCTTACGACAGCTAAAGTGTCCAAAAAGCATTATATATGAAAAATACACAGGAAGGACTAATAATCAAACTTAGCAAAACCAAAATACTTTTGTTGATAATAGGCTCATTTGCTTTTGTTGCTTTGAGCTTTTGGTTAGGGAAATATGATAGTCTTTTCATTAAAGCGGTTTCGACAACAGGTATTTTGCTTTGCGGGCTTTGCGGGATTTATGGGATCATAAAAATATTTGACAATAAACCGGGACTCATCATCGACAAAGAGGGGATTCGGGATAATTCCAGTGCGGTAAGCGGCCACTTAATCAGGTGGGAAGATATTACCGGATTTGAGGTAGGAGAAATAAAAAAACAAGATTTCTCCTCATATTCGTCAATAACCCGCAGCAATTTTTGGATAATGCAAATCCTTTCAAAAGATTTATCATGAAAATGAATCTGAAAATGTATGGAACCCCGGTAAGTATTTCTTCAAATGCTTTGCAGTGTAATTTTGATGAACTTTTGAAAATGCTGGAAAACGAAATAAAAAAACTGTCGGTAAAAGAGATGAACAAGGATCCTGGCATAAATTAGCAAAAATATGGGCCACGTAATCACAGACATTCGCCGGGAACTGAAAGAAAATATAGATGAAAAGACCCTGAAAAACAGCGCGCATTTTTTCAAAGAGAAAGTAAAGGTTTACGGCGTCAAAACGGCCGTGGTCACCAAAATCGGTAAAAGTTATCTTAAGATGGTGAAACAAAGGCCGAAAGCCGAAATCTTTGCACTATGTGAAAAATTGTGGCAATCAGGCTATATGGAAGAATCGTGGATCGCCTGCCAATGGTCCCATGCCATTCACAAACAATATGAGCCCACCGATTTCAAGGTTTTTGAAAGATGGATGGACAATCATGTAACCAATTGGGCTTCGTGCGACACCTTGTGCAATCATACCATCGGGGAATTTTTGCAGATGTACCCGGAGTACGTGCCCTCATTAAAAAAGTGGGCGAAATCAAAAAACCGCTGGATGCGGCGCGGAGCTGCCGTTTCACTGATCATTCCGGCCAGAAGGGGAAAGTTTTTGAAGGAAATCCTGGAAATCGCCGATATATTGCTTGTCGATAAGGACGACCTCGTTCAGAAAGGTTATGGATGGATGCTTAAGGTAGCCAGTAAATCATATCAAAAGGAGATCTTTGACTATGTAATGGCCAACAAAGCAGTCATGCCCAGGACAGTTCTGAGATATGCTATAGAGAAAATGCCAGCAGAGTTAAGGGCCGAGGCGATGGTCAAAGAGAAAAAATAACAACAGATGCTCCGATAACTTGTCCCAATGATCAGGCCGCATCGAAAATTACCTGGTGTCCGGGGCATCATAAAGCAGGTTTTGTTTCTTGCCCGGTCCACAACTCATTTATAAAATTTTGAATATCAAAATTTACGAATTAATTATTGCTGCTTGGTAAATGATTCGACCCTGGAAAATTCTCAACTTTGTAAGTAGCTTTTAAGCAGGATCATTTATGTATTCCACAGCATAAATGAAGGGCTTTAAACTTTATGAAAGAAAATTAATAAACAGTTTTCTTTCAAAGTAAATTATTCCTATCTTTCGAACTAAGATAGCTAGGTATTGGAATTTATTCATACAAAGTTTATCACTCCCCCCAATATTGGGATTCTGATAGTAACAAGAATCCCGAATTAATTTTAAGATTTTTTAAAAGCAGATGATTTCATCCGTTTCCTGGTAAAACATTCAGGAAATAATTCATGCTAACCGCCATAACTATTTTTTTAACTAAAACACAACACATCATGAAAAATCTAAAAACAACACTGTCAATTCTGGCGATTTTCATTTTTTCAACTGCCTGCCAACAGCAGGACGAGGTATCAATCCAACCGGAATTTGTAGAATGTGGAGATCCCCGATGTTTACAAATCAAGTATTAACAGCAGAACCGCGTACCCGGAAGTTGATGATTTGATTGTGGATGTACAATTAACCACCATAGATGGAAAAGAAGTAGCCGGAAAGGTGCACCTCGTCATGCCTGATGATGAAACCTTAATCTATATGGCGGTTACTGAAAACATTCTTAGCTCCACAAAGCTGACACCGGATTTTTGGAAGCAGGCAATAGGCCGGTATCATGCAACGAGCCGGCAATACGAATCACAAGGCTGCTTTGCCAGTTGCAGGGGTATGAAGAGAGGCAAGGGGAAGGGCACCTGTAAAGCTTTGTGCTGGTTACAAATCATTAAAGATGTTGCTACGGTAATAGTTACAGTTGTTACAATATCCAATACATAGATTACGAGTCCGGTTAGGGGGTTCTTAACCCTCTTCCGGACTTCGGCGATTCCGAATTTTAAAATAGCTTTAAAATGAACCTGTGCATTAAACTCAACAGACTGGTGCAAACGCAAGCGTCTTTCCGGTTTCCCGGACTGGCACAGCACAAGCGAGACATGGGCATTGCACAACGCAAACACATGCCCGTATTTTTTTTTATCGGCAAAAACCTCTGTGCCTCTTTGTGTCTTGGTGCCGCTGTGGTTAAAAAAGGGACACCACAAAGACCCCAAGGCACAAAGAACTTTGCCGAAAACGTTGTGCAACAGCCACGAGACACTTGCGCTATCAGCGTATTTTCGTCATTATTCCAACCTGCCGGCAAGCAATTGTTGAAACTGTTACATATGATTTTTTTAAGTCTGACTTCGACTACAGTCTCTTCGCAAATGATTGTTGCTTCAGGCATTGTTCAGGATGAAAATAACAAACCCATAGCCAATTGTCACATCGCTGTTAAAGATACTAACCTGGGCACTGTAACCAATGGCCAGGGTCTGTTTACATTGAAAATTCCAAAAGACCATTGTAATATCACACTGCTGGTATCCTATGTTGGTTACCATACCCAGACGGTCAGATTAAAATGCCAGGATAAATCCAATATAGTTGTCCGCCTGAATGATAAAATACATCAACTGAAGGAAGTCAAGGTGAATGCACGCTCACCTTCACAGATTGTGCTGCAGGCTATTTTGAATCTTGAAAAAAACTATCAGGTAGACTCGGTAACTTATACATTGTTTAGCCGGATTACAGACACCGTAGACGCTTTGCCAGTACTGATCAAGGAGTTTGTGCTCGACCTTTACCATGGAAAAAAGACCATTCCGGCTTTTTACATTGAAAAGATACGTGTCAAAGGATTTAATAAGCTAGGCGAAAAAAGATTACAGGATAGCCGGTTAACGGATGTCTATGTTACAGGGAGTCATATAATGCTCCGGTATCTGCCTTCTTTTTTGAAAAAATCGAAAATGAAAAGATACCGTTATACACTGGCAGATGATGTTATCATCGATGATGATCATTATTATGTTATCATGATAAATTCAACCAAAAAGAATTACCCTGACAAAGGAACCATCCGGATCAACAAAAAAAATTATGGTATCAGCTATCTGGAACAGCAATACGCCGCAGAACACTGGGATGATATGAGCCATTTAAATTTCATACAGACATCCCATTACAAACAGGTAGATGGCAAATGGTATTTCGTACATGGCACCAGAAGTTATGATGAATTATTAAAAGAACAAAACATAACCATCAAACATCATCAGGTAACGGTAGCCACCGACAGAGTTCAGGCACTACCCCCTGCCGAAAGGCCGAAAATGGGAGTTATGGTTAAAATGCTCAAAGATTTTACCGGAAGTTATGATGACAAATTTTGGGAACATTATAATTTCATTCCTCCGGAAAGCAGGTTTAAAGACAACTAGTTGGGTTATATCAAATCAAAAGCTTTCTTCATGGCACCATAAGTCGTTTTTACAGCTACCTCATTGTCCATATCATTGAGTTTTTGGTTAAACGGTTCAGCACGTACCGGGCCATCGTAACCAAGTGATATCAATGCACCTAAAAAAGCTTTCAGGTTGATCACACCGGTAGCAACCGGCAGCTCCCTTTTGTTATCAATCTGCTCATCGGCGGTAAAACCTGCTCTGGCATCATTAAGATCGCAGGTAACAATATCTTCTTTACGCAGTGTCAGAATATCCGCCACTGTTTCCCCGGCACAAAACCAGTGAAAACTATCCAGCACCAACCCTACGTTGGATTCACCGATTTCAAAAATCAACTCTTTAGCTTCCTGCATCGAACGGATGAATGCGTATTTGTCCCTGGTCATCAAAGTTTTGGGACCTACATATTCCAACCCTAACCTCAAACCGTAGTGCCCCAGCACCTTGGCAATTTCCCTTAACCGGCTGGCATGTTGCCTGAAGTTAGCAAGGTAGGTAAGTTCAACGTGTGTAGGCATGATCCATGTGCCTAATCGTGACACGCCCGCCTGCTGCAAAGCGCCTGCCAGCCTGGGCAGTCGGGCCAGACCATCCCTGAAACTTTTTTCATCTTTCCTGAAATCCATTGGCAGCCCCGCCGATCCCCATGAGATTTGTTTTGCCTGCATGGTATCTAAAAAATCTGAAAGTTGTTTTTCAGACATATTGGCAATTTCATCAGGCATGGCCACAATAGCCTCAAATCCAAATTTTTCGGCCAGGGTCAAAAGCGCCCTCTGATTGGTTTTAACGCCGATAGCTCCCGGATTGAGGCACATTTTAAATTTTCTTTTTTCTGCCGGTGATACAGGCAAAGAAAAAACATAAGACGGGGCAAAGCCGGCTATTCCTATCAGGGAGCTTTGCCTTAAAAATTTTCTTCGATGATTGGCAGGCATAAATCTTTGTTTTTTACATAAAGCTAATCAATTCGTTTAAACAATGCTTTCAAAAGTTAAAAAACCGTCATTTAACACAGCACTTGCTTTCCCATGGCAAGTTATAACTATTTAGATCTCAATGGGCGGCTATTCGATAAGTTCGATCTGGCTAAGAAATGGAAAATTTTATAAAGCTACGGCCGCCGGGAAAAGCTTCAGTGTAGAAGCAACGCTCCGCTAAACGCACGCCAGTTTCCTTGTTACAGGTCGCGCAACATCCACGGATGCTCGCTTCATTAGGGGTTTTTCTTCGTATTAAAAGCATGTGATCGTTTAAAACCAGGTTCACGCAATGTCTCGGTTCCTGTAATCAAATCATTGGCTATAAATGCATTGTTTTTCTCCAGCTTAACGATGGTATAGGTTTGCTGGCTGTTATTAAGGTGTTTAATCGCAACAATTTCCACCCATCCACTAACCGTTTGAAGCCTGTTCCCCAATTGTAATTTCCGTACGTGATCGAAGCGGTACTCCAAACTTGTTTTTTGGGGATCAAATGATCTCCAACCGTTTCCGTCATAAAAAGGATGGTCGGCAGTTGCTATGATTGCGCTACCATCTTTAAAAATGATTTTCATAAGATTATCATGAACCGGACTGGCCAACTCTTTAATCACAGATGGCTCAAAAAGATTGTTTTCGAGGTTATAACTCAGAATTTCATCACCCACCGAAAGCCATTCAATATTCCTGGTTTGACCATTTGCCAGGGTTATTTTCGTGCCCCGTGCCAGACAATGAACATCCAAGCCGTCAAAGCTAATTTCCGTGATTACAACATCATCGTATTTGAGGCCTTTGTAAACATCAGCAATTTCAAATTTTATTTTCCAGCTATCCTTCTTTTTTAAAGCCTCCAAATCATTTCTGTCACCATTACCAATCGGAGGCACGGAAAAACTTTGTACTGCTCTTATGTCCTTTAAGTACAAATAGGCAAAAGGTTTATCATCAACATACATTTTAAGCAACTTTACCCTGGAGTTATTTTCCCAGGCAGATTTGCTTTTAACATAACCATTGATAACCACAATTTTGTTAACTCTGGGGCTTTCAGGAGCGAAATGATATTCCAGGTATTCCCCGATACCATATCCATTTACGCCTTCAACCCAGGCGTTTTTATAGCTGAAATCGTGGGCATTTTCAGGCCTGTAGCTGTTATTTCCCTGAGATGCCAGATACGACGAAGCCGTGACACCCATGGGGCCCATACCACAATACCAACTGCATCCACTACCCTCGGTCATCCAGATATTTTCTTTGGCCTCATCACAGTGTCTCAATATTTCTTTTTCATCCGATGTGATTTCTTTGTAACTTCTTCCCTCTTTATCCAAGTTTTTCCACACCTCGTCACACTTCCGCCACGATTCAGGTGAATTGTACCTGGCGATAGATTCAGGGCTGAAATCAAGTTTTGCGCCAATGGTGGGTTCCAGGGTTTTAATATTTTGACCTAATACCGCTGATGATGTCCATATGAATAGAATAATGTGTAATATTTTCATTTAGTATGAGGAAACTTGTTTCCGGTAAATGTAGCTTTTGCAAATTGTTAGTTTACGCTGGTTTTATTATGGAACTTACATGAATCATAAATCTTCATTCCTAACAGTGGCCTACCAATAAGGTACCGCATCTCACCAGATTATAAAAAGCATACTACAATCAATATACCACCTTCATTCCGTAGTTAAGTAAACCAGTTAGAGATCTTAATGACCCCCTGGCTTATCATGGCATCAATTACTGCTGCTTAAACAAAAGTATTGCCCCCGTTCACCGATATTTTTTGACCGGTGATGAATTTGGCGTTTTCAGAAGCCAGAAAAGCGACCATTGCAGCAATATCATAAGGTTCACCCATATGTTTCATTGGAAGATTTTCCACATATTCCCTGATAGATGATTCCGGGGCATCACGGTGCATTTCGGTGGGAATCCATCCGGGAGCGATCAAATTGACGGTGATATTATGCGGGGCCAGCTCAGAAGCCCATGACCTGGTCAACCCAAGCTGCGCGCCTTTTGCCGCAACATAATTGCTGAATTCCGGCATGCCTAACTCAAACGCCTCAGAGCCAATGTGAATGATACGCCCCCATTTTTTTCTTTTCATAGGACCTAACAGTTCCTTGGCAAGTAATAAAGGACTTTTGACAAAATAGTCCATCATTTCCAGCATATCGGCCCAGGTTAGCTCCTCAATGGATAAATGTCGATGGTGGCAGGTAGCGTTAAGCACCAGTATATCAATCTCACCAAAAACCCGGTTTATTTCTTTACACAAGTTAGCCACACCACTTTCTTGCGTCACATCTGCCCTGAATATTTCCGCCTGACCACCCGCCGCGATTACAGCATTTTTGACCTTTTGGGCGCCTTGCTCGTTGTTTATATAGTTAATAGCCACCTTGGCACCATTTTCTGCCAATTTAGTAACCATAGCCGCGCCCAAACCCCTGGAAGAACCTGTTACTAATGCTACCTTGTTAGTTAAATGATGATTCACTTTTAATGCTCATTTAAAATTTCAAACTATTTTCTTCGGTCCACCGCCACGGCTGCTCCTCGGTACGCTTTTAGAAAGCAAAAGCTAACCTCCGGCACGCCATGGGCTAATATGACAAATATCTTCTTACCGGATGAGTAAAGTCACAAAAAAGCAGCAGTTATAACATTAATTTTGGACCAAACATAAATTTTACAGCTACCGGGCAGGCGTTTACTACCCCGGCAAGAGCGCTTTTCCTAAACAAATCAAAAAAACGATGACACAACAATTTAACAAATTATTTATTTTGGCTTTCCTGTTTTCGGGAATAACTGCTTGTCAGCAAAGCAAAAATACCGAACAGGCTGTCAATACGGAACCTCATTCGGCAGGGTTAATCATTAATCTTGTCAGCGATGCAACCGCTAGTGCCCACAGCTCACTGATGGGACTTCATTTGGGCCAAAATGCGCTTAAAAATGAGATCCCGGTAACTGTGTTTCTGAATGTCAATGGTGTGAAACTCATGTCTCCCGGAGCAGATACCCTCTCTTTTCAAGATGAAAACCTTCATGCGTTGCTGAAAGCGATGATTTCAGACGGCGCGCAGGTACTTGCCTGCCCTCACTGCATGAAGGTAGAGGGCATAGAGGAGAGCAATCTGATCGAAGGTGTAAAAGTGTCGAATGAGGAGCTGATGATGCCCAAAATAAAGGCCAGCCCTACGGTATTTACCTATTGAGCATCAATCATTTTTGCCTTATATACATACTCACTTGGAGAGTTTATGTATTCATATCGGCTAAAATACAAGACCGGGCATAGCAGCAAGTGTCGAAAGCCATGTATGCAAAAATAATATTCGCAAAAAGGGAACTGTTGTTTCGATATTCGCATTTAATTATTTTAGGCAATTAAAACAACACACAAAGTTCACTTAAAACATATTTTTTAACGATGAAAAAATTAATTCTTTTTGCAGCCTTGTTGATCTTAAGTCCCGTTGTTACACAGGCCCAAAATGTCAGTTGGCGCGGCCTGGACAAAAGTCCATTGGATTACGCCTATTTTCCGGATAACTTCCCCCATGACCGGCAGGCAGGTCAAAAGGCGGTAGTAAGGGTCATTTACAGCAGGCCTCAAAAAAAGGGCCGTGAAGTTTTCGGAGGTATGGTTGCCTACGGTAAAGTCTGGAGAACCGGCGCTAATGAAAACCCGGAAATCAAATTCTATCAGAACGTGACCATAGGAGGGCAAAAGGTAAAGGCAGGAACCTATTCTTTGTTTGCCATTCCAGGCGAAAAAGAATGGACCATTATCATCAACACCGACCTGGATTATTGGGGCGCGTATAGGTATAAAGAACAAAATGATCTTTTGAGAATCAAAGCGCCAACCCAAAAACTCGATGATGTTATTGAGACATTTACCATTCAGTTTGTTGGGGATGGGGAAAACAAGACGGTAATGAAAATGGCATGGGACCAGACCCTGGTTGAAGTCCCTATCAGTTTTTGATGGCTTCCCACATCTCCTGTGTCATTACTCCTCTGAAGCCTGCATGATCCTGCCCGGTATCGGGGCTGCAATGCATCCTGGCACTGGCGCGGTAACTGCTGCAGTAGCTTTCATTGCATAAAAAAGAGCCACCGCGCTGCACCCTCTGGGGGGTGTAAGGCTGTCTTGGGTCAAAGGGCTTATCGGCACCCGGGGGATTGGTTACTGTTCCCTGGCTGACACACTGCGCATAATAATCCACATGGTACCAATCGGCAGTCCATTCCCAGACATTGCCGGCCATATCATATAAGCCGTACCCATTGGGGCGGTAGGATTTGACAGGAGCTGTGGTAAAAAATCCATCGTCCTCCGTATTATGCTCCGGAAACTTTCCTTGCCAGGTGTTTCCGCAGACCGTAATGTCGTTGTCATCACCCCATGGATATAATTTATTAAACAATCCTCCCCGAGCGGCAAATTCCCATTCAGCCTCGGTTGGAAATCTTTTCCCTGCCCATGCCAGATAAGCCTTGGCATCATCCCATGATACCTGAACAACCGGATGATCTTCCTTTCCTTCAATACTGCTTCCCGGTCCCTGGGGATGGCGCCAGTTGGCTCCCGCCACCCAACTCCACCATTGAGACCAATCAAACAGGTTGTCGGTTTCTACCGGTGTGAAAACCATCGATGCCGCCACTAATATCGAATCCGGGGGTTTGGGCGTATCAGGGGGCAGTTGTTTTTTCATTGCTTCCCATTCGGGTTTTTTCTCCGCAGTGGTAATGTATCCCGTAGCCGACACGAATCCTTCAAATTGTTTATTGGTCACCTCGGCAACATCCATCCAAAAACCATCGATTTTAACTTGATGTGCGGGTCTTTCATCTGGTCTTGCCTGCCGGTCATCATCCAGCGCCCCCATGATAAACTGTCCGCCGGGAACCCAAACCATGCCGGGAGGACCATCGGCAGGAGCTGGTCCTGTATTGGGAACAAAAGCGTTTTCTACTTCTTTGTTCTGAGAAGGTGAATGGCATGATAAGAGGCACGCCGACCATAACAACAAGAATATTTGTGGCCAATAACTTCGTTTCACGTGTTTTTTATACATTGATTTTGTCTATACTTATCGTGCCATCTCTGGCTTTCCAAATACTTGGCTCTATAAAAATAAATCTAATCTACTTAAAAGCGCATTAAATCGGTAAAATCTTGAATAAATCCAGCGGTACAGTTTTAAAGCTTTAGTTTTTAGCCCCTTCTGAAATTCAATACCCCGCCGCTAAACTATCGGATTCGAAGTCTGACAAGCGCAGAGCAGGCCCGCTCCTGGGCACTGACCCATAGTATTCGCGCCAATCAATCAGGAATTTAATTCATATTTATGTGACAGTTGTAATTACTTTTTCACGATATTTATTATGACAAAAAAAAGCTGAAGAAAATAACCGGTGAAAACAGCAACCAAACAGCTCGGTACGAAGCATAGAATGCCGCATGCCCTTTCAATTGAAGAAGTTCTGCAGCAATCGCATTCCGGTGCGGACGGACTTACCGACGAGGAAGTTTCGAAACTCCGCGAACAACATGGCTTCAATGAAATACCTGGGTCAGGCAGGCCATCGGGCATTGAAATGTTGGTTAATCAATTCAAAAACCCTATAGTACTATTGTTATTCGGGGCGGCAGTTATCTCGTATTTGCTGGGTGATTACACCGAGTCTGTTTCAATCCTTGCCGTTATTTTGATCAATGCCATGATCGGTTACATACTCGAGTCTCAGGCGGTAAGATCCATGGATTCGCTCAAAAAACTTGACAAGGTCTATGCCCGCGTGATCAGAAACGGTGAAATGAAAGAGGTAGAAGCCAGGGAACTGGTGCCTGGAGATGTGATATCCCTGGAGGCCGGAGATATAGTTCCGGCCGATGGAAGAATCATAGAATTAGCCAGGCTGGAAATCAACGAATCATCCCTCACCGGTGAATCAATGCCGGAGATGAAATCAACCGGCGCACTGGATGAATCGATAGTACTGGCAGACCGTACGAACATGGTGTTTAAAGCTACGGCAGTCACCAGGGGCAACGGCAAAGCGGTTGTGACCGCCACAGGCCTCCACACAGAAATGGGACTTATCTCAAGCATGGTGGAAGAAGCACAGAAAGAGGAAATCCCATTAAACAGGAAGTTAAACCAGCTCGGCAAAAAACTCATTGTATTAACCATAGCAGTTATAGTGCTGTTGATCATCGTGGCACTGGCTAAGGGGCAGGATTTATTTGTCGTCATCGAAACTGCCATAGCGCTGGCCGTGGCGGCCATTCCGGAAGGATTGCCTATCGTTGCCACCATATCCTTGTCACAAGGAATGTTAAAACTGGCAAAACATCACGTAATTGTAAAAAAGCTGGCTTCAGTAGAAACACTAGGGGAAACTGACATCATTATGACGGACAAAACCGGGACCCTGACAGAGAATAACCTTACCGCCAGTATTGTCAGTTTACCAAAAAATAATGGAGATATTTCCGCTTCCGCACCCGGTATTGATCATGACGTAGGAGCACTTGCAGCAAAAGATGTCCGCAATCTATTGAATGTAGCTGTTTTTTGCAACAACGCTTATTTAAGGGAAGGGGAAGATGGCATAGGGGATCCTGTTGAAACTGCCCTGCTGAAACTTGCGGAAGATATCAACCCATCCTTAATTGACGAGTTGCGTCAACGCTGGAAAGAGTTGGATGAAATACCTTTTGACAGCGATACAAGGTATATGGCTACGCTGCATCAGGCCGGTAATCGGTATTTTGTTTCTGCCAAGGGAAGTACCGACGAAATCCTGGCTCTCTGCACTTACAGCGAGAAGGAGGGAAAACCCGTGGCTTTCCCGGAAGAAGATAAAAATTATTGGAAGGAAAAAACAGTTTTCTTGTCCAAAACCGGCCTCAAAGTTTTGGCCTTTGCCTACCAAAAGCCTGAAACAAGAGAAAATGTTTATACCCATGAGCTTATTTTTTCCGGGTTAATTGCCTTTATGGATCCACCACGAAAGGATGTTTTAGAAGCAGTGGCAGAATGTTATCGCGCAGGAATTAAAATTGTGATGGTGACAGGCGACCACCCCGCAACCGCAAAGGCCATCGCCGACATGATCGGCCTGTCAAGGCGCGGGCAGGAACCGGTGATACATGGCGCTGATCTGAAGCCTGTCACAAAAATGACCGGTGAAGCGTTGGAGCGGCTGGATGATACCATCATCTTTTCCCGTGTTACTCCCAGGCAAAAGCTGGATCTTGTCGACCATTACCGTAGCCAGGGCTTTGTAGTGGGCATGACGGGTGATGGGGTTAATGACGCTCCTGCCCTGAGAAAATCTGACATAGGCATTGCTATGGGAAAAAGGGGTACCCAGGTAGCCCAGGAAGCGGCAGATATTATTCTGGTAGATGATGCGTTCTCTTCCATCGTCCGGGCTATCCGGCAAGGGAGGATTATCTTCAACAACGTCAGGAAGTTTGTGATTTACCTGCTTTCATGTAACCTGGCTGAGATCATGGTGGTAACCATTTCCGCTTTTTCCAATTTGGGAATGCCTTTGCTGCCACTGCAGATTTTGTTTCTTAATTTGGTTACGGACGTATTTCCGGCCCTGGCCCTCGGAATGGGCGGTGGTAAGCCTTCTATCATGGAAGGTAAGTTTCACGAGCCCGAAGAACCGATCCTTTCCGGAAAAAACTGGAAGTCTGTTATCCTATACAGCGTAGTCATGACCGTATCCGTTCTAGCCGTCTATAGTTACACTATATTGGCCTTAGGAGCCGATAACCGAACGAGCAACAGCATTGCTTTTTTCGCTTTGGCCTTCGGTCAATTATGGCATCCGCTCAACCTCATCGAAAAGCGGGATAATTTCTTCAGAAATGAAATCATCCGCAACAAACACCTATGGATGGCGGTGATTTTTTGTTCTGTGTTACTCCTTTTGACCATCGTTATCGCACCGGTAAAAGAGGCATTGCAGCTATCGTATTTGCACGAAGCGGAATGGCGATTGATCGTGATAGGAAGTATTGCTCCTGTGTTTCTGATAAGATTGATGAAGCAATTTAAACTGGTGGGGTGAGTAGTATTGATTATTAATTTATATGCATTGTATGTATAATATATTTTTTATATATTTGGCATATGAGGAAAAACATAGATATTGATGAAAAACTACTCACCAAATTAAAAATACTCTCTGCTTTTGAAGATATGAGTGTAAAAGCTTTAATGGAAAAAGCAGTTCGTTTTTTTGTTGAGTACAAGGAAAAAGAAAGATTCAATGCGCTTTCCAATGAAGAAAAAGAAGATATAGGACTACTTCTCTTGATGCAGCAAGCGGATAGAGATGATAGGGTTAGCCGGGATGATGTAATGAAGGCATTGGAAGAATAATGGAAGTTTTTTATCTAAGGAGTTTCCTTAATGATATCAGGAAAATCAAGGACCGGAGACTAAAGAAAAAACTAAAAGATTTAATAATAAATCTCGAAAATGCCGAAACATTAGAAGACGTACCTAACGTTGTTAAACTGAAAGGATATGCGATTGCATACAGAGTTAGAATTGGTGATTATCGCATGGGTTTATATTGTGAAAATAAAGTCATAGAAATGGCAAGATTTGTTAAGAGAAATGAGATCTATAAGGTCTTTCCTGGCAAAAAAAGATAAAAATAATTGGGTTCGGATTCCTGCAAACCGCCGGCTAATCCGACCGCAGTATACTAGCCGGATTACTTTGATTAATCTTTTTAATCTGCAATGAAATGGTAAACAATAGCACCACGACAATCAATCCTATAGCCACCAGAAAATCGAGCCAATTAATATTTATATGATAAACGAAGTTTTCAAGCCATTTTTCCATAACATACCAGGTCAACGGCAGGGCCGCACAAATTCCCACCAGCGCCAGGTATAAAAAGTGCTTGCTTAGCAGCAAGGTAATAGAAGACAGGCTTGCCCCTAATACCTTTCTAATGGCCAATTCTTTTTCCCTGGTTCTCATAGTGTAAGCAAACAATCCAAAGATCCCCATAAAAGCAATAAGAATGGCTAATGCCGAAAAAAAATAGATCAGCTCAAGCTGTCTTTCCTCAGCTTCATAGATTTTTTGATACAATTCATCGACAAAGGCATAATCCATAGGAAATTCAGGGAAGTTTTCCTGCCAAAGATTCCGGATCGCAGCGATCTGTTCAAGCATATCATCTCCGGATAACTTTACAAGGATATTATGAATCCAAACCGGCTCTGTAATCATTACCAGCGGTTGGATGCTATTTTTAAGGCTTTCCTGGTGAAAATCTTCCACCACTCCTACCACAGGTCCCCGTTGCAACTGAATGCCGGCTATACTCCAGCTAAATTGTTTGCCCAGGGCCTCTTCCGGCGAGTTCCATCCGATGATCCCAAGGGCCGTTTCATTGATTATATATTCTCTAGGTTGGCTTTGGAGATAGGCCATCAGGTCTTCTTTTTCCCCACCATCCCTGTTCTTTTCACTAAAGTCCCTGCCAGCTTTTAATTTGAGTCCCATCACACCAATAAAATCTTCATCAACGATCTGCACATCCATCACCGGTGGACTTTCATAGATTATGCCTTCAGCATAAATGGGCCCCGAGTCCCTGATTTCTGTAGAGGGAACCTCCATTGATGCGGTAACACCCCTCACAAAAGCAAGCTCCTCAAGCTGATTTTTTAATATATCGTATTTGTTTTTTACCGGGTCAGGAAGATCCAAAATCGCCAACAATTGCTCCTTATCCAATCCCAGTTTTTTACCGGTTAGATACCGGAATTGTGACTTGGTAATCAACGTACAGCTTATAAGGGTTATACAAAGAATAATTTGCAAAGCTACCAGCAGATTTTTACTGCTCATAGACTTTCTTGTAGACCCGATATTGCGTTTACTTTTAATAGATGCTACGGCAGGCTGTTTGGTGAGTACAAATGCGGGAAAAATACCTGCTATGAAAGCCACCACAATTGTCGCTGCCACTACCATGACAATTAAACTGAGCGGTGTCACAGTAATGGGTGCAAACTTCTGAATTAACGGAACCAGTATTACAACAAAAAGGATGGCTAAAACACTACTGATAAAACACATAATGCCTGACTCCATAAAAAAGTAAGTAATCAAATTTCCCCTGTCAGACCCCAATACCTTTCTGATCCCAATCTCCGGGAGTCTTTGCAGTGATTGTGCGGCATTTAGATTGATGAAATTAATGGTTGACATGATTAAGACAATCAAACCCACACTTGCCACCAACCATAAGTGAGACTTTTTACCATTGAGTTTAATCTCCCTGGCTAAATCTGAATTCAGATGGATAGATTTAATTTTTTGTAAAGGCAACTTAACGGTATCTGCATCCTGCTCACCTGCCCTTCTTTGAATAAATGCAGCGAGTTTACTTTCCAGGGAAGCCAAATCCGTATTTTCCCGGGATAAAATATAGGTATAGGCCCACCCCGTTCTTTCCTGCTCTGAAGCGAAGGAAGTAAGCATATTCACCGGCAAATGGGTATTGGCCGGCAGGTCTTCCATAACACCGGTCACGGTATATACATTTTGTATTGATCCTGTAGCGTCAATAATAGATATTTCTTTTCCCATAGGGTCCTGGTCACCAAAAAATGTGTTGGCCATTTTTTGTGTAAGCACGGTGGAATATGGGTGAAGCAGGGCGGTTTCCGGATTGCCCCGGAGAAGCCTGAAATCAAATACTTCAAAAACCTCATTGTCTACCGAATAGGCATGGCTTATTTTATAATTGTCTGTCCCCACCTGAATAAAACGAGGGTAATAATCCTGAAACCGGATGAGATGTTTTACTTCAGGAATATCCGTAGGCAGGGTTTTCACCCAGTCCCTGTCTGCCCTCGCCCAATGTACGTCGTAGTTGTTGTCCCGGATATGCATGGTCACACGATAAATACTATCAGCTTTTGAATGCATATCTTCATAACGTAATTCGCTTGCTAAAAAAAGGCTTATATAAAAGGTAATACTTAAGCCAATTGATAAACCCAGAATATTGATGACTGAAAACAGTTTGTTCCTGCGAAGGTGCCTTAGGATGATTTTGAAATAGTTGATCGCCATGTTGGTCAATTGCTTGATTCTTATTGAAGTCTCAGGTCCGGATACACGGATTTAGCAATAATTGTAAAACACATCTATAGCCCATCCCTGTTGCACTTTTTACGTTTTACAGACATCTTTTGTTCACATCAATCGATCAGGCCATTCGTGCGACAAAAACAATTCCGGTGGACAATCGGTGTTGTAGCCATCTTTTGACTTAATTTATTATATTTAAAGCGTAAGGAGGCAAATATTTTTCGTGCCGACTCAACCTTCACAGGCACGTTTTACCGGTTTGGAAATGACGGTGATTCCGATGATATTCAGGCTGGTCCGGAAGGTGCCCGAATCAAAGATACGAAGATAATTTGCTGACAGCTAAAAAGACGAAACCATAGAAAATCGAGCTATGAACCATTTCAAGAAAATTGTCACCGTAATTAAACTCCATGAAAAAGACCTGGAAAGGTTTATGGAGGTCATTAAGCTCTTTGAAGTTGTTTTTGAAATGGAACCGTTCCCAATACCAGCGTCTGCCCACCTGCAAAAACTTCTGGGCAAAAGTGATTTTTTTGTGTTTGCAGCCATCATAGAAAACAAAGTTGCGGGTGGTTTAACAGCCTATGTGCTGGACCAATATTATGCAAGAAAACCAATTGCTTACATTTACGAACTCGCCGTCGATTCCAATTATCAAAGACAGGGAATCGGAACAAAACTAATCGCCGAGATGAATAATTATTGCAAGGAAAAGGGGTTTCAAGAAGTTTTCGTCCAGGCTGAAAAAGTCGATGACTATGCCTTAGATTTTTACCGTTCGACTAAACCAACCGGAGAAGAGCAAGTAGTTCACTTCTATTATACACTTGATAAAACAAAAACCGGACTTCGTGAATAAGCTGCGACCCAATGAACAGAAAGGAGCAGTTAAGGAATAACATACCTTTTACTACTGTGAAGCATTAAAACAACATGTACATCCTGTTTGTCAGCAAGGCAAAGAGGCCCAAAAGAATGTAAGCAAGGAGTTCAGCTTTGATGAATGCTAATAAGCTAGTCTTTTTCATAATTTAAAAAATAATCGAGCTTTTTTTATTCTACGGCGCTGCATATATATGGGTTTTCGCAGCTCCGGTTAACCGTGAAAAAAATAACGCCGGCTTACTATGGCCGGCATTATTTTAAATAAAGCTTATTCTTCTGTGGTACTAAACCACATGGGTTTGGTATGGTAATCAATTTCAAGACCACCTACTTCCTCAAGCGCCTGGCTGTTCCAGTCAAACTCGGAAAAACCTCTTACCAGCCATCTTTGTGCCGGCTTGTCTCCATTTTCAGGAGCAAATTCTTCGGGCAATTGAAACCCCAAAAATACGTTACTATCATATTGGTACCGCCTGAGATCGACCCAGGTTTCATTATTGGCATAGAGGGCGATATACTTTTGGATCATAATATGACTGAGCGCCAACTCATTGGCATTTTGCGGTAAGGCCTCGGCAATAAACTGACCGGCGGCTGCCGGATCAACACCGGTGAAATCCATATGAGCCCGTATGGCTTCCAGGAAGGCTTCGAAAGCCATGGCCAGGTTGCCCTGGATAAACGCCGCTTCAGCCTTAATAAATTGCAACTCGGAATAAGTAATCAAAGGGTAAGCGACTTCATCCTGAAAAATATATTTCCCGTATAGTTGTGGTACGATACCCGAAACATCGCCAAGGGTAGGGGTTATGCCCGTGTATTCGTCATTCTCATCGGTGTTGAACATCAGCGCCAATCTGGGGTCGACCTCTCCATTAAAATAGGTGCCGTTGAGATAACTGATAATCAGATTGGTTTGGAGGCGGAAGTCGTAGTTGCCACGGCTTGGCCCCATAAAACTACTTTTGGCCGAGCTTTCACCCTCAAATGGAATGGCAGCGTTATCTTCATTGCCTGCAAATGACTTGTCTACAAACTCAATTACTTCGGCCGGGTTATAAGAGCTTTTATTAGAGATATGGTGGGCATTTCGCGCTTTCACTGCATAAACAAATTTTTGCCATTTTGATAAATCGCCGCCATACATCGACTCGGTTTCCGCAAAATTAGGATCTGTTTGTCCCGTAGGGTTTTCCAGCTCGCGAATGGCCTCGTCACATAAATCCCTGATGCCCGCATAAATTTCCGCCTGCGTGTTGTAATCAAACTTTGTTAACGTGTTATCCCATGCCTGATCAAATGGTAGCTCCCCGTGATGATCGGTAAGCACCTGCCAGCTCCAGCCGCGAATGGCGGCGGCAATACCTTTGTATCCGGCCAAACCAAATTCTTCCGCCTGCTTTGTCATTTCATTCAGGTTAGAGCCGGTGGCCCAGTAATGATTTCTGAATTTTTGCGTACCACTTCTGTTGCTGGAACCATGACGATCAAAATGATAGTTAGGGTTGAGCCACGCCCAGTTTTGTGTTATCGCTCCCACATAGCGGCTGTCAAACATTTCACCCTCCGCCATAGAGTACAGTATCTGGGGCAAATAGAGATGAGGTGCCGCTGTCTGGGGCAAATAAGGATCATCGTTGACATCCAGGTAATCATCGCAAGATCCAAGAACTGTCAAGCCAAATAGTATATATATAAAATTGAATTTTTTCATGATTGATAACATTTGATAACTGAAAGTCACTAAAAACCAAGTCTGACTCCGGCAGCAAAAGTCACAGGATTCGGTACGGAGAAAAAATCAAACCCTACCGCATTACTACCACGAGCCGATGCATTTAAACCATTGATGCTCGGATCCGCGCCATCATAATTAGTCAATAAAAGAAGGTTGTTGCCGGTTATATTTATCTGAACATCATTGATAAATGTATTGGTCAATAAAGATGAAGGCAGCCGGTATGATAGCGTCACATCTCTCAGATTAAGCCAGTTAATGTCTTTTTCAATATACGCTGACTCAACCAGCCCTAAAATGGTACTTGTATAATAGTCCTCATCCAAAATAGTCTCCTGAGTGTTTCTTTCCCCATTTTCCAATACCCCGTCAAATACCACTGTTTGCCCCCTGTTAGCGGTTCTGGGGCTTAATCCTGCCGCTGTAAGTGATCTTTCGGTCGCATTAAATACATCTCCACCCTTCCGGATATCGAGCAGGAATGAAAGTGTAAATCCTTTGTAGTCGAAAGTATTGGTAAGTCCTACCGAAAAATCAGGTTCGCGGTTACCTATCAAAACAAAATCAGGGTTTATTTCAGGCTCTCCATCATCACCGATAATCAATTCCCCATTGTCATTTGTTAAAAAGGTACGGCCTGTAATGGTCATAAACGATTCTCCCGGCACATATCCCGCCCTGGCATTTCCGGCCAGCCAGGTATCTGACAAATAAAATTCCTCAAAATCCCCGGGCAACGATAGCACTTCATTCCTATTCAAAGAAAAATTGGCATTGACATGCCAGGTTAACTCGTTTTTTCTGAGCACTTCACCATTGACCATAATTTCAAGACCTTGATTTCTGATCTCGCCCGCATTGACCAATTGCAATATGTATCCCGAGGCATAGCTAAGCCTCGGTGAAACGATCTGATCTTTACTGGTTACGTTGTAGTAGGTAAAATCAATACCTAAACGGTTAGAAAAAAATCGAATGTCAAAACCAGCCTCGTAAGAGACCGTTGTTTCCGGTTTGATGTTTTCATTAGCCCCGAAAAAACTAACATTAAAACCGCCCCCGGTTCGCGTAAACTCCCGAAGTGAAGGCCTGGTGCTGTGTGGAGGGGCATCTTTTCCCACCTGCGCAAAAGAGGCCCTTATTTTTCCAAAAGAAACGGGCGAATTTACATCGAGGTTAAGGGCTTCTGAGAATACAAAACTAGTGCTGACAGAAGGGTAGAAGAAGCTCCGGTTATCTCTTGGAAGGGTAGAAGACCAGTCATTTCTACCGGTGACACTTAAAAATATCATATTTTTGTAATCTGCTTTTAGCTCACCAAAAACACCTATTAGTCGCCGGTTAGACCCGCTTACACTCACCTCACGGGTTGCCTGATCTGTATTGATAATGCTGTAAAGACCCGGCACAAGTATGTCTTCGCCATAACGGGAATCTACCCGGTATTCCCTGTCATCGATATTATTGCCCAGGGTGAGGCCAATATTGAAATCATCAAAGGATTTATTGGCCGTAATAAGTATAAATGAGTTGATTAACTTATTGTATGCCTCATATTCGGCCATTAAACCATTGACATCCATCGCCATACTCCTGTTTGGGTATCTTTGAATAGACTCCGGATCATAGGCGGTAAGGCCTGTAGTAGTGTAAATGTCAGAACCTATCCTGCCTGTAATGTTAAGCCAGCTTAATACGTCGTAAGATATGCTTCCATTGAGTAGAATTCTGTCGGTTTGATCCGTAATGCTGTTATTCTCTGCTGTGAAAAACGGATTTTCAATCTCATTGTCCCCCAGGATTTTCAGGTTACCACCGGCATCTCTTTGAACCCGTATGTCGTCGGTTACGGGCCACCTGAGCACACTGGAGTATAAACTGCCGGCCCCTTTTGAAGTACGCTCGGCTTCTGTTCTTACATAATTGGCAGAGGTAGTTAAATTAAGTTTAGGACTAAGCCTGGTTGTTAAGTTAACCCTGAATGAGTTTCTGTCAAACCCTGTTTCAGGTACCGAACCATCCTGCATGGTAAAATTTCCCGAAGCCAGATAGGTCATCTGATCATTTCCTCCACTTACACTCAGATTATGAATCTGGGCAAATCCTGTCTCAAAAAAGTTTTCAACGTTGTCGTACACCCTTTCATTAGGACCTAAAGGTGCTCCCCAATGGCCTACTACCTCCGGATCATTAGTCCCTCCGGTTCCTGTGTTATAGGCTTTAAGGATATCGGGGAAACGGTTGATTTTTTCCCACCGGAAATTATTATTATAGTTGATTTTAGCCGCGCCGCTGCTACCTTTCTTGGTGGTGATGATAATTGCCCCGTTAGCAGCATCGATCCCGTACAAAGCGGCGGCGGCAGGTCCTTTCAATACCGTGACGCTTTCAATATCATTGGGGTCGATATCCCCTGCCCTGCTCGAATAATCCGACTGCCGGTTGGAAGCTTGATTGAGTAGATCTTCCTCGTTCAATGTGGTGTTATCTATAGGGATTCCGTCTACCACAAACAAAGGTTGATTGTTGCCATCCAGCGAGGTACCCCCACGTATCACAATGGAAGATGACGCCCCGGGCATGCCACTGGTAGCCCCTACGCTCACACCGGCTACCCTTCCCTGCAGGGAATTGATCAGGTTAGGACGGGTGGTATTGGCTATTTCCTTTCCCGACACTTCCTGCACTGCAAAACCCAGCTCCTTTTTGTCTTTTTCAACGCCAAATGAGGTGACTACCACTTCCTGCAGTTGCATGATGTCCTGCACCAGGCCTGCATTGACAGTGACAGCGGTTTGTACGTCAAGATTAATTTGTTCGGTTTTTTTTTCGTAGCCAATAAAGCTAAAAATCAAGGTGTAGGTACCCGGTGTTAAACTGGCTGTAATTTTGTAATTGCCACTTGCATCGGCAATTCCTCCAAATGTTGTGTTTTGAATCTGTACCAAAACACCCGGAAGCGGCTCACGGCTACTCCCGTCAGTAACTTTTCCGGAAATGGTGTAGTCACTCTGCGCCCTAAGGTGGGATACCATCAGGATACACAGCGAAAACACAAGCAATTTCCTTAATTCCAAAAATGGACATCGTGTAATCGTTGCATTCATATTTATTATTATTTAGGGTTAAAATGCCATCAAAAAATATCCACGATTTCCCACGATCCGACCGGAGTTGAGAGGACTCCTGTATCGACTGCCACTTATTTACCCGCTTATCCTGTTTTCGGGCCAAACCGGATGAGTCGATCCAACTGTAACCGTTTGATTAATGTTTTCCACACCTTATTGCTCTAAAACTGTTTTGTTCCAAAAAAATCAAACATCTCTGTGGGATATATAATGGGTTACACCAACTTTCTTACACTAAAAAGGGGCCTGGCATGTATCTATGGTGAACTTCGAAACCTGCCAGGATTACCGGCTAAATGTAAAATATAAATCTTATCATTGCAATTAAAAATTGCATAACATTGTAAATAATTGCAAATAATTAAAGTTTTTGAATAAAAAAATAGCATAATATTGTAATTCAAATAATAATATGCAAATTAATGCTGTTTTTATAATCTTTGCAATGTCCTGCAATATTTGATCTTTAATGACATAAATGATAATTTGTCCGACAGGGTGATTTCGATCCGCTGTAAATTCCCGGAATTAAAAAGGGGAATGATTTTTGGCATGACTTTGTTAAGTTCGTTATTATGTTAAAGGAAGAAAGGCAAAATATAATTCTCAATGAAGTAAGAATACATAACAGGGTGCTCCTCAATGACCTGGCAGCCCAATTGGGCGTATCTGAAGACACTGTAAGAAGGGATCTGAAAGAGCTGGACACCCTGGGAAGAGTCAAGAAAGTGCATGGCGGAGCTATTTCAAAAGGCTATCATCTGTACAGCTACCGTGAACAGGAGATTTACGCCCACGAACACAAAGTGCTTATTGCCAAAAAAGCCATGACGTTGCTGAAAGATGGACAGGTAGTCCTGATTAGCGGAGGCACCACCAATCTTGAACTGGCCCGCCTGATTCCTAAACAACTCAAAGCTACTTTTTTTACCCCCAGCTTAACAACCGCCCTGCAACTTTTATCACACCCCAATATCGAGACCATCTTTATTGGTGGAAAGCTTTCCAGGGAAGCGCAGATTGCCATAGGTGGTAATGTGGTCAATCTGCTCTCACAGATCAAAGCCGATATTTGCTTTCCAGGCACCAGCTATCTCGATGTCAGACATGGATTGTCGGACTTCGACTGGGAAGTTGTACAAATGAAAAAGGCGATGATTAATGCGGCGAAGCAAACGGTAGCGATGGGTATTTCCGAAAAATTAAACTCCTTTAATAAGTATCAGGTTTGTGATATTGAAGATATTAACTATTTAATCACAGAATTAGACAGCCGGCATGAGTTGCTGGAGCCTTACAAAAACCAGGGACTAAGTATACTTTAGTAACAGCAAAATCACAGATACACCCTTTTAACCAACCACTTCTGCAAAAAATAAATGACAAATTAAAAAAGTCAGCACTGACAAAATGATGCCATACATAAAGATATTGAAGGATACCCGGAGAAAACCGAATTTTCTGTCCAGGTTTAGCCCCAGATAATAAATATCCCTGCCTATACTGTTGTACAATTTGTCAGCACTGCCCATCAATTGATTCAGGCCATCTACATAAGATTTTTCCTCCATATTTTTGAAATTGCCATAAAACAACAAATGATGAAAGCCTGGCTCAGAACTGTTGCCATGGGTTTTATCAGGACGTGTGGCGAGGATGGCAAAGACGATGGATGCCAGATTAGTGGCAAGAATCAAAAAAATGGGCACAATCAAATGGGGATCATCGTTTATTTTTCCTAATAAAGTACCCAAAATGATGGATAAAATGATCGCATTAATCGAAATTAAAATATTAGACTTTCTGTCGACCATGGCATTTAAGGTATAATGATTTTTGGACGTCAGCCTGAAAAGGGTTTCAATTCCACGCTCCGGCCGGTTAACCATTTTGGCATATTTCTTTTTTAGCTCTTTTAAGCCCTTTTCATCGATTTTCAGTTCCCTTTCCAGCCAGGCATCTTTCTTTTTATCCAGCTTTTTTTTCATTTTATTCAGCACCACGAGATTGTCCCCGAGTCCAAATGTATAAGTACTTTGACCGTAAGCTGAAAGATAACGTTGTTTTCTGAGCTTATTATCCAAATAATCCAGCCAATGCTCATCATCGTAATGTTCGTTTTTTACTGCCTGCAGATAATTTCTCAGCTGGGCCTCATACCTGAAAAAGGACTTTTTTCCATATACACTTGTGCAGATATCTGTCAAAAGCGCGTGTTCGGCAGCACTTTCATTATCGATAAGGGCCAGTGCCTTGTCTATCACCGATTTTTCCAGGCCTGTTTCTGCCGATAGCCCCTTACACAATACATCTGCATCCCTGTATTCCAGGATTTTTATCAAAATTGCCAACGTCAATACCTGCAGTTGGTGCGCTGAAAAATTTAATGCAGCACTCGCTTCTTTAAGGGCCTTTACATACTGCTCAAGCAAATATTTTTTAAATTTATAAACAGAATCACCTTTATTTTTAAGTTCTTTTTCTGCAAATTCATAGACAATTGAAATCAATTGTTCGCTACGGCCCGGCAAATGATGATTAGTCTTCATAACCCATTGAAATTTGTGAAACACAAAAAAACTTCATAAGGTTATGAAGTGGTGTCGTTTAAAATACACTGGTTTATCAATTTTTGTCGTTAATTAGCCCTTTGTTTAACCAAGAAACCAACTCATGCTAACAAACAGGTATACGTTTACCCTACTATTGATATTTATTCTGGGTGCCTGCGCTACCCGTAAAGCGCATTTCTCCTTGGATTACCAACCTCCAACGGCTGATTCCGAAAAACCTGATTATGCTGTTCTTTTTTTTGGAGGAGCGGATAAAAGCCCTGATAACGGCGGCTCTGCCTTTGAGGGATTAAAACAGCACCTGGAAACAACGGAAAAAGGCGCTTTAATATTGTTGGGAAACAATGGTGCAAAAAGAGGCATGTCCGATTCGACTGCCGAAAGTTCCCGCAAAAGAACAAAAAGATTGCTCGAAGGAAAACTGGGTACTATCAGCGCTTTCAAGGGGGATGTATTTGCTGTTCCCGGAAATCATGATTGGGCTAATGGTGGCAGAAGCGGTTATCAAAGGATTTTAAGGCTGGAAGAATTTTTAGAAGATTATTTGGGAGAAAATGTGCTGGTGCCCAACAACGGCTGCCCCGGGCCTTATGAAGTTGAGATAAGGGAGGGATTGGTATTTTTATTTCTAAATACGCAATGGTGGTTACATGAATGGGAGAAAGGCGGTCCGGAAACTGGTTGTGAAATGGAGGGTGACCTGGATTTCATTGTACAATTGGATGACGCCCTGAAGCGCCACATGAATAAGAAAATAATCGTAATAGGCCACCATCCACTTTTCAGCAATGGGCCCCACGGAGGGCATTTTCCTGCCTATACGCATTTGTTACCGCCGGTTTTGGGTTCTGTTTACGCATGGTACCGTAAAAACAGGGGTGGACTTCAGGATCTGGCAGATACGAGGTACAGGATCATGAGAAGAGGGCTACAAAATATTCTCGCCCAGCACCCTAACCTGGTGTATTTGTCAGGCCATGAGCGCTCACAGCAATATCATAAAAACAAGGAGCAACACTACATTGTTAGTGGTGCTATCGCCGAAGCCACTCAAACAGTGCCAGGCAATGGCGCCAGGTTTGCCTATGGAAATCCTGGTTTCGGTAAGTTAAATTTTTACAACAATGGTGACGTATATCTGGAGTTCTGGACGCTTGAGGAGGGTAAAATCCAGTTGACTTTCAGGGAAAAATTATTGAACCATATTTACGACCCTGCCACTGATGACCTGGAAACGCGCTATGCTGATCTGGATTACAGTAACCAGACCGTTAATGCAATCGCTACCACGAAATTAAACAAGGATCAAAAAAGACCGGGGTTATTGGGAAAAAATTACCGCACCGAATGGGCTACCGAAATTAAAAATGTGCCTGTATTTGATATCGGCAAAGAAAAGGGTGGAATGAAAATTGTTAAAAAAGGAGGTGGCTTGCAAACTATTTCGCTAAGGTTGGAAGATAAAAACGGCAAGCAATATGTGTTGCGGTCCATTGAAAAGTTTCCTGAAAAAGCCGTGCCTGCGGCGTTAAGAGGAACCATCGCCTCTGATATTATAGCCGATCAGGTATCTGCCTCTCATCCCTACGGGGCATTTGTAATTCCCAAATTGGCCCATGCTGCCGGTGTATATCACACCAATCCGAAGCTGGTCTACCTGCCCGATGACCCCCGCCTGGGTATCTACAGGGACGATTTCGGCGATGGCTTATTCCTGTATGAGGAGCGGCCGGCCAGGAACAGGAGCGATGTGGAAAGTTTTGGCAGATCAAAAAAGATTATCAATACCCTGGACGTTATTAAAAGAACGCAGAAAGACAATGAACACTATATAGACCAGGATCAGGTGCTGAGGTCGAGGCTTTTCGATATCTGGATCGGTGACTGGGACCGGCACGACGACCAGTGGCGCTGGGCCAGATTCAAAGATGAGGAAGGTTTCAATTTTTATCAACCGATTCCCAGAGACAGGGACCAGGCTTTTTTTTGGTCAGACGGCCTGCTGATCAGGGTAGGCTCACGCAGATGGGGGCAACCCAAATTCCAGGGCTTTCATGAAGAAATCAGGGATGTGGCCGGATTAAGCTTCAATGCCCGCCACTTTGACCGCACTTTTTTGACCAAACCCGATATGGACGACTGGCTTAACACAGCCCGGGACCTGCAGGAAAGACTGACCGACGAAGTGATAGAAGAGGCTATCAAAGGCCTGCCCGAAGAAATTTACAAAATCAATGGCGAAAATATCATCGGAAAATTGAAATCACGGCGACAACACCTCCACACTTATGCCCGGGATTTTTACCTTTTCCTGAATAAAAATGTCAATATCCTGGGAAGTAACAAAGCAGAGCTGTTTGAGATAAATCATCGGAAAAACGGTGATGCCCTGGTAAAAATTCACAGGATTAAAGAAAAATCCGGTGAAATAAAATTCAAAGTCTTCGACCGTGTTTTCAAACACGGGGAAACCAGGGAAATCAGGTTGTATGGTTTGGGTGATGACGACCGCTTTATCGTAACCGGTGAATATAAGAACAGTATCAGGGTAAGAATCATAGGAGGGAAGGGAAAGGATCAAATCAAAGACAGCTCCAATGTTAGCCGTCGCAACACAATCGTTTATGACAAGACCAAAAACACCACCATCAACTCAAAAAACGGCCTAAAAAACAAAACCTCCGATAAGGATGAAAATATCAACCAATATGATCGCTTCGCCTACAAGTATGACAAAGTCATTCCGCTGGTCACAGGTGGATTTAACCCTGATGACGGTGTGTTTATAGGAGGAGGAATTTCTATTGTTAAACATAAATTCCGAAAAGCGCCGTTTGGGGCAAAACATAATCTCACCGCTTCGCTGGCTCCAAGGTCGGCCTCTTACAATTTCAGGTACAAGGGGCATTTTGTCGAAACGGTCGGTTCCTGGGATTTGCTGCTGGAGGCCGACATCTACCAGCCCAGTATCGCGGATTTCTTTTACGGCTTTGGAAACCGAACCCGTTTTGATGAAGACGCACGCGATGATGACAGCCAGTTTTACCGCGCGCGCTTCGGTCAATGGATTTTGCGCACCGACCTGCAGAAAGTACTCAATGACATTCATACTTTTACCATCGGCGGGTTTTTCCGGTCGGTAAATATCGAGTCAGACTTTAATGACAATGAGCCCAACAGATTCATTATCACCTATCCGGAACTGATAGGAAGAGGAAGCGATGCGGCGGTGCCTTTGCTGGACAGGACCCGCAGCTATGTGGGGATGAACCTGAACTATGGTTTAAACCTGAAAAACTCTAATTATTTCCCCACCAAGGGTATTGCCTGGAATGTGGCGGGCAAGCTTGTCACGCAAACAAACTATGAAGAAAATGACTACCAAAGCATTGCCTCCGATTTTTCAGCTTATTTTACTTTTGGCGGGTCTTTGAAGACAACGCTGGCCTTGAGGGTAGGCGGCCAGGCGAACTTCGGCGACTTCGAGTTTTTTCAGGCCCCGCGCCTGGGTGGCTTTCAAAACCTCAGGGGATATAGAAGGGGCAGATTTGCCGGCGATGAGTCATTTTACCAAAACACAGACCTGAGAATTAAGCTATTGGAATATAAAACACCTCTCTTCCCCGGCAGTTTGGGCATTACGTTCATCCATGATATTGGCCGGGTGTGGACGGATCAGGAAGATGTCTCACTGATCGATGAAACCAAGGAAGAATGGCACAGGGGTTATGGTGGCGGCATCTGGATTGCCCCTTTGGGGGAGTTTGTGATTTCTGCAGATTATACGGTCTCGAACGATGATGAGCGAGGCATTTTTGTACGATTTGGCTTCTTTTTTTAATGAAATGAAAACGTTTATTATTTGCGTTGTACTCATTCAATGTCTGATGGTGCAATGCGCAATGGCTCAGTCATACAGCGTAGGCGCCGGCCTGGCTTATGGAGATGACATTAAGGAACCTGGCATCAATTTCAGGGGATATTACAACCTGGCCGATAACAGAATTTGTTTTGGGCCTGAATTCACCTACTTTAAAAAACGAACTGAAAACAGTGCCCGTGAAGAAATTGATATTTCCCTCTTTGAAATCAATCTGAACGCACACTACATATTTGAAGTCACCCATAAATTAGGCATTTACCCTGTGATTGGCCTTAACTACAGTCAGGAAAAAGAAGATTATACCGATACTGAAGAAGAAGTTACAGAAAAAAAATGGGGGATGAATGTGGGTGCGGGAACACACTATACAGTGAATAAGTTTACGGTATTTCTTGAATATGACCATTTATTTAGTGATTTAAGTCAAAACACTTTCATTTTAGGGGCATTTTATACCTTTGGAAAAAAAAGTGAGGAGCGTGAATAAACTCAGCCTATACGCATTACTGATAGGTAACTTTTGGTTTAACCCGGCCTGGTCACAAACAAATAACGTCCGATTTACCCAGCTATCAGTTGATCAGGGCTTATCCCAGTCCACCATCCTCAGCCTGGAGCAAGACATGATGGGGTTTTTATGGGCAGGTACCGCCGACGGGCTCAACAGATATGATGGCTACGAATTTCTCACCATGAGGCGAGACCCTCAAGACCCCGGTTCAATCAGTGACAATGAAATAATGGCTGTTTTAGATGATAAAAAAGGAAATATCTGGATTGGAAATGCTGCGGGGGTGGATTTACTAAATGTAGAAACAGAAATATGCAAACATTTTAGTTTTGATCCCAATGATCAAAACAGTTTAAGTAATAGTTATGTCACCAGCATTTTCCAGGATCACCAGGGAGATATCTGGGTGGGTACAGCCGAAGGATTGAACAAATTCGACTACCAAAATAACACCTTTTCCAGGTACTATATTAACCCAACTCCCAATAATAACCGGAATATCATCAGGTCTATCTGCCAACTATCAGCTACCATTTTGCTGATTGGCTCCGGAGAAGGATTATTCCGGTTCGACACGGAAAGCCGGCAATTTCAACAAATCACAGACAACCGGCCTCCTGAAAAAAGTATCAACGCCTGCATGGTCAATGCCATCATTCAAGATAACGATGAAAATGTCTGGGTAGGCACCGATGTGGGCATTTTTAAATATGACGCACAGTTGAAAAACTATACCCATTTTACTTCACAAAACAGCCCGGTAAGTAATGATTTCATTAGATGCGGCCTGCAAAGGAGAGACGGAACCCTCTGGTTTGGTACTGAAAACGGACTGATCCGGTACAACCCTGCAACAAAACGGTTTCATGTATACCGGCATCAGGGCGGCCAACCCCATAGCCTGAGTAATAATACGGTTCATTCTATCCTGGAAGACAATGCCGGCAATTTATGGATTGGCACAGGGAGTGGCTTAAATCGCCTGGATCCATTCTCATTTCAATTCAATCCAATGCTTATCGACCCCTTTCAAAAAAATGACCTTGTTAACAACAAGGTATGGGCAATAGAAGAAAATGGGCCATATCTGTGGCTAGGTACGGAAGGGGGCTTACATTTGTATGACAGTAAGGAAGGCCATATTGTTACCACACATCCCAATCAGGCTATACATGAAAAGCTAAGTAATACCATTGTGAGATCGATGGAATCTATGGGGCCGCAAATGTATCTGGGCACTGAAGGGGAAGGGCTGCTTACATTCGTCATCGGCGCCAATCATTTAACCAGCTACAAAACGGTGGAAAATGACTCCACAACGATCAGTGATGATGTTGTCAGGGTGATCAAAGCCGACCAGGATAATGATAATGCCCTGTGGGTTGGCACTGCCTATGGACTGAACCATTTTAACCCGGCCACGCGCAAATTCCGTCGTTTTTACTTCGATGTCGGTAATAATAAATTGAAAATCAACTCTATACGGGATTTAAAACATGACGGTGATTTTATTTGGGCAGGCACGGAAGAAGGGTTGATAAGATTTAACAAAATCACCGGTAAAACGAATCATTTTATCCATTCAGCCGAAGATTCCACAAGCCTGAGCCACAATTTTGTCAGAACCATATTCATAGATCAATCAGGTATATTATGGGTGGGTACTTCCGGAGGCCTCAATAAATATGATGCCCAAAAAGGGATATTCAAATGTTACAATACACGTGACGGTCTTGCCAATGAAGTGATCTATGCGATCCTGGAAGATAACAACCGGCATCTTTGGATCAGTACCAACAAAGGGCTTAGCCGGTTTGACACCGTCGATGAAATTTTTTTTAATTACGACGTTAGCGAAGGGCTGCAAAGTTACGAGTTCAATACCAATGCTGCTTTTAAAAACAGGCAGGGACAGCTAATTTTCGGCGGCATCAACGGTTTTAACATTTTTTCTGCGGAAAACATCAAAGAAAACAATTTCCCGGCACCTATTCTTTTGACCGGATTCGATATTTTCAATAAAAAGGCAGACATCGGCGACAATAGGCCCCTCCGTAAATCTATAATGATGGCCGATACTGTATTTCTTAGTTACAGGGACAACCTGTTTACTTTTCGTTATTCGGCCATCGACTTTATCTCGGCACCAAAAACAGTCTATCAATACCAGTTGGAGGGTTTTGATAAAAACTGGAACTATGTGGGGCCGCGAAGATATGCTACCTATACCAATATACCCGGTGGTGTATATAAGTTTAAGGTCAAAAGCTGTCATAACCAAAGGGATTGGAATGAGGGTCTCTCTATCGTTATCATCATAAAATCCCCATTTTGGGAAAAGCTATGGTTTCAATGGGGCGCTGTTCTGCTTTTTGGCTTATTTTTGTTTGCATTTTTCAGGATCAGGACGCAGACTATCCGCAACAGAAATATAAAACTGACCGGGCTGGTTGAGGAGAGAACCAGGACCCTGAAAGAAAACAAAAAAGCGTTGGAAGAAAGCGAAGCCCTGTTTCGAAATATCTACGAACAAAGCCCTATTGGTATCGCTTATGCTGACAAGGATTTAAAAACCATTATAAAATGTAATCCACAGTTTTGTCAAATTCTGGGCTATCCGGAAGAAGAAATCAAGGGTAAATCCATGCAAAATTTTGTTCATCCCGAAGACTTGCTTCCTTCCGGGCATGAGAGCAGTAACAACAGCCTTTTTAATGAATCGAAGTTTTATCAAAGAAAAAAAAGGCTCATCGACAAAGCGGGTGATACCATATATGTGACAGCGGCAGGCTCCATGATCACCGATTTTTCAGGAAAAGCAAAATACCAGTTGATCATGTTTGATAACATCACTGAAGAATTGAAGGCCCAGGAAAAATTACAAAAAGCCCGGAGCCAGTTAATCCAGGCCGATAAGATGGCCTCTCTCGGCCAGCTCACTGCCGGTGTAGCCCATGAGATCAATAACCCGGTTAATTTTATCTTCAACGGAATTAATGGGTTGGATAAAAACCTGCAACGATTCCTCGAAATAATCAGCGAATACGAACAACTAAATGGCGGGCAGGATCTGAAAAGACAGCTTTTGGCTATTCTGGAGAAAAAGGAGGCGCTGGACTATGAGGATTTAAAAAAAGATATAAAAGAAATGATCCCCACCATCAAGGAAGGTGCGGAAAGAACGGCACAAATTGTCAAAAGTTTACAAACCTTTGTCTGGAGTGCCGATGTCGACTCAGTACATGAAGACATCCACAAGGGGCTTGAATCAACCTTGTTGCTGCTTTCTAATCAACTAAAAAATAATATATCCGTTAAAAAAGATTTCAAGGCCAGTGACCCGGTGGTACAGTGCCTGCCAGGCCAGTTAAACCAGGTTTTTATGAATGTGGTTATCAATGCTATCCAGGAACTGAAAGCTATGGAAAACGGAATCATTACCATTGAAACCGAGTCTGATGAAAAGCATGTTTGCGTAAGCATTAGTGATAACGGAAAAGGGATTCCTCCTGCATCCAGGGAAAAAATTTTCGAACCTTTTTACACCACCAAACCGGTTGGCCAGGGAACAGGCCTTGGCTTGTCAATTTCCTACAACATCGTCAAGGAACACGGTGGACAAATCAGTGTGGAAAGCCAAACCGGAAAAGGTACAAAATTCATGATCAAAGTGCCAAAAAATAAATAATTAACCTTTTTGATGGCAGACAAAAAGTACAGCGTTTTATACGTAGACGACGAACCTTCTAACCTACGGGCTTTTAAAGCCACGTTTAAATGGGACTTTCATATATTCCTCGCTGAAACCGGATACGAAGGACTTGAAATACTCAGGGAGAACCAGGTTCAAGTAGTCATCGCAGATCAACGGATGCCCGAAATGACCGGTTTCGAATTTTTTAAAAAACTGGTGGCTGAATTTCCCGAACCCACAAGAATTATTTTAACGGGCTATTCGGACATGGGCGTGCTCATCAAAGCTATCAATGAATGCGGCATTTATCAATACCTTACCAAGCCATGGAATGAGAATGAGCTGAAGTATGTCCTTGAGCGGGCCTGCGAGATTTACCAGCTAAGAAAAGACAATAAAAAGCTTATTCATGATTTGAAAGTTGCCAATGATAAGTTAACCGAGGAAAATTTCTACCTGAAGGAAGAAATAAAGCTGGAGCATGACTTTAACCACATTGTCACCAAAAGCCCACTGTTCAGGGAGGTATTGCAAAACGTTGAAAAAGTCGCCAATACCAAGACCAGCGTTCTGATCACCGGTGAATCAGGCACAGGAAAGGAATTACTGGCCAGGGCTTTACATAACATCAGTAACCGGAGTAAATGTCCATTGATCAAGGTTAACTGTGCTGCATTACCACGCGAATTGATTGAAAGTGAACTATTTGGTCACGAAAAAGGCGCTTTCACCGGCGCCATTTCAACGAGAAAAGGAAAATTCGAGCTCGCTGACAAAGGAACAATTTTTCTGGACGAAATAGGGGAAATGCCCATTGAGTTACAGGCCAAATTGTTAAGGGTGTTGCAGGAATCCGAAATTCAGCGGTTAGGTAGCGATAAGACCCACCCTATCGATGTGCGGGTGATCGCTGCTACCAACAGGCAACTCGAACAGGCTATCGCCAGAGGCGAGTTCCGGGAAGACCTTTATTATCGCCTTAATGTCTTCCCCATCCACATTCCCCCCCTGAGAGAAAGGGCCGAAGACATTCCCATTCTTGTCAATTTCTTTTTGCAAAAACACGAACCTATCGTTGGCAGGTCAATCAATAAAATCCCTAAAAAAGTATTGAATAACCTGATAAATTATCATTGGCCGGGTAATGTCAGGGAACTGGAAAATGTGATAGAAAGATCCATGATTCTAAGCACAGGTACCACGCTGCAGCTAATGCATCTGGAAAACAAAATGCCTACCATAAAAAATCAACCCGGCTTTCTGACCCTGGAAGAGGCCGAGAGGCAACATATTCTCAAAGCCCTTGAATTAACACGCTGGAAGGTGAGTGGGAAAAACGGGGCGGCAGAGTTGTTGAACATGAATCCCAAGACACTTTTTTTCAGGATGAATAAGCTGGGAATAAAAAAATAATTTTCTCGTATAATAGAATATTTCTGATATATGAGAAAATTCTGATTGGGATTTTTTTGCAAGATTTTATGTAAAATACTGAAAATCAAATCTTTGCTATTTAGAAAGCAGATTGGCATACCTTTTGGATAAAGATGAGCTAAAAATCTGTTTTGATTTCCTATTATCACAAACTATCCAAAGACGATTTCAGCAAGAAAATCCGGGAACAGCAATCCCTGGCCTTATTTGAGTTTACAGTGGATTGGTTGGGAGGCAGTTACATCATCGACCCGATCATCAAAAAACTGGCCAGGGACTATCGCAGGTACCTGGACTTTTATCAGATCAACCTGGAGTCAGATTCAGAGTTGATCAGGACTTATCAGTTAAATAAATTTCCAACCATACTATTTGTTAAAAGGGGTAAAATAGTCAATAAGATTGAAGGTATTACCTCTTCTGAAAAACTAATTGAAGACATCGAAAAACTAATCGAGAATGACCCCATCAACTAAAAAAGACCAGACAGCGGACCACCTGAGATACAATCCCCTGTTCCAGGATTTAACACCACCGCAATTTGATTTTATATCGGAAAACCTGAAGTACCGGACTTATAAAAAAGGCGAAACCATCAGCCATTGCCGTGGACTGGTGCGATATACTTATTTTATCATTTCCGGTAAGATCAAACTATGTGAGATAGACTGCGCAGGCAATGAGCTCATCAAAGATGTTTTAAAGGAAAATGATTTTTTTGGCGACCTGCTGCCCACACGAAATCATTTAAACTTTGAATATGTGGAAGTGATATCCGGCCGCGTACTTATTTGTAAAATTCCCTCCCTGGTGATCAATGATCTCATAAAGAATAACCCAAACTTTTCATTGAAATTAAATACCGAGCTTTGGGAAAAGTATAGAAAAATTGAAAACAGATTCAAAAACGTAGCCTATCTCAAAGATGTGAAAACCCGTCTTATTAACTTTTTCAAAGACTGGGCTACCAGTGAAGGCGAGCAGATAGGAAGCACGGTTAAATTACAAAATTATCTGACCCATAAAGATATTGCCAGTCTTATTTGCAGTACCAGGGTCACCGTGACCAATATTCTTAACCAATTGCGGGAAGCAGGGGATATTAATTATTCGAAAGGACAGATTGAGATTGTGGACATCCACAACTTCGAATAAGTCATCTTCAAACCATTGCAGGGACAGGACATTTTGTCTTTGCTACCTTGTCTCTTATTGAATGTAATGATTCTTTAACCGGATACGTGAAAATTTACTGATCGACCATCTTACTATTCAAAAATCATAACCAGATGAACTACGACTTTATCATTATCGGCACCGGGGCGGGAGGTGGCACACTCGCCTGCAAACTTGCCTCCTCAGGGAAGAAGATATTAATCCTTGAAAGGGGCGGCTTCCTTCCCAGGGAAGAGGATAACTGGAGTACCAGAGCGGTCTTTACCGAAGCCAAATACAAGGCCAGGGAAACCTGGCTTGACGCGAAAGGAAAAGAATTTCATCCCGGAATTCATTATTATGTGGGTGGCAACACAAAAGTATACGGGGCAGCCTTGTTGAGATTTCGAAAAGAAGACTTTGGCGAAATCAAACATCATGGGGGCCTTTCCCCTGCATGGCCCATTGTTTATGAAGACCTGGAACCTTATTATTGCCAGGCTGAAAAACTGTACCACGTTCACGGATCAAGAGGAATCGATCCTACAGAACCCCCAGCCAGCGAACCATATGCCTACGATCCCCTGCCACATGAACCTCGTATTCAGGAGTTATACGATGATTTTCAAAAAGCAGGGCTGCATCCTTTCCCCTTACCGGTAGGTGTGCAATTACCCGATGAAAGTTCCGGAGGGCAGGCCCCGTTTGTCATGGGGTCTTTCGATGGCTTTCCCGATCCCACGGAATCAAAAGCCGATGCCCATGTCATCGGCATTAAACCGGCCCTTCAACATAGGAATGTAACATTGTTAACAGACTGCTTGGTTGAAAAACTGGTGACTGATGATTCAGGAAAAACGATTAAAGAAGTTCATACCTCAGGAAACGGGGAAAAACAAATTTTCACTGCCGGCAAAGTGATTGTTTCCTGTGGTGCCATTAATTCTGCCGCCCTGCTACTCCGTTCAGCCAATGATAAACATCCGGATGGACTGGCCAATAGTTCTGGCGTAGTGGGCAGATACTATATGTGCCATAACAACTCAGCCATGCTGGCCATTTCAAAAAAACCTAACCCAACCCGGTTTGGTAAAACCTTTGCAATAAATGACTATTATTTCAGAAGCGACGATTGGGACTATCCCCTGGGCCACATTCAAATGCTGGGAAAATCCAACGCCGAAATGCTTAAGGGCGATGCCCCGGCGATTGCTCCGAACATGGCATTGGATTACATGGCCAAACACGCCGTCGACTTTTGGCTTACTTCAGAAGATTTGCCTGATCCGGATAATCGTGTCATGGTGAATAAAAATGGTCAGTTGCAGTTGTTTTATAAAGAAAACAATCTGGAAGGCCATAAACGGCTAATGGGCAAACTGAAAAAGCTGTTGAAACACCTGGGCTGTGAAGAGCAATTGTTTTCCCAATCTATTTATTTAGGCAAAAAAATTCCATTGGCAGGAACAGCCCATCAATGTGGAACGGTAAGGTTTGGAAACGACCCTGCCACCTCGGCTTTGGATATAAACTGCAAAGCCCACGACCTGGATAACCTGTATGTGGTAGATGGCAGCTTCTTCGTTTCAAGCTCAGCAGTGAACCCTGGCTTAACCATTATAGCCAATGCCCTCAGGGTTGGTGACCATCTTCTGGAAAATAGCTGATAATCGATGAGGCGTATCGTAAACAAACTTCGTGTCTTTGTGCCTTTGTGGTTAACCTTTCTTCTCCACAAAGACACGGAGGCACAAAGGGCACCAAGCCTAACCCGGCACAAGCGGGACGCTGGCGCCAGGCGGGGGAGCCGGGACATCCGGTTTGTCGGAGAAAAAATGATGCTGTACCTCCTGCTGGTCCTGGGCATGCAAGCCAATGTACTGGCCCAGAAAGTAGAAGAAGTCGGCATGGTCTCTATGACAGTCGCCGATTTGAGTCAATCCACCCGGTTCTTTGAGGAAGTCTTAAATTTCAAAAAAATCTTTGAAACAATCGAACATGGCAAAGCGCTCGATCAACTGTTTGGAATGGACAATGTAAGAATCAGAAAGGCACATCTGACCCTGGGCGAAGAAAAAATAGCGCTGATACAATTCATGGCACCGGAAGGTGGCAGAAAAATTCCTATGGATTCAAAAAGCAATGACCTGTGGTTTCATCACATTGCCATTGTGGTGAGCGATATGGATAGGGCCTATGCGCGACTGAGGCAACACCACGTAAAGCACGTTTCCACGTCACCACAAACTTTGCCCGATTACATCCCCGCCGCGGCCGGGATCAGCGCATTTTATTTCCGGGATCCGGATGACCACAACCTGGAGATCATTTATTTTCCGGCAGGCAAAGGAAATCCACGCTGGCAGACCACAGGAGCTCAGTTATTGCTTGGCATTGATCATACCGCCTTTGCAGTGGCCAATACGCAGGAGTCCTTGATCTTCTACCGCGATATCCTCGGCATGCAGGTGGGCGGTCAAAGTGAAAATTATGGCCCCGAACAGGAACACCTGAACCAGGTTTTCGGAGCCCGGCTGCTCATTACCGGACTGCATGGAGATAAAGGCATGGGCCTGGAATTTTTAAATTACCTGGCTCCTCCCGGTGGGAGGCCCTATCCTGAAAATTCCAAGCCAAATGATTTATGGCACTGGCATACTGAATTGAAAGTACAGCATATTGAGCAAGTGTATCAAAAATTACAAAAAGCCGGGGCAGCATTTATTTCAAACCGGATTGTGAACTTGCAAAAATATCACTTTAACGCAAAAAGTGGATTTCTGGTCAGAGATCCCAATGGTCATGCGTTGCTAATTACGGAGTGATGTATTTTATACAACAGACGTAAATCCCACTTATACTTTTATTTGCCCTTAAAAAACCCTATGAAAATGTTAAGTATATTATTGCTCGTTTTGACCGTCAACCTGAATACTTTCAACCAAACAAAAGAGTATTCACTGGTCAATGTAAACCAACAAGGTGTCATGCTGAATGGCTATGATGTGGTAGCTTATTTCACCGAAAACAAACCTGTTAAAGGTACAAGCACCTACGCATCTTTTTACCAGCACGCCACCTATCATTTCACTTCCATAACAAACAAGCAATTGTTTGATGGAAACCCTGACAAATATACACCAAAGTATGGCGGCTATTGTGCCGTGGCAGCGGCTTTCAATAAGATGGAGGAAATTGAAATTGACAAATTCCAAATCTACCAGGGCCACCTTTATATGAATAGAAATGCTAAAGCGGTATCCGTATGGAATGAAAATCCTGCCGGTATTGTCAAAAAGGCGGAAAAAAACTGGCCTAAGCTCAAAAAAAAGTATGGAAAACTAATCACAAATTAAAAAACCATGAAAAAAATATTGATATTGTTAATGTTAACAGCCACGGCTTTCACGGCAAAAGCCCAGGTCAATCAGACTTACGAAATCACTTTGGAAGGGGCAAAAAAAATAATGACTGAAGCCATCAGATATGCAAAAAACAACAATGCTCCCGGAGGTGCCATTGCCATTGTCGACCGGGGCGGTCACGTGGTTTTGTTGGAAAGAATGACCGGAACCTTTCCCGCAGCGTCAGAAGTATCCATTGGTAAAGCACGCACCGCAGCCATGTTTCGGTTTGAATCCAAAAAACTTGAAGATGCCATTATCAATGGAAGGGGATCCCTGGTAACCGTAGGTCACAATATGCTGAGAGGAGGGGTGCCCATCATTTACAAGGACCAGGTAATCGGGGGTATAGGCGTTAGTGGGGCGGCCAGTGCCGATCAGGATGTTGAAATAGCTGTGGCAGGATTAAAGGTTAATTTTCAGTAGTTCACCTATGAGTATTGGCATGAGGCATCGGTTAAGCGTGCTATTTACGTTTAGTCTTGCCGGGTGATCTATAGCCCAATCAAATTTAAAACAAATGAAATACCTGGTAATAATTAGAATAATTACGCTTCCGCTTTTTGCCCATACCCAGGAATCCGTAGAGCTATCGATGGGTACGCCTGAGGCTATTGTCGATCTTCGATCGGCAGAAGGCGTAAAACTGGTTGAAGCAGTATGGAAATTTCTTCCGGCAGAAGTAGTAACTGCAGACTTCAAGGCCCCTGGGCCACAGGGAAAAGATATGCAGTACCTGTATCCTACCGGCAAAAAAATCAAAACCAAGGACATTCATCCAAAAGCCGGAGCTATTGACTTTGATGACAGCCAATGGGAAACACTGGACCCGGGTACGCTGGAAAAAAGAAGAGGAAGTGGCCTGTTTTCGCTCGTCTGGTACAGGATAAAGGTTAAAATTCCACCAAAAATCCTAGATTTTAACACCCGGAATTCCAGGGTGTTTTTTGAAATTGTAGTGGACGACTATGCGGAAATTTGGGTTAACGGACGTTTAAATAAAGCCTTTGGCCAGTCCGGAGGGAAAGTTGTGAAAGGATTTAATGCCAGAAACAGGGTTTTATTGACCGAACATGCCAAAGTGGGCGAGGAATTTCAAATCGCTGTTCTGGGCATCAACGGTCCTATGGCTGACCCACCTTCCAATTACATCTGGTTACGTTCGGCAACACTGGATTTTTATAGTAAAAAGCCCGTGCATGCCGGTTGGGAAAACCTCGGAAGCATAGCCAGGGTAAATCCGGAAATCGACAACATTTTAGATAAAAACGCTAAAATCCAAAAGTTAGCCACCGGATTTCAGTTCACCGAAGGCCCGGTATGGCATCCGGAAGGTTATTTGCTTTTCAGCGACCCCAATACCAACGTAATATACCGGTATGACAATGCTACAGGCAATGTGTCGGTTTACATCACCAAATCCGGTTATACAGGCTTTGACATAGGCAAAATCAGGCAACCGGGATCAAACGGATTGGCGATTGACAATGAGGGCAGACTGATTGTTTGCCAACATGGAAACAGAAGGGTAATAAGACATGAAAAAAAAGGACCTGTGACAGTACTGGCAGACTCATATGACCAGAAAAGATTAAACAGCCCCAACGACCTGGTTGTCAGGTCTGATGGCGCCATATATTTCACCGATCCACCTTACGGATTAGAAAAATTTTATGAAGATCCGCAAAAAGAGCAACCGGATCAGGCTGTATATTGTATTATAAATAACAAGGTGCTGAAAGTGGCCGCTGATTTGGGCGGGCCCAACGGCATTGCTTTTTCCCCTGATGAAAAATATCTGTATGTAAGCAACTGGGACATTCGTAACGTGCACAACACCAAATCAATTTGGAAATATTCGGTGCGGCAAAACGGATCATTAACTGATGGAAAAGAGTTTTTTAACATGAATTTAACAGATGACAATGAAGCATTGGACGGCCTAAAGGTTGATCACGAAGGAAATATTTATGTCTCTGCCCCCGGGGGTGTCTGGATAATATCACCCGAAGGGAAATACCTGGGTAAAATTATAGCCCCGGAAAGACCGGCTAACATGGCTTGGGGTGATGATGGAAAATCATTATATCTGACTGCCCATTCCAGCCTGTACCGTATCAGAACAAAAATCGGCGGAAAAATGGCCGTTCACACAAAACAATAATTACTGATTATCAATAAATTAACTAACACCTAAATATGTACCAAAAACCCAACGACAGGTTAAAAGGCCAAACTGCCATTGTAACCGGTGCCAACTCGGGAATCGGAGAGGCTGTCGCCATGGCCCTGGGTAAAGACGGAGCCAATGTAGTGGTTAACTATGTTTCAAACCCCGAGTCTGCTGAAGAGGTGGCGCATAATATTTGCCAGCATGAACTTTGCGGAACCGGTATAGCCATAAAAGCCGATGTGAGCAAGGAAGAAGCGGTACAGGCCATGTTCAGGCAAACCATCGATCAGTTTGGCACCGTCGATATTTGCGTAGCCAATGCTGGCATTCAACGTGATTTTGCTTTGCATGAAATGCCCCTCCAAGAGTGGCAACTGGTATTGGATGTAAACCTGACCGGGCAGTTTCTTTGTGCCAGGGAGGCCATTCGCGAGTTTTTAAGGCGGGGGCTGAAAGAGGACGTATCCTGTTCCATGGGCAAGATCATTCATATGAGCTCGGTGCATGAAATCATACCCTGGGCCGGCCACGCCAACTATGCCGCTTCCAAAGGCGCCGTGGTGATGTTGATGCAAACCATCGCCCAGGAATATGGGCCCCAAAAAATCAGAGCCAACAGCATTGCTCCGGGAGCTATACAAACCCCCATCAACAAAGATGCTTGGGAAACACCCGAAGCACTTGAAAAGCTCCATGAGCTGATCCCTTACAAAAGAATCGGTGTACCTTCCGATATCGGAGCGGCCGCTGCATGGCTCGCCTCAGATGAGTCGGACTATATTAACGGAACAACCATTTTCGTAGATGGTGCAATGACCTGTTATCCGGGTTTTACGACCAATGGCTAAAGTTTTATCAAATTCCAACCGAGTTTTCCATGGCAAAGAAAAATATATCTGCAGAACAACAAAGAATTGATGACCATTACAACGGTAAAATCAATTGGCTCCAATGGGGCCCTTACTTAAGTGAACGGCAATGGGGCACCGTAAGGGAAGATTACAGTGCCACCGGTGAAGCCTGGGACTATTTCCCCCATGACCACGCCAGGTCCCGGGTCTACCGGTGGGGCGAAGACGGGCTGGCCGGCATCTCAGATGGATTTCAAAACCTGTGCTTTTCATTGGCATTGTGGAATGGCAAAGACCCGATTTTGAAAGAAAGGCTGTATGGCTTAACAGGCTCTGAAGGTAATCATGGGGAAGATGTAAAGGAACTCTATTATTACCTGGACAATACCCCTACCCACTCGTACATGAAATATTTGTACAAGTATCCGCAAGCCGCATTTCCCTACAGCGATTTGCTGCATACCAATGCAGCGAGATCTAAATTGGAAAAGGAATATGAGCTAATTGATACAGGGATATTCGATCATGATCAATATTTCGATGTTTACATCGAATATGCCAAGGAAGGGCCCGATGATATTTTAATCAAGATATCCGCATACAACAGGGGCAAAAAGCAGGCAGAATTAGTAGTGCTGCCCACCTTATGGTTCAGAAATCTATGGTCGTTTAATAAAATCGATTTTAAACCGGTCATACAAAAAATTGAAAACCTTCAGGGATTTGGCGGGGTGTATGCCGATCACAAAATCCTCGGGGATTATTATTTGTATTTCGACCAACCGGAAAGGTTCCTGTTCACTGAAAATGAGACAAATTCCGAAAGATTGTTTAATTACCCCAACAAGCAGCCTTTCGTCAAAGACAGCATCAACGATGCAGTAATCAACGATGATTTTCAGTTTTTTAATAACTATAATGCCGGTACCAAGTTTTCGCCCTATTACAAATTTATGGTTAAAGGGGGCGGATCATGTGCGGTAAATCTCAGACTCTCTGCACAATCTTTCAGCAAAAATCCATTAAAGGAAACCTTCACCGAAAGCTTCCGTGAAAGGGCAAAAGAGGCAGATAGTTTTTACAGTCGGCTCATACCTGAAAACGGCCATAAAGAAACCGCCAATGTACAAAGGCAAGCATTTGCCGGGATGCTGTGGACCAAGCAGTTGTATCACATAGACATTCCGGAATGGTTAAATGGGGATCCCGGACAGCCCGCACCGCCCGAAAACAGGAAAAAGTTTGGCCGGAATCACGAATGGCAAACGCTCAATAACAACGACATTATTTCCATGCCGGACAAATGGGAATATCCCTGGTACGCAGCCTGGGATTTGGCATTCCATTGCGTCCCACTGGCCCTGATCGATCCCGGTTTCGCCAAAAATCAACTCATCCTGATCATGCGCGAATGGTACATGGCACCCAATGGCCAGATACCCGCTTATGAGTGGGCATTCAGTGATGTCAACCCCCCTGTCCAGGCCTGGGCAGCCCTGAAAGTTTATGAGATAGAAAAAAATAAGACCGGAACCGGCGACATCAACTTTTTGAAAAGAGTTTTTTCAAAGCTGATGCTAAACTTTACTTGGTGGGTTAACAGAAAAGACAAAAAAGGGAAAAATATTTTTGAAGGCGGCTTTCTGGGGCTGGATAACATCGGCGTTTTTGACCGCAGCAATCAGTTGCCCAAAGGAGGCGTACTGGAGCAGGCAGATGGAACAAGCTGGATGGCCATGTATTCCCTGAACATGATGCATATGGCCCTCGAAATTGCCACCGAAGACGATGCTTTCGAGGATGTAGCCACCAAATTTTTTGAACATTTTATCTACATTGCCGAAGCCATTAACAGAATGAGCCATGACTGGGCCAGTGCCTGGGATGTGGAGGAAGGGTTTTTCTACGACCTTCTGGCTATACCGGACGGCAGGTATATTCCCTTGAAAGTAAGGTCACTGGTAGGGCTATCGACACTATTCGGGGTAGAGGTTATAGCCACAAAACTCCTCAAAAAAGTACCTGATTTTTTTTCCAGACTCAACTGGTTTGTAAAATACCGAAACAAGTTGGGCGAATATTGTGTTATACGGGAACTAAGAGACCATGGCTCGATTTTGCTTTCCCTGGTCGATGAAGAAAAATTAAAAAAACTGCTGCAGGCGATGTTAGACGAAAGTGAATTCCTGGCACCGGGAGGCATAAGATCGGTATCAAAAATCCACCGGCAGGGTTACCGGGTCAATATCGATGGTGAAGAATTCGGCATGGACTACCAACCGGGCGAATCAACCACACATCTTTTTGGCGGAAACTCTAATTGGCGGGGACCTGTATGGATGCCCATGAACTACCTGTTGATCGAGTCAATAAGAAAATACTATGATTACTACGGGGATACGTTTCAGGTTGAATTACCTACCGGTTCGGGTCACTTTGCTAACCTGAATGAGGTAGCTGACGAACTTTCAAACAGGCTCATCAGAATCTTTCTCCCCGACAAAAACGGGCACCGTCCTGTGAATGATGGTGTAGCGCTGTACAAGAAAAGCCATTTTAAAGACCTGGTTCTTTTTTATGAGTATTTTCATGGTGAAAACTCACGTGGGGTTGGTGCTTCGCATCAAACCGGGTGGACCGGTGTCGTCGCAGCGCTAATCGACCGCTGTGGCTGGTAAGTATTGGCAACAAAATAATAGCATGATAAAAATCAAAAAAAACGCAAACCCGGAAGCTTATATCAGAAAAGAATGGCTTTATACCAATGGGTTGGGAGGATATGCCTCCTCCACGATTATCGGAATGAACAGCCGCAAGTATCACGGCCTGCTGGTGGCTGCACTTAACCCGCCTACGGAGCGAAGAGTGCTCGTGGCTAAGGTAGAAGAAACCGTTTTGCACGGTGATAAAAGCTATTCCTTATCCACCAACCAATATCCCAACACATTTTACCCTAAGGGTTATCAAAACCAGATCGGTTTTGACCGGAAACCTTTTCCAATGTTCCGATACAAAGTGGACAAGTTCAGCATTGAAAAAACCGTATTCATGGTACAAAACACCAATACAACCCTTGTCGAATACCAAAATACCTCCTGGGATCAGCTTAAGCTCCGGTTAAATCCTTTGTATTCGGACAGGGACTTCCATGGCCTTTTTTTTGAAAATCCCCTATATGATTTTTATGTTGAAAAAAATGGCAAGGCCCATGTCATTTATCCCAGGTACGGAGAAATACCGGTCTATTTTAAATATTCCAAAGGAGACTTTATCGATGCTAAATACTGGTTTAAAAATATTGAATACGCGATAGAACAGTACAGGGGGATGGACTTTGCCGAAGATGCCTGCAGCACAGGTTACCTGGATGTGGAACTCGAAGCCGGCGAAAATGTTTTTTTACTTTTTACCACCGACAAGGAGTACCTTGAACACGACCCGGCGAAGTTGAAAAAGCAGGAAGAAAAATACATCCGATCTATCCGCCAAAAAGATATAAAAGATGAATTTGTCCAGGATCTCATATATGCCGGGGACCAGTTTATCGTACACAGAAAATCAACCGATAGTGCTTCGATCATTGCCGGGTATCACTGGTTTTCAGATTGGGCCCGTGATACGATGATATCCGTTCTGGGCCTGTGCATCGCCACCGACAATAAAAAGGCCGCCAGCTCAATTATTAACACTTTCATAGCTTATCTGGATAAAGGAATGATCCCCAACCGGTTTCCCGATTATGCTGATGAACCACCGGAGTATAATACCGTAGATGGAACACTGTGGTTATTTATTGCCATTTATGAATACTACCGGAAATTTGAGGAAAAGAGTTTTATAAAAAAAGCCTACCCCAGGCTGGCCGAAATTCTTAAATATCACCTGGAAGGAACCAGGTATGATATACAGGTACTTGAAAGCGGCCTGTTGTATGCCGGAAAGCCTGACACGCAGTTAACCTGGATGGATGCACGGATAGGTGACTATGTAGTAACACCCCGAAATGGCTGCCCGGTAGAGGTTAATGCCCTTTGGTACAATGCGTTAATGATCTTTGATTTGCTTTCCGATGAATTGGGCAAAAAAAATGCCATTACGCCAAATCTGGCACAACAGGTGAAAAAATCATTCAGGAAAGAATTTCTGAATGATAAAGGTTATCTGAATGACATGATATATTGCGGGTCGGAGCCAGACACAAGCATTAGACCTAATCAGATTTATGCCGTCAGTCTTCCTTTTCCCCTCTTGAATACCAGGGAAAGCAAATCCGTGATCAATCATGTTAAAAAACATCTTTTAACCAGGTACGGGCTGAGATCACTCAGCCCTCAAAGTCGTGATTTCATCGGCACCTACCAGGGCAACCAGTGGAGCCGTGATACAGCCTATCACCAGGGAACCGTATGGCCCTTTTTGTTGGGTGAGTACTACCTCGCCCTGTTAAAAACAAAAAAAAAAAAAAAAAAGGCCAAAGATGAGGTAGAAACACACATCTTAGGATTAAAAGATCATTTCTACAAGGACGGTTGCATCATTGGAATCTCAGAAATATTTGATGGTGACAAACCTAAGATGGGCAAGGGTTGTTCCCAACAGGCATGGTCAGTTGCCCAGCTAATCAGGGTAATTTTTACAGCAGGTTTATTTCAAAATGATTAAAGCATTCAAAAAAAACTGGCCTGTTTATTTCATAGAAGCCTGGGGACTGGGCACTTTTATGATTTCGGCTGTTCTTTTTACCATCATCGTTGAACATCCGGATTTGCCGGTGAGGCAAAGTTTTGATGGCAGTCCCATGTTAAGAAGGCTTTTTATTGGCGTGGCAATGGGCCTTACCGCCATAGGCATTATTTATTCTCCCTGGGGAAAAAAGTCCGGTGCTCATTTAAATCCTGCGGTAACACTTTCTTTTATGCGGTTAAAAAAAATCAGTAATCAGGATGCCTTTTTTTATATCATGTTTCAATTTATCGGTGGTTACCTGGGTGTATTGTTGTTCAAAGTATTGTTGTACTCATACACTTCCAGCACCTGGGTAAACTACGTGGTAACCATACCCGGACCGCTTGGTTGGTTCGGGGCAATGCTGCTGGAAGCACTCCTGGCCTTTACCTTGTTTATGACCATCCTGTTTGCCAGCAATAATCAAAAGTTTGCTTCTTTAACAGGAGTATTTGCCGGTATCTGGCTTGCCATTTTCATTACCTTCGAGGCGCCGTTTTCAGGTATGAGCATCAACCCGGCAAGGACCGTTGCGTCTGCCTTACCTGCCAACATCTGGACACATGTCTGGATTTACTTTGCAAGCCCTGTGGCCGGTATGTTACTGGCGGCAGAGGTATATAAAAATTTCTGCCATAAATCGTCTGCGGTGTTGAAATGCCATATGTCCGGAAACAAACACAATTGTAACACTTATAAAGATTAAATCATTTTATGATGCACAAAAATGCCATAGTATCAGGAGGGGTCGGGGCTGTCGGCACCGCCATAGTAAATAAACTAAAAAGTATTGATTATACCATCACCGCCACACTTGGACCGGGGGACAAATCTGAAAACGATGCAGAATCGAAAGTAACTTATCAACAGATAGATTTAACAAATGATGTTGAAACAAAACGGTTTGTAGAGCATTATTTAGCCAGGGCAGAAACTATTGACTTACTGGTATTGACGGTTGGTGGTTTTTCAATGGGCAGTCTGGATGAGACCACCATGAACAGTATTAACAGAATGATTGATTTGAATTTTCATACTGCTTTTAATCTGGTGAAACCTGCTATCAAAAAAATGCGGGATCAGGAAACCGGTGGACAAATTATTCTTATTGGTTCGAGACCGGCCATCAACCCACAGGAAGGTAAAAATGTATTGGCCTACAGTCTTTCCAAATCCTTGCTGTTTTCCTTGGCAGAAATTCTGAACGCCCAATACCATGCGCATAACATTGACACAACAGTGATTGTACCAAGTATCGTAGATACACCAGCTAACAGAAAAGCCATGCCTGATGAAAATTTTCTCAATTGGGTAACGCCCGGGGAACTTGCCGACACAGTTGAATTTATTATCTCCGGATCCGGAAAAAAATTACGTAATACTAACTTTTACCTGTATGGAAACGCTTAAAACCAAGAAGAACACATTTCCCCTTTATAAAAAGGAAATTCCCTATTTGTAAACTGAACAAGTACCGCCGTCTTTGTATGCTGAACCCACGCTCGGCTTGTATGTGAAACCGATTTTTAAAAGGAGCGATATCGTTAAACTGGATTAAACGTTGAAATTGAAAGTTTTACAGACCTTCCATCCTCTCAATTACCTGTCTTTAAAGTGAATGTGGGCATAAATTTCTTATCAATTCTTCGCTCCTTGCCACCAGCAAATTACGGGCGTTTTGTAAGGCATAGCCAAGGGGCATATCGTCTTTTTTGAGGGTTAACAGTTTTGATATGCCCAGTTTTATAAGATCTTTATCAGTAAGGCTGTCATCTTTGATGCCACAGATGACGCCAAATGGTCGATGATATTTGACTGCGATGCTTCCAACACCGGCCACTACTTTTCCTTCCAGGGTTTGACGGTCGAACTTTCCTTCGCCGCTGATTATTAAATCAGCCTCTTTGACCAGATTTTCCAGTCCAACAATATCCATGACTGTTTGAATACCGCTTTTCCTCGAGGCATTCAGGAAGGCCATGGCCCCTGCGCCCAATCCACCCGCAGCGCCGCTTCCTTTTACGCTGGCAATGTCCCTGCCCAGTTTTTTATGCATCAGCTTACCAAATTTCATCAAGCCATCATCCAATAGCCTGATGGCCTCCTCATTGGCCCCTTTCTGGGCCGCATAAACCCAGGCAGCACCTTGAGGCCCAAATAACCGGTTTTCCACATCACATACCACATAAAAGGAAATTTCCTGCCAGTCAAACCCCGGCTGTTGCAGATAAAAATCCTCAATCAATACCAGGTTTTCACCAATTGGCTTGACCGGTTCACCCTGTTCATCCAGAAAGGAGTAACCCAACGCAGAAGCCATGCCAATGCCCGCATCATTGGTGGCACTGCCTCCTATAAAGAGATAAATTTCCGTTGCACCATTTTGGATGGCATCTTTAATCAACTGACCCGTTCCCAAAGTGGTGGTGTAAAGGCAATTTCGCTCTGCGGAAGTCAGCAATTCCAGTCCCGAAGCTGCCGCCATCTCTATAAATGCAGTATTTTCTCTCATTAAATATTCAGCCATGACCGGTCGAAATAAAGGGTCGACTACTGTGACAACCATTTTTTGTAAAGCCATGTTTGAAGCCAATACCGATAACGTTCCTTCTCCTCCGTCGGCAAGCGGTACCGGCCGTACCTGAAATTTGCTGTTGAACTTTTTTACCCCTGCCTCAATCGCTTCGCAAACCTCAGATGCTGTCAAAGAGCCTTTAAACTTGTCCGGAGCAACTAAAATATTCATATATTCAATATTGATAATCGTATGATTTTGGGCCGGAATTCTTTTGGATACCTCAAAGCGCGCTCAACGCAGAGCTACGTAAACCTGCAAATCCGGGCCGTTGAAAAATACACAGAAAAAATTAAAAGCAAAAGGAACTAAATTTTCGCAACTCTGTTGCAAAAGATATATATTTATATTTGTAAAAAACAACGCTTTAATAAAGCCTAAGTTGAAGCCTTTAATTAAAACCCTGAGTAAAACGCTTCCCGGAATAGCTTTTTTTTTGGTATCGGTTTCGGATGCTATTGCCCAAAAACCTGATTCCTGCAGTTACGAGGTAAGTGGAGTAATCTATGATTTAAGTACTAATCAGCCATTATCATTTGCATCCATACAAATAAAGGACACTAACGTGGGTACGGTGGCAGATGAAAACGGCAGGTTCATCATTACAGGTTTATGCGAAAAAGAATTTGACATCGTCTTTTCGCATGTTGGCTTCAAACGTTTAACACATCATCATGACCCGCATCATGAGCTGAGCCAGGTATTTCTGGCCCCGGAGGATGTCGCGCTGGAGAGTGTAATTATAGAGGGAGAAGCGCTGGAAGGAGATTTAAATTCAAATACGGTCACAAAACTATCGACACAAGTATTTGAAAATAACCAAACTGAAAGCCTGGGCGATCTGGCTGCCAGAATAACCGGTGTATCTGTTTTAAAAACCGGGCAAAACATTGTAAAACCCATCATTCATGGATTGCACAGCAATCGCGTACTAATCGTCAATAATGGTATAAGGCACGAATTTCAAAACTGGGGGCAGGAGCATGCACCGGAAATCGACCCATCCCTGGCAGAGCATATCAGCATCATTAAGGGCGCCGCCACCGTACGGTTTGGACCTGATGCACTGGGAGGGGTGTTGCTGATCAATCCTCCCGAAATGGAAATGGTCAGCCCGTTGAGCGGAGCGCTTAATTTGGTCGGTAAAAGTAACGGACGCTCAGGAGAGGGGAGCTTCAGGTTACAGAAGGGATATGATAAACTCGCCTTCCTCGCCAGCGGTTCTTTCATCAGGCAAGGTGATTTAAAGGCGCCTGGCTACCAACTAACCAATACCGGCAAGCTGGAAAAAAGCCTGGCACTCGGCGCTAAATATCACAGCAGCCATTTTGATTTAACAGGCTTTTACAGCCACTTTGATCAGGAACTGGGTATTTTGAGCGGTTCCTTCACTGGCAACCTAAATGACCTCGCCCGGGCCATCGAATCGGAAATTCCCCAGAATACCGGCGATTTTTCTTATGATATCGACTCACCAAAACAGAGGGTTATTCACGATCTTTTTAAACTGAGTGGTGAATGGCACAAAGAAAACCAGTCATTTCTGATCCAATATGGCTTTCAAGTCAATCAACGGCAGGAGTTCGACGTCAGAAGGGGTACCAATAATGACCGGCCGGCCATTGATCTGGAATTATTCTCCCATAGTCTCGATGTCGAATGGGACCACCCGGCATGGAATCTCTGGCAAGGCGTCATTGGTGTCCAGTGGGTATACCAGGACAATAACAATTTACCCGGAACCAACACGATTCCGTTCATTCCCAATTACAACAACACCCGGTTCGGTGTGTTTTTAATCGAATCCGGCACTTTCAACAAAAATACCGTTGAACTGGGTCTGCGTTATGATTTTCAAGGAATTTCTGTCCGTGGAAGGGCTGCCGACAACGACTTGTTTTCCAATGACCTTTCCTACCAAAATTTATCAGCTACCATTGGCTTCAAAAAAGATGTCAAAGAGGGGCATGTATTCAGAACCAACATAGGCACCGCCTGGAGGCCTCCTAACGTGTCTGAGTTGTACAGTTTTGGCAGGCATCAGTCAACTTTTGAATATGGGCTATGGCGCTACGAAATCAATGAGAACAATGAAGTGACTGCCAACAGGATTCTCACCGAACAGGATCGCGAGGTACCGTCTGAAGTGGGGATCAAATGGGTGAGCAGCTATGAAATAAGCCAGCAAAACTGGCAAGCAGATGTGACTGGTTACATCAACCTGATCCATAACTTTATCTATACCAAACCTGCGGGAATTACCCAAAATATAAGAGGGGCCTTTCCATTTTTTATCTATGATCAAACCGACGCCCTGCTGATTGGTGTGGATTTTAGCGGAAGTTACCGGCACAACGAAAAGTTTAATTCTACGTTCAATGCCGGCATTCTGTGGGCCAGAGATGTTGGTAACGACGAAAGCTTTGTTGGGCTTCCTCCGATTAACCTGGGTTATTTGTTGAACTATTCTCCCGGCAGTTTTGGGCTATTGCTCAACAACCGTCTTGAACTGGACCTGGGCTATACATTCGAGCAATTTCAGGCTCCCCGGGTTATCAGTGTCAACCAATTGCTGGAAGCCAAAGAAAGTGATATTGATTTATTTGAAAGCAATGACGAAGTTTTTGATTTTTTAGCACCGCCTGATGGGTACTTTTTAATGGATGTCTCCTGGGGGTTCCAGATTAAAAATGTGCCGGACCTGTATGGCTCACTGCAAATAAAAAATGTACTGGATCAATCCTTCAGGAACTACACCGATCGCCTGAGATATTTTGCCGATGACCTGGGAAGAAATTTTGTAGTTTCTTTCAAATACAAATTTTAAGAATTTTTCAGATAATATTTGCAACGCAGTTGCGTATATTATAATATTGTAACAGCGTTGCAAATAAATTAACTTGACTGAACCAATGAAAAAGCTAAATTACCTATCCCTTCTGGCCGGATTTCTTCTGTTCGGCTTAACGATCGCCGGGTGCGATGATGACGACGAACCACCTGTGGAAAACCCTGAAGAAGTTATTACCGATGTTACCCTCACTTTTACACCTGTGGGTGGCGCAGCGCCTATAACGGCCACCGCCTCTGACCCTGATGGCGAAGGTCCGCAGGATCTCGAGCCTGACGGAGCTATCACTTTAGATGCAAACACCGAATACACCATGACGATTGAACTCAGAAATGAAATTGAAGATGAAGATGTTACCGAGGAAATCGAAGATGAGGATGATGAACATATGTTTTTCTTCAGTTTTACGGATCCGCTGTTTGACAGTCCGGAAGGTGATGGTAACTATGATAACCGGTCAGACCCCCTCAACTACAACGATAAAGACGAAAATGATAACCCTGTAGGATTATCCACTTCCTGGACTACCGCCGGAGCGGGCTCCGGAACTTTCCGGGTGGTTTTAAAGCACCAGCCGGACAATCTAAAGACGGATACATCCGGATCTGATGTGGGTGCATCCGAGGTCGATGTGGTCTGGGATCTTACGATCCGGTAAAAACCCTGAAAGTTTTCCTGGTCCGGTTAAAGAAAAACTGAACCGCCCTCGGGCGGTTTTTTATTTTAAAACTTTGTATATCTATCCGGGGGTCGATTAATTGAAGTAGATCCTAACCATCTGATCCATTTCAAAAGAATATACCCTCACAAAAGCTACTACGTATGATCTGTTATCCATCCTTTTAGTTGTTTTGTTGTAAAACGATGGCTCCAAGGTGCAACAAATTTTTTTTATCCGGTATACCACATTTCCCGCTTTCATTTCCAAAGTAAGAAATGCCGAACAATTACAAATCCAGGGACATGAGGAGTGAGGATCTGTATGACAATACAAGCTGATACCGGGTGGCAATTTCTTGTCGACTATCAAAAATATTACACCCGTTTTCTTCCTGGAAGCACAGGTATTTTCAGGCTTGTGCAACTGTTTACTTAACTAACACCAGGTAAAGTTTTAAATACTTTTGTAAATACTACTTCCATTTTTGCCTGTCAAAACCGGGGTAGTGTTGTGAAACTTACACACTTGCCAATATGGAGCACCATGACATTTATACCTGAATTTTAAAGGAAACCACCCTTAAATCAGCGCCCTTCTTACGCCTTGGACCGGTAAGACCAAGGGCGTTAAAGTCATAGTATGACTTCAAGTCATGCCATGATTACCAGACTATGACCGGCTACCTATAGGTAGCTGACCGGAAGCTGCCATTCTGTGAAAGGGCTGTCTTAAAATCGAATATAGATGAATCTTAGCATACCTGAAGCCACGCGATGACCGACCGGCCCCAGGTTTTTGTTATGGGAATTACTTTCCCATTTTGAAACAAATTATCGACCCCTTAAATCCCAAAAACGTCTCATAAAGGCCAAAAAACTGTATTTTTTCAGTTGGCACCTGTTTTGGGATACCGGAATCAAAAGAAAAAAATGAAAATGCTCATACCATTCAACACAAGTTTTAAGGCATCTCCGGACACCTGGTATTTATTTTACCTCATCCAAATTTTACCGGATCACCTGTGCGGAAATATGAGTCAATGACAATCACCCGGATATAAATATCGACAGACCATGGATTTTAGAACATTTAATAATTTATCAGATAAGGGCAAATGCTTTCACATTAAAAACAATGGCACCTACCTTGCTACCAGGAAAGAATCAGGATGCTGGATAAACCTTTATTCCATTAGTGGTTTCTTCGCAGAGGTCTGGTTCCAACTGACTGACAATAAAATTGTTTTCGTCAGTACTTTTCAGGGTGTCATAGGCATAGAAAAATACCTTGAAAAAATCGATATCAGTGATCTTATCAATGCTTAACCCCGATTTGCAGCGCTTTAAATCCATTATGCAGAATTTGAAAAAACCATAGAACAAATTCTCCGGAAAGCTTCCAACCCAACAGCGAATCATCTTTAAACGCAACAGGACTGATGGTCTCAAAAGCGTCAGGTTATCCACCAATGTCGAGGAGGCCCTTGAACAAATCTACAGGGAAGAATACATCTACTTTTATGGTCAGGCATATGATGGCTGGCTTAACTATCAGGTAGGTGAGACAACCGGTCTTGTTTAACATTTTAACACATCTTTTGGATAGCCCCGGGAGGCTCGATTACATCCTGGTTAATGAAAACAGGGTTCCTGAGACAGTCGGCCATCCGGTTCAGGTCAAAAGCTGCTTCTCAGGTAATACGCTTAGATATCATCAGTGGTCATTTGCCGGCAGCGGGGGTTTTCAAGAAATAGGATGGATCAATGACCGTATTTGATAACCAATTTGATACTTTTTTCCCAATTTGAGAAGGAAAATGCCCTGTTTAATTCCTAAAATGCTTTGTTTAACCAGTTTTTCAAAGTTCCACTAAAACTGGCATGGGCTTTGGTTCAGTACAAGTACAAAACAGAAGTCATTAACATTAACACTCTATAAAATGAAAACTAAAGTTGAATTAGAAAAGGAACTCGAAAATATCAATTTCAGATATAAGTCACTTATAGATATTCCCAACAGAAGGGAAATGACCCCTGCCGAAGAAGAAGAATTGGAGCTGTTGGAAATCAGAAGAAATGACCTGAAAGAAATTCTGAAGCAGAAAATAGCCAAACGAAGATTCAAATTTGCTTCCATCGGCAAAACTATCACATTGCTGGCAGCCATCATGTTTATGCTGCTAACCGTTTATTCTACTGCCTCAGCTTATCAGTTCTTGCAGTCCGATACTTCTGTTGAGAAGCAGGTAATGATGGGAATAACCACTATTCTTACCTTCTGTTTAACCATAGGTGCCACCTATGCTTACTCAAGGCAGTATAAATTAGAATGGAAATAAGCCCATAAAAACAATATAATCACAGCTCGTATCTTAAATCAAAAGTAAAAGCACCTTAGCAGGTGCTTTTTCTATTTCAGGGGTTCCTGAAAATCTTTCAATCAGCCCTTTAAGTAATTTTTGACAGCCAACTTAAATTTTCACCCCCTGAACTTTCATTTTTTCCCTAAAAAAGTGCAGAACCCATTGCGTTGAATCTATTCCTGTATTTTCCCAAAAAGGGAATTATTTCTCAAATTAAAACATTGTCTTATTATGAACCTTCATTCCCGGAATGGGAGTCAATGGCATCTCAAATCGCCCAAAACAGCGATTTTTTGTAGAAAACCACTTCTGGCACTGGCTTTGAATAGCATATAACAAACAGATAATTGAAACATGTCAGAAACAATAGAGATGATTTTGTTGATTTTTAGTGCCACGATGTTAGGCATGTTTTGCAAGGATATCTTAGCCTATCTTAAAAAAAAGCTTTCATGACTAACATACAATATGTAACACGCATTTTCGAATCAGTTACCAGGGAAATTTGTTGTTTTTTTGCTCTCTGAAAATTTTTTGTTCGGTAGTGAGGTGCAAAGACTTTACACAGGATTTAACGTCACTGGAAATACCGGATTTGTTAACTGATGAGAATTACAAGCTGCATTTTCTTACTGAATCTTTTTGTGTATGGCCAAGCTACTGCCCAGTCCTGGATTGACCATATTCCGGCGATTTTACAGGAAGATAAAGCAAATATGATCGTCAGCAGCTATTTTGCCGACAAAAAACTTTTCAATCAGGTTAACCATATGCGCCGGCAGAAATTTCAACTCGAGCCTCTTCCTTTTGATACTACCGGCCAATATACCAAGTCTAAAAAGGAGCTAAACCGGTCTTTACAATTTATCTCCCAGAACATAAACATGATCCCTATCAGGCATAACAGCCAGGCCCTGAGAAAGGTGCTGAATTTCGAAGACAGCGGCCAGATGCTGGTGTCTGTCAATGAGATTAACGACGCCTTGGTGGAAAGGATTTTCGAAAGAAACATCAACAACACCCTGGATAATTGGCTGGGTGATCAAAGTAAAAATTCCATTTTACGCTTAAAAGGGTTGAGCGCCGTGGCTGCTATGAAACTATTCATCACCTTTGAAAAAGAAGATAATGCCGTCAGGGTAATCTGGAAATATGCAAGTAGCTATACACTCAACAAATTACCGGAAAACATGGTAAGGACAGGCAGCCAAAGCCGGATAAGCCCTTTAAGGAAACCCTGATCAGGATAACCCATTTTTATTAGCCGGTTTTTATTATTTGGATATCTTTGCAGCATACCACACAACCTAATAGCTGCCAATGTCAGATTTCATCGAACAGATTGCAGATACCGCCTCCTCATTGGATGTTTGGGGGATATTAGGACTGATTTTCGGCCTTTTGGCTGTTTGGTTTTTGATCAAAGAAAATATTTGGACCTGGCCAAGTGGTATTGCCTACGTGTTGGTTTCATTGGTGGTCTTTTGGAAGGCCAGGCTTTTCGGGGACCTATTGTTACATATCTTATATTTGATATTAAACGGCTACGGATGGTACTATTGGCGCTATGGAAAAAATGAGGATGACGATGAGGAACTTGCTGTGTCAACCAGTTCTCCCAAAGAAATGCTCCTCATATTGATACCCACGCTGGTTGGGGTTTATGTTTTTGGCTATCTATTGGAACATTTACCGGATTACATCTCCGGTTTGCCGCCGGCAGCCCTGCCCTATTGGGATTCCGTCACTTCAATACTAAGCGTCACAGGAATATGGTTAACCGCCAAAAAGAAAATAGAGAGCTGGTATTACTGGTTGGTAGTAGATATCCTCGCAACGGGTATTTATTTTTACAAGGCATTGTATTTTTATGCCGTTTTGTACATGGTTTACATAGTATTGGCTGTGTTAGGATATTTATCATGGAAAAAGTCACTGGAAACACAACAGCAGGCAGCGTGATCAAAGTAGCCATTGTAGGCCCCGAGTCTACGGGTAAAACCACGCTGGCCCAAAAGTTGGCGGCACATTTCGACACACATTGGGTGCCGGAATATGCCCGTGAATACCTCGACCGTACCGCTGGAAAGTATGAGCCACCCGATTTGCTGGAAATTGCAAAGGGGCAAACCGCACTGGAAGACCGGCTGGCCGGTAAAAGTAAAAACCTGTTATTTTGCGATACCAATCTCCTGGTGATCAAAATCTGGAGTGAGCACAAGTATAAGGATTGTCATCCCTGGATATTAAACGAGATGGACTCCCGGAAATATCACCTGCATATGTTATGTGATGTTGATTTACCATGGACCGCAGATCCCCTTCGGGAACACCCTGATTTGAGAGATTACTTTTTCGAACAGTACAAAAACGAACTTACCGACCTGAAAATCCCATTTCAGGTCATAAACGGAAATGGTACCGAGCGTTTTAGTAAGGCGGTCAATGCCGTGAACAATTTGCGATAAAAAATAAATTTTCTACATTTGCCCTGATGTACAGGGGTGCCTGATTGTAACAACGGCTGAGATTATACCCTATAACCTGATCCGGGTAATGCTGGCGAAGGTAAGTATGTTTTTCGCAAACCGTACGCATGGTATTCATTCCTGTCAAAATTTAATGGTTTTTTAAGGGGTGCCAACCACGGCTGAGATTATACCCAATCATTCTCCGGTCAAAACGGGGAATCACCTGATCCGGATAATGCCGGCGTAGGGAAAGGTAAACTGCTCTAACAGGTTGTCCTGCCTTAAAGTATGTTTCACTCAATTAAAAAACTACATGAAAAAGTTTGTTTTATCCGTAATTTTGGGCCTGGGATGGCAGATAATTTCTTGTGCCCAATTTAACATTACCGGTCAGATACTCGACGACCGGGGGCAGGGGCTTTCCGGAGCCAATATTTGGCTTGAAGCCACTAATAAAGCGGCCGTTTCCAAGGCAGAAGGGGATTTTCAAATTACCGGAGTAAGGCCGGGAAACTACCAGCTAAATGTTTCTTTCGTAGGGTACAACACCTATCAGCAGCCTGTTTCGCTGAATCGGGATGTATCTTTGGAGATCCGTCTGAAGCCTCAGGTAGTCCTTACCGACGAGGTAATTGTGACCGCCACACGTGCTTCGGACAAAACGCCTGTTACTTTTACCAATGTGGATAAAGAAGATATTCAAAAACAGAACCTCGGACAGGATATTCCCTTCCTGCTCAATCACACCCCTTCCGTGGTTGTCACCTCCGATGCAGGCGCGGGAATCGGGTATACCGGCATAAGGATTAGAGGAAGCGATCCGACACGAATCAATGTGACTATCAATGGCATTCCCTACAACGATGCGGAGTCACAAGGCACCTTCTGGGTAAACCTTCCCGATTTTGCCTCCTCTGTGGATAATATTCAGATTCAACGGGGAGTAGGCACTTCCACTAATGGTTCGGGCGCTTTCGGAGCTTCGCTCAATGTGCAAACCACGACTTACAACCCCGATCCTTATGGTGCCATAGACAATTCTTTCGGGTCGTTTAATACCCGTAAGCATACGGTGATGGCAGGCACCGGACTGATCAATAACCGCTTTACCTTTGATGCGAGACTTTCAAGAATAAGCTCCGACGGCTTCATCGACAGGGCCTCTTCCGATCTGAAGTCCTACTTCCTCACAGGCGGTTACTATGGCAAATCTACCCTGGTGAAATTAAATGTATTTGCGGGAAAGGAAATTACCTACCAGTCCTGGTATGGAACACCGGAGTCAAGAATAAACGGTGACCGGGAAGAAATGCTGGCTTTTGCAGGCAGAAACTTCCTGACCGAATCCCAGACACAAAACCTGTTGAATGCCGGTCGCACCTATAATTTTTACGAATACGAAAACCAGGTTGATAATTATCAGCAAGACCACTACCAGTTGATCCTGGCTCAGGACATTGGCGACAAGTTAACACTCAATGCCGCCTTGTTCTATACGCAAGGAGAGGGTTTTTTTGAAGAATTCATGGAAAATGACAAGCTTGAGAACTATGGTCTGGAAAATGTGGAAATCGGTAATGAGGTGATTGAACGCACCAATCTGATCAGAAGGAGGTGGCTGGATAATGATTATTATGGCTTTAACTATTCCCTGGATTATAATCCCTCCAAAAAAACCAGTATGATCCTCGGAGGGGGCTACTACATGTATGACGGAGACCATTTTGGCGAAGTGATCTGGGCCCAATTTGCCAGTAACAGCGACATAAGGGAGCGCTATTATGATAACATCGGCGAAAAAAACGACTTTAACTCATTCTTCAAAGTTCAACACCAGTTAACCGATCGCCTCAACGTCTTTGGCGATGTGCAATTCCGGCGTGTGACTTATTTTACCCAGGGCACCGACAACGGCCCGCGGGACATATTAGCTGAAGATAACTTTAACTTCCTGAATCCAAAATTTGGTGCGACTTTCGACATCAGCGAGTCGGTTTCAACCTATGCTTCCTTCAGCATTGGCAACCGGGAGCCGACCAGAAGTGACTTCATCGATGCCCCCGCTGACCGGCCCCCGAAACATGAGACTTTAAGAAACATCGAGGCGGGTATTAAAAAAACCGGCCGAAACTACAGTCTGCAAGCCAATTACTACCTGATGGACTACAAAGATCAATTGGTGCTGACCGGTGAGATCAACGACGTAGGTGCCAATGTACGCACCAATGTCGATAACAGCTACAGAACCGGTGTAGAATTGATGGCCGCCCTTATCCCGTCTGACCGCTGGGAGATTATGGGAAATATTACGCTCAGCAGAAACCGGATACGCAGTTTCAATGAGATCATTTATGAATACTTCACCGGATCTGACGAGGTAAATGTGATCAATAATAATTACAAGGATGTAGATATTTCATTTTCACCGGATGTCATTGGCGGATCCACCGTCTCGTATAAGCCTACGCAGAACCTAAGCCTTACTTTACTGTCCAAGTATGTCGGAAGCCAGTTCCTCGACAATACCGGCAATGAGGCAAGGCAGATTGACAGTTATTTTGTCAATGATTTCAGGCTTATCTATCAGACCCGGTTAAATTTCCTGAAAGCGCTGACTGTTTCAATGCTTGTCAACAATATTTTCGACGTGGAATTCGAGGCCAACGGTTATACCTTCGGCTATATACAAGATGGAGAAACCGTGAGAGAAAACTTCTTCTACCCACAGGCGGGCACCAATTTTTTGATGGCTTTATCTTTAAAATTTTAGTTCGCAAGAGAAACGGGGTTATGGATAACCCTGTTTCTTACTTATAATCACATGCCAAACATGAAACAATTCCTCCCTTTTGCAGTATCAACCAGCTATGACGAGGTCCTGGCCATAGATTGCTTCGCTAAAAATGCTTTCAACCTTTCGCACTGGCGGGGAGCTCCCAAAGTGACAGACATTCATGACGACACCAGCGCCCAGATAACTATGCATGCTATTGAAAAAAACCTCCCTCAGACGCAATACAAGTACGTTACTTGTAACCACTTCGATATAGATGGATTCCTGGGGGTCTGGTCCGTTTTTAATCCTGTTACAGCCCTGCAAAACAACGCCTTAATCAAGGAAATGTCGGTTGTTAATGAAAAGCTCAAGGCTGTATTTGCCTGAAGTCACCTTTTAACCCCTTTTACAATACGGTCTTTCGATTGTAGATCTTTCAATACCTGAATCTGCACAAAGCCTTCACTTTCCAGCACATTCATAACCTCACGGCCAAAAGCTTCATTGATCTCCAGGTAGATTCTACCCCCTGTCCTAAGTGCTTGAAATCCTTTTTTAGCTATTGCAAAATAAAAAACCAGCGGATCGCGATCGCTTACAAACAGGGCTGAATGGGGTTCATAATCAAGTACATTTTTCATCATCAGGGCTTTCTCACATTCGCGTACGTAAGGCGGGTTACTCACAATGATGTCACAGGAAAACGCCGGTAAGTCGTCAAGCAAAATATCGGATTTATCCCAATGAATGCCTGCGTGGTACCTGGCTGCATTGCTCTTTGCGCAATGAAGTGCATCCTCGGAAACATCCATGCCTGTGACAGAGGCATCTTTCAATGCTATTTTCAAACTAACCGCTATACAACCACTGCCAGTACCTATATCGAGGATATAGGGTTTCCCACCCTGATTTTCTTTGATAATCCTGTCAACCAGCAATTCTGTTTCCTGTCTGGGAATCAGCACATTGGAATTAACATGAAATTTTCTCCCATAAAAATCTGCTTCTTCGAAGATGTATTGAATCGGCTCATTATCCTTAAGCCGCCGGATAACCCCCTTGATGTTATCCAGTTCGGCAGGGGAAATTTCCCGGGACTCATTCATCGCCAGCCCCATGCTGTCAATATCAAAATAATGGTCCATAATCATGTATGAAAAGCTGTTGCGTTCATTAACGTCTGCTACAAAGCTCAAACTTTGTATTATCCACTGACGCAAAGCCCTGGGATACCTATGAATGTGCTGTGTTTTATCCATCGCGCTGAATTCAAAATTAATGGAATCCCTGATTTATTCTTAATTTTGTCGCCGTAAAGCTTAAAATCAAGGGTTGAATAGGTTTATCGGGAAAAGGTAAATCCCAGGGCGCAGTTATTCGTTAAAGTACTCTTGTAACATGTTTTTTAGATGGAGAAGGATGAAACATATATGCAAAGGGCCCTGGAACTGGCGGCCCTGGGGTTGGGCCATGTCAGTCCCAATCCAATGGTAGGTTGCGTAATTGTCCACGATAACCGTATTATTGGCGAAGGATGGCACCGGCGTCATGGTGAATCACATGCCGAGGTATTGGCCCTGAACCAGGTGAAAAACAAGGCTTTGCTACCGGAAAGCACCCTCTATGTCACCTTGGAACCCTGCTCGCATCATGGTAAAACGCCGCCCTGCGCCGACCGTATCGTGCAGGAAGGGGTAGGCCGTGTGGTAATCTGTAACAAAGACAGTAATCCCCTGGTAAAAGGGGAGGGAATCAGGAAAATGGAAGCCGCAGGGATAAAGGTGGAGAACCATCTGCTGGAGCAGAAGGGCCGGCGATTAAACAAAAGGTTCTTCACTTTTTATGAAAAGCAAAGACCCTACATCCTGTTGAAATGGGCGCAGACGGCTGACCGATTCATAGCTAGGGAAAACTTCGAATCCAAGTGGATCAGCCATGAGTTCTCGCGTAAAATAGTTCACAAATGGCGAACGGAAGAAGATGCTGTGATGGTGGGGACCAATACGGCACAATATGACAACCCCCGGTTAAATGCCAGGGACTGGCCGGGCAAAAATCCGGTAAGGATCGTGGTTGACAAAAACCTGAGACTCGACAGGAAATTGCTATTATTTGACCATAGCCAGCCAACGCTTTGTTATAATTTGCAGGAGAATCGCAAGGAAAAAAATTTACAATTTATCAAACTTAACCCTGAAAACTTTTCGGAGGCCCTGTTTCACGATTTGTTTGAAAAAAAAATAATGTCGGTAATGATAGAGGGGGGCAGCAGCCTGTTGCAAAGCCTGATCGCAGAGGGATTATGGGACGAAGCCAGGGTATTTGAATCAAAAGCCACCTTTGGCACCGGCATCAGCGCCCCTACTCTGAAGGATTGCAAAATGATAGAAAAAACCCGGTCCGGAGAAGATGAGCTAATAGCCTACAAACATTTTGAAGACTAAAAAACCAAAATCCTACACCCCTGCGACTCGCTAACATGCCCTACACTGTTGCTGAAATCTGTTGCCGTTGCTCCATATGCCTCCGAATAGGAATAGTTCGCTTTGAAGAAACAACATTAAAATCTATATTTAACCATGGCAGAAGAATTAATCATATCCACATCAGATGATAAGGCAGAAAGATACAGGTCATTGTTACCACAGATAGAGGCACTGGTGGCCGGTGAAAATGATCTGACCGCTAATCTGGCCAACATCGCCTCGGCGCTGAAATATGGTATGGATTATTTTTGGGTGGGTTTCTATAGGGTGAAAGGTCATGAACTGGTATTAGGGCCGTTTCAGGGGCCCATTGCCTGTACCAGAATAGCCAAAGGCAAGGGGGTATGCGGCAAGTCCTGGAAAGAAAAAAAGATATTGATCGTAGAAAATGTTGAAGAATTTCCCGGCCACATCGCCTGCAGCGCCGAGTCCAAATCCGAAATCGTTTTACCTGCCTTGAAAAACGGGGCAGTTGCCCTGGTTCTGGACGTAGATAGTGACCAGATAGCAGATTTTGACGAAATAGATAAAGAATACCTCACCCAGTTGATACGGCTGATAGAATTAAAACTATAATCCTTAAAAAACCGGGTCTCTTTGTGCCTCCGTGGTGAACAATGGTGAACCACAAAGGCACCAAGACACAAAGGATCTTGTCGAAAACGTTGTGCGACACCCACGTCTAGCTTGCGCTATGCCATGAAAAAAGGAAATCATAAAGACACAAACGACACATCCTTAATAAAATGTTACCCTTTCGCAGATGGTCATACAACCTTAGTGCCGGAATGTGTGTCTTGTATTTGAGTTTCATATTTAATCTTATATCTTTGTTGTAATGAATATAAAGTCAATTACATTCGGTTTTCTGGCCTTAGTGCTTCTGGCGGGTTGCAACAATTCTGACAGTGATTTAAACAGGTCGGTGACGTTCGAGACTATCGAAAAAGACCTTTATTCAGGTGTGGATACACCCCAAAATGTGGTCATCACCAACATTAATGACTGGAAGGAGTTGTGGGATGAAACCGTTACATGGACGCCTGATGAGCTGCCTTTTGTTAACTTTAATGAGTCAATGGTGGTGGCAGTATTTATGGGCGAGCGGGTTTCAGGTGGATTCAATATTGAAGTATTGGAGATCAAAGAGGCTGACAATGTTATCCAGGTGATATCGAGGGTTACCAATCCTGATTCCAGTAGAGGTGTTACCCTGGCTTTAACGCAACCCTTTCATATGATCAAAATTAACAAAACCAGCAAAGAAATAATTTTCAGCGAACTACACTGACTTTAATACGGCAATCACAGTCTTACCAGCCGTGGTCTTATCATTGACTTTTACCTTTATTTCGGCGTCGATCGGTAAAAAAACATCCACCCTGGATCCGAATTTGATAAAACCGAATTCACCTCCCTGGGCTAACCTGTCACCTTCTTTCACGTAACATTTAATCCTCCTGGCCACAGCACCCGCTATCTGGCGCAACATTACCTCCAACCCGTCATTTGTTTCCACCACAAGGGTTGTTCTTTCATTTTCAGTACTTGACTTTGGATGCCAGGCCACCAGGTATTTGCCAGCATGATACTTAAAAAACTTTACCACTCCGGCTACGGGACTACGGTTCACGTGAACGTTAACCGGTGACATAAAAATTGAAATCTGCTTACGCCGGTCATTGAAATATTCCGCTTCGGTAGTATTTTCAATCACCACCACTTTACCATCAGCAGGGGCGATAATATGTTTATCATTAATGATGGGCTTGATTTTCGGGCTTCGAAAGAATTGCAAAATCAGTAAATAAAGCACGATGCTCACGGCAATAATTCCGTTTTGCAATAATGCATTACCGGGTGCTAGCCAGTAAATCAGCAGGTTGATACCGAAAAGTAGTATCAAAAGGATAAACAGTATGGTGCGTCCCTCTTTGTGGATAGTCATAATGGTTCTTAAACTTTAAGGTGCAAAGTTAAGACATTAGGAACTTAATAACCACCACGCCACTTATATGTTTTTGCTACTTTGTCAATGGCCACGATGTAGGCGGCGATTCTCATGGACACATTGTATTCTTTCGATGCTTTGTAAACATGGTCAAAGGCATCTTTCATGATTCTGTCCGATCTCCTGTTCACCCTCTCTCCTGTCCATTTGTAACCCAGTCTATTCTGCACCCATTCGAAATAAGATACTGTGACACCCCCTGCATTGGCCAGGATGTCGGGAACTACCATGATCCCTTTATCATTGATCACCTGATCTGCTTTGGCCGATGTAGGCCCGTTGGCACCTTCCACAATCATTTTGACCTTGATTTTATCCGAGTTAGTCATGTTGATGACATCTTCTGTGGCGGCAGGGACCAGAACGTCGACATCCAGCGTCAGCAAATCCGGTCCGTCTATGCTTTCCGCGCCATTGAACCCATCAAGGGTGCCATCATTTTCATTCCTGAAGTTAATCGCTTCCTTAACGTTAATGCCATTTTCATTATAAAATGCACCGGATAAATCACTGATCGCCACAATCTTCACGCCTCTTTCTTCCAGTAACAGCGAGGCAAAAGAACCCACGTTACCAAAACCCTGAACCGCGCAGGTGGCATGATAGGGATTAATCCTTAACTTTTCCATGGCAGCCATGGTCGATACCATTACGCCTCTGCCTGTTGCTTCCGATCTGCCCAGCGAGCCTCCCAACACAATGGGTTTTCCTGTTACCACTGCATTGGTGGTCATACCCCGTGCACGTGAAAATTCATCCATGAGCCAGGCCATTTCACGCGGACCGGTTCCCATATCCGGGGCAGGGATATCCCTGTCAGGCCCAAAAATTTCACCCAATGCCGCCGTATATGCCCTGGTTAACCGCTCTATTTCCCCCGCAGACATTGATCTGGGATTGCATTTTATGCCGCCTTTCGCCCCACCATAGGGAATGTCAACCACCGCACATTTCCAGGTCATCCAGGCCGCCAGCGCCTTCACCTCATCCAGGCTTACACCCAGGTCATACCTGATCCCTCCTTTGGATGGTCCCAAAATATTGGAGTGGATCACCCTGTAACCTTCAAATACCTGAATGGACCCGTCATCCATTGTAATAGGCAAAGAAACTACCACTTGCTTGGCAGGCGATTTCAAAACGTTGTAAACCTCATCATCGAGACCCAACGCCTGCGCAGCAATTCGAAACCTGGACATCATTGACTCGAAAGGATTCTCTTTATCCTTTATCGGAGCCGGTTCAATATATCCCATATGTCTTTTGCTTTCTAATAAGTTCAGAAACTGATTGCTAATCTTTTTTAACCATTATGCAATTTTAGCTTTTTTAACCAAAATCTTAACAATATTTTTTCAAATTCTAGCTTTACACTTAACGAATAAAACTAGAGATGAATTCCCAATGAATGGCATTTAATATATAGTAAATAGTACATTACGCATGAAAGCGCAAACTTTATAATTTTTTTTGAAAAACAGGACTTTTTTTAAAAAAATATTAAAAAGGCAACAATGAAAGGCAGGGATAATAACAATCCGTCAAAACGATCCAGAAAACCTCCATGGCCTGGGATGCTGCTGCCGGAGTCTTTGATGTGGATGCTGCGTTTAAAAAGTGACTCGATTAAATCACCATATGTCCCGGCGATGACACTTATTCCCGCGATGATAAACCACTCTCGCCAAAGCAGATCTGTGAAATAATGAGAGAGGCCATAAGCAAAGGCACAAGCCAGAATGGCACCACCAATACTACCTTCCCAGGACTTCTTTGGCGAAATCCTTTCGAAAAGCTTGGTTTTACCAAACCTGACACCGGCAAAGTAAGCCCCTGTATCACTGGCCCAATGCAGCAACAAGGTGCCGATGATAATCTGCCAACTGTATTCCCCCCTTGTGAAGGCCAAAATGTTCATTAATGAAATTGGAATAGCTACATAGATGATCCCTAAAAAGGTAAAGGCAATATTGGTAAATGGCTTTTTATCGGTTTTTTTATAGAGTTTTACAAAAAAGATACTGGAACTTACGGGGAATATAAAAAAATAAAAGTCTACACTGAGAATTTGCTTTTCAATGAGGAATATTAATGAATAAATAACCAACCCGCAAAAGGTTCCCCAAAATTTGAGGGGCAGCATACCGTCGAGCCCAACCAACTTATAAAATTCCAGTTGAGTAAAAAGACAAATCACAAAAAACACCGCAAAGAATGCCCATTCACTAAGTACTATACTGGTAACAATCAGGATGGCTCCCAAAAAGGCGGTGATGATTCGTTGTGTGAGGTTATTGTACTTACTCAAATTGAATATCATTCTCAATCAATTTTATAGCCCACAGTACATCATCCGTTTTTACATGTACCTCATAATGTCCAAACTGATAGGCGGTATCTCTTTTGTCGATCACCACAGCCATAATGTTGTGGTTGACCAACATATCTTTTACAATTTCCGCTCGATATATTTTTTCAGTACTATAAACCTTCTGCCAATCCTTCATCCAACGGTCTTATTTTTGAGAAAAAAGTTGCGATAGAAATAGATTAGTCCCAAAAATAAGACAAAAAGTATTAGTAAGAAGGTGGCCGGCAAGGATTCTTCTGTTTCGACATCAAGGTCTGTGACATTTTGCTGGTACAGGTACATCATAATGATGGTAAACCCATTATTGATGAAATGCGCCAGCATCGCAGTGCTGAGGCTGCCAGACCAATAATAAAGGTATCCGAACAATACGCCTAGCAGCATGCGTGGCACCAGCCCGTAAAATTGCAGGTGAAAGGCACTGAACAAAAAACCAGCTACCCAAACCGCTATATGGATATTGCCGGTAATGCTTTTAAGCAGGTTTTGCACAAAGCCCCTGAACAAAAGTTCCTCACCAATGGCAGGAATCACGGCAATGACCAGAAAAGCCAGAAAAAACTGCTGGAAATTATTAAAGGCCGTAAGAAATTCCGTTTGCACCTTTGCCGCCTCCTCTAACGATTTTAAGGTGTTTTCCAGAGCCGCCATGGACTCGGGAAACTTAAAGTTTGCGTTCCATTCGATAAAAATGCTGTTTACAAACATGAATGATAACACAATGAATGTCAAAAGAAAAATCGGCCATGACCTTAAAGACAGGTTATTGAAAAACATACGAAGCGGTTTTCTCACAACAAACCTCAGATAAATTATGGGAATTACAATGAACCCGAATGCCGATGCCAAACCCTGAATAATAAAAATTGGCGTCTTCGCTTCTTCATGCCCCACCGGGTCAGACAAAACATCGATAGCATGCATTATATCAAAATCAAAAAACGGCAGGGTCAGCAGAACGCCTATGATGGGACCAATCGCCTGGAAACCTGAAAATGCCAGAAGTAAAATCACAATTAACGAAATTACAGGGTTCCGGCCTTCAGATAGATAGATATTATGTTCGAATTTGTCCATATTTGCCTTAAATTTAAGTCAAATTTTGAATTTTGGAACTAAATAGCAGAAAGCGGGCCTGTATTAACGAAGATATTTGACAGGAAAGGATAACTTCAATGGTAAAAATCGGTAATCATAATATTGGTGATTTCCCCCTTTTACTGGCTCCTATGGAGGACGTCAGCGATCCCCCTTTTCGTGCGGTTTGTAAGGAAAACGGGGCTGATATAATGTATACTGAATTCATTTCGGCTGAGGGTTTGATCAGGGACGCAGCTAAAAGTGTCCAGAAGCTGGATATTTATGATTACGAACGCCCTATAGGAATTCAGATATTCGGTGATAAAATCGAATCCATGCGGGAAGCAGCGGCCATCGCAGAAAAAGCCAGTCCTGAGCTAATAGATATTAATTACGGCTGTCCGGTTAAAAAAGTAGCCTGCAAGGGGGCAGGCGCAGGAATATTGCTCGACCTTCCCAAAATGCAGACGATGACCAAAGAGATCGTAGAAAGGGTCGATCTGCCGGTTACGGTTAAAACCAGGCTTGGGTGGGACGAAAATACGATTAAAATCGTCGAAGTAGCCAAAAGACTTCAGGATGCAGGCATACGGGCCCTCACTATTCATGGGCGTACCAGAAAGCAGATGTACAAAGGGGAGGCCGACTGGCATTTCATCGCAGAGGTGAAGAACCACCCCGACATCCACATTCCGATTTTCGGCAATGGTGATGTTGATTCGCCCGAAAAGGCCCTGGAGTATAAAAACAAATACGGCGTGGACGGGATCATGATTGGCCGGGGGGCTATTGGCAATCCATGGATTTTTAATCAGATTAAACATTATTTCAAAACAGGGGAAAAATTAGCCGAACCCGGTATTGAAGAGCGTGTACAGGTGACCAAAAAGCACCTGGATTTTTCTGTGCAATGGAAAGGGGAGCGCAAGGGAATATTTGAAATGCGAAGGCACTATACCAATTATTTCCGGGGCATACCCAATTTTAAGCCATACCGCACCAGGCTGGTGGAATGCGACAACTACTCATTGATCCTGGATACCTTGGATGAAATCGCCTTAAAATTTCAAAACGCTTATTCCTTTGCCGAATGACCGGCATTCGAAAGCAGCCCGCAGTCATCCCTTGTTAGCATGGTTTTTATCGATAATTCTCTCCCTTGTATAGGGAAGCTCCTCCATTTTGATTAAAAAGGGGTTAATGAGTTTTAATGCTACCGAGGTGGGCACCTTGCGCATATTTTCAGCAGGTATTTTTATCATTGTGGCCGGCGTTTATGCAGCCAATTACTCATCTAAACCACCCAAAAAACAGGACATTCTTCCGCTTATCAAAAAATAACAAATAAATAGTCCTCCTTTATTATTTTTAAAGAAACAATCAATCCCATGTTATGAAGATTCTAATTTTAACTGTATTAACCTGCTTTGTTTACTGTCTGCCCGGATTTTCCCAAAATCAGGCAGAAGCCAATCATGTAAAAGAAAACTATGATAAGGCCATATTTGAGATTCCCATGCGTGATGGAATCAAACTTTATACGACTGTCTATTCGCCGAAAGATAAAAGTGCAAAGTATCCAATCCTGATGAAACGGACTTGTTATAGTGTAGCACCTTACGGAGAGGATGCCTACCCGAAATCCCTTGGCCCTTCACCCTATTTAATGAAAGAAAAGTATATTTTCGTCTACCAGGATGTCAGGGGAAGGTGGATGTCCGAGGGAACCTTCGACAATATGCGACCTCATGTTCCCGGTAACAATCCCAAAAAGAAAAAAGCTATTGACGAAAGTTCCGACACTTACGACACCATCGAGTGGTTGCTGGCTAATCTGGATAATCACAACGGCAAGGTCGGGCAATGGGGCATATCTTACCCTGGGTTTTATACCGCCGCGGCGATTCCGGAAGCCCATCCTGCGCTCAAAGCATCCTCTCCCCAGGCACCCATCGCTGATTTCTTTTTCGACGATTTTCACCACATGGGTGCTTTCCTGCAAAGCTATCTGCTTGCCTTCCCTGTCTTTGGGGTTCAGACCGGCGAACCTACCGACGAAAGCTGGTATAACGACGCCTGGAAAGATCTGCAGGCAGCGGGTAACAACAACGATGCCTATGACTTTCATCTCGGACTCGGTGCACTGAAAAATGTATCGGAAAAGTATTATGCCAATAACTTTTTCTGGAAACAGGTGACGGAACATCCCAACTATGATGATTTCTGGCAAAAAAGAAGCATACTGCCGCACCTTACGGATGTGGCCGAAGACCATGCCGTCATGACTGTAGGCGGCTGGTTCGATGCGGAAGATCTTTACGGACCACTCAATATTTATAAAACCCTGGAAAAGAAAAATACCTCTATCCGGAACACCCTCGTTATGGGCCCCTGGAGCCACGGTGACTGGGCACAGGAAAAAGGTTTTCAGGCTGTTAACCACATCTACTTCGGTGACAGTATTTCCACTTACTATCAAAAGCATATCGAAAAGCCCTTCTTTGAATATTATCTGAAAGGAAAAGGAGAACTGAATCTTCCGGAAGCCTACATGTTTGACACAGGGATAAAAGCATGGAAACGTTTTGAAAAATGGCCCCCTGATAACCCCGAACCAATGGTACTTCGCTTTGCTAAAAACGGTAAACTAACCATCGACGAGGAGGTAGATCCTAACGCAAGTTTTGAATATATCAGCGACCCGCATAACCCGGTGCCTTACCGGTCAGAAATCAGTCCGGTACGGTTTACGCCCAGACCCTTTATGACCGACGATCAAAGGCACGCTGCCACCCGTCCCGACGTCATTACCTTTGAAACAGCCCCTTTAGAAACGCCCATCACATTTTCAGGTGAAATTGCCGCCCACCTGAAAGTCGCTTTGTCGGTAACAGACGCCGATTTTGTGGTAAAGCTGATCGATGTATACCCTCCGGATGCGGAAAGTACCAAGGCCACACCGGACCACGTGCATATGGGAGGATATCAGCAATTGGTGCGCCATGAGGTGTTCAGGGGAAGATTCAGGAACAGTTTTGCTGAACCGGAGCCTTTTAAACCCGGAAAGATCGAGGAAGTAAATTTCCCGTTGCAGGACGTCTTGCACACCTTCAAAAAGGGTCATAAAGTCATGATCCAGATACATAGCACATGGTTTCCGTATATTGACAGAAATCCACAGAAATATGTCGATAACATCTACGAAGCCAGCGAAGAAGATTTCGTGAAGGGCACAATCACTGTCTATGGAGACAGCGAAGTGATTGTTGGGGAATCAGGCGGACTGAAAGGGAAGCTGGATTTTAATAAATAAAGTTGTTTTGATTTTCTGCCTGTCATCAGGTGGCAGGCAACCTATACCTGATGGCGTATTTTCGGGATTAAAGGCAATCGTGGCATACGAACGGAATTTTCCAATGGATAAGCCCGTGAAAAAGACTGGATATTACCTGGAAAAGTCTGCTAAAAGTCAGACGCGTGCCCAATAAGCCAGGGTAATCTGTGATAAGCAAAAAAATACAATCGGCAATTAATCCGGTTGCTACTGGCAAATCCGGAAAAAAATCGTAATTTAGCGGTCGAATGTGGAAATAGGTGATAATTTTTCTCGCAATTTGACGTTCACCACCTAAAAATAACTGATAAATTCTAACTAACAGACCTACCCGGAAGAGATGCGGCATTAAGATTACCGATGATCATTTCATCTATTTTTTTAAGGCTTCAAATCTAACTAAAGACTGTAGTAATTAGCCTAATCACTTAAAAAAAGATGTGTTATGCATAAGGTAAGCAGCAAAGGTACGAATGAATCGAAGAATACTAGACATCCATCTCAAAAAATCAGATTTGGCAAACCCCAGGAAGATCAGTATTATTCGGAATTAACCAGAAGGGTTAACCGCTATTTCAAAGACAACAATATAAGTAAAGGGGCTAATCGCGAAATGATCTTAAAAACTATCCTGATATTAGGGGTTTTTGTCGCCAGCTATGTGCTGATCATTTCCAACTTATTTTCCCCTTGGGTTTTAATTCCCCTGGCAATGATCAATGGTTTTTTCACCGCCTTAATCGGATTAAACATCGCCCATGATGCCATTCATGGCGCCTATTCGAGCAATGATAAAGTGAATAGGGGATTGGCCGCGGTTTTTAACATCATCGGAGCCAACGACTACACCTGGAGAATAAGTCATAACCTGATACATCATACCTTCACCAACATTCCCGATCATGATTCCGACATTGATCAAATTCCGGTTATCCGGCTGAATCCCAAGCAGAAATTATGGAAAATTCATCGCTTTCAATACATTTATACGTTTTTCTTTTATTCGCTTACATCGTTATCATGGGTGTTTATTAAGGATTACGCATTATTTTTCGGATCAAAAATTACCCGCCATAAGCAAAATCCTTCTCCGGCAAAGGAGATATTCAGGCTTTTTGGATATAAGCTGATCTATTACACATTATTTCTGATCATCCCGGTCATTATCATTCCACTACCCTGGTATTATATATTGTTAGGGTTTTTGCTCCTGCATATCGTCGAAGGCCTAACGCTTGCCCTCATTTTTCAGCTCGCCCATATTGTGGAGGGTACTGATTTCCCGGTGCCGGACCAGGATGGCACCATGGAATATTCCTGGGCAGTGCATCAAATGTACACTACCGCCGATTTTGCCAGGAAAAATCCTTTGGCAAACTTTTTGTTCGGCGGCCTGAATTTTCAGATAGAACACCACCTTTTCCCAAAAATCTGCCACACGCATTACAAAAACCTGGCCCCTATCGTAAAAGCCACCGCCAAAGAATACAACCTGCCTTACATCGAACACGATACCTTTTTTGGGGCTATCAGATCGCACATTAAAGTGCTGAAGCGTCTGGGAACGGTTCAAATGCCAGCGATGAATTAGTGATATAATAACAACCAGGCCCCATATGTGATGACAAGCACTCACTTCTTGCCCGGATGAAACCGAGGAGATAGAAGATTTGCATAGATATGCGCGAAAGAAATGGGAGAAAAGGGCAAAAAATCAATCTAATATAACTAACCTTAGCTTCGCATCACCTAATTTTGTTGCCTATGAACTCACCCAATGCAATATTCAAGAAAAATGTTAAGCGGCAGGCAGAAATCGTAACGGGACTAAAGAAAAAATATGTCTTCTGGTCCGGAATCAGAGTGACAGTTTTTCTACTATTTATAATATGCGTGATATATTTTGCTAATGCCCGTAACACAGAAGTAGTGGTGGGTTTGGGACTGATTTTTCCGGTCCTCTTTGGCCTTCTGATTAAGTACCATAACAAAATCGCTTTTAACAGGGACCATGCCGAGAATTTGAAAGCCATAAACCAACAGGAGACACTTCGTTTGCAGGGAAATCTTAAATCATTTGATGCAGGATCAGAATATATCGACCCTTTACATCCTTACAGCATCGACCTGGATATTTTCGGAAGCCATTCCCTGTTTCAACTATTAAACCGAACAACGACCTTCGGCGCAAAAACGCAATTATCGGAATGGTTGCTGAATCCTGCAGAAAAGCAAATTATTGAAGCCCGACAAGTAGCCGTAAAAGAATTGACGCCCAAAATCGACTGGCGTCAGGATTTTCAGGCCCATGGCATGCACTTTATACAGGAAGAAAACAAAACGAGTGCGTTACTGAAATGGTTGAACCAGGAAGATGTGGTCAAAAACAAAAGCTTATACCGGCTGTTGATGTGCATCATGCCGGCTGTGTCAGTGGGTTGTATCGTTTTATGGATCCTGGGCTTTTCTTTTTATTTTTTGTTGGGGGCCGTTGTGGCTAACAGCATCATCCTTAAAAATGTCCTCCTGGCGGCAAAAGATACCACCACTTATACCAGGAAAAGCTCTGTGGCACTAAAGGCTTACAGTTATTTGATAAAAAAAGTAGAGAACGAGACTTTTAGCGCACCACTTTTGCTGGAATTAAAAAATCAGTTCGATCATGATCATTTTAAGGCCTCTGCAGAAATCAAAAAACTGCAACAGATCCTGTTCAGCCTGGAAAGCAGGGCCAATTTGTTTTACCAGATATTGAATGCCTTGTTGCTGCTGGATGTATTCTGGCTGCTGAAAGCATCGGCCTGGAAACAAAAAAATAAAAAGTATGCAAAAAAATGGTTCGATACCATCCATCAGTTCGAAGTGCTGAACAGCCTGGCAGGGTTTAGTTATGCCAATCCCGGATACACGATGCCTGTCATCATCGATGAAACCTATCGATTAAATGGCATGGCTATGGGCCACCCACTGATCAGGAGCAAAGACCGGGTGGTAAATGATTTCAGCATGACAGGAAAAGGAAAAGTCATCATCATTACCGGTTCCAATATGTCGGGCAAAAGTACGTTTTTGCGCACAGCAGGTATCAATGTAGTGTTGGCACTCATGGGGGCACCTGTCTGCGCGGGTTCCTTTACCACCTCTGTGTTACAGGTTTTTACCAGCATGCGCACGCAGGACAACCTGGAAGAAAGTGTTTCCTCTTTTTACGCCGAGCTAAAGCGGCTGAAACAACTGTTGGAGATGATTGGCACCACGCATCCTATCCTGTTTATGCTCGATGAAATTTTGAAGGGTACCAACTCTCATGACCGGCACAACGGGGCAGCTTCACTCATCAGGCAGTTAGCCGAAACAGATAGCTTTGGATTTGTTTCAACCCATGACCTGGCGTTGGGTGCTTTATCTGATGATGCCAACCGGATTGAAAATTATAGCTTCAACAGCCAGATTATCGACGACGAAATTATCTTCGACTATAAACTTCACCCCGGTTTATGCAAAAGTTTTAATGCCAGCAAGCTGATGGAAAAAATGGGTATTAAGATTGAATAATGAAGAAATATGGATCAATTTTACAAAAATTTCACCTTAGGAGTGCTTGGAGGTGGTCAACTGGGCAGAATGCTGGTGCAATCTGCTATCGATTTTAATATCGACGTCAACATTATGGATCCGGATGAAAATGCCCCATGCAAAAACTTTGTCGGCAATTTTCAGGTGGGGAAATTGACTGACTTTGAAAGTGTTTACCGGTTTGGCCAACCCTGCGACCTCGTGACGATCGAAATCGAAAACGTGAACACAGATGCGCTCAAGCAACTACAGAAAGAAGGAAAAAAAACCTTTCCTCAGCCGGAAGTCATCGAGTTAATTCAGGACAAAACCAAGCAAAAGCAGTTTTATCTGGAAAGGGATATCCCCAGCGCAGAATTTATTCTTACGGAAAACCGGGAAGCTGTGGCTGAAAACCGGGATTTTCTTCCGGCCGTGAATAAATTAGGGAGAGAAGGATACGACGGCAGGGGCGTACAGATATTAAGGAGTGAAAATGACTTACCCAAAGCCTTCGATGCTCCGGGCTTGCTGGAGAAGCTGATAGATTTTGAAAAGGAAATTTCGGTCATTGTAGCCCGTAATGCCGATGGTGAGATAAAAGCTTTTCCCCCGGTAGAGTTGGTGTTTCACCCAATTCATAACCTGGTGGAATACCTCACTGCACCGGCAGATATCTCCACTGAAATTGCCCGTGAGGCAGAAGCCACAGCCATCGAGGTGATCCGGGAACTAGACATGATCGGATTGCTGGCGGTTGAAATGTTTGTAACCAGGGAAAGCAAAATACTGGTAAACGAGGTTGCGCCCCGTACACACAACAGCGGTCATCATACCATTGAAGCAAACATTACTTCGCAATTTGAACAGCATTTGAGGGCTATACTAAACATGCCTTTGGGTGATACTTCCATAAAAATGCCAGCCGCCATGATCAACCTGCTGGGGGAAGAAGGCCATGCAGGGCCCGCACAATATGAAGGTCTGGAAAAGGTATTAAGCCTGAAAGGGGTACATTTGCATTTGTATGGGAAAAAGTTAACCAAACCCTTCCGAAAAATGGGGCATGTTACCATCGTGGACCATGATGAGGAAAACCTGAAAGAAAAGGTTAAATTTGTCAAAGAAAACCTAAAAGTAATTGCATGACCGGATCAAAAATAAAACCACAGGCGGGCATCATCATGGGGAGCCAGTCTGACCTGCCTGTCATGGCAGAGGCCGCAGATATGCTGGATGAACTGGGTGTGGCGTTTGAAGTAACGATCGTGTCAGCCCACCGTACACCCCACCGCATGGTTGATTATGCTGAAAGCGCCAGAAAAAAAGGATTAAAAGTCATCATTGCCGGTGCCGGCGGTGCGGCACACCTGCCGGGCATGGTAGCCTCGCTTTGCACGCTGCCCGTCATCGGCGTGCCAGTAAAAAGCAGCAACTCTATGGACGGATGGGATTCTGTGTTATCGATCTTACAAATGCCAGGCGGCATACCAGTGGCTACCGTAGCCCTCAACGGCGCAAAAAATGCCGGGATCCTCGCCGCCCGGATCATTGGCGCCTTCGATAAACAAATCGCAAAAAACCTGCAGCAATACAAGGATGAGCTAAAAGCCAAAGTTGAAGAAACTGCTGACAAAATTGAAAAAAACGGTTACAAAGGAGGCAATATCGGATTTTAATCAATGAATGATGTTCATTATTAAGTTAATTTTAAAATCCCGTTAAATATTTTGATTCCAGCCGGAAAAGCCATAATATTGCCTCAGCTTGGCAAGCAACCTGACGCCAGGCGTCCACTGACAGAATTATGTATATGATAACGACCATAACCCACATCACTACAGGCACCACAGGAGCCGTGCGGGGAATGGTTTGACCAATAAACATTAAAAGAGTTTTACATGAAGCCGTTCCCTGACAGGAATGGCTTTTTTGTTTAGGAATAAAATGAAAGTACTAAAATTCGGAGGCACTTCAGTCGGTTCGGCCGATAGCATCAAACAGGTGGCAAAAATCGTTAAGTCCGGCCTGGATCAGGGCGATCAAATCGTAGTGGTAAGCAGTGCCATGGGTGGTGTAACCAATCACCTCATCGAAGCCAGCCAACTGGCAAAGGAAAACGACGATCAATATCTGAACATTACCCGGCACATTGAAACACGCCATGCCGAAACCATCAGGCAACTGCTCGATGCCCGGTCACAAAGCAAGTCGTTGGCACATCTAAAAATGACTATCAATGAGCTGGAGGAGGTCTTACATGGCGTATCTTTGATCCGGGAACTCTCCGAAAGAACGTTGGATCTTGTATTAAGCTTTGGCGAAAGGCTTTCCGTTCCTGTCTTAGCCACCTATTTTCAGCAAGAAAAAATCAATGCCGTACCGGTTGATAGCAGGGAATTGATTTTTACCAACAACGATTTCGGCCATGCCAGGGTGGATTATAAACCAACCAACCAGGCCCTTAAAGATTATTTCAAAAATTTAACCTCCACGCCTATCGTTACCGGTTTTATCGCTTCCGGTGAAAACAAGGAGACGACCACACTGGGAAGAGGAGGCTCTGACTTTACCGCCGCCATCATTGGGGCAGCCCTTGGAGCGGCTGAAATCGAAATCTGGACCGATGTCGATGGCGTGATGTCTACGGATCCGAAAGTAGTAAAAAATGCATGCTCACTTTCGTATTTGTCTTATTTGGAGGCCATGGAAATGTCGCATTTCGGGGCCAAAGTTATACATCCTCCCAGCCTGCAGCCGGCTTTCAATGAAAAAATACTGCTCAGGATTAAAAATACCTTTAATCCGGCTTTTCCCGGAACCGTAATTGGCAGCGAGCCGAAAAATTCCGTTCGACTGATCAAAGGTATCTCATCGATCAAACAGGTGACGCTGATCTCCCTGACCGGCTCAGGAATGGTCGGTGTGCCGGGGGTGTCTTCCAGACTATTCAGTGCCCTGGCAGCAAAAAATATCAGTGTTATCCTGATTACCCAGGCTTCTTCCGAACACTCCATTTGTTTCGCTATTAACCCCGATGATGCCAAAGCAGCCAAAAAAGTTATCAGGGAGGAGTTTGAATTCGAAATGGAAAGGGGCAGAATTGATGCACCATTGATTGAACCAGGAAAGTCGATTATCGCTATCATCGGTGAGAACATGAGAAACACACCCGGAATTTCGGGCAAACTGTTCAGTGCTTTGGGAAGAAACGGTATCAATGCCACCGCCATTGCACAAGGATCCTCGGAGGTAAATATTTCAGTGGTTATCGATGAAAAAAACCTCTCAAAATCTTTAAATGCAGTACATCAGGCTTTCTTTCTTTCGGAGTCCAAAACGCTCAACCTTTTTATGGTAGGGGTAGGACTGATCGGTGGCACTTTGCTGAAACAAATCAAGGCACAAGCAGCATACCTACTCAATGAACGGCTACTGGAAATCAACGTCATAGCCCTGAGCAACACCAAAAAAATGATTTTTGATGAAAACGGAATAAACCTGGACCAATGGAAAGAGCAGATGGAAAACTCGGCTACCGTTGCTGATCTTACCACTTTTGTCAAGGAAATGGTGGCTATGAATCTGCCCAACAGCATATTTGTAGATAACACCAGCAACCTGGAAATCACCGGATACTATCAAAAAATTCTGGCCGCCAGCATCTCAGTGGTTACACCCAATAAACTGGCCAATTCCGGCAGATACGCCGACTATCAGTTATTACAAAAAGAAGCCTTTTTACACGGCGTCAAGTTTTTGTATGAAACCAATGTAGGAGCCGGTTTGCCGGTCATCGGCACCATGGCCGATCTGAAATTCAGTGGTGACAAAATCCTGAAAATAGAAGGTGTTTTATCCGGTACCTTGTCGTATATATTCAATAATTTCAAAGGCGAAACCAAATTCAGTGACGTGGTACTGGAGGCCAAAAACAGTGGCTTTACAGAACCTGATCCCCGGGACGACCTCAACGGGATGGATGTAGCCAGAAAAATACTTATCCTTGCGCGTGAATCCGGTGTAGCTATGGAGCCTGAAAATGTGGAAATAGAAAATATATTACCTCAATCATGTCTTGAAGCGGCGTCAATCGATCTTTTTTTTAAAGCACTGGAAAAAAATAACGCCCATTTCGATACACTTAAAAAAGATGCCGAAAAAGCAGGAAAAAAGCTGAGGTTTATCGCCACCCTGGAAAACAGCAAGGCAACCGTACAGTTGAAAGCAGTGGACCAGGACCATCCCTTTTTCAGCTTATCAGGAAGCGATAATATTATTGCTTTCACCACTTTGAGGTATCATGACCGCCCTTTGGTCATCAAAGGCCCCGGAGCGGGAGCAGAGGTGACAGCGGCTGGGGTATTTGCAGAAATCATCAGCATCAGCAATTATCTTTATCAGGGAATTAAAAATATTTTACCCAACAACCATGGATAGCATTAGAGTATTCGCCCCGGCAACCGTTGCCAATGTTACCTGTGGTTTTGATATTCTCGGCTTTGCTGTGGAAAACCCCGGTGATGAAATAGTGGTGAAAACCTGCACCAAACCGGGCGTCATAATCAAAGAAATTAAAGGAGACGCAGGTAGATTAAGTCACGCTGTTCATGAAAACACAGCCACTATTTCTATTTTAAACTACCTGGATCATGTAGGAAGTGATGCCGGATTGGAAATTTATTTATATAAAAAAATGCCATTTGGCAGCGGACTGGGCTCCAGTGCCGCCAGCTCAGTGGCTGGTGTGTTTGCAGTCAACGAATTGATGGGGCAAAAACTACGTACGGAAGAACTGTTAAAATTTGCCTTGGAAGGAGAGCGTGTGGCCTCAGGATCCGCCCACGCCGATAACGTGGCTCCTTCCTTGTTAGGAGGTTTTGTTTTAATACGCAGCTATGACCCCCTGGACATTATTAAGATTAAAACACCTGAAAAGCTGCACGCGGTCATTATTCACCCGGAAATTGAAATCAATACAAAGGACGCCAGAAATATATTAAAGAAAAACGTCCCCATCAAAAGCGCCATCAGACAATGGGGTAATGTGGGTGGACTGATCGCCGGACTGACCATGAATGATTTTGGTTTGATCAGCAGGTCTATGGAAGACGTGATCATCGAACCGGTCCGGTCCATGCTCATTCCGGGCTTTGATCAGGTCAAATCCTCAGCCCTGGAAGCCGGTGCGCTGGGATGCGGAATTTCGGGCTCGGGGCCCTCCATGTTCGCATTGAGTACGGCTGTAGACCTGGCTACTGAAATCGGGCATGCCATGCAGGATCAATTTGCCCAAATCGGTATTAAAAGTGAAATTTTTATCTCTGAAATTAACCAGCAAGGACCAATTATTCTTGATTGAGCAATGGAATTATACAGCACCAAACACCTCTCACCCAACGTGTCACTTCAGGAAGCCGTCTTGACCGGTTTACCTCCTGACAATGGTCTCTACGTACCTTCGACTATTCCTGAATTACCGGCAACCTTTTTCGATCACATTCAGGACATGAATTTCAGGGAAATGGCCCTTACCGTCGGTCATGCGCTTTTAAAAGATGACATCGATAAAGACTCGCTCGCCACGATCGTAGACGATGCTTTTAATTTCGATACCCCTGTCGTTCATCTCGAAGATAATATTCACGTGCTGGAATTATTCCATGGACCCACTTTAGCCTTCAAAGACTACGGCGCGCGATTTATGTCAAGGTTAATGAGATATTTCCTGCGTAATTCAGATCAAGAAATCAACATACTGGTAGCTACCTCCGGCGACACCGGCGGTGCCGTTGGCTACGGATTTCTGGGCATTGAAGGTATCAAGGTCACCATTTTATACCCAAAGGGAAAAGTCAGTGAAGTTCAGGAAAAACAACTAACCACCATCGGCGGTAATATTACGACCATCGAGGTAGATGGCAATTTCGATGATTGCCAAAGCCTTGTAAAGGCTGCTTTTCTTGACCCGGTATTGAGCAAAACTTTACATCTTACCTCGGCCAACTCCATCAACATTGCCAGGCTTATTCCGCAATCATTTTACTATTACCAGGCCTATGCACAGCTCAAAAGCTCAGGATTGCCCCTGGTGGTGTCGGTTCCCAGTGGCAATTTCGGCAATTTGTGCGGAGGACTGCTGGCATACCAAATGGGACTGCCTGTGTATCAGTTTATAGCCTCCACCAATGTAAACGATGTAGTTCCTGCCTATTTAAAAACCGGGATTTTTCACCCCAAACCCTCCGTCGCCACCATCTCCAATGCCATGGATGTCGGTAACCCAAGCAATTTTCCAAGGATTCTGGCCATCATGAATGAGGACGAAAGCCTTATTAAAAGCAAAATAAGTGGTTTTGCTTTTGACGATTATACCACTAAAGTAAAGATGCAGGAGATACATGAAAGGTTTAATTACATGATGTGCCCCCATACCGTAGTGGCTTATCTGGGACTGAAGGCCTGGATGGAAAGCCATCGAATGCCCGTAACCGGCGTGCTGTTATCGACCGCCCATCCTGCCAAATTTACAGATATTGTCTCGCCGGTAATTGGTGCCGAAGTAACATTACCCCCACCCCTGGCCCAAGCTTATCGAAAGGAAAAAATTGCCGTATCCCTATCTAACCGAATGGAGGATCTGAAAGCTTTTTTATTATCCGGATAATCTAAGCCGTTCAGGTATAAATGCTGTTTTAGTCATCGTATGGCTTGGAGCCATGCGATGACTGGCTGGAATAAGCATGTGCTTATATTTTCATTTTACGGGCAAAAACCTCTGTGCCTCTTCGTGCCTTTGTACCTCCGTGGTGAAAAATGGTTAATCCCTCTGTGGTTAACGCAAGGGACTGATTTTCTTGGCGGAGATATTGCTCAACTGATCCAGATAGGTAAGCAAGGCGCTGATATCCTGTGGTTTTCTGAGTCTCAAATGGTTACGGGTAGCATAATCTTTCAGCTCTTTTGTATGCACCCGGCCAAGTTGAAATAAAAGTTTTGTATCGGCATTTATATATACCGGTTTGTTTCTATGCGAGTATTTGGATACGGCATAGGGAAAGATTTCCTGTGTTCTGTGATCCATCAAATACAAAGCTTCCGTTGCCATCATTCCGTAGGAGTTTGTGTGCCGGAAAAGGGAAACCGCATTACCGGGATACAACACTTCAATAAACATTTTCTTTTGATATTGATGATTTTCCATGAAAGTCGGAATTGAAACAAAGCGACGATATTCGTTTCTTAATGAATCAAAAAATTCAAATGACTTTATTTTCAATGGGGAAAGTGTCATAAGCACTTCATTTTCCCTTGCCTGCAACAGGCCCTCGGATCTTGTGGGAACATACCGTAATTGCACCTGATAAATGTGATTATCAATCAACTCAATTTCCCCCGTATACCAGGCATCGCTTTTGGTTTGAGCAAAAACAGATAGATTCAGGGTGACTATAACCAACAAAAACAGGACTTTTAAAAGATTTGCGGGCGACATTTTGGTTTGTTTTCAATTTTTAAAATCCCGTAAGATATCGCGCCTTGCGCTTTAAAATTCAAATGGCTCGCCGCTGTAAAGCGGCTCGCCATTGAATTAAGGGACTCGGAAAAATTAAAATTTCGTTTGGTGATGCTAAGGTGATACTATTTTTCGAATCTTTTATTTCAATAATAAACCAATGTAAACCCAGGTAAGATTTGCCAACCAAAGATCTGATTTTTCCCAAATTGGGAAATTACTATAATACCACCCCTCAGCATGTGAATAAATTAGCAGCTATTAGAATAATACAATTAATTACTTCATAAAGATAATCCGCTTTCATACCGGCCCGGGCTGGAACAGTAGGTTTTTGAAGTAAACACCACTAAACTTTGGAATGCCCAATAATCATTTAACAGAACCTGCCTATTCATACTGTCCTACAAACACTTATGATGAGTCTTCCACGGGAATTGTGCAGGATCAATGGGTGTAAAGAAATCTTCAGGATATGCTGTTTCCAGCTAACAGGTGTTTACGGCATTCAAAAAACCAGTATTTTTGTATCAATAGGTTTATGACAGAAGAAAAAGCCGATTTTGGGACAAAATATTTTGCATCTTTGCAAGATCTGGCATGTAATTAAACACAAATCCCTGTAATCGGGACATCAAAAACTCAAGGTTTCGCCAATCTTGCTTCATAAAAGGCCGTAATATTCGCTGCTTCTGATCGGTAATTTCACAGGTTAATGCTCATAAGTCCACCCAGATTCTTTCAGGTTCTGTGCAATCCAGCAGTTTTACATCCAGCTTTTTAGCCAGGTGCTTTAATTGGGTCATTACTTTATCCTTATCCGTGGACTGGATCACCAGGATTCTTTCCCTTCCATCGACTCTGAGGTTTCCTTTATACAATATCCCCCGCATGGTAGTGTTTGCGGCCCTCAACCCAATTTGCTGCGAAAATCTTGATTTTGTCAGGCTGATATACTCTATACCGGGCAAATGCTTCCATTTTCCAAATTTCAAGCCCGGAAATCCCCAGTATTCTTTGAATTTACGTGCTTCTACATCAATCAGCACACCATAATGCAAGAAAACTATGGCAATGCCTGCCAGGAGTATCACAAAGCCAATCACAGACTTGAAGATTAAAATACCTGTACCTATAAAAATCATTATGGCACCTCCAAAGATTAAACCTGCCGGGAAAAATCTTTCGGTTCTATGTGAGAATACGTTTTTGTTCATGGGATAAATTACGCTGAAGTCATCGTGTGGCTTGGAGCCATGCGATGACTGGTAGTTAAGGTGACTGAAGGCAATATACCGGATGCTTTCATTTTACCTGGTTAAACGGTAGATTAATAACGCGGCACGTTTGGTCAAATCTTCGAAAGTGCGTAAATCCACATATTCACGAGGAGAGTGAGCCCCTCCTCCCATGGCCCCGAGACCGTCCAATCCATCGACATACGCTGCGACAAAAGATATGTCCGCTGCACCCCTTTTGCCTGGATCGTAAGGCTTAACCTCGCCAAGGTCGAGGTCGATACTTACCTGATTTAACACTTTTAGCACCTCCATGTTGCCCTCTGTCGGTCCCATGGCCGGATAACTATCGGTAAAAGAAATTGTAGCACTGGTGTGCGGGAGGTTGCGCTGTGTGATTTCCCGCATTTTTGCCCTGGCTTTTGCCAGTTGCTCTTTTGATATAAACCTTAAACCCCCAGCTACTACGGCTTTCCGGGCGACCACATTAGATTTACCGAAGGCGGATCCCGTGGAAAAGGCAGTGTCAAAGTCCACCTGGGTTCCTCCGAGCAAAACACCCGGATTAAACGTCAGAAATTCCTCCCCTTTTACCTCTTCATAAAAAGCGTTTAATATTCTGGCGGTTTCAAAGACAGCCCCTGCACCGACCCGTTCATTAAATATGCCTGAGGAATGGGCACTTTTTCCTGTGACTTCCAGTTTCCATCCACTGGATCCACGTCTGGCCACCGTGGCATAGTTAAAACCCGAAGCCGTTTCAAAACCAAGGGCTATGTCACTTCTTTTTGCCGCTTCGATAATATCCCTTCTGCTTATATCCAGCGGTTTGCCTGTTTTCTCCTCATCACCATGAAAAGCAACGATGATCTGACTCGATTCCAGAACGCCTGCATCATGCAAGGCCTTTAGCGCGTAAAGTGCTATGACATTACCCCCCTTCATATCATTGGCTCCCGGGCCCTTTGCGATCGTATCCTGAAGCATATATTTTTGAAACGGGCTGTCAGGCTCAAAAACCGTATCCAAATGTCCGATCAACAAGAGCCGTTTGCCTTTGTTTCCTTTTTTCTCAGCAAACAAATGGCCCCCTCGCTGCATCTCTTCAGGCATATCGATCCAGGTTGTTTCAAAACCGATTTCATCAAAGGCCTGCCGAAACAACGCCCCGACTTTTTTTACCCCATCAGAGTTCATGGTACCACTGTTAACATTCACTACCTCCTCCAGAAGCGCCAGCGCGGCGGCATGATGGCGTGCTACGTGTTGAATTATCTTTTTTTCTTTCGAGCTTAATTTCTGTGCTTTCAATGCCGGCGGCAGTATCACAAAAAGTCCTGTAATAATCCAAATGAGTTTTTCCATGGCAAAATCAATCATTGCAGGGTTTGACATGCATCCTGCTGCGTTACTTATCGATCAAATTATAAAGAAAAATACATTAATTCTCCAGGTTTTACAACCCCGGATGGCACAAATCCGGAATCGCCCTGTGTCAGGGAATCGGCCTGCTCTTGTTACGGAAGTTTTATTTTTTTATTATCAAATATTTATCCCGAAATTTATGGTATAAGTCACTGAGAATGTCTATATTAATTTAAACACAAAATTGTACGCTTATGGATCAAATAGCATTAGAAAACATCGACTTTTTGGCCGAAAGAAGTATTGAAGATCTGCACTATTCCAGCAGGCAATGGTTGTTTAACATTGAATTCTGGAGACGTGAACTGGACTTCTTTCAAACGCTGCTGGATCGAAATGTAGAAAAGGCCCAATCAGTGGATCAAAAAAAACAAATCGATCACTTTCAACACCTCATTACTTATTACCAGGGAGAACTGTTAGATGAATTTCACCAGAAAGCCCGGAGACATGAAAAATTCATGCGGGCAATGCTAAAAGGCGAATCCTCGGATGAGGATACCAATTTTAGAAAAAAACACAACCTGTTATTTGACCAGATTGTTTCGTTTGACAATCAATTCAAACAACACAAACTCGATTTTTACGATTTCATATCGAAGCTACTTTAAGGTTTGAAAATTTTGGGAAAAGGGAAGCATACCGCTCCTTTTCCCAAAATTTTTATCTTACCAATATATGGACATTCAAAGCCTGCCAGAGCCAATAAATATTAACTTGCCAGACGCCGATCTGGTCTATTACCCGCATTTTTTTAGCACAGAGGTAAGCCAAAACCTGATGCAGGCCTTAATCAGTCACATAACATGGAAACATGAAAAAATTACAATCTTTGGTAAAAAGGTTTTGCAGCCACGTTTAACCGCCTATTACGGTAATCCGGGTAAGCCTTATGCGTATTCTCATATTAGCCTGGATCCCAATCCCTGGACCAATGACCTGCTTTTTATTAAAAACAGCATAGAAGACATAAGTGGTCACCGATTTACCAGTGTATTGTTAAACTACTACCGGGATGGGCATGATAGTATGGGCTGGCATAGTGACGATGAAAAGGAGTTGGGCATAAACCCTGTGATCGGATCCGTAAGTTTCGGTGCTTCCAGAAAATTTATGTTCAAACATAAAAAGGATAAAACATTAAAATCATCTATTATGCTGGAAAATGGCAGCTTGTTGCTCATGCAAGGTGCCACACAGCATCACTGGCAGCATCAAATTCCCAAAACCAAAAAGCCACTTGGCGCTCGCATTAATCTCACCTTTAGAAAAATTATATAACCGTCTCCCGGTAACCGGCATATTTGTCTCTCACATGCTTCTATGTGTAGAAATCACCCACTTTCAAAACCTCTGCGTCTCTTTGTGTCTTAGTGCCTCCTGCAACTGAGCGGCCTCCCAGCCAATCATTGCTTTTTTCCGTGGTGAACCCCAGCGGTACTGACCTATAGCCCCGATTTTATTGATAACGCGATGGCAGGGAATAATAAACCCAACCGGATTCGCACCAATTGCGCTGCCAACAGCCCTGGATGCAGCAGGTTTGCCGATGGCTTTGGCCACGCTATCATACGATGCTAAACTTCCGGGTGGTATTTGTAATAAAGCCTTCCATACCTTCAACTGGAAATTCGTGCCCTTTATTAACAACGTAATTTTTCTTTGTCCCAAGTCCTGATCTGCTTTGAATAGCCGCTCATGATAAGTATTGGTATAAACCGGATTTTCTTCAAAGACCGCATAGGTCCATTGGTTTTTTAATATATCCATATACCTTTGCTTCTCATTTTCCGCAGCAAAATGTAAAGCGCAAATACCTCTTTCCGTAACTGCCAGCATATAGGATCCGAATGTCGACCGGTGAAACCCATAATAAATCTTTAACCCTTCGCCGCTTGTCCGGTATTCACCTGGCGTGACCGCCTCAATGTTCACAAACAAATCGTGCAACCTTGACGGAGCAGACAAGCCGGACTGGAACGATGCCTCAAAAACCGACTGACTGTCGGACAGTACTTTTTTGGCATATTCCAGGGTCAAAAACTGTATAAACTTCTTAGGGCTTACACCTGCCCAATCCTTAAATAACCTTTGAAAATGGAAGGGGCTTAAACAGACATGATCAGCTATTTCCTCTAACGAGGGTTGGGATTTATAATTAGCTTCAATGTATTGGATGGCCTTTTCAACCCTGTAATAATCAAAGTTTTCCATGATCAATGCTTTTATATGAACTTACATCGACACAAAGCTAGCTTACAGTCCATCACCAACCTACCCATTTCTTGCGGAAGTTAAGTTTTTATCTTTAATTATTTAAAAGCACCGCCAAACCATTCATTCGCTTTTTGGCCAATGACTGGAATCGGTTTTTCCTCGCCATTGATGGCTGAAATAAAGCCCATCACCCATAACACCAGTAATCCGAGGGCAATCCAGATAATAAAACCTAAAAAGCCACCGGCAAAAAACAGAATGGATTGCAAAATGTAAAAGCCAATGGCAGTAAGATGGAACATTAAAGTTTACCTGAGATGATAAGCTCCGATGGAAGATTTGTTGCTACTGTGCATGACCAGTGCAATGATCCAGCCCAGCCAGGTAAGATAACTGATGACGGCAATAGTTTTTCCCCGATCACTGCCAGAAGTGGCTTGCGGCACTAGAATCAATGAAAATTCCTACTTTTTGCCAATTCAATTTTCTTTTTCAAAGCCAGAAAGTCAAACGCTTTTTTCATCTTCTTTTTCTAAATTGGTGACAAAATAATTTAAGCGCATTGGTGTTTCTTTACCTTTTAAATATAGCCCTTGCCACCCTTGGATTTAATTACCGCTTTAAACCTTATTATGCCAGAATCGTTGAATTCCAGGAGAATAACAATCACTTACTTATGGAACCCCATTATGCTTTATCAGACCCTGAATTCGAAAAACAGTTTGAAAGTGCTGTACTCGATCCAAAATTTTTTAGTCATGAAGCGCATTTGCGTTTGGCCTGGATCCATGTAACCAAATACGGCGTGGAAAGGGCCGCAAAGAACATTGAACATCAAATCGCTCAATTTGACCGGAAATTTGGTGATGGCATGAAGTTTCATAGCACCGTGACCCTTGCGACGGTCAAAGCCGTAGCACATTTTGTCAACAAATCCAGGTCTTGTAATTTTAAAGACTTCATGGACGAATTTCCCAGGCTAAAAAGCAACTTCAAAGATTTGCTGAACCAGCACTATAGCTTCAATGTATTTAAAAGTGAAAAAGCCAGACAAACCTTCGTCCAGCCGGACTTACTTGCCTTTTAATAAAATTTACAAAACAAAACCCTCATGACATCTCTAAAATTCCCTTTGATACTCAGCGGATTGCTGGTTTTAACAGGCTTTTCCCGGAACACAACAGCTCAGACTCAGTTACAGAAAGATAAGGAAGCCATCACCGCAGTAAGCAGTGCGCGGGCGAAAGCTTTCAATGAAGGAAATGCCGAAGTGATCGCATCGCATTTTACAGAAGATGCGATCCTAATGGCGCCCGGAAAACCGGCATCATCCGGAAAAGAAGCGGTAAGGACGTACTACCAAGCCATATTTGATGAATACAAAACCGAGTTGGACAGCTACTATGAAGAGGTCGAAGTATCGGGGGATCTGGCCTATGGCAGGGGTGAGGCAGTCGTAAGGCTTACTCCACATAAAGGGGGCTCATCTACAGTAGCCAAATCGAAATACCTTAACATTCTTCGGCGGCAGCCGGACGGTAGTTGGAAAACCACCCATGATATCTGGAACAGTAATGACGCGCTCCCCTGATTTTTTCAATAACCAATTCGCTGTATCGGGAAAGCCTGAATGATCGAATGATTAAACAGCCATTGCCTTGAAGCCGGAGAAGGAAGTATCTGTGCCTGGCAAATCTTGTTGTTGTCTGCGGAATTGACAGTAGTTATATTAACTCTTTGTGACATCCCGATTAAAGAATTCTTATGAACCGGCTACCTGAAATATTATACAAACCATACATTCTCTCATCTAAATTATGCTTTCTAGACGTCGAAACACGCTTTTTACCGGTTTATTCATGCTTTTGTCACTATCCCTAAGATGTTAAAGGCTGAACAAAGATGTAACCGGGGCCATTCTGTCAAACAAAACTACATTGACACGGCTCTTCACAAAAAAGCCACCATCCAATACGGTTTTTTAAAAGATGAAGCCGCATCCCTGCTTTTGCAAAATGAGCTGGAGCAAAAGATCGTGGAAAGCCTGGATCTGCTTCCGGAAAAGTGTAAAAAGATTTTTGTCAAAAGCCGGCTAGAAGGCCTCAAGCACAAAGAGATCGCCCGTGAATTGGGGCTCTCACACAAAACGGCTCTCGGCTGACATACGATGGCGGCCCCGCTGACAGAGAACCGGCCTAAAACACGCTGATTGTACCCTACGGCAAGCGCTTTGAGCTGCGCCTGTCAGACAGCACCCATATCCATCTGAATGCCGGTACATGCTTAAAGTATCCGGCGAAATTCACAAGGAGCGGAAGCCGGGAGGTCTTTTTGACCGGGGAGGCCTATTTTGATGTAGCAAAAGACCCCTCACACCCCTTTGTCGTCAATGCCGGGGCTTTGAATGTTCAGGTAACCGGCACACAATTTAATGTAGCTGCTTACCCCGAAGACGCAACAACCAATGTGGTGTTGATGGAAGGTTCGGTCGAATTGTTTACAAACCGGATAGATACGGAGGCACAGCATCGCCTGGTGCTTTTAATAGGTACTTACTTTTATTTTCCTGGCACGTAACGCTTTAACTTGTGCCTTGTTAAAGTTCATAGTGTTGGTGCGTTTGAGTCGTGGCAGATAGGCGATATCGGCTAAATTTTCTACCATAAAGTCTTCGGTTTCACCATCCCAAAAGGGGATGATTTGCCCGTATATTTCATCACCGCCGTCGGGGAGGAGTTCTTCTATATCGATGAGCAGTTCCATGGGGATGGGCAGTTTTTTAAAATAGTCTATGGCTTCGGGTATGGGAGCGTATCCTTCTTCTTCTATGTCAATGGTGCGTTGGGTATAGTTTTTGGCAAACTCCCGGATATTGAACTTTGGCAGCAGTACTTCTTCTACATACATGAGTTGCTGTATGACCATAAGCTTAAAGTTAAAGTCGGCTTCAAACAGGTGCGTGCCGGTTGGGTATTGCGCCATTTGTTCCTTTACCTTTTTGTCATACAGGGCGGCGTTTCTTAGCGCTATTTTTACCACGCTTTTGGGAAGTTGGGCCATGGTGTGTGGCAGTGCGGTAAACGGGTTCTTTTTGAGGTTCAGTATTTTTAGTCCGGGGATGGTGGCGATGCTCTCCGGCAGGGTTTCCAATTGGGTTTGTTCCAGGTTGAGTTCTTCCAGGGTTGTACAGCTTCCTAACCAATCCGGAATGGTTTTGAGCTGATTTTTGGCCAGGTTCAATTTTCGTAATTTTGGCAACTGCGCCAATCCCTTGGGCAGTTGGGTGAGGTTGTTTCCCGAAAGATCCAGTTCTTCCAGTTCCTGTAAGCTTTCCAGGCCTTCCAGGTTGGTGAGTTGATTTTCCGACAGCTTTAATGTGCGAAGGTTTCCGAGCTTTGTGATTGCTCCGAGCCCGGTTAGTTGATTGCCGCTTAGATCCAGGTATTTTAACTGTTCCAGTCGGTTCAAATGTGGCGGTAATTGTTCCAGTCGGTGGAAAAGGGGTTGTGCTTCTTCGGTATGTGTTCCTATACTCAAACTGATTAGGTTGGCGAGCGTGTGGATATGGTCGAGAAATGCTTCCGGAACTTCGTGCATATTGGCGACCGAGAGTACACTCAGGTGCTGTAACTTCTGTATGTTTTCGTTTAAATAGGTTCCTATTTCCTGCCATACCGATAGGTTTTGGAGGTTGGTACTGTCGTACAATCCGGTGGCGTCCCGGCCTATGTCATAGCCCCAATACAATTTTTGCACGTAAAAGTGCGGTGTTTCCTCCAGTTGATCTATGGACGTGAGCTGGCAGAGCGTGTCTTCATTAAAGGTGTGTGTAGTCAAAATGGTTTCGTATACTTCGTGCAGTGGTCGGACGTTAAAGTCGTCGAGATTGGCACCATAGTAATAATCTTTGTCGGCTACATATACTTCTTGTGTGTTACACATTTTTGCGCGTGATATTTCATGGTACAGGTTGTTACGGCACATAAGTTTTTGATATTGTTGCATGGTGTCCCTCCCCTCGAGAAAGTCTTGGTATTCCGTGTCGTCCCTGGCTATGGTATACAGCTCAAAATTGTAGCGATAGGCCTTTTGTGCATTGTTGTTATTGATGTAGATTTGCAAAAACCGATAGGCATCAGCCGTTTTGAAAATAATGTCACCAAAAACGGTTATGGTAATTATTTCTCTTGGTTTATGGTCCTGAAAGACTTTGCGTAATAGTTGTTGTGCCTGGTCCATGCTGATTGTTGTGTCTTTATTGATAATTAATATTTTCCCAAACCAGTAAATCTTCAATTCTTTCAATATTCAAATTGTTGCATTTATTAATCGTCTGAATTCTTTGGGCAAATCTTTCTAAAATCAATTCACAGGCATTTATCGCTTCTTTTAAGTCTTCTTTTTTAAATCTAAATGTTCGTTTATCAGGAAGAGGCGTGAATGCTTCGTCAAACTCCCGAACACTCAAATCAAATACTATGTCATCATTTTCAAATTTCACAATTGGCGCTGGGTGTCCTTCATAAAAGGAGTCTTTACCATTTGAAATGTTACGCCAAAATTGAATATCTCCCAAATTTCCGCAGCATTGTGGATAGAAGTGTCCTTCCGAATCAATTTCAAGAATATATCCGCCAAATAATGGACTTGCTTGGTCACGATCATATTCACCATTTCTTAATTCTTCCGTGTGATCAAGGACAATCTTTTTTAGATTATCATCACTGATTTTTTCTATTTCATAGAGCGAAGATCCCGCATCAAAAGGTGTAAAAGCATCTTTAAATCCAGCTCTTTTATAGGATTCATTGTTGAAATTATCCCAATCCGCAGGATACTCCCAATAAGGCCCGCGTTCAGGAATTTCGACACCCTCGTCGGCATATCCTAATTCTATTACCGGCACTAGTCTCAACATCATTTTCATTTATGACACACAACGTCCGAATATACGCTATTATACTTTCAAACGCTTGTAAATGTGGATATATCACTCCAAAATGGAGTGATATTCCACCTCGTGGTCTTTATTATCTAAAACCTCAAAAGCTTCAAACATTGGGTCCATGAATGAATGACAAAAGTATTTTAAGGATTTAAGTTCTCTCAATGACTGCTGTGGATATTAGACGTCCAATCTGGTTTCGCTTAGTTTGACATGGGAAAAACAGCCCCTTCAATTATTGGGACGGACAGCACCGGGGATTTTCCAGGTTCCCAAAAAGGTAAGTTAAACATAACCTGGGAAACAATTTTTGCTCCCAGCGCCTCATGATCTGTTCTGGCATTTTCAGTGTTGACAAATGTAATATCCAATGCAGTCGAAGTAAGAGCCCCGGTAAGATATCCATTATGTTCACAGTCGAAATACTTTAGGCTAGGATTTACAGCGTTATCAGCTTTGGCCTTGGCTTTTGCCCAATTATTTGAGGCTGACATTTCCAATCCGGCAGTAGCGCCAAACATTATGCTGGTGTTGATATTAGGAAGCAACTTCCCGTTATCGTCCTGAAAGGCAAACAAATCATACAAAGCAGGATTCACAAGATTTCGGGCTCTGCGTTCCAACCAGAAAAAACCCGGGAATGAGCTCAAAGCAGTCACCGTAAAATCAGCCATAACAGGTGTGCCATTTTTGGCATTTACAGTGGATGCCATTTGAATGTGATAGTCACCGGATAAAGAAACAACGCCAGTTATTTGCTTCTCTTTAATAAAATTCAAAAGTTCTTCTCTTTCATTCTCCACGCTTTTCCAAGCGCCTTTAGAAATCAAAGCCCTGCCCATGCCTGAACCTTCGATATTATCGTAGTCAAGAAAAGTCCCCGGTAAGGGCTCGCTATTAAGCCATAGCTTCCACTTTGCATCTGAAGTCTTTAGCAATTCCTTGAACCATGTCTTTTGTTCACTACCGAGTACGGAAATTCCCGGGTCTTGATAGCTCTTGGTATCTGTAACAATGATCAGGACGTCACTCCCCCATTGTAAGGCCCTATACATACACATAGAGTTAATCGCTTTCATATTATTTTCCTCCACAAAAAGACCATCTTCTTTTTTTGTGCCAATCGATACATTACTAACCTTTGTGGGCCGAAAATCGTAAGCCCGGTTTTCAATGGAGCCGATGTCCGGTGCATGGCTTAGGGAGGACGGTAAATACTCGAACCATGCCTGATTAGAGGCAACTTTTACCTGTTGCATTCCTTCCAGCCCCAATAGATCGCCTATATAGGAATGAGACTGGTAATTGCCATCCGCAAACTCATGGTCATCCCATGTATACACAAATGGCCATCTCGCCCGGGCTTCCTGAATAACCGGGTTTGAAAGATAGGTTTTGTAAAGATGTCGGTAATCATGCACGGTAATAGGACTCCACGAACCGGATTTCCAATGATCGGAATCGGGCCATTGTTTACCATTGGGGAAAGGAGGGATATCTCGAAATTTTCCATTGGCATCGATCAACCAGTTTGGCTGGTGATTATCGTATCTGGGGTCATCACCCACGACCTCGTAAATGAAATCTCCCAAATGAAAAATAACCTTAACTTGCTCAGCTTCGGATTTGGATTTATCTTCTTCTATCAAACGTTTCAAGGTTCCATAGAAACCCTGTTCGTAACTGGCGCATGCCATGGTGGCAAAATTCAATGAAGCAGAATCGAATTCTTCGGGAGCTGTGAAAGTCCGTCCGACACTCGAGGTATCGCTGCCGCTAATAAACCTATAATAATATTTCTTATTCGGTACAAGTTCCCGGGCATAATAGCGAATGGTGTAGTCATCATTTTTGTAGGCTGTGATGCGCTCGGAAATAGTTATTGTGCTAAAAGCAGGAGATTCAGAAACCTCAACACTTAAATTTATACTATCGGGATTTGCATTCGTGTTTACAACCCTTGTCCACAACATTATGGCATTGGGCTGTGGATCTGCCGAGGCCACACCCTGTGGAAACTGAAAATGGGCTTTCTCTGTTTTCGTTGAATGCTGACAACTGCATACTAAGGTAACTAAAAGCATCGACTTAACCATCTTAGTGATATTCATTGCTCTCCAATTATAATTCATTATTAAATATTTACGATTCTATTAATCTTTTTAAAACAACACTGCACGATAAGAAGCTATTTGAATAGCATGATTTTTTTACTTGTTTCAACTATCCTTATCGTTTGCTCTTGACAGCTCACTTTGCTTATGACAACATATATTTCATTCGTCCACCAGCAAACGTTTTGTGAATCCTTGATATGTGGTAAAATCTTACCAGAAATCAAATTTCATCCGATTCGGGTCGAAAATATCAAAAAAAGTTTCATTATAATCACCTTATTTTACAAATAGTAAAAATTTAATGCCTGATTAATATGGGATTAACACAAGCCACCCTTTTAAAACAAATCTTTACACGGAAAACAAATAATTGCGTATTATACCAAGGGTGCCTAATATCTAATGGTATCAAAAATAGTGAAAGCCAACGGGTTGGTTAAGTAGGTAATAAAGTCTTAACAAATAGTTTTTGTATGTATACAAAGAGATCCTGTTCTTTTGGGATCGAATCTGCTCCACCAATAGAAAAATGAGAGAAACTATCTTGCCCGGTCCGTATGCAATAGCTCACCCCATTATTCATAGGCCCTTAAGCAGAAATCGTATGATTGTTACGACACGTTTGCCTTCAACAAAATTGCGTATCAGTTATACTATTATAATTTTCATAGTTTCGTTGAGGGATTATCTTTCCTTCGATTATCCACCTGCCGGCTTATATTAACCAACTTCCCTGATCTTTGTCAATCAACAACAATATCAAACAAAGCTTTACCTTTTACATTGTTAAGCTTCGTAAGTTTACCACTATTTTCCTTAATCATTAGTTTTACAGTTTTTAACCCACTGACCGCATTCAATTGTAACAACTTATCTGCCGAATATTTATCATCCACCAAAACGGAAATCTTATCAACGGTCACATTTTTAAGATAATTATCATAATAGTTTTCATCTTCAAATATGGAATTATCTATATAAATTCTCCCTAAATGATAAGTACCAATCAGTTCTTTGAATTTTTTATCCCACCAAAAATTTGTTTTTGGCACGCTATGTTCCAAAAAAGCTATAGCTAATTCAACGGGTTCATTTTTCATCCCCAGCGCTGCCCACAGCGCCTTGATATGATCGAAATACGCCCGGTTGAGTGAATAATATACACGGTAAAGCTTATTATGCTGATTCAACCGATGGTATTCGAGAATAGATTTCAGTTGGCTGTATAATTCTGTTTTTTCTGATCCGCTATTGCCCAGGCCCTCCAAAAGTTCGGAAGTTTGGTTTAAAACACCTTCCACATAATTATAATCCTTTATCAATTCATTCCTTTTGATTTCAGTAAAACCCAGTAATTTTTGAAGATACTCATACAATTGATGTCTATAACGGTTTAACTGAATAAGAAAATTCAGATCATATCCGGTATTTAATTCCAATCTTTTTCGATAGGATCGCAGGACTTTTGCATACCAGTTTCGGTATCTGTTTTTTAATTCATGATAATACCAACCAAATAAACCTTCTTTTAAAGAACCATAACCAAAAGTCTCATATTCATCATAAATCCCGGTTAAATCTGTCGAAGGAGGATTTTGAAGATTATATGCCATTCTCTCTTTTTCCAATCTGTCTAATTCGTTGTACCATATTTTCAAAATCTGATTGGAATTTGCGATCACTTTTGAAGTTGGGAGCTTTGTAAATGTCTTGTCCGCAAATTTTGTGTAAGCGGGAACCGTATGGCTTACCCATGCTTTCCGGGTGAAATCATAATAGGTAGGCATGCCCGGATAAGTAATTTCCCAGGTTAAAAGGTCGCCTTTAGGGACGGTAAAATAAGTATATTCACTGCCGGTAAATCCCCCTATAAATGCATTAAACGTACTTTTCGTATTGGCTTTTTTTAGCATTTTTCTACGATAATCGTTTTCCTCACTGATCAATTCATCTCCACGCTTCTTTATATTTTCAATCTTCTTGTTTATATCGTCGATTAAATGCTGGTAATAGTTATCCTCTTGTTTTCTTTGGTTTTCACCGGTTTCGGTCTTTTCTATTTTCTTTCGGTATTCCAGGTAACGGTAATATGAGGGCGGAATATCAGGGATAAGATCTTTTGACCTGTCGTCAATTGTAAAGGCCAAATACTTTCCTTCATAAGGCTGAAGCTGTGCCCCCATCTCTTTATTGTACATTCGTAAAAATGCCCTGTAGTTCCATTGCTTGTGATAAGTATGGGTATAGCTAAAGAGGTATTTGTTATCTGGCGCTTCCAGTATATTTTGAGTATAGTTATAAACTGCGATAAGGTCAGAAAACAATATTTTTGTTTCCTGTGCCTCGGCAATGAGTGGAAAAAACAAAAAAAATAGCATGAAATTGAGAGAAAGAGTCTTTTTCATAGAGTTTAAGAATAATTTATAGCAAAGCAGTCAAAGCCTTTCTCTTTTTTGGTAGAAAAGCCCCCCACGATCCCGCCTTTTTCAACATTTCAATGCTCAAATGGTCAGCACCGTCTTTCTTAGCCAATGTTCGTGCCTCTGATACGTATGAGTCAGTCAGAGCCTTGTTTTGCAGATAGAAAGAAGCAGTAGCCAATCCTAAATAAGCATCCAGGAATTCCGGTTCAATTTCAATACATTTTTTCAAATATTCCCGTGCTTCCTTATACTTTTCCACCTCATTTAAGTAATTGCCCAAATCATTGAGTAAATCAGGATCCTGCTCCATTCCCCAGAATTTAGCCTGTTGCAGGAATTCAATAGCAGCAGGTATATTGTTTAGCTTGATCTGAATAAATGCAACTTGTCTCAAGCGTATCGATTCATACTTATCAAACTCCCAGGCCTCCAGATAGTCTCTATAACTTCCTTGTAGATCCCCCATTGAAAACTTTATCCATGCCCTTAGTTCACGGTAAGCGGCCTGAGACCGATCTTGCCGAATAGTATCTCCATGGACGTCTTCATAAAACTTAATGGCCTTGTTTATTTCATTCATACCACCAGCTAAATCATTGCTGAAAGTTTTATAGCGAGCCTTTTTATAGTATGCATCACTGTTATCAAATGTTTGAACAGCGCCTTTTATGTCCTTATCGGTATTGCCATAATGACCAAGTTTAATAACCTCATCCTGATCAGATAATGCACCTGGTAAATCACTTAACAAAAACTTGGTGTCGCCTCTTAATGAGTACAACTCTCTCAACAAACCAGCGTCACAGGAATGATTTTTCCGGCATAACGCCAATGCTTTATTTAAATCTGATAATGCCCCTTCCAAATCCCTCATCTTTTGTTTCAATTCAGCCCTTCTATTCAAAAGCAGTGGGTCAGATGATAGCTGTTTTTCCGTTAAATCAATAAAACTTTGTGCTCCTTCATAGTATTCCAAGCCTGTTCTTAACGCAACTATATAGGCAATAACTGAAAAATTCTTGGCCAAAGAAGGATTAACTTGTATGCTTCTTTCCAGATCCTGAATAGCACCATAACTATCATGTAATTCTATTTTTATCATGCCACGTGCCGCAATAAATCTTCCTTCTGTGGGCGACATTTCTACAGCCTTATTAAAATCACTTAAAGCTTCTTTTCTTTTTTCCAAACCATGAAAGGATTTAGCCCGATAATAATAATATTCAGCCCGTTGATTGGGGTTTAACTCATAGGCTTCCAAAAAATCTTGCAATGCGACAGTAAAATTATCGTTGTCACAGTGGTACCGCCCCCTTAGCAGGTAAATCTCAGCCGTTTCTAACCCTAAAAAAATAGCTTTATTGAGGTCTCTCAAAATATCTTTGTTTCTCCAACGACTTCCGGTACCTACATCTTTCGCATAACATGCTCGTTGAAGGTCTGCAATATTTGCATTTAACCTGGCTCTTTCCAGATAGTTCTGTGGATGATCATTTGGATTCTGTTCGATTTTTTTGGTAAGGGGTTTCAATTCCTGCTCCAGTTTTCCCAGTTCAATACAGGGGGCGTTAAATTCAGATGAATCCCCTTCCTGCCCCCAAACGGTACCATTGATAAAAATTAATAGGTACAGAATTATTCTGATTATTTGTCGCATGACTTAGAATTTTAATTATTTGATGATTGAAAGGTTAATTCCCCCTTGTAAAACACTTTAATATGCTTACCATTGATATCTACTGTAATTGTGATAAGGTATATACCATCGGTTTCTTCTATGGACATGTCGAAATTGTTGTAATTTTCATCTCCCTCCCAAACCAGGTCATTGGCAGCCGGTGATTCATTTTCAAATGAGTAATCATAAGCCAGGGAGCAAAATCCATTATAAACTGTATTACCGGTCATAGCTGAAATATCAGATTCCTCACCATTGAACGCTTTGCCACTTAAAGTATATGCTCCGGTTATATCGAATTTTCCTTTTCCGGCCAGTACATCCAGACAAACGATGTTTCCCACGCCCATTAAAGAAGTTGTCATACGATCATCGACTAAAAATAAGCTGTGCCATTTACCGGCATTATGTATCAAAACAGCGCTGGTTAAATCATATCTGGCATCATTTATGGAAAAAAAATTGGCATCTCCAACAACAATTGTGGCCGAGACGGTGTCGATACCGGACGCATTGGCTGAAACCAGTTTTACAATATAACTCCCCGCTTCATCATACGTGTGGCTGGGGTCTTCAGCTGTCGATACCGCACCATCTCCAAAATCCCAGGCATAAGATGTTGCATTTTCTGAACAATTTGTAAAAGAAATCTCTTCGCCTACTGTAATGTCAGAATGCGGTGAATAGTCAAAACAGGCTTCCGCGGATGGTGGTAATGGGTCATCACCTGAACATGCACCTAAAAATGCGATTACTACAAAATATAAAAAAAATCTTTTTTTCATAATCCAAAGTAACACACATGAATCAGGAAGTTCAATACGCTCAAGAGCGTATATTGATGGTTGCCCGTCTTCATAGAAAAAAGAAAATTAGCCGGATGAAATGGACAAGAAGATTAAATTAGCTCAAAAACCTCGGCATACCTGATGGCATCCCCGAGATACCGAATATCTAATTTCTTCCAAATCCGGTTACGATGAGTACGTACCGTGTGCTCAGATATGGATAAGAACTCCCCAGTTGACTTATTGGTATGCCCACTGGCAATGAACCTAAGAATTTCCTTCTCACGATTGGTCAGTGATTGGAATTTTTCATAATGTTTTATATAAAAGGGATCTGCTTTGATTAATGAACTTACTTGGCGCATACTTGAGTGGAATTCATCGGCGGGCATAGAGACCGTAATCAACCCTTCAAGATCCCTGACCACTTTTGTAACCGTTATCACATCATGGTACGCTTTTTTGAAAGGATCCCGAAATTTCTGACAAAACGCAAAAGTCCTTCCTGTATCATTTCGAGCATAGAAATTCAAAATCTTGGGTATGGTCTTTTCAATAGTCTCTTTATCAACGAACTTTTCAAAAAATTCTGCGCCGTTCTCCTGTATCCATTCTAATGGTACATCCAGTTTTTCCAATCCTTTAGGATTCATATATTTAATATGCAGATCATCCTTGTGATTAAAATGCAGGAATCCGGGGAAAAACTCCCCGATTTGCTCCAATTGATTATCTTCTATATATTTTTCAATTTTATGCAATGAAAAGCGCTGATCAATCAGGCTTTCTTTTTCCGTTTTTTTCATGGATTTGTACAGTATTTCAGAGAGATACCGTCCACTTGTGGCGGACATGATTTTTTGACTGATATTTTGTTTATTTCAGTTAACGCTCATGTTAGTGCACTATTCGTTTTCTTGTACTAATGTTGTTACCAATATAAATAAATTCATCTTTCTTAATATCTCCGTAAGCATCGGAATTACAAATATGCCCATAGCCTGAAACCATGGCTAATTCTTTACCATTCCGGAACGAAATCATGATGCCATGCTCGAGTTCCCAATCACAACCTCCACTGTACACCGCATAGAATTTCTTGGTGCGCTGGCTAATGGAGATCCCCAACCCTGAAATGTGAACATATGCTAAGACATCATCAGCGTTCTCAAGGGGTGGCATATCATCTAAACAATCCTCACCGATATCCAGCAATAAATCTTGGTAGTATGCAAATACATGCTCCTTTACTTGCTCTCTATGATGGCTACCGAACTTCAAAATATTTTCGATTGTCTGAGAAATTTCAAGGTTATATTGGTCAAGTTCCTCTTCGCTAAAATTCAACTGCACCTTCATTTTTTTGCCATTACAAAAAGGGATTTCCATTTCATGCGAAAGCCAATCGTACCAGTCATCATTGTACGCACTTTTATATTTCTTAAATTCTATATTTCCGTATTTTCTTACCATCTGTAAACTCATTTGTGTACTAACATATTATTCAACTATAATTTAAAGCACAATATTCAAAATTAGCCAAAACAGTTTACTTACATTTACTTGATAAAACATAGCGATCCAGGTAAAATGCGTTCCAACAATTAAACGCCAATGATGGGAAGTAAGGCTGTGGTTCATCGGAGCTTAATTGTTGAAACACATTTTCCCTATTAGTCAAGCTGTGCTATTCTCCAGATAGCAGTTGCCTGCCTTGCCATCCATTTTTGATTTTTCGCAATCCGTTCCGGATTCCAATCGCTATTTTCATTAGCGACCCTTTGGGTAATGGAAAATTCGCTTTCAAAGTATTTTTCTTTTTTAGCAGAAAAATCTGCATTTCCAATATCCCGATTTACACTTTTATTCAGAATTGTCATGTTCCCTAATCTGTAAACAAATTGGTCATGATCTTTGTCTTCAATGTCATTCCAACCCTCCTGAATTGATTCTGGCATGATGTGTTCCAAATTATAAGATTCGCTTTCGAAATCGTAAGAATTGTTTGATATATGCCTTTCTATTTCGAAAAGAATGTATCTGACAACTCTTTTATTTCTTACTTGTGTGGTCCTCAATTCTTTTTCTGAGAAATCACCTCTGAATTTTTCATCGGAGACATACAATGGAGACAGTGAGCTTATCAATTCCTGCAAAGTATTTATATTATTACTTGCAAGTTCAACCGCCAACCGGTTGTAAACCCTTTCTTGCTCGTTAGTCGCGAGATTACCGATGATGTTATATCTAAATGAAATCACGCAACACAACCTCAAAACGGAAGTGAAATCCATTTCAGAAAATTTGTTATGCGCTGACAATAAAAGCGGGTAAAGTTGACGTACATTAAACATTCTAAGATTTTGAATGTACCTTCTTTGCTCATTATTCCAGAGAGAATCTTCACTTCTAGGTAAAGCAGCAAAAATGTGTGCATTGTTTTCAAGATCACGCATCAGGCTAAATACCTCACCTTTGGAAGAAATGTTTTCCCGGATACGTTTGAATAGTTCAGAATGTCGAACAAACCTATTTTTGCTGTTCCAATAAGCTCGCAGGAAATCCGGTAAACTGTCACTTCCAATTAAACCTACCAGCCGCTCCCATTTATTATCAAGTTCGTTCATTTCACGTTCATCAGAACCATAATTGTGAACAACTGCAAATAGGTAGTTTTTTAAAAGGTCTGTTGACGAAAGCTTAACTCCTCTTGCGTTAAGCGTTTCAAAAACTTTGTAAGCATTTAATTCATCATTTACCGTAATTACTGTAAAGAATAATTTATCTGCCAGCGAGTCGATAAAACGAGCAAGAAAATCGCCTCTTCTATTTACGGAAAACTTTTGTTTGACCACATTGAAAAACCAATCATAGGCTTTTCTCATCAAGTGTTCAGTCGCCTTCAAATTCCTTTTGGGAGCTGGTTCAAGAGGAACTAAATATGTCTGATACAGATGGTCATTATTTCTGTTAAGATTGAGTTTACTCCTTGGAATTAAGGTTACCGGATCAAGATAACCAATAAAGGTATTGCGAAGCTGTTCAAGCCTTTGTTGATTCTTTTCCGGGTCTAAGTTGTCTTCAATAAGTTTTTGAAGGTTTCCAAGAAAGGCTAGAACTAAAATACTTAAAGTAGTTAGTCTTTGTTGACCATCAATTACATCGAAATTCTTGCTATCCTTAGATTGTAGTACTAAATACCCCATGTAATGTTCTTGTTCTCCACCTTCTTCAAAGAGTCCTTCGATATCTTGCCATAGATCATCCCATTCGGTTGCAGTCCAACTATAATCTCTCTGAAATATAGGAACGGAGTAAATGAGTCCATTTCCTACAAGTTGACGATATGTTCGATTGGATGTACCTAAATTCATACAGTAAAGTTACTAACACCATTCATGAACAACTAGTGTATGTTGTTTCATGTGCGCCAACGGTATCGTGTTTTACCACCTGTTTGCTTAAAACACCGCTGTTTGAAATCGATGAATATAGTCTAAACAGGTAGTAAAAACAAATGGATGAATGGAAAGGCGTAAATCTAGGTGATAAAACGTTGCGGCTTATCCTCAAATACAGCTATCCGGTCAGTCAGATAAGCGAAATTTCTCAAGGTTGCTTCATCTTCGCTAACTGCATTTTATTGTCATTTTCCTCAATGAAGCATTTACCGTATTTAGGAGCACTTCTTTGTCTCCTTGTCACAACTTGCCTCTCATGTAAAAGCAGTTCACCATATCCGGGCAATGAAACGAATACCCTACACAAAAGAGAATCAGGCCCTTTTTACCATGGTGTAGCCTCTGGTGACCCGTCGCAGCACGAGGTTTTGATATGGACAAGGGTGACTCCGGATTATAGAAGGAAAGAAATCCATAGTAGGCAGAACCAAAACCTTGCCAAAAGATCCTGAATCCATTCGTTTAATCGCGGTAAGTTGCAACGCCTATGAGGGAGGCTATTTTTCTGCTTTCGAGGTCATAGCCAAAAAGGATGACAAAATAGATGCCGTTATTCATTTCGGGGATTACATCTATGAGGGTTATAAACCGCAATATTTTGAAAAGAAAGATAGAATTCCTTTATCAAAGGATGGGAACAAGAGCTTCCGGAACTCAACCCTTTCTTAAAATATGTGGATTTAAAAGCCAATGGTTACGCTCAGCTTGAATTGAATCCTGAAGAGATGACCGTAAAATGGTTCAAAGTAAATAAACACAGCACCAACATCATGGAGCAATTGACGATGCAAAAAGAAATAGAAAAAAACAAAAAAGATGACTGATTCGGAAATGATTACGGATCCGGACGGAAATTCCATTCACATTCAAATGATTTTGCCTTTCTAAAATATTGGCGCTTGCTGTTTCCCTTAAAATTTGTTGGTGTTTTGTCCAGTGGTTTAGCTAATCTTCTATAATTCGGTATTTCGATTGAATCAGCGGCCAAAGCCATCAGTTTGTCATATTGTTCAGGTGAAAATGGAATGCTAAACAATTTTTGCCCTTTGAAAATGAAAGTTAAATCGTTCTTGTAGCGACCATCAGGATAATTCGTTGTATCAAATAAAATAAACAAGGTGTCGTTGCTTGTACGCCAATTCCCGTAGGAGTTATCGTTCATCATGTCACCTTGAAAGTCCGTTATGCGCGAGGTCGTACCCCAAAGCATAAGCCATTCGCAAGCCCGTTTACCGTGAGACATAGAGTGAAGGAAGCGAGACTGCAAACCCTGATTCTCACACATGGGAACTGGCTATCGAGGCTTTACAGGTCGGATGAAGTAGCACATCATACTGACGTCCAAAGGGTGGGAAACCATCAAACACCCTGCGGACGCAGGGGATATTGGGGGAAGGAATATGCCCTTATCTGCGGATATCTCGATCTGTGTTATTACAGGTTCTAAAGAGCAAGCTAAACTTACCTATCGACAGGGAAAAGAGCGGGATACGCAGGCAGGCAACTTTGAGCTACTGGGACACTGTTTTTCCGGGTATTTACAATTTTCTCCCCTGGAATATTTGGTATCCAGTGATCAATTAATTACCTTGGTGTCAACTTTACTTTAGGGGTGCCCGTACGGGCTGAGATCATACTCTTTGAACCTGATACAGTTAATACTGTCGAAGGAAAAAGTTGCCTCAATGAGGCTATAATTAATCTACCTGTTATCATTCCTGAAGTATACTGATGATTCTGTTATCCGGGGTCTTTCAATGATGTCTTGGAGTATAAAAATGAAACTAAGGAATGAAAATTATAGTCAACCACAAAATTAAGCAAGTAGCTACAGGTTCCACTATCCATGAACTGATTAAGATCCTTTCGGTAAACACCCTGAAAGGGATTGCTATTGCAGTAGATGATACCATAGTGCCCAAATCGGAATGGGTGAACTTCTGTTTACAAAAAGATCAGCGA
>JAKSDQ010000031.1 GCA_022360015.1 Cytophagales bacterium
AAATTCATCCCTTCTCTGACCACTTTCCTCCCAAGCTTTAATATGGGCGAACATTTCTTTGTGCTTTTCTTTTGTCTTCATAACACAAAGAAAATAACTAACCTAATCCCGTAAAATATGCACTGCACCGAAGGGATACAATAATATTCATGAGATGCTACGGGAAACATCCTATGTTTGAAAGTTTCATATGACAAATCAAACTTGTGATAATATTCAATGAATTCATTTTCAAATTCTACATAGTCATCAATTTCTTCTTTGGTTTGTAATATTCCTCCTGAATATTTTTTAAAGGATTCGTCCCATGATTTAATGGACAGGTAAGATGGCTTTAGGCCTCTCGAAGTGCTTAGGAAATCCTTCCCTTGACCTTCAAGTAACCAAAGGAATGGCATAATTAAATCAATATTGGCCGTATCATTAACGCTCTTAAGAGTACCCATTATTTCGGCAATGGTAGCAGCCTTGTTAGACCAGGTTTCCGTCTCCATTAATTCGGATTGCCATTGCATTATTTTTGATTGATCCGAGATTATCTTGGTTTGATTTATTAGCAGCCAAGTTTGAATACCTGTAAAAAAGGCGCCAATGATCGCTCCAATTGTCAAAATAACTCTTGGTCGAAAGTAAGCGGTAATCAAACCATAAAGTGCGGATTCGGGAAATCCTTTCTTACCCTGTTTGTAAGCAATAGAGTCCCGAATAAAGATTCGAATTGCGGTGAAAAAATTCGCCTGATTTTCTTAGAATAAATTCTCAGTGGAATCTAGCCTTGAATCAAGTTCGTCAACCCTCTTACTGATCTGATCAAGTCTTCCCTTTTCCATTGATATTATCGTTAACGTTCAGCTAAAACAAGTATGCGGTCCATTTGCTAGAACTACCAAAGCTTAATACCCCGCTCACAAATTCAGTTATCACTGTTGAGTAGTGTCTATTCATCCAGTTTAACACTTCTTGGATCATCTGGTGGATAGGGACCAATCCACATTCCCCGTTTCCATCCTACTACTATTTCCTTACCTGTTTCATCGTGTAAAGTACCTTTATGAAAACTGTTAGAGCGGACATGTTTGCAGAATTTCATGGTGTTTTCCAGTTTAACATCTCTATCTGAAACTGGGTCCGGGAATAAGCTTTTCAATCCATTGTTAACCCAGAGATTAAATCGCCAGTTGATTGCCCATTCTACTTTTTCTCCATTATAAGTTTCTTTGACGGGAACGTCATATCTAATTGCCAGTGGGTGAAGTAACGGGTTTTTACATAGTTCAATAAATTCATTGTCAACAAGCTTAGGGTCAACAGCGATTCCAAACCATTCCTGTTGTTTTTCAAGTTCCGCAGCATTAATAATTCCTTTTCCAATCAAGTGATCCGTTCCAGATATTTTAGCAAGTTCACCCTTTGAAATAGCTCCTCGAACCGGAAGTCCTCCGGATATTAAATATTGGCTTAAAATGGCTGTGCCAGCTAGAATCTGGAATAAATACCTGATCTCAAGGCTTCTGGTCGATAGCACAAATGTGTCTGAAAAGGAAAAAAAGTTAAGAGGGTCAAACTTTTTATCAAAGAGATCCATACCAGAGGTATTTGGCATTCCTTCACCAAGATTTCCTGCAAGCCGAGACATAAACAAACCTGTTTCAATCTTTTGTATGACTTCTGACAAAGGCCTACTTTTTATCATGCCAGCAAAACCGATGATGTCCAAAAATGCCACATAGCCTTCATATTCTTGAATCTTTCTCATTTACACAATGCTCCTCAAATTATTTATAGGGACAACTTCAAGTTCCCACCATCATTTCCTTAACCGAGATGAAGTTTGAGCGGGCTACAAACTTTGATAATTAACATTTTCCCTGCCATTACTTATATAAAATGTCGGGTGTAGACTTTATTATATCTCCCAATTAATTTGTTTTACTAACTCAAACATTTTTTTAGCTTCATCTGGTTCTATAGAATTCACAAAAAGTATCTTTCCTAACAACCATTCTTTTCGATACCCTTTATTTGGGGATATTCTATTGAAATGAGATAAAGCACCGTATTTTTTACAAAAGAAAAGATGTCTATAAATCTCTTTTTTATACTTCTTTGGAACCCTAATCTTTTCATTTACAAGCAGTCCCGTTACCATTTGCCTTTGACCATTCTTATATTTCCCATACTTATTCCAATTGATATTGAAATCCTCATCTTTGATGATTTTTTTAATCAGATTAATTGATGGCAATTTATCACTATCACCTGAAAATGTTAAATCATCTGCATATCTTGAATAATTAATCCCATGCTTATTCGCTAATGCTGACAATCTATAATCTAAGCGTTTGCATATCAAATTTGACAAACAAGGACTTGTAGAAGCACCTTGAACCAATACAGCTCTTGGTTTATTATAAATGTCTTCAAAATATCCTTTTTCTAGGTCTGATAATTCTTCAAATTTGTCCTGAGAAATGTGTACCGTACAAATTTTTGCAAATTCTACTGATAGGTTTTTACTATAGCCAAGAGAATAAAAAATACCGTAGACTCTTCTTTCATTAATATGCTCAAAGAAATTTTCTAAATCCAAATTAATAATTACTTCACTTTTCACATGAACTCTGGCATTATCCAATATAGATTTACCTTTAACAAAACCTGTTGCTGATGAACTTAATAATGTTTTATCAAGGATATTTATTTTTATCCAATCTTGTAGGTATTTAATTGGTTTATGTGGAGCAATAATTCTACGGAAACCACTTTTCTTTTTTTTGATTAGATAATAAGAGTAACGATATTTTCTGTTTTCAATGACCCTTTTGACATCCTTATAATCTTGACCCATTAATTGTGCAAAATGTCTTAAAGAGAATATAACAGGTAAGTTCTTATCTATTAAAGTGTCAATATATTCCAAAGTTTCATTGAGATACTTTTCAGAGTGTCCTTCTCGCCTAGCATTCTCAATAAATAAATTTCGAGGAAAATTCATGTTCAATTTAATTACTCTATTTTGAAAGATTCACGGAGTGAATCATGTGCGACCCGAGTGCCGCAGGTGTTGCACATGAATCAGTATAATATAGCTTGAATTATTCTTAAACCAAAAGGGTTTGAGAAGTCTTAAAAAAGACACAGCTAATTAAATTTACTTATGAATTCCCTCGAAAACTCGTTGGTATATATAACATATCTTCTTCGATCATCAATTCAGGTTTAATATAGGTACTTTTTTGGAACTTAGCTCTCTTTCGTATTTGTTCAATCAAGTTTATAGCCTGTTCTGTCAACTCTTCATTCGAATCAAAGATGTCTTTATCCTGACCATCCCTAATTATTTGTTCGTATTCATTTAGATTTACCCCTAAATATTGACAAATATTAATGGCACCCTTTTGTTTTCTTTTTAAATGCATCACACTTAATAGTAATATATTGTGTCTGCTATATCTTTCTTCCTCAGAAAAAAGAGTGCCATTAATACCAAGTTTAAAAATGATACTCATCCAATACCTTTGATTTTTTTTAAATTCCTTCGAATCTTTAATTAATAGCTCACCTCTTCTAGGAAATATGGGTATCCAACATTTTTTATTATCTGCTCTTTTCTTGTCTGCCCAAATAATTGGAATTGTATTGTTTGGAATTGAATGCTCAAACCCAATTAACGCTTGAGTATTTGAAAACCCTAATGGATGGTGATTTGACTTACCGTTTTTATACTTAACCTCTGGATACAATTTGTCCCCATACTTAAAACAAAATTCCCTTATTACTTTCATTTTTGGATAATAGCCAAATACGGAACCTCTATTAGAAAAGGCTGGTATCCGGCTATTGCCATAAAGTTTAATATTTCGTTTGTCTAAGGCATTTTTTGCCTTATCCATGTAAGCTACTGTTAGTGCCGAAACTGAATGTGTTTCTGGTAAATTTATCTTTATTTTATCATGAAATTCTAAAATAGTACCACCAGAACCAGAATAATCATCCACAATTACAATTTTACCATAATTCATTAGTTCCGTGTAATCATACTCTTTAAGTATACTTATTCTTTTATCACTAAAAGCAGGTGTTTTCTTGAGGTAATAAACCATTGCTGCACCACTCTTACCTACATTTCCTATTGGAACCACACACACTTTTTCATCTGGTTCAAGTTCTTCAATGATGGAATTTAATCCCTGTTCAAATTCGTATATTATATCCTTTGTTGAATAATATTCAAACGCATTTAATACAGTTAGAGCTTTTTTCCAATCAACTTTATCAAAATTTTCGAGCCAAGAAACCACATCAAACTGTGAAATAGTATTATTGAATCTATCACAAATTACACTTATAATATTTTGATAATCCTTAATCATTCTAGTTTAATTGCATACTGTACGCTCCACTTAGCTTGTGCCCAACAATATAGTGTTTTATCACCTGTTTGCTTAAAACACTACTGTTTGAAATGAATGAATATAGTCTAAACAGGTATTAAAAACAAGTGGATGAACGCAAAGGCGCAAATAGGTGATAAAACTACGTTGGACGATAGGCTC
>JAKSDQ010000027.1 GCA_022360015.1 Cytophagales bacterium
ACTTCTCAATTATTATTTACCTTTGCACTTCCAAAAAATATTAGCGGATGTGACGAAATTGGTAGACGCACTAGACTTAGGATCTAGCGCCGCGAGGCATGGGGGTTCGAGTCCCTCCATCCGCACGAAATACGAACCCTCGGTCACGATAAAAAAGTCGAGATTGAGGGTTTTTGATTAATCCTATATATAACAAAACTTTAAAGCTTTGGACATCACATTAGAAAAAAAAACCTCTACGGAAGGCTTTATTAAAATTACGTTAAAGGAAGGTGATTATCAACCTCAAGTTGAAGAAAAAATCAAGGACTACAGCAAAAAAGCTAACATAAAAGGTTTTCGTCCCGGCAAGGTGCCGTTTAGCTATATCAAAAAACTTTACGGCAAGTCAATTATGGTTGACGAAATTAATCAGATTTTAAGTGAATCGCTCACCAAATATATCAGGGAAAACAAAATCAATATACTGGGCGAGCCTTTGCCCAACCAGGATAAATCGAAAAATATCGACTGGGACAATCAAAAGGACTTTGACTTTGAATACAATATAGGGATGGTAGAAGAATTTGACTATGATCTCTCTTCCAAAGTAAAGGTCACTGCTTATGATATTGATGTGGAAGATAAAACCATCACTGAAACGGTAGAGAACTTAAAACTGCAGTATGGTACCATGACCAATCCGGATGCGAGTGAGGAGGGGGATGCTTTGTTTGGTACATTGGCGCAGGGCGATTTTACAAAAGATCTACTGATTGAGATCGCTGACATCGATAAAAAGCTGTTCAAAAAGTTTATTGGTTTGAAAAGCGGGGATTCTGCCACATTTGATCTGCACAAAGCCTTTACCGACACACATGCATTGAGCCATATGCTTGGAGTCAGTGAAGACGAGACAAAGGCATTATCAGGTGATTTTGAATTTACGGTCAAAAATGTAAACAGACGTGTACCTGCCGAATTAAATAAGGACTTTTTCGATAGAATATTTGCAACGGGTGACATTAATTCCGAACAGGAGTTCCTTGATAAGATTGCCTCTACCATCAAAGATAATTATGCGAAGGAAACAAAGTCTTTTCTCGATTACACCATACAAAACAAACTTGTGGACTCCACAAAAATCGATTTGCCTGACGAATTTTTAAAAAAGTGGTTGATTACATCCAATGAAGGTAAAATCACTGAGGAGGATATTGAAAAAGAGTATGATGCTTATGTGAAAGATTTAAAGTGGTCATTGATAAGAAATAAAATTATTGAGGATCAGGAAATTAAACTTGAAAGCGAAGATATCATCGAAAAGACACGGCAAATCATACGGGAGCAATTTGCACATTCAGGACTCGGGGCGCAGATTGAGGATAACATCGACACATTTGTCGACAATTACCTTAAGGGTGACGAAGGCAATAACTACCAGAAGGTGTATAATCAAACCATGGTGGAAAAACTAATGGGAGTTATTAAAGAGAAGATCAGCATTAGTCATAAAAAAGTTGATCTGGAAAAATTTAAAAAACTGGTTTCAAACTAAAATCCATACTTTATAAGTATATTAGGGATCTTTTAAGTTGACTTTTTTTATTTTTGAAAATTATTAGTTAATACGTATGAATAAAGATGAATTGAGAAAGTATGCCATAAAGGGTCAAGGGATTAGTGGCAGCACTTTCGATAGCTATGTGCAAAGAATTGAAAGCATGACCAGGGCGGTTATTGAAGAAAGGCCGACCAATTTCAGGGAAATTGACGTTTTCTCCAGGTTAATTATGGACAGAATCATCTTTCTTGGAATGCCTGTGGATGATAATATTGCCAATATTATTACAGCACAGTTGTTATTCCTGGAGTCGGTAGATGCCAACAGGGACGTATTATTATATATTAACAGCCCCGGAGGCTCTGTTACTGCCGGATTAGGCATGTATGATACGATGCAATATATCAGTCCTGATGTAGCAACCATATGTACCGGCCTGGCCGCCTCCATGGGAGCAGTGCTTTTGGCAGGCGGGGCAGCGAATAAACGATCGGCCTTACCCCATGCCAGGGTAATGATCCATCAACCATCCGGTGGTATGCAAGGGCCTTCCAGTGACATGGAAATCTCTTTAAAGTTAATCATGTCTTTGAGAAAAGAATTGTATGCTATCCTGGCCAATCACAGTGGAAAAAACCCGAGTGAAATAGAAAAGGATTCTGACAGGGATTTCTGGATGACAGCGGGTGAAGCGAAAGAGTATGGACTGATCGACGAAGTTTTGGTCAAAAAGAAAAGTTAAAATAAAATAATCATGACACAAGTTACTTGCTCGTTTTGCGGAAGAAATAAAAAGGATGTTGACCTGATGATATCAGGTATACATGCTCATATATGCAACATTTGTATTAACCAGGCCCAACAAATTCTGGCTGAAGAACTAAAAACCAAAGCAAGTAACGACGCCCCCCACTTTAACCTCGTAAAGCCGGTTGAGATGAAATCGTTTCTCGACCAATTTGTTATAGGACAGGATGAGGCTAAAAAAGTGATTTCTGTGGCTGTTTACAACCACTATAAAAGGCTCATGCAAAAGAAAGCCGAGGATGATATTTTGATTGAAAAATCCAATATCATCATGGTGGGTGAAACAGGTACCGGAAAAACATACCTGGCCAGATCTATCGCTAAAATTCTGCAGGTACCTTTTTGCATTGCCGATGCTACTGTGCTGACCGAAGCAGGGTATGTAGGTGAAGATGTAGAAAGTATATTAACCCGTTTGTTGCAGGCTGCCAACTATGACGTGGAAGCCGCCGAACGTGGGATCGTCTACATTGATGAAATTGATAAAATAGCCAGGAAGTCTGATAACCCTTCTATTACCCGGGACGTTAGCGGGGAGGGTGTACAACAGGCATTACTCAAATTACTGGAAGGCACCTCTGTCAATGTACCACCGCAGGGAGGAAGAAAACATCCGGACCAAAAGATGATTAATGTAAACACCGAAAACATCCTGTTTATTTGTGGAGGGGCTTTTGACGGTATCAACCGCAACATTGCTTCCCGGTTAAATACCAAACCGCTAGGGTTTTCTTCAAATAAAAACGATGACTTTAGCATCGATAAAGAAAACCTGCTGCAATATATCACCGCCCAGGATCTGAAATCATTCGGATTAATTCCCGAACTAATTGGCAGGTTGCCTGTGCTGACTTTCCTGAACCCGCTCGACAAGGATATTTTAAAACAGATTTTGACTGAGCCCAAAAATGCTTTAACCAAACAATATAAAAAGCTTTTTGAAATGGAAGATATTAAGCTGGAAATCAGGCAGGAGGCTTTGGATTATATTGTTGATAAAGCCGTGGATTTTAAACTGGGTGCCAGGGGACTCAGATCAATTTTCGAGGCCATTGTCACTGATGCCATGTTTGAACTGCCTTCTAATCCCGATGTGAAAAAACTCGTCATCACCAAAACCTATGCCGAGGATAAGTTTGAGAAATCCAAGTTTAACAAGTTGAAAGTAGCTTAAAAAAGCCAGGATTTCCTGTGCTTCTTCCGATCTCAAGTTAAGTTTATCTTCACCTATGTTGTCGGACATTTCTTAACTGTTCAATTTTTCCGGTTCTAATTGGTTCTTTGTTAAGTTATCGTTTGCTCCTTTCCGGTTAACAAAGCCCCTTTGGGAATCATGTTTTTTTGTTTTTTTGTTACCTACAATAATTTTAATTTTTTGATAAGCTCATCAAGGAGTTGACATTGATGAGAGTTACATTTTTTTTAATTATTCCTTCTTTATGTTAAATGTCGCTGCTTCTCCCGGATTAAATGTTTTGCCTTTCCCGAATTTAATTTTATTAACACCTTTTAATTCAAAAGACTTCAGACGCAGAGGTTTTCCACCGATTACTTTTAAAGTTACACTTTTATTTCCTTGCTCGACTTTGATCTCCACAGTTCCGTACTGGTAGCCATTGGACCAAAACCATTTGCCATTTCGATCATTGAAACTCATACGTTGATCAACAGCAGAATATTCAAATCCTATGTAGGCGATCAGCGTGCCCCATGAAGCCATTGCCCGTGCATAATGATGACCACATTCTGCCTCATTAAAAGGGCTTCTTTTCTTTCCATCGTAGCGATCCCTGATATTTTTAATAGTTTCCAAACCTTCCTGCTCCATACCCTCATAGAGCATACCTATTGCTGCAGTATATTCAAAACCTGTCATAACTTCAGACCAATAGGGGAAAGGGATTTTTGGACGACCACCTTTTGGCCAACTGGCCATTAGTAACGCTTTTTCATCTCCCATGGCAAAAGAGCGCATATTATTAAAATGCTCAAACATGCTTTCTCTCTTATTGTATTTGAGGATACTCTGCAAGGTTGTTTTAACATTGTCCTCTTTGACCAGATATCCCAACCCCAGAATGTGTGCCATGTACTGCCCTACCAATTGGTCCACCAAACAACCTGTAGATAATTGGTAATCAGGGTTTTCAAAATCATCAGAGCCCATTCCTTTTATCAACCCGTTCGCAATTTCCTCTTTGCTTTTTGGGGTATGAATTTTATGAATATAATATTCACCGTTAAAAAGATGCTCATCGGTCCATCTTGAACCATCTTCAAAGAGCTTTTTACATTTTTTTGCAAATTTTTCATCATTCATATAAAGCGCCATCTGTTCACCAGCCCTTAAAGCGCCCAGATACCAAATTTGCATTTGAGGATTAGGGCCGTAATATTCTACGTCCATCGTATTGTGCTGCACCCCTTCCATAACACCGTCTACATTGCCATCCCAACCATTTTTTACCCACGCAAAGGCTAATGCTGCCTTCACTTTTCCCCAGTGTTTTTCCAAAAAATCCGAATCTCCGGACAATTGCCAATCCCTGTAAAATTTCATGACAGTTCCCATTTGTCCATCTGCGGCGGCAGTACCAAAACCTGATTCTAAGTTTAATGGTAAGTTGGCCCGGAATGCCATATGTCCGTTGTCCCTGGTAGAATATCCAAATTCTACCTCCCGCATGCTTCTGGCTAAATCGTTGAAAAGGAAAGCCGTGGCCTGTTCATAATTCCAAACATGGGTACATGAGCCAAAACAAGATCCAAAACGATCCATTACGCCTTCCCAGCCAAACATTTTTCCATCTTTAATCCGAAAGACAGTTTGGGAACGCAAGGTGCTAAGATTGAATAAGGCGGCTTCCTTTATGACATCAGGATAGCTACTATTTGAAATGGCATTTGTAAAGGAGAGGGTCTTTTCGGTCAGGTTGGTGAGGTGGTCTACCTCTTTTTCAATCACTTCCCAGGCATCGGTATAGTGCGTGGTATAGTAGTTTCCTACATTGGTTTTTGACCAGGCAAAACGGTTTGGAAAATGCCAGGTCAAGTAGAAAGTAAATGATTTCGTTTCACCTGGTTGAATAATTTTGTGCACAGCCAATGAGGCCATTGGATTGTCGTCTACTTGTTTTTCCTTTTCTGTTAACAAACCATCTTTGCTGAAGTCATCCCAAAAGTCGAGAATTGCATTGCTCCAAGCATTAGGAGTCGAGCTTGTTCTATAAGTGATTTTTCCACCTTCATGGATTGGCGTGGACAACGCTATTGTTCCCCAGGCCGGGTCATCCTTATCGACTTGTTCTGAGTACATATATATGCCCTGCACTTTGTTTGTATATCTATACTCGTTTTTGTTGTTTTTCGCGCCTATTGGAATATAATCACCTTTCCAGTTTGACGTATGTTTACTCCCATCCTGGCCGACAAAGTTTCTGATATTACCGGAAACAGACACTTCCAGGTCTTCTTTACTTATATTTTCAACTTCATATTTTAGAATTGCGACAGGAATCCCCGATGCGTCTGCATCTCCCGGTATCAGAGGGTTATATCCTACCAGTTTAACTTTAATTGGCATGGATTTATCCGATAGATTAACAATCCCAAATGGGTAGGTAGACTCAAACGATGCATTTCTAAAACGTGGCAGACCATGATGGTTGACAGATCGTCCTTCGTAATGTTGATAATCTGCATAATCAACAGGTCCCAGAAGCGCTTTTGTTTTAGAAAGCTCATTTTTTTTCTTTGTATATATGGCAAAAAAAGGTGCATCATTGCCTTTTCCCACGGTACTGTATCCTTTTGCCGGAACATTCATGATTTCCCAATCTTTAAGTTCTCCGGAGCCACTTAAAGAAACTGTACCGGTTCCTATTCCACCTATTGGTAACGCTATACGATAAAGGTGGTTTTGGTCATAACCTTTTAAAATATCAATCCTTTTACTCAGCAATTTTTGCTGCGCAATTGTATGTATTGGAATTGCCAGGACTACAATCAGTATGATAAGGATTTGATTGCCGGCTTTTTGGTATAAGTTTGTATTTGTCATCACTCTATAATATTTGTCGATTTTAAAATGCCCTGCTATGCTATGGAAAAATTGAACCGATTAATCCTGCATTTTTTATCTGCCCGGACATCATGAATAGAGACTTATCAGGCAAAATGTTAAATCAATATTAAAAATTTTTCAGCCGTATTATGTATCATCATGATCATTAGTTTTATGCCATGGTATAAAAACTGTAGCCGGCTGCGGATCTTATCCATGTCAAGATACAAGAACGTTGCAACGGACTGCATTTAAATTTACTACAATCTCGGCTATTCTTCTTATATATTGTCACCATTTTGTGCTTTTTCTTTCGGTTTCTTTTCCGTTGTGTGTTGGGACTGGCAAGCGCTTTAAAAATTCAATCATTAAGGATACGTATTCAAATTGACCGAAAAACAGGAACTAATCGGCGCTCAATGACAGGATTAGCCAAAAACAATCAAGCCAGATGCGCTAATATAAGTCTTGCTGTGGTTTGGGAGGCGCTTTGGGTTCCAAGTAATTCCCTGACTTTTTGATAACCAGTTAGTATATGTTGCCTTTTATTACCTTCCGGAAGTATTTCCCGAATGGCAATTTTTAGGTTAGTAGTTGTAAATTCATTTTGAATTAATTCTTTTACAACTTCCTCTCCCGCAATTAAATTCACCAATGAAATGTAACCCACCTTAATAAAATGCTTGGCTATATGGTAAGTAAAGTTGCTGGTTTTGTAACATACAACCTGCGGAACATTTAGTAAAGCCGTTTCCAATGTGGCGGTACCTGAGGTGACGATGGCTGCGTGAGCGTGAGCCAGCAAATCATAGGTTTGATTATATACCATGCTTACCTGCTCTGTTTTATCCAACACCGCATAAACTTCCGGTGGTAGATTGTCAACTGCGGCTACTACAAACCGGTAGTCTGGAAAATACTGAATTACGCTAAGCATTGTCTCAAGGATGTAAGCAACCTCCTGTTTTCTGCTACCAGGGAGTACGGCAATTACCGGATTGATCCCAATATTATTTTTGTCATTAAATTGCTCATTGGGTTGAAAAGCATCGATCGCATCGAGCAATGGATTACCCACATAATCCACTTCATAATTATATCGCTGATAAAAATGCTTCTCAAAAGGTAGTATAACGAACATTCTATCGACCACCTTTTTAATTTTAAAGACCCTTTTTTGATTCCAGGCCCAGATTTTCGGGGAAATATAGTAGTATGTCCTGATCCCATTCGCTTTTCCAAATGTGGCCATACGCAAATTAAAACCGGCAAAATCAACCAGGATTAACACATCAGGTTTGAATGCCATGAGGTCTTTTTGGCACAATTTCAGCAATCTGCGAAGCTTTGCAACGCTTTTTAGCACTTCCCAAAAACCCATTACAGCAAGGTCGCGATAGTGCATAAACACCTCCACCCCGCTGTCCTTCATGTAATCCCCACCAATGCCACGCACCTCCCGGCTCGTATCTATTTCCCGGAGGGATTTGACAAGGTTAGCTGCATGCAAATCTCCGGACCGCTCTCCGGCGATGATGTAATACTTCATCTACTCACCTCCGAAATATTCGACAAAGTTACGGGGTGTCTCATACAATTTAAGGGAATGCAATGATCCGTTTGGTGTAATATCCTTCACCTTAGGGGCAAGAATCTTCCAAAACTCTGTGACCAGCACTTCGCAACTGGCCATCTTGCCTTCCATAAAATCTACATCTATATTCAGGTTTTTATGGTCTACCTTATCAGTTATCTCATGCCTGATCAGGTTACTGAGTTTTTTTAAATCCACGACAAAGCCGGTTTCAGGATCAGGCATGCCTTTAACCGTTACGATCAATTCAAAATTATGCCCATGCCAGTTTTCATTGGCACAAGGGCCAAAAACCTCGATGTTCTTCTCTTTGGTCCAGTTTGGGTTGTACAACTGATGGGCCGCATTAAAATGTTCCTGACGACTTACGTATAACATAGTTCGATTAATTATAGGCAGCAAAGATACAAAAGTTGTTTTAGAAAAGAGCCAGGGACAATAAATACAACCACGGGTAAAAATGACTGGTTTCATTCTCAAACTCCTGTTACAAAATAATTGGGGCGGCAGCTCCCGGGCGAAGCCCGGGCCATTATTTAACAGCCTCCCTGTTAACCTGAAACAAAGTCAAAGCACCATTATTTCTCGCCACCAAAACACCATGGCGGTGGTTTCCGAGTTTAATCAAACCTAATTTCTTTACATCACCATCGGCCATAAAGCCTGTTTGCCTGGCAATCTGAATTTCCGGTTCGCCATTATTTCCCCCTTTTAAGAAAAGACCAATCCCTGCATCTGCCCTGGGCGTTTCTACTTCTGATGCATACAGGTTGCCTGCTACCAGCAAATCTTTCAATCCGTCATCATCAAAATCAAAATATATAATAGCATTAACGGGTGAAATCTGGGCCCGGAGGGGAAGTGGAGTTAACTTATAGCTGCCATTACCTAGATTTTCCAATATGGAAGACGCAAATGTGTAAGCCTTTAAGTTATGCATTGGGTTATTAAATGATTCCAAAATAACCGGTAACGTAGCAGAACCAAACTCATGATAGCGCTTAAACTTCTGCTTCATCATCGGAATTTGCTGAGAGGAACATTCACGGCCACGGACAGGGTAAAGCTTCCCTTCATTATAATACCCTAATAAAATATCGTTATTCCCGTTCCTGTCCAGGTCGCCGCTGTAAATCTCAAAGGGTTCGTTTAACGTAGCCTGATACTTATAGTTCAGCCCCAAATTCCCCACCATAAAATCCAAATCACCGTCTCGATCAAAATCGATAGGCTCTATGCTAAACCACCATCCGGATGATTTTTCATAAAAGCTGGCTTCTTTGTCCGGTAGAAATATCCCGTTATTGTTCAGAAAAAACGTGATAGGCATCCATTCACCGACAACTACGAGGTCAATTTGATTGTCGTTATTAACATCCGCCCAAACCGCGTCGGTGACCATCCCAATTTCAGATAATTCCGGCGCTGTCTTGTCAGTGATGTCTATAAACTTTCCCCGATCATTTTCTAGCAAATAACTTTTAGGAGCAAAAGGGTAATAGCCCGGCTTTACCCTGCCCCCGACAAATAAATCGAGATCACCATCATTATCGAAGTCAAAGGGCTTTACAACGGACCCACTACTGTAGATTCCAGGCAAAACATGATTGGATTTGGTAAAATTCCCATGACCGTCATTAACATACAACCTGTCCTCATAATTTTCATGGTTTTCTTCATATTCATTCCCTCCACTGACAACATACAGATCAAGGTCCCCATCCAGATCAAAATCGAAAAAAGCCGCATCCAGATCTTCTTTCGATTTGTCTTCTGACCAGTGATTATTAGTTAATCGATAAAATCTGCCAGGTGGCTTTTGAATGTATAAGCTGGCAATTTGGCCCTGTGCGGCACCAACGTAAAAATCCTCAAGACCATCGCCATTAACATCACCTACAGCCAATGCAGGGCCAAAATTTGACAATTTATGAGGCAGAAGTATTTCCCTTTGAAAATCATCGTATTCATTCTCTTTGTGGCAGAAATCAATACCGGCCTTTGTGGTGATATCCAGAAAAAGCTTTTCATTTTTCGACGTTTTTTTCTCATATTTAAACTGACCGGTTGCATTGACGATATTAAGCTCATAGGATTTATCCACGGTCAAATCTTGTAACAATTGCGATTGACCATCAGGCCAAACAATTCGGAGAGAATCAATGTTTGTGTTTGCTCCAAGACCAAATATTATTTTATGTTGAGAGCTGGACTGAAATCCCCGACTCACAGAATGCTCATAGTATTGTACTGTTTTTCCGGTATGAACCCAGATTTTACTTCCTATACCATTCCGGTTCGGCACCTTACCTTGTAGCTGAAGGGTAATAAAATGACGTGATCCATTTAAAAGGTTTTCGTATAGGAAAGCGGTTTGGTCAATGTTATTGGTAACAATATCGAGATCACCATCATTGTCTAAATCAACGTAAACCGCACCGGTGGAAAAGGCCGGATGATCCCCTCCCCATGCTTTTGTTACCTTTGTAAAGGTTAAATCGCGGTTATTTTTAAAAAAATAATTACTTACTTTTTGTGAAGGGATTTTACTTAAAGCAAAATCGATTTCTTTTTCGATACCACCTGCAGATACCGGAAGTTGCTCCAGGCTATCCCGGTAGTGAGACATAAAAATCCCAAAATCATTATTCCTGATATCTTTTCTTAATCCGTTGCTGACAAACAAATCCTTAAAACCGTCATTGTCAAAATCAGCTAAAAGTGGCGACCAACTCCAATCTGTTTTTGAAACACCGGCCAGACTGCTGATTTCACTAAAAGAACCATGGCCATTATTTAACTGCAGGGTGTTTTTCATATATTGATAGTGCTGACCATCTTTTACTGTTTTCCAAAATAATTCAGGGCTCATCCCTTTCATATTGGTTTTTTGACGATAGTTATCCTCGGCAACCATGTCTACCACCATAATATCCAGCAACCCGTCATTGTTGTAATCAGCCAGGTCAGCTCCCATGGAAAAGTTAGAAATATGCTTAATTTGCTCTTTTAGCTTTTCAGTGAAAGTGCCGTCTCCGTTATTATAATAAAGATAATCGGGCTCCAGAAAATCATTACCTACATATATATCCGGTAACCCGTCTCGATTAATATCTCCAATGGCCAACCCCAGGGCATAACCAACTATATTCCCTTTGATACCGGCAGAATAACTGATGTCTACAAACCAGCCTCCTTCATTTTTATACAGCTTGTCTCCAATCTTCGGGGCACGGAAACCTGCGAGTGATGCATCATAATACTTGGTTTCTTTAATGTTATGGTTTATCAGAAACATGTCTAAATCACCATCAAGATCCATATCAAAAAATGACGCCTGGGTGCCATAACCGGTATCGGCCAATCCAAATGACGAAGCTTTTTCTGTAAAAGTGCTGTTGCCATTATTGATGTACAGTAAATTAGCCGTTGAGGTATTAGGGATTTCACCTGATCGGCAAATGTATATATCCATAAAACCATCCTGATTAATGTCAACCATCGTTACTCCGGTATCCCACCCGGCAGGTCCGGCTATCCGGGCACTTTCGGTGATATCTTCAAATGTTAAATTACCTTTGTTGAGATATAATTTGTTTTGATGATAGTTGCTTACAAAAAACAAATCGATCAATCCATCATTGTCGATATCACCGGCAGCTACCCCTCCTCCATTGTAATGATAAGGATAAAACATGATATTAAGCCGGTCGGTTTCAGGAACTTCATTGGAAAAGGAAATACCACTTTTACGATGGGACACCAGTCTGAACAGCTTTTGATTTTCCTGGGCCAAAAGAATCATATGGACAGGTAAAACAAATAATAAATATATAAAAGCTGAAAGCCTCTTTTGGTTCAACATCTTCCGTTAGTTTGCTTGAAGTACAGGTAAAACAGGGCAGGCTTAGTTAATCGAATTGCAAAATTGTATTAAGCGGGCCAAATCATTGTCATTTTTGATATTTATCTTGTTTTTCTTGATGAAGGTCTTAAGCTGCTGCTCGTGTTTTGGAAAAACTTCAAATATCGATTTCCTGGATTTATTTATTTTAATGAATCCGGTTTTTTCAGAATAAACGTAGTATTTTGAAGATTGAAGGAACTTCTGCGTGGCAGTATTCTCACCATAACCTCTGGTTTCAACTTTGGTGATGGTGCAACTGTATTTTTTTAACAGGTGAAAGTCACCGTCATCATTTAAAACACCATAGAAATCAGACGGATCATATTCATCATGAGCCGGATAACCACTGCGAAACAAAGATCGACCCGCGTTCTCCGGGTTAAAGACCTCAAATTCTTTTACCAGTTGATGATTCAGGGAAATCGCCTTTTTTTCTTTAATGATTTCCAATTCATCATCATAAATATTATACCGCAATTGATATTTTCCCCTGCTCTTACCATCGACATCAGTGAACGTTCCTGTTCTCCACTCCGGAAATAAATAGGGTGATCCTTCAACACCTATATATTTTTTTGCTTTCATCACTTCTCCTGTGTTTGCATGCATATTGACCATTTGAGCAAAAACAGGAAAGCTTGAGAGAGTTATAAATACGATTAAAAATAACTTCTTCATTTTTCTGTACTCAGGGTATTCTTAAAAATCGGTCTTGCTTCAATTGTTAGGTTGCCTGAATTATTCTGACAATCAGAACCAATGACTCATTTCAACCTGTGCTGTAACACGCACGAACTATGGATAAAAATGAAGGGCGGCCCGAAGGCCCACCCTTAAATGGTTGTTATTGTTTGGTTAATGTACCGGTTCCGGAGTCTCCGTTAGTATTGCTCCAGGAAATGGTAATAGTATCATCGCTATTGACAGTTCCGGAAATAGTAAAAGGAACTCCGGATCCATCCATATCATCTAAATCGGTGAGGGTGTCACATACATCCCGAATTCTTCCGGGAGGTGCATCAATAGTGTAGGAAGTCGGATATACCCCAAATGACATATCATCAATAGTGTAAACTATAGGTTCATCCTCATCAGCGGTCAACACCACAGTGGAGATAAGATCAACATAGGTATCGGACACCCCTCCACTGCCGTCGCCTATATTCCCGCTCATAGTAGCCCTATAAGTTCCGGCCAAATCCGATATGCAGGAAACTGCTATGGTGTGTACGACCGATTTATAGTTTTCAGAAATCTCTGCTTCTGAATTTGTCAAATTAAATGTCAGCAACCAACTTTCACCGGGTAAGACATTTTCATCCAGAATCTCAAATTCAATAAAAGCGAAACTCGATCCTGGCGGAATTGTCACCGGATTGGGACTGATAAGTTCATAATGAACCCCTTCAACAGCGGTAGTGGTATTATCAATCTCATAATTAATGTCGATAGGTTCGGACTGATGAGCTCCTACCAGGTTAATTTGTAATTGTTCGGCAATGTTTGCGCCGTCGTTTTCACGGGGATATACACCCCCTGATCGTCCTGAAAGCCGGTCAAATTCCACTACGAGACCTTCCCATACAATGGCTGTTTCATCCATACATGACGGCAATCCGAGGAATGCCATCGCAACCATGAAAATACATATATATATCTTTTTCATTTTAATGCTGTTTTATTTGCCTAATTGTCAATATCCGGGATTTTGAAGCAGATTAGGGTTGATATCCACATCACCATTTGGCAAATTGCCCAAAATCCTGAAATTACTATAAGGTAATGTGGGAATGTTCCCCTGCGGTTTTGGTATATCCATACCACGACGCTTCAAATCGAACCACCGATGTCCTTCAAAAGCCAGTTCCCTTCTTCTTTCCAGCAAAACATCATTGGTCAATGTGGCACCTGTAGAACTAATGGGTGAAGCTGCCAGTCCTCTGTTTGCTCTGAGCAGATTTACATCAGCCCTGGCTAAATCCTCCTGATCTGTTTCTGCATAGGCCTCAGCCCTGTTGAGCAATACCTCGGAGTATCTTATAATGGGCATGTTATCTGCCCAATTAACAAATTCCGTGGGTTTATTTCCCTCAAAAACATTATTACCATCTGCAGAACCTGAGTATTTATTATTGTAAATAAAATCATTGTCCGGAAATGTCATATCCAGATACCTGACATCATTTGCCTGATCATAAATACTAAGCAAATCATCAGTATACACTAAATCAGACCAGGCTGTGGGTAACGTTGTGGTCACTCCGGCAAGTGCGCTGTTTAAGCTTATTGTTTCCTGACTGTCAAATATTAACTCAAAGAAAGCTTCGGGATTAAACTGCCCGTGAAATGCATCGGCATAAGCAGACTCAGCGACAAGGGTAGCCATACCTGAATTCATGGCATCGGTGGCATAGGTTATAACATCATCGTATCTTTCCAGGTACAAATAAACCCTTGACAACAACGCCTCTGCTGCGCCCCGTGATGCCAGATAGTTAGGATTGTCGTTGTTCAACAAGCTAATAGCACTTAACAGATCCGATTCAATTTGAGCATATACTGCAGTTACTGTCTCACGGGCCCTAAGATCAGCCTGATCGGGCCGTTCAACAGGCTCGGTTCTGACAACCACCCCGGCATCCCAACCATTAACAATTTGGGTAGGTTCATAACCATAGGTACGTACCAAATCATGCAATACCAAAGCCCTGACAAACTTCCCTTCCCCTTCCAACTCTCTTTTTCTGGAATCGCTTATCTCCGAATTCGCGATATTGGCCAACAGATTATTAGCTGCTGAAAGCACCTCATAGCAAGGGTCATAAATGGCAACATGCGAACCTGGTACGTTGTCATATTCACTGGCATAACGGTTGGAAAGAAAATTAGCCCTGACATTATCGGCCAGCACGTCCCCAACAATCATCATACGGGCGCCATAATACGCTACATTTTGCATTGAGCTATACATGGAGATGGCAACTCCTTCTATTCCATCGCCTTCCAAAGCCTGGTCTTTTGTTATCTGGGTCGGATCTTGTAAGGAAAGCCGGTCCTCACAGGAAAATACTCCTATCAAAAAAAGACAGGTCAATAAGTATTTTATATAATTTCTCATTTTTAAAGTCTTTATTATAATCCAATTTGAACTCCAAGCGTGTATTGTTTGGCCTGAGGATATCTGCCAAGGTCCGTTTGCAGCAGTTCAGGATCCCATCCGGTATACTCTGTCAGGGTCCACAGGTTAATTCCCTGGGCAAATACTCTCGCCCTGTAAAGACCGATTTTGGATACTATTGTATTGGGAAAATCATAGCTTAAGGTGGCGGCCTTCAGCCTGATGTAAGAAGCATCTTCAAGCTGCCGTGTAGAAAACTGATTACTCCGGGAGTCACCTGGCTCAGCCACACCATCATAAGGCCTCGGTACGTGAGTGATGTCTCCCGGATTCTGCCACCTGTCCAGTTGTGATACCGCCTGATTCCAGATATACCCACCCGATGCTTCGTGAAAGAAAGCATTGTTGTTCAGAATCTGCCTTCCATAGTCAAACTGGAAAAACACATCGAGCGTAAATCCTTTGTAAGTTATGGTATTGGTTAATCCGCCAAAAAAGTCAGAAAGTCGATTCCCCTGAATTCTATTATCCTCATCCTGCAGGAGGTAGGTGATATTACCGTCGGCATCTTCCCACATGGCTTTGCCATTGGCAGGATTTACCCCTAAGTAAGTCGGAGACCTGTTCGATCTCAAAGAATTTCCAACAATCAAATATTCTCCACTGGCCAATACTACCGTGTCATTCCCGGCAAATAGCTCTTTTACCTGATTCTCCTGAAAAGAGATATTGAAATCGGTGGTCCATTTAAAATTACCGGCATCAATATTTACCGTGGAAAGTTCTATTTCCAAACCTTTGTTTTCAACAATACCTACGTTTTCTTTTACTGATCCCCATCCGGTATCCGTAGGCAATGATCTGTCTAACAAGAGACTAGAGGTTTCGGTTATATAGGCATCAACGGCTCCTGAAATCCTCCCTCCAAATAATGCAAAGTCCAAACCTATATTTGCCTGTTCTGCCACCTCCCAGGTCAATCTGTTATTTCCCAGCGTAACCGGTAGAAAACCATTTTGTAAGGTGCCCCCTTCGCCGGTATAATTACCCACAACACCCCAGGCCTGTGCGGCAACAAAATTCTCAGTGCCATTAGGGTTTAATAAAGAATTACCGGTTTGACCGTAGCTAGCCCTGATTTTCAGATTGTCTATCACAGCAATATCATCCATAAAAGACTCCTCTGAAATGGCCCATCCTACAGAACCGGAATAAAAATTACCCCAACGATTATCTACACCAAACCTGGAGGAGCCGTCCCTTCGTAGAGTAGCTGTGGCAAAATACCTTTTTTTGTAATCGTAATTCACATTTCCGAAAAAACTGGCCATATTCCAGGATGTATTAAATGAATTGACTGGGTTTGAAACAGCAGTACCAGGACCCGCAGCCGAGGCTAATGTTCTCAACCTGAAGTTGTTGAAACCCTCCCCTATGGCTGTTAAATTTTCCCATTCCAGTTGACGATATTCAAAACCTACCAGTGCATTGATAGTGTGGTCTCCAAAGCTTTTCGAATAAGTCAGGGTTTCATTGGTATTCCAGCTAATGATATTTCTTCTTCTCTCGCTGCGTCGGCCGCCAATACCATTGCCAAAGTTTCTATAGTTATTGATTCTTGGATCCGACCAGGCGTATTCCTCCATGCCAGAGTAGTCCACCCCTATAAATCCTCTCAGTTTCAAGTTAGGGAGGATCTGATAGTTGACCGCAAAGCTTCCTACTATTTGCGTGTTATCTGATACCCGCTCATCAAAATCGGCCATTTGCACAATGTTAAAATTCCAGGGTTGCGGCAAATCCTGGTTGTATTCACCTGCTTCATCCCGGACAGGTTCATTGGGCGCCATGAATAAGGAGGCGAGGTGTATGCTGCTTATAAATGCACCATCTGAAATCGTCCCATTCTGAGTAGTCCTTGCTAATGAAATCTTCTGCTCTATAGATAATTTATCATTGATTTTATGATTCAGGTTAAATCTGCCCGTACCCCTTTCAAAATCAGAAGCCAAAACGATACCTTCCTGAAGGTTATAGGAGCCTGAAATGAAAAAGTTAGTTCTTTCATTACCACCATCAAATGAAATATCATAAGTTTGATTCGTACCGTTTCTGAATGCCTCATCCACCCAATCAGTATCTTGATTACCATATAAATCCTGTACATATTGCGCGGTTGTTCGTCCCTGTCCATCCGGATCATAATTCGGTCCGAACCGGTTTGTGAGGGCCTCCGCCCTTAACGTTTTAAACTGAGAGGTATTTAAGGCATCAATCAGGTTGATAGGAGCGGTTTCACCGACCTGTGCCGTGAAATTAATCCTTGTCTTTCCTGCTTTACCCCTTTTGGTCGTAATTAATACCACACCATTCGCTGCCTGGGCTCCATAAATTGCGGCAGCGGAAGCATCCTTCAAGACTTCTATGGATTCGATATCATTCGGGTTAATGCTGTTCAGGGCATTACCTGATCCAAAGGTGTTGTTGTCACCAGAATTTACCTGTACCCCATCAACCACATATAAGGGATCGTTTCCTCCTGTGATAGAACCTACACCCCGGATTCGTACGTTAATAGCACCACCAGGCGCACCGGAAGTAGAAGTCACCTGCACACCGGCTGCACGGCCCTGAATGGCTCTGTCAAAGGATTGCATCGGCAAATTTTCGATAACTTCACCTTTTACAGAAGCTATCGATCCTGTGAGTGAACGTTTTTCCTGAACACCATAGCCTGTAACAACAACTTCCGAGAGTTGCCGAGTATCTCCAAGTAAGGTGACATTTATGGTGGATTGCGAACCAATGTCAATTTCCCTGGTGGCAAACCCAATGAATGAGAATATCAAAACACCACCTTCAGAAGGCAGGCTTAGTACATAATTACCATCGATATCAGAGGTGGTTCCGATAGCTGTGCCCTTTAAAATGATGTTCACTCCCGGTAGTGAGGAACCATTTTCATCTAAGACCTTCCCTGTAATGGTCCGGTCCTGTGCCCTGGCATCAATGATAAGCGCTGCCAAGAGCATGAAGCAAATGAGTAGAATCTTCTTCATATTAAACAGTTTAGCAGTGAAAAAAAGTTTTATTTCGGAAGCTAATAGCTTTTAGCTTGTAGAACGGTTGTTCTTCAAACATATAATAAATTGTACTTATTTTAAAGTAAATTAATAAAAAAATAACACAAAATGGGGTATATTATGTATATATACCTAATAGCTTCCCTGGTTTAACAATTCTTAACGCCGTCTCTGCAGAGAAGAATCCGGGTTGTTAATTTATTAATAAAGTGTTTGAATATGTGTTGTTATCATTAGACATGACAGTTCTATCAGTAGCATAAAAGGCCTTTTTTATTTACTTAACCAGGTTTTCCTTTTAGATTTCAGACTTTACCACAGACCTTTTTGATGAACGAGCTTTTCCTTGTACTTCAAGATATGAGATAAAAAAGTATATTAAAAGTCGTTATTTTTATCCCCCCTTTTTTCATGTAAGTTTTACACCATTAATATTTTTTTTTATTTATCAAAAATGATGGAAAATTACACAAATTGTGTAATGAAGTACTCATACGGGCACATAACATGTATACTTGAACCAGCTACTTTACGAGTGATTGTTCTTCTATAAGAAGATAGACGCTTCGACCTATTGTTTGGGCACAAAGGCTTGTAGAAGCTTATGATTTCTTTATCGCAAAATATCATTTATTCATCGAAATAGGGCTTGTATCCATCTTTAAACCTAAACATTTTTAGTATTTTTGAGTATGAGTTAGGGTTACTTATTCAGGATGTTGAAATAAACATGTAATCTTATTCAATATCTGAATAGCCAAATTGGCACGGAATTTATAGTAAGGTTATGAAAATTGGATTAACTAACCCTAAAGAGCAGTGAAACGGATTTTAAGCAACCCATATTTGTTGGCGTTTGTTTTGTTGGTGCCAGCATTGTTGAGTTTTACAAATGATGAAACTACAAGCGAAAACCTAAGTGAAGACCTAACTGAAGCATTAATCGGACCGGAACGCGGGGAGCTTACCAATGTTAATAACCGTGCAGGATTATTTGCCGACTTAGTACCCAGCTTCAACGTTACAATAACGATGTATGAGCCAGTTGCAAGCCAAACTGATGATACGCCAAACATTACAGCCGACGGCACCAGGTTTGAAATTCCTGTAGCAGGTGATTATAAATATGTGGCACTGAGCAGAAACTTGCTGAAAAGATGGGGAGGAAACTTTGATTATGGTGATTTCATCATCATCAGAGGTGCAGGGGGCAAAAGTGGAAAATACCAGGTCAGAGATACGATGAATCCAAGATTTGTCAATTATGTAGATATTCTCGAGTCTCCGGGTACAGGGCCTTACAAATATGAAAATGCGATCATAGTAAAACACAAACCGAACAATACACAACAACCAAAGGACGTTAATTGAACTGTAAAAGCAATGACCTTATGAGAACCTTATTAACACTACTATTGATTGTCGGCGGCTTATTTATAAGTCCGTTGCGCGCGCAGGAGCGGGTTGGGGTCAACCTACTCAGTTTTTCTGAAGAAGTAAGCATTGAAGGCACAGCCAAGGAAGCGCTTTATGAAAAAGCGAAGTATTTGTTCGAGAACAAATTCAACAAATCCCCATATTATTTAAGAATGAACAAGAACTCCGGAACGCTGTCAGGCGGCGGTGTGGAAAAATTTAAGATCTCAGGAATTTCGAGATCCGCAAAACCACTTTTAAACTATAAGGTGGTCATGGTCGTAAGGGATAATGGCTATTCACTGAAAGTAACGGATTTCTACTACAAAAAGACTGTGCGTAAATCCAGTCAAAGTGTTAAAAAGTTTTTGTTTGTCAATCCCGAATCATCCAAAAAGAGCCAGACAATCCATAAAAAGCTAAAGAAGGAAGCAACTATGATCGCCCAAAATGTCAGGGATGAAGTAAGAAAAGAACTATATAAAAGTGCCAGTAGTGATATTGCTACCAATGAAGCTTCGGCTGAAAACGTTCACTGGTAACTTATTATGCCTCGCATACGCTAAACAATTACCATATATCAAAAAGCCCTGTCTATTTTAGCCAGGGTTTTTTATTTTTTCTTTTTGAAGTCTCCTCTTTTGATCGATTTCACTAACTCAGCCCAGGCAAATGGATTGAGTAAGGCGCTGGTAGGATTAGGATTGTAAAGAAACCGGTTATGGGCCGTGTAGAATTGTTGGTTGACAAAGCCTCTGTAAGCTTCCCGGCCATCCATGGGCAGGGTTTCTGCTATTCTGGCTAAAACTTCGGCCCCCATATTATCTTGTGAAAAATTATTTGAGGGCAACTGCAGGGCTAAAACAGCCTGTTTGAAGTCTTTTTCGGTTGGAAAAGGAAATATCTCTACCTCTTCCAGATAGGTAGTGTCGGGCTTAAGTTCAAAAAATTCTGTGATGTTTTCCCCACGATCTCCGGGAATAACATAAAGAATTCTTTCAAAACCAATCGCACTAATTATTACACTGTCACCAACCAAAGCCGGCATTGAGAAATAACCGTACAAATTTGAAGTTGTACCCCTTCCTGCTTTCGGGACATAAACGTGCACACCCGGAACGCCCGTGGTACTGTCCGCCCCTACCACAACCCCTGAAAACTGAACAATTTGCTTATCCTTTGTGGTAACTTCTTGTGCCCTGGCATCCATTATTACCAAAACACCAAACACCAGTGTCACAGCCAAAAGCTTATAAAAAGCAGGTGTAGCAGCGGTCAATATGATTTCAAACTTCTTCAATACACTAAATTTACACCAAAAATTCTTTATTAAGTGTTACTTAACTTATAAAAATAATGATTAATATTAATTTAAATGCAGTAATGGTATAAAAGGTTTCTTTTTCAATCGTTGATTATATACGAAAATGAGATTAAAGAATTTTAGTTTAAGCCCTGGCACCCAGTTCTTTAAGTCTTTTGCCGATGAATCGAGGGTAAGGATATTATTTCTTTTATATCATGATCACGAGTTGAGCATTTCTGATATTGAAAATATACTAGACTTTACGCAAACAAAAACCAGTCGACATTTGATCTACTTAAAGAATGCCGGGTTAGTCAGCTCCCGGAAGGAAGATCAATGGGTGTTTTATTCTTTAAAAGAAGAGGTAAAGGATTTTGTCAATCAAATCTTTCAGTTTTTAAGCAAAGACCAGATTTTGTTGAGAGATCTGGAAACGTATGAGATACTAAATTCCAACAGGGAGCTATCTATCAATAAAATTCAACGCAAAACCTGGCCACATTGACCTTGAAAAAATACCATCACATATTTTTTGACCTGGATCATACCCTTTGGGACTTTGATAAAAATGCTACGGAAACGTTGATAGATCTATACCGGCAATTTGAATTAATGAGCTTCAACCTTTTTTCAGAATTCGCCCTGGTAGAAAAGTTTATGGAGGTAAACAACCACTTGTGGGATTTATACAATGTCGGAAAAATTGATAAGGTTGAAATTAGGGAAAAAAGATTTACCATTATTTTCATGGATTTAGGCCTGACGCCGGAACAGGTTCCCCCGGATTTCGGGGAGGTTTATTTGCAGTCCTGCCCCAAAAAAACAAACATCATGCCCTACACATTAGAGATCCTTGATTATTTGCAGGAGAAATATGAATTATGCATTATAACCAATGGGTTCGACGACGTACAGGATACTAAATTAACCAGTGCCAACATCAAAAAATACTTTAAGCAAATCGTCACTCCCGAATCTGCCGGTTCGAAAAAACCACAGAAGGAAATATTTGAATACGCCCTGGGGCTTGCCAGGGCGGAGGTGAATAAAAGCATCATGGTGGGTGATAATTTGCAGACTGATATTCAGGGGGCAAGGCGTGTAAACATGGATCAAATCTTTTACAATCCAAATGATCTGTTTCACAAAGAAAAGGTAACCTACGAAATAAACTGTCTGAGTGAAATGGTAAAGATACTATAGTGCTGACAAGCCAGGAGATCGATGGTATAGAAATTATTAAAATAAAATAGACTGTTTATTTAAATTTGCCGATGATTTTATAAAATTGCGGTCCCATTGAATATGAAGTTTTAAATATGCTCAAAGTTTAAATTAACAAGAAATAAAACCCATACTATAATGCTTAAAGGATTTTTTAATGTCCCCATTCCTGAAAATGAGCCTGTAAAAAGTTATGCGCCAAATTCTGCCGAAAGAGCAGCTTTAAAATCGGCTATCGAGGAGGCAAGATCTTCAAAAGTCGATATTCCCATGTATATTGGCGGTGAAAGGGTAACTACCGGACGGAAGTTACCGCTGAATCCCCCACACGACCATCAGCATGTGCTGGGTCATTTTAGTGAAGGGGATTCGGATCATGTCAAACAGGCTATAGATGCAGCCATGGCTGCTAAGGAATCCTGGGCTGGTATGTCATGGGAACACCGGGCAAGTATATTTCTAAAGGCGGCCGAATTATTGGCGGGCCCTTACCGGTATAAAATCAACGCTGCCACCATGTTGGGGCAATCAAAGAATGCTTACCAGGCAGAAATTGATTCGGCCTGCGAGCTGATTGATTTCCTAAGGTTCAATGTGAGTTACATGGCTGAGATTTACAAGCAACAGCCGGACTCCGCCCCTGGCACCTGGAACCGGATCGAACAGCGGCCGCTGGAAGGGTTTGTGTTTGCCCTTACTCCATTTAATTTTACTGCGATTGCCGGCAACCTGCCTTCCGCACCTGCTATGATGGGCAATACCGTGGTTTGGAAACCAGCCTACCAGCAGATTTACGCCGCCAATGTGATTATGGAAGTGTTTCAACAAGCCGGCCTTCCCGATGGTGTGATTAATATGATTTACGTAGATGGCCCTGTGGCCGGGGAAGTGATCTTTAATCATCCCGACTTTGCAGGCCTGCACTTTACCGGAAGTACCAAGGTATTTCAACAATTATGGAAAACTATCGGCGAAAATATTCACAAATACAAATCCTACCCCAGGATCGTTGGAGAAACCGGAGGTAAAGACTTCATTGTGGCCCATCGATCGGCGAGTACCCGGGAAGTGGCCACTGCTATTACACGGGGCGCCTTTGAATATCAGGGGCAAAAATGTTCAGCAGCTTCAAGGGCTTACATTCCCTCAGGCATGTGGGAGGCGTTGAAAAAACTTGTGGTAAATGATGTTAAAGATATCAATATGGGTGTCGTGGAGGACTTTTCAAACTTTTTTAACGCAGTCATTGACAAAAAGGCCTTTGATAAGATTACAGGATATATCGACCAGGCCGGCAAAAGTGATCTGGTTGAAATACTGGCTGGCGGCAGTTATGATAAGTCATCCGGGTATTTTATCCAGCCTACCGTTTTACTAACCAAAGATCCACAATATATAACCATGTGTGAAGAGATATTTGGCCCGGTTATTACCATTTATGTTTACCAGGAAGACCGTTTTGAGGAAACGCTGGAATTGATTGATCAGACGTCACCTTATGCCTTAACAGGCGCCTTGTTTGCTACTGACCGTTATGCCATTGAACTGGCATCGAATAAGTTGGTAAATGCTGCCGGTAACTTCTACATCAATGACAAACCTACCGGTGCGGTCGTTGGTCAGCAGCCTTTTGGCGGGGCAAGAGGATCAGGCACCAACGATAAAGCCGGTTCAATGATCAACCTGTTGCGGTGGGTTTCGCCCAGAACTATCAAGGAAACCCTGGTTCCATCCACAGATTTTAGATATCCTTTTATGGAAACGCAATAAAAATCTGAAAAACCGGAATAAACACCTGGCTGACTCAATGTATAATTGAAAATCTAATCATGGGCTTTTGATGCAGGCAAGGTGAAATAGATATGTACGAGTTTAAAACTAATATCCATAATTACAATAAAAGGAATAACCTTTGCGCGGTTACAGCGACAAAAGGACAAATATTTTTTTGTCTGGCAGTTTTAATTAGTTCATGTTTAATGAGTTCGTGTGCGCGTCCTCTTTTCATGATAAATGCCAGTGATCAGAAATTGCTACTTTTTAAGGACAAGTCAGTAGTAGATAGTATTGCTCTATTTACAAATAGTCATTTAGAATACAAATTATTAGGGAGTACGCTCTATTATACGGATAATTTGGTCACGCCAGGTCGGTTAAACCTAAACTTGTATAAAGTAGAAATCGAGCATGATAAATTCCGGAAACCACTAGTAAGCCATCTGGGTAGTTACGACATGGATTATTGGTTGCTAGAAAGAATTAAGATTAAAAACAATGAAGTTCTTCTTAAAGTTACTCAAGTCGGGGAAGGGCTCACCACAACCAAAAAGTTCTCGCTTGATTCGTTGTTTCAAAAATAATTCTTTGACCGGTTGTTGATGCGTTATTCTCTCACTCAGCGCTATTCGCAGGCCACGTTGAGAAAAAGAGAAGAGGCAATAAACTGCTTCTTTTTATTTTTTTGAAGAAAAAAGGAAACAAATGATCAGATTTATGCACATTCCGGCTTTTTGGCAGCGTGAGACTTACAGGAGGTAATGCATCGTTAGAAAACCAGGCATCATCATAATGAAATTCATAACTTTTAAGGTTATTTTGTGTCAAAATTCCTGCTAACAGCCCATTATGGTAGACTTTTGCACTGCGCATTTATCAAAACTCCGGTTGTTTAACTTGCCATTTCAGCTCTATACCCAACACCTTAGTTAGCTTGGTCAGCGTTTCGAATGTTGGGTTACTTTTACCACTTTCTAATGCTTTCAGAGTTTGTAACCCTACATCTGATAGATAGCTCAGCAAGATGTTCCTGCGTTCTTCCTAAAAGCTCACGTCTCTTTTTGAGGGTTTCAACTAATTCTTGCAGGTGCACTATATGGCTCTTTTTATTGCAAAGTCAGACAATAAATCTTATTTTCCACCAAAAAGAACATTAAATTTCACTTTTTAGATCCAACCAAAACGAAAGGGAAAACATCATTCTTAACATTCTCAAAATCAAAATTTTAACAACCCTAATCCCTGAAAATAAAATCAATAATTACCTCCAATGATGTAGTGTGCCTGAAAAATTTTAACTGATTGATAGTCAGATTTTTAAATCAAAATCGTGTCAAACTCGGGAAGAACTATCAAGGAAACCCTGGTTCCATCCACAGATTTTAGATATCCTTTTATGGAAGCGCAATAAAAATCTGAAAAACGGGAATAAACACCTGGCTGACTCAATGTATAATTGGGTGAGTCAGGGTCTTATGACACACTTCCAGGTTATTGGAGTTTGTTTTCCAAAATAATAAATGACAAGCCGCTCTCCATCCATTTTTTAACATAACCTTTGGTGTCAGGCACCACCTCAAAAGCCAGTGCTCCTAACACCAAATCTTCATCTCCATCATTATCCCAATCAGCGTGGTCCATCACAATCCACCTTCCTCGTGAGGGGTCTTTGAAAGTAGAAGCTTCGAATTTTCCATCTCCTTTGTTTTCAAGATAAACAAAGCTTTCATCCGGTGTTTTTTCAAAATCCGGAAAAAAGGATATAGAGGCAATATCAATATCCCCATCCTGATCAAAGTCCAGGGGTATGGCATTATAGGCACCATTCTGATGCCAAAAGAACACTTCTTCGAATTGATTCGCGCCATTGTTCCGATAGATTCTGATGCCATGATAAGGTTTCATTAGCGGCGGGTAGTCCGCGTTGTCCCCGGCTGTATGAATGATATCGTCAAAACCATCCTCATTGTAATCAAAAAAATTGAAATAGCTCGATCCATAGCTGGGGGGAAAGCGCAGTAAGGCCTCTTCCCTGAACACGCCATTGCCCTGATTATAATAGGCAAATATGCCCTCATCGCCCTGACCAAAAAGGGCAATTATATCAGGAAGGCCATTGTTGTCAAAATCTTTTATATATGCCTTTATGGGTCCGGGGCGGGTGCTCAGTAAATGCGAGATGTACTTTCTGTCAGGCGTTTTTTCCCGCCAGGTCAACCGGCCGGTCCACTTTGCAAATTCACAAATGACAATATCCTCCAAACCGTCCTGATTGAGATCCCCAAATGATGAATGTACAGGCCTTCTCAGTTGGCTGATTATTTTCCGGGCTTTCCCTTTCCCCTCTTTCGGCAACTCCATCAAAAAGCCCGAAGGGGCATCTGTAGGGGAAAAGGATCCCATCACGGTAATAAACAGGCTTTTTTCTCTATTATTAAGCCATACTGCCCCCTCTTTTGTATTGGCAACATTGGGTAGTTGAAGCTTTCTATTAAACTGATAAAGTTTTTGAGAATGCGCATCAGCGATGTAAAGGCCATCTCCGGCAAAGGCAACACAGGTAGTGCCCGGGGGTGAAAGCCTGTAGGGTGTCTCCACTACTTCAAACAGTTTCAACCCTGTACGGATCTCATCACTGATAATTTCCAGACTATCCGGCGCGTGGGACAAATAGTAATGCTGAATTTTCACCCATATGCTATCCGGCAGCAATTGATGTGGCGGAAATGTATTGGCCTTTTTTACCATTTCACCACTAGCCCCCCGGCCAATCAGCTTCATTCTGACACTGTCATGAGGGTAAATCCCATACATATAACCCATCCTCGGAAGTACGTGCTTCTTCCAGGTAGATTTATCGAGCAGGGACGGTTCAGGATAGCTATGACAGTTAGTACAGTAGGCTTTGGCTAAACTCCGGGCACTTCTTTCCAAATCCTGGGACGCAGGCGGTTCGTTTTTCCCCTTTTCTCTTGAACAACCTGTCGAAATAAATACCAAACAAATAACCGCTAACCAAAATCTCATTCCCAAAATCTATGTTAACACAAACAATGATACAGCTTACTTGCGGAAATAAGGTTAAGCCAAGGTTAAAGTTTTATTAAGTTGAAGTCAACAGACAACGAAAAATTCCAATCAACCTATTAACGAAGTCTTTCCCTTATCAAATTTGCCCAAACCCGGTAGCGGGTGCATATCCTCCTCTTCAAATTCCCTGATTGCTGCCTCCCAAAACCTGGGATCATCGCTCTCCAGCTTGCTAAATTCGTCGTTTACCAGCCAGGCTCCATAACACAACATAAATATCAATGAGCCCAGCAGACCAACAACTATCCGCTTTAACAATCGTTTATTCATCATTTACATTTCGGTGAATACTATTGAATAGAACCTATTTAATCAGGCACCGATTTTATAAAATCCGACAGCTATTTCAAAAAGTGTTAAAAATTATGCTAAAGTTATTTTTTTTTATATGAGAAAAATGTATTATATGAAAATTTCAAATCATTGGCTTTTGAAGCAGGCAGGTGAAATGCACTGGTCGAAAAGCTGATCAGGAATCAGGGAAAAGCATAAATCCGGGCCTAAGATCACAATTTATAGGGAAACAAACAATCACTTCACCATGAATAAGCAATTATGGTTTTTGCCCCTGTTACTTAGTATGTTTTTCAACAGGTTAAGTGCACAGATACAGGTAACTGATTTATTATCTAAAGACTCGGACAAAAATTCCATGCCAAGAAATTTCGTTCAATTTAATAATCTGCTTTTCTTTGAAGCAATCACCGAAAGTTATGGCAAGGAAATATGGGTAAGTGATGGTACAGTTGACAATACCAGACTGCTAAAAGATATTTACCCGGGGAAGAGCAGCGGTATCACTACCGTCTTTTCGCAAAGTTCTGTAACATTTAATGATAAGCTTTTTTTTGTAGCGAATGATGGACAGAACGGAAAACAGATTTGGTCCACAGATGGAACTGAAGAAGGGACAGTACCTGTTACCGACTTACCAAAGCTCAATATGTCCAACCTGACCTTGGTAGGTGATTATTTTTACTTTCTCTCGAAAGAGGGTTTTCTACTCCATGTCTGGAAGAGTGATGGAACCAGCGAAGGAACTATTGTAGTAAAAGGGGATCTGCCTATCCGGAATTATCCAAGTTTTGAAGGTGCCGCCAACGGTCTGTTTTTCTTCACATTTCAGCCAGAAGAAACCAATCAATCCAGGGTTTGGAGAAGTGACGGTACCGAATCAGGCACCTTTCCGGTCACGCAAGAAGTTGACGGGAATGGTGCAGGGCCAACGGGGACATCCTCCCTGACACAGTATATCGAATTCAACAATGATTTATACTTTGTGGTCAAAAGTTCATCAATATTTCCCTTTCCTACCACGGTGGGTATTATGAAAACCGACGGCTCCCCGGAAAATACCGTTCCGGTAAAAGCAGTACATGAAGGCAACTGGGAATTAGTCGATTTTGCTGATGTCATTGAAATTAATAATAAGTTATATTTTTCATTTTTCCTGACGGACTACCGGCGCTTATTCATATGGGAATCAGATGGAACGGAAAACGGCACCAAAAAAATCTATGATGTGAGTGGCCCAAAATATTATGTGCCTTCCAATCTGGCTACAAATGGAACTGATTTGATCTTTACCGGTAAAAGCAACAACGATGAAACCGCCCTCTTGAAATTAAATCCTGAAAACTATCAGGTGGAGGAAATCAAAGAGTTAATTACAAACGTAAACCAACCTTTTTTTACTCGTCATTTCAACATCAATCTCATCAGCAAGATCACAGACAACTCATTTTATATTGCTCCTCCAACAAGTGGTGCAACAGCCACGTCCGCTGGCGCCAGGTTAAGCATGAGGTGATATGAAAGAGCAAATTAATTGCTTCATTTCCAATAAATTACAATCTTATAAATACCCATTTTTAGGGGTTGACAGTTGTTTAGTTTTTTAGTAAATTAATATTTTCTTTTCTGACATTGGCAGGAATATAAAAAATGGGATAACCTACTATTAAACGACCAGTCCGACCACCAGCTTACTTCGAAAAGAAGAAGTCAATCCTTTTGTCTGTTTATTAAAAAACACAATCTACCAAATTGTTCAACTCTAACTAAATAAGCTTATGGAAACCACGAAAGAAAAACTATCCCCACACGAATTGGATGAATTTGACTTTGAGGAACAGCTAGATATCCAGGAAACCGATGCCGAATACATACAAGAAACGGCTTCACTATTTCCAGGGCTATTGCAGGTAAGCGGTTTATATACCTGGTCTTACAAAATCGCTCTCAAAAATCCATTTCCCTACGCTAAACCGGATGGATTAGAGGAGTCAGAGATACAACCTATCGGGTTTTGGAGGAAAAGAAAGGAAGCACTCAGGATAGATCTCGATGGGAAATATCCACAAAATACGATAAGTGGGACCATAAAGATCGGGCTAAACCTTCGGTCACATTGGATAGCAAGTGTGAAATACCAGGGATCATCCAAATGGGCTGGCACTATCTGGTACAAATCGGGCCATGCTGCCTTACTCCCTCACACTGGCATTAAGATGAAGGTAATCCGATCACTGTACCCGGGCCAACGCCTGGCAATCGTCAAGTTCGGTGGCGGCGGTGCCACGAGCCGCACTATGATCTATCGATGGAAAAGTAAATATTTTCGCAATGTCCAATTCGAGTTTGATGTGGCAAGCGGAACTTCGGCAGTGACACATATTGAAACTGACGCACATCCAAATCGCCCTGCCTCTTTGCCTGCGGAAAAATTAACCATCCAAAAAGTATTTCGAAGTACCGGTTTTAAAGTTTCGACAACAAAAGACAGTTCGATAATACCACTCAGCGGGTCAGGGCCCAATGCGCGGTGGAGTGATATGGAAATGCACGATGCCATGCAGACCTATTGGTCAAGATTTTCCAACAGACCTCAGTGGTCATTGTGGACATTCTTTGCCGGTCTGCATGAGCAAGGACCTTCGCTGGGCGGGATCATGTTTGATGATATTGGTCCAAACCATCGTCAGGGAACTGCTGTTTTCAATGATTCGTTCATCAAAAATCCTCCTCACAGTGACCCTAAACCGGCAGCCTGGGTTAATCGTATGAAATTCTGGACAACCTGCCACGAAATGGGCCATGCCTTCAACCTGGCACATTCCTGGCAGAAATCCTTGGTTTTTGGCGGAAAAGGTCCCTGGATACCCCTGGATAATGAACCTGAGGCGCGTAGTTTTATGAATTATCCTTTCAGCGTTGCAGGCGGGCAGTCAGCATTTTTCAAAGATTTTGAATATAGATTCAGTGATGACGAGCTACTCTTTTTGCGTCACGCACCAGAGCAGTTCGTGCAAATGGGAAATGCGGACTGGTTTGATGATCATGGGTTCAACCAGGCAAATGTTTACCCTGAACAAAGCTTTAAACTGGAAGCACGCCTGCACCGAGATATCGACCATTTTGAGTTTATGGAACCGGTTAAGATCGAGCTGAAACTGGTTAACATGACCGGCCAGCCAAAATTGCTGGGTATCTCAACACTCTCAGACAGTGAACATTTAACCGTAATTATCAAAGGAAAAGGAAAACCTGCAAGACAATGGCACCCTTACACTCAAAAATGCCTGGAAAACCCGCTCAGGCAGTTGGTTCCCGAAGAGGCAATGTATAGCTCTTTGCGTATAGCATCAGGTCTGAATGGCTGGGATCTGGCAGAGCCAGGGGTCTATGAGGTTCAGGTAGCTATAAACATTGAAGGGGAAGATATAATCTCCAATGTATTGAATGTGAAAATTGCCCCACCAAAAAGCTATGAAGAAGAGCTCGTAGCTCAGGATTTCTTTTCTGAAGATGTAGGAAGGATCCTTGCCTTCAATGGAAGCATGTTCCTTGAAAAAGGTAATGACGTATTGCGGCAGGTTGTGGACCAGTTTGGAAAAAACCGGGTTTCATGCCATGCCTCCATTGCGCTAAACATGCCTTTGGCCAAAGGATACAAATATTTAGACATTCCGGAGGGCGAATCTTTATATGCTTCGGCACAGGATGCAAATGCGTCAATCAAAGTGGCCGAACCAAAAGTAGACGAAGCCCGAAAGGAACTGATGAAAGTTTTAATATCCAACAAAAACAATGCGGTAGATACCTTTGGGCATATTGACTATGGAGACCAGGTTAAAATGCTAAGCCAGTTTCTTTACGCCGATGGCGATGCCAGGAGTGCGGAAGAATGTATGAAAAATGCTCATGATGTGCTGAAGTCACGTAATGTACTTGATTCGGTGCTTGAAGAATTTCAACATGAAAGGAGACAATATTCTGAAAACAAATCCGGTTCCAAAACGGCCACAGTAGAAGATTAGGGAAAAACCTAAAATAGTCTGTATCCGGAATAGTTATTGAGAAATCCGGCGCTATGATGGGTGATCATCTCAGACATTTTCGGTTATCCATGAAGTTCAAATGGATGAAATGGCATTACATTGTACTATCTTTTTCATATATAATCCTAACCAATTGCAGCACAATGGGTAATAAAACAGATAGTTCTCAATCCATTGGCCAGAAGCCTGTTTTTCATATTGCCCTCCGGGAAGGCTTCTATGAAGATGAAATTCAGGTGGAACACAATGGGCAAATCGTATATCAAAAAAACAAAGTTACCAGTGATGTAAGAATTGGTTTGGCAGATTCCTTCGAAATTCCACAACAAGAAGGGCCTGATATACTTTATTTTATGATCCCTGAAAAAGGTATAAAACAACGGATTACATTTCAGTTTTCGTTTACGGTTTACATGGCAGTATCCTACATCGATGATGAACTGCGGCTTACAGTCTCTGATGCGCCCTTTGGTTACATGTAACACAAATGAAGTTTTAAAGGGCCTGTTTTCAAAAAGGTTCTTTAAAGCTTCACTGATCAGGACATCCCTGAAGTTTTAATTTTTGTTAGTTCGACCAACACCTATAAGTCATTAGTTTTTTTTACACCGATCCCAGGGATATACTATTTGGAACTATCAATGAGAGGTTTAATTGACAAATCAGTATAAAACAAATACACATTTTTAGGGCCTTTAAACAAACTTATCTCCCTGTTATCCTTGAGATAGCAATATGCGGCATTACCACCATCGACACGCTGATAAGTACTATCATGACTATATTTCACTGCCAGTGCTTGCCATAGCATCCACCTGCAGTATTAAGGGCATATCATAAATTTCCAGAACCGCTTAATGCTAATAAAAGTTGATTTAGCTTACTATTATAGAAATAGGGGGTAAAACTTGTTTCTGCCTTGCCTTTATCAAAGGCCATATCATAGGTATATAAATCAAAATCATTGACATATATTTTGCCGTCTTCAAGTAACTTTTCAAGGTGCCGATTGAATTGTTTTTCTGTCATTCCAAAGGTGAAACCTAATAAGAGGCTAGGATTACTTTTTTGATATTCTTTTTGCTGATTACCACATGCCGCTGAAATCAATAACAAGCTGGCGAGCATATAGTTCATAATAAACCCAGTTGGTTGAACCCACGAAATACCTAATTTAACTTTTAAAGGCAAATCTTAATTAAGGTAGTGCTACATTTAAGCCAGGTTAACTTATCTCAGGTTGAAATGTGGTAAGGTGCCGGATAAAGAAATAGGCGGTTAAAGGGGTTTAAAATACTTTATTTTATTACATTCTTGGTACTGGTATGCCAGGTTTTGAGCAAATTCCATGCACATTACTGTCTTTTATTGGTCGGTCATCAATGGGCATGTTTAAATAAGCAGTACCTCCTGTTTTTGGGTTTTCAAACTTAACTACTCTTGCTTTATTTTCTGGCAATGGTAACATTTCGCAACCATGTGTCCTTATCCAGTCAAAAAGATAAGCTCTTGTAACTATATAATCAGTCATTTAATGATATTAAGCCGTTAAGCCGATTGAAGGAAGATTGATTTTTTGGTTACCTTTGAATCGTTAGATTTCAAATCGTTGGCAACTTTTGAAGCTTCATAGTCAAATATGTCATGCAGGGCATTAAATAAATTGGTTATTAATTCATGTTCTGTATCACCCTCTGCAAATACGTTTGGAAATTGTTTGAAATAACCTGAGTATCCCCCTTGTTTTTGGTCTTCTATTTCTTTAATTCTGGGAAGTGTGTATTCCATCCAGGCCAATTTCTTTTTCATCCTGGATCGATATTCCTTGGTGATCTCATCCATAAGACTTTAAAGGTGTATCAAATTGTGTATTAAACAAAAAAGCCACCCACAATTTTAATCTTGTAAGTGGCTGATTATCAGCGTGGAGCCAATGGGAGTCGAACCCACGACCTCTTGACTGCCAGTCAAGCGCTCTAGCCATCTGAGCTATGGCCCCGTAAAATGGTAACAATTGATATAACTGATTTTTCTTTTTTCAGTTTATCAATGGGTTGGCAAATATATCCAATTTTTTCTAATCAAAAAACCAGCCGGCGGGCTTTCACAAAAGCTTTTTGATAATAATTTGAATAGAGGTTATCCTCCACCACACCACGGGAAGAGGAGGCATGAATGAATTTGATCGACTGCTTGCCTTTTATTTCAGTGACCAGGCCCGCATGGGAAACTTTTCGCCTGCGCTTTTTGGTGGCAAAAAAAACCAGATCCCCGGGCCGCAATTGCTGCATGCGTACTGCTTTCCCGATCTTACTTTGCTCTTTGGCACTTCTGGGTAGGGAGATATTGGCGGATTTGAAAGAAATTAACAGGAGGCCTGAACAATCCATACCCCTCTGGCTGGTGCCTCCGTAACGGTAGGGGGTACCTACAAAGGTTCGGGAAGTATTGATGATCTTATTGATTTTTTGTTGTCTGGCTGTTAGCTTTTTGCCGGAAGAACAACTGGTAAAAACAAGCAAAACAAAAACCGCCAGGTAAAAGAGGTAAAAGGGTCTATTGATGAAGGAGGACTTTACTGACACCATGTATCTTTTAGTTAAACATATAGTTAACGAACAATGATGTGGTTAAATATAACTTAATTCAATAAATGTATGGTTTAATTAAGAAAATTAATTAATTAACAGCCCGAATTTTAACATTTTTGTGAAGCAACAGTATGTGTGGTATCACCGGAATATATGCATTTAATGAAGTTGGCAGGTTTAATATGATCAACCTTGCCCGTGCTACGGCGGTTTTGGAAAAAAGAGGGCCGGATCACCAGGGCATGTATACGGAATATTTTGTAGGCCTGGGACATCGAAGGTTATCGATTATTGACACTTCGGCAGACGGCAACCAACCTATGAAAGATGAAACAGGGCGGTTTACGATTGTTTTTAACGGAGAAATCTATAACTATAAAAGGCTCCGGAAAGATTTGATCAGCCAGGGTGTCTGTTTTAAATCAGACTCTGACACAGAGGTACTACTCAACCTCTATATTCGTGAGAAAGAACAGTGCCTTAACAAACTGAATGGTTTTTTTGCCTTCGCCATTTATGACAAAGAAGATAACTCGATATTTCTGGCCAGGGATCGTATTGGCATTAAACCTTTGCTCTATTACCAGGACGAGGATAAGATTATATTCGCCTCCGAGATGAAGTCGCTGCTTGCCTATGGTATTGAAAAGTCGGTAGATTATACTTCTTTATACCAGTATTTACAATTCAACTATATACCTGCACCCAGCACTATTTTAAATGGTGTGAAAAAACTGATGCCGGGTCACTTTCTGAAAATTAAAAACAGGGAAGTTAAAATCAGCAGGTATTATCACATCCCTTATCACAAAAGCCATCTCAATCCTGATAACCTCAACTACGAGCAGCAAAAAGCGAGGTTAATAGAGTTACTGGAAGAATCGGTGAAAGAAAGGTTGGTAGCTGACGTTCCACTCGGGGCATTTTTAAGTGGTGGTATCGACTCATCCGTCATTACGGCCCTGGCGACCAGGCACAGGGATCAACTCAACACTTTTTCGATTGGCTACCGCGATGAACCCTTCTTTGATGAAACCAAATATGCGAACTCGGTAGCCAGAAAATTTAATACGCACCATACCGTTTTTTCCCTTTCCAACCTTGATTTATATGATCACCTGTTTGACATTCTCGATTACCTGGATGAACCATTTGCAGATTCCTCGGCTATTCCGGTCTATATTCTGAGTAAACACACCAGGAAGACAACCACGGTAGCGTTGTCAGGAGATGGGGCAGATGAGCTGTTTTCAGGATACAATAAACACCAAGCAGCATTTAAAGCCTTACAGGGAGGCACAGTTGCTTCGATGGTAAAATCATTGCTTCCCTTGTGGAATGCATTGCCGAAATCCAGAAATAACCCTTTGACCAACAAGGTGAGACAGTTCCAAAGATTTGCCATTGGCATGAATCTGAGTGAGCGTGAGCGTTACTGGCGCTGGGCGGCATTGGCCACCGATTTTGAGGCGATGTCGATCTTAACGCTCGAGGCCAGGGAAAAAGTCAATACGGAGGAATTCAACCAACGAAAGCATAATATTCTCACACACTTCAACGGAAAAGGCAATCTGAACGATGTGTTGTATACTGATATGCATATGGTTTTGACTAATGACATGTTAACCAAGGTAGACAGCATGTCTATGGCCAACAGTCTTGAAGTCAGGGTCCCATTCCTGGATCACCATGTAGTCAATTATGCCTTTTCACTGCCGGAGGAATCCAAAATTAACAGCCAGATGAAAAAACGTATTTTACAGGATGCTTTCAGGGATATTTTACCCAGGGAGCTCTACAGAAGGCCAAAGCATGGTTTTGAGGTTCCTTTGTTAAAATGGTTCAGAAACGAACTAAGATCGTTGATTGAAAATGATCTTTTGGCAGAGAATTTTATAAACAACCAGGGAGTATTCGACTACGTGGGTATCAGGGCGTTAAAGGAGCAATTGTTTTCTAAAAATCCCGGCGATGTGCATGCAAGAATCTGGGCGTTGGTTGTATTTCAATCGTGGTGGAAAAAGTATTTGTAAGTAGTAAAATACAGTAGCTTTGCCCGGCTCATTTGCCAGACAAAAACTACTGTATAAAGATCAACTATAGAACTATTTTAACCATGCTCTAAACATCCAACTGTTTTTTTCATGTAATTTTATCATGTCAGATACCAGTGTAGCTGTACCTTCATCGTATGCATCGTTGGCCTGCTTAAGAATTTCTTTTTCCCTGATTATTAAGCTGTTTAAGTTAGATGTGATGGTTTCTATTGCCTCTTTTGCCTCGTGAACATGGGTTTTAGCTTTGATACCGGCATTAACCAGATAATCTTCAAAGGAATGAAAAGGCGTTTCATCAAGGGCTAGTATCCGTTCTGCTATATCATCGATATGTACGGCTGTTTCGGTGTATAGTTCCTCAAATTTTTTATGAAGATCAAAAAACTCATGTCCTTGAATGTTCCAGTGAAAACCTCTCAGATTCTGGTAATAAATCTGAAGGTCAGACAACAGCAGGTTAAGTTGATCGGCGATCTCTTTTGCTTTGCCTACTTCCAGTCCTATTAGATTTACATTTGCCATAACGAATATATTTAATTGTTTATTAAGATAAACGGATTTGTATCAGCTTTGGCTACAGAATTTTATCTATTGTTTTGATCATCTCATAGATGTTATCTATGTGATTAAAAAAAGATTACGTTCCGGTGATTAGCTGATGATTTCAGAGGGATTCCGGTTTTTTAAAACTTTTTCTAAGGGCCATTTTAAGGCTTTTTTTCACCAATTCACCCATGGTGCGACAACGCAGGAAGGCCTTTTCATCATAGAATTCTGCCAACTCCTTTTTCAGGTTTTCTACATGTTCGGATAACGAAATGGTGTCTTTTTCCATGGCATCAAACAAATCCTTGATCACATACCTGGATGCTTTAATACGATTAGCAATAAGCGCCCTTTCCTCTTTTTGATACTGCCGCATGGTTTCCGGGGTCATGTGTTTCATGCCAATGGCAATGATGGGGTTATTTTGTTTAAAATATTTTGGCATGTAGATGGCTTTTCTGCCCTCATACGACTGCTGATCGAAATCTATGGCCCGGATGCGATAATGTACTTCTTCGAAATCGGGGGTAATATCAACTACAAAGTTGCTGGAATGCATATCTCCCAGCAAACGTACAAAACATCGCTCATTGAATTTTACAAATTCTTTGGACAGCCGCACTTCATTCAATCTTTTATCCTGAAGATGGTGTTTGATAAACTGATCACCGGGAATGCCGACAATATGTTCTTCTATTAAGGTTTCGTGGTTGACAATGTATCTGATTCTATTAGGGGAAAGTAAATCTTCGAGCTCTAAGCCATACACCCTGGAAGCATCGGCATTTTTGATATAAAAGTAGTCAAAATTATCGTTGATCCGGTTAACCACCCGGATACGAAATGGTTGTGTATTGCCATAAACACAGATATCGACCCTTTCAATAAACAAGTGTTCCATGACAGACAGGTCACCATCGGCCTTCAAAATAGCATAGATTTTCTTAAGCTGGTAATGGATATGCTGCATGTCAGAAGGGCTGTAGAATACAGTTTCCCATAACGTATCTTCACCCCAGTGGTCATAAAGAGCAATAGAGTTATTGTAACGCCGCAAATCATTGTACTGAATCGGGAGGTTAAGTTCCCTGCCATGTATTCTGAGATATTTTCTCAGGCTGGGGCTTATTTTAAATGGAATTTTCTTTTTACTAATTAAAGCCATTGCACTTATCATTCTGCTTCAAACAAGCCATCTATGATATCGAAGCCAATAGTTGTGGTCTTTATTTTTCTATGACGTCAACCAACTGTTCCAGCCCCAGGCTTCTCGATGCTTTTATAAGGATCAGGGCTTTATCAAACGGATTTTCATGAAGATAATCAATGAGCTGGTCTTTTTCTTTAAAATAAGTGGATTCAGGATTAGCATTTTTTGCGGCTAATATTTTTTTTCCGCAGAAAATCACTTTGTTGAAGTGCCTTTCTTTGGTTAATTCGCCGATTTTATAGTGTTCTTCTTCACTGATTTCGCCCAGTTCATTCATATCTCCCAGAATGACCACTTTGTTTCCGGATTCCATTTCCGCGATGTTTTCAATGGCAGCTCTCATTGATACCGGATTGGCGTTGTATGCATCGAGAATGAGCATGTTATTGCCTTTCTTAATAATCTGGGAGCGATTGTTGGAGGGTGTGTACTTGCTGATGGCCCGGTTGGCCTTTTTGTTGTCAACCTCAAAAAATTTACCAACGCACAGTGCTGCGGCAATATTTTCAAAATTGTATTTACCTACAAGATTGGTTTCGATCAGATTGCCTTTGTCTGACCTTATTACTAAAAAAGGATCAGCGGTGACCAACTCGCAATGATAGTAATCGGAATAATCCGGATAATAATACGGCCTGTCAAACCGCTCGGCCATTTTATTTAATATCTCATTTTGAGAGTTGATAAAAACCTTTCCATGATGATCGAGCAGGTATTGATATAGCTCACTTTTCCCCCTGATTACGCCTTCGAATCCACCGAAGCCTTCGATATGGGCTTTTCCGATGTTTGTAATGAGTCCGTGTGTAGGCCGGGCCATTTCACATAATTCGGCAATGTCTCCTACTTTGTTGGCGCCCATTTCAATAATGGCTATTTCCACCTTTGGACCAATGGATAATACCGAAATGGGTACACCTATATGATTATTCAGGTTTCCCGCTGTGGCAAAAGTTACGAACTTTTTACTCAACACCTCATTGATTAATTCCTTTGTGGTGGTTTTTCCGTTGGAACCGGTAATACCAATGACTGGAATTTTTAGTTTAGACCGGTGATGTATGGCCAGTTCCTGAAGTGTTTTAAGAGCGTTTTCTACCAGAATGTAACGATCGTCTTCGAGCTTGTGGTCAGGGTCATCGATCACCGCAAAGCTGGCACCTTGTTCCAGTGCTGCTTTCGCAAATTTATTGGCATTAAAATTAGGGCCTCTTAGTGCAAAAAAAATATTGCCGGATTTAATCCTCCTGGTATCGGTAGAGACACCGGTAGCACTTAAATATTTATCATATAAAGAGGCAATCATTCTGGCGTGGATTTTGGACTTTAAGATAACACTTTCTGGCAAAAGTGACTGAAATTTATTGTTATCTTTTAACATAAAACAAAAAACCCTAACCATTTAGGTTAGGGTCTACTACCTGCTGTAGTCAATTAAGACTGGCAATGACTTACTCTCCCACCTGTGACAGCAGTACCATCAGCGCTACCGGGCTTAACTTCTCTGTTCGGAATGGATA
>JAKSDQ010000322.1 GCA_022360015.1 Cytophagales bacterium
CGCCAGAATGGAGTGGTGTGCCGCGAGGAAGAGTCGCAGCGGCGAGGCAGATAAAGCCGGAGGGAGAAGATCGAGATCAGCACGCAGAGCGGCCATTTCTGTCCATTCGTGTGGCGCAAAGAGTGCGCTGGGCCAACCGCAACCCCAAAATACCGCCCAACCTTCCCACGCAACTTCGAAGACATGCATCTAAATCGGTATATGTTTCACAAATTGTAATAGAAAACTGCGTTTATGCCATTTGTATTTAGACTCTTTGTCCTCATATAACCTAAATGTGACTTTGCATGTGTTATAAAAATTATTCATCCATGTGCCTATACTTTTGTCAATTTTGTGTTTATTTAAAAATGGATTTAATGCCATCACTTGGAACATTAGATTTTGTTAAATAATAGGTCATAGGTTCGATCCCTGAGCATATGGCTCCTGCGTTAATATTTTTTTAATCAATCAACTTTACTTGCATATAATAAACGTCATTATGTATCAATTATATAACTAATTTTAACAATGTTATAGCCACAAGTCATTTGTAGAGAACCCCAAACCAGATCACTGCAGCTGTCTTCTTTTTACTTTAGCCAACATTTAGGGTCAACCAGCTGCCAGTGTTGAGAGGACTTGTCAACAATTTTATAGAATATTTTAAAGGCAATAGTTGGCGCTGGGAAAGGGGCTTCCCTTCAATTCTTGATTATGTCGTTTTTGTACACAGTATCGAGACCATACAAGTTCCACACAGGAAAACGAGAACAAAATCAAGAGCCTTCCATGCGACTCACGCTCTATGGTTGCCAAAACATTCACATTAATTCCTTTATTATTGGCAACCTGAACACAACTGACTTCATGCAGCGCGCTTGCTGGTTCTGTTATTTGAGATTTAAACTCGTTAATCTTTCCATTCCTTCCTCTTTCCCTCCCAACAGCAGCAACACCGCGTGCTCATCTTGCACTTGGGCGCACACGCTTCCTGGATCCCTGCTGCGTCTTCTCGGTTCCAGGGACCTTCGCCCGCACCGGCCCTTCATCGCCACAAAGTTGAGCACCTACACTCATTACCTTTGCATCGATCCCTTACGCGCTCTTTTTTGAACATCCAGGGGAAATAGTGACAAAAACCGCGGTGATTGTTGTGATCAAGCTGCGGGGACGCAGCGCGCGGTGTGTATGTCCGTCATGGTCGACTGGGGACTTGAAACAACATAAGCTGGTAGGATTTTGAACGCGATTTACTCCAACGCTGTGGTTCGTGCATTGTGTCTGTGGCTTCCAACAGTCAGGCGGAAAGTCAGGTGAAAATTTGGGTCTCCGACGTATCACGGTGCACAAAGCTGCTCACCTCC
>JAKSDQ010000197.1 GCA_022360015.1 Cytophagales bacterium
CTCATGCTTCAACTTCAGTAATGAGGGATGCAAACTTGGTCTACAGATAAACCATAGTGTAATTGCACCATCGGTGTCATTGGTAAAATAACCATCATTTGGATAGGTTGACATGCTCAAGTATATTCAATTGGCAAATCAGGTAGCACTTTTAACAAAAAACTGACATATGCATTTAAAGTTCATCGGCTGAATAAGTACTTGCTTTATATTTTTTTTTTGCTCAAAAGAAACGAAGTTAAGGTGTTTCCCACTATTAAAAGTCATTTTTTAGTTTAAGTTTTATTTTTTAAATGATAATCTACTTAGTAATGATTAAATTATGTACTGGCTCCTCTTTGCACCATTTTTCTTAAAATTCTTTATGTTTCAAATATACGGTGAAATAATCAAGTATCATCTCTGTCGTCGAAGGTATCACCACCTGCCATGCTGCTAATGGAAGCATTCATGGCGCGTCATTCGAAATTCCAGGTTAATTTCTTGAAGAAGCCTTCAATATTTATGGAGGCAGTTTTGTAAGTGCAGGTAACATAATTAGCAGGGGCAATTCTGCCTCAAACCTACTTGAAGGTATACACGCGGTAGGTATAAGGAATACAAAAAACCCGGATGTTTCATGTAGAGATCACTTCCAGGTATTTGTTTTATTTTCTCCTGCTACTTAGTCGAATTTCAATGTTGCTGCGATTAAAGATGACGAGGCTGTTTTTGTTTTTAATTATAAAACGTTCTCAGGTTTTAATGAAACAACAGCATTTAGTGTAGAAAACTTACCTGGTGGCGTCGAAGCCACATTTAATCCTCCTGTTGCAGTACACAGTAATACAGCAGTAAACGTAACCATTTCAGGATTGGAAAACCTGGATTTAGGTGCTAATGAACTTACTGTTATAGGTAATACAATATCCAAACAACGAAAAGTGCGCTTAAAATTAAATCTATTTGAGAATCCGGACAAGCCCACTTTAGTATCTCCGGAAAATAATGCTTTACAAATAATTCCCAATTCAACCTTAGTTTGGGAGGCTGACCAGAATGCAGAGACTTATACTATTGAGTTAGCTACCGACCCTGGTTTTTCTAATATTATAGAAAAAACAACTACAACTGAAAATACATTTACACCTTCTCAAACGGAATTTTATACAAGTTACTACTGGCGTGTAAAAAGTGATAATGAATGCGGGATAAGTAATTTTTCAGAGGTGTTTACGTTCAAGACAAAATGTAACGACCCTGCCAATATTACAATCACCGACATAACCTATCAATCAGCGACTATTTCGTGGACAGATGATTTTTCTTCAGGTTGGGAGATTAGAATTATTGAAAATGCCTCAACACCAGTAGAAAGAATTATTGCAACGAGCACAAATTCAAATATTATTTCAGCGCTAAATTCCAGTACTGATTATGATGTTTTTGTGAGATCATTATGCGCAAGTGATTTTAGCAGTTGGATAGGACCTGAAAAATTCACCACACCGGTTTCATGCCCGGCGCCTACAGATTTTGTGGTAGATGATATCACTTTCGATGCTGCTAATTTATCATGGACCAGCAATGGAAGCGAGACAGCATGGGAGTTGGAATACGGATTGGAAGGGTTTGCACCCGGAACAGGGACTAAGGTTTTAACCTCCACTAATCCACACTCATTAGCAGGGTTATCCGCAGATACCAATTATGAGATATATCTTAAAGCTATTTGCGGTCCGAATTCCGGAGATGATGATAGTCCATGGGTTGGGCCACTGGATTTTGTTTTAATTGGACCATTAGGTAAATCAGAAGTTAGTATTGATAGATTTAAATATTATCCTAACCCGGTAAACAATAAATTAATCATTGAATCAAATGAAGAAATAACAAAGATTGAAGTTTATAATTTAGTAGGACAGCTAATATTTATAAAACAAGATACGTTTAAAAAACGAACTGAAATTGATTTTTCTGATCTGTCACCTGGTATTTATTATATTCGAAGCTTTTCCATTGACAAGCAACAGCAATTCAATATTATAAAAAGGTAAGCAATTAGTTTTAAGCTTCATAGTACCGAGTTGAAACAAAAGGATTTCTAATAATGGGGATCCTTTTGTTTTTATCATGGAAACCGGGGTAAGTCCGGTAAACTGCACCACTGTGTTTTGTTTTCGAAAGATATATTGCAGGGCAACAAATCGCTGGTTTTATTAATCGGATAATCAGGTAGTTTGTTAAGGGAGGCATACAATTACTCGTCCTTGGGTATTATCTGCCTAGCCTTAATTTACACCTTCCCAGAATTCCTGAAAACCGGATTAGTCATGCCGGTCAATCAAAAAAAGCAAGAGCACCAGCCATGACAACAATTGAATCTGTTACTCGCTACTCACACTCTTGCTTCTATGCAGGCAAAATTATCCATCCCAAGGCTTTAAAACTCCATTTTAATGACTCCAAAAGCCCTGTAAGTTTGTCCTATTAATTAATAAAACTCAAACATTATGGTAAAATTCGCATTATTAGTAAGGTTAGAAGCTAAATCGGGAAAAGAGTTAGAAGTAGAAAATTTTATTAAAGGAGCTCTTACTTTGGCACAAGAAGAACCAGACACCATCACTTGGTATGCTATCAAGATTGACAATTCAACTTTTGGAATATTCGATACCTTTCCTAGTGAAGAAGGACGAAAAGCACACTTGGCTGGTAAAATTGCCAAGGCTCTTATGGCCAATGCCTCTGAACTGTTGGAAAAAGATCCGGTGATTGAGCAAGTAAAGCTATTGGCTGTAAAACTGCCTAATTCGTAAACCTGGCAATATCACGTTGAATCAACAAAAGGCTAAAGATAAGTTTTTTTACTTATCTTTAGCTTTTAAATTACCATAAAAAGAAATGTGTACACTTTAATTGATCGTCAAAACGGAGAGTTGGCATTCAAAATTTTTTGCTTTGAGGATGACAGCTATTTTGATCATATACAACGTCATAATTATTATTCGATCATCTTAATTCTTAAAGGAGGTTTTGAGTTATATGTAGATTTTACGAAGTATACCATAGCATATAAAACTATAGCTTGCCTATCACCATGTCAACCCTATTCGATAAAATCTACCAATGAAATTTCAGGAATTGCATTAAATTTTCATCCCGACTTCTTTTGTACCTATAGACATCAGAACGAAATAGAAACTGAAGGCATTTTATTCAATAACATCTTTGAACCTCCTTTTTTC
>JAKSDQ010000227.1 GCA_022360015.1 Cytophagales bacterium
TTGCTCTTGATACAACTGTGCAAGAGTCAGCAAACCCAACTTTTTTAGACCATCTCGGTGTGTATACTCCCGGATATGAAGAGGTCACTTTGAACCCCGCCCCTTTTGGAACCGTGTTTGTCACCAAGTCGTTGGACGAAAAATATGCCAGGATCAAAGAAAGACAGTTGTGGTTTCCACAGCTTTACTTTTATCATTACAGTTATGGCCAATTAAGCACAGGCTCTCAAGGAGATGATATTTATGGCATTGTAAGTACAATAGCGGGTAGCCTGAACAATGAACTCAATGAAGGCATTTCCACTAACCTCAAATCAAGTGATACGCTCTTGGTTCAGACTAACTGGTTAGTTTTTGAATGAGGGTGTATCCTTAAAATCAAGAATATTTACTTCATGTAATCGGGGAAGGATTGTTCCGAATTTACTTTTCCCTAACTTTTTTGGTATCCAATAACCCAGATAAATAAGCCCTATTAAAATCAACCTGTAACCCATCCAAAAAATCGGACTGATTATAAAACTGAAAATAGTTAACTACACCCTCCCTCTAAAACCATGATACCTAAAAGTATGGAAATCAGCATAAAACCTTGGTAGACAATCACGAATCCTTGCTCCAAAAATGGATTTTAGCATTTTGATGAAAACTCTAATGGGAAGTTGTAAACTTTTCCAGTTACTCCTGAAAAGATTAATACCTTTCGCAAATCCAGAATGCTCATGTTCGATATTAATCCGCTCACCGTTACTTTTGGCACGAAACGTTAAGTTTTGTGCTTTTTTGTTTGAAAAAGTTTAAGACCAGGTTAAATCAACATTTAAGCTCTTTTTCATTGCAATGATTTCGAAATGGTTAGCAAACGAGTTAAATTCTTTTGTTCGCCCAAACTGAATGGTGGCACACTTAGGGCTCTAAGGATCTAGTTGTTAATCATGCTGAAGCATGATTAATCTTCCCTGAGACGTTGTTCTATATTCATTCTCTCATGCAGTATACGGACAATCTCAATGTCCAAGTTGATTATTCGATAGAATATAAGGTGTTTTCCAACACCATATTTGAAATACCCTTGCCGGATATAGTCACAACTAAATCCTTTAGCCGGATTGTCTGAAAGCATATGAAAAGCTGTATCTATTTGGGTTAGATAGGTGTTACGTTGATTAATACCCCATTTTTTTGTGTATAACGGGCAATGCTTTTTAAATCCGCTTTCGCCCTTTTGGTAAGAAAAAAAGCCAAGACTATTCAGCATTCAGTTCGTCAATAAAATCATTTAAAGAATAGTTGGCCCTACCGCTTTTTTCGCCTTCTATTAAAGCATTTTGTAATGCTTCCAGCTTAGTTTCTTCCTTTTCAAGCAGGCGCAAACCTGCACGTATAGCCTCACTGGCTGAGCTATATCGTCCCTTTTCCGCTAAACGGCTGATAAACTTGTCAAAATGTTCGCCCAGTGTAACGCTTGTATTTTTCTGCATATTTTTTTGATTTAAAGCGAATATACCAATTAATATTATATATTGGTATATAACGTTGTTCAAATTTGTTGGTTCTATCCCTGATTAATCAATATGTTTTTATGGAAGGTCGACTTGGTTGGGTAAGCAGCATTTACTTTTCTATTTTTTTATTATCAAACCCCATTTTTGAGAATCCGTTAAAATTAGTCGATTGCGAAATTTATAAAAACTTTAGCTCAAAACCGCTAAGTTTTCAAGCCACATTCGTAAATGTTAAAATCTCTTGCAAATCCGCAATGGCATGGTTCGATACCTTCCCCCTCGCCGCTACTTTTGCACAAAACGTTAAGTTTTGTGCTTTTTTGTTTGAAATCGTTCGAAAAGTAATAATATGTGGAAATATTTTATAGTTGAGGGAAAATATTTCCTCCAAGATGACCTAAAAAAGCTCTCGACTTGTTTTGAGGTGCTCCCCTCCAATTAGCTGCTGGCAGATTTATCGATTGAAATCAAATACTCTTCTGCTGTCATCACTGGAATTTTTGCGGCTTTGAAATCCTTTAAATCACGAGTGATTAGCACATCCTGATTGTTTTCTATTGCTGTATAGTATTGCAACCCATCTTCAAAATCTCCGAAATCATCATCATTTAAAGCCAAATCAACAATCTTATCGTTAAGTGACAA
>JAKSDQ010000026.1 GCA_022360015.1 Cytophagales bacterium
ATTTTGCCTTGTGTGGTACCGTCCGGTAATATTTTGCAACTGTCTAGTACGTGTCAATTTTCAAAGCACTTTAGATTTGTCAAGGCGTGAGCTACAAGGCTGTCATAGCGGAAGACCACTTGTAAGCAAGAGGCCAATAGGTTTGGCAGCTATGGCTACTATGCTAGGGCAACCTCACAGTGTAGACAAACTTGGTTGAACAAAATAAAGATTCCCTTAAACATTACAGTGAGCATTAACAATATAGGTGGTGTTTCTCGGAGAAAAACTGCTTTGGTTTGCTACCTAGTGTAATGAAAAAAGAGCCTAGCAGCACTATTCAAGAGTGGGGGGAAGGGCATCTTGACTTACATAGGTTAATGGTTAAGCCCTGTTGTGCACACATGCACGATGGATGGGCTGATCAAGTCAGAGTTTCCTTGGTGTAACAACCGCTCACTTACGAGTGGCACAACTCTTGGGAGTGTTTGGGCCCTGGACAAGTAGAAGTCCAGTATCAGATGGAGGAGAGCTGCTTGTTTGGACGCCATATTTCTAGCTCTAGAAAGCATCCAACTGCTTCTTTAGATCTTCCTGCTGTGTGGCGCGGTGATGTAGGGTGAGATTCTCTTGACTTATTGCAAGAATATTGAGACGCTATGCACTCCATGACCGGGAATTCAGAACCAGTGGGTGTAGAATCCATCGGCCGCACGCCAGATTTTGACATTTAAAGGCAAAGTGGTCAATTCACTAATCTACTCCATGATTGTGGACATGGTTTTCCGCAGCCAATGGTACAATGTTGCATTGTATTTTTAGTAAATGGAATTTGTCGGAGATTGGAGCAAAACCTTCTGCCAATGCGACGCTCCCGTTACAACGCGTGTGATAGCAAACTTGCTAGGCTTGCAGATTTGCATTAAAAAATACCGCAAACTCCCTTTGAGCTCAGGATTTTCGTCTTTCCTTCACTCATTTTGATGTATTGCATGAATCTCACCGTGGGCAAGAGCATGCCATCGGAGTCCAAGGGCGTTCGGACATTGAATTATATTGCCGGACAATCTAATGGGATGCCAAATCGCCAAAAAGGGCCAGAGTCGAGAGCAGCTTTCTCACATTCAGCAAGATTGGTTTGGGTGCAACAGCCCCAAATTTCCTAGTCGCAAAAGGAATTTGGACGCACTAGACGTGGCATCCATTGTGGCTAGCCAAATTGTCAGCATCTC
>JAKSDQ010000025.1 GCA_022360015.1 Cytophagales bacterium
GCTGGTACGGGAGCTGGCACTGGAGTACCGCCGCACACACTGCCGTTCGGCATTGTCGATGACGCAGCGTCCACTGCGGCAGCTTGGCACCGTGCCGCCGGTGGCGGACCCGGCCGCGTGGTCGGTGAGCTTCAGGGCGATCGGCGCGACCCTGCATTACACCGCCGCCGATCGCAGTCGATCGAGCCGGATATTTCAACAGGCGCTGGTGCGCGCCGGCGGCACGCTTGACGGCAACACGGTGACGCTCACCGTCACCGACGTACCGCTCCGCCATCGGGGCCGCGCGGAATTTCCACGCATTGCTTCCGGGAGGGAATGCTGATGAGGAACAGAACACCGATCCGCCGCCGGCAGGCTCAGCGGGGGTATAGCTCAATGGAACTGGTGGTGGCGCTGGTCGTGCTTGGGGTATTGGTGCAAGGGTACCTTCAGTGGCGGGAATCCCATCGGCACGCCGCGCTGATCGAGCGCACGGTAGACAGCGTGCTTCAGATCCAGGAAGCTGCCTACGCCTACCGGGTCGAGAAGGAGCAATGGCCCACAAGACTCGAGCAGATCAACGGCTATCTGCCGAACTGGACAAACGCGGACGGGCTGAAGGTTGTATTTCACCCCCCCGGCGACAATAAGCTTGGCCTCATCATTGACATCGAAATGGCCGACGCGAAACAAGCGCGCGCGCTGGCGCGCGCGTTTCCGGCCACCGGCCAGTTCAAGCCAGGCATCTGGGCATCCATCGGTACCGCAGAACCCGGAATCAACTCGAAGTACGAACTGATCGTGCGCCGCGACGGCACCGAATCGATGACCGGTAATCTGAATTTTGCCGGTCACGCCGTCAGCAACGTCGGCGCGATCGAATCAACGACAGTTCAGAATCGCGGCGCGGTCAATACCGACCAGCTCAAAGCAACGCAGCGCGTCGAAGCGCCGGAGATGCACTTTTCCGAAACGCGCACTGACGGATCACACTGCTCAGGACGCAGTGTCGCGTTCAATGCGGCCGGCGAGTTGATGACGTGTGTAGCAGACCGACAGTCGCCCGATGCGGAGTGGCAAGTCATCGGCGCCGAACCCGAACCCGAACCCGAACCCGAACCGCGCAGCGAAGCACGAACCGGGAGCGGCCGACACGGCACGCGCGTGTCGCCAATTTCCGGCTTCACCGCCACCGAGTGCCGGATGACGGTATCGGGTCTGCGATTCTCGCCACCGGCGGTTTACAAAGCGGTACCGGTCAGTGACGGTTGGACATTATCGGCAGAGCACTTCGTGTGCTTGAACGAGCTTCGTCGCCGTCGCTTTCCCCAAAGGGAGCATAGGGAACCCTGCGAAATCGGAGAAGCCATCAATATGCTGCCGGCGCAGGGAGTAACCCTGCAATACCGCCTGTCCTGTTCGTCGACGTAGACCGACCGACGCGA
>JAKSDQ010000024.1 GCA_022360015.1 Cytophagales bacterium
CCACCAATCAAGTTCAGAGTAGTCAAAACATGGTTTTGTATGAAAAGAAATCATTTGAGAGAGCCGGTTTAATTCTGGACGATACCTGCCTAAACACAGAGGGATGACGAGAAGTGGAGCACGCCAACGACAAATTTTGAGGGGGACCTTAACTGTTTGTACGTGTAACGAGTTGTACGTGCGGAAAAATCAGTACGCAATCGATCGATTCGGCTTAACATGACTGTTGAACCCACTTGGTGAAAGTGAGCGAGAAGGACAGTAAATACTCAAGCGGATGTTTCTGAGCCTCTAGAACTATTTAGAGAGCTGGAAGTTCTTAGATTTCCAATGAAATGATTGATTAAGCTTATCCTTTATCATTTAATGAAAATATCTGCGGTAACATTGTTTTTCTAAAATTAACAGAAGAAAGCATGACGCCGGTCACACTTTCCGCGCAAAATGTGGCTTTACTCACGTTTCTCATCCGGATGCTGACACCTTGCACTGCGATACTTGCAAGTTGTAACCGTGTCATCAAAATTGCTGCGCATGCAATCGGTTTCAATGTTGCTTAAGGTGTAACAAAAATGAACAACGCTGTTCAAGATTTTAGTACATAGTGCGGGACCGTGAGAGTATTCGAGTCGGCCCAACATATCATCGACGGTAATGTACTTGCGTTACTTGCTGCAATTCTATGGAAAACTGAAAACGATTCTCCAGATGAACTACTGAGCACATTTACTTTGTGTCATCAATGAAGTAGGTAGCTTTTGCAACGTAAAAGTAAGTTTAAGGAAGTACAAAAATTAAATGTTACAATTAAGTCTGTCTGCTTAGTTACCTAAGGTTACAACGGACAATAGTTTACAATAGTAGCTTGCTGCATATATTACCAGAATTTGGTCTATAGGAGCTTGGGCGCGATTCGCAACCAAATGTTCGAGTTCCTTGTACCGGTGAAGCTACAACTACACTTGGATTTCTGGCTCTCGGCAACGAAGAAACCAGTATTGAATTTTCATGACATTTGCACAACTTCAAGATTTTGCTTTGCAAGAGTTACCTGATGGAACTGAAAATGACGCAAGTTCATGCACTTTCTGTTCCCCATTCATCTTCATAGACACCATCGTTTAATCTAAGAATGACTTGTTTAGGAACATATTCACAATACTAGAGTCAAAGAAATCATTCATAACTCTAATGGAAG
>JAKSDQ010000077.1 GCA_022360015.1 Cytophagales bacterium
CCATAGCTGGTCGCGCACTTCGGTGGGGGTTAACAAGGCATTGGCAGGCGTGTAGTCACCGTTAAAATAGCCCAGGTTAAAAGCAAAAACATCTTTTCCTGCCATGTAATCGGCCACATTGATAATGTCAGGGTCATCTTCATAAGCCTGGTTCACACCTTTGAGCCAACCTTGCAAAGTATAATAATAATCCATCCCCTGAACACGGTATTCGCCCAGCTCCACCCGGGCCAGGGGGCCATGCAGGTAATAGGTATAGGCCGCTTCCTTGTCCCAGATAAAGCCATCGGTAGAGGTGTATACTTCGGTCAGCCGGTTATCGGCGTCGTATTCATAGCGATGGATAAACTGATCCTCTTCTCCGTATTGGTACAACACGTTATTCACATTCCCGCTGATCAGGTCATATACGTAGTCGGTGCGCTTCGGCGCCAGGCCTGGTAATTGTTGCAGCAAGCTTTTGACATTCCCATGAATATCGTAGCTGTAGCAGGTAATCACCGTATCGGTGGCTTCGTGGTTCACAATTTCCACCCATGACACCCGGGTGCGTAAATTTTGCTGATTGAAGGCGGTGAGTCCCGGTTTCGGAAAATCGTAGTGGGTGCGGGTCACATCGGTCAGTGCATAGTCTGCAGCCAGGGGAAAGGTTTTGGAATCCAGTGAATCCAACAATTGGCCGAGGGGTGTTTCCGTATGCATTTCCCCCACTTCTATGACACGCCCCTGTTCGTCGTATTTGGTGTAGGAATAAGCCGTATCGATCAATTGTTGCGCATTTTGGGACAGCCGCAATTGGGCTTTTCCGTCGTACCAGAACTGTGACTGGCCGGCATCGGGTGTTTGTTGTTCAATCAGTTGGTTCAGTGAATTGTACTGGTACCGCGTTACTAGCTCATGGGCAGGTTGTGAAAGTGCGCCCCCCAAAAACGCCGTTGTGGCTGCTGTCGAAAGTGGTTTTACCCCTTCCGGAGGTACGGTCTGCACCAGGTTACCGGCCTGGTCATAATAGTAAAGTGTATAATGATATTCCTGGGACCTGTAAGTGTACTCCAGACGATCGTTGACGCCTTCCAGGCAATTTGCCTTGTAATTATTGTAAAAACCGGAGATGACCCTTTCATAGAACTTTTCGGTGGCATAACTGATTAAAATACTGTCTTCCCGGGCAGCATTTGCGAGACATTCCTGCACCACTTGGTCTAAATCGACCTTGAACATGAATTGCTGAAGGGTGACATTGGTGGTGTCAAATTGTAAGCAGAGATTGACTTCAATGCCTTCTTGAACTACCAGGGTCTGCAAACGGCTGGTCAAAGTGAGGAGCGGAGCATCAGGATTAGTGATTTGATAGTAGTATTGTGTTCCTTCGTCAGATTCGGAAATATTGTTGATGTTGATTGTATGCCCGTTTTCAGATAAAGTATTAAGTGGAATATCTGTACCGCCATCTACATATTTGAACCATTGGTACCTACTTGGAGGATTGGTGTTACGATCTATATTACTTCTAAGGGTTAAAGGTCCTCCATTGTAAGTGGAAATGGTTTTTTCTAAATCAACTGAGTCTTGAACACCGTATGAAAACGAACCGGTACCGTCAAACCCCTGAATTATATTCAGGAAGTTTTGAAATGTAAATGCATTGTCTTCTATCCGAAAGTCTAAAAACATATTTTTCAATACTATAAGTTCATCTGGAATATTGCCACTTAAATTATTAGAATTTAAAAATAGCCCAGTCATTTGTGGTTTTCCAAGTGACGAAGGTATTGTTCCAGATATACTATTGTCGCTCAAAATGAGGCCTCTCAGGCGAGGCAATAGACCGATGCCAGGTGAAATACTACCTGTCAAGTTGTTACCTGATAAGTCCAAATCTCGCAAATTTAATAGAGAATTAAACTCAATTGGAATTTGGTCTATAAGGTCATTAAATGCCAAATTTAAATGCTGTAGTTGGTTTAATTGCCCAATTTCCGGAGGTATTGAACCTGTCAAATTTCCTCCATGAATATTCAGTACTACAAGATTTGATAACTGTCCAATTTCCGGTGGTAAGCCACCATTAAGTGAATTACCACCCAATGATAAGGAAAGCAGATTTGTTAGATTTCCTATTTCCGAAGGTATATTTCCTTCTAGGGAATTGATACTCATATTCATTAATTTCAGCTTAGATAAGTTGCCAATAGACGAAGGTATACTACCTCCTAAATTAACATTACTTACCAAAGCCAGACTTATAAGATTGGATAAATTACCTATTTCATTAGGAATTGGCCCAGTAATTTGAGTCTGTGAGATACCTAATGATCTTAGACTGGTCAAATTACCAATGGTATTTGGAATGGGCCCTGAAAGTGAATTGTTAGATAGGTGCAAAGTGATGAGATTAGATAAATTTCCAATGGTATTTGGAATAGGCCCTGAAAGTGAATTGTTAGATAGGTGCAAATCTCTGAGATTGGATAAATTTCCAATGGTATTTGGAATGGGCCCTGAAAGTGAATTGTTAGATAGGTGCAAATTGCTGAGACTGGATAAATTTCCAATGACATTTGGAATGGGCCCTGAAAGTGAATTGTTAGATAGGTGCAAAATGCTGAGACTGGATAAATTTCCAATGACATTTGGAATGGGCCCTGAAAGTGAATTGTTAGATAGGTGCAAAATGCTGAGACTGGATAAATTTCCAATGACATTTGGAATGGGCCCTGAAAGTGAATTGTTAGATAGGAGCAAATATCTGAGATTGGATAAATTTCCAATGGTATTTGGAATGGGCCCTGAAAGTGAATTGTTATCTAAGAACAAATCTCTGAGATTAGATAAACTACCTATTTCGTTGGGAATCAGTCCGGTAATTTGATTGATAGACAAATTTAAATCTCTAAGATAAATTAAATCCCCAAGTTCGGCAGGAAGGCTTCCCGATAAATTATTGCTTTCCAGATTTAACCGAATGACATTCCCGTTTACATCTGTGGTAACTCCATCCCAGGTAGATACTAGGTTGGCTGTAAGCCAGTTATCATTATTGAGCCAGGAATTTCCCCCTGTGGCATTGTAAATGGCGATGAGCGCATCACGTTGTGGAGCAGGCGTAGCAGTCGTTGACATAGTTTGCATATCTCGCGCCGATTGAATGGTACTTTCCTTTTTCCTCCTTTCATCTAATTCCTGCATTATATCTTTCATTATCTCTGCTTCTAAGCTATCCAGCATTAATAATTGCTGATGTGCAAAGCTACTTTCACCAAAATAAGCATTGCGTTCATCTCCCCTCCTCGCTCCAAAGGTTTGCTCATTAATAAGATCATTACCAACATTATCCGAAAAAGTTGAGAAAGGACCTGCGGGCGGGCCCGGATCGTAGAGGGGGGGTAAATAAATGATGGTATCTTTCACGCATACAATAGGATCATCCAGGGCCACGGCTTCTAATCCGCAATTATAACTGTTCAGTATATTCTGAATAGCGATGAGGGCACTATGGTTGCCAAGGTCTGATTTTAATATGAGCTTAAAAAAATTGTTGCTATTGCTGTCAAAATAGGATCGTAAGGAATCTGCGATGGCAACACTATCTGCATAACTAAAACTCGCATCACATGATCCGCTGATGTTGGCGACCATCATTTCGACCGTCTCATTGCTCACCGGGCCTGTGAGGCCGTTGTCTTCAGCCCATTGGGTGACGCCTTGTTCGGTTTTTGGTAATTGGTCTACCTGGCCCAATTTTTCCAGGACCTTTGGGCAGTTTTGAAACGCAGGAATTTCCATCTTGGTTTTTCGCTTGGCTTCAACATAAAAATTGCGGAAAAGTACCCACCGCTGAAAGCTAAGCTGTTTATTGTATTCTTCGGTTGTCATTTGGCTTTGACGGCTCATCAAATCCAGGAAGAGCATGTGAAAGCCATTGACATCGTTTAAACCCTGCTCGTTGATATAAAAGTTGGTATTGGCCGGATCGGTAATCTCGGCAAGGGTGCCGGCATAGGTGGTTACGCCATCCTGCTCGCCATCGTTGTTACTATCATAGGGGACATCGGCGATGTGAATGTTATCAAGGCGGGATTGCATGGCTGCCTGATGATCGTAGCCACTCAGGTCCTGATTGGTGAAGAAAGGGTCTAACGTTAATAACTGGTCATAGCCTCCTGTTGCCGCTGCGTCCCAATCCGCTATCCGGGCAATCTGTTTTTCAAACACATCACTTGCCTGGTTTTGGACGCAAAGCAGATAAGCGCAGTAATCGGGATGTGATTCAATACTATCGAGAGGTACTTCATACGGTTCTACGCTCGCTGCACCATCACGGTCTCTGAAGAACTGCTCAATTTGAAGGTAGATGTTCTCACAATCCTTTTCTGCGATTTCGTCAATGGCTTCATTGATGGCCGCTTCTGCCTCGGGACAAGTCGCCTCACAAATCTCGCAGTCGGCAGAATCTACCGCATACGATTCGCTGATTTGTTGCACCCTTTGTGCGATCGAATCATTTTCGGCCACCAGCGTCCTCATTTGCGAAAAGCTGAGATCGCGGGGCGTGACGGTTTTTGTGAGGGTGTAATCACCCACATCTTCCAGCATCACGCTAAACTGGACATCGGCCATGTTGGTTGAATTAATACAATCGGTGGCGGTTTTATTGAAAAGTTCATAAAGATTCGGGTCGTTCGACTCATTTCCGGCTATACCTGAAAGTGCCAGGGCCCTGCCATCGGGATCAGTGATGCTGATTTTGACATCAAAAGTACAACCCTGACAGCCAAATGTATCTATTTCGGCGCCCAGCGCAGTCAATTCATAGGCAAAATTATACGTTGTATTGGGTGATGTATTGAGTATTTTGTGTTGCAACTGGCTGATACCGTTTTCCTTGCTGTTTTTCCGGCTGATATCCACAGTGATATCCGCAGGATCCAATGCTTTAAAACTCGGCAAAGTATCAAGGTTAGTTGGCGGCGTCCCCGCCAACGCAGTAGCAATGGTACGGTCTTCCTGGTCCAGGTAAGATATACTCACCTGTCCATTGGCGTCTACCACCATATTTTTTTTATAGTGATTGGCATTACCCACATTACTGCCAAACAACCGGACCAGGTCATATGGGGCTGCTTCTCCATAATAATACCGGACAACACGATCTCCATCCATTTTGAATGTCTCCCCCACACCCGATTGCCGGCTGATACGCTCAGTACCGTCCCTCAAATATTCGGTTTGTGTATATACATAGCCACCTGCTTCAGGCAGGAAATCTTTATGAAGTTGTTGTAAGTTATTATTGGAGGAATAATATTTTCCGGCGCCTGTAGTGGTAGCAATAATACTGTTAACTTCCCGGTGGTTATCGTAATTAAATTTCTTAAGATCGGAGGAGACATGGGCGGTTACGTCGGCGTCTAAAGGCTGGAAGGTGTTGAAATTGGCTTTATATTGAAGGGAATGCCCGGCACCTGGCACAGGAAGGATAGCACCAGCCGGCCGGCCCTCATAATCATAAAGATTTTCCCCCACCAGGGTCACTTCCTGCGAACTCAGGTTGGTCAGCACCTGGCGTTGACGCGAAGTACCATCATAATAATTCATTACCTTTTTGTATTTCCCGTTTTCGCTGAAGACCGTTTGCTGCTGCCAGGTAATATTAACCTGATGATTACTGATATTAATGGGAACGCCGCTGCCGTAGTGCCAATGCCCCGCTATGCGATGATCAGGATACGCAGGGTTTATACCAACAGCCCGGGCACGGTACCATAATTTACCGGTGGGGTAATAGGAAATTTGATCGTAGTATTGAGCTGCCGTAGAAATACGTACAGGTTCTTTCCAATTAAACGCTTGTTGGGCGGTTGTTCCCGTGAAAAGTGTGTCCCGTGCATCGATAAATACCCATTCCACATCAAAGCTTTCCAGGCCTGGCCCGGTATAACTCCAACTGGTTTTGATTTCCTCATTGACATAACTATAAACTAATGTCAAAGGACTGGTGGGATTAAAGAGGGCTTCTTCATGTTTATACAGCAGAACATTCAGATAAATGTAAGCTTCCGGCGCCCCGTTTTGGAGTTGCTTATTGTGAATTTTAAAAGTATAATGATCACCACAGGTTACCAGGGAATCATTAAAAACGGTCGCAATAAAAAGTTGATTTTCCATGGCCAAGGAAAGAGGTTTGGTCCATAAACTATCCGTATTATACAGGAGCGTAATTTCGAGATCGGCCTGCCAGTTCTGTTGTGTTTGACGGTCTCCCAGGTCATAAAACAACTGAAAAGCCAGGTAATAATCCCCTTCCAGACAAGGAGGGGCCTGAAAAACCTGCCTGACGGTATCTATGCCCAGGTCCGCTAGTAAATATTCTGTTTTCAGGGGGGCTTCCGGCGATTTCCCATCCCGGGTGATCCTTAACGCTTCCGGAATTTTGGTAGTATCAGCGGATATTCCGGATGATGTGCCATAGGCAATTCCAGGGTTAAGCAGAATCGCTAAAAACAGGTATTTAAAAAATGATTTGATACAGGTCGGTTTCATAGTAAGTTTCCCAAAGTTTTTAACTGGTTTTTTTAAATTATTTATTCAAATCACTTAAATGTTTTTCAATTTGCTCTAAACGTTTTTCCAATGCCTTTACTTTGTTCTCCTTTTCCTCAATTTCTTTTTGCTGTGCAATGGTATACAACATCAGTTGCTCGATTTTTTCAAGCAGAAGACCATTCATTGATCCCAAATCAATGCCATTTTCATTTACTTCATGGGCAGAAGGAATATTGGGAAGGTGATGGTTTTCTTTTATAAATTGCTCCAGTTCTATCAGCGTTGGTAGGTGATAAGTTTCCGTAAACACATAGTCGGGCCAGGCGCTATTGGTGACATTTACCTCCCTGGCGCCAATGTGGCCTTCCACCGCCAGTTTATAGGCAGCGGTAGGATTTCCTCCGATGCCTACATTTCCATCTGCATTTGACACTGTAATTCTGGATAACCCCGCTGTTTGAAATTGAAGGTCTTCCGCGGGACTACTTATCATTCCGCCGTCAATTCTTAAATTGCCGGTTGAATACATATTCCCCGTAACGCCAAATTTAAATTCGGCAGGGGGCTTCATGTTGATACCCACCTGTTCGGTGCTGAAATCACCATAAATAAGAGGGATTGCCAAATCATCATTGGCGATGTAGAGTTTATTGGAACCTGTTTCATTCCGCCCTGCGGTATACCCTAAAAAAAGATTTGCATTGCCGATGACATTATTTTCTCCTGCCCACCTGCCCACAAACACATTCTTTATTCCCTCGGTGTTCTTTGCACCGGTTTGATTGCCAATGTAAACGTTAGCATCACCGGTAGTATTCCCTCCACCTGCCTCAAACCCTATAAATACGTTATCTCTTCCATCGATATTTGCATTCCCTGAACGGTATCCCAAGAAAGAATTTCGAAAGCCTATAGTATTTCCCCGCCCTGCATAAGAACCTAAAAACACATTAAAATAACCTGAAGTATTATCATAACCTGCTGCCCTCCCAACAAATACGTTTTGATAACCGGTGGTGTTATTTTCGCCGGCATTGTAGCCTAAAAAATTATTACTGTAACCAGTGGTATTGAACAATCCGGCATCCCTGCCGATGAATGTATTTCCTTCGCCGGTACTTATCTTTCCTGCTTCATAACCAAAGTATGCATTGGTGTTATTACCTCCGGTACCGGAATTTGTACCGAAACGAGTGGGTTGGGCAACTACATTAAAACACCCCGGTAGTACTGCCAAAGTCAATAAAATCACCGCTTTCATATGAGCAGGTTTAACTGATTGACAATCAATATTTTAACCATAGAACAAGCGAGACGCTTGTGCTTTACGTCGCCAAAGAAGGCACGTGCGAGTCGCTCGCGCCATCTGGCAGAAATTATTTCACGCTGCTGACGCGTGTTTGTTATCATTCTTATAATTTTTAGTATAGGATTCATGAGTTAAGCTGTAATAATATCTCTATAATTTTTTATTCATTTTACCCGTATCTACTCCTAAAAATTAATCCCGTTATTCAAAATTTGATATCCCATATACTTCGGTGTAGCCTTCAATTGATCCTCTCTCCATGAGAAATATTTTGTTTCACTAAAAGTATTTTTGGGAAATTGCACCTGGTTATCAAATACCAAAAAATCAATCTCCACATATTGTCCCTGAACATAATGATAAGCCAATTTCAAGAGTTGATTTCTCTCCGTATCAATCGCCAGTTCGACTTTTCCTATGGGCCCCTGCTTTTGACGAATGCTGTACCGGTCCACGCCTGCTTCGCTGCTTAAAAGCTTGGGTTCTTCGTAGAAATTCATAATACTATCCAAATTAAGCTGGAATGGATCCTTTACTTGCTCTTCGGCGGCCGGGTTTCTGGGGTTGCACACGATGGTTTTTGCCTCTTTATTAACCACGATTATGGCCTTGGCATTCATCATCATTTCCATATTGCCAAACACCTGGTAATAACTATCATTTTGGCGTTTGATCATTGCTTTCTCCTGAAAGAAGGGATTAGAGGCAGTAGAATCATCAAAAACAGTGACCCGCATCTCTACATGCATATTTTCGGAAGCTTCATATTGCTGACGCATGTTGAGCAAGGCTTGTTTGAAGTCTTGCGCCTTTGTTTGAAATGGCCCAAGGCAATAAACGACCGATATAAAAAACAGGTAATATTTATTCATAGTAGTATTGGGTCATTTTATTCATCTTTACCTTCTCTAATGGCCCGGGCTCATTGGATCATTTTCCAAAATATAGCTTACATTCTCAGAAATCGTCTTTATACCTCTTTCCGTTTCTTTCTTGGTTAAGTAGAGGTTCCCTTCTTCATCATAGTAGAAATAGGAAGCAAAATTTTCTTCATCTAAAATAGCCTGCAGGCGATAATCTTTCAGATCGTATACATAACTTCTCATATTACCCAATTCAGGATGCAGCCTGAGATCATCAAACCAGACTGTGGCTGCATTGCCAGAATTAAAATTAAGTTCCAGGGTAGTTTCTTTATCCGGGCACCCAAAACTTCCCTTGAGTTGTTGCCACCCCTCAATGATTTGTCCCTGGGGAGCAAAGGAGGTAGATAAAACTGTCTGATCATCCTTGTTTTTCAGAACTACCTGCAGACTAATCCCTTCTGCCAGTTGAGGCGTCAATAAGTGCATGTTATTAACAGAAACCCAGGCATTGATCACATACGTTTTGGCTGAATCCAGCTGCAACAATTCCTGTTTATAATTTGTAATACCGGTAATTTTTAAACTCTTTTTTCCGGTATGCGAAACCAAGTCATCAATCACCGGGGTCGTGCCTGGGGTCAACGTATTTCTAATTCTCATTTTTCCCGCCCAAAGCCCATCAAATAGCGCTCGTTTGAATACAACCAGAGTAAATGCCGGATTTTCAGGATGGACTTCCATGCAAACAATTTCGTTATTACCTATATAATTGAATAGCTTTGTGCTGGAAGACAAACTGTTTAAGCGGTAGGCCAAAACATCCGCAGAGGAAACATTTTGCAAATCTTCGCTACTGGCCTCGACTACAGCCATATGCCCAACCGCTGCTATTATTTTGTAAATCGTATAAGCAGGAATGGCCTGGTTATTGAACCGCCAATTACCGGAAGCATAATTGTCAAGGTATTCAAACCCTGTGAAGGCCATTTCATTATTCCGCATGTTTACCCCGTTGGCAGCAGGAAGATGCCCTCCGTAATCATAAAGCGCTGCTGAGTAAATATCCAGCACATCTTTGTTTTCCAACTCATAGCTATAAGGGCTGTAAGCGGTCATGGTATTGGCTTTGATCCAGTGGGGAATAACCCCGGCATCCGCATATCGCCAATTAAACCTTTCCAGGTTGAAGGTACCATCATTAGCGATGTCGGTAGTGGTTGAAAGCTTTCTGGGCACATCATAAGCATGGGTTGCTTCATTTCTCCATACGCCTAATGTCCCGTTCAGGTAACTGTTACGATCGTCAAGTGTTTCTTGAGGGAAATCCATGGCCCATACATCGGAAAAAGTACTGACCGAGGTATTGATGACATGGGTTCTTATGTCCGTTTTTACCTGTAACAGGGAATCGACAACAAATTCTTGCGGCAACTCAAATACCACTTGTTTGGTGATGGTAGTATCCCTGAGGCAACCCAGACAATCATATTGTATGTAGAGTGAAACATCGTAGGTTCCCTCCAGTTGGTAGGCATGCCAGGCCGACCGGTCGGTAGAGGTATTCCCGTCTCCAAAATCCCATTGATACGTACTTGGCTTGCAGGGCTGATTAATTTCAAAATCCGGGGTGAAATTCATCGCACACAAATGCCTTTCAGAATTAAAGTCCATCACCGAAGGAAAAATATCGCAGGTCACTTCGAGCGTTATCAACCGACTGGTTAACGTAAGATCAGGTGCATCCGTCGGATTGGTTACCTTGTAATAAAATTGGGCGCTATCATCATCCATGGTAATGTTTTCCAGCACATAGACATGCCCTCCCTGGATGGGTGTGGGTGTCAAGGCAATATCATTCCCTCCCTCAATGTATTGAAACCACTGAAATGCGCTCAATGGCACCGTGGCTGTATCCACCAGAGCCTTTAGATGACCCTCCATCCCTACCGGGACTTGCTGGATTCTTTCAGTATCAATAGAATCCTGTGGAGCAATTTTGAAACTTTTTAAACTGGGTTTCGGAACAAAGTGATCAAAATGTAATTTGTTATTGGAAGCGTCAACCTCTAAATTCGGATTATTGCCAAAGGGCGAGATAGCATCGAATTGATTATTGTTGAAATTAAATTCTCCATTGATCATTCCTGTGGCTGATAAATAGGCCGGCAAAGCGCCGGTAAATTGATTGTAAGATAATAGCAAATCCTCTAACGATGTTAAACCACTGAAGTCGGGAAGCGGTGATTTCAGTAAATTATTCGTCACATTTAAATAGACCAAATTAATGAAGGTAGAAAAATAGGCAGGCAGCACCCCATTTAACTGATTAAAGCTGAGGTTCAAACGCCGGAGGTTGGTCAGATTTGCAAAGCTCGCCGGTAATGGCAATTCCAATCCATTCGCCTGTAAACCCAACGTTGTGATGGTGCTCATATTTGCGGTACCAAACCATGCAGGAAGCGTAGTAATTCCATTTATCCCAAGATCCAAGTAGTTCAAATTAGGAATGTTTTTAATATGTTCGGGGATGGGATATAAATTGTTATACCTGAGATCAAGTCTTCTTAGTGTAGTTATATTTACAATGGACTGAGGTAAATCTGTGAGGTTACAGTATAACGCATCAATCCGTTGCAACGCCGGTAATTGGCCAATGACTTCCCATTGTGAAGTAACCAAATTCGGGTTGTTACTAAAATACAGATGTTCCAGGGCGGCTAAATTGCTGAAATTAGAGGGTAACCCGGTAAGTTGACAATTAATTAGCGAGAGTCTCGACAGATTCATATTTTGCAGGGTATCGACGATCGAGGACAACACATTGACATTGGAATAATCATTTCGATTTAAACTTAAATATTGAAGACTCGATAGCTGATCGAATTTTCCGGGTAACTTTTCAAAGCCAACCTTTTCCAAAAATAAAGAGGAAAGACTGGGTAAATTTTCCAAAATATCGGGGAACTCGCCCCCTGATAAATACAGGGAATTGTTTTCACTCAAATTCAAACTCAATAAAGAAGAAAGGCCGGACAGACCTGTGGACACCGAAATTGTATCGATTTTACAGTTCCTTAATGTGAGAAATTCTAAATTATCGAGCGCAGAAAAAGCGGCTGGAATTGACTCTTCCGCACTAAGATCATTGTTAGAAAGGTACATATACCTCAAATTACTTAGTAATCCATAACTGGCTGGCAATGGACCGGTAAAGTGGTTGTTGGGGGGAGGTTTACTGGTAAGGTTAAGGGTGACAAGACTGGATAAATTACCAATATGCGACGGAAAACTTCCTGATAAATCATTATTGGCCAGATCCAGTGTTTCCAATTGCTGCAAACCGCTCAAATCCGGAATAGTACCGGTAATGGAATTTTTGGCCACTGAAATACCTACTAAAGCGGTCAAATTGTTCAATTCATTCGGAAGGGTCCCAGTCAACCCGATTCCATCCAAAGCGATATAGGTAATGTCGCCATTTGCGGTTTCAATCCCATATAAGGTTGTACCAGGATAACCATCGATTTGACCTTGTGTCCATCGGAATGGCTCCGTCCATGTTGCTCCGTTAGTGGCATTATAAATCGCTTGAAGCGCAGCTTTTTCAACATTGTCTGGCACGACTCCCTGACCATACGCGCCACGCAACCCGGCTATCAGTGCAAAAACACCGATGAAACAAAGTAGTTGCAATATTTTTACTGAATAGTCTTTCATCATTGGTTAGGTATCACGATGGTTTTATTATAGGTTTTTTCTATGCCGGGAATACTGGGATCATTCAAGGCAGTAATATTGCCTGCATCCACTTCCAGTTGGTTCCGTCTTCCCGATCGAATGAGCATGGCGTCATACGAATCCTCTTCTAACACTCCTTCACTGTGTAAAAGATGAACCCCGTCTTCCTTTCCCAGGTAAACTGCCAGTACCAGCGGTTCTTTAAATTCACTATCACTAGAATACAAAAAGATCTCATCCCCGGGAAACAGGGCATTTTCGTCCATAACAGTTGAGAATTCATAGGTGGCCTGATCTTGCTCTGAAAGTCGCCGTACCGCTTCAACAGAAAATTGAGCGCCTATATTTTTGTAGGCCGCACCCATACCCTGGTACTGGGTAAAAGCCGGAATAGTATATTGGTAGACAGGTTCATCAAAATTGTTATTTACGGAAGTTAGAATAGGGTTGCCCGTCAACTTATTCCATTTCAAATGGGTGGTATTAACAAATGACCCACCGTCATAAGCATCGACGCTTTCCAATATACCCTTGCGAAATATGACTTTGTTGGTGGAGGCTGTCCAAAGCTTACGGGAAGTTTTGCTAACATTAGGCCATGTGGATGGAATAAGAACCGGCACCAAAACAAAGATTATAGGAATCATTACCATATCAATATTTAGTCTTATGCCTCCTCGCCAACCGGTATCGTCAAAGTGCCTCATATCCATAAAAAATTCACTTTCCTGACCCATCACATACTTTACTATTCCCGGGTTTAAAAGATCCGATGAGGCGGCCACGCTCAATGTACCATCTGAATTCTCTTTAAAAATGCTGGTTACTTCATTAACCTTCTCTTGCGCCAGTAGCCTTTCGGTGGAGAGATAATTGTATTGCACAAAAGAAATGGGGTTTTCTTCAAAATCCCCGTTACTATCCTGTCTGTAATTACTGATCTTTTTTTGTTTGCCATGCATATCATTGGTTATGACACTATAACCTTGACTTGAGGCCAGTTTTGAGATCTCAATCTGGCCCAGGAAAGGCACAGGCACCGATAGCTGATAGGGTTTATCCTTTTTGTCGGTTTCGTCGGTTATGACAGGAAAATCCTTTGCTGTATAAAATTCGTGCACCGTCATACCTGAAGATCCAAAAGTGGCCTGTTGGTTGTCAGGGTATATGAATCCACCCCCGGTTACATCTACATGTTTGACCTCCATGCCTGCCAGGAAAGCAGAAGCAAGGCTTAAAACACTTACCTGGCGGTAACCAACCTGGGGTCCGGGATAATAACTTTCATTAATAGGATATTCAAAGAATAGGTTATTATCAGCTCTAAGCGGAATCGATTCGGTGTATTTCTTGGCGTAGCGCAAAGCATTTTCCTCTCCCCCTATCAGAGGTTCGTAAGCAGCCACACCACTGCTGATCGAGGCCCCGTCCTCTTGCATGGTATAGTCATATACCTGCCCGTAAATACCGTCTTTATCATCTTGCCATTGATCTTTCAATGTGATCTGTCTCACGCGAAGCCCTCCCCCATATTTCACCTTGTCGGGAGATTTTAATCGAATCCATGCATTGTTTGCCACTACTTCGCGCCCCCAGTCTTTTTGATCACAATAGGGATAAAATCCCTGGAACATCTGGCGAAGCTGGGCAAATATGCTTCCCAGACTTTTTATTTGATTGACCCGCTCTGCATTGCTGTTAGTCTGTTTCAACGTTCTGCCTGAATTGGCTAAATCCGGTTGGTTGACCCTTATATGTTGCCAGGCGCGCATGGATAAAGGATGGTACCCGTTCTCTTTTTTAAGATAAAAATAGCCGTAAACAAAGTTACCGGAAGCACCTTTTTCCAGCCCCATGGGTTGATTGAAATCTATGTCGGCATACCCTGAAATAAACTCATGAAAGCCTTCACCCGGTGATCTCAGGTTGATTTTACTCTTAAAGTAAATCTGTTCGTTTCCGGTATCGAGGTACTTGATCACCTCAGCTTGCTGGTCTACCCCCGGTTCATCGGGAATCGGTTGTTCCAACCTGAACCTGACTTTGGCATTACCGTCGTTCAAATTAAAATTCGCATTTTCATTGACCAGATCGGAGGTTACATCAGGATCTACCATTGGCATCATTTGCATGGCCGTTTTATGCTGAACATAGGCGTAATCATCGGTTTCATAATCTATTCGCATTTCGGCACCGGAGGGAAGTTGTATTTTACTCAAACTCCAGGAGGCGACATTGGCGTCGATCGTTGCCTTTTGCAGTGGATTTTGTTCAACATAAGGAAAATCTTTATTTTTTTCGTAGTTGTTTGGCGGATACGGTTTGTAGTTACCCCAACGGTCATAGGCAAGATTATCATACGATGGATTACTCTGATGATAGGTAAAAACATAGGGGTTGAATTGACCTTTTCTACTATTTCCATATTCAAACCAGACCTTTTTCAAGGTTAGTTTTCCTTCTCCTGACGGATTATTATATACCCCCTGACATAAAGAATAGTCATAGTGGAAATTAACAGTTTTGATGGTATAGTTATGTCCAGAAGCGCGGCTATACAATTTTATTTGTGAAAGGGATTTTAATGTTTTGCCCGTATCGTTACTGTCTTGCAGCTTTGTCGCTACGCCCCTGCCATCGTTCCTGTCCTGCAGGGTAAAGGTGGCTATGTGTGATTTGGTTTCGGCTTGTGTTAAATACCAAATATCTTTCTTGCCATAGACAAATTGTCCTTTATCATCTCTCGGATCGGTTTCCCAACCTTCAATGAAATGTGCCCGGGAGTAGGGATCCCTCCATTTATAGGGGTCTGCCTCCGAGGTCGTTTTCTGATAGGTGAATTTCACCCAATAGCCCAGGTCATCCTCGCTCACCCCATCTCCGGTTACGTCCACATAGTCAGGACCGACTATGGAGGTTAATAAGTAGGAATGAGCATAAGCGGGTATTTCTACGCGTTTAAGGTATTGATCCGTGTGGTCATACTTAGCATAGGGGGGATCTCCATTTTCACCACCACAGTTACCATTATCGCAAACATCTACCCGGGAAACATCTTCGGCTTGTTTGTCAGTGCTGTAAATGACATCTTCCCGATAGTTATTGTAGGCTGGAATGGCATAATTATATCTAAGTCCGCCGGGTGTAAGCGCTGTAAGCCCGGCCGGGTGGTGGCCAGGCAAGGTGGTGCGATCAAAATTCCGTAAAGTACCGTTATGGCCTTTATAAGTAACTTTGAACAAAGCATTCAGCGCGGTTCCATTAGCAGTCAATAGCTCATCATTAGTAATTGATTGAATCACCTGATTTCTCGGTTTCCTTTCACCGTTATCTTCATTTATTGCCGTAAGCGGTGCATTCCAGTTATTTCTTTCTAATGTTTGGCTTGCTTCAGGCTCAGAATTAGTTCCCTTTAATTGTACCCTGACCGCTTCATCACCACCTAATTTTTGAAGTGTTTCCATGCTTTCACTGGTTGGTTCGCCATGTACTTTAAAGTACCAGGGCTCATAAACTTTATTGACATTACTTTTGGTGAAAGCGCCTGCACCAGCCATGTCATTACGATCTGACCATTTTCCGGATTTGGACTCCGAATGATTTATTGTCAGGTTTACGCCGGCGTGAACTAATGTAGGTGCACCTTCTATCCCTGCAGTTCCGCCTGTGGATTTGGAAACAGTTTCCGGATCGCGAACAATACCATAGTCATTTCTTTTAGGTCTGTACATCGCTCCGACACCTTGGCCAGTAACAGAATAAATATCATAGGTAAGTGAAGGAATCGCCAGATTAGGGGTTTCTTTACTCACTATGCCATCTTTTTCCCGGTTAAAATCAAGTACATCCCGGTCGGCAGTGGCAAATTGATAATTCATATAACCAAAGGCATTGGACTTTACCCTCTTTTGGTCTTCTTTCAGCCATTGCTCACTGTAAAAACCTTCGATGTTGGCATTTGGAAAAATTCCCCACCATGCCGATCCGGCTTTAAATTCGGCTGCAATACTCATATTTCGCATGGGCATACTTACCTGGGGCGTATATCCCTGTGCCAACAATGAAATTGAAGTCCCTAATATGATGGGTCTCGAAGTTAAAGGGCCTAAATCGTTTACATAAGAGAGGTTGACACTGTTTAAGCCCTGCTTTGAATTGTATCCGGCTTCTATACCAAAATCACCGATTTCAGTTCCCAAAGTCAAATTTGGATTAACGCCGATCCCTTCTTTAGGGTCGAGACTTACTCTTAAACCGATACCACCGGTCATACCCCTTCCCAGTGTCCTGCCAAAACCAGTGGAACCATCGATACTGTAGCCAAATCCCTTGTAGTTGTTTTGTGATACACTAAGACCTAATCCCAGATTTGCCGCACCAAAAATCTCAACGTCAGCCTCAAGGGCCAGACCAACTGTCACGCTCGGCTTAATTGACATTTTAGTATAGATTTCATCTCCTTTAAACTCATCAGGCAGGCCTCGCATTTGCCGGTTAATGGCTCCCGGGTTTAAGCTGAAACCCAGCCCCACCCAGCTTGCTTCCTGATCCATACTAATACCCGATTGATAGGATAGGTTGAAGGGATATCCACCGTTAGGGCCGGGCAATTCAAAAAGCGGAATATTATAGCTAAAATCACCGGTAAATAGATCGACCATGTCGGAAACCCCGGCGGGCTGGAAGGACTGCATTTCAGGTTGACTGGGTCCGGAGGTAAGTGCGTAAGTAGCAGGAATCGGTGCCACTTGAAAAAACATCAGCAAAATAAAGAAGATAGCTAGCTGTTTTCTACTACGTCGTATCAATTTAATCATACTTCGAGATTTGGAATATTCGTTTTAGATACCTTTATTTTTATAGGAACACCACCAAACAGGGGTGAATCGATAATCAGTTGTGCTTCCTGATTTCCTTTGAATTTGTTTTCAAACGCCAACATAAAAGTTCTGCCGGATTTGAGGTCAATCGACCTTTCGAAATGGAAAAGAATGCAAGGAAGGGTTTCCTCTGCCTCCCTCAGATAAATATCATTTTGAAAGGTATAAGACAGGTAATAGATCTTCCTTTGTTTGTCCGCCATACTTTCAATGCCATAATTAATAAAATCGGTAGCGCCATCACTCATGCCAATTTCCAATTTGTAATACTGGAGATCATCGGCCACTGTGGATGAAGGTGATTTTTCAGTGGCTTCACCGTTATATTGCCTTAACAATTGCAAGTATTCCGGGGGCTGGTATTGTAAATCGAAAAAATAATCCCCCACTTTCTTGTGGGCACGAAGATCGTTATCGTAGTCCTGTACCCAATCGATGTAATCGCTTTGGCTTAGATTACTTTGACAACCCACCCACCAAACTGTGGCAATTCCCAGTAAAAAAGTGCTATACTTATTCATCCCCTTCGTAACGTTTATTGCAATACTCGATTACCTCCTCAGTAATGTCATAGGCATCTCTGGCAAACATTAGATTTCCGGAACCCGTCGCTCCATAAATGAAGTTCAAATCGTTGGCATGCCCGTAATCGCTGATGTACTGGTTGATTTGTTTCCAGATTTCCATGGTATACTGATTTGACATATTTTCAAAAAAAACCTGAAGTCTTATCTTCTCTTGTTCCAGTCTGGAATCATCATAAAAACTGGCCAAAGAGTCTATACTTTTAGCCTGATCGGATCGTAGCGTTGCTAACCTTTCTTTCATGGATTTTGTTCCTTTAAAGCGGTTGAAAACAAGTTCATTGGTTATAAATACAGATTTTTTATGGTGATCAAGTCGATATACATATAAGATCAGCGCTATTGCTATCAAAAAATTGAAGCAGATTAAAATACTTTTTATCATTGGCTTATTTACTATATCTAATTGAGAAAAAGTCCTGTAAAACCATGATAGGTTTTTACTAAAAAATGTATCACCTTTATTTCAATCAAAATCAGATACAGGCAGTATGCTTTGTTTTAATGGTTCTACAAAAATTGTATTTACACTATTTTTTTCTTCGGAACAGGTTAATTGAAGCATTTTCTGTTGCTCATTCCCACAAGCATCTACTACATGAAGCATTACAAAATATGCTGGCGTTACACCTACTTGAATGGCCGATGTTTTTCCCGGTGTTCTGATTTCCTCTGAAATTGGTTGATATAATAAATTTGTTCTGGCATCATTTAAAATGTACCAATTGACCGAATAGGGTGTCCTTCCATGGTTGATGTTACCATAAAATTCAATCAAATTACCTTCCGGGGAATCACATTTTAAACTTTGAGGATTGACTATGAGATCGATCAATATTTCATTTTCCACTCCCTCCATCAGTTTAAAGGCAGCTTCTACCTTATGGCCTAGTTCATCCTGGATTTTCATATGGTAAACCTGGTCGTAATGGACAGGAATTATTTTCGATAGGTCGATATTGAAATAATTAGCTCCATAAACTTTCCCAAGCATAACTGTAGCCAATGGTTCCATTTTCCAATTCAATATCTGCAAAGGGATCTCCTTGGATTTACCATATTTATCATCGTATTGAAAGCTCAAAAGATGGTCATGAATTTCAAATACTTCGTTATCAGAAGCTTCGCAAATGTTAAAATAATAGGGTTGTTTATCCTTTTTATTATCTAAAAGCTGAGCAGGGCCCGTGAACGAAAAACCCACGAACAAAATGCATAAAATCCATTTCAGACTTTCCATATTTTTGCTTTGCATAAGGCTTGATTATTTTTTTGAATTCGAAATTTTGCTGATTCCTACTCTAAATACCCATGGCGAACTATTTTGAACTTCTTTCAATTGATCATTAAGATTATAAAGTAGACTTATATTCATCGCAAAAAGTCCCGAAGATGGTACAATTACACCACCACCGACTAAAAAAGAATGTCTGTCTACTGCCAGATTCTCCAGGTTCTCTACCTGTGGATTTAATATGTACTCCGCTTGTAAATAGCCTTTCCGATTAAAAAATTCCTGCTTGATAAATTGCCTCAAACCAAGGGAGCTTTGATAAGCGGTTCTTTTTTGTTCGTAAAATTGAATAATGGGCCCCATACCCACGGAAAAGTTATCGAACAGGTGCATCCCTACGGCTGGAGTCAGTTGCACAACTTTCTCCTCCGGATTAGCAACTCCGATAATGCCTTCAAAATAGGCCCTGTCCCAAAATTTCCCTTTTTCCTTTAGATTCAGCACCACATGATCATTTGAAAGGTACTTTTCTTTGAGGGCTATGCGTTGCTCTTTTAAATTGATGGATTTGAGGCTGTCTATTTTTTCGAGGTATTCCGATGGTAATTGTTGCGCTGCAAGCTTTGGCAATTGAGAAGCAAACTCCGGCGACAAATACTTATCGGAAAAATTGTCATGTATCCCCTCGATATGATTTCCCTCTGCAGGAATAGTAAAAAATTTGCGGTTAATCCGATTGATAAGCTCTTCCTCTGACACTCCCTGTTTAATGCCTGAAATCGGCATGTTGTCGATACCTAAAGAGTCATAAAAATCCCTGATCATTCGCTCTGAAATGATTTTTTTTGATGACAGTAAGGAATCAAGGGTTGGACTAAAAGATGACAATTTGGAAAGCTGATCCTTTTCTATCCACTGCTTCAGGCTATCTGCTTTTCCTTTTTCCTGGAGCTTCCTAAAACTGTTGGAAAGGTTATTTTGGGAGAAGTTTTTTATGCTGTCTGTAGTTGTCTCAATGAGAAAACGTTCAATACTGTCGACTTTTGGGATTTTGTTTTGCTCGTTCAGATAATCCTCAATCCAGGAAAGACTATCCTTCAGCTTACCTTTTTTTTCTTCAATAATACTTTCCGGTTGCTTCTGCGGAATGACTACCTTCTTACCCTTGCCTTTTTCCACCGAAGTAGTTTGACCATAACCGGTATTACCAATAAAAAACACTAAAAAAAAGAAGTAAAAAGACCTACACATGCTGATTCTCCTATAGCTGTAGTGAAAAAAATGTTTAAGACCGATAGAAAGTTAGGAATAAAACAAAGGTAAAAAAATCACTAACTGATATAAACATTACATGTTATTTATTTTATACATTTTATACAAAAATGCATGGTTTACATTAGCCGAATAATCATAGATAACTTATTATTAGATATTTATATACAAAATATTATTTACTTATCCACATAACATTTAATTACTAATCTACACCCATGTAATATTTCAACCTTTTTATGTCTTTTTTAAATTTTTATCACGCAACTAATGCTTTGTCCATAAGTAGACCAAAAGGACTATTTGGGCAAAGGGAGGTGAAACAGATGAATAATAACGGCATTTAGCAAATAACTTTTACCCGGCTTTCATGGTAAAACCTATCAAAAATTAACGTTTATAGCCCGTATGGACACTTTTCCAAAATTAGCGTGTCAAACCCAGGAAAAAATGACAAAGGTAACATCCGGTTTCATTGATGCTATGCGTGTTCAATAAATTTCCCGAGGAGAGGTCTTTAACTGTTTGAAGATCTCTCTTCGGGAAATTTATTAGCTCATTGATCTAAAATGCACTTTCAATGTTACACCCCACATTCTGGGCTGGCTGAGTAGAAAAACGCGGGTAGCCCAGGTTCTGTATTTAACATCACTTAAATTTCGGCCCCAGAATGCCACCTCATAATTTCTGTACGACATTCCGAGCCTGGCATTGTAGAGATGATAGGGTGATTGTCGAACTACATTATCAAAATTGAAATAGTGTTCACCTGTATACCTGTGCTCGCCCCGTACAAAGACTGCAATACTTTCACCCAGTGGTTTTGTGTATTGTGCTGCTAAAAAAGAAGCAACAGGAGGGTTAAACAAAGGTTTATTCCCTGAAAAGTCGCGATTTTCCCCATTAGAAAATACAACTAAATTTTCGTATTCCGCCCTGCTCAGGCTACCTGTCCATTGTATCCGAAGGTTTGGAAAAGGTAATGCCTCCAATTCCAGTTCCAAACCCAGATTATTCATATCACCCGTGTTGCGCGTTAAGAAAAAAGCATCTTCAATTACGTTCACCTGCTGATCACGCTGTTGTAAATAAAAGCTGATAACGTTGATTCGTAATTTGTTATTGAAAAAAGTACTCTTTACGCCTATTTCATAATTATCTGAGTATTCCGGATCAAAAGGGATGTCATCGGCATCAGGCGCAAAAGCATTTAACCCTCCTGCTCTGAAACCCCTGGCATACTGTGCGTAAACCATGGTTGCTGTATTAAATTGATAGGCGAGGTTAACCTTTGGCGTGAAGGCATCAAAAGACGTTTCGAAATCGGTCAGCGGTTGGTTTGAAGACACCTCACCATCCGGCTGGATGGTTGTTCTTTCCTGCGCCAGTTCCCTGACCTCATAATCATAGCGCAATCCGGGAGTAAAGGAAAGTTTATCGCTAAGCTGATAAGTAAGTTGGCCAAAAAAGGCAATGCCCCGGTTGTTGAATTCGCTGTTTCTCCGGGTTGTAAATCCACCCCCCTCAGGTGTTCGAAAAGTAGCGTTTTCATTGCTGCCATCAGGTGCCAGCCAGCCAAAAGTACCTATCGTCCACGCCAACACCGACGACTTATTTTGAGCGGAAGAAACGCGAAACTCCTGGGTAAAAGTCCCGATATCCCAGTCGTTTTGCACCTTTCTCAAGTCAGCCCCCGTAAAGTCTACATCCAGCAATTCCGGGAATCCCCTTTCATAACGCTGATAAGCAGATATGGAATGAAAATTCACATGATCGCCGCTATAAGTCGCTTTGACCGAAGCATTGTAATTGTGCCGCCGTTCGATATTGGGCGAGTTTCGCGCAACGGTGTAAGGGTTGGCAAAAAGAAGGCTGTCTGATGTAACCCACGGATAGCTTCCCTGATCTTCATTTCGTTCATATCGCATATTCAGAGCAAAATCCCATTTTGGCGAAGCAATGTAAACCAGGTTTAATCCTGTGGAGATACTTTGAGGGCGATCAAAATCATCATCGGTAATGGTATTGGTATATACCCCGGACCGCTGATCAAAAAGTCCTGACACCCCCAGAAAAAGTTTGTTTTTAGCCAACGGGGTACGGTAACTGGCAGAATAACGCTGCTGTCCGAAGTTACCGAGCCCTATTTCCACAGTACCTTCAGCATTATTATCGGGCTTTTTAGTTACAATGTTGACTACACCGCCAAAAGCATTGCGGCCATACAATGTGCCCTGCGGCCCGCGTAATATTTCTATGCGTTCCACATTATTAAAAGTCATAGGTACTGAAAAAGATTCAAACTGATATACACCATCGATGTAAGTGGCTACAGCCGTTTGAGAATGAAGGCCCATGACTCCCCGGATGTTCATAAACAACGAACTGGTGCTTCCTCCATGCTCTACCGTCTGCAGGCTTGGCGCTAATGCGCTCATATCGCTGAATGACCATATGCGGTATTCTTCCAAATCTTTCGCCTCCAGTACCGAGACGGCCACTGGTGTACGCTGCAATTCCGTTTCTTTCTTCTCAGCCGTTATTACTACCTGATCCAGAGATTTAATGCTTGGTGGCAGGTTGACAGTCAGGCTGGCTTCCTGTCCCTTTTGCACGGTCAGGTTTTCTATCCTTGTAGCATAGCCGACAGCGCTAAAGGACAACTGGTATTTTCCCGGTTTAAGATCGAGATTAAAGTAGCCTAGTTCGTCGGCCTGGGTACCCTTTGTGCTATTTAAAACAGCAATTGAAGCAAAAGGAATTCCTTCTCCCTCGTTGGATTTAACCATGCCCGTAACATTTTGTCCATGGACAGTTGCACTCAAAGCCAGGGCAATGAGCCAAATAATATTTTTTTTCATCTAAGTTTAGTTTTAAGACACATATTGAAAGGAACCAATTTTTGATTCCGGTAAATTTGAAGCGGTGTGTCTTAAACTTTGGGAGGCGGTATGGGCACTTTCAGCGTAAGAGAGTGATAATGTTCTGCGTTATAGCCGGAAACAGAATTTTCACACGCTGTTGAGAACAAATGCCAGTCGGTTTTGAATAACTCAAAATACAATGGGAAAAGCACTAAAATCGTAGCAATACCTTTGGACTCTCTATGCTCTTCCGGACTGTCTACAATAGAAAGTTGCTCTGATAAATAACACCTGGCATTACACTTTGTAATGGGTTGGTCTTTGTTCACACAAAACCGGTCTATTATTTGCTCCAAATTTAAAATATAGTAAGCGGTGAATCCCAATTGATAAAGAGGTCCGTAAGTAACACAAAGCAAAAGAGTGATTGCAACGAGTTTTTTCACATTGATTACACAGTCTTATTCATATTTAGCGCAATGATCATCTATCGTCAAAGGCAACCTCCCTTCCGGTTCACAATATGTTGTCCGGCTTCCATTGTCACCGTTGGCAACAGGAAATCACATTGCCAGCGCAAAGGTAAGGGAAATGAATCAATCTATCCAGGATCTCTGCAAAATTCACGGTTGCATTTACCTACCCGAGCCTGATCAGTCATTTCATAACGCACTTGGCTGAGGAAAAAGAACCCGACTTTGCTTCCCTTTTTATACCATTGTTAACTTCCCCTGGCATTTTCAAAAGTTTGGTTTTACCTGGCCGCAGGCCTGTTGTATCAGGTGGCGTAGGCATGCACGTTGCCAGTTCCGGACAGATGATCATTTTCTATCCACTGCTTCAGACTATCTGATTTTTCTATCGCTGTATTGAAAAAAAATGCGTGCTCATCGTCGCAGGAGCACGCGTTACCTCCGCTCAACGCGTGCTAGCTTTCATTATTTTCGAAAAAAACGTTGTGTAACACCCGCAGGATGCTTGCGCCATCCGGTTCTACGGTGTGACTCCCCCTCGAGGGCGGCAGGGGGGTGCCGGTCTTTGAAGCAAATAAAATTTGGGGCCAACCGAAACATAATACTTATCGGACAGCCCCAGTTAACATCCATTATTACTGCTCGGGAGGATAAACCTGCATGATCCCCACCGCGCTAGAGGCTTCGTAGGATTGAAAATCACCTTCAGGACATTTCACGGTATAGTCTCTATACATCAGGTTGCGAGCGACGTCCCTGTTTGACCAGGCCAAAGCAGCATTTTTTCTTAGCCATGTTAAATATTGTTCATGTTCACCCTCCTCAATCAGCATATACAAATACCGGGCAAAAATAGCTTTGAGGACACCCTGTTCATTCCAATCTCCCTCAGCGGGCAGGATCCCGTTACTATCTGACATTTCTTTCCGGGTATATTCCGCCGCCAACCTGGCATCACTTAAATAAGACCCGCTTCCTGTCACGCTGTACAACATCACAGCCGCGCCAATACATACGCCCTGATTATAGGTATAGTCTTCAAATCCCGGGGGGTGATTCCCCACAATATGATCAGCAACGCGCCCTGTCGTTGATTCAAAAAGGTTCTTGCGAGACCAACTATAAATGTTCTTTGCTTTTGCCAGATAAGCATCTTCGCCTGTTATGTTGTATAAATACATAGCACCAATAACCGTCGGGTAATTGATACAGGCATTTTTGCCTTCTACTTTCCAGCTCCACAGCATGCCGCCATCTACCGGATCAAAAGCCTCTTCCCAGACAAAATTAAACCCGTCAATGGCTTTATCGAGATATTCCTGATCTGCTGTAATTTCATAGCCCCTGGCCAATGCTATTATCCACCACATCATATCGTCATAGATGAAATCGTTTACGGTTTTGACATCATGCCAATTAAAATTTGAATACGCATTGTTTCCTCCCTCATATACTTCCTTAAGCAAATCAAGATATTCCGGACTTTTCGTGCGAAGGTAAGCATCCATCACGATATCCCAAAATATAGCTTGTGTCCACCCTTCGGCCAGTTCAATTCGCTTGGTTGTGCGGTAATACAGCCTGGCATCCGTATCATAAAAATACTGGTTAAAAGCCTCAAACGCCTTGGTGGCATCTTCATCAGTATAAGGCACTATTTCCTCATTATCAGGAATATGAGCCTCCGGTTCCCGCTTTTCATCAGGCTTATCGCTGCAACTTACACCCGCCAAAAGGCAAAAAATCAATGGGTAAATTTCTTTTGCAATCATGTTAATACTATTATTTATTGACTTCAAAATTTTGTTTTAAATGATTTAATTTCGCCGGACCAGATCAATCTATCCTTAACCGCAATGCCAATTCAAAATTGCTCCCGGCATTTCCGTCATATTCTGTCGATTCTGTGGTAAACATTGAACTAAAAGCAACAAAGCTTTTTATCTCGGCACCCAGGCCGAACGTGGCACTCTTAGAAGTGTGATACATGGTGAAAAAATTCAGCTTTTCGTCTAAAAAGTTTATTTGCGCCCCGATATCTACGACTTCCTTATACTCCTTCACTTTCCGGTATAGTGCTTTGGGTCTTAAACTGATAGCATTCGTTCCCGCTCTCAACAAAATATGATAACTGGCCGCTACAAAAACAACAGGCTGTCTTAAAGAGGTAATCATATTTTCATTATGATCATAAATCAACGACCCCAGGTGTAATCCCGCAGCCTGAATGTTAAGATCTTTCATGGTGTATGACAGGCCAAAATCCCCATCCAATTGTATCCCGGTATCATTAAAATCTGCCACTACCGGATCTCCGGGATCTCCGATTATTTCATCAATATCGATACTTTCATCGACCGCCCCGAGAGACAGCCCGAAAGAAAGGTTTTTATCTTCGGCTAAGGAGATATGATATGAATAATTAGCCAGAAAGCGTGTTCCTTTCAATATCCCCATTTCTTGCCTGAATACGGCTATGCCCAGGCCTACACTTTTGCTGTAACCGTAATCTGCTGTTACATATTGCGTATTTGTTCCGGAACTCATGCTACTGGCCCGTTGCTGATATGAAAGCGTGATTTTAAGGTTTTCCTCAACGCCCGACATAGCAGGATTAAAGGCAAACTGATTGAGAAAATATACAGATCCTGACGGACTTAACTGAGCATATCCTTTCTGGGCATAAAATAGCGGAAGCAGGCCTATGATTACCCACCTGAAACCGCTTCTGAAAATAGATGTATAGTCAATGTGTTGCATTTTTTTACCGATTAATTATGAAGAATTGTTAATGTGCCCTTAACGATTGGAATGCCAGAGCCTAAATCGATTATGTAATAATAAGTTCCTGATGACAATATGCTTCCCTGGAATGTACCGTCCCAGCTATTATCATAATCTTCGCGGTCCAATACGACACGGCCTTCCAGGTCATACACCCTGACATGATTTCCCGGATAGGTATTGATATTCCATACTACCCAGGTATCATTTTTTGTATCGCCATTTGGCGTAAGAATATTGCTTGATTCAATGAGATAGGGGCTGCCTTCCATCTGCACAACTGATGTTGCATCCTTCGTGCAACCTTCCGATGTACTGGCCCATACAACATATACATAATTTTGATTCGGTTTTATGGTGATGGTTTCACCATTCAGGTCACTTAAAATTCCGGGGCCTTCCTCCCATTGGTAGTTATAATCTCCCTCACCTGTTACCGTCAACGCGATAATATCACCGCGGTATACTTTCTCGGAGGTATAATTTCCTGTAATTTCAATGCCTAACTCATAAGCAATCACCTTAAACTCCCTGCTGAAACTATCCGTGCCGCCATGCAATGTGCCGCCATCATCAGTTACAGTTACAGTCACATTTGCCTCTCCTATGATCCCTTCGTTAAGCTTATAAGTAATTTCCGCTTTTCCTTCTTTTACTTCACTTGCAGAAAGGTTACTGAACAGACTGCCATTGTCGGTTATAACCGATAAACTTAGCTTCTGATACGTTTCAGGGCCAGGCGTCAACCCTTCTACGGGAATGGTATAAGCATCCGTGTAATTACAGCTTTTCCGGTCCATTAATTCAGCCATGGTTGGTCCCTGATTAGCCCCCAATGTAGTTACCTGCACAACCGGGGTATAGGGAACCTCTTGGTCTGAGCCAAGACTGTAGTCATTAAACGGTCTGACCCGGTAATAGTACATGGTCGCAACTCGCGCTTCATTATCGGTATACGAAGTAACATTTTCTCCCACCGAAGCCACCACTGTGAACTCCTCACCATCCGGAGAGCGCTCAAGATCATAACCTTTTTCATTATAGGCATTGTCTGTCCAGCTCAATGCTACCTCAGTTTCCGATAAGGGTGATGCCATCAAAGATTCAGCCGGGAGGGGAAGCTTTTCATCATAAATAGTAGTAGCTTCTACCATGTTTGAATAAATAGAATTTCCCGAAGAACTGATCGCCCTGACTTTGTAATAATAAGTAGTTAACAAATTCAGGCTGTTTTCTGTAAAAACGCTTACATCTGCTTCCACTGTATCAATGGCTGTAAACGAACTCCCATCTGTGGATTTTGCTATTTCATAACCGGATTCATTGTTTGCCACATCATCCCAACTGATAGAAATGGCGTATTCGGTCACCTCGGTAACTGTTAAATTGGCCGGTACGGCAGGTGCGTTCAAAGGTATCCCGAAGATTTGCCACTCAGCCATCTGATAAGCATCCGATCCATGATTTTCGGTCATGTTCAGGCGGTAATATTGATATAAATCACTATTGGCAAAGGTGAAAGAGCGTTCCTGAAAGCGGGATGGAAAGCTTTGATTGGTCCGGGTATCAAGTATGACCCAGTTTAATCCGTCGTTTGAACCCTCGAACGTCCAGTCTTTAGGGTCTCTTGACGGAGCATCATTCGCTGAAGTAATACTGTACTTGGTCACCAGATGGGTTGAAAAAGCAGATTTAGATTCATACTGAGTCCATAAAGTGGGCGTGAATCCAACTAAAAACTTAGTATTTATATCGTTATCAATAAACTTCGGGGAGTTTTCATTTTCGTTATCATTTTCCTTGGAAACGGTTAATGTCCCTCCATCATCTGTGATATCGATAAAGGCACCACTATAATCCAAGGTAGTAACTTCGACTACCGGAGTAAAGTCAGATGTGCCGAAGGAATTGTAACTGCGAATCCGATAATAATAGGTGGTGCCCTGACTGAGATCATTATCGTAATAACTCGTTACATTGGTATTGAAATCAGCAATCTTTTGGAAGGTGATATTATCAAGGGATCTTTCGAGTTGGAAACCCTTTTCCACCATACTGTTATCCTCCCAGGTCAGGAATATTTCATTCCCGGCTGAAGAAACAGCACTGAGGTTGGCAGGTGCTTCCGGTGCCTTTGCCTCGAGCAATCGCCACTCTCCCAGTTGAAAAGTACCTGAACCATTCAATGCGGTGATGTATAAACGATAATACGCGTAAGCTATGCTATTCTCAATTTCAAATGCAGTCGTATTAAACCTCCCGCCCAGTTGTCTATTGGCACGGGTATCCAAAACCGTCCAGTCTGTACCGTTAGGTGAACCTTCCAAAGTCCAGTCTTTGGGATCTCTTTCGGGGGCGTCATTACCGGTTGTGAGGGTATATATACCCACTACTGCGGGTGTATTGAGTTGAAACTGTATCCACTGCAAATTATCATCGGGAAAATCCGAAAGGAATTTTGTGTTGATATCATTATCAATCACTTTGTTCGATCCTTCTGCAGCATCGCTACCGCCGCCATTTTCCACACGCACCGTAAGCGTACCTCCGGTTGCTGTAATATCCTGCGAGAAACCACGTAGTGCTGCTACCGTGAAACCAGTAACACTCATAGTAATATATATTATATGTTTATAAATTTTCATTGCTTTAAAACCTAATTAAAAAAATTAAACTGCCAGGGTATGGCATGTAAAATCAGGGTACTCCTTACCAGCCTGAATTCTGCACCAGTTTTTGGTTTGTATTGATTTCGTCCTGGGGAATGGGCCACAGATAGTGACGTTTTTCAAATATGCGATTTTCGAATTGAACTTGCTGATAAAAATCTTCGATAGCAGGCGCATTAATATCCAATGCCATCATCGGGCCGTTGAAAACCTCTTCGGCAATTTTCCATCTTCGGGCATCGAAATAACGTACATTCTCAAATGCCAGCTCCACTCTTCTTTCTTTCCTGATAGCTTCCCGCATGGCAGCTTCATTGTCAGGAGCCTCCAACTCTGCGGAGCCATATTCCGGGATACCTGCCCTGTTCCTGATCAGGTTAAGGTACTTCAGGATATCCGGATTGCCCGGAGATGATTCATTAAGGGCCTCTGCGTAATCCAGGTAAATTTCTGCAAGGCGCAATATGCTGTTTGACCTGTTTCCACTTGACCAGTCGCCAAGCCCCATATTCTTCCTGACAATGTACCCTGTTGGAGAGTAATCATTTCCTCCCGCTTTTCTTCCCGAATTACCTTCAAACCAGGTCCGGGTGATGATATCACCTGTATTCCGGTTGAGCCATAGTGTATTATCATAAGTAATATTTGTGTAAAACCGCGGCTCCCGGTCTACCCATTGATTGAATGTTTCCCGTTCCATGAAATCATAGGGCGTCCGGAAACTGGAAAATCCTGATTCTTCATATCCTGATTGTGGATCGTCAATCGACCTGCCATTTGCCATAAAATAAGCATCTACCATAGCTTGCGTAGCGCCCAGTCCGCCACTGCCCCTGACTTCACCGGCGCTACCCGAATGAAAGGGCGTCATTTCATATTGCCTCGATCCAATATCGGCAAAGGGACGAGCGATAATTATTTCTTCATTCCACTCATCAAGCATAACATCTCTGGTTGACAAATACGGATCAAACTGTCCGTCGCTATTACTTTTTCTATAGAGATCAAAGGTACCCGGCACAAATTCGGTCATGAATTGCCGGTAGGATTCTGCTGCAACGCTCCATTTGTTTTCATCATAAGTCTGACTGATTAAATGTTTACCATCCGCATTCATCAGATCGGCATAGTCTGTATTTCCGTTAAACAATGGGCTGGCTGCCAATAGTAAAACCTGCGATCTGATAGCCATAGCATAGGGCCTGTTGATTCTCCCATAGGCATCATTATTGGCAGGAACATTGGGCAGGTCAAGCATCGCTTCATCGAATTCGCTGACAATATATTCAACACAGGCATCAAATGTACTCCTGGGAAGATAGATTTCCTCCACCGGCGCATCAGGCGGAAGGGGTGTTTCCCCTACAAGCACCACAGGACCAAATAAACGGATAAGGTGATAGTAAAAAATCGCCCGCAAGGCCCGCGCTTCGGCATGATATTGAATGGCTAATTGAGGAACACAATCCTGGCATTCATTTACATGCTCCATGAAATAACTTGCATTGCGGATTCCCCGGTAATAATTAGTCCACTTATCATTGACAAATCCCGTTGTCGGATTCCAGGTTCCGATGTTTATATCATTGCTCGACACAAATGACCATACATATTCTGCTTCATCGGACCCACCGGTCCATGGTCCTGCATTGTTGGCCAGATGCCTTTGCGATAACTCATCAGGAAGCACAGAATAGACATTGGCCAGGTATTGCTCTACCGTAACCTGGTTTGCAAAAGTCTGCTCCAGGGTGAGCCTGTCATCCGGTACCTGTTCCAGGTAATCACTACATGAAGCACTAACCAGGGTAATGACAACCGTTGTTAACAGAAATTTTATTCTCATTGCTTTCATGTCATTTAAAATTGAAGATTAATACCCATTGAATAGATGGTGCTATTGGGATATCGTGCACCATTAGAAGTGAAAAGTTCGGGATCCCAGATATCGAATTGGCTGAAAGTAAAAAGGTTTACACCTCTCATGTATATACGTGCACTTTTCATGCTCAGCACCTTTGCAATATGCTGGGGTAAAGTATAACCCAGCTCGGCTGTTTTAAGCCTCAGAAAGTCAATGTCCCTGAGCCACCAGGTACTTGTCTGGGTATTATTATTCTGGCCTATGGCAGAAGAACCGTAGGACAATCTGGGATACGTAGCATTGGGATCCGGATTTTCTTCTGTCCACCTGTCCAGTGCTACCTGATATAAGTTGGCTCCACCACCGTCGCCTCTGAATGGAATTATGCCGGTGCCACTCAGGATGATATCTGCCTCAGACTGGCCCTGGAAGAATAAACTCATATCAAAATTCCGATAGCTTAAACTGATGCCAAAACCATAGGTAAGTGCAGGAACATCGCCCTGCCCAATCTGAACCTCATCATAGGCATCGATACGGCCATCTTCATTGAGATCCTTGTATTTGATATCTCCGGGCATTATTTCACCAAATTGCTCTGCAAAACCCCCGTCTTCGAGAGTAATGTATCCATCACCGTTGCTATCATCCTCAAAAGTAAATAGCCTTTCAGCTATAAATCCGTAACGCGCCAGTACCGGGTCACCCCTGCGTTCCATCCATGGATATTGTTGCTCCGGCTGACCATTCTCCAATATTTTATTTCTGTTATATGAAAAAGTTGCCCTGACGCCTATTATTAATTCTTTAAAACTTTTATCAAAATTGACCGAACCATCAAACCCTTTGTTTTCAACAATACCGATGTTACCAAAAGGATCAGCATTCAGGCCGATGTAATTCGGTATGTCAGCCCTTCCTAAAAAAGCCCCTTCGGTATATTCCTTAAATACATCAAAGATTATCCCCAGACGATAATTGAACATGTTGATTTCTATTCCCAAATCCTGCTTTCGGGCATCTGCCCAGGTGACATCTACCGCATAAGAATTTTCAAAAATTCCATCATGCCTGATCCTGTCCCTTCCAAAGCTATACCCGCGATTCTGATCTTTGATCACCTCTCCTATATAGGCAAACCTGCCTGCTCCCGAAGCAGACCCTACTTTACCATCTGTATATCTGATTTTAAGAAAATCTATCACTTTGGTAAGCGGTTGAAAGAATTTCTCATTGGAAATTGCCCAACCCACGCCAAAGGCCGGAAAGAATCCATATCTATTGGAGGGCGCAAAATTCTCAGAACCATTATAGCCCGCATTAAACTCAATAAAGTACCGATCATCATAAGCATAGGTGATTCTCCCGGCTAATCCCTGGTTTCTAAAGGGTATGGATTCCGTGAAATTCTTTGCAAATGCATTTAAATAGTCTGTTTTGTTAAACAACAGTAATCCTCCTACCCGATGCTTTTCAAAAGCCCTGTCGTAATTAAAGGAGGCTTCCAGATAAAACCGCCTGTTTCCACCGTTGGTACGGGAATAATCCAAAAAGTTTTGTCCCTGAAAAGTAGGTACCGTACCCAAATTCAAGGTTCCATCGGGGTTCCTTGGGTTATTTACATCTACAATCCAGGTATCTTCACGTTTTCTCCGTCGAATATTGTGTTCGTTATAAGCATCGAAAGCAAACATGGCCGTGGCAGAAAGTCCTTCGGTTAAATCGTCTAAGTCTTGTGTTACCCGGAGGTTTGAATACAACTGGTTGCGGTCATGATTTTGATACCCTCTGAGTGTGGCATCGGCGTAGGGATTTCTCATACCTCCATTCGGGCTTCTTCCGGGCACAAATCCTCCGGGATACATAACCGGATACTCTACCGGGCTTATCTCAAGCGCGCCATTGAATATGGTATTGGCCGATTCTCCGGGATAATTACCTTTGGACAAGTAACCCTGAATTCCCAGATCCACCTTAGTACTAGGCGTCAGATCCATCGTAACATTAGTGGTTACATTATACCTGGTAAAGCGGGCTTTCGAGTCATATTGCGCCAGGGCATCGGTGTTGTATAAACCTGTTTCATCGTAATAGCCCAATGACACATAATACTTTGAAGTAGCTGAACCGCCATGTACATTCAGACTGGCCTGTCGATTGTATCCGTAATCCCTGAATACTTCGTCCATCCAATTGACATCAGGATAGACAAAAGGGTCGTACTTACTGGCTGTTTTTTCAATAATCTCCTGGCTATACCGTGGCGCTTCCCCCCTGGTAGTAAGCGCTTCATTGGATAATTGCATATAATCGACACCGCCAAGTAGTTCGGGTGTTTGCGTAAAACGGGTAATCCCCTGGTTAAAATCAAATATAATCTCTGGTTTCCCTTCTTTTCCTCTTTTAGTGTTTATCAGGATCACGCCATTGGCTCCTCTGACCCCGTATACCGCCGTTGCCGAGGCATCTTTTAAAATACTGAATGACTCGATATCCTGGGGGTCGATATTATTCATGGATCGTTCCACACCATCCACAAGTATCAACGGGCTGCTAACTCCGCTCATCGTGGAGATACCTCTGATCCATATATCTGCTCCGTCATAACCCGGTTCTCCGGATCTCTGGACACCGGTTATGCCGGCAAGACGTCCTGCCAGCATCGTGCTGATATCTGCTACGGGATGATCGAGTTCACGGGCAGGAATACTGGATTGCGCACCGGTAAAGCTGATCTTGCGCTGCTCACCGAAACCCACTACAATGATGTCTTCAAGTGCCTGGACATCCGGCAACATCTGGATATTGATCTCGGTCCTGTCTTTAACCGCTATCTCTTCGCGTTGGTAACCTACAAATGAGAAAATAAGTATGGCATTTCCATCGACTACTTCAATTTGATAATTGCCTTGTGCGTCTGTGATCAGACCATTGGTGGTACCTTTTTCCAAAATGGATACCCCCGGCAGCACTTCACCATTTTCATCGGTCACTTTCCCGGTGACCATGTGTTGAAACTGCCCTCCTCGCAGGTTTGCCTTTTCTTCCCGTACTGCATACTTATGTTGTGAACTTCTCGGTTTCACATGAATGGTGAGCCCCACCCGTCTGAAAGCAACACCAGCCTGATAAGCTATTTTTCTTAGCAATTTTTCCATGTTTTGCTTTTCCGCAGGAAGCGTGACTAATTTATCGGGAAGTTCATCCTCCAAATAGGCAAAAGTAAAGCTGGTAAGTTCTTCTATTCTGTTAAAAACCTGATTCAGCGTGGCGTTTTCCGATTCAAAGAAAATCTCTATTTTCTTCAGATTTTTGTTTTGTGCTTCAATGTCATAGGATATGGCCAGGGTATAAAAAGAAAGCTGAAAGATTATACAGTAGAGAGCACATTTGGACATCTGCACTATTATTTTTTGTAGTTTTGTACTCATAAAAGTGGTTTTTGGTAATTGATTTATCAAAAGCGCTTAGAACCCTGATCAGTTGGGCAAACATTTGGCGATGGAACTCAACTGGTCAGGTTTATTGTAACAAGCTTAACTTGTATTATAAAATCGGCGATAATTGTACATAACTTTAGTCATTTGGTGATTACTTAGTTATTTGATGATTACTTTTTTATGGTCGATACTGTATTCAAAGTCATAAACAAAAGAGAGCCCTCGCAATACAGACTCCAGCGTCGGGTTATTGTATTTACCTGTAAAGTATTTATCTTCAGCAATGACCCTATCCAGTTGGGTGTCTACGCCATACCATCTCTCGAGTTCGGAAAGTATCGTATGGATGTTATCATTCTTAAAAACCAGGAAGTTATCTTTCCAGGCCAGTTCCTTGTCCCAATCGAAATTTTGAACTTTCATTATGCCGGTCTCCCGGGCATGCGTGAGCATCTGCCCGGGTACCAGGTCAATTGCTTCAGACGAATCAGTGGATGCTTTTACGCGTACTTTACCAGTAGCCACCGCAATAGATGTATGATCCTTGTTTAGCGCATAGGTGTCAATGTTAAAAGAGGTACCCAATACTTCTACATGTAAACCTGCTATGTGTATAATAAATGGTTTTTTGGGATTTTCAACCACTTCAAAAAATGCTTCCCCTATCAAAGTCACCTCTCTTTGCGCTGCTTCGAATTTATCGGGTGTGATTAGCTTGCTACTGGCATTGAGCTTTACTTTAGTACCGTCCGGTAGCGTAATAGCAACTTTCTGCCCATCCAAACTGATCTTCTCAATTAAATGGGGTATTTCGGCCTTTTCCTCCAAATAATTGTTTCGGGCCATTTCATAGAACAGGATTCCACAACAGGCAACAAGGAGCCATATAGCTACCTTCTTCCACCCTTTTATCCCTGATGAAACTGGTTGATGCACTTTAATCTCAGACCGGGCTTTGGCCAGGATACGCTCTTTGACACGGGTTTTCATGCTACCATCAAACTGATCTTTTCGACTTAGAAAGGCAAGCTTGAGCTGATTGTAGGCAATACGGTTTTTAACATCCGCCCTGAGCCAATGATCCAGTTTTACTTTTTCCTGTTCAGTCAGGCTTTCACCCGTAAGTTGCTTCAATATAATCTTATCCATAATCCATATCCTGAAATCGTAACCGATTGTGTAATGGTTATAGTAAGAGTCAAATTGACATACTCAGGACTAGCCGAATTGCAAATATTTCATCTCTTTTAATAAAAAGAGTAAAAAAATGAATTTTTTTTAAAGAATAGACTGTTTTATTGAAATAAACATACCGACGATATCATCAAAGCGGTCATGGTACGGATAGAGGGAGAAAATCTGATGACGGAAGGCTCTGAAAAATACTGCTCTATTCTTTCACGAATTTTGGTCAGGGCAGCGATCATGTGATTTTTGACGGTATTAGGTGAAATATTGAGTTGCTCGGCCACCACATTATGTTTCATGTGTTGTTCCCGCACCATTTGGTAGACAAGCTGGCACTGTGGCGGCAATTGCTGAATAACGTTTTCTACGAAGGCCTCCAATTCCTTTCCTATCATTAAATCTTCCGGGTTAACATCCTGTACCGAACTCTTCATGTGATCGTACTGGAATGTATCGAAAGAAGCCGGGTTTAAAGAAACCAAACGAATTGCCTGATTACGTACGGAGGCAAATAGATAAGATCGTAAGTCCCTAATCCCGGACAAACCTTTGTTTGATCTCAACAAATTATAAAATACCTCCGATACGGTCTCTTCAGCATACCGCTGAGAATTTGTGAGCACTAACGCATAGGCAAAAAGACGGTCAAAGTAACATTCGTAAATGTCCGCAAATAATTTTTGTTGGTCAGTATGTAACGGACGAACTTTCAATTCAAGATTAGTTATGCACCATGTTACTGTTTTAGTTTTTACAAGAAAGTAAAAATAAATTAACATTACAATGATTTCAACCGTTTTAGATAGCTGTGGCTTGAAGATTTGCCTCAGACAATAGCACCGGCGCCCTATCCAATCCCGGTGATGATTCAGGAAACAGAACAGCAATGAAATAATTAATCTCGATGCATTAACAAATGCAGGGTTTAGTCATCGATCGTCTACTTTTGATTTTATCAGACCTCAGCCACAGATTAAAGCTTGTTTTTGAGAAGGCCGGTTGGCTTTACTGCCTGCCTACAATAGTACCTTCTTTTATGGGGGGTAAAAGCTTTTTTGACGAAGCTTAAGATTAACCTTGTCGAACCCCATATTTTCTTTACCTAAAAATTCAGTTCATAGGATCCTACCCATACGGTGATTGGAACTGTTGCCATGGAAAGGAGTAAGCAACAATAGTGGTGATAAAAACAAAATTCTATGCATTGAACAATGGTAGTGCGCAGTGTACTTTTTCAAAAGTTAACTCCTAATATCAACTCAAAACCTAGGTCTCTTCGGTATACTTCGGAAGTCTGAAACTGTTGTAAAAAATCAGCTCCTATGACGATCCCGAAATTTTCCCATGGGATAATTCTTATTCCTTGACTGGCACCCACACCAATAATAAAATTCGATGAATCATCACCAGCTATATTTTCCAGCTCTTCGTACCCAAGCGGTGTACTCAGGCTTAAAGCGGCATATATACCCGGAATTAGTTTTTTATACAAATAGTAGAATCTTGGACGAATAATTCTTAAATCAGCAGACTCATATCCTCTGTCCCTGGCAGAATTGGATTTAACATTTTCATGTTCATAAGAAATTTCATAGGGTAAAATAAAGCCTTTTTTACTATCGACAAATCCGGTGTAGCCTACTGACCAGCCTTCATGATATGTGCTGTTCATCGCTTTTACCGTGATTAAATTGAACCACTTTCCCAATTTTGAATTAAATCCGGGTGCTGGCCCTTCTTCCGGAAAATGCGTTGGCTTGGTTTCTTTACTATCCTTTTGATAATGATCGACAAAAGCCAGCATACAGTACTCCAACGCTGCCCTGATTCTTTGTTCATGTGTATGAAACAGGTTTTCCCTATCTATGAGTGCAAAAACCTGGTCTTCATTATGCTTTATACTGAAAAGTTCATTCATCTCCCCTGTATTTTTTTCAAAAAAAACCAAAGCCACATGTGCTCTTGCAATCCCAACAATACCATTATTCATCCTTCTTTTTGACTCCTGAACATTCAAGGCATTGATTTTGAGGTAGATTGGCCGCTTGTTTTCCAAATGAGGGAATGAAGCATCTGCAAATTCCTGTACCGCTTTCGAAGCCCCTCCATGTAATTTCAGACAGACCTTATGGCCATCCGGGTCTTTGAGATGCCCCAGTTGCTTCTCCTTTCTGTTGTCAATCACTTCTTCTATGTAAATGGATTGATCTTTCACCTCAAAAGGAACCGTTTTTAACAACACATTTTCCTGGGCATAAACCTCAACGCAAACCAGGAACAACAGGCAAAAATACAAGTGGTTATACTTCATCACAACTGATTATTTACACGATACATAATGCGCTTCAAACTCCCTGTATTCATCCACATCGTACATCAATACCAATGTTCTTGGTGTAGCATGGACGATATACATTTTTTCCAATACACCATCATCATGCTTCATTTCTATATAGGTACCATTGGTATTTAACATCCAGGTACCTTTTCCTATTTCACCTTCGGTCTTTAACTCAAAAGTCATATCCTCTTTCAAATTAATATAATCTCCCTGTTCTATTTTGGGAACTTTATAGTAGTCTTCTTCATCTGCATATTTATCCAGATGCCAGGTATTGAATAAATCATTTTTATCAATTTTTTGAGCATAAACTCCATGCATTGAAAAAAATACCGATACAATGAACAGGCAAGCTGTTTTTATATTGTTTGTCATATTTTTTTGGTTATAAATTTTGCCCTGGCCCATATAACTGGTAGCGACACTCGCACCAAAACTTCGGTGTTACCATATGAGAAATGAACCGGCGACCCTCGAACCGTCCAACATTTACTCAATTGCGGGCATTTTTCAATCTGTAATTTTATCAACTGTCTCTTTGGCTGCCTGCGTGGCTGCTTGCACGCTTCCCCAGTCATCACCGGAAGTATAAGCTTCTCCTGCAAAATAGATTTTATCCGCAACCGGTTTAGACAGTGTTCTTACCGTCTTCCAGTCTTCATAGTCATTGAGGTAAGCTCCTTGTATGTAGGGTTCTTTCGACCAATCCTGAACAATGTGATCGATGTAATTGGGTGTGGCTCGATTTGAAAAAATCTTATCCAACTCATTCAGAATGTAATTTTTCAAATCGTCATCATCGAATGATGTGTAGTTTTTTGCAGGTGTACCTACAGCAAACAAACCCAATATGTTTTTATCAGTATTCTGACCGTATGCTGCATCGAAATAGGAAACCTGACCATCTGTTTCAGGAGTTATTTTGAAATCTATGTAAGTAGGGTAAAATCTTTCGGAAAACGTTAAGAAAACTTTAATGCCGTCCCAAACCACAGCGTTGTGTATGGCTTTTAATTTGTTTTTTGGTAACGGTGGGGTGAATTTGACAGTACCATTTTGAATTATTTTTAGTGGCACCGTTACAATTACTTTATCTGCCGTGTATACTTCACTTTCCGTGCTGACCATTACCTTGCTGCCTGCGTAATCAACAGTATTTACAGCCGCATTACAGACAATATCCTGAGATATGGAAGGGACAATATGTTCGTCAAAAAAATCGAACCAGGTGCTATTCACAAATTTTCTATAATTAAAGGACCCCAGATCACTTAATAATAATTTGTTATTTTTCCAAATACCATATGCATCATTTTGGTTGTATCCAACAGTATTGACATCCACAGAAACAGCATCGTCGTTAACAATCTTATCAAAAATACTAGTGCTAACGGTCAGCCACTCAGCCCCTAACGGAATTGGGAAGTCCGCAAAGTCATCTGTCTTTTTTATTCTCCCTCCGTAACCCGGGCTAGCTTCCAGTATTTTGAAATCAATCCCTTTTTGCTTCAGTAAATACCCGGCCGAAAGCCCTGCAGCTCCGGCACCGATTACAAGGACCGTGCTTGAAGAAGTGCGATCAGAAATATGGCGATTTGAACTACTATAGGCTGGAAAAGCAGATATATGCATTCCCAGAATTGAGGCTGCTTTTAAAAATTCTTTTCTGGTCATTTAATACAGCTTTTGTATTGTATTGCACAGCATGAAAGATAACGTTGTATCTATGAATTGTAACTTTTGGTTGGTGTATTTGCCTCGCAGGGCCAGGATTTTATACATAATGTCAGAAACGTTTATTTAAGTTAAAAATTCTTTTTCAAGGAGTACGTCACCACCTTCCCCTGATTTGTGTGTCGATACCTCCGGACTTTTGTTTACTCATTCAAAGTTGATTACCCATGAATCAAGAATGTATTATAAGAGAAAATTGCCTTGTGTTTCATACGCTATAACAACGACACATAAGCGTTTGTTAGCCATGATGTATGCTTTTATTTTCAGATACTGTTTTATACAGTTACGACACTGGTTTCAGGTAATCGGTTGGCACGCCTGAGCGGATTAATGTAAGCTTTTTTTGGTTTGACCTATAGGAACAGACACTACTTGAATTTTTCGGCTTCTTTGAGCAAAGTGAGTGAAGGTACTTGTCAATACCTTGACAGTAGCCCTATTTTATCTTTAAATAATCCTACCCCCCCCCCCGGTGGAGCCCTTCAATCTACTGCGCTTTTCAGGTACATTTTTCGTAGGATCAAAATGATCTGCAAAAAAATAATTTCAGATCAAATTTTTCAAGTATAATGTAACAGTCCGGCCTTTTAAGCGCAGCCAAAAAAGACTGAGAAAATCGGATTAAAAAACTATATTTTTCGAATCCTTCGTTATTTTTCTTCCTCAAAAAAATCAATTTCGGCAATAGCGGCCAGCCGGCTGCCTCCTGCTATTGCCTTGGCCTGTACGCTGATGTACCTGGTTTTTACAGGCCGGTTGAAATAATGCCTTCTCGGTGTTGGATCGTTAATCAGGTTACCAAATTCAAATGCTTCCCGGGCCACCCACTTTTGACCATCAGCACTGATTTGAATTTCGCCCTTTTCTATCATACCCAGGGTATTCTCTGTTTGGGGGGTATAGGCAAACCCTTTGAGCATATATTCTTTTCCCAGGTCAATTTCCAGATAATGCCGGCTGCCCTTTTGCCCTGATAACCAATAGGTATTGGCATCTGCATCGAAAGCTTTTGTTCCCTGGTGTTTATCTTGCGCTCCATTCGATGCAATCAATCTCCAGTCCTTTTTGATCACACCGAACAGGTTGGAGGCTACGCTGCCTTCCTGATTTTTAACAAATGCACATGCTTTGACTTCACCGGATGGCACCATGAATGGCGCTTCATAGCGCTTTGCGTTCTTAGTAGGTGTGGAGCCATCCAAGGTATACCTGATTTCAATGTCCCTGTTGATATTTCCGGCTATGTCTTCTCCATGGGGTTTCCATCGGAAAGTATGCTGCTTAGGTTGTATGCTAACCATTCCATGGATATCTCTTTTGATGGAAACCTGCGGTGGACGGGTTTTATAATAGTGGGCCGACACAGCGGAAATAGCCGGTTGCAGCCGGGATTCCAGTACCCGGAGCCTGAATTTTTGGGAGGTAACTTCGGGAAAGCGAAGTATCCTTTTATAGCCTATATTGGTTCCCGATGCAATTTCTTCCCAATCATCATCTATCCAGGCATCCAGCACATGCTTTTCGACCCTTTCACTATGCGTGACGATAGCCTCTCGAATGACAAAACGGTTGATAGTAACGGGTTGGGGGGTGTTAAATTCTAAGGGCCTACTGTTGTCGGCTAATAATTCATAACTTTCCTGATTGCCGTCCAGTATATTTGCCGGCCCTTTTGCCTTGTCCAACAGATTTTTAGCATACGTTTCCTGTATACGCCGTCCAACCTCCTCCAAAACTTTAACATCTGCCTCAGAAAACCTGCCTTCCCGGTTTGGTGGGATGTTCAACAGAAAAATGCTATTTCCTCCAACCGACCTCTCGTAAATGTCAAAAACGTCATCTGCACTGCGTACTTTTTGATCTATCTCATCCCTGTAAAACCAACCCTCCCGTATCGAAGTATTAGTTTCTGCCATTTGATAATGGAGATATTTTCCCTGGTAGAGCTCATCCCGGCTCCCGAGAGACGGAGCGGTAAGATCGGGGAAACTGTTCATTTCATCCGGATCGTCCTGATAGGGGATAATATTCCATTCGGTATCCCTGGTTTTCCCGGATTCGTTTCCACACCAGCGAACATCCTGCTTTCCGAATACAACAGCCTCGGGCGCCAACGTGCGAATAAGCGCTTTCCAGGCTTTGTAATTATAGGTTTGACCTCCTTTTCTTTTGGGGTGGGCCCCGTCAAACCATACTTCATGAATAGGGCCGTACTCTGTAAGTAGCTCAAATAACTGGTTAAGAAAGTATTCGTTATAATCATCCACCACAAATGTAAAAGTGGTTTTATTTTCAAAGGGGCGGCCTGCAACCGGTCTCGGGATGATCCGCTCCGAAGGCTCGCTAAGGTTTCCATAAAGTCCCTCAGGGTTCTCTATTTGATACAGATCGGCAGGGGATAAGTAAACCCCTAGTTTGAGCCCATACTTTTCACAAGATTGTGAAAGTTCTCTTAGAACATCACCTTGTCCGTTCCGGAAAGGGGAAGACATCACCCCATGCCGGGTGTAGCGGGTTTGCCACAGGCAAAAACCATCATGGTGTTTGACAGTAAGGATTACTAATTGCATGCCTGCGGCTTTCATGGCTTTGCACCATTGGTCCGTATCCAGGTTTTGTAAATTGAATATGGCGGGATCCTCCATTCCCGATCCCCATTCCATTCTGGTAAAAGTATTTGGCCCGAAATGTATAAAGGCAATGAATTCATTTTTCAAAGCTGCATATTGGTTGGGTGTCGGTACCACATGGGCCGCCTTGATAATGATTGAATCTTTGGAATCAGTATCAGCGATTTTTGCAGTGCTGGCAGTAGGGATCAACAAACCGTCGTGCTTGGTGCAGGAAATTAAAGTTATCAGAAATAAACTGTAAAAAAGGTTTTTTTTTCCATTGCTTTCATGTTTTTAATGATGGAATCTTTGCAGAAATAGTTTCCAATGTTAGAAATCCAATCTGGCTTCAAATTTGTCGTTTTTAATTTGTTCATAGAAACTTCTCCAATCCTCGGTTGCAGTAAATACCACTTCGATACGCTCGCTTGCCCATGGCAATCAGTAACACTTTCATACTATTTTATTCAATCAAACCTATGATATCCTAAAACAACATTCTACCGCATATTTGATAAAAAGTGATGAAATCTTAACCTCTGGTAAAAGTGTCTTGTCATATTTTATATCGAATTTACTTGCTTAAATCCTCCAATATCTTTCTTCTTTTTTTTCTGAAATCCAGGATGTTGGTATCATAGTGTTCAAAGCCATAAACAGTCGTACGGACCAACTCATTGGCTTCATCGGGAAATCTATCACGATACATTTTTAGTAATTCGTAATCTACTATTCCATCACGCATAGCTTCCAGGCGGATAGACGGATAAATAGCTTTTTCCCCGGGGTAAACAATCCAACAATCTCCTCCCGGAAGTATATTTCCTGATGATGTGATTACACCTGAAGCATCATCATATGGATCATCTGCTGTGGTAATACCTCCTCCTGATCCCCAATAATTGAAGCCCCAGTGCAAGTATCCGGGTATGTCATATTTATGATTTACCCAATGCAATAGCCTTGTTTTTATCAAGGGTAGCTCAACGAATCTATTGGCATATTCTCCTTTTGGGGAAAGACATGTATAATACCAGACTTCTGCCCCCTCCGCTTGCTGTTGTTTGTAAAAATCCAGGTCTTCATTAAGAAAATTCATTTGTGGCACCCATATATCTATCCTGTCTTTCAATTTATTGGTATGGCAGGCTTCTATTATTTTAATTCCGGGAGCAAGACTTTTTATATATTTTGATATTTCAATATAGGAATCCACGTTGGCGTCAATAGGTTCATCGGCGATATGTTGTACATAAAATCCTTCCCATCCCTTATCGCGAATGTTGCTCATCAGTGCTGGCATAAAGTCATCATAGAAAGGCTTTGTTTGCTGATCGTTTAAAGCCTTTGTTTCCAGATAGGTGGTGTCCTGTTTTATGACAGGTACCTTCAATCCAAATTCTCCTTCCCAACTGCCGTCAATACGATTACCCAAATGTCCTCCCTCGAGCATCCCGATAACTCCCTCTTCAATAAAAAGGGCGACAAGTTTGTTAAAGTTGCTGAAATCAAAAGACCATTCTCCATTTTTGAACACAAATTTTGTGTGATCAAGAGGAGAAATCATGGCGACATTCTGGCGATATTCGGCCAGGTTTTTTGCCAATATCCGGGTCAGTTCCCAATAAGTATCACTATATTTTTCAACCGTTTTTTTGCCATTCAAATAGCTTAATCTCTCCAGAAAAAACCAATTGGTTACCCGTAGCGAAGTTTTATCGATCACAGGTTTATAAACTTCAATTGAAATTTTCTTTGACCGGCTGAATTTTGTTCCGTTGGTTTCACCTGTTATCCGAACTTCACCAGTGTAACTTCCCGGTTCACAATCTTCGGGGATCTTAACAGATATCCAAATCGGCTGGGTAACGCCAAAAGGAACATTTATATGCTCTTTGTAAAGAATGGGATCGGGAAAATAGCCTGACGAAGAGATAATAATATCATTAGAAGGGTCGGGGTTTGTGCGTCCTACCTGAACATAGTCAACAAAACCTTTTTTTATTTCAGATAGCTGTCGTCCTGCTTTTGATGGAGCATTTATATTAATTTTTAAATTGGTAATGTCTGCATTGCTTCTTATCGCAAATTGGAAAGACGCATGCTCTCCCCTCGCCACATCAGCCCGTGCAATGGATGGGGCAAAATAAGTACTTTCCGGCAACACCTTTTGGAGCGGGTCCACGTATTCAAAAAGTACGTTGAATTTCTGGTCTTGGCAGCCCAAAAGGGCTAAAACAAAAATTGAAAATAGATATCTCATTGGTCAGCGTGATTATGAATTCAGATCAGGTACAATTATACAAAAAACAGTGAAGGTTGTCTTTACAGACAACCTTCTCACATACCAGCCAGTTAAACCGGTAGCGTTAAAAAAATACTTTTTAGTTACCAACCCGGATTTTGTTTAAGATTTGAACTTAACTGGACCTGCTGTGTAGGTAATGGAAACAGATAATTCCTTTCTGCAAATTGACGGATTGAGGCATCCTCTACAATTCTAAAACCCTCGGCATCGGTGGGGAACTGCGTACTAACACCCGGGAATTGTACATCCCATGAACCGTTACCAATATTTACCCCGCGGATATGCTCGTTAAGCTCTGCAACAGCGGTTTTCCACCTTCTAAGGTCACTCAACCTGAAGCCATCATAAGCCAATTCTATGGTTCTTTCCCTTCTTATTTCGGCCAGCATGTTCAATCCATTGGCGCCAACTAATGCGTTGGTCAATGGCGCTACGCCTCCCCGGGCCCTCAACCTGTTTACCGTTGCATCCAGCTCTCCATCGGAAATAGCGCCGTTTCTTTCAAATAACGCTTCAGCCAGGTTTAGCAAAACCTCGGAATATCTTAATACGTGTTTAAATTCAGAATTTCTTCCCCAAACAAATCCCTCTTCATCTACACCGACTAATTTACGCACTCTGTATCCTGTCTCCTCATCTGAGATAAGCCTTGGAAATACCGCATCAGCTCCGTCCCGATTTTCTCTGTACACCTGGTTGAGTCCCGGGATTGCAAATGTATTCGTCATTCTCCAATCGCGGTTTTCGTACTCAGATGTCATCGTACCATAACCCTGAAAAAGAGGAGAAACGTCTATAGGTAATCCGTCTGTACAGGCATACATATCAGCCAGTTTTTTTGTCCCATCGCCAAGTCCGCCACAACAGAGCCAATTCGACCAGGCATGACCGGCAATTTCAGGATGATGTCTTCTGGCCAGTATCTGCTCCCGGGAATCATTTCCAGGTAGCATATAAGATTGCAGGTAGCTTTCTTCAGGTGCAGGATCATATATAAATAAATCATATTCCCCACTGCCGACTACCGCCTGGGCGGCGGCGATAGACTGATCAAGCAGGTTGTCCACGCTACCTGCAGTACCATGATATTTAGCCCAGGTGGCCTCAAACAGGGTAACCCTTGCTTTTAAGGCCCATGCTGCCCCCTGCGTTACACGCCCGATGTCTATTCCTTCAAGACTACTTTGAACCGGTAAATCAGGAGCGGCTTCATCCAAATCTATTATGATATTGGCAATGATGGTTTCCCGGGGGGTACGGGGGGCATTTAAGCCTTCATCAGTCGCTCCCTCCAATGGTCTGTCATAATATGGAACATCACCAAACCTGACAACCAGGTTAAAATACGCGTATGCCCTGAAGAACTTACCTTCTGCTACAGAAGTTGCGATTTCCGATGCATCGCCCGCATATTCATCAGCCTTAGCCAACATGGTGTTAATTTGTCTAAGTTCCCTGTAGGTATCGGTCCACACATTATCATTCTCACTTGGAATAAGTGTCCCGGCGCTAACCACATTTTGAGCGTTTTCGTAAGTAATATCAGCATTGGCATCACTTGCACCATGCTGGGGTAAGAGTGTTGTATAATAACGGTTTGCGGCCAGCTTAAAATCATTGGGTGAGTTCCAAAATACGGCATCAGACAAGCTTGTTCTTGGGGATAAATCCAAATCCTGGTTACAGGAAGAAATTACTAACAGTAACGTCATCACTGTGCACAACCTTTTCATATTTTTATTCTTACTTCTTTTCATGGCTTAATTCTTTAAAAAGTCATATTTAGTCCGGCTGTATACATTCTTGAGAGCGGGTAGGCTTGCGGGATCGTTTGTGTTGCCGTAAGTGACTCCGGATCAAAGCCACCGCCGATATTATGCTTCTCCCATA
>JAKSDQ010000208.1 GCA_022360015.1 Cytophagales bacterium
AATCTCATACCCCTTGCTTGCAGCAGATGTTGCTAATTCCAGATCTCCTTTCCAGAAGTGAATTAGTGTCTCTTTAGCTAATTCCTGATTTGGATCTGCTGTATCAGAAGCATCCTGAAAGTGGTGTAGTTTATGACCCATAATTTCATTCCAGCCCATCATTCTTCTTCCTTTCGATTCCAGGTATTTTGAGATTCTGTTGGTAAAGAAGATTTGCAAGCCTGCAGGTGTTGAGATTTCCTTTTCCTTCATGTAAGCCTGTACTGATTTCGAAGATTTCCAATGGTCATATTTTACCTCATCACCTCCAATATGGATAACCTGTGACGGGAATAATTCCATCGTTTCATCCAATACATCCGTCAGGAATTGGTATACTTTCGGATTCGTGATGTTATACACATCTTTCCCAACTCCAAATTTAATGGGCACTTCGATCTCTTTAGCAGCAGTTCCTAACCATGGGTAGGCGGCAATCGCAGCGCTGGAGTGACCAGGCATTTCAATTTCAGGAACAATGGTAATGTGGCGATCTTTGGCGTACTGAATAAGCTCCTTAATTTCTTCCTGTGTATAGAATCCTTCATGTGGCTCTGCAGATTGTATTGGACTATTCCATTTTAAAGCACCAACCTGTGTACTTTTTCTTTTAGAACCAACTTCTGTAAGCAATGGATACTTTTTGATTTCAATTCTCCATCCCTGATCATCAACAAGGTGCCAATGGAAAACATTCATTTTTAGCAGAGCCATTTCGTCCAACAATAGTTTAACCTGGTCAGCCCCTTTAAAATAACGAGCTTCATCCAACATAAATGCACGCCAGGCAAATCGTGGTGCATCTTTGATTTCTACTGCTGGTAAGTTTTTAGAATTATCATCCAGTATTTGAATTAAACTCTGAACTGCGTAAAACCAACCGGCTGGTGTTGATGCACTGACTTTAATTCGTTTCGTTGTAATACTCAATTCATAGGCTTCTTTTTCAAGCTCAGTATTTTCTATGAATTGAATGTAATTCGACTTAATCTTTTCTGTTTCAGTAATCTGAAGTTCAAGATCTGATTTTTCAGAAATAGCTTTTTTAAGAAGTTTTGCGGATTCGAAGCCTGGTATTGTGCTAAAAATTTTTGTATCCGTGTTTAATGCAAAACTTCCCTGAGTCAATTTTACTTCTTGTGGACGGGGGATAATATTGATTGACTGTGC
>JAKSDQ010000119.1 GCA_022360015.1 Cytophagales bacterium
CCAACGGCTTTTACGTCTTCGTCTATACGGTCTGGCTCAAGCGCCGGACCTCGCAGAACATCGTCATCGGCGGCGCCGCCGGCGCCTTCCCGCCGATGATCGGCTGGGCTGCCGTCACCGGCGGCCTGTCGTTGGAGCCGCTGCTGCTCTTCCTGATCATCTTCGCCTGGACGCCGCCGCACTTCTGGGCGCTCGCGCTCTACCGCGCGACGGACTATGCCAAGGCCGGCATTCCCATGCTGCCCGTCGCCTCCGGAATCCGCCACACACAGGCGCAGATCCTGCTCTACACCGGGATCATGGCGGCCGCCGCCATGGCGCCCGTCGTCATCGGCATGACCGGCTGGATCTATGGCATCAGTGCCGGCGTGCTCAATTTGCTCTTTCTGATCTGCAGCTGGCGTCTCTATCGCAGCGACGAAAGCGAGCTCGAAAAGCCGGCAAAGCAGACCTTCGGTTTCTCCATCCTCTATCTCTTCGCGCTCTTCGCCGCCTTGATCGTCGATCGGGCGCCGACGGTGGGAGCCATCTGGTGAGCGCAGAAGGAGCGGCCATGGATGAACAGAGCCCAGACGATGAGCTGTCGCCCGAGCGCGACGGCCGCAACCTGCACCGCCGCAAGCGGATACAGAACCTGGTTCTGCTGGCCGTTCTGGTCAGCTTCGTGGTCCTCGTCTACTTCGTCTCGATCGTACGCATGGGAGCGGACTAACCATGGCCGTTGAACAGCCTGTATCCCGTCGAAACGCGGCCAACACCCGCACTGCCATTTCCCTGGCGGCCGTGGTCTGCGGCATGGTCGGCCTCGCCTTCGCGTCTGTGCCGCTCTATGAGCTTTTCTGCCGGGTCACCGGCTTCGGCGGCACCACGCAGGTTGCCGAGGCAGCGCCGGAGACGATCAGCGAGCGCCGCATCACCGTGCGCTTCAACGCCGACGTCAGCCCCAAGCTGCCGTGGGGCTTCAAGCCCGAGGAAACCAGCGTCGAGCTGCGCATCGGCGAGCCGGGCCTGGGCTTCTATGTCGCCACCAACGAAGCGGCACGGCCGACGACGGGGACCGCGAACTTCAACGTGACGCCCGACAAGGCCGGCATCTATTTCAACAAAGTCCATTGCTTCTGTTTCGAAGAGCAGGAGCTTCAGCCGGGCGAAAGCATGCGGATGGGCGTCAGCTTCTTCGTCGACCCTGCCTTGCTGGACGATCCCGGCATGGCGGACGTCGAGACCATCACGCTGTCCTACACCTTCTTCCGCGACCTCGACGACCTGGCACG
>JAKSDQ010000023.1 GCA_022360015.1 Cytophagales bacterium
CTTTTGCCGTATATGAACCCGACAAAATCCTAGGCAAAACGCTTTCCAAAACATGTCGCAATTGGTTGCTCTGCATCTGCTCCTCGATCTGTAAGATCAATCAAAACGTTTCGCTCGAGTGTACGCGAGCTTGAAATTCTTTAAAGCGGCGATTGCCGCTCAGCCCCTGATTATGTTGCGGTGATTGAGAGATTAAGGAAGCCATGGTGGCCACTATCAGCATTGAAGGGCGCTCGGGATTAGCCGTCAGGCACATGAGGTGAGTCCAGTGCCCCATAATCTTTGCCCGTCCGCAACCTTCCGGTACCTCTGGGTGTCGGCTGGAGGCCCAACACTTCCAGGACAGACCATAGTCTGACTAACAACCAACTACGGCTGGGAAGGGGCAGGTGCCCAGACAACAGACCTTGTTGCGCGGCGCTGCGTGGGAGACGGCCCGGAGTTGTCATCCTGTAGCGGGGGACAAAACAGTCTCCGAGCGCCGCTGCACTATGCGAAGCTTGCAGACAGCCAAACACAGGTATAGCAGGAATCTTTGCCCTGGTAAAGGACAAAGATTGACCACTTAGGCTTAATACCGGGTGCGACCTACTCTTCGTATGGGTTGACGCTCGCGCCTGTTTGGGATTTCGAGCCCCTGCGCAGGCGACGTCACAACAAATCTGAAAAGAACGCAGTCAGCCGGTAGCTGTCCATCATCACAGCATAGATGCAATTTTCTCGCAGCGGTTGCCCTACAAGAGCACGGATAATACCTTGATAAGAGCCCTGTCCTTGGCGAGGTACGAAGTTGTCAGTGTCGGGAGTTCCGTAATAATGATTGCTTGGCCTCTCTGTCGCAGCCAGCGGGACCCACCGACCCACGCGTCGCTCTTGTGCCTTTGAAGTCCCCTTCGCTCCTGGGAACTCACAAACGTGCCAGACGCTGCTATCGGGTGGATCTGCTGAGAAACGGGATCAATCACGGCTGTAAAAAACGGTGCTTCCCGACGGAGCCCACTCGGGGCCCAGCAGGAACCACAAAGTTTTAACACAGCAGTC
>JAKSDQ010000021.1 GCA_022360015.1 Cytophagales bacterium
AGGTAGGTGCCGTAGTAGGCGTGGCCGACGGCCTCGAGCATTTCGATGGAAACGATGCGGTCGAACGCGCCCTGCATATCGCGGTAGTCGCACATGAGGATTTCGATGTGGTCTTCCAACCCCTCCTCGGAGACCCGTTGCTTTGCAAACTCGTATTGCTCCTTGGAGATGGTAATGCCGGTTACCTTGCAACCGGTTTCCTTGGCCGTCGCGATGGCGAAACCGCCCCAGCCGCAACCGATTTCCAGGACATGGTGTTCGGGTTTGATTCCGGCGAGTTCGGTGAGCCGGCGGATCTTCCGCTTCTGCGCCTCGGGCAGGGATGTTGCTTCGTCCTCGAAGAGGGCGGAGGAATACATCATGGTTTCGTGGTCGAGGAAGAGTTGGTAGAAATCGTTGCCGAGGTCGTAGTGCTCGTGGATGTTGCGGCGGCTGCCCGTTTTGGTGTTTTTATTGCGGGCGTGCCCCGCCAGGTTTGCGGCGCGCTTGGCCAGGGCGGAGGTGAGGCCGCTTTTTTTCAGGGCGGACATGTTGTGGATAAATAGTTCCAGTACGCCGGTCAGGTTGTCGCTGTCCCAGTCGCCATCCGTCCAGGCCTCGCCCATGCCGATATTGCCGCCGAGCACCACCTTCTTGAAAAAGGCCATGTCGTTCACCTCGATGCGCACGGGTTCGGATTGGTCGCCATAGTGCCGGTCGGTACCATCGGGCAATCCCAGTGCCAGATGCCCCGATGAAATGTTTTCCAGATGGCCGTCTATGAGTTTGAAAAAGGGGTTCATGTCTTTGCCTTTATGGTCATGGGGTTGTCGGGCTGGGGATGCTTGAATACCGGGAGCTTGAGCTTAAAGCGGAGCAGCACCGCCTGCCAGAGGATGCGCGGCATGGTCAGCGCGGCGGTGAAGGGATGCCATAGCACGGTCCTCCATAGGTTGGCGGTGGCCAGTTCGTCGCCGGTTCCCCACATGGCGGCATCCATCACCACTTCACCATTGCGGATCAGCTTGATTTCGATGCTCAGGTCTTCACCGGGTTCGGAAAAGGTAAATTCGTAGCGGCCGTCCATGTTGTTGAAGGGGGAGACGTGGAACTGTTTCCCCTGTTTGCATTCCACCGGAAAGGTGTCCCCGGTTTCCATGACATAGAGATGCCGCTCCCCAAAGGTGTTGTTGACCTCCGCCACCATGCAGGCGGGGGAACCGTCCTTCCGCAGGCCATAGTAAAAGCTGACGGGATTGAAAACCTTCTTCATGAAGCGGGCGACGGTCACCAATACGATGCGGTCGAGTTCGGAGGTGTCGATAAATTCGGAAAGCCGTTCCCGAAAACTTCCACTGCCACGCAGGTAGTCGGAGTCGCACAGGCAGACCGGTTTCCAGTGGTTGTAGCCGAACCCCTTCACCTTTCGGTCGAGTTCCGGCAACTCGTCGAGGTCGATGGCGTAGAAGTAGAACGGGAACGAAAAGCTGTGCCGCACCGGCGACCGGCGGGCGTGCATCATTTTCCCTGTGTATATCCTGCTATTCATTTTTTAATGGCCACTAAAAGATTTATCGCGTCACAGCCAAAATACAACCTGAATAAAAAACCTCATCGGCAACGAATATCGGTTTACGTGTTTCGATTCGTTGCTTTACATTCATTCGTTGCAGTTGCCTGCCTTTCTAGAGTTCCATTCCGAATCCCTTGGCGACTTCGACGGCGGAGCGGACGGCGTCCTCGTGGAAGCCGTTGCCGTGGTAGCTGCCGGCGAACCAGGTGTTGTTGGTTCCGTTGAGCTGTTTCAGCATTGGCCGCTTGGCGAGCGCTTCGCGCGTGTACATGGGGTGTTCGTAGTTGAATTCGCGGATGATGCCTTCGGGATCATGCGGCAGGTTGAGCGACACGAAATACTGCTTTTTCGTTTCAAGCCCCTGCAGGCGGTTCATGTGGTAGGTCAGGCAGGTGCGGTTGCCTTCGATCCGCCGGAAGTTCCACGAGCTCCACACCTTTTTGAGCGGGGGCATGACCGATTCGTCGGTATGAAGCAACGTGCGGCTTTGGGTGTATTGCCAGCACCCGAGAACCTCCTGTTCCTGTTCCGATGGGTCAAGGAGTAGCCTGAGTGCCTGGTCGCCGTGGGTGGCAATCACCACTTGGTCAAAATGCTGGATCTTTCC
>JAKSDQ010000020.1 GCA_022360015.1 Cytophagales bacterium
ATTTGATTTTGATTTTGGTGTTGTGATTAGCTTTCAATTTGTATCTTAGTACAGCTGAAGTTAATGCATCCTTTGTTACAGCATTGTTGTGATTAGCTTTCAATTTGTATCTTAGTACAGCTTCCGAAATAACTAGTCCTGTGCAATTCCTGTTGTGATTAGCTTTCAATTTGTATCTTAGTACAGCAAAACTCAACTATGATGTTTTGTGACCAGTGTTGTGATTAGCTTTCAATTTGTATCTTAGTACAGCACCAGACAAACAAAAGTTACAGACGCTCAGGTTGTGATTAGCTTTCAATTTGTATCTTAGTACAGCGTACGGGCGATAATATTGGCTCTTGATAGTGTTGTGATTAGCTTTCAATTTGTATCTTAGTACAGCTATCCAGGGAAATGACCCGCCATTTGAAATGTTGTGATTAGCTTTCAATTTGTATCTTAGTACAGCTATGACCGTGATCAAACAGACCGTAAGTATGTTGTGATTAGCTTTCAATTTGTATCTTAGTACAGCAGCACTCATATTCTCGTATTCCTTGCATGTGTTGTGATTAGCTTTCAATTTGTATCTTAGTACAGCACAAAATCAAGGACGGGCTTTAGTGCCTCTGTTGTGATTAGCTTTCAATTTGTATCTTAGTACAGCAAGATGTGGGTAAATCGGTTGTGGCCACTAGTTGTGATTAGCTTTCAATTTGTATCTTAGTACAGCGCTGCGGATGCAGATCATATTTAACAAAAGGTTGTGATTAGCTTTCAATTTGTATCTTAGTACAGCATACCAGGTCATAAGCCCCTGGTATGCCAATACTTAAGATAAGATATCAGGAGCAAAAACTACAATCCAGCCATCATGCTCTGGTCGTCTAATTAATTTTTTAATCTCTAACAACTATGTTTTTCACGAAAATTGTAGGTTAACAAATTCTGTTAATAGATAGAAAACCAGCAAAACCCACTTGTTTTTTATTCTTTTTTCAATCTAAAATTACCAGAATGATTTTTCTCAATAAATTGTTTGACATAGTCTGATTAAAAATGGGTCAAAGCAACTACAGCGGCTTTATTTACCGGTGAATTTGTATAATGTAATGAAAATGAGATGTAAGGAAGGTCATTCCAGGCTACTGCTAAAAAAGCTCCAATTGTTGCGATATTTGAGGCAACGTCTCCTTATCCTGGCCAATAAAAAGCTCCATCATTCCAAACTGTTTATCGGTAATATGAATAATACCAATGTGTCCCTTTGGGGGCAGTAGTTTTTTTACCCGTTGCTTATGTACCTCAGCGTTTTCCCGGCTTGGACAGTGGCGGAGATAAATGGAAAATTGGAACATGGAAAAGCCATCAATTTCAAGACCTTTCACGAACTGACGGTAGTTTCTGCGATCCTTTTTGGTTTCGGTCGGTAAGTCAAATAATACCATCACCCACATAGCTCTATACTGGTTGATTCGTTCAAAACTCATAGCTCCGGATAAAGTAACTTCTTACGTTTACCCGCGAAACAATCATATAACGATGACGTGGTTACAGCCACTCCATTCATCAAAGGAGCTTTTTGTCCATTGATGCAAACGTCCTTTACTGGCAATTGCAATAATTTAGCTTTCAACTCTCTGGTAAGCTCCTGGTATTCCGCTGTTTCGTCGATAATCTCCAACACCAAATGATCTACATAG
>JAKSDQ010000081.1 GCA_022360015.1 Cytophagales bacterium
CAGGATTGACATTCAAGTCCGCGGGGGTGTTGCCCAGATCACGGCGGAGGCTTTGTATGCTCAATTGTACGTATTAGTTGTGCAAACCTTATAGGTCGGGTCTTTATGCGCTAAAATGTTCAAAGATATCAACAGCCTTCGATCTAAGCTGCTTGAACTCGTGCGGCTCGATGCGCTTATATGGACGTTGATTAACGACTCGATTCTGTGTATTTGCAGTGTAAATGATAATCTCGTCATGGTCAGCTTCGATATGAAATCCATCCTGGCTTTCAAGGAAAGCAACAAGGTTGTCGTCAAATAATTCTAGCGCGGCTTTTTCATCATTGCTGGTGAGATAATACCTTTCTGAAAATTTAGGGTGGTTCTTCAGGTTTATTCCGGAATTACCTGTTATAGAGCCAAGGAAAAGTTGAGTGGCCAAAAGCGTTTCACGTAAGGAGAACTGGGGTAAGCTCATTGCTGGTGATCTAAAATAGAAAACACTATCCATACTCCCATGATCTTCCCACCTCTGTCGGCATTCAAAAAACACCATCTCTACGCCATGCCTGTTGTCGCGCAATACATTCATCATGTTTGCGTTATAATAGTACTTGCTGCCCCTGCTAGTAGTGGCAAAGCGGCCAAATTTTTTGAGCCGCTTGCGCAGCGCTCTATCAGGTTTTTTAGAGAAGGATAGGCCCAATTCTTTAGCTACGCGCACAAACTCGGCCCTGCGTTTTTTTCCCTTTACGAAGATATACGACAACACAAGTATCCACAGCAATAGTAAAGCAAAAAACACTATCACAGCTGCATGCATACTTATTTCAAACCTCTTTAATGCGGCGCCTGCCTTTAATACAGATACACCGCGCCGGCTTGACTTCTGGAATTATCGCCCTGGTCGCCGCCAATGCCTTCGGCGGCACTGGCTTCCCCTCGGGCTCCCACGGCCAGCGTGTTGCCCGTGCTGTCGAAGCCGAGTGAGCTACCAAATTCATCATCACTGCCGGTATTGCTGGCCTTAATATAGGCCTGCTGGTTCCAGGTATTGCCACTGCGGGTAAACACATACACCGCACCGGCTGCAGCGGCCGAATCATCGC
>JAKSDQ010000096.1 GCA_022360015.1 Cytophagales bacterium
AATGAGCTCACAAGGAAGTGGAATGTGCCAGCGGTGGTGCCCAATCTAGGGGCACAGGTACAAGCACCCATCGCGACAACATATGGATTCACCTACTGGGCTGCTATCTTGGCCGCAACCACCAATTGCCCAAACTATGTTGCATCCAGCTCCTACCACCAAATCGAGTGTTTTTGTGGGACCTAGTGGGGTTGCATCCACAATCCCAATCACAGGGGTTAGTGTGCAACCAAGCGCAATGGCTCCAAGGATCCCGGTGGATGTACCTACTTGCCAAGAGACCAAGGAAGCATTAGACAAAATATCATCGGCCTTCAAGGAGATGTCAGAGAAACACGGACAAATCCAAGGAGGTCTACAGGTTTTGGCGAGTACGGTGGAGGCATTGTGGTAGGCAAAACAGGGTGAGTTGGAGACCACTGCACAAGTGCAATAAATGCTTCATCACACGGCATTGGCAACAAGCACATTGGAAGCACAATTGGGTGATACATCTGTAGCTCAAGAGCAATCAAAGGCAATAGCGGAGAGCGTGCAGTTTGTCAGTGAACAAGCGATGAAGGAAACAAAAGCGTTGTAGGCAGTGCAACAAGCTACCATTGCTAAACTCAAATAGCAAGTATCTGAGATCGGGCTTTGAATCCAAGAACAAAGTCAAAGGACGTTGCTCCAAGAGCGTACTACAAAGGAACAACAAGATTAAGCTACGAAGCAGTTGTCTCAGCGGATGCAAGCTGAAGTGGATTCGACAAGGCAATAGGCAGTGGATGCTACACAATTGGCTATACAAGCATAGTCTGTGGGCCAAGTGGCTTCAACGACAGTGTCTGCGTATGAAGCAAAAATGAATGAGGTACAGCACACTATGAATCAGCTACAATAGTTTATTATTAATGAAAGAAAAAACAGGCTGAAAATTAACAGCCCACTTTCGACAACACAGGACCAGATTGGTGTTGCTCAAAGGCATAGTCAACTTTGGAAAGCAAAAATGTGCAATTAGAAACTAATTTTGAAAAGTGGACGACCATGTTGGCAAAAGAAATTGCAGTAAACTAACAGCCT
>JAKSDQ010000019.1 GCA_022360015.1 Cytophagales bacterium
GATCGGCAAACAGATGATCTATCTGCCGGCTGCCGCCCATGACCTGCTGCAGCGCCTCGATAGCGTCGAGTGTGCGCCGCGCCTCCAGCGGCTCCATCACCTCGCGGGCGGCGCCGAGAAACACCAGCAGCCAGGTGCCGGCCGGCTGCGCACCGACCAGTGTGACATCCACCGGTTCGCGCCTGCCGTCGAGTTCGCAAACAGCCGTCTGCGCCTCACAGCAAACCACCCGCATGGGTACGCCGATACACATCAGTCCCGCCCCCGCCGGTCGATATCGACGCTCAGATTCAGCGCTTCCTGCGCCACCGGCTTGGGGTCGAAGTAAAAAGCCGGCGACCGCAGAACGCGCGCATCGCCGCTGCGGCAGGCCTCACTGTCGGCGGGGCGCTGCGTCTCATAGGGGGTGATCGCCAGGCTCGGCGGCGCCAGTGCGCGAGTGTCGTCCGGCACTTGCCGGCGCTCGGCGGCGATACCGAGATCATCGAGAAATGCGAGGGCGATCTCCAGGGCGGGCTCGATACCGGCCTTCACCTGTGCCCGCAGACTGCCGCCGTAGTCTTCCAGTTCCACCGGCTGCACGCCGATCAGCAGTAATTTCTGCGGGTAGTCGCCCAGCAGTTCCGCCATGGCGAGGACTTCCTGGAAACCGGTCTGGTGCAGGCTCATTTTTTTGGCGCCCATAAACTTGGGCACCTCGGCGTCGCGGACAATCTTGAGAGTGCCGGGGGCAAGACCGTAGTCGATGGCATCGAAAACAATCAGCACATCGGCCTGCTGTACGTAGGGCACCAGGTAAATACCCTGGGTGCCGCCGTCCATCAGGCGGACATTAGCGGGAAACCGGTAGCCCTGGTTGAGCGCCTCCACGGCGCGCACGCCAAAGCCCTCGTCGGCCCACAGTAAATTGCCGATACCGAGGATCAGGACATCTGTCTGCATCATCGCCATAGGGAGCTTCCGTTGGCTGCTGGCTTATCGTTGTTATCTGCTGTTTGGCTTTTTATCCGCTTTAACGCCGGCCATGTGAAAACACTGGGTCTGAAAAAGACCGGGCCTGAAAAAAAGTAAGCGAATGCGGATAGTTCCTTTGCAGCCATTCTGGCAAGACTTATCAGTCGATGCAAGCCTAAACGAAAAGTTATTTATCGAAATGAAAAGTTTATTGGAAAATATCTTATCAATTCAGCATCTTGCATCGCCCTATATTCGCCGAAACAGCGGGCCTTTGGGTTGGCACGATCTTCGCGTTTGTCTCTGGGACTTAAGGTCTCTGGGACTAAGGTCTTTGAGACTAAGATCTTTGAGGCTAGGTCTCCGAGGCTAAGGGGCGTAAGGCAAAGGGCGCGAGGCTAAAGCGCGGTTCCGCCCCGCAGTCAATTGACGACCATGGGGAGAAAATTGTGATGACCGAAACCTTTTATGAGGTAATGCGGCGGCAGGGCATAACCCGGCGCAGCTTTATGAAATACTGCAGCCTGACGGCGGCGGCGCTGGGGCTCGGCCCCGCCTTTGCACCGAAGATCGCCCACGCCATGGAGACCAAGCCACGCATTCCGGTCATCTGGCTGCACGGCCTCGAATGTACCTGTTGCTCCGAATCGTTTATCCGCTCGGCCCACCCGCTGGCCAAGGATGTCATCCTCTCCATGGTGTCACTGGACTACGACAGTCTGGTGATGGCGGCCGCCGGTGTTCAGGCCGAGGCCATTATCGAGGAGACCATCGAGAAATACGACGGCAATTTCCTGCTGGCGGTGGAGGGCAATCCGCCGCTGAACCAGGACGGCATGTCCTGTATCATCGGCGGCAAACCCTTTGTCGAGCAGCTCACCCATACCGCCAAACACTGCAAGGCGATCATTTCCTGGGGGTCCTGCGCCTCCTACGGCTGCGTGCAGGCCGCCAAACCCAACCCCACCCGCGCCACGCCGGTGCACAAAGTGGTGCACGGCAAGCCGATTATCAAAGTGCCCGGCTGCCCGCCCATCGCCGA
>JAKSDQ010000324.1 GCA_022360015.1 Cytophagales bacterium
ACACCTAATTGCCAGATCGCTTCAACTACGGCAACAGCTTTTTATCGACAAAGCTGAGGTATTCTTTGGTTGAAATTATCAAATGGTCAAGTACTTTGATTTCCAGGAATTTACTACCATTTACTAGCTTTTTTGTCAAGTCAATATCTGCCTTGCTGGGTGTCAGGTCGCCACTGGGATGATTATGAACCAAAATAACGCTTTCGCATTTCTTGGCCACCGCAAAACTGAATACCTCTACTGGCTTTACAATTATCTTACTAACAGAACCAAGTGCTACAAGTTCAATATAAGCTATTACGTTGTTTACATTTAATCCAATCACCCAAAAATGCTCCTTTTGTCTGCTCAGCCTCTTTTCCCTTTTTAATACCTCCCTCATAATGGAAAAGACATCTTCCGAATTGGCTACCTTAATTTTTTGCTCCTTGGTGAGTTTTACATTCATAGTGATTTTTTATATTGTAAAATATCCTTGAAAATAAAAAAGAAATTTAAAAGCCCTAAATATTCCTCGCTCCCGGTATAGTTTTCCTTTTCTGTGCAAAGAGTAACGAACCGAATCCATTGATCAATATCGTTGATAATGTATTCAGGGTCATAAAGGTTATAAATGAAATATAATAATTCTTCAATGAAATTTCCTTTTTCGTTTGAAAATTGGAGCACTTCTTTGAAAGTAAACAAAAAAAACAACACGTCTGAATATTCCGAATTTTCAACCCGATATTCTTCTTCAGTGTTTAGGCTAACAAGTTTAATCCATTCATCTATGGATTGGACAAGGTGCATGGTATCACCATAAACATCATTAATCATTGCCTGAAACCTTTTGGCAAGTTTCATCTGTTTTTTGGGAACAGCTATGTAATCATCTTTTTTTCTTTCCTCCAGGAGGTGTCCAATGTTGATACCGGTTAATAAATACCGTAAAGTAATATCGAGTTCGTTTTGCTGCTGGATTAGGCCCTGATAGGTAACATAATTTACCATTGTGGATTTTTCGAGTTCATTAATTTTTGTTTTCATAATAAAATAAATTAGCGTGGAACTTAAGTCTATCCACTTTCAAAGGTACTGGTATACCCGTGCAGCAAGACAAACCAAGCCCACGCCGTAACAGGGCTTTAGTCTATTTTCTCGCTGCACCAAAAATTACCAGTTTTATGAAAGCAGAAAATAGCTAATGCTATATTTTCAATATGTCTTTATTTTGTTTTTTCGATAGTCAGTTCTTTGGTTAGTTTAAATTTAATGAGGAAAGGTCATATTTAATAGGGATTGGAAAAAATAGTGTAAAAGTTAAAATGATCTTACTACCTGCTATTTGGCACATATCTAATTAGTCTTGTGGCATTTATGTGTAGTAGGATTATATATTATTTGGTTACTACCATCTTACTACCTACTACTGTTTAGAAGGCAAGCTAATATGTCTAGGGGTAGTAGGTAGTAATAGTAGTATGTTACTTTTTAATTAAGATTAATTTTATTCCCTTTGGTTTTTTATTCCTAGCTCAATGAATTTAAACATTCGGTTCAGTTCAGAATGGTAGATTTTTTTATAGAAAAGTATGGCCGCAGATGGCTTTGCAAGATGTGTTTTTGTATTCGCAAAACTGGCGTTTTCTGGATACTAAAACTTACTTGCCTCCCAATTTCTTGGGAGGGGAAAAAATCTCGCAACTCATTTTTTTTATTTTTCAACCTTCTAAATCAAATATAAAACCAAAGGAAACGACTCAATCACAAAGTGATCACATTTATGATAAGTAAAGATCAATGCAAAACCCCACAATCCGATTTCGCTGACTCCGGTATGAGGAATTTTTCTGAACACATCCGGGAGGTTCTTCTCTACTCTAAAACAAGGTCAGGAAGGAATTGATCAAGGTATTTAGACCGGTAATGCGCAGTATGCAATAATTATTTTTTATTATATGGTGACTAAAACAACTAATAGTGCTCGTTGAAAACGCACTTTAATTAAAGCATTATGGATAATTTAACGTAGTCGGAATCCTATATTTGACTTCACTTTCATTTGAAAATTCTAGGCCAGATTTGAGCTCTTATTCATTCAGCGTATGGGAATGAGCTGGGTTCCTGGAATAGTCTATATGTCAGTCAAATGACAAGGAGAATATCTAAAGTGGGACAAATTGTCAGTTATCGCTTAAAAGTAACTGAATATGGCTCAAAATAATGCTTTGGAACAATTTATGGTTTAAGAGATTATACTTATGGCCGGGACAAGACCGGCAGGTACGTTTTATGCTAAGTACATATTAGTGTTCCACACGCAGAACTTGGCTGACGTGTGAAGTGTGATTCCAATTTCGCAAGTCTGCGCCCATGTTATTACAAGTTGCATGGCCAGTAGAATTGTGAAAGGAGTTACCTTAAGTTGGACTTCTGTTAATGCTGTCATATTATACGGTGTTATCAAAGTTACAAACTTTATTCTATAAAAGAGTGGCGTTGTGTATTGCGAAAGTGAGAAGCAACATCAGGATTGTACCTACCAACAGGTAAGCCACGACCGGCTATAAGTTCTTTTTTATTATGGAAGATGATTGGCTAAAATTCAAAAAATATCCGCATATTGGTCGGCCTTTAACTAAAAGGAAGGACAGTGGATGGGTTAAGGAATATGTAACAAATCCAGATAAAGTATCTAAACATAAGTTTGTCACTCTGCTTCATAGAACGCTAAGTCAACGAAAATACAGACCCGTCAAAAATGCCCCTAAAAACAAAAGTGGGAAACGTCAGCGAACAATTGGCGATAAAAAGCAGAGACATATATATTTTTCTTCGCACTTAGATTCAATTATTTATAGTTACTACAGTTATTTACTGACAACGGCTTATGAGGAATATTTAAAAGATAAGCCATATGGTTCAGTAGCTGTCGCCTATAGAAAGATACCTATTGGCAATGGTAAAAGTGGAAATAAATCGAATATTGAATTTGCGTTTGAAGCCTTCGATTTTATTGAAAAAAATAAGGATCGAAAGCTATCCATAATTGTAGCCGATGTTACATCATTTTTTGATAATCTCGATCATCGTTTACTACATTCTCAATGGAAACGTGTTCTAGGAGTAAATAATATGCCCGCAGACCATTATTCTGTTTTCAAGAATCTTGTAGCAAAACGATTCGTAAATGAAAATGAGCTGTTTGGTCGTTTCAAACATAAATTAATGATTGAGCGATTCAAGCCCCATGACACTTCACAAAAAGTACTTAAAAGAAAGAGTGTCAGTAAAATTTATAATATGCGCCACGAGAAAGTGGTTGCGTTCTGTACTACTGATGAATTTTTTGAGGAAGCTGTCGACCTTATCCGGCTAGACAAACCATTTAATCCAGAGAGTAGAGAAGCACGAGGAAAAGGAAAATTAAAGGGTATACCACAGGGCACACCAATAAGCGCAACTTTGGCTAACATTTACATGTTAAATTTCGATGAAAGAATTCACAAAGCTGCAATTGATCCTTCAAAAAAGGCATATTATCAAAGATATAGTGATGATCTGATTATTATTTGTGACAGAAAAGACGAAGGCTATTTTTACGACTTGATTCGAGACGAAATTGAAAACCAAGCGAAGCTTGATATTCAACCGAAGAAGACCAACATTTATCATTATGATTTAAATCCAGATAAAGAGTTTAAAGGTGGAATAATAGAAGATGGGGTTGTTAACCCAAATAAGCAATTGGAGTATTTAGGGTTTGTCTATGATGGTTGTAAAATTAGGGTTAAAACTGCAGGATTTTCCAAATTCTATAGAACCATGAAAAGATCATTTAAAAGAGGAGCGCATTTCGCCAAAAAAGCACATATCCCGTCTGATTCTTTGTTTGAAACACGCCTATATAAAAGATTTACACATATTGGTTCGAGAAGAAAAATGAAGTGGTTCCCTGATCCTGGCAGTCCTACAGGGTATAGTAAGTCAGTTCAATATGACTGGGGCAATTTCATCAGTTACTTGAATAAAGCGAACGATATTATGAATGCCATTAATGGCGATGACACTATTAAAAGACAATACCGCAAAATATGGAGCAAGTTTCATGAAGTTAAAAAACAAACTTATGAAGAAATTACTAATACAGCATAATTCATATGATATAAGTCAAACTTAAAAAGTAAACAAAATACACCCTGAAAAATGGAAATATCTCCCAAAATCACACCCCAAAGCGTTCAACTTCCCGAATTACTATTAGGCCCGATTAAATACGACATTGGTATTGTTTTTAAATTATTAAGGAAAACTTCAACGCATAATATAATAAGAAAAGGGAAGGTGAAGATTTCTCCAAGAAAATCTGAGAAATTCATCGTATTTGATAATGGTGAGTCTATAATAATAACTAAAAATAAGAAATTAAACTTACCCACTGGAATAGAAGGAATTTTAAGAGAGATATCACACAATAAATATGAATGGATTACACATCGTAAAATTGAAAGTGAAAAACAGAAACTAATAAATAATTCAAATTACCCTGATGAAATTGCAAATAGTTGGAAGGATCAATTAAGGTACAAAGCAGAACAAGATACAATCAAATCTTCGAGTGACTATGGTCTACGTCCACCTCAACTAGGTGCCTTGTTTTCTATTGGATCTCATTGGAGCCTTAGCAATTCGCCTGCCACGATTGTAATGCCAACCGGTACAGGAAAAACTGAAGTAATGATAGCAATTTCAGTTGCTCATCATATTAAAAGATCCGTTATTGCAGTTCCAAGTAAAGCCTTAAAATTTCAAATAGCTACTAAATTCAAATCATTAGGAATACTCAATGAGTTAGGAGTTATTCCAAAAGATATAGAATATCCAATAGTCGGTATTATTAACAAGCGCCCAAAATCTGAATCAGAACTTAAAATATTTAACGATTGCAATATTGTAATTGGTGCTATCTCTTCTCTCTCAGGTGGAACTGCTTCAATTTTTTTAAATAGAATCGCAGAAAAAAGTGACGTTTTGTTTGTTGATGAAGCTCACCATTTGGCAGCCTTAACATGGCAAAATTTAAAATCTGCCTTTAAAAGTAAACGTGTAGTTCAGTTTACCGCTACTCCTTTCCGAAATGATGGAAAATTAGTAGGTGGTACAGTAATTTATTCTTATCCTATACAAAGGGCTCAAGAAGCTGGATATTTCAAGAAAATAGACTTTATCCCAGTATATGAACTTGATGACAATTCAGCAGATCTAATTATTGCACAAAAAGCAATTAAAAAATTAAGGGATGACTTGAAAAATGGTTTAGACCATCAATTGATGGCAAGATGTCGTACAAAAGAAAGAGCGAATGAAATTCATAAAATATACTTAAGAATAGCATCTGATTTATCACCAGTATTAATTCATTCAGAAATAAAGGAAAGTGATGAAAGAATAAATAAACTTCGAACGAAAAAATCTAAAATAGTTATTTGTGTCAATATGTTAGGTGAGGGTGTTGACATACCTTCACTTAAGGTGGCTGCAATTCACGATATGCATCAGAGTTTAGCAGTTTTACTACAATTTATTGGTCGTTTCACAAGAACCGGAAATCAAAATATTGGTGATGCAAGTGTTATTGCAAATATTGCCAATCCAAACATTTCGCAAGCTTTGGATAGATTATATAATGAAGACGCTAATTGGAATTTGATACTTAGGGAATTGAGCTCTTCCGCTGCTAAAGAACATGCTGAATTTATAAAATTTCTTGATGAGTCAACTCCTTTTGAAATTAAAGGCGGTGATGGGACCGATATATCACAAAATTCACTAAAGCCAATTTTTAGTTCACTTTTCTACATTTGCGATAATTTCTTTCCTAAAAAATTCATTTCTTCGATTCCGAAAGGTAGTAAAATTATTCGTATTTGGATAAATGACAAAAGCAATACATTGTATTTTGTTACAAAGCGAATCGAAAGTGTAAAATGGTCAAATTCTAAGCAAGTAGATAACGTCGAATGGAACCTTTTTGTATTGCATCATAATCCTCAATTAAAATTGTTATACCTAGCTTCAACAAATAAATCATCAAACCATGAAAGTCTTGCAAAAGCCGTTGGCGCTACAGTTCAAATCGAAGGTGAGTCAATATTTAGATCATTAAGTGGAATAGGGCGCTTGGTGTTTAATAATTTGGGAATTACTAAACATGGAAGAAGGAATCTAAGTTTCGCGATGTATACGGGAGCAGATGTTAAACAAGCATTAAGCGAGACTGAAAAAAAAGGATCTAGAAAATCAAATATTAGTGGATATGGTTGGCAAAATGGAAAGCAAATTACAATAGGATGTTCTTTTAAAGGGCGAGTTTGGTCAAAAGCATCAGGCACAATTCCACAATTTATTAAATGGGCAGACATTATAGGAAAAAAATTGTTAGACGAAAGCATTGAAACCAAGGACGTTATTTCAAATGTTTTAATTCCAGAATTCGTGAAAGAATTTCCTGATTTTGAAATTTTAAATATAGATTGGCCATTTGAACTATTTTCATACTCTGAAGACAGAATTATCATTTCAAATAATTCCGGAGAATACAATTTTTATATGACTGATATTCAACATATAAAAATTGACAATTCAAATTTGACTATAGATTTCTCAATAATTGTAGGAAGTATCCAAAATCCAATAGCAAAATTTCGAATGCTTATAAAAGGTGAAAGTGGGTGGGAAATCGAAGAAATTGACGGTACGTCAAATACTTTAATTAAAATTGGCAATAATGAAAATAGTTTGATTGATTTTTTCAGGAAATACCCTCCTTTGATTCGTTTTATGGATTTGTCTGAACTTGATGGAAATATTATTTTAAAGTCAGAGGATGCAGGAACAGTTGTCATTCCCAATGGACGTTTAGTAGTTTGGGACTGGAAAAATGTGGATATAACTAAAGAATCAATTTGGAAAAATGGCAAAGTCCGAAAAGATTCTATACAATGGGAAGTTGCACAAAAATTTATTAATAAAGGTTTTTCTCTTGTATACGACGATGATGATACAGGTGAAGCTGCAGATTTAATATGCATAAAAGAAGAATCGGATATCATAAAGTTAGTTCTAATCCACTGCAAATTTTCTGGAGATAGTAAAACCGGTAAGAGAGTTAAAGATATTGTGGAAGTGTCATCTCAGGCGGTACGTTCTGCAAGATGGCCTGGAAAACCTAAAGAACTCATAAAACATATTAAAATTAGAGAAAAGAGACATTTAAATAACCCTAATAGAAGTGGATTCCTTGCTGGGGATTCTGGATTATTAAATTCCTTACAAAAGTCAATTCGATTTAAAGAAATCAAACCTGAAATTGTTATTGTTCAACCCGGACTATCAAAATCAAAATTGACAAGAGGTCAATCAGTTATATTAGGCGCTACTGATTCATATCTAAAACAAACTGTAAACATTGATTTAGTTGTTTTATGCAGTGAATAATATGGAAAATCGAGTATTTCTATTTGAAATGATTAATTAAAACAGAAGGAAAATTCGCAAAGTTATATTCTTTATAGTTAAATTTATAAAAGGTATTTAGGTAGTTGTAAGTTGAAGTAGTGTAGCCTTCCCTAAAAATGTGCAAAAAAAAATATAAATTAAAGCTATCAGACAGTATAATCATGGCCAGCGCCTTACACCTGGATTTTCCCATAATAACTTCGGATAAAGGTTTCAAGAAAGTGTCGGAGTTAAAGACTGTTTGTTCCGAGAAATTGCAGGCAGGCATAGTTTATTATTTTTAATGACTCCGTTCTGCCAAAAGGGTTTTTCAAAAATTGAAATATAATTTGTACCACATTTGTACCTCCACCCTCCTAACTCATTGATAATCAAAAAATAGAATATTCTGCATTGGGAAATGAGTTAACTTATTGATTATTAACGTATTATGTGATTAATTATAAAGATTTAATATTTAAAAATAAAAAATATAGGATGATAGATACAGGAATTAAAATATTATTTAGAAAAAAGTAGTACAGTTAAATGTTTCAATAAACCCATTATTCGGTTCGAACCCTTCAACAAAATCAAAAAGTGGTAAAACAGAAAAAATCACCACTAAAATTAAGATTAACAACCGTATCCAAAAAGATGATTTATAGGTTACGATTTGTTCTAAATGAAAAGGATCATTTTCAAATATTGTCTCTTTTTCCATAATAACAAATGTAAGGAAAATTGGGGAAATTTGGATTTTGAGGCTCTTAGCTAATACACGTAGACAAATTGTAATCCATCCAAAAATTAGACTGTTAGGAAATCAAATAAATATATCAGTCATTAAAATTTACAAACAAAACGAAATCATTTTCTTTGAACAAAGATAAAAACTTATGGTAACCATATTAAAATCAGGAGCAAGTAAGCGTGACATACAATCAGTATTAAAAAAACTGCGAGAACAAAGTCCAAAAAAGGGTCTCGATGCTTATAAACATTGCGGTACAGTAAAATTCAAAGAGGATGGCTTAATCTTGCAAAAACGATGGAGGGATGAGTGGGAATAAGTTATTTCGCGCACTTATTTTAAATCTTCTGGCTCAATTTCCCGTATCACACCATTTTCACTTACCACTACCTTTTGTCCCAACAGTTTTTTACGGGCTATTAGTTTTTGTGAAGAAATTTTCATTCCTTCAATAATTTTCTTCTTAAGTATCGCGGCTTGTTTATTTTTCATTATGGACGAGGTTTTTTTTATAAAAAATACATATCTATAGATTCGGCCATCAGATTCGGAAAATCCTGTATTACCGGCACAAGAATTTCAGTTTACGATGTGTTAAGTTGGCTGGCCAATGGGATGAGTATGGAGGAAATAATTACAGATTTCCCCGAATTAAATAAACAAAAAATTCTATCTTGCCTAGCCTATGCCGCTGACCGGGAGCATAAAATCAAAATTGCATCGTGAATTTGTTATCGACCAGAATATTTTGCATTTGCTGAATCCATCATTTAACACTTTTATCGTACATCAACTGATCAAAATGCTGAAAAATCGTTATCTTTGATACTATGGATAAGATAGTACTTAAGATAAAAGATAATAGCAAGCTTCGCTTTTTCCTGGAGTTATTAAAACAATTTGATTTTGTAGAAGTAGAAAAATCAACTTCAAAACGGAAGACAACCAGCAAACAATATGATCTTTTTGCCTCTGCAGGAATGTGGAAAAACCGGGAAATCAATGCACGCCAACTTCGTGGAAAAGCATGGAAAAGAGCCAGCTAATTCTCTGTGACACTAATATTATCATAGAGCTTTACAAAGGAAATCCAGCTATCCTGAAAACACTAAAATCTATTGGTCAAGAAAATATTACAATTAGCATTATTACAGCAGGTGAGCTGGTGTATGGTGCTTTAAATAAAAGAGAGCTAGCCCGGATCAAGAAAGACATTGCTCACTTGCCAATACTAGATATAGACAAAGCTGTATGTGACAAATTCTTGACTTTAATGTCTACTTACGCGTTAAGTCATCAACTGAGCTTACCGGATGGGTTTATTGCAGCAACAGCGCTGGCACATCAAATACCTCTTTATACGCTCAACAAAAAAGATTTTAAGTATATCAAAGGCTTAAAACTTTATGAGGTCGGATAAATACTTACCAAGCTATTCGTGACACATTTATTGCGCTTAACTCCGTTGTTTAATTTTGTACCCCACTTGTACCCCCACCCTCATAACCAACTGATAATCAATACTTAGAATTTTCTGTATTGGGAAGTGAGTTCCACCTGCCGGTGGGGTTTTCGATGGATCAAAAACTAGGCTTCATTGATTTCTTTCTCGAAAGATTCCAACATCATTTCTAAAGCCATTAGTTCAATATTCATGCAAGAACTCACATCCGATCCAGTTGCCAATGGTGGTTTCTTACGGATATTCACATTCTCCGAAACATGCAATTTTTCACTGAGTAATAAAAATAAGCACCGCAATCCAGTAATATTATTTTTTACCCTCTAACAGGACTCTACTTCCAATTAATTTTTAAATAAATTTGGGCAAGTGATTTATTGCATATATATTTGCAAGTAATTACTTGCGCATGTTAATAATGTAGTTATGAGAAGAGATATATTTAATGCAATCGCTGATGTTACAAGGAGAGATATTCTATTGTCTCTTATTGATCAAAAACAGAATGTTAGCGCTTTAGCTAAAAAGTTTGATATTACAAGACAAGC
>JAKSDQ010000309.1 GCA_022360015.1 Cytophagales bacterium
ATAATTGGTATCTGCTGACAACCCTGTTAATGAGTGCGGATTGGTGGAGGTTAAAACCCTGGTACCTTGACCTTGTACAAATCCTGCTACTCCATATTCCAATTCCCATTGTGGTTCACTTCCATTGCTGGTCCATGATAAATTAACAGCGTCAGAAGTGATATCATCTACCACAAAATCTGAAGGAACCGGGCATGAAACCGGTGTTGTAAAATCCAGTGGTCCTACCCACGGACTATCATCATCTCCGGAATTCGGACCGCAAACAGCTTTAAGATATACCTCATAATTGGTATCTGCGGATAACCCTGCTAATGAGTGCGGATTGGTGGAGGTTAAAACCCTGGTACCTTGACCTTGTGCAAATCCTGCTACTCCATATTCCAATTGCCATTGTGGTTCACTTCCATTACTGGTCCATGACAGATCAACCGTATTGGCGGTTGTATTATCTGCAACAAAACCTGAAGGCATTGGACAACTCAGAGCCCCACAAATCACGGTAGCATCCCAGCCAGCGCTTGTTTCACTATCACTCGCGACAAACCAAACAGTTATCCTACCTTTTTCTGAGGTAATTGTTCCCGGGCTATCTGTTCCACTGTAGATTTCACGAGAAACATCTGGTCCAAAGATCCACATAAGATCACCTTCTGCCAAATCGAAAGCATTGAATGCAACTGTCACCGGAATATTTTCTCCTGATGAATAAATATCCATCATAAGACGCTCATTTTCTCCATAATTCCCTTCAGGTCCTCCGGTATCATAAAACTTACCTATTTCGCAATAATTGATAGGGAACTTAAATTGTACCGGGCCAATTATAAAACTATCATCATCTCCGGTATTCGGACCACAAACAGCGGTAAGATAGACCTCATAATTTACGCCTTCATCCAATCCTTCCAGCGCATAGAGGTTAGTAGTGGTTAAAATCTTCGTCCCTGTTCCGGGTGTAAATCCTTCCAATCCGTATTCCAACTCCCATGCTGTCTCGCTTCCGTGACTGATCCACGATAAATTAACAGCGTCAGAAGTGATATCCTCTACCACAAAACCTGAAGGTGCCGGGCATGAAACGAGTGTTGTAAATCTTTCAGGTCCTATCCAGTTACTAAAATCACTTCCACATAATGATCTTACAAAAACGTCATAATCAGTACTGGAATTTAGTGCTGAAATATTATATGACCTGGTGCTGGCCATTATGTTTCTTTCTACCGGTGTTGGGGCATTTTCAATAATTCTGATCTCCCAATCTGAAGAAAAATCATCTGTCCACGAAATAGTGGCTGATTGACGGGTGATGTCGGCGATTGTGACATTAGCCGGATCTTTGCATGATGTCTTGAACGTAAACACCTCTGAAAAATTACTTGCTCCGCATTCATTATCACTTTTTACCCGCCAGTAGTAACTTGTATAAAATTCAGTTTGAGAAGGTGTAAATGTATTTTCAGTTGTAGTGGTGCTTTCTATTATATTGGAAAAACCGGGATCGGTTGCTAACTCAATAGTATAGGTCTCTA
>JAKSDQ010000140.1 GCA_022360015.1 Cytophagales bacterium
CTCTTGCTACATCCCCTTCAAGAGAAACTGTGTGAGGTGTTATGTTTAATGGTAGGCTTGTAATAATGTTGTCTCTATTTCCAGGACGCTTATAGCCCTTTGCACGAACCTTTGGTTGTACTGATTTAGGTTCGATAAATTCTAAAAATGCCCCAACTGCCAAAGTCGTGTCGTCATAGCCATAATGATGCAAAGAGATGATTATTTTATATTGTCTTTTCTCGGATAGAACTATAGAAAATTTATACCATCCTCTAGGAAGAGAACGATTAAAGAAATAATCATGTTCCTTGGCATAATCTACAATTTGATGAGCAAAATAGAAATTTTTCTTTGAGTTTGGTTTTGCAGCTTCTAAATAGATTCCTGCCGTTTCTTCAGGTATTTGTTGTCTTAGCTCCTCATAAACTTTATCAATTATCTCACCGCAATAGTCAAAGACCAATTCTCTATTTGAATTAATAGATTTAATCCTAGCCTCTTTTAGTGAATCTTTCCAGTTTGTAACCTTTTGTGATAAGGCCGAGGCAATATCTGTAATTGAACTTGTAGAAACGGTATCTAATTTCAGATTTAGGACAGCTTCTATATTTCTTTTTTGGACTTCACTGAAAAATACCACTAATTCATTCGGATTTCCGTGGTCAGCTTGTTCTAAGGATTCAATGTATCTTTTCTTTTCAGTACGTTTGACCGTAAAAGGAAATAAACCATGTCTAATTAAAATCAAGCTTGCGAAAAGTCTAGCTAATCGTCCATTTCCATCTTGGAATGGGTGTATAATAGAGAATGCATGATGAAACCATGCAGCTATAACCACAGGAGATACTTTATCATCTTCCAATTTTTGGTAGATAGAAATTAATTTATCTATCTCAGTTTCTACTTGAATAGGAGGACAATAAATAAATTTTGTACCATCACTTCTTCTAGGATTGTTTTCATTCTCCTTAAATTTTCCCTTTAATAAGGGAACTCTAACTTGTCGACCCAGCGTGTCAATTGCTTCGGAGTAATCTTGGTTTTTAGTAATAAGTTGGTGTAATTGAAGTATAAAACTCTTTGAGATTGGTCTTTCATTTTTTACTACATCAAAAATGAAGTCAATTGCTTCAAAGTGGTCAGATAAATAGCCAATTAATTTAGAAGGAGAAATATTAGTGTCACCATGTTGTATATATGACTCTA
>JAKSDQ010000282.1 GCA_022360015.1 Cytophagales bacterium
ATATCAAATGATAATGATTATCATTTGATATTAGGGTTGATTATGAGATTTCTCTGTGAATACCGTCGCCACACCTTCGCCACCTCACCGGACCATGCTCAAGCGCAATGGCACCATTTAATGGCTGGTGGCGCAAAAGCCTATAAATGCGGTAATTATGACAAGGCATACCTTTGCTTTGGTATGGCAAGCGAAATCGCCGGCCTGATTCTGGATGTACAGGCACCGGCAAGCGGGCAAATACACCCGGTGGATATGCGGGTGACTGCCAGTCATAACCTGGCTGCCACCCTCAATATCGCCGGCTACCCGGAACAGGCGGAAACAGTTCTCAGGCAGCTGTACAGCGAGCTGCTGGCTTTTTGCCAGCTATCCCAGGGGCGACGCCAGCTCAGGATAGCCGCCCTGGCGCGCCTCGACACCGCGCTTTTTTCACTTACCTCACAACTCGGGCAAGCCGGTAAGATCGACGAGATTTACCGCTTGATACGCGAATCAGATCAGGTGGGCGATAGCGCCGCCAGACAGCTATTCCACTAAGGTTGGCCATTACCGTTACTCTATACATTTATATACAACTGGAAAATGTTGCGGGCGTTGCGGTTTATATTTTATAAAACAGAAATACGCCACAACGCCATGCTCAGAATCTGAACAGGTATTGCGATGCTTTTTACGCGCAACGTTCCACTGCTCAGCCCATAGCAGCGCGCCTGGGATAATGTGCCAGTTGAGTGTCACGGGCGGGGCGGGTGCGATATCTCAATCGCCAAACAGGGCCAACACGCATTTCTCGGCCCAGGCCTCAGGATCTGTGAATGGGTGTTTCACCACTCCCATATGCGCCCTCATGACGGGCACGCCTTCCCACATTCCCACCAGCTGTTCAGCAAGCTCATCGGCGCTAGAGCCGGAGTTCACAAAGCCCTTTTCCAGCCCCTGCTTGACCAAGTCGGAAACGAGCCTCAACGTCCTTCCATAGGCCATATCGAAAAACTGCTTTGAAATGTCGGGATGAGCGCGGGCCTCTTCCAGC
>JAKSDQ010000018.1 GCA_022360015.1 Cytophagales bacterium
GAGGAAAGATAACGATTTAACGAAGACTGAGAATTTTTTGGGTAACTGGGAACAAACGAACTGAGAATTGCAGGGAAATTTTGAAGGCGATCCACGACATCTAAGCGGCGCAAGGAAGACAAGGAGGACTACGAACGTGCCATCTTTTGCTGTTGTCTCAAGGGAAAACTGTGTATTTTGTTGATTGCTGTGTGAAGAAAGTGTTGAAGTGATGTCGTCGCCTACACAATATTCAGATGAAACGCGTTCACAGGATGCCCACACGCAAGTTCTCAACATGCGGTTGGGACTATGTTGGAGGATACATCATCTTCCGCACGCCACAAAGGGCATATGCCGGGCAGCTTGGCGACTCAGTCCTATGTAGCGCATAACTCCGCATTCGTGCGAAGGCATTCGCTGTCTCGTCCATGCTCCACATCTCCTACGCCACGACGAGCAGTGCCGCCATTAGGCTTGTTGGTTGTGCAATGTTGTGCGCAACTGGCCGAATAAACTGTGGAGTGGGCATTGTCTGGCGTAGGACAAGTTGAGGAAGCGAATCGATGTGCTCGCTGCATTGTGGAGGCAGCAGTTGCCAAAGAAACATCCATCCGCAGTCAGGTGGAGAGCAGAGTTGCTTCGCTAGTGGTGCATGCCAAAGCGAGCACGGCGCAGGCTGTCAGCGCACTCTCCGAATGCATGAAGGAAGTGGCAGTGCATATGGAGGAACAGACGTCATGCATTGTTGGGGCCGTCGCCCAACAATTGAAAAAAGAGATTGAAGCATTTGCGGTAACCGTTGCCACAACGAGTGAGAAACATACACGTTCAGCAGTTTATGGTTTACACGAGGAAGTCATGGCACATTTAGATCAGAATCGTGCAGCTTCGAGAAGCGACAGGAGGAAACACAGCAATAATCAGTGGCACACATGGCAGCTGGTCTGGAAGAATTGACCAGACAGCTGAACTCTTTTAAACCTACCAGTGCAGATATTGTGGGAAATTTGCAAGAAAATCAGTCCAAAGAGGTGTTTCAGAAACTGTTAGCATCAGACCAGAAAGTGGATCAACTTACTGATTCACTGGCAGAACAAAGAAAAACGGTAGCTGATAGTGCTGAACTCCTCAGGGATTTGATGATTGGGATAGAGAATCTGGGAGAAAATATGAAAAATATACAGAAAGAGATGGACTACTAGAGAAATCCAGAAGTCATGGGGCCGAGGAAGAATTGGAACGCCTCCATGACGAAGTCCATCTTTTTGTATTGCCCAATAAGGGGCCAGAATCATTAAATGTATCACTCCCAGTAGATTCATCCCCATTCCCTGCTCAACGACAGAACC
>JAKSDQ010000212.1 GCA_022360015.1 Cytophagales bacterium
CGCTCTCGTCTCGTGCTCCGCGTTGACCGGAGAGAAGACCGAGCAAATCGCCACGGTCGCAAGCCCCTTATCGGAGATCTGCCGAGCCGCTGTCTTGATCGCCACTTCGTCGAGAGCGGCGAATGGCCGCCCGTCGTATTCATGGCCGCCGGCAACCGACCAGATGCCGTGGTTCACCTCGCCGGCTAGGTCCTTCGGCCAGTCGCAATAGGGCAGCAACGAGCGGGACGCGGGGCTGCCGATCCGGATGACGCCGACAGGTTCCAAACCGCGTCGCTGCACCACGGCATTGATGAAATGGGTCGTGCCGACGATGACGGCTTCGGCGTTCGCGAGGTCGGCGGCTGTCCGCGCAAGATCGCCCAACCCCGCTTGAATGCCGGCGGTCACGTCGTCGGATGTGGAAACCTTCACCGCGGCCACGATGCGGTTGCCGTCGAGCAAGACGGCATCCGTGTTCGTTCCTCCGACGTCGATTCCGACCTTGATCACGGCTCGAACACCGATCGATACTCGATGGGATAGCCGAACGCGGCCGGACCGACCAACCGCAGTCCCTCAAGGCTCCGGAAAACCTCCGGGGGCGGGAGAACGACCGCCACGACGCGCTGGCCGTAGCGTATGGTTTCGGTGCCGATCGCCTCCCCATTGACCTCATCGATAACGCAAATCAGGTCAGGGGACATGGCCGCCGGCTCGCCGTCGACCCTCGCCAGCAGCCATTCGTTCTGGAAATCGATAGTCAAGGTCTGTGATAGGAAGTCCTCGGTCCCACGGATCTTCACGACGCCTCTCAGGAAACCGTCGGTGGGCTTGCGGTCGACGTCCATGACCGTGCCACGGAAAAGCAAGCGACCGCAGGTCTCCGCGAGAATCGCCTCTACCGGGTCATGGTTGCCGCGCCGCGCCTGCCGCACTGCCGTACCGATGCGAATCGCCGTGGAAATCGTGTGCGGGATGCCCCACGCCTTGGCGTCCCGCCCGGAACAGGGCGGCAGACAAATGGATGCGGTGGAGCCGAACGACGTGCAGATCTTGCGGCTGACGTCTTCCAGCCACTTCCAGGACGGCGCTTTGGAAATAATGGCTTCGATGCCGCGCGGATCGACGGTGGCCAGAGGATAGGGGCGGAGGTCGCCAACGCACAGGCCGGTCATCTGCAGTTCCGGATAGGCGCGCCCCATCCAATCGGCATCGACCACCGGATAGCCCAGAATGCTGGCGGCCATCAGCGGGAAAAAGGCGTTGCCGCCGCCGACCTCCAACGACATGAGCATCGAAAAGCTGGCGCCCAGATAGTCTTCCAAGGCCTTGACGGACTGCGCAATGATCTGCGGGTCCTTCATCCGCTCTTGCCCCACGATGGGGGCGCCTTGGCTCGCGACCGTGGCGATTTTGGCGTCATCGTCGATCGCATCGATGTCGACGAGCCTGACGCGGATGCCGGCTTCGTAGGCTTGGCGCATGTTGAGGAGCCCGGGATAGGGGTTACCGCCGCCCCCGGTCCCGAGAATCCAGGCGCCGACGGCAAGCGCCTCGATATCGTCGCCGTCGAGCGTTCGAGTCATTCGGTCAGGACCATCGTTGAGCGATCGGGAGACACGTGGTTCCGAGCAAGCCATCGCACCACCGCTCAAGGGCTATCCAGGACAGACCGCGAGATGGTCGGCGGCCTGTCGGGCAATCCCGATTTCATCGCCAAGTCCGAGGTCGGAAAGTGGAGCCTGATGCTTCGACCGGAAAACAGCGTTTCGTTGTATTCGATCGGCATGCCTTTCGGATCGACATCGATTTTCTGAGAGACGATCACAGGATCCAATACATCGATCTGGAGCAGTTCAGCCTCCGCCTCGGTCGGCATGCGGGTCGCGATCCATGTCGACAGCCGCGTGTAGTCCTCGATGCCGTATTGCGCATAGACCGAGGCGATATCGGGATTGGTCTCGCGATCCTGGACGATGCTCGGGAATCGCCTTGCCGGGTGGAAGACGCACCCGAGCGAAACGGGAACCTCATCGGCATAGGAAATCACCGTGATCCGCCAGACCGGTTCCCTGCGGTCGAGGCGCAGGAGACGGGCGATCTCACCGGAGGCGGCGATCTTCTTGGCCGCCAGAAACCGATTGCGCGGCTCAAAGCCCTTCTCCTTCAGGTGCTTCGCAAACCGAGTCCGTTCCGTGATCGTGTATTCCAGCGCCTTCGTCCGGACGAAGGCGCCGCGGCCTTGCGCGACATCGACCAAGCCTTGCTCACGCAGTCTCATGATCGCCCGGCGAACCGTATGGCGGCTCACGTCGAAGCGGGCGACAAGCTCATACTCGGAGGGGATCGCCGCACCCGGCTTGATCTTTCCCGACCTGATCTCGCCGCCAATGATCTCGGAGATGTGACGCCAAAGCGATAAACCCGGTGGCTTCAACTCAATCGTGTCCATCACCCGATCCCATCGCACCGGCCATCGGCCATTGCCACGCCATCATCCTGTCGGTCGCCTCGCAGATCCGCTTCGCCTGTAATATGGATGTCATAAGACTATGCAATATCACTTGTGCAGTTGTCCGTACAAGGTATAATTTGCCATGGCCAATCAGAACGCGGAAATGAATATCTTGCTGATCGTCGCCGACCAATGGCGCGGTGATTTCATGCCGCAGGGTCATGGCGGCCTGCTGGATCTGCCCAACCTCGCCGAGCTCTGCCGGCAAGGAACGCGGTTCTCCCGGCATTTTGCCAACGCCACGCCCTGTGCGCCGGCACGGATGTCGATGCTGACGGGCCAGTACATGATGAACCACAGGGTGGTTCGGAACGGCATCGGGCTTGACCGCGGCAAGACCAACCTGGCGCTGGAGCTGCGCGCGAATGGCCGGCTCGCCGGACTGATCGGCTACACATCCTGGATACCCGATCCGCGCGAGACGGCACGGCACGATCCGCGTTATTCGATGTTCGGCGCCGTCATGCCGGGTTGGACATCGGTTCGCCCCTTCGAGGAGCCGGAGTTCGAAGCCTACTTCGGCTTCCTGCGCGAGCGCGGCTATGCCCTGCCGGACGATCCCTTCGATCTCTGGTCGGGCTGCTTCGAGAACGGCCAGGTCGCACCCTCGCCGATCGCCAAGGAGCACTCGGACACCGCCTGGCTGACCGACGGGGCGATCGAATACATCGCCGGCCGCGGACGCGCGCCCTGTACGCTGCATCTCGGATACTGGCGGCCGCACCCGCCGTTCGCGGCGAGCCACCCCTACCATGCGTTCATTTCACCCGACGACCTGCCGCCGCCGGTACGCGCCCGCGCGGTCGAGCTTGAGGGCGCTCTGCACCCCTACCTGAACCACTGCCTGAAAAACCATAAGGCCGCGGACTACCTGCAGGGCGCCGACGGTCTCGCCAGCGCGCTCGGAACCGAGGACATCCGGAAAGTTCGGGCCGTCTATTGCGGCCTGATGAGGGAGATCGACGACCACCTCGGACGCCTGTTCCGCTATCTCAAAGAGGCGGGCCAGTGGGACGACACGCTGATCGTCTTCACCAGCGATCACGGCGAAATGCTGGGCGATCACTATCAGCTCGGCAAGCAGAGCGTGTTCGATCCGGCCTTCCATACGCCGCTGGTGGTCCGCGATCCGCGCCCGCAGGCCGACGCCCAGCGCGGACGCTGCATAGACCGCTTCACGGAACATGTCGACATCATGCCGACGGTCCTCGACTGGCTGGGCCACCCGGTTCCCCGCCAATGCGACGGGCTGTCGCTGCTGCCCCTGCTTCAGGGCAGCACCGGTCGATGGCGGGACAACGCCTTCATGGAGCTCGATTTCCGCGACTTGAAGAACGGAAGTCATGGCGCCCTGGGGCTTGAGGCGGACGATTGCGGCATCGCCATCTTGCGTGGAGAGCGCTTCAAGTACGTGCATTTCGCCGCAATGCCCCCCCTGCTGTTCGACCTGGCGAACGACCCTTACGAACAGCGCGACCTCGCCGGCAAGTCCGAGTTCGCCGAAGCCCTGTCGGACTGCAGATCCAGGATGCTCGACTGGCGGATGCGGCACGCCGACCGAACGCTCACCGGTACATCCGCATCGCCCAAAGGACTTGTCGGCTCCCTCGCCCGGTCCGAAGCGCAAACCCGAAAAGACAGAGAGGCAATTGGCAATGCGTAGCTTTCTGAAGTTTCTGACAGCGATCTTGGCGTTTTTCGTCCCCGCCCTTTCCGGCGGCCTGGCGCAGGCCGCCGAAGACCGGCCGGATCTCATCATCGCCGTACAGCAGAATCCGCCGAAGCTCGACCCCGTGCTCTTCAGCCGCAACGTCTCGTTGCGCGTTCTCTACAATGTCTTCGACTACCCCATCGATACGGACTTCAACGCCGGCTGGGCACTCAAGCCCGGCTTGGCCACCGAATGGACGCGGGTCGACGACACGACGCTGGAACTCAAGCTGCGCGAAGGCGTCACGTTCCACGACGGCTCGGAAATGACGGCCGAAGACGTGGCCTTCAGCTACGGGCCCGTCCATATGTCGGCGGAGGACTCGCCCGGCTACGCGTTGACGCGCCCCTACATGGGGACAATCAAGTCAGTGGAGGCCATCGACAGGTATCGGGTCCGCATCACGACGCACGCACCCGATCCGCTGCTGGAGCGCCGCCTCGCCGGCTGGTCGGCCCAGATCGTCTCCAAGGCCGCGTTCGAGCGGCTCGACGACTGGGACACATGGGCGCAGGCGCCGGTCGGCACCGGTCCCTACAAGGTCGTGGACGTCGCCACCGACGACTACATCCTTCTCGAATCACACGATGGCTACTGGGGCGGCAAACCGCCCTTCAAGTCGATCCGCTTCAAGGTGGTGCCGGAGCTCTCGGCCCGCATCGCGGGCCTGCGCGCCGGCGACTTCGACATGATCACCGAGGTGACGCCGGACCAGGTCGAGGCGATCAGGAGCCTGGACGGCTTCGGCGTGGTCGGCGGGTCCACCGTCAATCACCGGGTGATCAACCTCGGGACCAGCTCCGGTTGGCTCGCCGACCCGAGGGTTCGCAAGGCGATGTCGCTGGCGATCGACCGTCGGCTTATCGTCGATACGCTTTGGGCCGGATTGGTCGAGATTCCCAACGGCTTCCAGTGGGACGCCTACGGCGAGACCTTCATCGCCGACTATCCCG
>JAKSDQ010000075.1 GCA_022360015.1 Cytophagales bacterium
AACCTCAAAAGAGCTGTTAGCTTTTTGTTTGTACAACACAGGTTTTTGATTTTTTGCACCACCCAAAAAGAAGTCCTCTAATCCATCACCATCAAAATCGCCTATGGCCAATGCCGGCCCGAAAGCAGACATCTTATGAGGTAAAAGACTTTCTCTTTCAAAATCATTAAAAAAGTTTTCTTCGTGACGCCATTCTACGCCGGTTTCAGTAGCAGTTATTGTGGCAAAAAGCGGCTTTCGCTCTTCTTTCTTCTCCGGGTTGACTATGGCCGCCTTATCATAACTTAAAGTTATGGTTTGATTGGCGGCCGTGTTGGTTAATTGCTGCTGCTTACCATCGGGCCAGGTGACTAGGATCGTGTCGACCTTATTGATTTTTCCAAGTCCAAAATGAAGCCCTGTACCCATGGAAGATTGAAACCCCCTGGTAAGGTAGTGTTCCTGTATTTGTTGGTTATCACCATACCTGATTTTTACCCTGGTGCCAATTCCAAATATATTTTTTTCAGGGCCTGAAAAGTCAAACCGTAAATAATTGCCTAACCCCAATTCGATAGTATTATTCTTATAGATCATCGAAACGTCATCCGAGTTATTGACGATGATCTCCAGGTCTCCATCGTTATCAAGGTCGGCATAGGCAGCTCCGTTGGAGCTGGTCTCGACGGCATCGGCCCAAACCTCGCTTTGATTCGTGAAGGTCAAATCGCCATTGTTGGCATAAAAATAGTTGGGCTTTTTGCGAGTTGGCATTTTGGAAAGGAGATCGAGTACAAAAGCCTGTTGGTCGATTTTTTTTCCTTGCTTTATCGCTTCTTCTACCTCGTACTGCTTTTTTTGTCTATAAATGACGAAATCATTGTTCCTAAAATCCCTTTTGATACCATTGCCCACGAACAAATCTTTTAAACCGTCATTATCCATATCCAAGAATAAGGGCCCCCAACTCCAATCGGTACTTGATAGGCCCGCCAATTGGGCCACATCCGAAAACAAGGGTAGATTCTTATTAGGGTCAACACCATTATTCAACTGAAGCGTATTATACATATACTGATAATGGAGGCCTATATCGACATGCCTGTAAAACCGGTCGGGATTCATTCCGCTCATACTGGTCTTAATGTCATAGTTCTTTTCTGACATCATATCCAATGTTATCAAATCCAATAGGCCATCATTATTGTAATCGGCTATATCATTGCCCATTGAAAAATTTGAGATATGCCCGGTAACTTGTTCCACCACTTCCTTGAAAGTGCCGTTCTGTTGGTTGATATAAATGTGATCTTTTCCGGAATAATCATGGCCCACGGCAATATCAGGCCAACCATCATTATTGATATCGCCTATGGCAAGACCCAGACCAAAGCCCAACATATTGTTGATAATCCCGGTTTTTTCGGTAACGTCTATAAATTTGCCATGCTGATTTTTTAAGAGACGTTCTCCCCTGAAGTTCGATTTTTTACCTTTATAGGCCCCAATGACCTTATCGGGATAGTTTTTTATGCCGTGGTTGAGCAGGAACATATCAAGGTCCCCGTCACGGTCATAGTCAAAAAAGGCCGCCTGTGTAGAAAAATGTGGGAGGTCCAAACTGTAATCACCAGCCATTTCCTTAAAAATAGGCACTCCTTGAGGATTGTTTCCTTGATTGACATACAACTCATTCCTTCTTTTGTCAGGTTCATTGAATTTTCCCGATTTACAGATATAAATGTCCAGTTTGCCATCGGCATTGATGTCAACGGTCGTAACCCCCGTCGGAAAGCCATACGTCCCTTGGGTCCGGGCAGTTTCGGTAACATCGGAAAACTTTAAACTTCCCTGGTTCAAATAAAGTCTGTTGGAACCCAGGTTTGAAATAAAATAGATGTCGTCAAGGTCATCACCATTAAAATCTCCAACGGCTACCCCAGCACCATTGTAGAAATACTCATAGACCAGCCCGTTCATTGTAGGGCCTTCCTTTAAAACATTTCTAAAATGTATGCCGCTTGCAGTTGGGGAAAGTATTTCAAACAGACTGGTATCTCTCTTGTCATGGATATTTTCAGTGGGAGGGATGGGTTTTCGATCGGTACAAGACAAAAGTGGAATCAAAAAGAAACAAACCGTTATTCTCAAACGAAATCGTATGTTTCCGGTATTGACCATATTTCGGCTAATTAACAAATAAGTAACCTACAAGAAAAAACTTATAGGTTACAAAAAACTAAACTAACTCAAACAACCATTTCCAAAATTAATATCCCGGATTCTGTTCCAACTGTGTTCCCTCGATGTCAAATTCCTTGCCCGGAATCGGCCATAGATAGTCCCTGTTTGGATTAAAAGTCCGTGTTCCGCCCGGATCTACCAAGCCGTTCATTACATCTTCCGCAATACGCCATCTTCGTATATCGGAATACCGCGTGCCTTCGAGTACCAGTTCGATTCTCCTTTCGTGGCGTATGGCCTCCCGCATTTGTTCCTTTGTCAACCCTGCAGGCAACGGGGGCATATTTACACTTGACCTTGCCCGAATGGCATTTATTGCCTCATATACAGAAGCGTCCGGTCCCGACAATTCGTTTTTGGCCTCCGCATAGGTGAGCATCATTTCGGCAAGACGTAAAATTATGGCGTTCAAACCGGTTCGGGTTGGCCACGGTGTCGGTGTTACCTCCCCTTCCTCGTCATATTCGGTATATTTCTTAAAGTTGAACCCCGTGAAATCCCCCACAGTTCCATTTTCTACACCATTCGTTGTGCTGCCCGGTACAAATAGGGTTTGTTTAAGTCGGGGATCCCTATTTTCATACGGATTGTCAGGATCGAAGAGAGGGGATTCATCCGCAGGTAAGCCATCCGACATGAGGTAATCCTCTGCCAAATTAGGCAAGGCTACAATGGATGACCAGCCACCGTAATTCACCCCGCCGATAAAAAGTTCAAAAAAATTGCCATCTTCCGGGGAGATAAACTGCACATCGAAAATGACCTCTTCATTGTTCTCGTTGGCTTCCCGGAACAGATCCCGATAATTGGGGAACAACGAATAGCTCATTCCCATTACCTCCTCGGCAGATGCCGCAGCCTCGGACCATTGTTCATTATACAAGTGTACCCTGGCTTTCAAAGCCAAAGCCGCCCCTTGGGTAGCCTTGCCTGTATTGGCCTGTGATGTGGGCAATAGAGAAGCGGCCTCTTCCAGGTCCGTGATAACTTGATTGACAACAGCTTCCTTGCTATCTCTTGGTAATTCACCATGCTCCAGTTTCGGACTTTCAAGAATGAGGGGCACTCCGCCGTAAAGATCGGCCAACTTGAAATAAAAGTAGGCCCTCAGGAACAAGGATTCCCCGCGGACCGATTTTTTGTACTCCTCGCCCAGGCCTTCGACGTTTTCGTAATTGTCCAGCACTACATTGGCCCGGCCGATACCTCTGAGACATTCGTCCCATGTCGAATTTATAGCGGCCGGATTTCTGTTATCGTGCGTACCATCGGCAATCGCCTTAAAGCCTTCCCACGGGTAATTATTGTACCCATTGTCCGTAATCATATCAAAATATACATAATTCTGCTCCAGATCACCCAGTTTATCATAAACCCCATTCAAAGCCAGGTCCACGTCGCTCTGGTTCTTCCAAAAAGTGGCGGAGGAAATCTGGGTAGTTGAATCTGCCTCCAGTACGTCTTCTGTGCAGGAGTAGATTGACAACGCCACCAAGCCTGCAAATACAAATATTCTAGTTTTCATAGATTGATCTTTAAATAAGGTTAAAAAGAAACATTTAGTCCAAAAGAGTAGATCTGGACATTAGAATATGTGCTCCTTGCGGAGAATGGGTCTTTTTCGGGATCTATCCCCCTGTAATCCGTAAAGGTCAATGGGTTCGTAGCGTTCACATAAATCCTGAATCTCTCCAACCCTATTTGTTCCAAAACTCTGTCAGGCAACGAATAGCCCAATTGAATGTTCTTCAGGCGCAAAAAAGAAGCGTCCTCGACCAGGAATGAAGAATTGATAAAGGATTGCGAACCCGTATTATTATCGGAAGATACCAATAATCTTGGATATTGATTGTTCGGATTTTCCGGTGTCCATGCATTGTCTAGCCAAAATTGTGGCAAACTTGCATTATTGAAAAAGGGAAGCTGCTCGAACTCGGTACGGGCATTGATCCCTTCTACACCTTGCCAGATCATGGAAAAATCAAAATTCTTATACTCCATAGAAATGTTAAAGCCATATAAAATATCAGGTATTGAACTACCGACAGATTGGCGGTCGCCATCATCGATGATCCCGTTGTTGTCCAAATCCTCGAATTTGATGTCTCCCGGTATGGCATCCGGTTGGGCGCCATGAGCATCGATTTCGGCCTGATTTTGGAAAATGCCCAACATTTTAATGGCATAGAACTCGTTTATCGGACGACCTTCCTCAAGTCGGCTAAAATCTCCTATTTGAGGCGTAGGAAGCCTGGTAACTTCATTGTCAACAGTCGTAAGGTTTGCGCCTATGTTATAAGAAAAATCCCCGATCGCGTTCCTGTAGTCCACCAAAAACTCCCAGCCCTTGTTACGTACGGAGGCCAAATTTACGGTGGGAGGGGAAAGTCCGCCGACCACACTAGAAATATTTACATCCCTAAGAATATCTTCGGTATCCTTTATATAATAATCTACCGTTAGGCTCAGTCTGCCGGCGAAAGCGCTCATATCCAGGCCAAAATCGATTTGGGTGGAGGTTTCCCAGGTGACATCCTCATTGGCCAGTGCGGTTTGGGCCGCCCCGCCCACCAAGGCGCCACCATAGGAATAGTCCTGGCCCAAACTATAAATTGTAGCGAACTGATTGGGTGCAATGTTTTGGTTGCCCAATTGTCCCCAGGATGCCCTCAACTTCAGCTCATCAAAAAAATCTATTTCCTCCATGAAGGATTCCTTGGCTAAGTTCCATCCTGCGGAAAACGATGGGAAAAGCCCCCACTTGTTGCCTTCCCCGAAATTAGAGGAACCATCGTAGCGTACATTGGCCTCAAAAAGGTATTTGCCGAGGTAGTCATAATTGATCCGGCCAAAAAAGGACTGTAGCCCAAAATCAATGGTTCTTCCCTCTGCCATGGGATCAGTCGATCCCGCACTAATTTCCTGTAACTCGTTACTGGGAAGATTGTCCTTGGATGCCGTAATGCTCTGAAATCTGTTATCCTCTTGCTGGAAACCGGCCAATGCCGTTAAGTTATGCTTGTCGGCAAATGTTTTGTTATAGGTCAAGGTAGTAATAAGGGTAATGTCCCGCTGCGTTCTAAAACGGTTCCATGCGGACAAGGGGTTGCCTCCTACGCCAAGTGGGGTCACCGCCAATGTCCTGGGGTTGACCAGGTCAATGGAAGGGCGAAACACCTTTTGAAGGGTCTGTGTGGTCTGCACCCCTATCGTACTTCTTAGTTTTAGCCCCTGTACCAATTCATATTCACCGGTCAGGTTCACCAATAAGTTATCCAATGCCAAATTGTTTGTCCCTTCCAAGGCGCCGGCCAAAGGGTGGCCGGCATTAGGAAAACCTATCCATGGGAAACCGTATCGGCCATCTTCTATGAACGGGGTGTGCATTGGGGAGGCACGCTCGGACCAGCCAATAACAGTGCTGGCCTGGGGAATCGGGTCTTGCTGCACGGCTCCATCGCTGATGCCAGTTCTGGCATCGGTCACTGGCTGATCGGTGTCATTGTGCCTTCCCTGGATCTTAAGGGAATAATTGAACTTATTGGATACCTTGGTATTCAGGTTCAAACGTGCCGTATATTGTTTGCCCTCGGTACCCAAAAAAATACCCTCCTGATCAATGTAGCCTACCGAAAAGGAATATTGGGTATTTTCACCTCCACCTCTAACGCTTAAGTTATGGGTGGTAATCCGGGCCGTCCTGTACAATAGGTCCACCCAATCGGTGTTGGGATAGATAAAAGGATCGGTACCGTTACGGAACTCTTCGATCTCCGCGGCGGTAAATTCGGGCGCTGCATTGGGGTCCTTGTTCAATATGGCCTGGTTCATCAATTCCATAAATTGAACCGAGTTTGTCACGTAATCCGGCAGACGGGTCGCTTGCTGAAAGCCGGTATAACCATCGTAATTTACCTTGAAATCTCCGGTCTTACCGGTTTTGGTGGTGACGAGGATCACGCCATTGGCCGCCCTCGAACCATAGATGGCAGCGGATGCTGCATCCTTTAATACTGTCATAGTTTCAATGTCATTGACGTTGACATCTCCTAGCTGACCTACGATACCGTCAATCAGTACCAAAGGGTCGCTATTGCCCAAGGTCCCTACGCCCCTTATACGTATGGTGGCTCCATCTGCACCCGGCCTACCCGCATTTTGTGAGACATTCACACCTGCGGCCAAACCTGCCAATGCCTGGGAAGCATTGGTGATGGGCCGGTTCTGGGCATCTTCCAGTTTAACAGTAGAAATAGATCCTGTAAGGTTTTCCTTCTTTTGGATGCCATAGCCCACAACAACGACTTCAGAAAGTGTCTCGATGTCCGGAGTGAGTGCAAAATCCACGGTTGTTCTGCCAGCTATATCGATTTCTTCTGTTATATAACCAACATAGGAGAAAACCAACATAGTGGCATCATCAGGTACATTCAAAGTATAATTCCCCTCCAAATCTGTGATGGTTCCAATGTCTGTGTCTTTTACCAGTACATTTACGCCAGGGAGCTCATTTCCGCTTTCATCTGTAACTTTGCCTGAAATTATACGGTCTAACAATGGATATTCTACGGGCTCCTCTAAAATACGCTCAGCCTTTCCCTGCTTCCGTACATAGATGTTCTTGTTAACCCGTTTAAAATTATAGCGAAATTCCCTCGAAAGCGCTTCAAGAACATATTTCAGGTTAGACTTTTTAAGGTTCAGATCAATCCGGGCGTCGCTGTTCACAACCGACCCTTTCGCAACAAAAACAAAATCTGTCTGATTTTCAATAAGGCTGAAAATTTCCTCAAGTGATGCATTCTTTTTGGAAATTGACACCTCCACTTTTACTAAAGACTGTCCTAGTATTTCATTCGCCAGTACAAATTGCATCGATACAATTTGTACGATCAATAGATAAAGCGAACGTTTTGATACATCCATGATTAGCTTAAGTAAGTTTCGTTTCATACTTTTACATTTAGGTAATTAATTAAATTGATTACTTCCCGAATGTGCGGTTCGGGAATTGGGCCTTGGGTTATTTTTAAATAACCCGGGGCTTTTCATTTTTAGTGAGTAAAAAATGCCGTAATGACATTTTATCTTAAATCATATCATAGGCACTCCTTCCTTTATTGGCAACCTTTTCCGGTAATTATCCATTGATTATATCCATTAAATTCATATTTGAGATCAAGGAACGATTGAAGGCCTTTCAGAATGGTCTCAAGGCTTTCTTTCTCATACCGGGCCTTCCTGATCACACAATTGCCTAATTCTCCGTTTTCAAGTATAATCTTTTGATCAAATCGTTTTTCTAACATCACAATGACATCTTTCACGGACTTGTTTTCGAGAATAAGTTCCTTTGAGTGCCAGGCCAGGTATTTTCTACTATCTACCGTCAATTGCGAGAGCCGGCCTTTTACAGGATCATAAATGGCCTGTTCATTCGCTGTAAGCAATATTTCTTCGTTGTTTTGAGGAGATAATTTATCCAGCGATTCAACGTGAACTTTTCCCGTAGCCACTGTTACTTCAATATCCTCTCCCTGATAGGCACGTATATTAAATGAAGTGCCCAGAACCTTGGTACGTATTCCGGCAGATTCCACAATAAAAGGTTGTCTCTTGTTCTTTACTATCTCAAAAAATGCCTCTCCCTTCAACTGAACTACCCTTCTGTCACCCTTAAATTGCGGTGGGAAGGTAATGGAGCTAGCGGCATTTAAGCTAACTTTAGAACTATCGGGTAGTATATAGGATGCCCTTTGACCAAACTGGGTAGTTTTGGTAATGGATTCTATCTTCCCGGCCTGATCTTCATCTTTAAAAAAGAAAATCATCATGGCTGCCATCATAAATACTCCTGCCGCTGCTGCAATCTTCAGTGGCCGGAGGTTCCTCCGGCGCGGTTTTTCATCCGCAATCCTGTTTTTTATTCTCCCGAACAGGTATTGCCTGTGTTGATTTTCAAGTGTAGGGTATGTTTTCAACTTACTCCAAACTTCATCTAAAAGAGGATCTAACTCATGAAAACCCCGCTTTTTATTTATATAAGAAAACAGCTCTTTTGCTTCATTGGGGGAGCATTCATCTCGCAAAAAAAGCTTGAAAAGCGTCTTTATTCTTTCTGAGTCTTTCATAGAATATCTTAAGTTCAGATACAATACGATTCTCAACAGGCCAAAGGGTGAGTGACCAAAAATTTTTTTTTACAACTTCAAATCATATAGAAATGTCAGTAGCAGTATGGCCGTTTTGTCGGGATACCTACTGAATACGTTGCGCAGGTGGGTGGTAGCCGCAGCCAGATGACTCTTTACCGTATTTTTGGATACGCCAAGATGAGCGGCAATCTGTTCATAAGACATCCCTTGCTCGTTTTTAAGCCTGAAAACCTGCCTTCTGCGTTCCGGCATTTGATTGATCACCTGTTCTGCCAGTGTGAGATACTCCTTGTAAATAATTTCTTCTTCGGTAGAGGAACGGTAGTAATCAACCGACAACATCAACTGTTGCTGAATGCGGGAATCAATAGCAGCCTTATCTAAAAAATCCAAGATATGATTTTTAGTTATCCTGAACAAATAAGCTTGAAACGAAAGGCCGGGCCGGATAGACAATCTGCCCTTCCATATTTTCGTAAACACCTCTATGACCATATCGTCTGCCAAATCTTTGGTTTTTAGTATCTTATAGCTAAAAGCATATATTTTGTCCTTGTAAATATCAAACAATGCTTCAAAGGCCTTCTCACTTCCTTCCCGGACCCGGGAAAGTATTTGAAATTCATTGTCGGGTACTTTCTTCTTAATCATTCAGCGATGATCTTTTTGTACTGTAACCAAAGCGTTATTCACAAAACTTTTTTTCACCCGCAACATTACAAGATGGCAATTGTTAGTACTCATAGTTTTGATCAACCTGCTCATCGAGTGCTTACATTGAGCCGGGAAGGCAGTTAGTTGCCCAGTGAAAATATCTGTTTCCATATTTTTGATTGTTCATCAAAATCCTTTATAATTACAATCTAGGGCAATCGCCCTAACTAATATAATGAATATGAAAACAAAAAACAAAATTATAGAAGCTGCAATCCGGCTATATAATGAAAAAGGGCTCTCAAATGTTACAAGCCGTCATATTGCAGCAGACATCCATATTAGTCACGGCAACCTCGAATACCACTTTCCCAACAAAGAGGCTTTGCTGCTTGCTATTTATCAACAAATGAGGCAGGAGGTATCGGGTTTTTATCAAGACCAGACAAACGACATTTCCAATCCCGTTGAATATTTGCATCATATCCTGGTCCGGTTGGAAGAATTTCAGAACAAGTATATGTTTTTTAGTTTGGATGTACTGGAGATATCCAGAAAATATGTCAAAGTGAATCTGCTATTGAAAGATACGTTTCAAATCAGAAAGATTCAGATGAGAGAGATATTCCAAAAGTTTGTAGAATTAAATTATATGGAACCGGAACCGGCACCGGGTTATTATGCAAGGCTTCAGCATACAATAAGGATATTGATCACTTTTTGGAAATCGCAGGAAGCTGTTTTGACCAACTTTGACTTCAGCAGTAAGGGTGAAATGGTAAAGCATGTTTGGGAATTGCTTATCCCTCATTTTACTGAGAAAGGTAAGGCCCGATACCGGTCTGTTATTGAGAATTTTTACAATAATCATCCGGCTGCCAGGCAATGAGGGGAGTTTCAATAGTAGATATTATTGTTATTATAGCCTACATCGTCGTGATTGTGGGCGCCGGATTATGGGTAGCGCGTCGCCGGTCCATGAGCGCCGATGGTTATTTCTTAGCCAGTCACTCTTTAAGGTGGCCCGTGATAGGCGCTGCGTTGTTCGCTTCCAACATTTCTACCGTACACCTCGTTGGCCTGGCTGCATCAGGGTTTAACGACGGCCTGGTTTGGGGGAATTTCGAATGGATGGCTGTTTTTATGTTGATCATACTGGGCTTGGTTTTTGCTCCTTTTTACTACAAAAACAAAATAGCCACGCTGCCTGAATTCCTGGAAATGCGCTACAACGCCACTGCAAGAATGTGTCTTGCCTTTCTGGCACTGCTGGGAGTCCTTTTTATGCATATTGGGGTGAGCCTGTATGCAGGAGCTGTGGTGTTCGAGCACTTTTTTAGCATAAACATCTACTTCTCTATTCTGACCATATCTTTTATTACCGCCCTGTACACCGTTATAGGAGGTCTCCGGTCGGTGGTGATCACCGAAACAATACAAGCGGTGATACTGGTGGTGGGCGCGGTAATATTAACTGCCTACGGATTTATGGCATTGCCAGCACATGGCATCGATAGTTGGGCCGCCTTAAAAAAAGCAGCCAAGCCCGGACAATTGAGCATCATACCAACAGCCTCCAACTCATCGGGGCTCACCTGGCAGGCAATCGTGCTGGGATATCCGGTGCTGGGTACCTGGTACTGGTGCGCGGACCAGACGATCGTGCAGCGGGTGCTTGGCGCACAATCTCTGAGGGATGCTAAAACCGGCCCTTTGTTTGCGGGTTTTATAAAGATTTTGCCAGTATTTATACTGGTGCTCCCAGGTGTTTTGGGTTATGTACTGTTTAAGGATATCATCACAGATGCCAACGACACTTTCCCTGTTCTTATTACGCAACTGCTTCCCACAGGACTGAAAGGGCTTATGGCGGCCGCTTTACTGGCGGCGCTCATGAGTACGATTGCCGCAGCCTTGAACAGTGCAGCTACATTGTTTTCAATAGATATTGTAAAAAGAAACAGACCGGAAATCACTGACCGTCAGCAAGTTCGGATTGGCAGGGTAACGGCTGTGGTTGTGATGATTATTGCTATCTCCTGGTCACCTTTGATAGCCAGATTCAATAGTATCTTTGAGGCAATCAATATCTTGCTAACGGTAATATCCCCGCCCATTTCCGCCGTATTTGTCTGGGGCATCTTCTGGAAAAGGGGCAACCACCAGGGAGCATTAGCCACTTTTATCGGAGGCTTTTTCTTGGGATTACTCACCTTTCTGGTTGATTTTCCAATTATCGGAGATACCAAAATTATATCAGGAGTCCTGGGAATTTCCTTTATGATGCAGGCCTGGTGGTTATTTGTATGCTGCTCAGTAATCTATGTAGTAACCAGTTTGTTGACACCTGCCCCTGATTATAAGAAGATCCAAGGGTGCACATTAAACGCTCCGTTGGCCTTTTTGACTGAAAAAGAAGGGAATGAAAATAATCTGCCCTTGATGATTTCAGGTATTTTAATCCTGATCATGGTATTGCTTTACACACTGTTTGGATAAAAACTACCACCATGAATTCACTGACTAAAATAATGCAGATACTTACCCTGGCTTTCACAGTTACTCACTGTAGCCAGCCGAATGATCACAGAGGCCGGAAATCTTCGGAGGAAAAGGCAGAGGCCGGAGACCGGATCAGGAGATACGGGTATGTTATCAAGATAAAGCCTGAAATGCTGGATCAATACAAGCAGCTTCATAGAAATCCATGGCCGGGTGTACTGGAGCAGATCACAAAAAGCAACATCCGCAACTATTCTATTTATCTGAAAGATAATTATCTGTTTAGCTATTTCGAATATGTCGGTGATGATTTTGAAAGTGATATGGCAAAAATGGCTGAAGATTCCCTTACCCTTGAATGGTGGAAACAGACCGATCCCTGTCAGGAGCCGCTTGAAAGTCGCGCAGAGGGGGAATGGTGGGCCATGATGGAAGAAGTGTTTCATCATGATTAATGTCGTTATGAAAAAAACATTCTATTATAGATCTCTTCCGGCATTAATTTCTATTACTGCACAGAAGAAAATGAAGAATCGAATATTACCGGAGAAGACAAAATTGATCAGATCAATACAAAAACTGAAGGGAGAACACCAATGATTGAGAGTACCACCATCAAAATGGCATTTTTTTTAATGTTTATCAGGGCATTGTCCACAGCGCAAACAACAAGTCCCGGGCCCGGAAACATTGTTGAGATACTGCCCGATGATTCGCACGATGAGATTATTAGAAAAGCGGCAAATGTCATACCCAGTGCTAACCAAATGGCCTGGCAGGAGATGGAATTGACAGCTTTTCTTCATTTTGGCATCAATACTTTCACAAAGCGGCAGTGGGGCGATGGAAAAGAAGACCCCCGGCTTTTTAACCCCAAAGAGCTGGATGCTGCGCAATGGGTGAAAACCTGTAAAGATGCCGGAATGAAACTGATCATTCTTACTGCCAAGCACCATGATGGATTTTGCCTTTGGCCCAGCAAATACACCGGTCACTCCGTGAAAAACAGTCCCTGGAAAAATGGGAAGGGGGATGTTGTACGGGAACTGGCAGATGCATGCAGGTCATATGATATGAAGCTGGGCATATACCTGTCACCGTGGGACAGGAATAGTGCCGTCTATGGTACAGATGCATACAATGATTACTTTGTAAACCAACTGACCGAGTTGTTGACCGATTATGGCGAAGTAGCGGAAGTGTGGTTTGACGGGGCAAATGGCGAAGGGCCTAATGGCAAAAAACAGGTTTACGACTGGCAAAGGTATTACAAAACCATCAGGCGTTTACAACCTGGTGCGGTGATTGCCATCATGGGGCCTGACGTTCGCTGGGTAGGCACCGAATCCGGCTACGGCAGGGATACCGAATGGAGTGTAGTGCCCGCCAATACACAGAATGAGGACGAAATAGCTGCACGCTCGCAGCAGAAAGCTGGCACGTTCAGGCCTGAAATAGACGCTATGGCCGAGGATCTTGGCAGCCGGGAAAAGCTCTTCAGCGCTGACAAGCTGGTATGGTACCCTTCTGAGGT
>JAKSDQ010000241.1 GCA_022360015.1 Cytophagales bacterium
AAGGAATTCATGGAATGAATCCTGGCTTATTAAAGCAGATTGATAATGAGTTTACGTTCAAAATTTTTATTTCTGCTCTAACCCAGATTTCGCTCGATGAACAGAATCATATTTCAACGGCCGATAACCGTTTGTTCCGTCGTATAGTCCGCGATAGTAAATACCGAAACTATGCCGCATGGGAAACCATCAAACGTTGGCCATCAGTAAAGAAAGGGGAGGAGAAGAATATTTTCCCTTATCAGGAGAATGCAGATGTCATGTTTAACTCGGCAACCATTTATGAGCTTGCAGTCTTTAAAAAATATGCTGAGCCATTATTAAAGGAAGTTCCTGAAAACAGGCCAGAATATTGCGAAGCAGTCAGGCTGCTTAAATTCCTGTCTTATTTCAAACCAATCGACGACTCAGAGATTCCACCAACCTCTCTGTTAAGAGAATTCCTTGGCGGAAGTAGTTTTGCTTATTAGCAGGCGATCTGAAATTTTACTTGATACTTTTTATTAATTTTGAATGTGATTTTACTTATATTTTAAGGAAATGACATTTAAAATTATGCTAATGCCTTAATATTAGCTTTGACTGTTTTGATAGGACAGGCTTTGATTTAAATGTTGATTCCCTGAATGCACGAAGCGGATATAAAAAGATTGATACCTGAAAATGTAAAAACCATGAGTTTAACCTTAACAAAAGCACTGTTTATCAAAATTCTTCTTTTCCTTCTTATTGCAGTGGTTCCAATTATTTGGACTAACAAAACTTTGGACTCAAACAATAATCTTCAGTTTGCGTTATTAGCATTCATCCTTTTGTTAATTTGGATTGTTGCTGCCAAAGCAAAGCAGGCATTGGTCATTAGAAATCCGAAGGTCAGGATATTTCTTTTGCTTTATATGGTCTATATAGGCTATTCTTGCGTCTCGTTTTTTGTTTCCAATAATTCTCCTGATGCTTTCTATTTTCTATTAAAAAGTATTTTGTTTTTCCTTATTGTTGTTTCGATTTTAGTGTTAGATGATATTCCTGATATTTTTGAGGCCACCTCCCGTGCAGCTATTTTGTTAATCTTATTTGCCACCATCCCCGCTTTTTATCAGCTATGTGTATTAATTGGAGAAAGAGACTTAATAATTCCATTATCAACAT
>JAKSDQ010000239.1 GCA_022360015.1 Cytophagales bacterium
GACAAACTATTCGATTATATTAGCGCCTGGCTGGAACTGTAAGATTCAGCAATCGATTGTGTATCGTCACTAATGATTTAGTGCAAGTTTTTACAGCGTTTTGAGTATTCAGCTGAGATAATCATATTAAGCATATTTGAGTTTTCCGGATCTCTGCATTGGACTCGGCAGTCAGGGGAAATGCCTGAATCCTGAAGCAAAGATATGAAATGCGATGTCAGCGATTTGCAGAATACAGAAGAATCCCAGCAAACTGCACTTCCGGATGCAATTGGGAGAATCCTATCGTTGATAGAGTGGATGAGGAAGAAACACTTGTGCACTGTAGTTGCAATCGTTGGTGCTGAATAGAAAAAGTGCAAAACGGGGTGTTGTCTGTGATTGAATTTTGAGCATGTAGAAGAAGTGCAAAGTTAGTGAAAATGACCCATGCATCAACACATGCATTTGTTTCCTTCATTCCAGTATCCTTCCAGATTTGTGTGGCCTTTTGCCTAGTTTGATCACAACAATGGGCAACTGATTTTCAACGGAAAATATAGTCCTCCGGGCCAACAGCAGACTGTGCGGTTATCTGTAGGAGAACGTTGAAAACAAATTAAGCCTCGGTGTTTCCATGGGCTGATTGGACACCCTCACTGAAAGATCGTTTTAGCTGCCAATCATCAGGAGTGGTTCCATGGCAAGTAGATTCCCCAGTCATTGCATTGTCACAATTTGAGGGAGTGCTCATTGTGAATTACTGACATTTACAGGACCCTGATTTGACACGGACGATCAGAGTATTCAGATTATGCGATTGGCGTTGAACATGGCGGATCGCATTTTGAACTCTGCCACAGTGCAGGTTGTGAAATCGGAATGCAGTACAAATCACTGTTGATATAATCTTCCAGGGGGGGCCGCTCGCAAGCTTGATTAAAAGATAAACCGTCATTCAGACTCATTAATATTTTGGTCCTTTGGTCTGACAAGAAGTTGTCTTGCGTGAACTGTCTTCTATAAGAATGATGGACTTGGAGATTGAGCGAATCGCAAAGTCATTTACAGCTCTCATTGAACATTCTGTGTTGCCCCAGTA
>JAKSDQ010000017.1 GCA_022360015.1 Cytophagales bacterium
ACTTTTAAGGTAAACCTGGCTGCAAAGGCCAATATTAGGTCCCAGGAAAGCAAGCCAGGCTTGAAAGCCGGTGTTCTTATTGACGGGGATTACGGAACTTACTGGCAAGCAAATGAGAAAACACCGCGCATTGAAATCACATTGGGCGGCCAAAAGCGTTTTGATCGCTTATTGTTACAGGAGAAGATTACCGTAGGCCAACGCGTTGAAAAGTTTAAAATCGAGGCGAAAATTAATGGAACCTGGCAAGAGATTGCAAATGGCACCACCATTGGCTATAAACGATTGCTTCGGTTTCCGGAAGTAAAAACGAACAAAGTACGTGTAACCATCCTGCAATCCCGGGCAAATCCGGCCTTAGCAGAATTCGGACTTTTTAAGTCAGCTCTTATTAAAAATTAATGCCTGATTAAAACCCTGAAAGGACAATGAAACAAATTAAAATTTACATTTCAGTGACAGTTGTCTTGTTACTGGCTGTGGCCTCCAAAGCGCAACAATCGGGAGGTGGTGAAGCAAATCCTAATTTATTTACCCATCAAAAGGCTCTGAAAGCTTTTCAGGACAATCGCTTTGGCCTGTTTATCCACTGGGGGCCTGTAACACTTCGCGGTGAAGAAATATCATGGTCAAGAGGCGTGCAGATACCCAAAAAAGAATATGACAACCTTTATAAGGAATTTAATCCGGTGCTGTTCAATGCTTCGGATTGGGTAAAAACGGCCCGGGATGCCGGGATGAAATACATTGTACTCACCACAAGGCATCACGATGGATTCTCGCTATGGGACAGCCAATATTCGGATTATGATATGGCCAACACGCCATATGGAAAAGGAATTGTGGGCGCCCTGGCTGACGAATGTAAAAAGCAAGGTATTGATTTCGGCATCTATTATTCGATTTGCGATTGGCATCATGAGGATTATCCGGTGGAGTACCCGGATCAAAAATATCAGTTCCATACTGAAAAGAACATTACCGATCCCGAGGTTAAGATGCAAATGGACAGGTATACATTGTTTATGAAAAATCAGCTCAAGGAATTGATAGAAAATTATGATCCTTCCCTGATCTGGTTCGACGGCGAATGGGAGTGGGCGTGGACCCATGAAATGGGCATGGATCTATATAGTTACTTACGGGGCCTGAAAGATGATTTATTAATCAATAACCGTGTAGACAAAGGCAGGCAGGGAATGGAGGGCACTACCAAGAGCCATATTTTTGCCGGGGATTTTGCTACCCCTGAACAACGTGTAGGGAGTTTTGACGACAAGAATGCCTGGGAAACCTGCATGACCATTGCACAGCAGTGGGCCTGGAAAGCAAATGATAAAGTCAAGTCAAAAAAGGAATGTATTCACACGCTACTTCAAACTGTGGGCGGGGACGGTAACCTTTTGTTTAATGTCGGACCTATGGCCGACGGACGCATAGAAAAACGCCAGGTCGAGCGATTGAAAGCGATGGGCGATTGGTTGGCCATCAATGGAGAGGCGGTCTATGGCACAAGGGGAGGGCCTTATCAGCCAACCAGCTATATGGTCAGCACAAAAAAGAATAATAAAATATATCTGCATCTGCTTAGTCATCCCGGTAAAGACCTGACATTACCATTTCCAAAGTCAATAAAAATCAACAAAGCATATTTCCTGGATGGAAACGCCCAGGTTAAAGTAAATCAGGACAAAGCATCATTCGATATCAACCTGCCGGATTCACTACCGGATGAAATAGCTTCTGTCATAGTTCTTGAACTTAACAAACCCGCGGCTGATATCGATGTAATCGAACGATTGAGATACTAATATTAGTAAGAGCGAAAACCAGAATTTTATATATCGAATGGGCAAACCTATCCTCATAAAAAAAGCTTTTTCATCAGATATTCAATTCAAGCTAAAAGATGGTGCCGGATCCGATGCTGTCCATACTACCCCCATTTATGCTTATGCGGTTTGTAAGTTGGCAACTGACATGAACATGGAGGGAACCGGGTTGGCTTTTACTTTGGGAACGGGTAACAACCTCGTTTGTCAGGCGATCGACTACCTGGTCAAACACATTGAAGGCAGGGAGATAAACGAGTTAATGAGTAATTTCGGACAGGTTTCAAAGACCATGGCCGATGATCCTAATTTTAGATGGCTGGGGCCCCATAAAGGCATAGTGCACCTGGCACTCGCCAGTGTGACCAATGCCTGTTTTGACCTTTGGGCAAAGGCTAATGGGGTCCCTCTTTGGAAGCTATTGGTCGATCTGCCGCCAAAGGCCATTGTTGATACCCTGGACTTATCTTATCTTGAAGATGTGATGACAAGAGAGGAGGCTGTCTCGATATTGCAAGAAGCCGCTTCGACTAAAAATGAAAGGAACAGCATATTGGGAACAGGTTATCGCGGTTATGATACTTCCATAGGTTGGTTTAATTACAGCGATGACCAAGTAGCAGATAATATAAAAAAGGCCATGGACAGGGGTTTTACCGCCATGAAGCTGAAAGTGGGTTCCGAAGATCCGCAAAGAGATGTTCGCAGGGCGCAATTGGTACGGCATACAGCCGGCGACAAGGCCACCATCATGCTGGATGCCAACCAACAATGGCACCTTCTTAAAGCGATAGAGGTATGCCGTGAATTAAAAAGTATAGATCCTTACTGGATAGAGGAACCTACTCATCCGGATGATGTTGGAGCTCATGTTACCTTGGCCAAGAAAATTGCGCCATTGAAACTGGCATTAGGCGAACATGTACCCAACAGGATAATTTTTAAAAACTACCTGCAGTCCGGGGCCATACATTTTAACCAGGTAGATACAGTCAGGGTAGGCGGGGTTGCAGAGTTTATGGCCATTAGTTTAATGTCCAAAAAATTTGGAATACCGGTTGTACCACATGTCGGTGATATGGGACAGATTCACCAGCACCTGGTACTTTTCAACCATATTGTCATTGGACATGAAGCAATTTTCCTGGAGCATATCCCTCACCTGACAGGATATTTTAAATACCCCGTACAGGTCGTTGAAGGTTATTATAAAGTCCCTCAACAGCCAGGAATGAGTACGGATTTAAAGAACTACTAAAGATATTGAATATGAACTTTTTAATGAAAAATCCAGGCCTTATTCTGATATTATTTGTATTGGCTGCCTGTAACAATGAAAAATCACCGGTAAGTCCCGGTAAGTCACCATACGACCTTCATTTCGATCAATTACCTACGGTCTGGGATGAAGGAATTCCGCTTGGAAATGGCATGGTTGGAGCGCTTATCTGGGAGAAAGAAGGTAAACTAAGATTATCTCTTGACCGGGCCGATTTGTGGGACTTACGTCCGATGGAGAACCTCAAAACACCGGAATGGAAATATAGTTGGGTGTATGAGCAGTGGAAAAAGAATGACTACGGACCGGTCCAGGAGAAATTTGACGCACCATACGACAGAAGCCCTGCACCTTCCAAGATTCCGGCCGCCGGCCTGGAATTTGACATTTCGTCATTGGGCGATATAGCGTCAGTCCGTTTACATTTGAAAGAGGCAATATGTGAAGTGAGGTGGAAAAATGGGACGAAGCTTTTAGCATTTGTTCATGCCACTGAGCCGGTGGGCTGGTATCGCTTTGAAGGGTTGGAAAACCCCCTGCCATATGAGCTTATCCCGCCGGCTTATAACCTTAAAGGACAAAGCGAGGCAGAAAACCCTGTAACAGGTCAGGACTTGAGAAGGCTAGGATATCCGGAAGGATCGGTTGTTAAAGGGCCAGGTTCAATTACATACGATCAGGAAGGCTGGGGCGGTTTCAGGTATCAGGTGAATGTCACCGACAACAACAGTGATGCCATGGAAGGCTGCTGGAGTATTAGCTCCGAGTTTCCCGGTTGGGAGAAAAAATCTTCCGCAAAAGAGGTTGTTGGCAATACCCTGCGTACAGGCATAGACAAAGCGCTTAAATCTCACCGGAATTGGTGGCATAACTTTTGGGCGCAATCTTCCATTGAGGTGCCTGATAAAATTCTGCAAAAGCAATGGCACCTTGAAATGTACAAGTTCGGATCTGCAGCACGTGTGGGGGCTCCTCCCATTTCACTACAGGCAGTTTGGACAGCGGATAATGGCAAGCTCCCACCGTGGAAAGGCGATTTCCATCATGATCTTAACACACAATTAAGTTATTGGCCGGCCTACAGCGGAAATCACCTGGAGCAAGAAATTGGCTTTATCAATTGGTTGTGGAAATACAGAGATACATTTAAAGAATATACCAGGGAATATTTTGAGACTGAAGGCTTGAATGTACCGGGAGTAAGCACCCTCACAGGGGAACCGATGGGCGGGTGGATACAATATGCTTTCGGCCCTACCGTGTCATCGTGGCTGGGTCAGCATTTCTATTTACATTGGAGATATTCGATGGACAGGAAGTTTCTGGAGCAAAGGGCCTATCCCTGGGTAAAAGATGTAGCATTGTATCTGGAGGGCATTTCAAGATTTAACGATAAAGGCCAGAGGCAATTGCCCATAAGCTCAAGCCCCGAATTTCATGACAACAGCCGGGATGCCTGGTTTGCACAAACCACCAACTTTGATCTGGCCCTGGCGCGGTGGACATTTGAAAAGGCTGCTGAACTTGCCCGGGAAATGGACCTTCCCGATGAAGCTAGTCGCTGGGAAACCATACTTTCTGAGTGGCCTGACCTTGCCATTGATGAAAAAAGCGGATTGATGGTAGCGCCGGGTGTGCCATATACGGGATCTCACCGCCATTTCTCCCATCAACTGGGATATCACCCTTTGGGCTTAATAGATTTTTCCAAAGGAGAAATGCACCGGGAAATTATAAGAAACACTATAGCTACGCTCGATGAAACCGGTTCAAATTGGTGGGTTGGGTACTCTTTTAGTTGGCTAGGCAACTTAAAGGCCAGAGCATTCGACGGAGAAGGTGCTGCAGAAGCTTTGCGTATATTTGCTACAAGTTTCTGTCTTCCTAACAGCTTTCACGTCAATGGTGATCAATCCGGCAAGGGGTATTCGAATTACAAATACCGTCCGTTTACGCTGGAGGGAAACTTTGCTTTTGCGGCCGGATTGCAAGAGATGCTCATACAAAGCCATAGCGGTATTGTGCAGTTATTTCCTGCCGTTCCTTCCGGTTGGTCAGATATCAGTTTTGATCAATTACGTACTGAAGGGGCATTTTTAGTAACTGCTAAAAAAGAAAACGGAGTAGTTACTGATATTGAGATCAAATCACTGCAGGGAGGTATTTTGAAATTGAAAAATCCTTTCAAAACCACCGAGCTGAAATGCTCGCACAATTACCGGATTGATGATCAGAATATTATCAATATTACCACCGAACCAGGCGATATTGTACAGGTGAAAACCAATAACAAGTGATGAAGATTGATACATCTCACATATTACCAAAGACTAAAAAACCAATAGTCATTATCGGAGTGGGCGGAATTGTGAAAGATGCTCATTTGCCGGCTTACAAAAAAGCAGGTTTTGAAGTCAAAGCCTTGTATGACCTGGATGTCGAAAAAGCTGAACGGCTTGCAAGTGATTTTGGAATAGACACCGTTTGTCAAAGTTTTGAAGCATTAGTAAAGCTGGCAGAAAGAAACGATTGCGTATATGATGTGGCCTTGCCGGCATCAGCTATAGTGCCGGCAATCGGTCAAATACCCAGAGGTTCAGGCGTACTTATCCAAAAGCCGATGGGAAATGATTTGGGACAAGCAAAGGTCATATTGGACTTATGCAGAGAAAAACAATTCGTAGCAGGAGTCAACTTCCAGCTACGCCATGCCCCATACATCAAAGCGGCAAAAAAAATAATAGATAATGGAGTGATCGGGGAATTACATGATATAGACGTGCGTATGAATGTCTACACTCCCTGGCATCTCTGGGATTTTCTTTACAAGTTGCCCAGGGTGGAAATACTCTACCATAGCATTCATTATATTGACATGATCAGGTATTTTTTTGGCAATCCGAAAAGAGTTTTAGCCAAGACGACAAAGCACCCAAATATGAAAGAGCTTTCCTCGGCGCGGTCGTCCATTATTATGGATTATGGTGACCTGGTCAGGGCGAACATTAACACCAATCATGGTCATAATTTCGGGCCGAAGCACCAGGACTCCTATTTTAAATTTGAAGGCACAGAAGGAGCGATCAAAGTTAGGGTGGGAGTTTATCTGGATTATCCAAAAGGTTTACCGGACAAATTTGAATTTATTTCTTTGAACGTAAGCGAAGACTGGCGGCAAGTAAATTTGGAAGGCGCCTGGTTTCCGGATGCCTTTATCGGCCCTATGTCGGGGCTTATGTGTAAAATGGAAGACCCTGGTTATGAATTTATCAATTCGGTAGAAGACGCTATCCATACGATGGAGGTGGTAGAAAAATGTTATCAATCCAGTGAACATGAAATTTGAATGGCAATCCTGGTATTGTATGAGAAGATCA
>JAKSDQ010000015.1 GCA_022360015.1 Cytophagales bacterium
CCTTCATTGACGAGATTGCCCTGGATCTTCGACGGCATGGACATGTCGTCGATGCTAAGGCGCACATAAGGCTCGTGAGAGATCGCGCCGATCTTGTTCCAGCCCGCGCCAATCTCGGCACCGTTCGGCGCCTTGGCCTCGTAGTGCGGACCGTCTTTGTCTTCATTGCCGTTGCGATGCAGCTCGACATTGAACCGCCCTTCACGCGAGTGAATGTGGCCCTGAAACCCGTACTCGGTTTCCTTGAATTCTCCGATGCGTGGCATTGCCAGACTCCTTTCCCGGCGGGACCATCCCGCCCGCACAGGAACTTGGGAAGCCGGTGGACCGCGATACCGCGCGTATTCCTCGTGCCGCGTTGTTGCGCAGCGTGCTTCAGTCCGGCTGCCGCATCAGCTTGACGGTGACCGCTGCGCCGTGAATGTCCGATAGCTCGTTGCGGTTGCGCTCGATCATCGCGCCGGTCAGAACCGTGCCCGTGCGGCTTTCCGGGTACTTCTCGCCGACAAGATAGATTTTCGGCAGGCTGAATTCCTGCATCCTGCGCAGCACGATGACATAGCTCGATCCGAGCTTCTGGATGACGGCGCAGCCGATAAAGCGCGTAACCGCATCGCCGAAGACACGGGCTTCGCTTGCCGCCGGATCACCATCAGGGTTTCCGACCTCTTCATAGGCTGACAGGTACGGTGCATCCGGCACGGCATCGAGCTTGAGCACACCATAGGGGATTTCGAATGGCGGCAAGGTCGTGCCCGGCACCCAGTCATCATCGTTCGGAAATTCTGAGCTTGGACCCCGGCCTTTCAGATAGACGCGGTAGGTGCCCGCGATTTGCTCGCGCAGCTTGGTGACATCGTGCGCCCGAATGTCCCTGCCTTCGGTGCGCGAGAAGTAGCGGGCGGTTTCTTCGGCAAGCCGGGCATAGGGCGCAAGAGCGATGTTGAGAAAACGGATCAGGAGTTCGATGACATCATCGGCTGTGCGGTGCGTGTCGCTTAGGAAGCGCCGTAGCCGGCGGTCATCGCAGCCCAGAGGCCGGCCCAGCGTCGTCTCGATATGCTGCAACAGCGCGAGCGCCGATTTGAAGCCTTCCTTGTCTCTGTAGGCCGCGAGCTGGCGGCGCACATCGGCGCGCTCGGCCGCGCTGAAGGCGGGCCGCACGGCGGGTTTTTCGTGACCGCCGGATGCCATCACCCGCGTGACCAGGCTTTGACCGTGAGTTTCAACACCGTGCCTCCGATATTGGGAATGCGCATTACGAATACTTGAGCAGCCGGCTGCTCCTTTCAAAGGAGCCCTGAGATGACGAAGAATAGCTACACGGCCACGCAGATCAAATTGCTGCGTCACCGCCTGAAAGAATACAGAGAGCGTAACCCCGGTGAAGGCCGCGCGATGCTTTCATGGGACGAGGTCGGCATGGATATGGCCGATATCACCGGCACGGCGGTGCCGCCCGAGAGGCTGCGGCAGTTCGTTGAAGGGGCTTCGCGGAAAGCGGGCAAGGGGCCGAGCATGCTGACGGCGGACCGTCTGCAGGCGGTGAAGGACTTCCTGCTGAACGAGGAGATCGGCCTGATACATGCCGATGAATGGGAAGCGCAACCGCGCGGGGGCTACATCTCCATCATGGTTCGCATCCCGCTGGAGGATGTTCTTGAGCGCGGCGCGCAAGCGCTGCTTGACCGGATCGAACTCGATCCGATGGCGCTTGTCATCGAGGACGACAGGCAGGACGAAGGAGCATGAGAAGCGGGCCGGAGTCCGCATAGACGAAGCGGCGGGTCATGGCACCCCGCCGCTTCACTGCCTTGGCGTACGCTGCGTTGATGCCGCTTCGGGTATACAGGCAGCTTTTTCTATAGTCACACTCAGATATTCTCATTTGAGGATATAATAGAAATTTGCATTTCTGCAATAAATAATATAGTAGAACATTAATTTTGTTAAATTATACTTTCAAATACATGTTTGATGAGAAGATTGGATCATGAAAAATTAAATAGGCAGAAGAATATTGATCAGAGCAAAATAAGTCA
>JAKSDQ010000116.1 GCA_022360015.1 Cytophagales bacterium
AGTGAAAGAAACGGCCTTAAAATACCAGGTCAAATGATTAAAGCAGAGGATGATGACGGCAACAATGAAGATCCGGAATATTTCAGTAATGTATTTGATCAATTATTGAATCTTTGGCAAACCAATGACCGCATCCGAAAGCTCATGCTCGATGAAAGACTCGGTAAAATGGCAGCGACGTTAGCAGGTGTAACCGGCATCAGAATCTGGCATGATCAGGCGCTGATTAAAAGGCCGTGGGCCAATCCGACAGCCTGGCACCTGGACACCCCATTTTGGTCTTTCAGCGACAGAAATGCACTCTCCATATGGGTCGCATTGGATGATGCTACGGTGGAAAACGGATGTCTGTATTTTATACCCGGATCACATAAAAAAACCGGTTTTCAAAATCCCGGCATTACAAAAAATATGAACGCTGTTTTCAAATTTTATCCTGAATTTGCCAATATCAATCCTTTCTCTGCAACCATGAAAGCGGGCACCGCTTCCTTTCATAACGGCTTGTGTATTCACGGCGCCGGGGCCAATATGACGCCTGGCTTTAGAAGGGCCATGACTTGCGCATATATGCCCGATGGAGCTATTTTTAATGGTATACAAAATATACTTACCGAAGAAAAAGTAAGTCAAATGAAGGTGGGTGATCTGTTGAATGATGATGAGCAAAACCCGTTGATTTACACCGCAAGCCAAATTACATCCTAACCTTTTATGACCAGGTTAATATGTGGCTGTACGTGGTGGGGATTAGCATCTTACGGATTGGATGAAATGCTCAAAAAGATCAGTCGAAGTGGCTATGATGCGGTTGAAATTGGCATTCCAAATTCGGCCAGAGAACAGCACCTGCTACGTTCAGGTCTGGATAAATACAATTTGGATTTGATTGTACATCAATATAGTGCCAGTGGAAATAATTTTCATGAATACTGCAATGCGCTGCAAAAATCTCTTGAACTTGCAGCATCATTTCAACCGCTTTTGATTAATTCTCATACAGGAAAAGACTACTGGTCTTTTGAAGAAGGATGCCACGTTTTTGAATTGGCGGAAGAAATAAGCCAGAAATACAGTGTAACCATTGCCCATGAAACGCATCGGGGAAGACTTTTATACAGTGCTCCCGTAGCCCGTCAATTTTTTCTTAATTTAGATTTTCTAAAAATCAATGCAGATTTTTCACATTGGGTAAATGTATCGGAAAGTTTGCTTGAAGAACAGGAAAATACTATGCTTATGGCCATCTCGAGGGCGGAACACATCCATGCGAGAATCGGTTATTCACAAGGCCCGCAGGTAAATGATCCACGATCAGGTGAATGGGAAGATGAAATGAAGGCATTTTCAGGTTGGTGGAAAAAAATAATGAAAAGACATATTGATGAACAAAGACCCTATACTACTGTAACACCTGAATTCGGTCCCATACCTTATACAGTAAGCATGCCATTCACACACATCCCGCTGAGTGACCCCTGGGAACTCAATCTGTATATGAAGGACTATATTAAACAATTGTTTCAAGAAGTGCTGAATGCATTATGAATCCGATTTTAGGCATACTTTTCCATGCAGTGGGAGGTTTAGCTGCCGGCAGTTTTTACCTTCCTTATAAAAAAGTATCTAAATGGCCATGGGAAGTTTACTGGTTAACAGGAGGGATTTTTGCGTGGTTCATCGTGCCCATATCAGCCATCTGTCTGATCTACAAAAGCCCTTTAAACCTACTGGAAGCAATACCTGCAAATCTGATGAAATGGCCATACTTTTTTGGAATGCTTTGGGGAATCGGAGGATTATCCTTCGGCCTTAGCATTCGATACTTGGGGTTATCGTTGGGCATGGCAGTTGCCTTAAGTTTGACCGCTATATTCGGAACGCTCATTCCCCCTATTGCAGGAGGCATTTTTCTTGATTTGTTGTATACCTTATCCGGCCGGGTTATTCTGATGGGCGTAGTGGGCGGTGTCGGTGCTGCTTTTATCATTGGATATGCCGGCATGATGAAAGAAAAAGAATTGGCCCGACAATCTTTGGGGGGTACCATTGTTGAATTTGATTACACGAAAGGTATGATCGTTGCAACAATATCAGGTATACTTTCCGCATGTTTTGCTTTTGGGTTGGCATCCGGAAGGGAGATTACGGAAATAGTTACCCCTTTATCATCAAACGAACTTTTCGCCAACAGCTTTTTATTTGCCGTCATCATGATCGGAGGATTAACAACCAATTTGATTTGGTGTATTTATCAGATTATACGAAAAAAGTCAATTGATTCATTGTTGTCAGTAACGTGGACCAAATCTGTCCGGAATTTTATGCTCTGTATAGTGGCCGGCACAACCTGGTATTTCCAATTTTTCTTTTACGGTATGGGATCGACTCAATTAGATAAATTTGATTTTGCAAGCTGGAGTTTGCATATCAGCTTTATTATACTGTTCTCAAATATTTGGGGATGGATTTTAAAAGAATGGGATGGCAGTTCCTTAAAAACCAAAAGATTTTTACTATTTGGATTATTGATGTTGATTTTATCTACAGTAGTCATTGGTTATGGAAATTCCATTGAATAATTTATTAATTTGAGATACCCGGCCTTAACGCATTGCTCCTCATTGTCATAATGCTGTACAAAATCCTTCTCATCAGCTAAATTTTACCAATAATTTTGACGGTTGTTGTTATGATTCGAATGGCAACTAAGCGATGTTTTCAGGCTTTGAGTAATATAGTATTTTCCTGTTTGCCAAATATATGACCCTATAATTCTTGAAAAGGGATTTCAGACGATATCTTTCAATTTTTTTTACCGAGCCTGTTGCTTCATGCAGCTTGTAATCAAATAGTATATATTATTAGACAAATTGATTATGGACAATAACAAATTTTATAAATAGTTTTAATAAAATCTAATTACTAAAAATATGAGAAAATCTAAAAGATGAATGAAATAATTACATGATCACTATGCAAAGTCATTGCATAACAAATGGGGCAGAAGGAATCCGCTTATTGCCTTTTTATTCATTTCTTGTGGGATCAAAGCCCATTGAATGATCGCCTGCCCCTGAATATTTATGGTAACTACCAGGCAACTCAATCCTTACTATAAGAATTATCCTGCCCGTTCAAAAATCTGACAATCAAAGGTGGGAATTAATTCTTGAATAAGGTCTGGCATCCGTTAAAACCCGGTTGTTGAAGAAGCTATCACAATGCTTTAAAAATAAATCTAATTCAAATTAGACCTTAACTACTATGCAAAAAAAATAACACCTCATCCA
>JAKSDQ010000152.1 GCA_022360015.1 Cytophagales bacterium
AACTGTAATTGCGGAATTGCAACTCCTGAACAAACCGATCTCTTAGTTTTTCTTTTTTTTCATGATGATTAACTTTTAGTTTGTTCTAATAAGTTAATCAATTATCAACTCTACCGACCGCATGGGAGGTTTCGTTCAACAATTGGCTATACACCACGATGTAGTGCATATATTTATTTTGCAAAACCTTGATCTAATGGATATTTGACAAAATTCATATTTTGAGTTTTTAATGTTTAGTTTCCCACTCCTATGATTATATCTAGCATTTCATTGACAGCAATAATTTCACGCTATCCATCCCTTAAAAAATCCACAGGGTTGGCAGATGCTGCTTTTACCGTATGAAAAGCTACCGTGAGTAGCGAAACAACAAATATCATTAGTGAAGTAACTAGAAAAGTTAGCCCATCAAGAGTGGCCCGGACGGTAAAATTTTCAAGCCACCGGGTCAAAACCATGTATGTAAGAGGGAGAGCCAAGCCAATGCTTAAGAGTAGCCACGTGGAAAAAGTAGAAGACAAAAGAAGAATAATCTGCCCAACCCGTGGCCCTACGACTTTTCTAATGGCAATTTCTTTAGTACGCATTCCGATCAGATTTAAGGCAATAGCTAGTAAACCTATGAGCGAAATAACTCCAGCTACCCATGAAAACATGGTAAGCACCTTGCTAATTATCTTTTCGTTTTCATATAGGTTAGCAAACCTTTGATCAAGGAATTGATACTCAAATGGATAATCGGTGAGTTGATTCCATTCTGCTTCGAGCGCTTCCAAAGCATTAGCCGAAGCCTCACTTGATATTCTTACTGATAATTTTTCACTCCCCCAGTTTTGATGAGGAAATGGTACAATGATCATGGGACGTGGTTCAAAATGCAGTGGTTCAAATAAGGGATTGATAACTGCTTTTAGTTCATAGTCCAATCCGTTGACAGAAAGCTCAAGAGGCTCCGCGTTTTCATGACCAAGTTCCTTTTGCCCTGCCCTGTTGATGATGCACCAATTGTTACCATAGGTTTTTTTAATCTCCTCGGTAATTTCGATTTTATAAACATCAATAAAATTGCTGTCCGCGACAATGTATCCAAACAGATAATACCCGGGTATACCTGGAACGTTTAACGCGTTGTTGAAAACAACATTTTGCGAGGGTACATAATCAGAAAGAGAAGCGGCAGCGACTGAGTTATATTTCAATATATTCACTTTAAATATCCTGGCTTTATCACCTAGCAAATCAGCATCCTTAACAATAAGGATCTGATCCCTGTTAAATCCCAGCTCCTGCTCGAGCATTGTCTTGAACTGCCTGAATATGAATAGAACTGAAAGTACTAGTATAATGGAAATAGTAAACTGAAACACCACCAACCCCGCACGAAGTGTGATTGGGTTTCTGAAATGCACCTGTAAAATATGCCCTACCACTTTACCCAAATATCGCGTTACTATCCCCATACTTAAAGCGGTGAGTATACTGAGAAACAGACTTACTAACAATAGCATACCTAGATTTTCCATGCTCAAAACAGAAGAAATGAAATGAGTATTCGAAAAGCTCAGTTGCTTTAGACTAAGCCAGGTCATGCCAACAGCAATAACTGTTGAAATAAAATAAATCGTGGTAATTTCCATGGATAGCCTGATGATGTGATGACGTCTGCTGCCAAAAAAGATAAAGATGTTTTTTTATCTTTCTCAGCCTAAACAACGCACAGGTTGATGAAATTCAAAGTAGCAATTACCAAAATTACCAATCCTGCGGAAACCAACAGGTATAAGTAAATATGCTTAGTAAGACCGCAACTTTGAAGGGCCAATGGAGGCCACATGAAATCATGCTCGTATTTAATCTCACTATAAGGAATCAAACTAAAACTCAATTCTGCGTCTTTTGCCATTTTAACAATATCCGGGATAGTGCTTCGTTTGATATAGGCATCATATAAACTTTGCATCATCAGCTCTTTTGGCGCGTTTTTCTTTAGCTTCAAATAAAGTGGAAATGATAGGTCATGCCATTGATATCTATAATGGTCCGGCCGAAAAGATGAGTCTGATATGATATAACCAAATTGCATTTGTGAGTTTGGAGGGATTTCCACAACTGCGGTAACCTCGTATTCTCTCCTATTGATAGTTATTGTTTTACCAATAGGATCATCGCCCTCAAATAGCTTTTCATATATACCTTTACTCAATACAACTTTATTGGGGCCACCAAGTGAGGTATTAATATCACCAAGCACCACCGGGAAACTGAATACATCAAAGAAGTTGCTATCCTAAACAATGATATTTCCATCTTCATAAAAGTCTTTTTGATTATAAGAAACTTTAATTTTTTTCTCTTTGAAAAAGTCAGCTGTAAAAGTAGCTGCTTCTATGGATGGAAACTTTTCTCTTAACATATCTCCGGCAAGCAAGGGTGCGGACAAAGCCTGGAACCCTTTATTGCCGCTTATGCCCTCTGTCTTAACACAAAAAATACGGTTGGCATTTTTATGAAAGCCATCATATTCCAAAAGATACTTCGACCAAGTAAACTACTCCATAAAAACAGGCTAAGCCAATTGAGAGCCCCACAATGCTTGTTGCGCTGTATAGTTTATGCCTTTTGAGTCTCCTTAATGCAAACAGGAAGTTGTATCTTGTCATATCATATTGATTTAGTTGATTATCGCCCCTGAGATTTTTTATCAAAGAGGGTTGTAAAAGTCTTAACACATCCCACACATACAGCCTTCTGGATTTTTTGGTAGAATACCGTTCAAGGTTATCCCTGTACTTCTCCTCCATATCCCCTTCGATCTCTTCCAGGTATTCAGCTCTGATGAAATACCGAAGGAGTTTTAAAGGCCAGCGGGGCGATGTGATATGTCTATTACCTTTTTCCAAATTACGCTTGGCTCGTTCCGAGTCTGGGCATGGCATCCCACAGTTGTGCCCTTAAATCCCTCATTTCCCTGAGTACTTGATGGGCGTACGGCGTAGCACTGTAGATACGCTTCCGCTTACCTCCCCTTTTTTGAGTAGCTTCTCCAAATTCAGAAGTTAAAAAGCCCTTTTCCACCATTCTTTTAAGCGCTGTTTGGATAGCTCCGACACTCAATCGTTTCTTGAGCCTTTCTTCAAGATCGCGTTGTATTTCCACACCATACGCATCATCCTGCAGTACTATTACAGTCATCAGAACAAGCTCCTGAAATTCTCCAAGTCTATTCTTTTTCATAAGATATTACTACTAATTGAAGTAAATATAGTTAATATTAACTTATTCTTAATTGAAGTTTTTAAAAAAAGTTTTATAATTACCTTTTTATTCCTTGCTGATAAATGATAAATAGTTCAATACATCCCACCGAAAAATCAGAAAGAATCCCATCTCTTGATTTTTTAAGGGGAATTGCGATCCTCGGTATACTTTTCATCAACATTGAAAACTTTGCTTATCCAGACTCATGGAGCCCATGGAAATTCGGGTTTAAAAGCTCAATTGACTATTCCACTCGATTTTAGATATATTTTCTTACGCAAGGTAAATTCTATACCATGTTCGCTCTCTTATTTGGGGTCGGATTTTATATTTTTTTGGAGCGATTGGAGAAGAAAAATCTAGGACTCAAGGCCATGGATGTTTATGCAAGAAGACTGCTATGGCTTTTTGTTATTGGAATTTCGCACTCGTATTTAATCTGGTCAGGAGATGTGCTTTATCATTATGCAATTTGTGGTCTGTTATTGTTTCCGTTTCGATCTATCAAGTCTAAAAACCTACTTTTGGTTGTTGCTTTTTTGTGTTTTCTACAATTGGTTAAATCTTATGAGCAGACCAGTCGCACTATAAAACAATATAATGCTTACAAGGTAGCTATCAGCCTGCCCGAAGATCAAAGATCAGAGAAGGATACAAAAGATATCAAATATTGGCAAAAAAAGATTACTCAAAAAGCACCCGATACCACAAAAGTTGAAATAAGAAAGTCTACCTATTTTAAAGGATTAAAAGAAACGTATGAAAATGCCCGTGTACATAAGGGACTGCTGTATTATCAAGGTCTTCTATTTCCATCGGTGATTGTAATGATCCTTGGTATTGTTCTCTATAGGTCAGGAATATTTAAAGACTATCATGTTTGGAAATACTATTGGTTCATTAGTTTAAGCGTATTGAGCATTGGATTGACAATTAACTATTTGAGATATTATCACTGGACTTATGAATATTTTGATCCGGTGATAAACATATGGATTGGGTGGCTTTTCACATTCCCAAAAGAACTCCTTGGAGCTGGGTATATATTGATATTTAATGGTTTGTATCAAAAATTTCTAAGCACTTATAAAATCAAGATTATCTCCAACATCGGAAGAATGGCTCTAACAAATTATATCTTTCAAAATATAGTGCTTGGATTCATTTTCTACGGTTATGGTTTGGCTCAATTCAACCAATATTCAAGATCTGAGCTGTTGGGAATTGTTGTGGTTATTTGGATCATTCAAATATCCTTGAGTTGGTCTTGGATGAATAGATATAAACAAGGTCCCTTAGAATGGATATGGAAGAAGCTGACTTATTATAGTTTTAGCAATGTAAGAAACAAAAAGTGACAAAGGACTTAAATGAACATGGGAGCTGAGCGCTTAAAAATGATGGGCTAAATTTCAAGCGATTTTTAACAACAATAAGCCCGAATCTTAACAATTCAGGCAAAAGTCGGGTCTCACCCGACGTAGCCCGCCCCGGGAATTCAAAGTGAATCTTCTTTGAAGGAGTACCTAATGAAAAAGCCCGCCTTCGCTCTTCGAGCTTCGGCGGGCTGAGTCGGGATGACTGGATCTGGATCGAACTTTTTCGTGGAGGATTTGAAGAGGTTGGAAATGTATTTTGAGGCATTTGATTGATTAGTTACAATGTAAGCTTACTTTTTTTGGTAAAGCCAAATTCGTAGCAATTGGAAAGCATATAGCCATTTAGCATAGATCCTTATTTTCTATTTGAATCTTCATTTAAATAATCCGGATCACAGATCCTGTACACCCGCTTTAAAAATAATAGAGTGTAGAGAATTCTGCACCCAGTTGTTTTCTTTTTTATGGAGCACTACCACCAAGACAAGGGAAAATGTCAGCAGCAACGAATGTAATCAATAAGTGGTCTAAAAAACGTGATAAGACCATCAAAATAATGCCGAAAAATGGCCACTTTAAACTGACTCGCACCCACAACTGTTATGAAAAGAACAATCCTGCCCTGGGGAAAACCCGATGGTAACCAATTTAAATACGCGCTTTCGTTCAATACTGCATTCATGTTCGGTCTTACAGACCACACTAATTCTTAGTTATTAGCTGTTGCTTTTATTTATTAATTCAGTGGAATAAAATCATATTCTAATTCACTCTCTTCATTCAGCGCTAATCTCAGTTTGAGTTTAGACTCAGTCAATTCAATTATTTGGAAATCAAGACTCACCTCATTAATACTGATGATTAATCTGTTGTTTGTTAAATTCCAGCTCCCTTCACTAAAACCACTTCCAAGAAAATATTTATCATTAATTATTGCTGTACCATCCTTCTTAAAATCCCAAGGGGCCCCATAATCCAAATTTTCTGGCAACAGCTTGTTTAAGTGAGAATTAATCACCCTTTCAATTTTCCATTTATTTTTAACCAAAAGATACTCTTGAGATTGATCGCACCCAAAGAGAAATAGTGGTAAAAAAAGTAAAAAGTATTTCATTTTGAATTCTGACTAATCCCCAACTAACATCCGTAAAATGGACTTTTCAAATTTCTGTAAATGTAACTAATCGCAGTAGCCCTTCCAAATAGCTCCGTTAGCCTATGGGTGTTAGTGTTTGTTGAACTCAACCTCCGGTAGCTAAAGTGTTATAGAAAGTATCTTGCTCCAAAAAAACAATTTTAACTATGAACAAGATACGCAAAAACTATGGATGGCTCAATACCCGTCCGAACTCAGCCAAGGTACTTATTGAAAAAGCAAGACATGAAGTGCCTGGATTTACCGATCATATCGGCAAGTTTGAAGAGCAGATTACACTGAAGAGCTATGCTGAAAATACGGTTTTCAGCTATTCATGTGGCATTGCCCAGATCAGTCTTCTCCTTGGTAAATCACCCCTTGACTCGGATGCCGTTGAGATCAATGAAACATATTGGATATCCATCATGGAAAATATCCTGGACATCATTTCCGCAATTCTTGATTTCATTAAACCATTTAACAGCTAATTGTAGCAATTCTCGTGATTTGCCCTTTAGCCATGAATCAATAGATTAAACCCTGCATGTCTTTACCCTGTGTATAAAAGTAACTTTTCCATTTATTTCCATTACTCGAATTATTTAGGACCAAACCTCAAAAGTAATAACAGTTCTTTGCAGCATAATGGTCAGTATATAGCGCGTACCTCCTGACTCTTTTAATAGCTACAAAAGTATTTGTGTGTAAAGCTCTTCATATGAATCAGGATTTTATGTCAGCTTGCTCATAGTCCTGATCCCATAAATCATCACCATTGAAGCTTCTCGAGTTTCAGTAAAAAAGGTAATGACATCGCCATTTTCAAAGTGTAAAAAGCCTTTTGTATAAGGTTGTTTTGAATAGCCTTTGAAATCGCCAAAATCCCATTTTTTTATCCCTACCAGTCCATGTTTTTTCAAACCAACTCCTTCAAGAGAGAAGATTCTTCTAGTAGTGAGCAATGTCCATATAGTGGGGCTTACAAAAGTCGAGCAGATTAATTCCTCTTCACCTTCAAGATGAATAGCATCTTTTATTTCCGGGATTAAAGTTTGATCCTTACAGTCATAAATCTTCGTATGCTTGAATTCAAAAGGCGGAATGGTATGCCTTTTTATTGCAGCAATACAGATGTTCTTTTTTGATTTATCAGACTTTTCCAAATCCTAATTATGCTCTACAACTCGCTATACACCGCGATGTGGTGTATATATTTATTTTAAAAACTTTAATCTAAAGGATTTTTTATAAAATTCATATCTGCATTGGCCATATGCGCGTAGATCTCTGTAGTCCTGCTAGGCTTATGACCTGCTCGAAAAGTTTTTTTCTTTTTCCGGGTCAATGCTTTCAACCAATTTGGCTTGATAGTCAATATGCCAATATCGCATGTAAGGCTACAATTTTAGACTGGTTGCAATTTGATTAAAGGTGTCGAATTCAAATATAGTTTACAAGTAGCTCATTAGCCTATGGATTTTTAGCGGATGTTGAACGAATCCACCAAAGGTGGAAGACCTACAATACGCAAGGTCTTCCTTACCTTTAGTGTAGATTTTTCAACTTAATTATCAATATCATGAAAAAAAAGCGAAACAGTAGTATCAAGGGCATGTAACTCTTTTCCCCATTTCGAGAAACAGTACCAGCGGCTCCAAAGGTCAGTGGCTATTTCGGGCAAAAGCCAGAGTACACTTAACAATTATGCACGTTGTCTGGCCCAGATAGTCTTCCATTTTCAGTGTGATTTACTGGAGCTTGACCAAGAACAGGTATTAGATTACCTCCATTTGCTCAAAGATAGTCATAACACCCCTTCGGAAAGCTATTTCAAACATACCGTTTATGGCCTGCGCTATCTCTACAGGCAGTATGGGCTCAAGCAGTTGCACGTGGCCTTGCCTGCCATAGGCCACGACAATTCCCTGCCCGAAGTACTGAGCCAGAGAGAAGTAAAATTGGTCCTAAAAACTCCCAAATTACTCAAACACCGTCTTGTGGTGGGGCTGCTCTATGGCTGTGGGCTAAGGAACTTTGAGTTGTGCAACTTGGAGATTACCGATGTAGACCTTGACCGCAAGATGCTCCATGTACGAAAAGGAAAGGGGCGAAAAGACCGCTATATACCCCTGTGTGACCTGCTGGTCAGAGGAATAACTACTTACCTGGTCCCATGGGTTATTTGATAAATAGCAATAAAGGCGGTGGGCAATATACGACCAGGGGTGTGCAGTGGGTACTGCGTCAGGTGAGGAAGGAATCAGGCATAGGAAAGTCTCTTACAGCACATAGCCTGAGACATTCCTATGCCACTCACTTACTGGAAATGGGGATGGATATCATGACTTTAAAGGAGTTGTTGGGCCATGAAAGTATCCTAACCACTATGACCTACCTGCATGTGGCCAGGGTTGGGCCTCAGCTCCCTTTCAGTCCTTTGGAGAAGCTCTACCCCAATGGGTAGGCCTTCCCATGAAGTAGCTGATATCCTTGGTGCTGTTGACCTTCCTGTTATCACTTCCAACACCTGGAAGCTCAGGACACTGTATGCGTTGAGCAAGTGCCGGACTGCTGCACTTGGAGGACATATTGACCGGTGCGACAACCCAAAGTGCAACAAGCTGCATTTAAGCTACAACTCGTGCAGGAACCGACACTGCCCTAAATGCCAGGGGCACCAGCGGGAAGCCTGGATACAACAGCGTGAAGCAGAGCTGCTCAACGTTCCATATTACCACGTGGTATTTACTATCCCCGATCACCTCCATGCGTTGTGCTTACAGAAGCCCATGATGCTGTACACGATGTTGTTTAAGACGGACTGGTCAGTGATCAAAGGGTTTGGAGAGAACCCCAAGTTTCTCGGCGCAACTACCGGCATGATTGCCGTATTGCACACCTGGGGATCGAACATGAGTTTACATCCCCACCTTCACTACATTGTACCCGCAGGGGGTATCAATGGTTCGGGTAAGTGGAAGACTACTAAAAGCAAAGGCAGGTTCTTGTTTCCGGTAAAGGCTATGTCCAAGGTCTTTCGTGCCAGGTTTTTGGATAGGTTGAACAAAGCAGGCCTGCTTGATACCTCACTACACAAAAAATTGACGGACAGGCCCTGGGTCATTTACGCCAAAAGGCCTTTTTATGGCACCGCTCAAGTGGTAGAATACCTGGGGAGATATACCCATAAGATTGCTATCAGCAACCATCGCATTCGTCAAGTGGACGATGGATCGGTCACTTTTTCGGTAAAAGATTATCGCCATGGCGGCAGGAAGGCCACCTGCAAGCTGGCCAAAGAGGAGTTGGTAAGAAGGTTTTCTTACATATTCTACCCAAAAGGTTTGTGCGTATCAGGCATTTTGGACTGCTCAGAAGTATCGGTAAGAAGAAATACCTCCACCTGGTTCGTACGCAAACAGGGGGGGTGTTACTATCTGTTGAACGTGAACCCATCAAGTTAGGGCAGTGCCCAAGTTGTAAAAAGGGAAAGCTGATCACCCTTGTATTCTTTAAAAACGGCAAGTCCCCACCACTTCATCTGTTAGCTCAGATATACCGACAAAATAAACAATGCCAACGGGCGTAAGGGGAAAGGTGCATCCACACAAAACTAAAAACCACATTACCAGGCCTGCAAAGGTAACACGCTACCTATCAGAAGGGAATAAAAAGCAAAATCTCATCCATATCTCCACCCCAGGCGCGTCTGGCACAGGCAAATGCCACACAACTTCACTACACTTTCCGGCAGCAATCTCCATAATAATCACAGCTATCAGTTTTGGCGGTTTCGTTCAACATAGCCTTCATGTTGGGTCGTACCGACCACACGAAGGCTTAGTTGTTAGGCATTGTTTCATTTAGATTCTCTCCCTTTTTATACACCCAAGTGGCACTTTCCTCAAAAGGCGGAAACATTACTTCCAATTCCCACTTTGAGTTTATTCCTTTTAGGTTGGATTCCATCCTTTCTTTAAAGATAAACCATCCGTCAGTTTCCTCATTGAAATTTAATTCCTCCTTCCCTCTCCGGATAATTAAATGAATTGTGTCATATGCGAAATTATCAGTTTTATATGCCACGATTCCGTCAATTTCATTCCATGAAGTCTTGAATTCAATTTTTTTATGCTTAAAACAGAATCCGTCCTGTCCGTATTTAAAGACACCTTCGGTAGTTTGCTTTCTAATTCGTTCTTTTTGGTCTTTTGCTGTTTCATAATCGCCCTTAAAAAGAACTCTATTAGAATTTAGGGTTATAAAAGAAATAGAGCTTAATCCCAGCCCAATTAAAAACATGCCGTACAGTTTTTCTCCGGAATTCTCAATTATTGACATACAACCTCCAAATGCAAGAAAGAGCATCATTCCTGCAAAGCTCCATAAGTAAAATTCAAGAAATGGTAATTTCAATAAAGCTTCTTCTTTAGGCACTCTTTCCATTTCTTTGAATTTGAAGACAGGTATGTATTGTAAAGCCGCAATGAAAGTTGGCATAGAATACCATCTGATTAGGTTTAAAGCTTTCTCTGTTTTATCAGGTTGGAAAAACGAGTTCTCTTCAAAAAAGTAATCATAAATACCAATAGACCAAGGAACAAAAAAGAAGGCTAGGATGAAATAGCTTGTGCTTTTGTTATATGGTAATTGGATTCGATTCACAGAATAATGCCTGACATTTCGCTATTCACTACAATTTCGTGCTTATGTTTATTTTAAAAATATTAATCTAAAGGATTTTTAATAAAATTCATATCCATACTAGCATGTGTGTGTATATTTCTGTGACTTCGCTTGAATAACGATCTAATAACACCTGTATATGTCTTCGAAACTAGTTCGATCGAAAGTAATTGATTAAGCTCGAATGGACCTTGATGAGGTATCACTAGACATAGCCCGCCCGAGGAACTAAATACAAAACAAATTTCGGGGAGGTGTTAATGAAAAGCCCGCCTTCGCTTTCTAAGCTCCGGCGGGCGATGTCGGGATGACTGGATCCCGATCGAACTTTTTGATGGAGGATTTGAAGAGGTTGGAGAGGTATTTTGGGTTATTTGATTGATGAGTGATAATGTAGTATTTCTTCTTTTTCTGATAAAAGAAGATCAAATGATTTTTAAACCATTGTTGGTGGCTGGCCTTCTTTTTTAAAGTTTGTATTTCGTGATTTCCAACAACCTGCTTTTTTCATTTTTCGGTTGTTGCAAAAGGAATTTCTTTTCGCGGTTATGAATCACTACATGCCAGTACATTCGATCCTCATTCTCAGTAGTCCACATTTGATTTACTAAAGGCTCAAAATTCTTAAAGGGTATCAAGAAAGTGTCCTCAGGAGAACCACATCCGTATGCCACATAAGCCTCCGGATATTCTTTGAGAAATTGCACTTGATGCGGATGAAAAGCAAACCAGAACTTTTTGTTTTTTCCTTGTTCATGTGCTTTGGAAATAGCGCATATCAGCGCAACTGTCTTGTCTTTATTAGTGTAGGAAATTCTTGATTGCTTGATGAAGTTGATTGAGAATTTGTCTTGAATCTTATCCAAGCAGCCTTCGTGAAAATTTACAGGGGTAAATTTGGGTTCAGTTAACTTTTTCTTTTTTAGCTTAATTATTTCTTCAACCTCTGACTCTTCAGGTTCATCAAGTTGCAGGTCTTTTGTTGTCAAGAAAATCAAGTCAATTAACTTATCTATCCTCGTATATTCTTTAGGCTTTAGAAGTTCATTAATTTGCCGAATGGTTTTTGTATCATTTAGGGTTTCTTTCAGACTCAATAGTTTAAGCAATGAGTCAGTGCTGAGAAGTCTTATATCCCATGCATGTGTTGATCCTCTTATTTGGGCTTCTAAATCTCCTGTATCTTGGCGACCTACAACAACCAATATTGACGACCCCTCTTTACTAATTAAACCCTTTTCAAAAAGTCTTGTTCTATATCCGGAAATTGTGTCCAGATTAATTCTGTAAGCATCAGTCGTTTTTACTTCAACAACAAGACTGTGTTCTCCTCCGGATGTCCAAATTCCATCATAGGCAATATCGTTTTGATTTCCTCTGTAGCGTCCGTATGCAACCGTAAAGCCAAGACGAATACCAATTTGATTGATTACGTCTTGTAGAGCCAAACCGCTGTCAGTAAATTTTTCAGATAAGCAATTCTCGGCAAACTGCTTCAATAGAAGAGAAGGAACCTGATCAAGGAGTTCACGAAACTCCGCTGAAGTTTGGTTGTTGTCCCGTAATTTCCCATCCCCCGTAAAAGACAATATTTGCGCAACCGTTTTTTCAGCAAAAGTCTCCTTGCTTTTAGTCCATAATTCTGAAATACTACTCATAACTTAATTTATGCTTGCTGCCGAAAATTGGCTATAGACCACAATGTGATGGTTAAATTTATTTTATCAAAACCTTAATCTAATGGATTTTTGACGAAATTCTTATCCGTATTGGCTATATGAGTGTAGATTTCGGTGGTTTTACTCGAGCTTTGGTCTTCTATTCAATTATCAAAATGGCTGCTCGGTATTCCAAAACCCCTGGTTAAAAATGCAATAATGGTTATTTACTTCCTTTCGGTAATTTTATTGCATTTTATTGATCGCTAATTAATACCTACTGTTAGATGACAGTCCGATTTTTTTGAGAGCTCTCAGCAACCCCCAACTGTTTTTCTTATTGCTATTCATTTACCCTTCCTCATCCCCCCTTCAATCTCCTGGAAACATCTCCCAACACCAATATCTTCATTTGCTGAATAGCCACTTCATTCAATCGTTTTAGCCGTTCGCTTTGTGGAAAACCGCTATCGATCCATACTGCATTAAGGTTCTCCAGGTTAGCTAGGCATACCAATTGGTTTACATTAGCATAATCACGGATATTGCCTTTTTTACCAGAATTTTCTTCCCGCCACTGTTTAGCTGTTTTGCCAAAAAGCGCCATGTTCAATACATCCGCCTCACTGGCATATACCCAGTTGATCTGTTGTGGACTAAGGTTATCGGGGATCAGGTTTTCTTTCACCGCATCAGTATGTATCCGATAATTGATCTTCGTTAGGCTACGTTTGATATTCCAGTCCAGCGATTTATATTCTTGTTCTTTAAGGCGCTGGAATTCTTTTACCAAATATATCTTAAATTCAGCACTGATCCACATGCCAAATTCAAAGGCGATATCGTAATGAGCATATGTGCCACCATAACGTCCTGCTTTAGCATTTAAGCCAATAGCATTGGTTTTTCCGACCCATTCTTTCACACTTATTTTGTAGCTGTTGAGGCCCGACTGATCTTTAATTATGGCGAATTCGCCATAATTAAAATCCGGATTGTGGATTCGCTCCCATATACCAAGATATTCCAGTGTGTTTCTATTCCTTAACCAGTCGGAAATAAAGAAATCACCGTCTTTTGCCTTGAGCATATCGGTTAAAGAAATGTAATCCTTTTTATCTATGCTTATGGTTTTACCTAAAACCTTGATCTGTTTATTCTTGTTGGCCATTATAATTTTTGTTAGGATTTGATCAAAAAATTAATTATTCCACTCTAAGAAAACAATTTTTCTGTATTTGTCTAATATCCTTTGAAAGATCATTGCGGACTTTAAGTTTTACCATTTTTAGTAGAAATAATTAGGGTCTGCTTAAAAACTCACTACGTCTATACCCTCAAAACGTGGCTTGATGTTCTTTATTCGAAGCAAGACCAGTTTGAAGGTGGTTATTCTGGTTCGGATATCTAACTGGGAGGTCTTCATCATCTCCTTTAGCGCTGAAAAACTCAGGCAAAAGGGGCTCTCCCCGGCCAGTTTGACCAGGTTGAGCACCAGAATGATGGAGGCGATCCAGGATTGGCTGGTCTCTCTTAGCCTGGCACGAATACGATTCATCCCATAAGCGTTTTTGGCCTGACCAAATTTGCCTTCTATCGGATTGCGTTCTCCCGGTCTTACGTGGTCTTCCACTGCCCGGGCCGATGGACGACCTAACGGCTTAGCAGCCAGCTTAATCTTTCGGTCTTTGAGCCACTTTCTGTTGGCACGGGTGCAGTAAACTTTATCTGCTACCACTTTATGAGGATAAAAACCAAAACGACGCCTGTAGTTTTCCACGTAATCACTCAGATGGACTCCTTCGCTGAAAGCGTCCCATGAAATGGTGTCCAGATAAGCATATCCATTGACCAGGGAAAGATGCAGTTTGGCGCCGAACGCCGTTCGGGCCCGGGCCTTGCCACGGACCATGGGGCGTATATGGGGTTGATGGATGCTGACGATCCGGTCTTCTACACAGTGCTTCCGCTCAGTGAACATCTCCTGCTGCTCAGCATAAAGGGTTTGCACCACCCAAAGTTGCTGCTGTAGCTTCCCGGTCAGTGGAAATGACTCAAACGTATCCAGCATCTTATCAATATGGGCGATATTCCTTCTCAGATACCGAAGTTGTTTGCCCACCGCTTTACGAACAGTCTTGCGGCTCGGATTACGATTCTGAGCGACCTTCAGGTATTCCTTACGGGCTACTTTGCGGTAGGTGCGTGGCTTTTTTGCAAAAGATCCCTGCCCGTAAAGCACATCAATGATCTTTTCTGTCATCTGCCGGGCTTCACCCAGTAAGTTCAGGTCTGTAGGATAGGCAATATCCTGGGGGGATACAGTCGCATCCAAAAGCAGCTCTCCTTTACCACGATCATCATCCCGATCCGTATCCCCACCCTTTTCATCATCCGTGGAATCCGGCTTGCTCCCTGAGCATTCAAGGATGCGAAGGTTCATCTCAGCGATCAGATCATCTCCCAAAAGCTTCCTGATCTCTACAAACAGGGAGGGATCAAAAGGGGGCTGAGTACTAAAAGCACCGTAGCCCAGAAAGTATTGCATGTAAATGTTCTCTGTAATCTGGCTGATGGTTTCCCGATCATCGAGATTACAAAGATGCTTGATGATGAGCGCGCCCAGAACGATCCGTGGGTTCAAAGGAGGCCTGCCTGTAGCCTTACGGCCATACCGCTTCAGATGTAACCCTGCCAGATCATCCCAGGGAATTTTACCTGCTAACTCCACCCAACGGTTCGCTGGATCCAGACTTTGAGAAAAGGGTGTCTCAAATCCTGCTATGACCAGTTGGCTTTGACTTGTATAAGGCCTGCCTGATGCACGCCTTTTGGAGGTCTTCTTCATTTTTGCTTGCACTTTGCCCCTTCAATATCAGCATAATTCCTCCTCTAATAAAACTTAAATCCACATTTTAGACTTTATCAGCAAATCCTAATTAGGTTTTAACCAACATAGCCTTCCTTCGATTTTAGCTTCAGCAGCAAGGCCCGCTGACCTGCAATTGATGGGGGTGATTAAATTGTCTTGGATACAAAGTCGGGCCTGCCGGACAAAGCCCGCCCGGGGAATTAAAGGCGAAACAAATTTCGGGGAGGTATCAATAAAAATGCCCACCGTCGCCTTTCAGGCTTCGGCGGGCACGGTCGGGATGACTGGATTCGAACCAGCGGCCTCTTCGTCCCGAACGAAGCGCGCTACCGGGCTGCGCTACATCCCGAAAAACCGGTGTAACCGGCAATTTTGCCAAAAAGGCAAAGATAAGACTTAATCGGCGGGATGTGAAAAATTTTATAAGACATTTAATATGATCAAATGCAAAGCTGCCCCCCGTAGTATTGTTTAAAGCTTTACCATGGCTACCCGAAAAAGGCTCACTACCAAGGCAAAAGACAACCAAAGTTGAATTCTTAAAGATTATTTAATAAAGACGTATTGTTTTTAACAGCAAAAAGTTTTAAATCACCATCCGAAAATTAACCGAATCTATATTAAGAATACGCCCATGCCAACTCAAATCAATATTTTTCGCTTTTTGCCTGTGCTTCTTACAGGAATTCTATGTGTTTTTTCAGGATGTAAACCTCAAAGTCCACCCGAAATAGCTCAAATCGATCAATCGGAACCAACTAACCCCTGGACAAATCTGGAATGGAACAATGATCCAAAGAATTTCCAGTTTGTAATAGTTACCGATCGCACCGGTGGTATGCGCCCGGGTATTTTTGAGCAGGGTGTGGAGAAGGTCAATCTCCTACAGCCGGAATTTGTGCTAAGTGTCGGGGATTTGATCCAGGGGTATACTGAAGACCTTGACGAAATAAAAAGGCAATGGGATGAATTCGACGAATTTGTAAACCGCTTGAACATGCCGTTTTTTTATGTCGCTGGCAACCATGATATTACTAACAAAGTAATGGAGGACATCTGGAAAGAACGGCTTGGCGCTACTTATTATCAGTTTGTTTATCATGATGTGTTGTTCCTGTGCCTTAACAGTGAAGAGGGGTTGGATGCACATCGTAGTTCATTTTTTTCGGATGAACAAAGGACATTTGTCAGACAAACCCTGGACGCTAATCCCGATGTACGCTGGACGCTGGTTTTCTTGCATAAACCTGTATGGTTGGCTGAAGAAAGCACTGCAGAAGAGGCTGGTAAAGAGGCCGTTAAAAAAAGTGGTTGGAGCGAAATAGAATCTATGCTTCAGGGCCGTAAACATACGGTTTTTGCAGGCCATATTCACCGTTACACTCACCGCACACGACACAACAACAACTATATCACCCTGGCCACCACTGGCGGTGGAAGCAGGCTAGGAGGGCCAATTTTTGGACAATTCGATCATGTTATGTGGGTAACAATGACTGATGAGGGGCCCGTCATGGCTAACCTGATGCTGGAAGGGATCTGGGATGAGGATTTCAGTCGTGAGGATGTTGAAAACTACCTGACAATGGACCTGAAACGTAAGTCGATACTTGTGGAATCGAACTTTGATGATGAAAAACCTCTTAATAATGAGTCGTTTGACGTCAGGATATTCAACTCACACGAGGTGCCGATGGAAGTAACCCTTACCCTTGAAAAAGGCGAACACATTACTTTTAGTCCTGACAAGATTGTAAAAACGGTTTCCCCTAATTCGGTGGATAAAGTGAACGTTAAGCTTCAGGTTAAAGGCCAACCTGTTCCGCAAAAGCAGGTCAAGCAGGATGAAGAACCTGAATGGAAGAAATTGTGGGATGAATTGGAGGATCTTCCCGTATACTGGGAAATCACCTATGATTTTGAGAAGTATGGGAAAATTTCAGTCAAAGGATCTGCTGAGATCTACTAATTTTCCTGTACCCTAATACAATAAGATTTAAGGCCGGTATATCTTGTCGCTATCTTGAGGATAATCCTCAAAAAGATTTAACCAATAGTAAGCCTACCAAAATGATTCAGCACGTACAGTGCAAAATAAGTGATCCATTTGCTAGGCTTACCTTTTTGTTCCACATCCATCAGCATTTTACCATTTAGTGAATTGTCCAGGTTCCAGATAAAACCTTCCCTCATTTTATTTTCAATGACCTCCAGGGGTTCTTCGAGTTGTGGATTCATGGGCATACCAACCAGCGCCAACGCATACATCGCCTCTAATATGTCAGAATTGTAATGTGATGGAAATCCAAACTTCACCCAGCCTGGTTTTGCTTCCCTATCACCGATCCCATATGATTGCAGAAACATTTCTTTTTGATCGAAAACCCAATCTTTCACCGTTTGGCCTTTGGGAAGTTCCGAACGCTTTGGAGCAGTGGCCAGAACCTCCTGCCATTTCTTCCGGTTACCCGGCACATATTTTGATATTTTATTTTGCAAGAGGGATTTGACTACCCGATCAATGGCCTTACCGACAACCGAATCCCTTTTTTCTTCAGGAATCTGCCCAAAGCACAATAGCAACTTAGGAAGGGCCATTTGACACCGTGGAAGCAGGCTGTAATCCATCAATGTACATTTTATTCCCTGATCGTCTAAAATACGTTTTGCCAAAGTTGCCGTTTCTTCAACCACAAAAGGATTATCGCTATATCCCAACCGCACCAGCGCCTGTAAGATTTTTGCCGTAACGCACTGCATGCCTGTTGAGGAGATCCATTTGCGACTTTGAAGGATGTTTTCCGCCAATTCGGCCACCCTAGGATCACTGCGATCAGCCAAAAATTGACCAAGAAATATAAGCTGCCAGTATTTTCCCTGATACTTCCAGGATGCCTTGTCATCATCTTTAATGAACTCATGAAAATGCTGCAATATCTCTTGTGTCACCTCATATTTCATAATTTGAGATTTGGCTTCCTGTACCACCTTGGTAGAAGAGGACTTTTTTAAGAGGTTGGTCAAAGTAAGATAACGAACGGGGGGATTATCGTTTTCTAAAAGCCAGGCAATTGTTTTTGAGTCAGGTTGCATGTTTTAAATAACCATATTAGTTCACAAAACAGCAATGATCCCGGTCATCCTTAAAAATGATTTGCCAGGTGGCAAGTATTGAAGCAGACCCCTTCCAGTCAATACCAATGATTTGAATCATCAAATGACCTAAACACCAAAGGAACCGACACTTTCTACTTCTTACATCGCTTAATCAGCTTAAACGCCCAATCATAGTGACTTGAAGTTGCCGAAACGAGATATGAACCCAAAGAAGTTGTTCCCGTCCATTTATATCTTTTCTTTTCAAAAAGCTCTTCATCGCTATGCTTTTCGATGATTTTTTGCAGCTCGGCAAATGAATTGTCAAGTAACTTCCTTACCTCCTTCAAATCTGTGTGTTCGTATTTCTCCTTTATCTTCTTGTTTAGATCAGGCACGGTTTTCCAAGTATATCCTTTACCTGGGATGTCTGGTTTGTCACCGGTCATGCCAACCGAGTACCAATCCTGCATCATCAGGTGCCAATGATGGAGATGTGCCAAAACATCCCTGATATTTCTGTTCAGGGTTCCCTGAGGAAATTCGGCATGTACTTCTTCTTCAGAAAAAGATTCGACATAGTTAAGCAACTTTTCGTAGTTCTTATGACCGAGATCTATCAACTCGGTTTTGTTTTTTGGTCTGGGCATATTTTAATATTTCTGAAGTTTGCCAACGGTTTTGTACAAAAGCTGGCTGTTTTTGTGTAAAAATTCTATGAATCCGGAGACAGGATCCATTAGCACTAAAATAAAGAATCAGCACGAAAAAGAGGCCAATCCGATTAAAAAAATTAATATATTTTAAACCTTATTTAACACGCATTGTCTTTGAATAGCATAATACAGAATCTGCCATGCGCTCTGATAACAATCCGTATTATCCCGACGTAAAGTTCTTTCTTATCCTTATACCGTTTATTAGTGCTTTCAACTACTATTTAACCTATTCTAACATTCGTTTTAATGGACACTTGCTGGCTACTTTCACCATTGAAACAGTGCAAGGTTATCTGGCGTGGCTGGCGGTGCGGAAATTGATTCTTTTTTTAGATAAAAAAATGCCTTACAGCGGCAGGCCAACCGGATGGATCATTATTCAGCTTCTCAGTACCTTAGTTTTAGGTCTTTTCATTATTATCTTTCTGACGGAGCTTACCTCGTGGATTGCCAGGGGTCGCCCGGCAGCGCTTCATTTCTACACCCGTGACATATTTATCATCAGCATCTGGTTTTTTGTAATCAACGGCTTCTACGTGGCATTGCATTACATTCGTGAGTTGAGCAGACGCTATCACCGGCGACCATGCAAAATTCATTGCCGATAATATCTTTTCCCCACTGGAGCTTCAAGAGACTTACTACCGCAATGACCCAGAATACCTCACCTATCCGCACCTCGCAAACGGTTATTGGGACCGTTACAGCAACAGTATCCTGGAAAACGTTTCACAAATGCAGCGATCAATGTTTCCTCTCTCATTGGGGACGATGGCATTGTATGCACGCCAAGAGACGCGGTTTCCTTCCTGAGAGGGCTCTTCGAAGGCAGGTTGTTAAATGAGTCAACACTGCGGGAAATGCAGATCTGGGTCAGGAATGAAGATGGAGAATTAACCTATGGACTGGGGCTGGATTATGAGATCATTGAAGGTGAGATTGCTTACGGGCACGGTGGCGGCGGGCTTGGGGCAGGTTGTCAGCTTTTTTACTTTCCTGAAAAAGAGTTGTTTGTTTTTTTTGGGGCTAACCTGGGTACGGTAACCGATAGTCCCATCCATGACAAAGCTGAACCGATATTGGATGAAATGTATGGGGTCCTTCTAAGGTGAGTGCTTGTTAGAAATTTCCCTATCCTAACTTATAATATTTCTAATAGTGCCTAATATTCTTTGAAAGCTTCAGTCCCTGTCAGTCATAGACTTACCCATCCGCTGAAGCTTCGGCGGGTGAAGGTGGGTAATACTGGATTCGAACCAGTGACCCCTAGCTTGTCGAGCTAGTGCTCTAAACCAACTGAGCTAATTACCCATTTGCCAAGAGCCTCAAAGCTACAAAAAACCAGCGCTTGTTACAATTATTTTTCATGTCTGATTATGATAACAATAATTTATGAATGCATCCCTATTTATTCCCCATAAATACGCACCGGATAAATGAGCCAGATGATCAAATGATGGGCTTAGTTAGTCCAATACATGACCCCCGGAATGGTTGAGGATGGCACCCGTCATGAATCCTGCGAGGTCGGAGGCGGCCAGTACAGCAACTTCTGCGGTTTCCATACCCGAGGTAAGCCTTCGCAAAGGAACCTGCTCCTCGACTGAAAGCTGCATTTCCTCTCTGCTTAACCCCACATTAGCGCCCGTGGCAGCAAAAGTATAGTTAATGGTAGGCGACTCGGTCATGGCCTCGGACCTGATCCCGATCACGCGTACGCCGCCCGGTCCCCATTCGTTGGCAAGTGTCCTCACCAAGGCTTCAGTGCCTGCATGGGATACGGTCAGCGCTGTAGTGAAAGGAGGGGATATCTTGGAAAGTGTCGAAGTGATAAAAATTATAACCCCTCCGTTATTGGCATACATGTGTTTAAAGCCAGCCTTGGCAGTTACAAATTGCGTTCCTGTGGCAGTCTTCATAGGAATTAGCAATTGCTCCAGTGATACCTCCATAGCAGGTCTGCCATGGTTGTATTCTTCCGGATCTGATCCGCTCAGATTGATCGATATATCTATATGTATCCCTTTAGCAGCAATGCCCTTAAGGTATTCGCCTACCTCTGCTTCGCTTAAGGCATCGACTTTGTCAACGCCCTCAGCCCCATGTATTCCTGACATCAAAGCTGTATTTATATCGGAAATAAAAACCCGCGCGCCATGTTCTATAAAGGCTTTGGCAACCTGCTTTCCCAGCGTACCACCGGCGCCAAATACAACGGCGGTTTTGTCAATTAATAATTGATTTTTCATTTTGTTTAGATTAAAGTGTTATTGCTTCTCTTTCTCAGATAAAAATCTTTGAATATATCATTGTCACCCTTGTTATTGTTGCCATTTTAGCCTTTTGACTTAGCATTCCTGTCATGTAAATGTCATTGTGGCCTGCTATCGGCTTACATACATGGGGCATCTGCAAGGCACAAGTTCCTGCCGGTTAATGCTTCCCAGCAAGGGACTCAGTGATGCATAGCTGTATGACACCTCGCCGATATTTTTATAAAAAGTTTTATCCATGCGAAAGTCATCGGCCTTGAATCCATGGCTATCGATAGCCGACACTTCATCACTAAATGAATCCGTTACCAAAACGTATTCTTTTTCCTCAACAGCGTTTTTCAATAGTTTATGGGCTACAATCATATCAAATCCATGCGGCTTACGGTACTGTTTTACATTGGTAAAACCCAATCTGCCCCGGTGAATGATTATCTTAAGGGAAAGATCGACCGGGGTTTTCTTCGAACCACAGTGACATGCTCCTTCAGTGTTATATTTTTTTAGATGATGGTGGAAATTCTCAAACATTTGTTTTGCCTGAAGGAGCAAAAGGTCCAGAGAAGGCACTTCTGCATATTTATAAAATAAAACAGCATCCCCTTCCAATTCGGAAATGTCAAGCCCAAGATGATTAGCGTCAATCAGGATTTCCAGTAGTTCCGATATGACATGTTGACTATGCCTCACATCCGTGCATTGAACAAACCTTGTAAATCCGGTGATATCGGGTATAAATATCAGCGAAGACTCAGACTCCGCAAATCTGTTTTCATGTAGCGATGGGTCATTAACGGATGCTATTCTTTCGAGTGCAAGCATTTGTTGTTTGTTCAGGTTTTTCCTCTTTACCCTAGTAACAGTTTGATCTTTAAATAATGGACATTATTTGCTTATTTTTTTTCTTTTCCGGACTCACACCCCTTGGAAGATGAAAATTTCTTATCTTCATACATCTGAAACGGTTCGTTTTAAACATATCCACCTTAAACGCTGTTCTGTACGAAAAGCCTGAAAAGTAGTGGTGCAACCTTCTAAGTCTATCTCCCTGCTACCCGTTTTGTCGGTGAATTTCATCGGTATGCTTGGCTATAGCATCATTATGCCCTTTCTGGTTTTTCTTGTAGACAGATTTGGTGGCAACGAATTCATCTATGGTGTATTGGGCTCCATCTATCCGGCATTTCAGTTTTTCGGAGCTCCGGTTTTGGGCCGATGGTCGGATCATGTCGGCCGCAGGAAAGTCTTGCTGTTAAGTCAGGTGGGAACAATGCTGGCGTGGATACTTTTTCTCGTGGCACTTTACCTGCCGGCGCAATCAATTCTGGTAGTTGATTCCGCATCGGTTGGCAACTTTATCATTACTTTGCCACTGGTTTTCCTTTTTCTGGCCAGAGCTTTGGATGGCCTGACCGGAGGCAACGTTTCAGTGGCCAATGCATATCTTTCTGACGTATCGACCGATCAAAACCGCAAAGCAAACTTCGGCAAAATGGCCATGTCTTCAAGCCTGGGATTTATCATAGGCCCTGCCTTGGCCGGAGTGCTTGGCGCTACTGTTTATGGGGAGGTCATCCCGGTACTGGCGGCGGCGTTGATTTCCGCTGTGGCTATTTACCTTATCTGGTTCAAACTTCCCGAATCCAACCCGGGGCTGGTAAATCCTGACACCCGGCGTTTCAAAATCAAGAAACTTTTCAGCTTTGAGCACAAAGAGTGTTATAAAATGAAAAAATGCAAGGATACAAGCTTCAGTACAGTTTTTTCAATTAAATACGTGCCTTTTATGTTGGTGATTTATTTTCTGACTTTCCTGGGCTTCAGCTTTTTCTACGCCGCCTTTCCTATGCACGCGCTCAAAAACCTTGGATGGGACTCCCTTCAGCTCGGTATCTTCTTTTCTTTTCTCAGCGGGTTGATGATTTTGGTTCAGGGCCCTTTGCTTAGCTTTTTGTCCCGTAAGTTTTCAGACGCCAGCCTTGTAATCACAGGATGCCTGATGCTGGTCTTCAATTTTTGCCTGATGGCAGGTGGCAATGCTTATCTCATTTATACAGCGGCGTTTTTATTTGCCCTGGGCAATGGGCTGATGTGGCCTTCCTATCTTTCCATCTTGTCTAAACTGGGTGGGGAAAAACAACAAGGCTCCGTGCAGGGAGTGGCAAACAGCTCAGGAAGCCTGGCAAGTATCATCGGACTTATATCGGGCGGTTATTTATACGGAGAAACGGGCAGCTTTACCTTTCTATTCACAGCAGGCATGCTACTTATAGTTTTGCTCTTATCATTCCGAATGCCTTTCATAGAGTCAAAAGTCACCCCGGCGCAAAGTTAAAACAGCAACAGAATTAAAACTGTTGCTGTCCTCTTACACGGTTGCGCCTGTATTGTTGCGCCCAACCGAAAGGCCAGATCACTGACAGAAAGGGACATAAGGTTTTGTGACATAACCGGCACAAGCAGTACGACGGAAAATGCTGAGATTAAAACTGTCTTTTTCATAATAGCTAATCTTTATTGTTAAAAATTATTTGCAAAAGTAAAAGTGATAATTAACCACAAAAATCACTGTTAACATTGGCCAAATATTTGTTAAGGATATGTTAAACCTGACAGGGTGCAGACTTGCTATCCGAAAGAAGGTTTGACAATAAAATAAACCCGCGAAGTTATTTTTGACGTTCAATTGTTTTAAATTGCTTATAATTCAAAATGCCATCCAAATGAAAAGATATGTGGCTTATCTCCTGATTGTACTTGGAATTGTAATGATTTACTTGTCATATCAGGTTGAAGGACTGCCTCCGGCCATTACCGGGGTGGGATTTGTCGCTATCGGGTTGGTTTTTTTAAAAGAAAAATAGCATAAACGTTTACCTTTTAATATAAAGTGCATATTTCAATGAACATGGATGTTGCCAAGACCCTGAGGAAAGTTGGTTTTGAAAAAAAACTGGTGGAAGAGATTGTTCAGCTTGGCAGGTTGAAAAAAGTAAAAGCACAAAGCACGGTGATCAGCCCGGGCACCAAAAACGACGAGATACCTATTGTGCTTTCCGGCCTGCTCATGGTGATGACAAAAGACGAAAACGGAAACGAGCTGTTTTTATACAATCTCGAAGGAGGCCAGACCTGCGCTATGTCCATTACCTGTTGTCTGGAAGGAAAGAAAAATGCCTTTTATGTGATGGTGGAGGAAGATTCAGTGCTTTGGATGGTTCCCATGGCCTACATGGATAGCTGGATACAAAAATATTTTTCATTTCGTAAATTTGTTTTTAGCTCCTACCAGGCCCGGTTTGATGAACTATTGGCTGCCGTCGACAGTATGGCTTTCATGAAAATGGACGAGCGGTTGTATAAATACCTGCTGGACAAAAAACAAGCCACAGGATCATACGTTATCGCCAAAACCCATCAACAAATTGCCAATGAATTAAATACCTCCAGGGTAGTGATCTCCCGTTTGCTTAAACAATTGGAAAGAGAAGAAAAAATCGAACAAAAACGTAACAGGATTGAAATTCTGTAAGCTGTATGAAAGTATTAAAAACAGCCATTGACATCAATGCTTCCAAAGAGAACGTTTGGAATATCCTGGTGAATTTTGATAATTACCCAAAATGGAATCCATTCATCAAATCAATCCGGGGTGATCTGAAAGTCCGGAAAAAACTCGAAGTGATGATTCAACCACCGGGTTCGAAGGTGTTTAAACTAAAACCAAAGGTCACTTCGTATAAACAGTACAAAGAATTTAGCTGGCTGGACAGTATTTTGATGTACGGACTTTTTGACGGTCATCATATTTTTGAAATTGAGGAAAACGGAAACGGAACCAGCAGGCTGATTCATAAGGAGGAATTCAGCGGAATATTGGTGCCGTTGCTGTGGAATCAGCTAGAAGCCAAAACCCGGACAGGCTTTGAGTTAATGAATAAAGCGGTGAAAGAATTAGCAGAAAGTGAATAGAATTGACCGTCTTACCGCCATCCTCATTCAACTACAAAGCAAAAGGTTGATTACCGCTCAGGAGGTAGCAGAAAGATTCGACATAAGCATCCGCACAGTATACCGCGATATCCGCGCCCTGGAAGAAGCAGGGGTGCCTATTGGCGCTGAGGCCGGAAAAGGATACTTTATCATGGAGGGTTATCATCTTCCCCCTGTCATGTTCACCCGTGAAGAAGCCAGTGCTATGTTGCTGGGGAGCAAAATACTGGAAAAGCAATCGGATCAAACTATAAAAGAAAATTTTGATAATGCCCTGCTTAAAATAAAGGCTGTTTTAAAGTTTCAGGAAAAGGATCACCTCGAAAACCTCGAAGAGCACATTGCCGTATTGTCTATACCGAAGATGGGAAATACTGATTTTTCCAATAATTTTTTATCGGAAATTCAAAATGCGATAGTCAACAGGGAGACTTTAAAATTTGATTATTTTTCCAATTACAGCGGCCAATTAACCACCCGGGAAGCGGAACCTTCAGGGCTGTGTCACTATGGGGACCATTGGCATTTAATTGCCTATTGCCGGATGCGAAATGATTTCAGGGATTTCCGTATCGATCGCATTAGCAAGCTGCAACGGAAAAACGAACATTTCACCAAAGACCGCAAAGCCGACTTTCAAAATTTCGTAAAAAAAATGATCCTAGGCTCCCCACTGGAAGAGGCCAAACTGCTTTTTGACAAAGCAGTAGTCAGATATATCGGGCAACAAAAGTATTATCACGGATTTGTTGAAGAAAGGGAACAGGAGGATGGTGTAGAGATGACTTTTATGACCCCTGACCTTAAATATTTTGCCAGGTGGGTCCTGATGTTCGGTTCGGCTGTGAGTGTGGTATCCCCTGAAGCGTTAAATGAGCGCATTGTTTCCTTTGTTGAAGAATTACAACAGCATTATCTTAAATTTTCACAGAAAAAATTTTAAACAGCCTTAGACTACTGACATACTGTTGTCACCTGTGTCCCTGATATTTGGTTAAATCAAAAAAGTTTAAGAAAAATGAATGCATTAAAATTAGATTTAACCAAAACCGACCGGGCTTACTACAAAGCCAAACAAACCCCTTCACTCCAGGAATTCGATGCCTACGATTATTTAACCATCCAGGGCCAAAGCGCACCAGAAGACAAATTGTTTACCAGTGCCATTGAGACTATTTACCCTGTTGCCTATGCTGTCAAATTTATCTGCAAAGACAGGGAAGAGGATTTTGTAGTTCCTAAAATGGAAGGTCAATGGTGGGTAGAGGATGACCGGCCTTTCGAGCAGGTACCCAGACACGAATGGCATTGGAGGTTGCTAATCCGCATGCCCGGGTTCGTAGACAAAACCACTTTTGAAATGGCCATTTCAAATTTAAAAACAAAGGGGAAAACTATCAGGCTGGAAGATGTGAAATTCGAACAAATCAATGAGGGCAAATGTATCCAGATGTTGCATATCGGATCCTATGAAGAAGAACAGGAGACCATTCGGCAGATTTTTCAGAAAATGCGGGAAGAAAACCTGCAGATGAATGGTTATCACCATGAAATCTACCTATCTGACCCCATGAGAACCCCCGCGTGGAAGTTGAAAACGATTATCCGGTATCCGGTTAAGTAATTGGTTTTGTTAACATATCAGGGTTTAAGGGAGGTAGCATACCCATCACCACCGGAAAGTATCATGCCGGAACGCATAAGCTGTCCATACAGGTGAACGGCAAAGTTGTGGGAGAAAAATCTTTTGAGCTGATTTTGTGAGACTTTGGAAATTCGTCTGTAGCTATTGCACTACGCAAGAATGCACCTGAATTCTCATCGGTGAACTTCTTTGTGTCTTGGTCCTTTCATATAACTAAAGTTCTGTTATTTTCTTTGGATGGGAGCAACGCTGTTGGGAAACTACTATATAAGTAATTTGTAAATTATTGAATATCAAATATTTATGAATTAGTTATTCTTGTTAGATGTTTGGTCAATTGTCTGACCTTGGGGAACTTTGTGGTGAAACTAGTTAACCACAAAGGCACCAAGACACAAAGAATTTTGTCGAAAATGTTGTACAACACCGACTGACGTTCGCGTCACAGAGCGTTTTTTCTTAAATTAACGGCTATAGCATTTAGGGGTGGCCCTCAGTGAATCAATCCAGCATGTCCTCCAGCCGCGTGGGAAGGTTTTTCTCTACCCAGGCCGGATAGTTGCCATCATATCCCACCTTACGTTGCAAAGCTTCGGTTTTTTGAAGGATATCCTCAATTACTTCTTTCGGCATAAACTTTTTCCTTTCGATGCGATCCACAATCACATTGACCTGATCGCGTATGCCTGACTCCGTTCCCCGCAGCCAGTCCTGATAATCAGCTTCCTGCCAATGGAGATGCTCGTCCATTACCTCCAGGGAAACGGCCTTGCTATGTTTTTGGGACTCCACGATGTTGCCCCTTCCGGTAACCGCATTCCCCAGGGCAAAAACATTATCATATCCTTCCAGTTGGCAGCTTTCATCCCGATTTACCCGGAATACTTGTCCATTTGCCGGAATTCCTTTAATCATTTCCGGTATACTGCCAATAGAGGAAATAAACAACGGGGCTTTAAATGTTTTCAGGGTATCAGGAATAGGAACTACTTTACCATCAATAATTTCATTTTTTTGAAAGATAAGTCCTGTAAGCCGCTCGTCTTCAATCACTTTTTCTACCGGAGACCAGCATGGTTCAAATTTAAAAAGATACTTTCGAAGGAAATTGTCCAGTATTTTTTGCCTTACAGCCTGGGCCTTAACCAATTGCTCCGGTGAAGTGACAGGCGCAGAAGAAAGCGGCATATCAATGGCCCTGCGGCGATAAAAAAGTGTGCACCCTTTCAACCCAAGATCCCCGAGGGTAAAATTATGAGTCTCCAGGACTTTATCGATGCCCCTTTCGAGCTTAAACATATTGGTTTTTATGCCTTTTTGTTCCAGGGCTTTTTGTACGGTCTCAATCATGAGAATTTTCACCACATCCAGCGAAGCCAACCCCCCTCCAATCACTGCTGCACCATCTTTTATTTCATGAGAAGGGCCCTGGTAGTCCGGCTCGTGATAATGGTTAAACCAATAAACATAAGGATTTTGATAATAGAGCCCTTTCTTAACATAGTCATCAATTCCTGCAACCGGCAATGGACGGTCCCTCCACGCTCCGGTAGCCAGCAAAACTGCCGTAAAACCCCAGTTTTTCGCCACATCCTCAAAATCGACATCCCTGCCGAGCTGAACGCCAGGTACGAAACGTACATTCGGATCGTCAATTTTTTCGTTGATTTTAGCTTCTTCCTTGTCGCGCAGTTTTTCATGCCACTTGGGCAGGCCGTCTTCAATCTTTCCATAGGGCAAAATGTTTTGATCAAACACTACAACACGAAAGCCTCTTTTAGCAAGTTGATGTGCCGCTTCAGAGCCTGCCACAGCTCCGCCAAACACGGCAATAAAATGATGGCCGGAAAGATTCTCCATGGCAAAAAAATAGGTTAAGTGAGTTATTTTAATTGACGCTTAGGTCAGATTACTTTACTTCCCACGTATTCCCACTATGCAATAAAGCCTCTACATTACTAAATTTAGCATTTTCTTTACTTAATTCATACTGCTGCCTGGTCAAATCATCATATGTAGGTGCTTCAACAGCCCGGATGATGCCCAGTGCCATTGGAAAATGGGGGGGTTGCATTTGAATAAGCAGCATGTGCAGCATGATGTCCTCCTCATGCGCATCATGAATTAAAATATCCTCCTCCGTAATTCCATTTTCGCCCAGGGTAACCACCTCCGGCTTAAAGCCATTTAACCGGATACCTTTGTTTTTCTCTTTACCGAAAAGCATGGGCTCACCATGTTCCAGATGCAATTGGAAGTCATCTTTATTTTCTTTGGCGGTAATGGCGCCGTGGGTTTTATCATTGAAAATAACACAGTTTTGCAATATTTCTATGAGTGAGGTACCCTTGTGTTTTGAGGACTCCACAAAAATCCGCGTCATCAGCTTCGGGTTGGTATCAATCGTTCGCGCAAAAAAAGTTCCACGGGCACCCAATGCCAGCTCTCCGGCACTGAATGGCCTGTCAATACCACCCATGGGAGTGGATTTGGTCACCAGGCCCAGTTTTGAAGTAGGCGAAAGCTGCCCTTTGGTCAGCCCGTATATTTCATTGTTGAACAATAAAATGTTAATATCGATGTTTCTCCGTATGGCATGAATGAAATGATTGCCACCGATCGCCAGGGAGTCCCCGTCACCGGTAATTTCCCATACACTTAAATCCGGGTTACTCAATTTAACCCCCGAGGCAACAGCAGGTGCTCTTCCATGAATGGTATGGAAACCATAGGTACTCATATAATAGGGAAAACGGGCCGCACAACCGATACCGGAAATAAATGCAAAATCTTCCTTTTTCAGGTCCAATTGTGGCAGGGCATTTTGCATAGCCGATAAAATGGCATAATCACCGCAACCCGGACACCACCTCACCAACTGATCGCTGGTGAAATCTTTTTTTGTAAGCTGTGGGTTTATGTGAAGCGTTTCTGTTGCATTTATTGCCATCGTTTTCCTGGTTATAAAAGTTCAATAATCTTTTCTTTCAACTCCATTACCGTAAATGGTAATCCCTGTATCTTGTTGTATTGTTCAATTTTGACGTGGGGAAACAAGCTTCGCAGGTAAGCTGCAAATTGCCCCATGTTCAATTCGCACACCAGAAGCTTTTCATATTGATTAAATATAGCCTCTGTATTTTTGGGCAAGGGGTTAAGATAATTAAAATGGACAAGATCCACCTCTTTGCCGGCATGCTGCAGTTGTTTAACTGCCGTAAGCAAAGAGCCATAAGTACTTCCCCATCCTACAACCAGCACCTTACCCGACCCGGAACCGATCACCTTTTGTTCCGGAATAAATTCAGCAACCCTGTTTACTTTCTCCTGCCTGGTCTTAACCATCAATTCATGGTTACCCGGATCATACGAAACATTGCCGGTAATATTTTCCTTTTCCAAACCTCCGATCCGGTGTTCCATTCCTTCAGTGCCCGGTATAGCCCAGTAACGGGATAATTTATTTTCATCCCGGTGATAAGGCTGGAAGTCCTGACCATTTAACTCCGCATGTGGAATGTTGATTTCAGGTAATTCCGCAAACGACGGTATTTTCCAGGGCTCGGAGCCATTGGCTAAGTAACCATCTGACAAAAATATCACCGGGGTCATGTGCTCCACGGTTAGTTTAGCTGCCTGAACAGCAAATGAAAAACAGTTCGAAGGCGTGTTGGGTGCTATAACAATAACCGGGCAATCGCTGTTTCTGCCAAACATGACTAAATTGAAATCAGCCTGTTCGGTTTTAGTAGGCAATCCTGTCGAAGGTCCACCTCTTTGTACATCAATGACTACCAATGGCAATTCCACCATGGCAGCGAGGCCTATGGCTTCGCCTTTTAAAGCGATTCCAGGCCCTGCAGAGGCTGTCACACCCAATGCTCCGGCATAGCTGGCGCCTATGGCTGAACACACGGCGGCTATTTCATCTTCAGCCTGAAATGTGGTCACCCCCAGATTTTTATATTTTGACAATTCATGTAAAATATCAGACGCCGGGGTGATGGGGTAGGAGCCGAAAAACATTTTTTTATCCATCTTCTCTGCTGCCGCCATAAATCCCCACGCCGTAGCCTGATTGCCTGAAATATGCCGGTATTTTCCCGGATTAATTTTTGCCGCAGGTACTTTGTAATTGGAAGGTAAAGCCTCCACTGTTTCTGCATAATAATATCCTGCCCGCAGCGCCTTGGAATTGGCATCGACCAACAAAGGTGCATTTTTAAATTTTTTCTGCAAAAACTCCAGGGTCTGGTCCATCGACCGGTCAAACAACCAATAGGCAATGCCCAGCGCAAACATATTTTTACAACGTACAATACTTTTATTATCGAGGGCAATGCCCTGAAGCGCTGTTTTTGTTAAAGAGGTAATGGGTGCTTCTATTATATGATAAGCCTGCAAGGAGCCATTTTCAAGAGGATTGCTCTCATAACCCGCCCTTTTGAAAGTTCTTTCTTCAAATGAGTCGGAGTCAATGATGATATTTCCCCCTTTTCTGACCCATTGAAGATTGGATTTCAAGGCTGCAGGATTCATGGACACAAGTACGTCAGCCTCATCACCAGGTGTAAAAATATCGATCTTACCAATTTGTACCTGAAATCCGGATACGCCCTCCACAGTACCCTGGGGTGCCCTGATTTCAGCAGGAAAATCCGGGAACGTCGCCAGATCATTACCCAGCAAAGCCGAGGTAAAAGTGAATTGAGACCCTGTCAATTGCATGCCATCCCCGGAGTCACCCGCAAAGCGGATCACAACTTTTTCAAGTTCTACCGATTGTTGTTTGCCAGACATCACAATAAGCTTATTTGTTAGTTTTATCTATAATATACAGAAAATACCTCGATATAGCCTAACAATTACCGGATCAAAATAATTTCTTTATGTGAAATTACTTCATAAAATCCAGAAAACTATCGATTGCTCCATCAATTTTAGTAGAAAATCAAAGATCAATGGTTGTTTATGCACCTCATAAAGACCCTCCAGCCGTTATTCAATATTTGGTTAAAAGCCTTAAAATTAATTATTTGCACATCTATAAATAGGTATTAAACAGCAATGAGCTACCTGGAATTACAACCGAACAACAAATTCAGCAATCTCATTGATTGCTACTGGACATCCAAAGAGCCAATATCCGGTGTACACCGGGTGCTGCCTGACGGTTGCGCCGATCTTATTTTTAATTTTGGAGAAGCTGTAATCAATTTTTCTGATAATCAAATCTCCGTTGGCAAAGAGAGCATCGCCGCAGTGGGTATGATGACAACATACAGGGATGTGTTTTCGCAGCATGGTGGTGACTTACTGGGTATCCGATTCAAAAGTGGTTGTCTGAGTTTATTAACCAATGCTTCATTAAGTGAGCTAAAAAACACAACTATCCAGGCAGATGAAATCATACCGGCATTTAATAAAGTTTTCCTGGAAAAGTTGTATCATACCAGTGGCACCGAAAAACGCATAGTTCTGATAGAAAAAATGCTCAGTCACCTTCTCATCAATTCCCAGATAACAAACGATAAGTTGATAAGCTCAGTCACTGATTTAATACTTCAGTCCAAAGGACAAATGCGGATCGGGGACATTGCTAACTCAGTCTGCATTGGCCCCAGGCAATTACAAAGACGTTTTGAAACCAGAGTGGGTATCGGCTTAAAAGAATATGCGAGGGTCATCAGGTTTATCAACACCTCAGATACCCTTAAAAACGCTCCGCAAAAAAGCATCCTGGAGATAGCCTTCGAAAATGGCTATTATGATCACGCCCACCTGAGTAATGACTTTATGCACATGGCGGGCTTTCTGCCTTCAACTTTGAGATAATGTCGATTTTTTACAAAGCATAAGAAAATGGTCTATCTTAACTTTGCCCTAAAAAATTACCATGGAATTACAATCTCTCACACCGAACCTTATGGTTAAAAACGTCAATGAAACACTGGACTTTTACAGGAATATACTGGGTTTTAAATTACTGCAGACAGTTCCGGAAGAAGGCACTTTCGATTGGGGCTTTGTACAAAAAGATGGCGTCTTGATTATGTTTCAAAAAGACAACTCAATACGCGAAGAATATCCGGAGCTAAAAAATTATCAGGAAGGGGGAGCGCTAACATTGTATATCAAAGTAAATGACTTACAGGAATGGTATGGGCAAATCAAAGACAAAACCAATGTAATCAAGCCCATGAAAAAAACATTTTACGGGGCCAATGAATTTGCCATTCAGGACTTGAACGGATTCATATTGACATTTTCAGATATCCTGACATAAAGCCAGGGGAAAAAATATGGGCTGACCGCACTTTTAAGCCGGCTCCAAGGTAAAATCAGGTAATCTTAATATTTTGCCTCCTTACATAGCTGATAAACCCATGCGCTCAGTGGGTTTTCAATATTTTTTTCGGACTTTACCCGGAGAAGAACACGGGCAAGTAGTGATTTAATCATGATTTTGATTAAATTCACCATTACCAAATGAAAGCCAAAAGATTCTGTGAACCAAAATTAGCCTCCGTTAACCCATGAAAAGACACGATAGTCTTGTACCACTTTCAAAATTTCACAGAAGTGTGTTATTCCTGGCGCTTGTTGCCAAAAAAAATGCCCCACCGGTTAAAGGATACCCAACTACCCCGGAAGGAAAAAAGGACTACGCCCTGGCCTTTTATAAAAACCGTCTCAATGATCACTTTCAACTGGAAGAGGAAAAACTGCTCCCGGCAGTGCGGGGCAAAGACAAGAGTTTAGATAAACTGGTGGAAGAAATTCTCCTGGAACGCCAAAAATTAAGAAAACTTTTCGACCAACTTCAAAACAGCAATGACCTCGAATTTGATTTGGATAACCTGGGAAAGGCCCTGGAAAAGCACATACGCAGGGAGGAGCGGCAATTATTTCAGCAGGTCCAGCAGACACTTACACCTATGGAAATGAATCAACTGCGATTTACGTTGGAGTCATAGTCATACCCGGGCTTCAATTTATAGCAGGAGCTGCTTATGCTTATCCCCCACAAAGTAGCTTTGTAAGGATATTTAAGGGCAATCACGGCCAGCCGGGGAATTGTGCGACTGCCCTGAAGAACCCTTGCCATTTAATAACCTTGCTTTAAATAAAGCGTTTGACCAAACATATAAATGACTTACGAATAGTTTTACAGGAATGGATGAATAACACCTGCGACAATATTCCGGAGAATCTTACAAAGGACCGGTATACCGGAGACACCGGTCAAAGAATTGACACTGCCTATCGAATCAGGGGTGAAATGCCGGGTAAAGCCAACAATGTCGAAAACATTAACAGAGACTGAATAATAGTAAACTTAACTTCATTTATCTTGGACGAAAATCAATTTAAAAACCTGCAACCATCGAGCACATTGTATGCGAATCAGTCTTACGAAGGGGCAGACTTTCGTAGCTGTGACTTTTCGAACAGCGATTTTTCCGATTCATTTTTTGAAAACTGTAAATTTGTGGATTGCAACTTAAGCAACCTGAAAATGATCCATACGAAATTTCAGGAGGTAACCTTTATCCGGTGTAAACTTGCCGGGCTTAATTTTTCACAAATAAGCAAAATACTGCTATCTGTCAAGTTTTTGGATAGTAATCTCGCCTTTTGTAATTTCCCTGACCTGAATTTGAGTGATACAAAATTTGTTAATTGCCAACTTAATGGCTGTGATTTCTTAGACACAAATCTCAAAAATGCACTATTTGAAAACACCAGCCTTCCTGGGACGCAGTTCGATCATTGTGATCTAAGTGGTGCGGATTTCAGATCGGCAAGGGATTTTGTTATCAATCTGGAAGGCAATAAACTCGATAAGGCGATTTTTTCATTGCAGGGTGCTTTGACTTTTCTTGAAACACTAAATATAATTATAGAATGAGGAGCCAGGCCAGGGGTCAGGAGAGAGGAGAGAGGGGTCAGTGTATAGTATGGTGGTTTTTTTGTAAGGTGGTTATTTGGTTGGCTTGTTAAATTTCCGGAAATAATAACCGGCGGCTACGAGGTCTTCCAGGGCGTGTCCTACTGACTTAAAAAGTGTAATTTCGTTTTCATTAACCCTTTCCTGTTTTTTATTACCGCAGAGATCGAATAAATCGGCCCGTATATCGTCCTTGTCGATCAGGCCTTCTTCCAGTGGGATAATCAGGTCCCCGGCCTCTTTGAGTGCTCCCTGGTAACTGTCGACGAATAACGACGAGCGGCTGATGGCTGCGCTGTCGGCTTCTCTCATGTCCTTTTTATACGATCCCACCAAATCAAGATGTTGCCCCGACCTTAGATATTGTCCACAAACAAGGGGCAAATTTGAAAGGGTGGCACAGGAGATAATGTCCGCCCGGCCAATTTTTTCCTCTATGGTGGCGACAGCTTTGACAGAATAGGGCGCATTGGAAAACTGATGGCAAATATCCCGGGCCTTATCCAAATTTCTACCCCACACAAAAACCTGGTCAATGGGACGTACCGCAACATGTGCCCTGATAAGATTGGAGGATAAAGCCCCTGTGCCGATCATTAATAATGAGGTGGCATCTGGTTTTGACAAGTAGCCGGAGGCCAGTGCAGATGCTGCTGCTGTCCGTTTTGCTGTCAGGGCGGCAGCGGATATAACTGCCTTTACTTCACCGGTTTGAGCATCAAGATAAACGTAAACCCCTTGTATTGATGGCAAATTTTTTTGGTTGTTGTTAGGATTTACCGTCACCAGCTTAACCCCTGCATCTTCACCAGGATGCCAGGCAGGCATCAGTAGCAATACGGACTTCTCCTTGGTTTGCGGGTTGGCAAATTCGTGGTGTTGCCGTAAAGGTACTTCTATGGAAGCCTGTGCAAATGCCTCGTTTAAAAGATTGGTTAATTCACTAAAATCCGTGTTGAAGTTGATAAAATCTTCATCGATGTAAACCATGTTTTTCATGATAATTAAATTACATGAATTTTCGGAAAAGCCATGGATAGTATTAATTTTATATCGCCTTGTCTTCTCCTCATCCGGGATTATATATGATCGCAGTGAGGCCACCGGTACAACCATTGATGCATTAATCCGCGTTTTAAAATCACCTGAATCATCGACGGCCCAACTGGTAGATCGCCTTTTCAGAGGTGAGGCCGGCAAGCTGGTGGCTACTTTGATCAGAATTTTTGGTACCATTCATATCGACCTCGCCGAAGATATTGTTCAGGAAACACTTATTACCGCTTCACATTATTGGAAAATAACCACATTCCGGATAATCCGGCAGCCTGGATCACCCAGATCGCCAAAAGAACAGCACTTAATGAATGAAAGCGAAGACTATCCCTGGAAAACAATCTTACCCGCACGAAAGGACATATGTGACATTAACCGGCGGTAATCCGGACAAATAGGCCGGATGAAAGATTTTAGAAGAAGGAGTGTCAAAGGGATCACCGTATGACACTCCTTTTACAAGAGATGACTTAATTAGGTTGAGGTGTCAATCTTAAATAAGGTTTAACCTCTTTGAATCCTTTAGGGAATTTGGTGGCAGCTTCTTCCGATGTAATGGAAGGCAGGATGACACAATCCCCACCATTTTTCCAGTCAGCAGGTGTAGCTACACTTTGATAGGCTGTTAATTGCAAAGAATCAATAACCCTCAGAATTTCGTCAAAGTTTCTTCCTGTGGCCGCCGGATAAGTCAAAGTAAGTTTTATTTTTTTATCAGGGCCGATAATGAATACCGATCGAACTGTCATGGAATCATCCGCGTTGGGATGGATCATCCCGTACAACATGGACACTTCGCGGTTTTCATCCGCTATGATTGGAAACTGAACGTCGGTGTTTTGAGTTTCGTTAATATCCTTGATCCATTCCTTGTGCTGTTCCACCGGATCAACACTCAAAGCCATTACTTTCACATGCCGTTTTTCAAACTCAGGCATTAAATTTGAAGTCCTTCCTAATTCCGTCGTACAAACCGGTGTGAAATCAGCGGGGTGTGAAAACAATAAACCCCAACTGTCACCCAAATAATCGTAAAAGTTTAATTCACCTTTGGTGGTGCTAGCGGTGAAATCTGGTGCCGCATCTCCTAATTGTAATGACATAATGTTTGGTTTTAAAAGGTTAAATAATTGAATTATCTTTCATTGCCTAACCGGCAAATGAATTGAATATTGTTGATTTTCACATGGGTTGAGATGACAATCTCTTGCCAATGTATTGAGTTGGGCCTGCGGTATGTCGCTGACTGATAAAGACCCGGGTTGCGAAATTCATGCCATAATGCCTTAATCCTTGCGCATAACTTGTGATTACCATTCGGTACCTGAATATCGATTCCCATTTCACTGACACGGACGAAACCTGTCAATGTTACCATGCCTGTCTCCGCGATAATCCGGATTGGCAAAGGTCTTATTTTCATTTACGGTATTGAGCGATAAATCGTTGCCAGGTAGAGACATGTCATTTTGATAACGCTTCAAAAGCCTAAAAACCGCCGAACCATGAAACAGATTCTGTTTTCTCAAAGGTAAACACCAGGTTCAAATAATCTCAGAATTTTGGGAAAAAATGACTTGATATTTATAAATAGTAAACTAAAAAAACGCAGGCTTGTGGGGTGAAATGACTTCAAAAACGTATTATTTAGGAGTTGGCAAAGAAAATACTTTGTCAATCTTTACAATTACAGTAATTTGTGTAGTCGGTGCATCGCCAATTAAACAAATTTTAGCAGTTTTACATTATTACAATATGTTGCATCTTCATAGCAAATTAATTCGCAAATTCCGGTCTGTCTTCATTATTTTCATACCAACTGCTTTAATCATTGGTTGTAAACCAAATTTCGATGAGCCCGTAATTCCACTGGATACCTATCATATAGAACCTGGTTTTAAACTGGAGGTGGTTGCCTCCGAACCGCTCATTGAGGCGCCCGTTGCCATGGATTTTGATGAAAAAGGACGGATCTGGGTGGTAGAAATGCGTGGATATATGCAAAATGTCGAAGGTTTGAACGAGGATCGGCCCAATGGCAGAATTCTGATCCTGGAAGATCCGGATGCCGATGGGGTAATGGATCATAGTAAGGTTTTTTTAGATAAGCTTGTCCTGCCCCGCGCGCTAAGCCTGGCTTATGGCGGATTATTATACGCCGAACCACCGAACCTGTGGTTTGTTGAAATAGAAAATGACCTGCCGGGAAAACGGGTACTGGTTGATTCCATCTACGCGCCGGATGGTAATGTTGAACACCAGCCAAACGGCCTGCTCATGAATATCGATAACTGGATATATAATGCCAACACCCATTTCAGGTATCAATTAAAAAATGGTCAATGGAGAAAAGAACCCACAACCTACCGTGGCCAATGGGGTATTACCAAGGACAACTTTGGACGGCTGCTTTATAACCACAATTCTGTTCTGCTGCAGGGAGATTTGGTGTTGCCCAATATTTTTATTCAAAATCAAAGTTACAGACCCAAATACGGCGTCAGCCAGTTGCTCACCCGCAGTCAAAATGTATTTCCATTACACGCTACTGCCGTAAATCGTGGCTACATGGCCGGTGTACTGAATGAGGACAGCATCCTGGTGGATGCCACCTCTGCCTGTGGGCCCGTAGTATACCGGGGGCACCGGTTTGGACCAGATTTTGAAGACCACGCTTTTGTTTGTATTCCCGAAGGAAATCTTATAAAACACCTGAAGCTTAATCGTGACCCCTTCAGGATTACCGCAGCACCTGAAAAAAAAGCTGTTGAGTTTCTGGCATCTACCAGTATAGGGTTCAGGCCGGTTAATTTAAATAATGGCCCCGATGGTAATCTTTACATTGTGGACATGCATCGTGGCATCATACAGCATAAAGCCTACATGACCAGCTATCTCAAAAACCTTATTCAGGAACAGCAACTGGATACCATCATGAGTATGGGAAGGATTTTAAGAGTCAGAAAATCGGAAGACAAAGCGGCCAAAGCGGATGTCACATGGCTGAAAGATCGCGACCTTACATCCCTGCTTTCTCATGATAACGGCTGGATTCGCGATAGGGCACAGCACAAAATCATCTATCGAAAGCAATCTGACAAAATTCCCGAACTCATTACCCTGGCTGGCAATACCGGAGATCCCCGCACGCAACTACATGCCCTATGGGCCCTTGAAGGTTTGAACGCCCTTACATTTAACGATTTAAAAAGCATTGCATCGGACAGTAAGCCCGGGGTCACTGCCCATTGTCTATACCTCATAAACAATTTTATCGATCCGCAAAACCTGCAGGAAATGGAATCCCTTACCGAACTGCTGATTGCAAAGAAAGATGCTACCATCGACCTCTATCTTGCACCAACCATGGGCCGCTGGTCCCTGCTATCCGAAGCAACCTTTTTTCCACACTTATCGACCCTGTCAAAGCGGTATGAAAAAGAGCCTGTGATGCAAGAGGCCATTGTTGCCGGACTCAGCCAAATGGAATCCGGTTTTGTAAGTTTTGTCGCAAAAGCGAATCAAGAGAAAGATTCCGTTCTTGGTGGCATGATAAACCTGGTGGCCGCCAACCAACAAAAAGAATGGGTTAATCCGATTTTTACCAACGATCTGACCATTGAAGACCACCGGTCCAGAGGGTTAAAATTGTACAGAAAAATGTGTGGCGCCTGCCATGGACAGGATGGCGCCGGCATTGAAAACCTCGCCCCTCCCCTTGATAATTCGGAATATGTAAAAGGGCCCGTAGAAAGGTTAGGTCTGGTAATCCTGCATGGATTAAAAGGCCCTATTCATGTCAATGGCAAGGCTTATAATTTTAATGCTAAAATGCCCGGTTTCATTTACAATGAGCAAATCTCCGATGAAGATATTGCAGATATCATTATGTTTCTCCAAAATGCCTTCACCGAACGTCCTAAAGACGCAAATCCCAAAATGATTCAATCCCTGCGTGACGAAAAGCCGGAAACCGACATGTATACCGAAGAAGAGTTAACAAATTGGTTGAGAAAGAGAAAGATCAGCCCTTGAGCAAACTGACCTCAACCTGTATTTCTTAAAGCTCCTGAAATGGCATTGATTGACATCAAAAGATGCAAAAGCTTTCTTTCAGATTCGTTATTGTCACCTCCATTTTTTGTTTCGCGCCATTCTTTCAGCAAAGTGATCTGTCGCTTGTGTAAAACATTCAGCAAACTCGTCCTGAGCTCATTGGAATAGTAATGTTGTTTTCTTCTTTCCTCAATCGGTCTTTCCAATAGATCCTGTAAAATCTCTCGTGTCCTTTTCAACTCATCCAAAAACAGATTCAGGAACTTTTCCCTTATAGATTGGTCCTCGACCAAAGCTGCGTATGAGGCCAGTATATTTTCATCAGCGGCTGCCAGGCTTGTGTCGACATTGGTCAACACATAGCGGACAAAAGGGTCTTCCTGGGTTGATTTTTTAAAAGCGAGATAATCCTCCTCATTGTCCTCCTTTAAATCTCTCAATGCCGAACCCAACCCGTACCAACTGGTCATGTTGAACCTTGCCTGCCCCCATGAAAAAACCCATGGAATGGCCCGGAGATCCTGCAGTGTTTTTGCACCTGACCTGCGTGAGGGGCGGGAACCTATCCTACTGGACTCTATGGCATCTATGGGTGTAGCCTGCCGGTAAAACTCTATGAAACCATCTGTTTGCATAAGCTCTTCGTAGTACTTTTTACTTGACACCGCCAGTCTTTCCAAAATATCTGCCAAGGGATGATCCTGCCTTGATTCGATCTGGTCAACCAAAGTCCTGGAGACCGTGCTCGATACCAGCAGTTCCAGATTGTATGCTGCATTAACAATGTTAGCATACTTCTGGGCTATGGTTTCACCCTGCTCAGTAAGCCGTATATCCCCGTTCAACGCACTGCCAGGCAAAGCACCTATGAAGTAATGCGTCGGGCCCGCCCCGCGACTGATAGAACCACCTTTTCCATGAAAGAACCGTATTTTTACACCTAGCTCACGACCCAATGCACTTAGGCGGGACTGGGCCTTATATAAATGCCATTGACTGGCCATAATTCCTCCGTCTTTATTACTGTCACTATATCCTACCATTACCTGTTGCGTAAGTGAAGGCAGCTTACGCATCTGTTGTATGTATCTCAGACTGCGTTGCGTAAAAGGATGCTCCAGGAACTGACGGACTGTTTCAACACCATTTTGCAGATCATCGATGGTTTCTAAAAGCGGTACTACAGGCACCATACATACGCTGCCTTCGGCTGTTTGTATCGTGAGGCCGGACTCTCTCGCCAGCAGATAGACAAGCAGGAGGTCCGAAACACTCCGGGTCATGCTTACTATGAATGAACCGATACCGTCGTGGCCGTATTTGGAAATATGCTTTTCCACCACTCTGTAGGCATCGACAACCGCGGCCGCGTTGGTTTCCAGTGTGGTCTTTGTATTGGCAAAAGGCCGGTTGGATTCCAACTCCCGGTTAATGAAATCAAGTTTTTGTGACTCATTCCATGCAAACCATGTTTTACCATCGAGGCCGGCAGCATCCATTAACTGAGCAATGGCCTGATCATGAAAAGCACTATTTTGGCGCACATCCAGCCTGGCAAGGTGAAAACCAAAGGTTTCCGCAACACGCAATGCATTATTCACCTCATCATAGGCTATGATTTTTGCCCCGTATGCCAGCAGGCTTTGCTGCAAGAGTCTGAGGTCTGCGATCAATTCTTCAGCCAACACATAAGCTCCCTCGAAATCTCTCATCTCCGTGGCGTGCCCTCTTTTGGTATCAAGTGGCAGTTTGTCCATCATCAGGTTTACAAATTGACGAAATGCCTCACCTTTGTTTCTGCCTACTGAACCTGCACCTCTTTTTCCCAATGCTTCGGTGATTTCTTTTATCCGATCCTGCATTGGGACGGGTGCGTCCTCCAGGTCAAGGGCAAAACTGAGATGCTTTACGAGGCTAAACAGCTTCCTCCTCACCACCACCAGTGCGTTAAGGCGAAGTTGACTCAAAGTCTCAGAGGTAACATCGGAAGTGACCAATGGATGTCCATCGCGGTCGCCACCTACCCAATTTCCAAAACTGATCGATGGAAAGGCATATTTCTTTTGAAGAATTTCTACGTCAAAACCGACAAATTTCCATGCCTGCAACAGCCTTCGGTCCAGCACGGGAATAATCTCAGGAAAAACGTTCACTAAATAGTGTAAAATATTTCTCACCTCCGAAGGCACATCCGGTTTCTCGATAAATATTTCGCCTGTTTTCCATAACCGATAAAGGGATTGTTTGACATTATGACGAATGTTTTGTTGCTCATTTACGGTATACATAACATTTTCTCTCATAACAAGCAACAGGTACAGCTCACGATGATGTTCCAGTACGGTAGTTCTCTTTGCCTCGGTAGGGTGCGCAGTAAGCACCGGCTCTACCCTGATAGCAGGCATTTTTTCGGCAATTGTTTCCGCTGATATCCCCTTATCTTTGAGCCGTTGGAGGTTCTTAGCCCATAATCCACTAATGCCGGCCATATTTTCATTTTCTATCCTTCGCCTTGCCTGAACCGCGCCATTTATTTCCACCATGTTTACAAGATGGAAAACGATAGAATATAACTGAAGATCCTTTTCCGACAACGTTTGATCAGGCAGCTCGTTAATCCATGGTATCCGCTGAGCTATATCTTCCTCCCCATTCTCCATCAGCACGTCCCTTAATGCTAACAATAGATATTCGAGATCTTCGTAGGGTTTCCCCAGTTTGCTTTTAACTTCTTGTAGTGCCCTCTTCATTTATTTGCATGTTTCAAGTGAAGGGCCTAAAATAAACACCAGCCATGAGAATGAAAAGATGCAGGGGAAATTTGCTTGTTTTTTTAACAAATATTTAATAAACGAATATAAACATTATTCTCCGGTCTGCTATAATTTAGTGCCCGGATCCAAATTTAACATGATCCTCCGGCGGGATTTCAGGTGTTGCTTTTGAGTACCCTGTCATGCCGCCTGAAATAGCGGAAAGCGATGAAATCATATATCTCAAATTTATTTGTTCATAGTACAAGATTCTCGATTATTTTATTATTTTTGGAGCCTCTTAAACAACTATAAACAATACGGAATCAGGCAGTGGTAAACATAATTATGTTTCAGGAATAGAATATTGATTTTACGATTGGTAAAATTAACAAAGTTTCCATAATCAAAATTCAAAATGCACCCAAACTCCAATAGGTTATACAATATAGCCGCGCCTTTCTTTGTCTTAAATCTACTTTTGGTCTTTACCTCATTCGCTTTTCAGGACGACATCGTAACCAACAGCGGTTACGACTGGAAGCAGGACTGGCTTATTGAAGATGGTTTTAAAATCAGCACAGACGCCAAAGGGTTTAATCTCCCGACCGCCATTGCATTTGTGCCTGAGCCGGGACCCGATCCCAAAGACCCGTTATATTATGTAACGGAATTAAGAGGCAAGGTCAAGGTGGTCACTAATGATCGCTCGGTTTACACGTTTGCAGATTTGGCAGATGACGATTTCAATTTTACGCCGAAGGAAGAACTGCCTTCCGGTTTAGGACAGGGCGGCTGTGCAGGCATAGGACTGGATCCTGTTAACGGTTATGTTTTCGTAACTTCCTTATACAGAGATAAAAACGACATCATGCGTAACAATATCGTACGTTTTGAAACAAAACCTGGAACTTTCGCCATTTCACCGGGCAACAAAAAAGCTTTTACTGAGTTATTCAGTAACTTTGAAAGTGGGCTGGCCCATCACATAGGCCCCTGTGTGGTCAAAGATGGGTATCTATACGTCAGTATCGGCGAGGCCTGGCAGCCTTTTAAAACACTACAGGTAGATCAGTTATACGGTAAAATCCTGCGCATGACTTTAGATGGAAAACCCGTTCCCGGGAATCCCTTTTACAAAAATGACAGTACGAAGGTCTCCGAAAACTATGTGTGGTGTTATGGGTTGAGAAACTCATTTGGGATAAAGTTTGTAGGTGAGCGGCTGTTTGCTGCAGACAACGGAATGAATATAGACCGGTTCATAGAAATCATCAAAGGGGAAAACTATCAATGGAACGGTAGTGACAATAGTATCGCCATGAATGCAAAATATATATGGACACCGGCATTGGGGCCTGTACAGATGGATTTTTACGCCGGAAATACCGCCGTTTTTCCTAAAGAGTACAATGAATCGTTTTTTGTTGCCTTATCGGGAGCGGTGGAATTTAAAAAGATGCCAGGTATCTTTATGATCAAGTACAGCATGCAGGAAGATAAGATTGTAGAAGTACCCAAGCATTTTCTGAAATACAAAGGGAAATCCTGGCAAATGGTTACAGGATTGGCCATGGGACCGGATGGGCTCTATTTTTCACCCATTTTCCCTGATCAGAACGGGGAAACCAAAATCCTGAAAATTACTTATGGTGACGCTGATCATCATCCCTTTACCTTGGTACAAAATGATAAACCCATCCAAATGTTTATAGAAAAAGGATGTGTAGGATGTCATTCCATAGATGGAACTTTTGACTACGGCGGTGGTGCAGCTCCTCCTATTGTAAGAGGAAATTCATTCATTCGAAAAATATCATCGAGGGTTTTTTCAGAAGGATATATGACCTCTTTGAAAAAAGTCGACGAATCTACCCAAGAAAAACATGTGGCCTTTAAGGCAGCCCGAAATGATCTGCTCATGACCCAGGACAGTTTGGAAAGAGTCAAAATCTGGTTGGTGAGCTATCTGCAGGAGCCTGAGTTTGATAAAACCTATCACATTCAAATGCCAAACCTCGGTTTAACGGCAGATGAGGCGAACCTTATTGCAGATTATTTGCTCGAAAGACCCGGGCCCAAAGGTTTTGCAGACAGGATTAAACAATTACTTAAACCACCTTTTGGGTTTAAACAACTTGCACTGGTGCTTTTTGGTGGTATGATCGCCGGTTTTACGGTCGTATTTCTGTATGTCAGGATAAAAAAGTAATTTGTGCTTGTCCGCAGCTAATACGCCCGATTAATACCACGCTTTCAGGGAGGGGTTTTAATACCGTTGCGTTGGTATTCTTTAAAGGTTTTTATTTGTTGGAAAAGCGATGGTTTAGCCATAAATAAAAGGAGTCCATATTACGGACGTTATCGTTTATGTTTTAATCAAGTATATCCTTTTAGAGAACCAAAAAATCATCACTACATGATACATACAAACACTATTTAGATAAACTATATAGTAGTGATGTAGAATGTAAAGATCTGTATTTGCTAAACAGGAAATACCATTTTGAAATCTATAATATAAAAAAGCCAAACTCCAGAAGTCAGTCATAGTATGACTATAGATTAAAGGGCCAAACTCCAGAGTCATAGTATGACTAGAAACGTATAAGAAGACCAATCACCAAATAACCGGCCCCAAATACCTGATAAATTCTTTAAATTGTGGTACTATGATCATATATTTGCATGATCCGATATGAGAATAATTTTAGCTGTCATAATACTGGGAACGCCATTTTTTGCCGCCGGGCAAATTGAACAGTTTTCAGTGCGTGAACTGAGGGAGGATCTGGCGTTTCTGAAAATGTCTATCGAAAAGTTTAATCCTGCCCTGTATCAATACAACCACAAAGCTGAATTCGATCGGTTGTTTGACGAAATATATCAATCGATCGATGAACCGTTAACACGACTCGAGTTTTTTAAAGCAGTTTCTCTTTTGACTGCCGGTGCAAAAGAGGGGCATTTTGTAATTGGCAGTGTTCATAATAAAGTGAGCAAAATCTACAGTGGATTTTTCGACGGAACTTTTCAATATTTGCCTCTGGGCTTAACCTTTCTTGACAACCGCGCCTACATTTCAGGGAGCCACCGCGCAGATTCCACCCTGCAGAAAGGTTGGGAAGTACTGGAGATCAACGGTGAAAAAATGGGCCGGATCATAGAAAGGTTACTACCGTTTATTCCTGCCGATGGCGATATCCTTACTGCCAAATATTACAAGTTAAACACTAATTTTCCGGTCCTATATTATTGGTACATCGATCAGCCCGCTAATTTTAAACTCAAAGTCTTACCGACTGGCTCATCGTCACCGTTCACTGTCAACATTTCCGCTACTAATCACATGGCTATGACCAACCGGCCGGAAGAGGGAATTGATGATGAATATGAACCGAAAAAAGACATCGACGAATTTTACGAGTTGAAGCTGGAACAGGATCTGGCGGTTTTAAAACTAAAAAGCTTTAACCATCAGTTGATAGAGAAATACCGAATTGATCCCGGGGAATTTTATAAATCCATATTCCGGAAACTTGCTGATAAAAACATTAAAAACCTCATCTTAGATTTGAGGGATAACGGAGGTGGCAGCAGGGAGTTTGTCAGGCAGCTTGTGCCTTATCTTTTAAAAGGGAAAGAAGAAGGCATGTTATACCAAACCGTTTCTTATTTTGGGCAGATGAAGAAATATCCGATACCAAAGCCTAAGCCTTATGCTTTTAAAGGAAAACTGTATGTACTGATCAATGGAGGCAGTTTTTCTAACGGTTCCGTTATAGCCCGTTTTGCCAAGGAATTTGCAGATGCTACCATCATCGGTGAGGAATCAGGCAGCCGTTATGAAGGATTTGCTACAGGTTCGGCCGCCTATGTGAATCTCCCCAATACGCTGATAGAAATTCATATTCCCAGGTACTGGATAAAATATGGTCATCAAAGCAGGCAAAACACTTCCAACCGGGGGGTGTTACCCCATTATTCGATTCATTACTCTATCGATGAAATACTGAATCGCAAAGACAAGGAGATTGAAAAAGCCAGGGCATTGATCACGGGCAGCTAGCTTATTAAAATGAATGCGTGAATGGTTTTGTTGGGTTTTATTCGTAAATTCCGTTTTTAATATTCATACTAACATTTTTTAGATAGTAATTTGCAAATAAAATGATCATGGTGGTCACAAGGTACTTTTTAATCTCATTCATTTTAGCCGCAACACTTTCAGGTACAAAGGCCCAGGAAATCAAATTCGGTGTTAAGGGTGGTTTAAACCTCGCCGATCTGGGTGGTGATTCAGGTGATACAGATTTCCGATTGGGTATTCATGCAGGTGGGTTTGTTTCCATCCCTGTTCTGACAAACTTCAGGGTGCAACCCGAAATACTCTACTCACAGCAAGGTGCACAAGCTGATTTTGGGAGTGATGAACAAAAGTATGACTATCTCAACATTCCTGTTATGGTTAAATTCAGGCTCACTAAAAATTTTAACCTGCATGCCGGACCACAACTTGGCATATTGCTATCTGCCAAGGAAGAATTCAGAGGCGACGAAGAAGATGTAAAAGATACATTAACATCCACCGATTTTGGGGTGGGTTTCGGACTGGGTTATGAAACAAGTGATAACGTAAGCATCGATGTAAGATACAACCTGGGAATCACAGATATAGTTGATGATACAATAGATGTATTCTCCCTAAACAATCAGGTGATACAAGTATCGCTGGGGATAGCTTTCTAGCCTTTTGTTAATTTTTTAACAGTAGCTTTGATATGATACGACTTGTATTTTTTGCCGCCATCCTGGTTACAATTTATTTTATTGTTAAAAGACTTTTACAGCCATCAGCCTTTGTGCGTTGCGGCCGATGTGAGGGTAAGGGTTTCTGGTATTCCGCCAGGGAAAAAGTGATTTGTGACTGGTGGCTGTCAACCTTTAGCACCCTTTATATCTTTTATATCTATGGTAAATCCATATGATTTTTGATGCACCTAATGCAACCGTAAGATTGATTTCAATTGTTGCTGTTGCCTTTGCAGATAATTGATTATTTTTAATTTTTTACTTTAATCAGCCATTAGGTGACAAATTTTTTTAATCTATCAACATTAAATAAGTGGACCGAACTACTATTGAAGCCTTAGAATTAGCCCTGGAAGCTTCTCCTGACAATTTGCTTTTAAGAAAGCAGGTAGCACAGGGGTATTTTAGTTTGGGTGATTTTGACAAAGCCAAGGAGCATCTCAATGTTGTTTTGCAGCAGGAGTCTAACAAAGAGTCTAAAGCCTTACTCGCCCAATGTTATTTAAAACTGGGTAATAACAGTCCTGGCATTATTATTTGTGAAGAATTGCTGGCCGAAGATATAGACAGGGATTTGCTTCCTACCTATTTGCAGCTACTGATCAATGACGGCCAGATAGATGAAGCCATTACACAGTACCAAAGCTATCAGTTAAAATTTCCTGACTGGCGTGATGATCAAATTGAATCCCAATTGAAAATATCCACAAAGCCTGTACAGGAGGAAACAGCCTATAATCCATTTTTAGAAAAACCTGACATTGATTTTTCCAAAGTCGGGGGGATGGAAAATGTCAAAGAGGAAATCAGGATCAAAATCATCCAGCCTTTGGTCAACCCTGACCTTTTTAAGGCATTTGGCAAAAAGGCTGGTGGAGGTATTCTTATGTACGGCCCCCCCGGCTGTGGCAAGACTTATTTATCCAGGGCTACTGCGGGAGAGATCGATTCAAAATTTCTTTCAATTGGCATTGAGGAGATTATGGACATGTGGTTAGGCGGAAGTGAAAAAAACCTGCATGAAAAATTTGAGGTAGCGCGTAAGAACAATCCCTGTGTTCTTTTTTTTGATGAGATCGATGCATTGGGAAGCAAAAGAAACGATCTGAAGCAGTCAGCAGGTCGCAATGTGATCAATCAGCTTTTGAAAGAAATGGACGGCATTGACTCACAGAATGAAGGTCTGCTAATCCTTGGTGCCACCAACTCACCCTGGCATATGGATAGCGCCTTTTTGCGACCTGGCAGGTTCGATCGTATTATTTTTGTTCCTCCGCCAGATGAAGAAGCCAGGGAGCAAATATTGAAACTTCAGCTAGCCGACAAGCCCATCAAAGAAATTGATTACAAAAAAATTGCGGTAAAAACCAGCGATTTCAGTGGAGCCGACATCAAAATGCTGATCGATCTTGTTGTAGAAGATAAGTTACGAGTATCCATGAAAACCGGAAAAGTTGAAACCATTACCACAAAAGATCTCCTTGGCACCTGCAAAAAGGTAAGGCCAAGTACCAAGGAATGGTTTAATACCGCCAGAAATTATGCCCTTTATTCTAATGTCTCGGGTATTTATGACGACATAAAAAAATATCTAAAATTGTAGTTTCAATGATTTTTGAACATCTATCCAAAATCCAGTTACTCATAGAAAGGAATAAACTGGATTTGGCACAGCAGCAAATTACGGAAGCTTTAACTACTTATCCTGATTCCGGGACCCTGTTTGGGTTGCAAGCTGAGATTTATCTGAAAAAACAAGAACACAAAAAGGCAAAATCTGCCATAGACAAAGCCCTGGGACTAGACCCTGAAGACGATTACCTGTATCTGCTTAAATCCCAGATATGGCTTCAACTGGGCTATCATAATGAGGCACTCAAAGCCATTGACGATGCCATTAACTATAATCCGGAATCCGCTACTTACTACGGGGCAAAGGCTGAAATTCTGATCATGAAAAAGCAGTTTAAGGAGGCTGAAAAATTTGCGAACAAAGGCCTGGAAACGGATCCTGAAGATTTGCTTTCCAACAACATGCTTTCTATGGCGCAAACAAAACTCGGACAAGCTAATCAGGCTTATGAAAGACTGGAAAGCATGCTTACCGATGACCCGGAAAACGCATTGACACAAGCCAATACGGGTTATCATTTCTTACAACAAGGCAATGTCAAAAAAGCCAAGGAGCATTTTGCCGTCGCTTTGCAGGATGATCCAAACTTTGAATTTGCCAGAGCCGGTATGCTGGAAGCAATCAAAGCAACCAACTGGCTTTATCGTAAGTTATTAATGTTCTCATTCTGGATGGAAAAGCTGGGGTCCAGAAACAAATGGTTCTTCCTCATCGGAATTATTGTGGTGGTTAAATTAATCCCGGTGCTGCTGCCCTTCTATTTGGTTTTTGTTTTCTGGACATGGTTTACCGGTCCGGTGAGCGATGTCATGCTCTACTTTGATCAATATGGTAAGTACCTGATGACCAAAAAAAATCGCATCCTAACGGAAATTAACATTGGGATGATAACTGTGACGCTTTTGAGCATAATTCTTGGACTTACCATTGACGATGGATTTTTTGGATTGGCATTTGGTTCGTTTTTATCCATTATTCCGGTTTATCAGCTCGATATGGTAAGCAAAATATCCAAAAAAGCAGTACTGGGCGGATTTGCAGTTTTGTTTACCGGATTGGGAGTGGGGATCATGCTGGCTTCGATCATGAACGCTGAGATAGTTTCCGGTTTATGGCTCGGTTTATTAATTTCATCCGTCGCTTTTACCTGGATTTCTTCCCTGATGCATCGCTAACATCATGAGGCAAGAAAACCCTGTTAACGTGGGATTTCGCTCGTGCTAACACAATGTAAATAGCTACAGTCAGAAGTGACTGTTGCAACGTTTTGTCCAAAACTCTTTGCCCAATAAAATGAAAATACAGCCAAATGCTCAAGTTGTGCAACAGCCTAAAATACTTATTGAACAGCCCCACTTTGGAAAGCCTTTAGACTCAGGTACTCCCTGTTTACAGATGCTGACCTTTAAAACTCAATGTAGACGTGATGGGTCTTTTTCCTCACAGACAGTGAAAATCGCGATTCCAGATTACTGATGTTGGGCACAACAGAAAGTTTTTCCAATACAAACTGATTGTATTTTTCAATATCTTCCAGCAGCACCTGAATCAGGAAATCAGAATCGCCCGACACATGATGGCACTCTATTACTTCTTCAAAGCTCACCACCCTTTCTACAAAAGCCTCTACCGAGGCCCTTGTGTGATCTTTGATGGAGATATGAATGAACGCTGTCAGTTTTTTTCCCAAAAGCGTGGGATTAAGAATAGCTACATAGCGGTCGATTACCCCGATTTTTTCCAACCTTTTTATCCGTTCAAAAACCGGTGTGGTTGAAAGATTAAGCTTACCCGCAATCTCCTTAATGGTGCTCCTGGCATCCCTTTGCAAAAGGTCAAGAATTTTTAAATCGACAGCATCCAATTTTATCATAGAAAATTATTCCAATCCGGCCATTACTGAAACAAAATAAGGGAAAATATTTCTAAAATATGGATTCTGGCAGAATATTTTTCTACAAAAAACTGTTAAACCAATTTTAATTCCAATATTAGATCGATTTTGAGTATTATTGCATAACGGAACAACACATTTTAAACAACATAAATATGACCTTAAAAACTGCCAATCCGGCTGGTCCTCAACGTACAGGTCAACCGGAAGAATCGGATTTTTTGCCGATCAACGGTACCGATTATATCGAGTTATATGTAAGCAATGCCAAACAGGCTGCCCATTTCTATAAAACAGCCTTTGGCTTTCAGTCTTACGCTTTTGCAGGTTTGGAAACCGGTTTAAAAGACCGGGAAAGTTATGTGGTAAGTCAGGACAAAATCCGCCTGATGCTTACTTCGCCACTACATAAAGACAGTGAAATCGGAAAACACATAGAAAGACACGGTGACGGTGTAAAGGTGGTGGCACTCTGGGTCGATGATGCCACCAGGTCTTATCAAGAGACGGTTAAAAGGGGGGCCAGGTCCTATCTCGAACCTTTTACCCTTCAGGATGAAAATGGGGAGGCGGTCATGTCCGGAATTCATACTTATGGTGACACAGTACATGTATTTGTGGAAAGAAAGAATTATCGGGGCGTTTTCCTTCCGGGATTTAAACGATGGGAAACTACTTATAATCCTGAACCGGTAGGTTTGAAATATGTAGACCATATGGTGGGTAATGTAGGTTGGAACGAAATGAATACCTGGGTGGATTTTTATGCCAATGTTATGGGGTTCAAACAAATTATTTCCTTTGATGACAAAGACATTTCCACTGATTACACCGCCTTAATGAGTAAGGTAATGAGTAACGGCAACGGCAGAATCAAGTTTCCGATTAATGAACCGGCTGAGGGTAAAAAGAAATCCCAGGTGGAAGAGTACCTCGATTTTTATGATGGTGCCGGTGTGCAGCATATTGCTGTGGCTACCGACAACATTATTGAGACGGTGACAGCCTTGCAATCAAGAGGGGTTGAGTTTCTAAGGGTACCGGGAACCTATTACGATACGCTCCTCGACAGGGTAGGAACCATAGACGAAGACCTGGCACCACTGAAAAAGCTGGGAATACTCGTAGACCGCGACGACGAAGGGTATCTGCTACAGATATTTACCCGGCCGGTGGGATCGAGACCGACTTTGTTTTTTGAAATAATTCAGAGAAAAGGTGCAAAATCTTTTGGTAAGGGTAATTTTAAGGCCCTGTTTGAAGCCATAGAACGCGAACAGGAATTAAGGGGTACCCTTTGATGTTAAGCAATTACACAATTAAAGAATAGTCCAATGCCCATATATCACACGCTCGGAAAAATTCCTCCAAAAAGGCACACGATTTTCAAAAAGCCCAATGGAAATTTATATTACGAACAACTTTTCGGTACGATTGGCTTTGATGGTATGTCTTCTTTGATGTACCATACACACAGGCCAACAATGGTCAAAGGGGTAATCAATACGGTCGATGTCAACCCAAAAATTGCCGTGCAAAAAAATATGTCGGCCAGGTTACTCAAAGGTATGGAAGTGAAGCCTAAAGATGATTTTTTGGAAAGCCGTGAACTGGTGCTGGTCAATAACGATGTGCTGATTGGACTGGCAGCACCAAGAAAATCGTTAAAAAGCTACTTTTACAAAAATGCTGATGCCGATGAGCTGCTCTTTATTCACCAGGGCTCGGGAAAATTGCGAACTTTACTGGGCAATATTTCTTTTGAATATGGTGACTACCTTGTTATTCCAAGGGGAACGATTTACCAGATCGATTTTGATACAGAAGATAACCGGCTGCTGTATGCCGAATCGCACCACCCTATTTATACACCTAAAAAGTACCGGAACTGGTTCGGGCAGCTATTGGAACATGCACCATTTTGTGAGAGGGATTACAAATTACCTGAGGAGCTAGAGACCTATGATGAAACCGGTGAATTCATAATCAAAGTAAAAAAAGAAGGCATGTTGCATGAAATAGTTTATGCGAGTCATCCCTTCGACGTGGTAGGATGGGATGGCTATAATTATCCCTATGGGTTTTCCATTCATAATTTCGAACCGATCACAGGCCGGATCCATCAGCCGCCACCGGTACACCAGACCTTTGAAACCAGTACGTTTGTGGTATGTTCCTTCTGTCCCAGGTTATATGATTATCATCCCCAATCCATCCCGGCCCCCTACAATCATTCCAATATTGACTCAGATGAGGTTTTGTACTATGTAGACGGGGATTTTATGAGCCGGAATAACATTGAAAAAGGCCATATCACCTTGCATCCGGGCGGTATTCCCCATGGCCCCCACCCGGGAGCATATGAAAGAAGTATCGGCCAAAAAGAAACACAAGAGCTGGCAGTGATGATCGACACTTTTAAACCTTTAAAAATTACTGAAAATGCTTTAAAATTGGATGATGGAAAATATTTCCAATCCTGGTTAGAAAATTGACAGTTAAAACCACCATCAGCATATGGCTAAATTAACTTCCTGGGTAGATGTGTCCGGTGATTCGGATTTTAGCATATACAATATTCCCTTTGGCATTTTTTCAAATAACAGCACCACTCCCAGGGTAGGGACAGCCATTGGCGATCAAATCCTGGATCTGGCAGCAGTAGCAAAGCTTGGGCATTTTGATGATTTGAATATGGATAAAAATGTTTTCAGCCGGCCAGTGCTGAATGATTTCATTGCGCTGGGAAAACCTGCAACCAAAAGGGTGAGGAAAAGAATTCAAAAACTTTTGTCTGATAAAAAGTCCCCCCTGATAGAAAAACCCAGGATCTTCATTCCCCGGCAAAAGGGCAAAATGCATATGCCGGTAAGCGTGGGAGATTACACGGATTTTTATTCGAGCATAGAACACGCTACGAACGTCGGTAAAATGTTCAGGGACCCGGAAAATGCCTTATTGCCCAACTGGCGCCATATTCCTGTCGGTTATCATGGGAGGGCTTCCAGTATCGTCATCGACGGGACCCCGATCTACCGGCCCAAAGGACAGGTTTTACCCAAAGGAGCCGACGATCCTCAGTTTAAAGCCACAGAAAGGCTGGACTTTGAACTGGAAATGGGATTTATCATCGGTAAAAACAGCCAGTTGGGTACCCCTGTTACCACAGATAGGGCTGAGGACTATATTTTTGGGTTGGTATTGTTCAATGACTGGTCGGCGAGGGACATACAAAAATGGGAGTACATACCGCTGGGTCCTTTTCTCGGTAAAAACTTTGCCTCGGCTGTCTCTCCCTGGGTGGTTACCCTGGAGGCTTTGGAGGAATTTAAGGTATATGGGCCTAAACAAACGCCGAAGGTACTTCCGTATCTTCGTTTTAAAGGACCTAAAAACTATAACCTGCATCTGGAGGTCGCTATCAAGCCGCAAGGGGGTAAGGAGACAATTATTAGCCGTTCCAATTTTAAATATATGTATTGGAACATGTGTCAGCAGCTTGCCCACCACACCTGTAACGGATGTGACGTGAAGGTAGGCGATATTATGGCTTCCGGCACCATCAGTGGCAACGAAGCCACCTCTTTTGGTTCTATGTTGGAGCTGGCTTGGGCAGGTACCAGGCCGCTGACTCTGGATGACGGGAGCACGCGTATTTTTGTCAATGACAATGACACTGTTACCCTGCGCGGCTATGGGGAAAAGAATGGTACTCGCGTTGGATTTGGTAAAGTAAGTAACAAGATAAAACCCGCCAGGTAAATCTATGGATAAAGTTGTCACGATTGATCCAAATGAAATCACTACAGCACAATTGCACGGATACCTGCTGGCCGCCGTGGCTCCAAGGCCTGTCGCATTTGCCAGCACCGTAGATCCGGATGGAAATATAAATTTAAGCCCCTTTAGTTTTTTTAACGTCTTTAGCGCCAATCCACCCATCATGATATTTTCGCCGGCGAGAAGGGGCCGTGACAACACTACAAAGCATACCTACGAAAACATCAAAGCAGTACCCGAAACTGTCATTAACATTGTTAATTATACCATGGTCGAACAAACCTCATTGGCCAGCACTGAGTATGACCGTGGTGTCAATGAATTCCAAAAGGCAGGCTTTACCGAAGTTGCTTCAGAAAAAGTGAAACCCCCAAGGGTAGGGGAAGCACCGGTTAGTTTTGAATGTGTGGTCGACCAGGTCATTGAGTTGGGTGACCAGGGTGGTGCCGGAAATTTGATTATTTCAAGGGTAGTATTGATACACATTCAACAGGAATATCTTTCCGGCAACGGCCGGATAGATACCACCGAACTGGATTTGATAGGCAGAATGGGTGGCAACTGGTATTGCAGGGCGAGTGGACAGGCCCTTTTTGAAATCCCCAAACCTCAAATGAGTAAAGGCATAGGCGTGGATCAACTACCGGTGTCGGTGCAAAACAGCAGAATTTTAACGGGTAATCTGTTAGGAAGATTGGGCAACACTCCAAAAATTCCCGGCAAAGATGAAATCGAAAAGGTCAGGTCCCTGCCGGAGGTTCAACATATTTTGGATCAGCGCGATTCCGGACTCAGACAGGATGGCCTGCATTCCATGGCAAAGGACCTGTTGGAAGCGGGTGAAACTGAAAAGGCACTCGCACTTTTGTTTATAGAATGATACACTTTGCATGAATCACAACGCGTTAATAGCACTTAAGACATCTATTCCTTCTTTCACAGACAAAATTTCCTGAACGGTAAGGATAAGGCGTTTTTTATGCTCTCTCAACCTGCATTTTTTAGGATGTTTTTGTACATAACTCAGTATCTTGCCGAAGATAGGTGATTTATAATATGCCTCATTATCCGAAGGAACCAGATAACCTTTCAGATTCTCATTCTTCAGCATCAGTTTTTCAAAGCCCAGGTTTTGGGCCAACCACCTAAGCCGCACGGTTGCTGTGAGATCTTGTACGGAATCAGGCAAAGGTCCGAACCGGTCAACCATGCCTGTCACAAACTTTTGCAATGCCGTTTCATGCTCAATATTGTCCAGCTTTGCATATAAATTCAGCCGTTCGGAAATATTGGTAACATAATCTTCCGGTATCAAAATCTCCAAATCTGTTTCAACCGTGCAATCCTGGACCAAAACCTGGGTACTTTCTTCCAGTTCCTTGGCAAACAACTCTTTAAATTCCGTTTCTTTCAATTCCTGTATGGCCTCGTCCAGAATTTTATGATAAGCATCAAAACCCAAATCACTGATGAAGCCACTTTGCTCCGCTCCCAGCAGATTGCCTGCCCCACGAATATCCAGGTCACGCATGGCCACCTTAAAACCATCACCGAGATCCGAAAACTCCTCCAGTGTGTTTAATCGCTTACGGGCATCGGAGGTAAGGCCGATAATAGGTGGGGTCAACAGGTAACAAAACGCCTTTTTGTTGGATCTTCCAACCCTTCCTCTCATCTGATGCAAATCTGAAAGGCCAAACATGTGGGCCTGATTGATAATAATAGTGTTGGCATTGGGTATGTCCAACCCTGATTCAATAATATTTGTAGAAACCAGAATATCATACTCCCCGCCGATAAATTTTAACATTACCTTTTCCAGCCGCACCCCTTCCATTTGTCCGTGCGCCACACCAATCCTGGCATCAGGCACCAGTTTGAGCACAATGTTGGCCACCTGTTCAATATCCTTTATCCGGTTATGTACAAAAAAAACCTGCCCTCCCCGGCGCAGCTCAAAGCTAATGGCATCCCTGATAATCTCCTCATTGAAGGTATGCAACTCGGTCGTTACAGGTTGCCGGTTGGGTGGCGGTGTGGCAATAATACTCAAATCCCTTGCCCCCATTAATGAAAAGTGCAGGGTTCTTGGAATCGGGGTAGCTGTCAGGGTTAAGGCGTCCACATTCACGCGCATTTCCTTTAGCTTTTCCTTCACCTTCACCCCAAATTTTTGTTCCTCATCAATTACCAGCAGCCCAAGATCTTTAAAAACAACATCTTTATTCACAATTCGGTGTGTCCCGATAAGAATATCTGTTTTTCCTTCTTTTACCTTTTCCAGAATTTCCTTGATATCACTGCCGGATTTAAATCGGTTAACATATTCCACCTCTACGGGAAAATTGGAGAGCCGGTCTTTAAAGGTATGATAGTGTTGCATCGCCAATATCGTAGTGGGCACCAGCACAGCCACCTGCTTATTCTCACAAACAGCCTTAAAAGCAGCTCTGATGGCTATCTCAGTTTTACCAAAACCGACATCACCACACACCAACCGGTCCATGGGATGCTGCATCTCCATGTCATTTTTAACATCTTCGGTGGATTTGGCCTGATCCGGTGTATCTGCATAGATAAATGAGGACTCCAGTTCGGCCTGCAGAAAACTATCGCTGGCAAATCCATATCCCGGCGCTGCCTTTCTTTTGGCATAAAGCTGTATGAGGTCTTTGGCAATATCCTGCAGTTGTTTTTTTGCTTTTCTTTTTTTGTTCTCCCATTCTGCCGAGCCTAGCTTACTCATCAAAGGTGGCGCCCCCTCCTTTCCACTGTACTTCGATATTTTATGCAAGGAATGAATGCTCACATATAACAGGTCATCGTCCCTGTAAACCAGCCGTATGGCCTCCTGTTCCTTACCGTTTACATCCACTTTTTCAAGCCCGGCAAACCTTCCCACGCCATAATCTATATGCACCACATAGTCGCCCGGCGACAGGGAACGTAACTCCCTGAGCGTAATAGCTTTTGACTTTGAATATTTGGTCTTTGTCTTGTAACGGTGAAAACGGTCAAATAGCTGATGATCCGTGTAGCAAGCAATATTTAAGTGGTGGTCTACAAAACCTTCTCTTAAGCCGATTTGCATGTTTTGATATGCCAGTGTAGGATCCAATTCCTCAAATATTGTCTCCAACCGCTTAATTTGCTGATACGACTCGGCCACCATGATATTGACAATCGAATTCGATTGGTTTTCCTTCAGATTGTCTACTAGCATTTCAAAATTCTTGTTAAAGGAAGGTTGTGGTTGCCCGGTAAATTCAAAATCGTAGTCGCTTTTTTGAAAAAACCTGTTGCCGAATTCAATTTTTACAAACGGAGTTAATCCTTTTACAAATGAGTCTGACGTTTCAAACAGCGTCTCCGGACTTAGCACTACTTTTGTTTCCCCGCTTTGCGTTAGAATAACGTCAAAGCTTTCCTGCGCTTTTTCAAAATACCTGTCAATTGTGTTAACAGTATGTTCCAAATCCTTGATCCATATTTTGGTATTCCTGGGCAAATAATCCAAAAAAGACTCCCTGACCTCCTGCAAAAGCTTGGTCTGGATATTAGGAATAATATTGATCTCCCTGATTTCTTCCTCAGATAACTGACTTACCGGATCAAAAGTACGGATACTATCCACCTCTTCGCCAAATAACTCTATTCTGTAAGGTAAATCATGGGCATATGAATAAATGTCTATGATACCTCCGCGAACAGCAAATTGACCTGCTTCATATACAAAATCTGCCTTTTCAAAATCATACGTAAGCAATAATTCACTGATAAAAGCAACATCAAAAGCATCTCCTTTCTTAAGTGTGAAGGTATTGCTGACCAGGGATTTTTTATTGATTACTTTTTCAGTTAGTGCTTCCGGATAGGTCACAATCAATTCTCCGGTGGAAGATTTGTGGTTGATCCGGTTCAATATTTCGGCCCGTACCAGGATATTGGCATTTTCAGTTTCCTCAAATTGATAGGGCCTGCGATAAGATGTTGGAAAAAATAAAACCTCCTTTTCACCGATTAAATTTTGCAGGTCATTATGAAAGTAAGCTGCCGCCTCTTTGTCGGGGATAATGAACAAATGGTTTTGATGATTGAGCTTGTACAGGGCCGAGGCAACAACCGCATCGAGACTTCCTACCAGGCCTTTAAGATGAAGGTGTTTACACACGTTCGGTTTGATACGCTCTCCAATGGTTTGTATCAAACCATCCTCTTTATACAATTTCAGCAAGTCATTTACCTTCAAAGTATTATAGTCTAAAACACTTTAACAAACAGAATGAATTCCTCTGGGTTACCGGTGCTTTTATTTATATTAATTTAAAATTGGGTAGCCCGAAGGAATTTTAAAATGAAAATGCAAAACTAACAAATAAGTTCGTTAACTTTATATAGCGATATCAGCTATCCTATTTGATTTTTTTACGTAAATAACTATATCCCAAGAACTATCTACGAACGAATATGTTTATATAGTAATGATTTAAAGTAGTTATGCCAGGCGAGAGCAAGAAAGTAGAACACAAAAAAAAGTACTCAACTTTTAAAGCTATAGAGAAAATTCATCCTCACAAGATGATATTGTACCTGGCATTGTTCGGCAGTTTTTTGATTTTTGGCTTTATGGCATTTGCCTATGCTGTCGGTAAGATGGAGACAGGGGGATTGGCTGATATTGTTTTCCCCAAGGCTTTTGCGGTAAGTACGGTGATTTTAATGTTTTCCAGCTACATGGTCAGTAGGGTTTTGCCATCTTTTGAAAAAGACAACCTGCCACAAATGAAAGACTATCTCGCTGCTACACTCAGCCTGACACTGATATTTGTTGTTAGTCAATTCATCGGGTGGTTGGAGTTGAAGGAAGCAGGCTTATACCTGGCCGAGGCGCCGGCAGTTTCTTTTCTGGTGGTTATAACCGGATTGCATTTAGTCCATATGGTGGTTGGATTTGTCATTCTGGTCTACTATCTGTTCAGGACATGGCGGTTAATACAAGATCCGGTCAAAAATCTGATTATCTCTACCAACCCTTATGAAAAAGTGAAGCTGGAAATGTTTACCATCTTTTGGCATTGTATGAATTTTTTCTGGCTCTTTATTTATTTCTTTTTCTATTTTACTTTTTAGGAGACCTGTACTCTTAACTATACCAGGGCTGGCAGGATCAAAGAAGTCCTCAAAAAAAATACCTGGAAAGCTAATGTAGCATCGAATTTCGAAAACTGCCGTTAGACCATTGATTTTTACTTTTTTGGGGCACCTAATCTGAAGCAACACTTAATGAATTAGGGCAAAAACGGGATCGGTCGAATGTCAAAAATATACTGAATATTCCTTTTATAATTTCCTGATTTTTCTAATTATTGCAGGCAGTGAAAAGCTAGTCCATGTATTGTAAGATTATAATTTGGTTCATTTCCATTATATTCTGCGGATCAGTAATTGTCGCCCAGGAAATACAATGGGCCGATCATGTCGACTTTCAGCACAACAATTATGGCACGCAGAATTGGTCAGGTAAGCAGGCGTTAGGTAAACCAGATGCGCTACCTTACGGAACCACCAGCCCCAAAGCCTTTCGCCTCAATTCGTACGCTACATTCGGAACACTGATAGTTTCATTCGACCGACCCCAAAAGGTCAGGCAGGTAATAATTCTCGAGAGCTTTGGGCCCGGCCGCATAACCGATATTTATTTGTATGATGAAAAAGGAAAGAAATTTCAGGTTTTTAAAACTAACGCCAAAACACTAAAACGGGACTACCAAACATTTTGCCTGCGCCTGCAGAGGACACACTACAATGTAAAAAAAGTTGAACTGAGCATAAATACCTCGCTGCAAAAAGGCTGGTGTCAGATAGACGCCATGGGCATCGCTGATTATGACAACCAGCAATTGCTTCGGGAAGATTTATCGAAAATGGGGCTGACCAACTACGTGGAAGAAAATAGTTTTACCTCTAAGAAAGAGGATCTGGGCTTTCACATTAATAGCAGCTATTCAGAAATCAAACCCATAATCTCGCCAGATGGAAAGACCCTTTATTTTTGCCGGCAGAATTATCCCGGCAACATGAATGGCAAATTTGACGATCAGGATATCTATTATGCACGTTGGGAGTATGACGAATGGAGCCTGGCAAAGAATATTGGCCCACCCTTAAATAATCAACACCCCAACGGAGTGAGTGCGGTAAGTGCGGATGGCAATAAGGTATTACTTATCAATCGCTACCAACGCGGTGAGTCAGGCATGGATCTTAATGGGGTTTCAATTGCCACCAGGACAAGAACAGGTTGGAGCTTCCCAAAGCAGGTGCATATAAAGGGATACCATAATGAAAGCAAATATGCCGACTTTTATCTGTCCGGTAATGGCAAAGTGTTGTTGATGGCCATTGAACAAAACGACAGTTACGGTGACCAGGATATTTATGTCAGCTTTCTGGAAGATATGAACATCTGGAGTCAGCCGGTGAATATAGGCAGCATGATAAACACCGGCAAGGCAGAGTTTTCCCCGTTTCTGGCAGCCGATGATAAAACTTTATATTTTGCTTCCGAAGGACATGGTGGCTATGGCGGTAGTGACATCTATTACACCCAGAGAACAGACGACACCTGGAAAAACTGGACCAAACCTCAGAATCTGGGGAACCAAGTCAACTCCAAAGGTTGGGATGCCTACTACAGCATTCCTGCTTCAGGGGACTACGCCTATTTTGTGCATGGTAAAGGAACTCCCAAAAACCCCATGAACATTTACCGGATCGCTCTTCCACAGGAGTTGAGACCTGAACCCGTTATATTGGTTAAGGGAAAAGTTTACGATGTCAAAAATTCAAAACCGGTAGAAGCCACTTTCTATCTTGAAAAAGATAACTTGGTCGAAAAAACACCGATTGCCAATACAAACCCCCATAACGGGGCATACAGCCTGATCATGCCTTTTGACAGTAATCATAGCTTCAAAGTAAAAGCTGAAGGCTTCCAAACCCAGTTTGTCAAGGTGGATATTGCTGCCGACAACATCTATCAGGAAATTGAAAAGGACATTTTTATGGAGCGCGTTGTTTACAATCCGGTAGTAAAACTGAACACCATCTATTTTGAGGAGGGAAAGAGCGTCATTTTACCACAGTCAAACGACGACCTGCAAGAGGTTGTCGACCTGATGGTAGAATCACCCGACTATCTTATCGAAATCTCAGGCCATACCGATAACCGGGGTAGCCTGCATCTCAAGCATCAACTTTCACAGGCCCGCGCCGCTATGATCAAAGATACATTGATCAACGCAGGCATCGATCCAAAACGAATTACCACGGTTGCATTTGGAGGAACGCAACCTGTTGCGAACAACGAATTTGAATCATCGCGCAAATTCAACCGGCGTGTTGAGGTGAAAATTATCCGTTAATTGGGCATATAACGGGTCATTAGCGCCTAAAATATCCCTGAAACTGAAAAATTACCTGAAAATCCAGGCCAAAAAGCATGCTTTTTGGCAAAAAAATTGTTATAATTAAAACAACCTGAAATTCGATTAAAAATCTTAGGTAGTGAAGAAAAGATTAATTGTATTAAGTTTATCGTTTATTCCGGTTTTCTATTCTTTTAAGTTGCCGGCCCAGACCAGCTACAAACTTAAGACTATTGTCATTGACGCCGGTCATGGAGGTAAGGATCCGGGATGCTCGGGTAAATTTTCCAAGGAAAAGCATGTCGCCCTGGAGGTAGCCCTGGAATTGGGAAGAATTATTGAGGAGAATTTACCGGGCGTAAAAGTTATATATACCAGAAAAACAGATAAATTTATCGAATTACACGAACGGGCAAATATTGCCAACAGAAACAACGCAGACCTCTTTGTTTCTATTCATTGCAATGCCGGTCCACACTATTTCCGTGGATCGGAGACTTATGCCATGGGTCTGCATAAAACCCAGGGAAACCTGGATGTCGCCATCCGGGAAAACGAATCCATACTTCAGGAAGAAAACTATCTGGATAATTACGAAGGTTTCGACCCAAGCAGTACCGAAGGATACATTTTGTTTTCATTAATGCAAAATGCTTATCTGGATAATAGCTTAAACATTGCCAGCAAAATAGAACATCAGTTCAAAAACAGGGTAAACAGGCATAGCCGGGGGGTTAAGCAAGCCGGGTTTTTGGTGTTGTGGAAAACCTCGATGCCCAGCATCCTGGTCGAATTGGGATTCCTTACCAACGACAACGAAGAAGTCTTTCTGAATAATAAAAAGAACCAGGTGTACATGGCCTCAGGCATCTACAGAGCCATCAAAGCCTACAAGATGGAACTGGAACGAATAGGGAAAGAGTAACTGTTGCCCTTCACCTACAACCCCTTGCTGTAATATTTCAGCCCTTTTTATACATTTTTTTCAAGCCGCTCTTAAGTTTTTACCAGCCTGCAACCAGCAATATTATTATTTCTATAAATAGTATAACTATAATCGCAGGCATAAAAATGTTTATCTTCCCACCTGTTTTGCAAAAAAATCAATCGATATGTTCGCTGAAAAGCCCAAATTTCTTTCGATAACTATCAGGTTATTAAAGCGTTATAAATTCGCAGGCAAATGCCGGCTGTAATCTTTGTTCCCCCATTGGAAAAAATGCAATAAAAGTCCTATATTTGGCATTTCTTCTAAATATACAAAATCACCACTCCATTTCTTCCCCCACGATAGGCACGTTGAAATTTTAGTAAACATCATTTATGTAATATTACGCTCTGAATAGGGTCATTAAATATTGTAGCAGACCTATATCTTTATCAGTTCGAAATTTTAACAAACTACCAATACAACCAAAACACAATAGAATATGGCTTCACTAAATCCATTTGGCGGGGCGTTAGGAAGGCGGCAGGTAGCCCATCTTCTTAAAAGAACAACCTTTGGACCAACCAAATTACAAATCGATCAATATACCGGATCCACACCGGCACAAGTCCTTACACAATTATTTACACCGGTAGCTGATCCGGCACCTCCGGGTGACCCCCTTACGGGTCAACCATGGGTCAACCCCAAACCTACAGATTTAAATAGCGACAATGGCGACCTGATTACATTTTTCCGGGGCTGGTGGCTGGAACAAATGTATAATGAGGGTATTTCCATCCGCGAAAGGATGACTTACTTTCTGCATACCCATTTTACTACAGGATATATCACCGTGAATGACAGTACGGCGCTGTACTATCAAAATGCGCTTTTTCGCCAGTACGCGACCGGTAATTTTAAGGAGGTTTCTAAAAAATTATGCCTTGATAATGCCATGTTGATTTATCTGGATGGCCGGCTGAATGAGGTAGGGAGACCTAATGAAAACTTTGCCAGGGAATATTTTGAACTGTATACCATCGGTAAAGGCCCTCAAATAGGCCCTGAGGATTATACAACCTACACAGAGCAAGACGTACAGGAAGCAGCAAAGGTACTGTCAGGATATATCAACGACGAGGAATATCTCGAAACCGATCCGGATACAGGTCTCATTACCGGCATTTTGCGTGTAAATGCCAGTAACCTTGCCAACCGCCACGATGCTTCTGTCAAAACCTTTAGCAACGCCTTTGGCGGTACCACCATTCAGCCCAACGAAGTAATTGACAATTGGGCCACCAAAGAAGCTGCCCTTGACGAACTGGATCAACTGGTTGAAATGATTTTTAACCAGGAAGCAACCGCAAAGCATATCTGCAGAAAATTATATCGTTATTTTGTTTATTATGATATCACCGACGAAATCGAACAAGATATTATCACCCCTTTGGCCAACACATTTAGAACTAACAACTATGAGTTTCAACCCGTACTAGAACAATTATTTAGCAGTCAGCATTTCTTCGATACCGATAATGGTGTTGCAGATGATGATAACCGTGGGGCAATCATCAAATCCCCGCTCGACCTTGTCATAGGCAGCCTGCGGTTTTTTGAAGTGGATGTCCCAGACTCGTCTACCGAGCCGGAGCAGGCGCTGAATGTTTCCTACAGAAGCCTGCTTGGCAATATGAATGACCAGGGAATGTCATTTTACGACCCTCCTGAGGTAGCCGGTTATCCTGCTTATCACCAAACCCCGGAGTTCAACCGAAACTGGATTTCCAATAATGGTTTAGCCAGAAGGTATCAGTTTTCGGATGTTCTGGTACAAAACGGCGATAATCAGGGTTTTCAACTGGATATCGTGGCCTACGTAGACAACCCTCAGCACATTTCTGACCCGGCCGATCCCCAGGTATTGGTACAAGAGCTGGTGGATGACCTGTTCCCGGAGATCATTACCCAGGAAAGATTTAATTACTTTAAAGACGACATTCTTTTGGACACGCTGTCCGCACTGAATTGGGCTGGAGAATGGAATAACTATAAAGCCACCGGCGATGACACCAATGTACGCATTCAATTGGAAAGTTTGATCCGTGCCCTGATGCAGTCACCGGAGTACCAATTGTATTAAATAGTTGTTCCACCAAAATTTAAACCAAAATGAAACGAAGAGGATTTATAAAAAAGCTTTCTTTAACCGGCGCAGCACCATTCATGTTAAACGGAATCCCCATGACAGTTTTGGGCCAAAGCACCTTAAAAACATTGGCAGCAAGTGGGGCAGATAATGATAAGGTGTTGGTGCTCATTCAGTTACATGGAGGAAATGATGGTCTGAATACACTCATACCCATGGACCAATACAGTAACTATATCAACCTCAGGCCTAATATTGCCATTTCTGACAATGGCAGCAGGAGTTACATCGCCCTGGACAATTCCCTTAAGGTCGAAAACCAGGTGGGATTACATCCTGACATGGTGGGCATAAAAGCGTTGTATGATGAAGGAAAAACTGCTATTGTACAGGCAGTCGGTTATGAAAACATCAACCAGTCGCACTTCAGAAGCCGGGACATCTGGTGGATGGGTGGAGGATACGACGATGAGTTTTCATCCGGATGGGCCGGAAGGTATCTGGATTATTGTTATCCGGGCTATCCCGATAATTACCCAAGTGCCGAAATGCCTGATCCCCTGGGGCTGGAAATCGGTAATAACGTTTCTTTGATGTTTCATCGCGAAACAGGCATACCAGCGGCTATTGCAGCACAAAATCCCGATCAGTTTTATAACCTGGTTACCAGCGTCGGTGGACTTCCTCCGGAGTCGGTAGCTGATACGCATTACGGCCAGGAGTTACAATGGATCATGGATATTGAAGAAAAATCGAATCAATATGCCGGCCGCTTGAGGGATGTTTTCGAACAAGGTACAAACAGTGCCAACGTTACTTATCCGGAAAAATATCCTTTCGATGCGGGGAACCGTTTTTCAAACAATGGACTTTCAGGTCAGTTACGGCTGGTAGCCAGATTATTGAGCGGTGGTTCAAAGACTAAAATTTTCCTTACCAGGATTGGAGGTTTTGATACACACGCCAGCCAGGTAGTGGCAGGCGAACCGTCAATGGGGGCTCATGCCGCTTTATTATACCATGTCTCCTCGGCCGTCAAGGCATTTCAGGATGATTTGAAATTTCTGGGACTGGAGGACAGGGTAGTTACTATGACTTTTTCCGAATTTGGCAGACGGGCAGCTTCTAATGGCAGTTATGGTACTGATCACGGCACAGCAGCGCCCATGTTTGTGTTCGGATCCGGTGTACGGCCCGGGATATACGGCACCAACCCCGATCTTTCGGATTTAAATCGCGGCAATTTGAGAAACCAGTTTGATTATCGCCAGGTTTTCGCCGCTGTGTTACAGGATTGGATGGGTGCCAGCAACGAAGCGCTGGTTCAAACCAGGTTTGATCAATATGCGGCTAATAAAGTAGATGTGTTCGGAACACTCATAACAGGTACTGAAGAAGAATTCTTTAATGACAGATTCAGGCTCGACTCCTGTTATCCGAACCCTGCCAGGGAAAAAACCCATTTTTCCTATTATATTAACAATGCCGCTCATGTGCGCCTCAAAATTTTCGATACCTCAGGTAAACTCATGAAAGTAGTGGTAGATGAACCACAAAATGCCGGTGAACATCATGTTACCGTAGATCTTTCAAGATTTAAACCAGGGGCTTATTTGTATAAAATCGATGCAGATAACCTGAAAGCAACAAAACGACTTATTGTACAAAACAGATAAATCTTACACATAATACCTTAACCGTTTAATTGCTGTTTATTGTCCGGAATTAAAGGTTAGCTTTGGCATTTATGTTGTTTTTTGTCTTCACTTTTGTGCTGATTAATAATGACCTACAGGGTAATTAGCGTATTGGTTTTGTTGATATTTTCCTGGTCTGGCATCAATGCCCAGGGTTACCGTAAGTTGATAAAAAAAGGTGACAGGTTTTATCAGAAAGGATATTTTGATGAAGCCGCGGCGCAATATGAGCAAGCCAATAGTATTATCGGAGGTAATGCGGCTGTCGATTATCGGCTAGGCATGGCTTATCTGGAGGGAAGCTTCAAGCACAAAGCCGTTTCGTATCTTAAAAAGGTTTTCGAGGAATTTCCTGAGTATAATCCCGACCTGGAATTTTATCTGGCACAGGCCTATCAGTTTTCCAACAACTTTGAGAAAGCACTGGACCATTATATGGCATTCCGGCCTAAGGCTTATGATAAATTTATCATCGACCAAAATATTAAGCAATGTAATATGGGTATCGAATATGTCAATAACCCAAAGGACGTAAATATCACAAATCTGGGAGCAATTGTTAATTCCGAAAGCCATGATTATGCCCCCTTAATCACCGCTGATGAGTCGACATTGATCTTCACCTCCAGAAGAAAAGGCTCAACGGGCAACCAACTAGCGGCTGATAATAATTATTACGAAGACATCTATATCAGCCGGAAGCGTAATGGCGCATGGACACCACCGGAAAAACTGGGTGAAAACATCAACACACCATTTCACGACGCTGCCATTGCCTTTGCCCCTGATGGAAAACAGGTGCTTATCTATTATAGCGTAGGAAACGGAGATATATTTGTTTCCAATTTTGACGGAAACAACTGGTCAAAACCAGAACCGCTGAATGCAAACATTAATTCAAAATACCGGGAGCTCTCGGCCTCTTTAACAGCCGACGGAAATAAACTATACTTTTCGAGCGACAGGCCCGGAGGATTTGGGGGACTGGACATATACATCAGTGAATTACAGGATGATGGTACATGGGGACCGGCAGTTAATGCCGGCCCAAAGATTAACACCAAGGAAGACGAAGATGCACCGTTTATCCATCCCGAAGACAATATGTTATACTTCAGCTCCCGGGGACACTTCGGCATGGGAGGCTACGATATTTTCAGAAGTCCCAGCATAAAAGGTAAATGGGGAAGGCCCAGGAATCTTGGATTTCCCATTAACACGGCGAGAGATGAAATCTATTTCGTAATTGGTGCTAGTAATAAGATCGGATATTATGCCACCGCCAAAAGCGACGGACATGGAGGTAACGATATTTATAGCATTGCTATGGACAAAAGGGACTATGTAAACTTACAAAAGACCAAAGCCATTGAGGTAGAAGAAAGCAATGAACCTGAAATAGATCTGAAAATAGAGAAAAACTCAAAGGCTCCGCTGATTATTTTTTCCGGTAAAGTAATCGACGCCAATACGAATGAACCTGTCAAAGCAAAGCTGGTATTATCAGACAATAGCAGAAACCTGGTGGTAGCCGTCAAATACACTGATTCGAAAAACGGCACATTTGAACTGCAAATTCCTTCTGACCGAAATTTTGGGCTGACCGTTGAAAAAGACGGGTATTTGTTCCATTCCAGAAACTTTAAAAGAACTGCGCTATCGTCAAACAAAGATGTAAACACTACGATCAGGCTAAAGCCTGCAGATGTCGGATCGCGGGTAATTCTCAAAAACATCTTTTTTGACAGTGGCAAATCTGAGATAAAGCCGGAGTCCATATCGGAGCTCGATAGAATTTACGAACTACTTAATCGTACACCAAACTTAAGAGTACAAATAAATGGCCATACGGATAATGTGGGTGAAGCAAATTATAATAAGGCATTATCAAGAAAAAGGGCAAAAGCGGTAGAAAGGTATCTGATTAGTTACGGGATAGAACCCGGAAGACTATCTTCAAAGGGATTCGGAGAAGAAAAGCCATTGGTTTCCAATGATGATGAAATAGGAGGAAGGGAGATAAACCGTAGAACAGAAATCGAAATCATCGGTAACTAAAGCTGTTGTGGCACCGGTTTTGCACCACCGATTATTGTCAAATGAAAGGAACAAATGGGCAAAAGGCAACCAAATAACGGAATATCAGTTAATAATAATTACTAATTGTATTGCTTTTGGCGACATAATTTGTGGGAATTCTGAAATATTATGTAATTTTTATAGAGTTTCTGATGTTTTAATGAAAATGTACGTAACAGCCGTTGATACAAATGGCTTCTCAGTATTGAATGAGTCTTTTCCAAACGGATCGATAGGATTATTTGTTATATACTATGATTAAGCGTTGATGTTGAAATATTATGAGTAACCAAGGTAAAGAAAATGTTCTGATTGCCAATGTAAATGCATACAAAAAAAAGTATTATCAAAATCAATTATTAAAGGGCGGATTGTTATTATTAACCGCCATGTTGGGAGCCTACCTCGTGGCCAATTCCCTGGCCTTTATCGCCAACTTCGATTCTACACTGCGCGCTGTTTTGTTTTTCTCATTTATAACTTTTAGCCTGATTATTGGGTATAAATGGATCATTGACCCCATCGCCCGGCTTTTTTCACTCAAGCAACAGCTAAGTGATGAAGAGGCCGCCAAACAAATAGGCAGTTATTTTCCTGAAATTGAAGATAAACTACTGAATACCATTCAGTTACAAAAAATATCAGGTGTAAATAGCGATTTGATTACCGCTAGCATACGAAGCCGTACCGAAAGAATAGGATTAATCCCCTTTAAGCAGGCCATCGACCTTGGAGAGAATAAAAAATATCTGAAATATGCCGGATTTCCTGTTGCCGTTCTAATCATCTTATTGTTTCTGGCCCCAAGTTTCCTCAAAGACAGCACTACGAAAATAATCAACTACAACAAAGAGTATCTGCCTGTGGCACCCTTTCAGTTTATACTGGGAAATGACAACCTTCAGGCGTTCAAAAATGAGGACTTTACGGTATTACTGAATTTTGAAGGCAAAGCCATTCCCCAGGATGCATATATTCTTTTCAATGGCAGAAGAATAAAGATGGAATATGGCAATCAGGCAGGGTTTGGGTATACCTTAAAAAAAATTCAACGCGGAACCTCCTTCTCCTTTGAGGCCGCGGGTTTTAGTTCCCGGGAATTTAAGATCGAAGTGGTAAACCGGCCTAACCTGAAAAACTTCAATGTTAAAATGGTCTTTCCCAGGTATGTAAAAAGGGATAATCAGACCGTACAAAATATTGGCAATCTGGAAGTGCCTCAAGGAACCCTTATCGAATGGCAATACAAAACCCTTGACGCGGATAAAATGAAAATTATTTTTAACGGGACTAAAGAAGAGAAAGAATTACAAATGATCGATAATCAGATTTTTAATTACGAAAAGAAGGTTTTTAAGTCACAGGATTATCAAATTAAGCTACAAAATCAATACAGCGACAACAAGGAAAAAATTAACTATCACATCGAAGTAATTCCGGATCAGTTTCCATCTATCACCCTCGATCAGTTCAGGGATACCACCTTATTCAGCTACATGGTTTTAGGAGGAAATATTGCCGATGACTACGGCTTGTCACAATTGTCTCTGTACTACAGGAAAAGTAATATCCGCAACAATGAAGAGGGTAAATTTCAAGCCATCAATGTTCCGATTGACAAAAACCGCATTAGCCAAAGTTATTATTACCAAATGCAGTTCGACTCCATCGATCTGGAGAAGGGCGATAAAATTGAATACTATTTGCAGGTATGGGATAATGATGGTGTAAATGGAAGAAAATCATCAAAGACAGGTACCTATACTTTTGACATTCCTGATAAAAGCCAATTGAAAGAAAGCATCGCGGAGTCTTCCAAAAGTGCTGAAAAGCAAATTAACGAAACACTGGATAAGGCCAGGGAACTGAAAGAAAAGTTAAAGGAGGAAGAAGACCGGCTAAAAACGGAAAAATCGCTGGAATGGCAGGATGAAAAAAGGTTAGAAGAGATTTTGAAAAAAAGACAAGCGTTGAATGAAGCCATTGAAAAGCTGAAGGAACTGAACAAAACTACGGACCAAAAAAGGGAAAGATTTTCAGAGACCAGTGAAAAATTCAAAGAGAAAGCACAGCAGTTGCAAAAACTGATGGATGAATTGCTGGATGAAGACACTAAAAAGCTTTATGACGAATTGCAGAAGTTAATGGAAGAGAAAGCGGATATGAACAAAGTTCAGGAGATGCTGGATAAGCTTAACAACAAAGAGGATGATCTTGAAAAAGAACTGGAAAGAAGTCTGGAATTGTTCAAAAAACTCAAATTCGATTATAAACTGGAGGAGACCATCAACGAGTTAAATGAGATTGCTGAAGAGCAGGAAGAACTTATTGAGGAAACGCTGGATAAGTCTAACGAGCTGGAGGATTTACAGGAGAAGCAACAGGAGTTGAACGAACAATTTGAAGAGACCCAAAAGTCATTGGAGGAATTGGACGAAATCAACCAGGATCGAAAAAATCCGGATCAGATGCAGGATACCTCCGGCGAGCAACAGGAAATTGACCAACTGCAGAAAGAAAGTCAGGAAAATCTTGAAAACCATAAAAGAAAGAAAGCGGCAAAATCCCAGCAACAATCCAGCCAAAAAATGCAGCAGATGTCCCAGAAGCTTCAACAGATGCAGAACAGTGCTGAGATGGAAATGATGATGGAGAATTTAGATAATTTAAGGGACATTGTGGACAATCTGGTTAAGTTGTCATTTGACCAGGAAAAATTAATGATTGACTTCCGGAATATAAAACAAAGTGATCCGAGATTCATACTTCTTTCACAACAACAACTCAAGTTGAAGGATGATTCTAAAATCATAGAAGACAGTCTTCTTGCGCTTTCCGAGCGCGTTTTCCAGATTGCTTCTTTTGTTACCAGGGAATTGGGTGAGATGAGTGATAACATGGATAAAACAATCGAAGCCTTGAGGGAAAGAAAAAAATCACTGGCTGTAAGCAAACAGCAATTCACCATGACCTCTATTAACAACTTAGCTTTACTGTTAGATGATGTTCTTCAGCAAATGCAACAGCAAATGGCCGATGCCATGGGTAATCCCCAAAAAGGAAACAATGGCAAAAACATGCCTGGGTTAAGTGAGTTGCAAAAACAGTTAAACCAGCAAATTCAGCAACTAAAGAAAAGCGGCAAATCGGGCCGGCAATTGTCTGAAGAACTGGCAAAGCTGGCGGCCCAGCAGGAAAAACTAAGGCAGGCATTGCAGGAAATGAATGAAAAATATGGTAATAACGGACAAGATGGAGGCAAAGAAGGGGATAACGGGATGAAAGAGTTGCTGGATAAAATGGAAGAAACAGAAACCGATTTAGTCAATAAACGTTTGACTACCGAAATGATTGAGCGTCAAAAGGAGATACTGACGAGGTTACTTGAAGCCGAGAATTCTTTAAGGGAGAGGGAGTTGGATAAAAAGAGAGAAGCAGAACAGGTCAAAGAATATGAGAAAAGGTTACCCAAGGCATTTGAGGAATATATAAAGACAAAGGAAAAGGAAATAGAATTGTTAAAAACAGTACCTTTGAAACTTAATCCTTATTACAAAAAGGAAGTAAATGAATATTTTAAAAGAATTGAAAAATAGGGATTGTAATTAGTATCGAATAAAAGAATTTGACTAAATTCATAACCATTTTGCACAACATCACATAAAGGTTGCGAGCAAATTACAGTACATGATTTTAAAAGAACCAATGAACTTAATTAAAATAGAGATTCCTTCTTTGGGAGAGAATATCAGAATTATTGAGAGTTTCATAGACAATGCCAAAGAAAAGTACAGCATTGATGATGATATCTACGGAAACATTATGATCGCCGTAACTGAATCCGTAAATAATGCCATAAAACACGGCAACAAAAATAATAAACACAAAAACGTTTCACTGTCCTTAATGCTCAATGACAACATCATCAGTTTTGAGGTAAGGGATCAGGGCAGTGGTTTCGATTACAATAACCTTCCGGACCCAACCGCCCCCGAGAACCTCGACAAGCCAGGAGGGAGGGGAATCTTTTTAATGAAACACCTGTCAGACGAAGTATCTTTTGAAGACCAGGGAAGAATAGTAAAGCTCTCTTTCTACGTCAACTAATGAAATGTGTATTAACTTCTTTTATGAAGACACTCCTTTCCAATTAAAGCAAACCCAACAAGTAAGCAACTGGATAAAAAAAGTAATCAGCCTGGAAGCACAGATTCTGGAAGAGCTAAACTACATCTTTTGTTCAGACAATTACCTTCATGAAATCAATAAAACCTACCTTGGTCATGATACCTATACGGATATTATAACCTTCGATTACAAAGAAAAGAACGGTGCACCCATTGAAGGAGAAGTCTACATAAGTGTAGATCGTGTGCAAGAGAATGCGACTACTTATCAAAAAACATTCGAAGAAGAACTTCACCGCGTTATCATCCATGGTGTACTGCATTTGTTAGGCTACCGTGACAAAACCCCACAGGAACAAAAAGAAATGAGAAAAAAAGAGGAAGCTTGTTTATCTTTGCAAAACATTAGCTGATAATACAGATGTTCCACGTGGAACATCTGCATTGGAACTGAAATAAGTTGTATATGTTCCACGTGGAACACTTTATAAATCGAACGATGTTTGAAGAATACGATGTTATTGTAATAGGCGCCGGTCATGCGGGCTGTGAGGCCGCTTATGCTGCGGCAACGATGGGCTCCAAGGTATTGTTAGCCACCATGAATATGAATACCATTGCGCAAATGTCCTGTAACCCAGCAATGGGAGGGGTAGCCAAAGGTCAGATTGTAAGGGAAATCGACGCGCTGGGAGGTATGTCAGGAATTATCTCGGATAAATCTATGATACAATTCCGCATGCTCAACAAATCAAAAGGTCCAGCCATGTGGAGCCCACGCACTCAGAATGACCGGGTGCTCTTTTCGCTTGAGTGGCGGGCGGCCCTGGAAAAAACACCCAACGTGGATTTCTGGCAGGAAATGGTGACGGGTCTCATTGTTAAGGATCAACGGGTGATTGGTGTGGAAACAGGCCTGGGCTTACAAATCAGGGCAAAATCGGTTATTCTTACAAATGGTACTTTTTTAAACGGCATCATCCATATCGGAGAAAAACAATTTGGTGGTGGTAGAACCGGAGAACGGGCGGCCAAAGGTTTGACCGAACAACTCGTGGCCCTGGGGTTTGAGTCAGGACGGATGAAAACCGGCACGCCTCCAAGGGTCGATGGTCGATCGCTGGACTTTTCTAAAATGGAGGAGCAACCTGGTGATGACGAGCCCGGAAAATTTTCGTATATCGACACACCTGGGTTGACAAGACAAAAGAGTTGTTATATAACGTATACCAATAAATCCGTTCACGAAATCCTCGAAACAGGTTTCGAAAAGTCGCCCATGTTCGCTGGCAGGATCAAAGGAATAGGTCCCCGGTACTGTCCCTCTATTGAAGACAAAATAAACCGCTTCGCAGAAAGGGAAAGACACCAGATCTTCGTAGAGCCTGAGGGATGGGACACAGTGGAAATTTATGTGAATGGTTTTTCTACTTCATTACCTGAAGACGTTCAATACAACGCATTGGTTCAAATACCAGGATTTGAACAAGTTAAAATGTTCAGACCAGGATACGCCATAGAATACGATTATTTTCCTCCTACTCAGCTAAAACTAACGCTGGAAACAAAAGGAATAGATAATCTGTATTTTGCCGGCCAGATTAACGGTACAACCGGTTACGAAGAAGCCGCCTGCCAGGGACTGGTAGCCGGAATCAATGCGCACCGGAAAATCAACAACCTCGATCCTTTTGTGTTAAAACGTTCAGAAGCTTATATAGGGGTCTTAATAGATGATCTGATCAATAAAGGGACAGAAGAACCTTATCGCATGTTTACCTCAAGGGCAGAGTTTAGAATTCTTTTAAGGCAGGATAACGCCGATATCAGACTGACAGAGACGGGTCACAAACTTGGTCTGGCCTCCAATGAACGGCTCGATAAGATGATGGACAAAAAAAATGACACAGCCAGGTTGCTAAATGACCTCAAACACAGAAAAGTCACCCCTACGGAAATCAACGCTTCCTTAAACCATCTCAATACAGCTACAATCAGGGAAAAAGTAACGCTTGAAAAACTTCTAAAAAGACCTGAAATCAATATTCATGACTTTTTAACGGTCGATCATTCCCTGGCCGATTTCCTTTATAAGTTTGAAAAAGATATCCTGCAACAGGCTGAAATTCTCATAAAATATGACCATTACATCGAAAAAGAAAAACAACTTGTCGAAAAAGTTGAAAGTCTTGAAAACTATAAAATTAAAGCAGGATTTGATTACAGCAAATTAACAGCACTTTCGGCAGAGGCTCGTGAAAAACTAATCAGAATTCAGCCCGAAACCCTCGGACAGGCGGCTCGAATCAGTGGTGTATCCCCTGCTGATATTTCCATAGTTTTGGTATACCTAGGTAAATAACATCATGCTGGTAGACTTACAGGAATGTCCTATCTGTAAAGGAAAGGATTTTAATCCCTATAAGAAATGTAAAGACTTCACTGTCTCAGGTGAAACCTTTTCAATCATCACTTGCAAATATTGCGGTTTTAAGTTTACTAACCCCAGACCTGATGAAAGTCAGTTGATGAAATACTATGAATCGTCGCAATACATTTCGCATAACAATCGAAGCAACAGTCTTATCAACTTCGTCTACAAAAACGTAAGAAAGGTAACTGTCAGACAAAAAGCGAAATTACTCGCTAAATTCGTCAAAAAGGGTTACATGATGGATTATGGTTGTGGTACGGGAGAATTCCTGAAAGCTTGTCAGGACCGGGGCTGGCATATAGATGGTGTGGAACCGGCACAAAAAGCCAGGGAACAAGCGCTACAACTGACCGGGGCCAGGATATCCGGATCGATTTTTGATGTGGATGAGAATGAGCAACAGTATGATGCCATAACTATGTGGCATGTTCTGGAACATATTCCTCAACTGGATAAAACATTCATGAAGATTAAACAAATGCTGAAAAGAAAAGGAAAGATCATCATTGCGGTTCCGAATCATACCAGTCCCGATGCCAAAATGTATGATAACTTTTGGGCTGGTTATGATGTTCCCAGGCATCTCTACCATTTTGATAAAAACAGTCTGTCGGGTTTATTAAGTAAATACAATTTCGAGATAGAAACCATCATACCCCAAAAACTGGATGCGTATTACGTGAGCCTTTTAAGCGAAAAAAACAAAAACAATCACACAAACATGCTTAAAGCCATCGTTAACGGATACAGGTCGAATCAACAGGCCAAAAAGGAAAAACAGAATTACTCAAGTCTGATCTATGTTGCTAAATATGACTAACCATTTCTTCGATTTCTGTATATTTCTGCTTTTTCTGGTCGTTGCCATTTCATGTGCAAGGCCACAGGCACCCTCCGGCGGGCCTAAAGATGAGGATCCTCCCCAGTTAGTAAGCGCTGACCCGACAAATGGCACCCTGATGTTTAAAGGTGATAAAATAAACATGGAGTTTGACGAATACATTAAACTTAATGATATTAAAGGCGAGCTCACCATTACTCCTAAGATTAATGAAGACTACGAGTACAAATACAACAAGAAAAGCGTTGAACTCGATAATCTCATACTGGAAGACAGCACCACTTATACCTTCAACTTCGGTGGTGGTGTTACAGATATTACTGAAAACAACCCGGCGGAGAATCTGTTGCTCATTTTCAGTACGGGGCATTTTCTGGACTCACTCAATATTACCGGCAAGGTAACTGAAATCCTTACGGGCGAACGCGTTGAGAACGCGCTGCTGGCCATATATGATATTAATGATACATTGGATGTATTCACAGGAAGGGCCAGTTATTCGATCAGGGCTAATGAAAACGGACAATTCAAATTTACCAACATTAAAAATGGAAATTACAGGCTCTACGCCGTCAATGACGAAAATAGAAATTACAAATGCGAACCAGATACGGAATCGTTTGGCTTTCTGGGAGAAATCATTGAGCTAAATAAAGATTATGACAGCCTGAGTATTTATACAAGAAAACGAAATTTCAGACCGTTTAAACTTACTAACCTTCGTTCTACAGGAAAGTATTTTCAAGCCAGATTTAACAAGTACGTGATGTCCTATCGATTGAAAGCACTCCCTGATACTTCAAAAACCTTATACAGCAATCTAACAGATAAAAATGAAGTATTAAGAATTTATAACACCCTCGAAGATATTGATAGTCTGCAGGTGCAACTGACAGCCTATGACACCATTAATCAGTCTGTCGACACCCTGTTTTATATCAGGTTTCCGGAAAGCAAAAGAAAATCACCCGATTTTAATATCCATCTCAGGGAAGGGGAAATCAGCACTTCTAATGTCTTTACCGGAAAAATTACTTTCAACAAACCAGTCAGGTATCTTAATGTGGACAGTCTTTTATTTCAGTATGACAGCACAACCGTACAAAAGATCGATACAGCCAACGATCTGACATGGAATTTTAACCGTACGCAATTATCGATAGAAAAATTGCTTAATCCGAGCCTGCTTAATAAAGATACTACGCGCAAAGCCGTTAGTGAAAAACCACAACCCAGAATACCTGGCAAGGAAAGTTTCGAAGGAAGATCAGAAGCCAACCAAGTAACTTTGGTCATAGGAAAAAAGACTTTTGTCAGTGTTGAAAACGACAGCAGCACACAGATTACAGAAACATATAACTTCATTAACTCCGCTAACCTAGGTGTGATTATAGGGGAGATAATTACAGATTACAGTAGTTTCATCATTCAGCTAACCAACAAAGCCTTTGAAGTACAAATGGAACTTTATAATCAAAAAGTATTCAAATTTAAAGATCTGCAGCCGGGCGACTACCTCGTCAGGATTTTAATCGATACCAATGGCAATGGAAAATGGGATGAGGGTCAGGTTAGCGATTTTACAGAACCTGAACCGGTTTACCATCTCAACAAAACCCTGACCCTGCGGCCCAATTGGGAATTAAATGAAATCATCACTATAGAATAGCATAGCCAATGCTGTGAAAAACATGTGGATAAATAAAAAATTACCGGTGGATAACCACCGCAATCCTGAAGATAAATCCCGAATGTAAGATCGCCTTGTTAATTACTGTGGATATAAAAAAATAATAAACTATCTTATTCACATAATCGTTAATAAAATAAGTTGTCCACGATCGTGGTTAAAATGTGTAAAAAATTATTAAATCATTGATTATCAATTATTTATGTGTGAATAATATGTGCATAACCTCTTAATAATCCATAATTGATAAACATTTTAAAAAGTCAAATCAATATTCGGTATTTTATCCACAAATCCACAGGATAATAAATAATAATAATTAATTTAATATATTATAATATTATATATAGGAAGAACGAATATGTGCATAACCAGGAGAAAAATTTTTCAATCCCTTTTCATACCCGTCTTAACTTGCCTTCTTTTTACAATAACAATTGATGTCTGTGCGCAGGACGAAAAAATACTGTTGGCCAATGAATACTACAATACCGGTGAATTGGAAAAAGCTAAAGATATTTACGAGAGCTTGGCGCGGCGTCCCAAAAATATTCCAAGAATTCATAGTAATTACCTGGAATTGTTAACATCCACCGGTGATTTTAAAGGCGCTGAGGTATATATAGACAGGGTGTTGAAGTTTTACCCCAATTTTGTGAATTATCATATTGATAAGGGGATCATTTACAAATCCAAAGGCGATCAGGAACGTGCTGAAAAATACTTCGACAAAATTATCGACCTGGTTAAAAAGGGGAATTTCGACGTGCGGGCTACCGCCCAGTATTTTATGCGTAAAAGGATTTCCGAATATGCCGTAAAGACGTTTAAAATAGGTCGCAAGAAGGAAAATGATAAATACAAATATGCGCTTGAATTAGCCAATGTTTACAGGCTCACGAGTAACAAGGATATGATGGTGGAGGAGTATATTAACTTTCTCAAAGCCTACCCTGAAAATGCGGAGTATGTAAAAAATACTTTTCAGAATTTGTTAACGGAAAAGGATGAGCTGATTGGCATGCAGGACTACCTTTTCGATAAAATACAGGAACAACCCAATGAAGAAATTTACAATGAACTATTGATATGGGTGAATCTGCAGTTGAAGAACTTTCGCCAGGCCTTTATTCAGGCCCGGGCATTTGACAAACGTTTTAAGACCGGGGGTCAAAAAACCATGGAAGTTGGCATCATTGCTTTTGAAAATAAGGATTACAAAAATACGGTTACCATATTCGAGTATTTGATTAAAGCTTTTCCCAAAAGTGATAATTATGTAATGGCAAAAAAATACCTTATCAAAGCCAGGGAAGAGACTGTAAAGAATACTTTTCCTATCGACACGGTGGAAATCAGAAAACTGATCGTTGACTACGATGCGTTGGTCAACCAGGTAGGTTTCAATCCGGTAACACTTGAGGTGATGCGCAGCGAGGCATTACTCTATGCATTTTATCTGGAGCAAAAGGATAAGGCCATAGAAATTTTAAACGAGATCATTAAAAGACCCCGTGTGAATTCCAACCTGGTAGCCAGGTGCAAGCTCGACCTGGGAGACATATACCTCCTTATCGGTCAGCCATGGGAGTCTACCCTTCTTTATTCACAGGTTGAAAAAGCCAAGAAAGAACAGCCCCTGGGTTACCAGGCCAAATTGAAAAATGCGAAGCTTTCCTATTATAACGGTAATTTTTCGTTGGCACAGTCACATCTGGATATATTGAAACTGGCTACCTCGCGGGAAATCTCCAATGATGCCATGCAGCTAAGTTTACTCATAAAGGACAACACCATGCTCGATACCACCGACATGGCGATGAAAACCTATGCTTCCATAGATTTATTGTTGTTTCAAAATAAAAAACAGCAGGCGATTGAGGAGCTGGACAAAATGTTGAAGGATTATGAAGGTCACAGAATTACTGATGAGATATATTGGCTGCAGGCAAAGATTTTATTAGAACTGGGACAATTTGATGATTCTATCATTCTCTTAGACAAAATAGTCAATGAATATCCTTATGATATATTAAGTGACGATGCCTATTTTCTGATGGGGAAAATTTATGAAGAGCAGTTGTTTGACAACCAAAGGTCTATGGAGATTTATCAGGACTTTTTAACCAAGTATCCGGGAAGCCTTTTCAGTGCGGAGGCCAGAAAGAGATTCAGAAGACTGCGTGGTGACCTAATTAACTGAACCTGATTTTGATTGATCCGCCAGGAGAAATTTTTTGATGGTTATTACAGTGTTTTAAGATATTCTATCAAGGCTTTACGCTCCTCATCGCCAAACTTGTCGCCGTAGGTGTGTCCTTGATTACCGTAACCCGGCAAAGTTGTGTCATAAACAAATTTACCTGCAGCGTTTTTCTTCGATTTAAAACGCCATCCCAGATTTTCGAAATCGTAATCATCCGTTTTACCACTTCTTTGCCAGAATTCGGGTCTTTCATTACTATTCAACAGCGCATTTAAAGTGGGTACCGACCCATTGTGCAAATAGGGTGCGCTGGCCCATATACCATCCAGTGGAGGGGCAATGTATCCCTCCAGGGGAACATTTTTAGAGACAGGCGCTGAAACCGCAAACCAGCTTTGATTGTACCACTTGTTAAATCCCCCGTAGTCCTTGGCATACCAGGCATACCATGGATCGGTTTTGATGACGGGCAAGGCAATTACTTTGTTTGGGTAACTTTCATTTTTACCGTAAGTGCCATGGCAATCTTTACAATGTTTTTCAAATAAAACTTTGCCTTTTAACGACAGGGGCCGATTGATGGTTTTGGGGTACCTGGGAGGCTCAAGGGATTCCAGCCATGCCAAAACATGTATAAATTCTTGTTGAACCTTCCTGGCCATAGTGCTGTCGGGCAGGCCGAGTAAGACAGACTGCATCAGTAATTTGGTAAAATCACCACGTCCCATAGCATTGTAATACAGAGCGTTCTTTTTTTTCACATTCCAAAGGGGTGGAACATCAGTAGCCATCGTATACTTCATCATTTCAAATCTATCGGCTTTCTCATAGGTAAGATCGACAGGATTGCGATGTTGCACACAGGCTTCTGCCAGGCGAAAGGCCGGATTCACACCAAAAACCGGAGTAGTGATTTTAGGCGCCAGTGCTTTGTAATAATTCCCAAAGTCTTCAAATGCTGCTCTTTCAGGTTTCTTTTTGTTGTATTTCAGTTTTACCAATGTGTTCAGAATATGGGCTGGCGCTTTCTGGCTTTTGGTAAAATCGTAGAAAGTATCTCCCAAACCGTAATGTAACTTTCCGTTAAACGTGGTTCCATGACAGGTAAAACAATTGCCGGACACAACTTTTTCACCATTCGGTGCTTTGAACAAGCTTATTTTATAGTTTAAAAAATATCCGGGCTCCACTTCGATTTCGGTGAGGCTGTCCCTTCTCTTATTGACCTTTTTTTTCATCATTTCCCAGGGTACGCCGCTGGCGATATATTCCCCCGACTTCATGTAGGCAAAACCCCTTTCAGGATCTCCTGGCCCCGATTGTTGGCTGGGGGGAATGTTTTTGCTCTTCCAGTCTTCAGGCAGATTGCCGGGAGCCATTTCGAGCTTTGGTGAGCATCCGTACCAAAAGGGCACCACGGTGATAAGCACAAAGAATAAAGTTTTCCTGATCATTTCAATATAAAATATCTATTTTTAAAACAGGGGATTGGCTTTGGAAGTTTGCTTCTGTAAAAATATAGAAAAGAAACCCGGAAATACATATACTTTACCGATGAAAGATAATTTTTCTTCCTTTTTCACCACGGAGGCACCAAGACACAAAGAGGCACAGCGGAATTCGTTAAGTGATTTTAAAAGTTATTATTGATAAATGTACTCAACCAGTTCCTGATACTTTTCGAGAATAACCCGTCTTTTCAATTTCATTGTGGGCGTAAGTTCTCCGGTTTCCAAACTCCAGGATGTATGAATCAACTCAAACTTTTTCACTTTTTCATATTGCGCAAAATGGGCATTGTGTAAATCGACTTCCATCTGAAATTTTTCGATTATCATTTCGTGATCTAACATTTCTTCATTAGAAGTGTATTGAATGTTCCTGATTTGGCACCACTCTTTGAGTCCTTCAAAATTGGGGACAATCAGCGCCCCGGGAAACTTTTCCCCCTCCCCGACAACCATAATCTGCTCAATAATTACAGACTCCTTAAATTTATTCTCCAGCACCTGGGGAGCAATATATTTTCCCCCGGAAGTTTTAAATATTTCTTTCTTTCGATCTGTTATTTTGAGGTATTTGTTTTCGACCATTTCACCCACATCCCCGGTATGATACCAGCCATCCACAATTGCCTGAGCGGTCAGATCCGGCCTTTTGTAATAACCCTTCATGACGTTGGGGCCTTTTACCAAAATTTCACCATCTTCAGCGATTTTGACCTGAATGTTTTCCAGTAAAGGACCAACGCAACCAATTCTCAGGTCATCTATTATGGAGAATGAAACGCCGGGTGAGGTTTCCGTAGCTCCATAGGCCTCGAGCACTTTGATGCCTGCCGCCCAGAAAACCCTGGCCAAACGGGGCTGCAATGCCGCCGCCCCGGAGGTTATGTACATGATGTTACCTCCCAAAGCCTCACGCCATTTGTTGAAAATGATTTTGTTAGCAAGTTTTAATTGAAAATCGTACCACCAGCCAAAACTTTCATTCGGGTCATACCTCAGACCAAGATTTAATGCCCAAAAGAATAACCTTCTTTTAATACCCTTTAGCTCATACGCTTTGGCCAGTATTTTATCATAGATTTTTTCCAGTAAACGGGGCACAGTGGTAAAAGTATGCGGCCTGATTTCCCTGAGATTGTCACCGATGGCATCGAGGCTTTCGGCATAATAAATGGAAACACTGTCATATATATAGTAATAGACACCCGTTCGCTCAAAAATGTGGCAAATAGGTAAAAAACTTAAAGCCCGGTAATTTTTTCCTTTCAAGGGTGATATATTAGAAACGGCAATGGTATTGGAAATAATGTTACCATGGCTAAGCATAACCCCTTTAGGTACGCCGGTTGTTCCGGAAGTATAAATCAAAGTAACCAAATCTTCATAGGTTACCTGATTTTTCAGGGCCTGCAATTTCTGCATGTCTCCCCCTTCTCCATTTTTCTTAACCTCTGACCAATGTTTTGCACCATCTATCAAGTCGAAAGTATAAATATCCTTAACACCGGGGGCTTCACGGGCTGCGATTTTCGCCTTTCGATAAAGGTCATAGTCAGCCACAAATACCAGTTTTACCCCCGAGTCGTTAAAAATAAATTCAAAATCCTGCACCGTGATGGTTGGGTACATAGGAACACTGACTGCACCGATCTGCTGGAGCCCAAAGTCGATAAAATTCCATTCCGGCCTGTTGTTCGAAATAATGGCTACCTTATCGTCCTTACCAATACCCATTCTCATTAAACCCAGACTTACCTTGTTGGCAATGTTTTGCAAATCCTTACTGCTGTATTTAACCCATTCACCATTCACTTTGCTGGCCAGGGCATCGTCGATAGGCTGGTTTTCCGCCTGGAATTGCAAAATGTCAAATAATCTTTTGATTTCTGTCGTTTGCATATGTTAAAGGAAACTAATATGCAAGATAACAACAAATCCCATCAAATAATAGTCACCTAATCGGGATACAAACCGTGATACCTTTTTTCCGAAAAAGCCGACTATCCGTATTGCTACAGGCAATAAAAGAAGCGGAGATGAGTGAAAGGAGATTTCGGTTAAATAGACTGGGAAAACAAATTCCTGGCTTTATCCCTTAGGTTCAAAAGGAACCTCGATCCTGATATGGTCCCATAACAGCAAGATGTTAGTTTTACCATCCTGATCGGCAAAATCTATGGTGAACTGCTCTACCATGTCGTTGTTTTTCTTTCTCGGTACCGTGACTCTTAGCACATCCAGTGCCGGGTCGAATGGATTTCCCGAAACGCTGGCGCCCCAGTAATTCAGCTTGGAATTAAAAGCAATGGTCCAATCATTTTCCCCTGGAATGGTGTAGATGGAATATTCTCCGGCTTTAAGTACTTCCTCCTGAAAAAGCAGGTCTTTGTTAGTCTTAATTTGTGTCGCTTCGTTGGCTCCTGTTCGCCATGGCTCTCCATAAACCTCCAATGCAGTCGTGCCTGGCTTGCCGAATAATAAGCGCCCCTTTTTAAAAGGACGACTGTAGTAAATACTTATAGACAGACCGTCGTTTTCGTAACTGGCGACTCCGGGAGGACTGTGCCTTTTGGAAGTCGTAAGGGAATAAGCCACATAACCTGTGATCAAAGCTACTATTACGCCAATAATTAATAAAATTGGTTTTTTCATACCCGCTAAACTTTTAAGGTGGGCAATTTAATAAAAATTTACCGATTGTTTCATACTATCGTTTTAGTGGTGGAATTTTTTATATGAATGGAAAATCATGGACTGAAATTTAAAAATCATAGGTTGTCTTTTTACCTTTGTGATCGTAACACTGAAACGATTATGGCAGAATCAGCATACTATGATGTGATGATAATTGGTGCAGGGCCTATTGGTCTGGCATGTGGCATCGAAGCCAAAAAGGCGGGATTAAGTTATGTGATCATTGATAAAGGCTGTCTGGTCAACTCACTTTATCATTATCCATTTAACATGACTTTCTTTTCCACTTCCGAAAAACTGGAGATTGGTGATGTGCCCTTCATATCACACGGTGCAAAACCCAATCGCATGGAAGCATTGGAATATTATCGACGGGTAGCCTCCTCATGGGAGTTGAAATTAAAATTATATGAAGAGGTACAAAAGGTCAATCGCCATCATAATCTATACAAAATAACAACTGCCAAAGGTTCCTATGACGCCATGGTGATCATTATTGCCACGGGTTTTTATGACTTGCCCTATCTCATGCACGTTGAAGGGGAAGAGTTGCCTAAAGTAAAACACTATTATGATGAGCCACACCCCTATTTCGCCCAAAACCTGGCAGTTGTGGGTGCCGCTAACTCAGCCATTGACGTGGCACTCGAAACTTATAGGAAAGGTGCTCATGTCACCATGGTAATCAGGGAAGAAAAAATCAGTGACAGTGTAAAATATTGGGTAAAACCCGATGTGGAGAATCGGATCAGGGAAGGTTCTATCAAAGCCTATTTCAATGCCAGTATAACCAGCATCAGGGAAGACCAAATCGATATCCGGTCTCCCGAAGGAAGAATAACCATTCCCAATGACTTTGTTTTGGCCATGACCGGCTACCGGCCAAACTTTGAGTTTCTGCAATCGATTGGTATAAAGCTCCAAAACGACGAGAATCAAACGCCACTGTACAATGAAGAAACCAACGAAACCAATGTCGAAAATGTTTATCTGGCAGGTGTAATCTGCGGAGGCCTGAAAACCAACAAATGGTTTATTGAAAATTCAAGGGTTCATGCTGAGTTGATTATCGAGGACGTGAAAAGAAAGCTTTCATAACGTTGTCCCCGGTGGTAAACGGGTCAAATTTAGCGGCATTCTTACATTTCACAATTTCGATTCAAGTTTTCATTAATTGCCATTCTCATCTTTTCTATCTTCGTTGGCTGTAACCGGGCTGCGGCCAATCTTATTTTTAATGTTGTAATAAAGTAAAAGCAGGGATTCGGTAAATAATGGACTCGAAGGATGAAAAATATCAATACTTTTTTTAAGCATTTTCTGGGAGGAAGCCCCGTTTGGTATAAGCAAGTGATGTTGGGCTTTCTTGTGATCAATCCGGTAGTGTTGTTTTTTCTTGGCCCTGGTTATACCGGTTGGCTGATTCTATTCCAATTTATATTTATCCTTATGATGGCCCTCAAGTGTTACCCCCTGCTGCCCGGCGGGTTGTTGGCCATTGAAGTGGTGGCTCTGGGGTTGACTTCCCCCCACGAGGTGTACCATGAGGTTGAAAACAATTTACAGGTAATTCTGCTATTGCTTTTTATGGTGGCGGGCATATATTTTATGAAAGACCTGCTCACCTATATCTTTACCAAAATATTAATCGCAATCAAATCAAAGGTATTGCTTTCACTGGTTTTTGCCCTGATGGGAGCGGTGCTCTCAGCCTGGCTGGATGCCCTGACTGTGACTGCGGTAATGATTGCCGTGGTAACTACTTTTTACCGGATTTATAATGCAACCAGCATCGAAGAAAGGGTACCCGGCACCAAATCGATCCCTGAAAAAAGGGTGGTGGCGCGTGATGATTTGGAGAATTTCAATGGATTTTTGAGAAATCTGCTCATGCATGGTGTGATTGGTACGGCCCTTGGGGGTGTTGCTACGATGGTAGGAGAGCCGCAAAATCTATTGATTGCTTCGGAAATGGGTTGGTCATTTGCAGACTTTTTTATAAAGATGGCTAATGTAACCATACCGGTCATATTTTTTGGCCTGCTTACCACAGCTTATATTGAATTCCATAGCATCAGCGGATATGGTTATAAGTTGCCTGCCCAGGTGAGAAAAATACTTGATCAGAATGCCAGGGAAATGGAAGAAAAAATGTCTGGCTATAAAAAATGGGGTATTATTATGCAAGCCATTTGCGCGATATGGCTAATAGCCGCGTTGGCATTTCATCTGGCTGAAGTGGGTTTTATCGGCCTTTCTGTCATTGTGATCCTCTCGGCCACCATGGGGGTCCAATCAGAACACTCAATTGGTGAAGCCTTTAAAGAAGGCACTCCTTTTTTATCGCTGTTGATTATATTTTTTGTCATTGTTGCCATGATTGAACACAATCACCTTTTTGACCCTATCATTGCCGAGGCCAGGTCTTACCAGGGTATGGGGCAGACCTATTTCTTTTTTATTGCATCGGCCTCTTTGTCGGTGATAAGCGATAATGTATTTGTGGCATCGGTGTACATTAAACAAGCTGTGGAAATGCTGGCAGGTGACAAAAGTCAGTTGGAAGACGTGGCTATGGCCATTAACATTGGTACTAATATTCCTTCAATTGCCACACCTAACGGCCAGGCGGCACTGCTGTTTTTACTCACCAATAACATAGCCATCAGGATTTCATTGTCCTATTTCAGAATGATGAAAATGGCGTTGCCTTATTTTATCGTACTCACTATGATCGCCTTACTTTTTCTGGATGTAAAATGGTTATAATTGGCTGGCCACCTAACCGGTAAAACTATTTCAAACCTTTATGCCTACCCTGCGTTAATAGGTGAAGTTAACACAAATCAATATGGAACAGGCAACATTTGGCGCAGGCTGTTTTTGGTGTGTAGAAGCAGTATTTCAACGGTTAAACGGCGTAAAATCCGTAGTATCGGGTTATGCAGGCGGAACAGTAAACAACCCTACCTACAAGGAGGTATGTAGTGGTCTTACCGGTCATGCAGAGGTGGCACAAATTACCTATGACCCGGGTATCATCACCTATGAAGAGTTACTTGAGGTTTTTTGGAAAACGCATGATCCCACAACTTTAAACCGGCAGGGTGGGGATGTTGGAACGCAGTACCGCTCTGTTGTATTTTATCATAATGAAGCCCAAAAGAAACTGGCTGAATATTACAAATCGAAACTGGATGAGTCGGAAGTTTTCGATGATCCTATTGTTACCGAAATCAGCGCATTGCCAGAATTTTTTGAAGCGGAAGATTACCATCGGAATTATTTTAACAATAATCCTACCCAACCCTATTGTTCAGTAGTCATCGGTCCCAAAGTTCAGAAAATGGAACAAGTTTTTGCGGCTAAGTTGAAATAGAGGCGCCCGAGTCTATTGCCCTTTATATTCAATCAGCTTCCTGGCCATTCCGCGAAAAATGAAGCCATGAAAGGGTAATACGCCATACCAATAAATGCGCCCCCATAATCCAAGGGGCCTGAAGGTAGCGTTTTGCAATAGAATATGGGTGTTTCCTTTTTTCTTTATCTTGAACTCCAGCCAGGCTTCTCCTGGTAATTTCATCTCCGCATACAATAACAAACGTTTGTTTATTTTATCCGCAATGAGCACTCTCCAAAAATCCAGTGCGTCACCTGGCTTTAAATCTACCGGACTTCTCCTTCCTCTTCTAAGCCCCACACCACCTGCCAGCTTGTCAAGATAGCCTCTGATTTTCCAAAGAAAATTGCCATAATACCATCCGCGATCTCCTCCGATTTCCCAGATATTTTGTAATACACTTTCCGGGTCGCGGCTGAATTGATACGCTCTTTTATCCAACAGGCAACCGTGCACGGGAACCTCACTATGATTCAAAAAATTCTGATTCAGGTTCTTGTTATACAACGCATCTTTCCAACTGGAGATAATGTCATTTTGGTTGATTTTGACGAAGGCAAGTTGCAAAGCCTCCCTGTATGTGATAAGATCAGTGGGCGATATATCCCGGATGTTGGCGTTTTGACATATCACTTCATTTTTCATGCTATCCACCAGATTACGGGCAAGCATGTATGAGGTGGAAGTAACAAAATATAACCACAATGAAGACAGCCGCGGTGACAGCACCGGCACTGATATAATCCACCTTCGCAATCCTCTCACTTTGGCATATCCCAACAACATTTCTTTATAACTGAGGATGTCAGGTCCCCCGATATCGAAGGTCTTTCCAAAGGTCCTGGCATTTAATAACACCTGATGCAGGTACTCCAACACATTTCTAATGGCAATGGGTTGACATTTGGTATGCAACCACTTTGGGGCAATCATAACGGGAAGCTTTTCAACCAAATCCCTTATGATTTCAAAAGATGCACTTCCTGAGCCAATGATAATCGCCGCTCTAAGTACGGTGACCGGAATATCACGGCTGCTCAGGATCACTTCAACATTTTGTCTGGAACTGAGGTGTTCCGAGAGATTCTGATCATTAGCAATACCACTTAAATAGATAATCTGGCGTGCATTGGATTTGTCGGCGTAGCGAATGAAATTTTCTGCCGTCTGGTTTTCGAGTTCGCCGAAACCTTTGTCCTTCGTGTCAAGGGAATGCACCATGTAGTAGGCCGCGTCAATAGAGAGGGGTAACTTTTCCAGTGTTGCCGGCCTGGAGAGATCGCATTCAATGATGTCCAGATTTTCCAGCGCCTGACCAGTCAGATTATCAAAATCAAAGCGCCGTTGGTCTCTCACCAGGCAAACCACGCTATGTCCCTTATTCAATAGCAGTGGCAATAATCTTTTGCCAATATAACCGGTGGCACCTGTAAGAAGTATTTTTGCCATTGCCGTGACTTAATTGGATATCTTTGCTGCTTTTTCCAATGCTTCTTTATAAACTTTCAGTGCCCTTTCCCTGGCGGATTTGTGGTCTACTACAGGATCAGGATAGGAAAAGTCCTGGTATTCAGGCACCCATTTTTTGATGTATTGGTGTTGTTCGTCAAACTTCCGGGTTTGTGTATCCGGGTTGAATATCCGGAAGTAAGGGGCCGCATCTACCCCGGTTCCGGCAGCCCATTGCCAGCCTCCGTTGTTGGATGCCAACTCATAGTCGAGCAGCTTTTCTGCAAAATAAGCTTCCCCCCAACGCCAGTCAATCAACAAATGTTTGGTGAGAAAGCTGGCCGTAATCATACGAACCCGGTTATGCATGAACCCTGTAGCATTCAATTCCCTCATGCCTGCATCTACGATTGGGTATCCGGTCTTTCCCTCACACCACCTGTTAAATTCCCCCCGGTTATTTCGCCATTGAATGCCGTCATATTTTTTGTTAAAATTTTCATTGACTACGTGGGGAAAATGCCACAAAATCATTTGATAGAAATCACGCCAGATCAATTCGTTTAAATATTTTTCGTTCCATACGCTGGCGTTACGCACCAGTTGCCTGATGCTAATAGTGCCAAATCTCAGGTGAATGCCAAGCCGCGAGGTGCCTTTTATGGCGGGTATATCCCGCTTTTGATCATAATCCTTGATGATTTCTTCCGGAATTTTCCCTGAGGGTATCGCCATTGAACTTCGCCGGAATCCCATTTTTGATAGTGGAATAACTTCCGGACCGGTCACCGGCAACCAATTATTAGTCTCCGAAGCGTTGGGATAGCATTCCGGGGGTTTGGTATTGAACAGACTTTTCCATCTTTTGCTGTAGGGTGTGTAAACCTTGTAAGCTTCACCATCATCCTTTATTACTTCATTTTTTTCAAAGATGACATGATCCTTTTTACTGATGAAGCCAATGTTCCGTTCCTTCAAAAACATATAGACTGCCTTGTCCCTTTCCCTGGCGTAGGGTTCATAATCACGATTAGCATAAATGACTTTTACATTATACGCCTGTACAATCCTTTTCCACACCTCAGTGGGTTTGCCATAATAAGTTTGTAGTCCACAACCCTTTTTTTGAAGCTGCGAATGCAGGTTTTGAAGCACATCATGAATAAAAGTTACCCTTGGATCGGATTTACTTTTTAAATCATCCAAAATATTCCTGTCAAAAATGAATATGGGCAATACCGGATATTCACCCGACAAGGCCGCCATCAGTGCCGTATTATCTTCAAGTCTCAGATCACGACGGAACCAAAAGATGGAAATGGGTTGCGGCATGTTTTATATTATTCCACTAGCGCTTGTTTGTTTTTAATTCATTAATCTTTTTTGCCACTTCCTCCGCTGCGGCAATCTTTTTTGCATACAGCTTGAGGTCACCGGTGCGTTGAATATCCCTTGCTTCCAACATCATTTTCTCATATTGCTTATTTAGCTTTTTGATGGGATCTTTTTTAAATAGTGAAAACATAGCCATTCATATCTTTTACTTGAAAAACCGTTGAATTGACTAATTGTTCGGTGCTTTTAATGTATGTTCTTGTTTTAACCGGCAGCAAGGTGCTGATAAACGGTCCCGAATAGCCTAACCGACTATTCATTGAAATCGTTAAATTCGTTGTAGAAGATTTAATTATGAAGTTATACATAAAAAACATGGTTTGCAACCGCTGCATTGAAGCGGTAACCGGGTTGTTTAGGGAAACTGGTCATAAGGCCAAAACGGTTCGTTTGGGTGAGGTGGAGGTAGACAGCGATCTATCGTCAGATGAGCTGGCCAATATTGGGGAAATGCTTCGGGACCGGGGTTTTGACTTGCTTGAAGATAAAAACAGCCGGATCATCGAACGTGTTAAAAATTTATTGATAGATATTATTCACAGGGATTCCGGACCTGTAAAAATCAATTATTCCGTCTATCTGGAAGAACAGATCGGAAGAGATTACAGCTTTTTGAGTAGTCTTTTTTCATCGGTAGAGGGAATTACCATAGAAAAGTATACGATCTTGCAACGATTAGAAAAAGTGAAAGAGCTGTTGATTTATGACGAATTAAGCTTAAGCCAGATTGCAGATAAGCTTAACTACAGCAGCGTGCAGCACTTATCTAATCAATTTAAAAAGACCACGGGTATGTCACCCACTGCCTTTAAAAAGCAGCGTTTGAATCTTCGAAAACCGTTGGACGGGATTATCGGCTAAAATCATATAACTTTTTTCAAAAATTATGTAAGTCATGCAACGGAATTATCACGTATACTTGCAAAAGTTAATGATCTGCCGGATATATGTCTATGATTGTATCAGCGGTAAGCAACATTTAAGAAGGTCTCTAAGCTGGTAATCTTACTATTAAAGACATTTTTTTGTATCTTTGGGCCTATTGATGAAAGTTTTTGCAAAAATACTGAACGTCTTCCTTGCGCTGTTATTATTGCTGACAACCAGTGGTGTAACACTTCACAAACATTATTGCATGGGCGAGCTGGAAAACATAGCGGTTTTTCAGAAGGCCAAGTCCTGTATTGACAAAATCAAAACGGACGGGCAAGCTATGGCCTGTGCTATGAAATGCTGTGAAGACGTTGAGGTGGAGTTTAAGGTGACCGATTTAAACAAAGCTGTTTCCGGCATCAGCCTGGTACCTCAATGGTACCTCTTAGCAGCTATCACCTACCTTGTCATCGATTTTGATCTCTTTTCATTTGTCAAAGCCTATTCTTCCTACTTAAATTACAAGCCTCCCTCGATTGATCCGGACATCACGGTCCTGATTCAATCATTTCTTCTTTAAGTCATAACATTACGATGCTGCCTTGCGCAGTATAGGGGTAATTGTGCCCGGAAATCATCTGTTTATCATCAAGTGATAGGATGTTATGCTTATTGGTATTATAAAATTTTTCTTAGAGAATAAACTTATTACCGTTCTTTTAACGGTATCATTGATAATTTGGGGCCTGGCCGTAGCTCCTTTTAACTGGGAGATGAGGTGGATTCCCAGGGATCCTGTCCCCGTGGATGCTATTCCCGATATCGGAGAGAATCAACAAATAGTTTTTACAGAATGGACCGGGCGATCTCCGCAGGATATTGAAGATCAGATTACCTATCCACTTACAACGGCCCTTCTTGGAGTTCCCGGCGTAAAAACGATTCGCGGCAACTCAATTTTCGGGCTCTCCAGCATATATCTCATTTTTGAGGAAGATGTAGCGTTTTACTGGAGCCGGTCGAGAATTCTTGAAAAGCTTAACTCATTGCCGGCAGGCACCCTGCCGGTCAACGTGCAACCGTCCCTGGGCCCTGATGCTACTGCACTGGGCCAGGTATTTTGGTATACTTTGGAAGGCAGGGATTTGGATGGTCGTCCGGCCGGGGGCTGGGATCCTCAGGAACTGCGTTCTATTCAGGACTATTATGTAAAATACAGCCTTTCTTCGGCCGGAGGTGTTTCTGAGGTGGCTTCTATAGGAGGTTATGTAAAGGAATACCAAGTGGATATTGACCCTATAGCTATGAAAAGTTATCGTGTGAATGTCGCCCAAATCATGGATGCCGTTAAAAAGAGCAACCTGGATGTAGGTGCGCGCACCATAGAGTTTAACAAGGCGGAGTACCTGGTACGAGGCCTTGGATATATCAGGAACATTAATGATCTGGAAGAGGCAGTAGTCGTTGCCAGGAATAATATTCCTGTCCGGGTTAAGGATGTGGCAAAAGTTCACCTGGGTCCTGCGGCGCGCAGGGGTGGTTTGGATAAAGCCGGTGCTGAAGCGGTAGGGGCAGTGATAGTGGCACGCTACGGCTCAAATCCTTTGGAAGTAATCCAGCATGTGAAGGCTAAAATTAAAGAAATCTCGCCAGGCCTGCCCGCTAAAACCCTTGCTGACGGTACGGTTTCTAAGGTAACTATTGTGCCTTTTTACGATCGCGCAGGATTAATCAACGAAACCCTCGGCACTTTGGAGGAAGCACTGACACTTGAAATCCTGATAAGTGTGATTGTCGTTGTCATTCTGGTGCTTAACCTTCGGGCCTCAGTGATGATTTCCAGTCTTCTTCCGGTTGGTGTGTTGATTACATTTATAGCCATGCGTTACTTTGGTATTGCTGCTAACATTGTGGCTTTGTCTGGAATAGCCATCGCTATTGGGGTAATGGTTGATGTAGGGGTCGTTTTTACGGAAAACATTATCCGGCATCTGCAAATGCCGCAAAACAAAAGCAAGACCGCTGCCGAAAAACTGAAAGTAATATATACTGCCACAGCGGAAGTAGCCTCAGCAGTGATCACCGCCCTGGCGACAACCGTGGTTAGCTTCCTGCCGGTATTTGCTTTGCAAGCCCAGGAGGGGAAGTTATTTGGTCCGTTGGCGTTTACCAAAACTTTTGCCTTGCTGGCTGCTTTGTTTTTTGGTATTGTGATTATTCCGGCCTTTGCCCATTCGCTTTTTTCACTGGATTTTGAAAAAAGCCGGTTGCGTAATAGTTTGAATGTCCTGGCCGGAGCTTTTGGCATTGTATTGCTATTTTTTGTGTTTTGGGCAGGCATCGCATTAATCGCCATCGCTTTAAACAATCTGTTGCAAGATCGCTGGCCGGCAACATGGAAAAAAGCCCCGAAGTATTTCAATATCGGCATCCTGTGTGCTGCAGTGCTTTATTTACTCACCGGAACCTGGCTGCCTCTGGGGGCAGGGCATTCCCTATTCGCTAACTTTTTTTTAGTGGGAATGGTAATTTTATGGGTCCTGGTGATTTTAATAGGTGTTGTAAAGTATTATGCCAACATTCTCAACTGGTGCCTGAGGCATAAATGGCAGTTTTTAAGTATTCCGATACTTATTGTACTATTTGGCATATTGTCATGGCAAGGATTTGACAATGTATTTGGTTTTGTTGGTAAGGCTGCGAAACTCAGGGAGACAGGTTTTTGGACAAGCATGGAGGCTACTTTTCCGGGGGTAGGGAGGGAATTCATGCCTTCACTCGACGAGGGGTCTTTTTTGCTGATGCCCAGCAACATGCCGCATTCAGGTATAGAAGAAAACATAGAAACCATTCGGTTGCTTGACCAGCGTGTAACAGCCATTCCGGAAGTGGAACTGACTGTTGGCAAATGGGGAAGGGTAAATTCCGCATTGGATCCGGCTCCGATTTCAATGTTTGAAAATACCGTCAACTATAAGTCTGAATACATACTGGACGAAGATGGTCACCGTATCCGCTTTAAAGTAAATGACAACGATGAGTATGAATTAAAAAACGGGTTGACCTTTAATCCCGAAACCGGCGACCTGGGCAGGTTCGACACCGGTTTGTTGATCAAAGATCCCGGCGGAAAATATTTCCGTCAGTGGAGAAAACACATTCGGTCTCCTGATGATGTATGGGACGAAATCGCCAGGACTACCAGCATTCCGGGTCTGACAGCCGCACCCAAACTTCAGCCCATAGCCACCCGTTTGATCATGCTTTCCACAGGAATGCGCGCACCGATAGGCATGAAAATTTTTGGGCCCGATCTTCAGACACTGGCGGCAGTGGGCCTGCAAATGGAAGAACTCCTGAAGCAGGTTCCCGGCGTAGAAGCTTCTTCGGTTTTTGCTGACCGTGTCGTTGGCAAACCATATCTTGAGATTAATATTGACAGAAATGCTATTGCCCGGTATGGATTGCGTATCGAAGATATGCAAATGTATCTGGGGGTCGCTATTGGAGGCAGTCAATTGACGTCCACTGTGGAGGGCCGTGAACGCTACCCTGTAAGGGTAAGGTACGCGAGGGAATTACGTGATAATCCCGATGACCTGAGTGACATACTTATTCCAACGCCGTCGGGTGTTCAGGTACCGCTTGGAAACCTGGCGCGAATTCAGTACGTCAGGGGGCCACAAAACATTAGAAGTGAAAATACCTTTCTGGTCAGCTATGTTATCCTGGATAAAATGGAAGGTTTTGCCGAAGTGGATGTAGTTGAAAATGCCATGGAATTATTGGATAACAAAATCAGTGAAGGTTCCCTGACTATACCCCAAGGGGTCAGCTACGAATTTACCGGTAACTATAAGAACCAACTACGCGCCACTGAGCGACTCTCGATTCTGATTCCGGTGTGTCTGCTGATCATTCTTCTTATCCTGTATTTTCAGTTTGGCAGGCTTCAGCCCACATTGATGGTATTCTCCGGTGTCTTTGTCGCTTTTGCCGGAGGCTTTATACTGATCTGGTTATACGGCCAGGATTGGTTTTTAAACATCCGGGTTTTTGGAGAAGGCCTCCGTGATTTATTCCAGGTGAACAAGATAAACCTGAGCGTGGCGGTATGGGTGGGTTTTATCGCACTTTTTGGGGTGGCTTCTGATAATGGCGTATTGATGGCCACCTATTTAAAGCAGACATTTGATAAAGAAAAACCAGATAATATCGAAAAGATCAGAAAAGCTGTCCTGCACGCGGGACTGTTAAGAATAAGGCCCGCTATGATGACAACGGCGACAACCATCATTGCGTTGTTGCCCATATTTACTTCCACCGGCAAAGGATCGGATATCATGGTGCCTATGGCCATACCTACGTTTGGAGGCATGCTTTTTCAGGTCATTACGGTTTTTATTGTTCCGGTGCTTTATTGTATGTGGCAGGAGTTTCAGATAAAAAAGAAAAATGATGAAAATTAAGATTGTATTCCTGGGGCTGTCCCTGTTGGGAGTTGCCGCGTATGGTCAGGAAAACCTGAACAAGTACCTTGTTATTGCTGTCGAGAATAATCCGGGATTAAAGGCCGAATTTAACCGGTACCTTGCGGCAATGGAGCAAATTCCCCAGGCAAGGGCCTTGCCTGATCCGCAACTGACTTTCAGTTTGTTTGCACAGCCTGTTGAAACCCGCGTAGGTCCCCAACGGGCCAGTATTGCTGTAAGCCAGGCTTTTCCCTGGTTTGGAACCCTCAAAGCCAGAGGCGAAGTAGCCACCCGACTGGCCGAATCCAGGCTTAAAAATTTTGAAGATCAAAAACTTGCGCTTTTCAAGGAGGTCAAAATTACTTATTCGGAATTGTATTTTATCCATAAGTCCATTTTGCTGACAGAAGAAAACTTAGCCCTGCTGAATTCATTTAAGGAATTGGTGAGGGTGAATTTTGAGAGTGGCAAAACCGGATTTGTCAATGTTCTGAGGGTAGAAATGGATTATGAGGAGTTGCAAAACAGGCTCGCTTTGCTCAATGATAGCAAACAGGCCCTGCTCATACAGTTTGAAAACCTGTTGAATTATCAGCTTGACCAACCCCCTGCTTTTCCGGAAATTCTTTGGGAAGAAACCCTGAAAGAAGCAAAACAGACCCTGTATGACAGTATAGTTTCGCGGAACCTGCAGCTCCGGCAACTGCAAAGTCAACTGGCCGCCCAGGATAAAAAGATGGAGGTTGCAGACCTTACAGGCAAACCTTCATTTACGTTGGGAATGAGTTATATAAATATCGGTGAGCGTCCCGAGGCGGGTATTCCAGGCAACGGACAGGACGCATTGCTTTTTCCGCAGGCGGGATTAAATATTCCGCTTTACCGCAAAAAATATGAAGCACTCAAAAATCAGGAAGAATTGCGTAAGGAAAGTCTTCAATACCAGATAGAAGCAAAGTCAGACAGGCTTATCACCAAATTGGAAACACTGATCAGGGACCATTTGGATGCTGCGAGGAGGCGGAGTTTATATCAGAAATTGTATGAATTGGCTGAACAATCTCTGTCACTGCTTCAAACAGAGTTTGTAACAGGCAAAACGGATTTTGCGGATGTTTTGAGGATGGAGCGAAGGCTTCTTTCCTATCAGTTGGAATTGGAAAAGGCAAGGGTGGACGCTAATAACACAGTATATGAGGTTGATTATTTGATGGGAAGGGGTGAGGATGATTGATAATTGACAGTTGACAGTTGAAAATGGACAATTTTAGTTGGTGGGGTGATTGGAATGGTGGAATGATAGGAGGTGTTGGATCGTATGGAATCGATTATTAGAATACTGAAATAATTATTACGACGTGTAAAAGAATCAAGATCATGAAAAATATAAATCTAAAAAAAACGGGACTTTACTTGGGCCTTATCGTAACGGGTATTGTTATAGGTTTTCTACTCGACTCATCCCACCAACCCTCTTCATCTCCCCCTACTCTCACCCGCTCGTCTTCTCATCAAAAAGTTTGGACATGCTCGATGCACCCTCAGATCAGGGAAAGTGGGCCGGGTGATTGTCCCCTATGCGGGATGGATTTGGTGCCGGTGTTATCTTTGCATGAGGAAGTGGGGGAGAATGAGGTACAGATGACCGAGGCGGCGGTGCAATTGGCGAACATTCAAACTACCAGGGTATCGCGGGGAGTAGTGGCCAGGGAGATTAGATTGCAGGGAGTTATCAGTGCTGATGAAAGAAGACTGTCTTCAGTGACTGCACATTTTGACGGGCGGGTAGAAAAGTTGTATGCCGATTTTACCGGACAGTACATCAGAAAAGGCCAGAAACTTGCCACGTTGTATTCACCGGATTTGGTCACTGCCCAAAAGGAGCTTTTTGAAGCACTGAAGCTCAAAGATTCGAATCCTGCATTTTATGAGGCGGCCATTCAGAAGCTTAAGCTGTGGGAGCTTACCAACGATCAGATAGATAATATTATCAAAAAAGCTGAACCCGAATACTATTTTGAAGTCTATGCTCATCATTCCGGAACGATACATACCAAGAATATTTCAGTAGGAGAGCACATTATGGAAGGTAAAATCATGTTTGAAATTGCCGACCTGAACCATTTATGGGTACTTTTTGAGGCATATGAAAGTGATTTGCCCTGGATATCCATCGGAGATTCCCTGTCTTTTTATATACCTGCTGTTCCTGGCAAACAGTTTCAAAGCACAGTTTCTTTTATCAATCCCCTGGTAAACCATCAAACCCGCACGGTTTCCATAAGGGCCGAAGTTAATAACCGGAACGGTCAGTTAAAACCTGAAATGTTTGCCGAAGGTATTGTACACGCGCACCTCAAAAAGGGTGGCCAAGCGCTGATGATTCCCAAATCCTCGGTGCTGTGGACGGGAAAGCGGGCGATAGTATATGTCAGGCAACCGGGCTATGATCAGCCAACCTTTCAATTCCGGGAAATTCAACTAGGTACAGATGCCGGGGAGCATTATGTGGTGCAGGCAGGGTTAGCCGAAGGTGAAGATATAGCTGTCAATGGTGTTTTCAAAATAGATGCGGCGGCGCAGTTGCAGGGTAAAATAAGTATGATGAATCCGGAAGCAGAGGTTGCTGTGGAATCATTTGATGTCAGCCAGACATTCAGGGATCAGCTAAAAAATATTTTTGAGACCTATCTTCCGGTAAAAGACGCGTTGATTGAAAGTGATGTAAAAAAAGCGGGTCAAAAGGCCCGCGTTTTAGTGGATGTTATCAAAAAAGCAGATATGAACCTGGTTAAAGGTGAAGCACATACAGCCTGGATGAAAGATCTCGCAGTCCTTCAATCATCAACCGAAACCATTGTGGGAGAAACAGACCTGGCAAAATCGAGAACAGCGTTGTCTCTCTTAAGTGATCAACTCTACCGTACCTTAGTCAAATTCAAGGTTAAGGGGTTAAAAGCATTCCGTCAATTCTGTCCCATGGCCTTTGATTTTGAAGGCGCCTATTGGCTCAGCAATTCTGACGAAATTCTCAACCCCTACTTCGGTGACGAAATGTTGACCTGCGGTAATATCGAAGATGAATTGCAATAGAAAAATACGGTTGCCGTTGCTTTGCGCTGTTGCGCTATTTCGTTCCGGTGATGGTTACACTTAAAACCTGGACGCCACTTTCACGAAATTCGATCAACGCGTCTTTTGATAAATGGTTTAAGAGAAAGTCATCGGGCAGGGAGATGGATTTTTCTTTGGCTATATGAATGTCTTTAAAACCTGCCTGCCGTATGGTTTCAAGGTAGTTTTCCTTTACCATGGCCCCCGAAATGCAGCCGGCATACAAGGCCACAGCGGCTGCTATTTCTTTTGTAAGCGGCCTGCTTACAACGATATCGGATATGCTGAACCGGCCCTGGGGTTTTAGCACCCGGTGGATTTCCTTATAAGTTTTGGCCTTGTCATTGACCAGGTTAAGGACGCAGTTACTTATCACCACATCAATTTCATCCGATGCAACCGGCATTTCTTCTATATCACCGAGAATGAATTCGACGTTTTTGTAACCGAGCTTTGCTTTGTTACTATTGGCTTTTTCAATCATTGCCGTGGTCATGTCTATGCCTATTACCCGGCCTTTATCACCTACCGTTTTCCTTGCCACAAAAACGTCATTGCCAGCACCTGAACCCAGGTCAAGTACCGTATCTCCCGCCCTCATGAGGGCCGATTCCGTTGGAAGACCACACCCTAAACCATAGTCAGCCTCCGGGATATAACCCGCTAGCTGGCTATAGTCTTCTGCAAAATTTCCGGCATCCGGACTTCCGGTTCCACAGCAACCTGATTCATATCCGCAACCACCATCCTGATCCAGGGTCCTGGTATAGGTCTCTTTAATGATTTCTTTTATTGAATTACTCATGACTTTAAATTTTTGATGCTACTAACAGGACGTAAGGAGTTTGAAAAGGACGCAAAATAACGGAATGTATGGTTTTTTGCCAGGTTAGCGATGATGGCAACAACTGCTTCTTTTCGAATAATCGAGGATATTGCCGTAAATGTCTGCTTCGATTTCACAGCATTGAAGAATCATTTCCTTCAGCTTCTTTCGTCCTCGCTGAACCCTGGATTTTGCGCCCGAAAAAGAGATGTCAAGCATACCGGCGAGTTCTTTTTGTTTAACACCGTTTAATTCGCTAAGTATAACAGCTTCTTTGTATTTGACATCCAACTGATCAATCATAGGCATTATGCAGTCAATGAACCTATCATTGAAATAGTCCTGATCCTCGGAGGGTACATCGGGTACCTCAGGGACAACAACATGCTTCACCGCCGACCGGTAGTAGTCGGCAATGACGTTTTTGGTTATCCGGCGAACCCATGGAAGCAGCTTTTCCGATGAATTCAAAGTATGGATTCCTGAATGGATTTTCAGGAAAATATCGTGCAGTAAGTCTTTCCTTGTCTCTTTGTCCCGGATGTTGGCTGCCAGCATGTATTCAAGCTTCTGGTATACACTTTTCCAGACATGATAGATGTTTTCCATAATAATATTCAGCTTTACCTATTTTATCAGACGGAGATAAGCGCATGTGGACGCAAAAAACTGAAACATTTTTTCTCATTCGCCGGTCTGAGGCAAACCCAGGCTATATTAACATGCCCTAACCTTCTCGTACGTACTGGTAAAATATGTGCTTTTGATGCGGGGAGTTTTCACGAATGTATTCCGTAAAAAACTGCCTTGTATACCCTCCCAAATCCAAATCCATGATTTCATCGATTCCTGCCCAGATATACTCATCGGCCTCATCGTTCAGGATAACATCAGAAGAGCCTGTTCTGCAAATGAAATCAATAAAAATGAAATGCTTTTCTTGTTGAAAGGTTTTGCTAAAGATGCTCTCTTGTAAACTAATAAGTTCAATGTCATAGATATCCAAGCCGGTTTCTTCCTTGACCTCCCGCCTCAAAGCGTCTTCCATCTTTTCACCCCGCTCAATGTGCCCACCGGGAATCACAAACTTATCATTCCATTTCCTGGACTTGCACAAAAGAATTTTATTTGAAGGGTTTACAATAATTGCCCCTACCGTTGGTTCCGGATACATGTTCATTTGGTTACTCATACTTTAATGTTGCGGCTAAACATGAGGATAATCCCATTGCATTGAGAAAAGTAAATGGTTTATGTCGCAGGAAATTCCGGATGGCGGTGGTGAAATAGTTTTTAATCATGGTGAGAGGCATTGGATGTTAGTCGTACGAATTGTTTTTAATAAGCTTGTATAATGACTGAAATAAAGTTAATCAATCAGGTCATATTTTAAAACTTTGGACCCATGGCATTGTTCAGGTGTAGTGCTATCACCTGTTTTCCTTGTAGGCAAAGCAAGATGGATAACTGTTAAATTAGCCATAGAAAAGCTCATTGACGAAGATAGGCATAAAAAAAGCGGCCTGTTAAGAATCGGCCGCCTTTATGAGGAATATCTCCAAAGGTTTTAGGTAAATGTCAGTGTGTGATCATGGGTTCCAGTTTCTTGGCCTGGGCCACAAAATTAGAAACCTGCTTGGCTGAAGGGAGTTGTCTGACCAGTTTTTTCTTGGTGTTCACTTCGACCATTTTAGCATGCAGGTTTTCAGCGTTTCTGTTTCTAAGTTCCTTAATGGTATCCACACCGGAAGCTTCCAATAGCTCCGAATATTCGCTTCCCACGCCTTTAATCCTGAAAAGATCCGCCATATTGGCCCACTTGAGTAGCTGGGAGGTATCGATACCCGACTGCTCTGCCACAGCCTTTCTACCTTTTTTGTTACAGCACAATTTCAGTAATCCGGGCACTGACCGAACACCAGCTTTTTGAAGTTTGGCGGCGTACTTTGGGCCAATTCCTTCAATATCTGAGATTTTTTTTGCCATTTTGGTTTAAAGTTTTTGGTTATAAAAGGATAAAACTATTAACAAGACCGATCCGGAATAAATGGACTCTTTGAAGTAGCTGGACCTGGTATGACAATTCCATAACACCGGGGTTTTCTGCTTTTACCTGGAAATAGGTATTACCAGATCAAGACGTAAACATTACTTCTAACTTCAATAATAATTTTTCTATTTCAAGAAATCATCGTTCTTCGATGTTTGGAGTGATTATAACGGTGAGTGGGGCAGATTACGGGTTAAGTGCCCCGGCAGGGTTGGGGGGCATGGCCTTAAATTTCAGTGAATTTTTTAAAGATGGCTGTGGCGTTATGGCCACCGAATCCAAAGGTATTGCTCATAACATATTTCATGGGCTTTTTCTGGCTTTGGCCCAGCGTAAGATCGATGCAGGTATTTATTTCGGGATCTACCGTTTCCACATTAATGGTCGGAGGAACCATATCTTCCTTAACGGCTAAAACACTGGCTATGGCCTCTATGGCGCCGGCAGCTCCGAGCAAATGACCGGTCATGGATTTGGTGGCGCTGATGTTTAACCGGCTATTGTCATTCCCAAATAGTTTTGTTACCGCCTTTAACTCTGAAATATCTCCCAGACCGGTGGAGGTAGCATGCATGTTTATGTAATCGATGTCACCGGGTTTGATGCCGGCGTCTTCCAGGGCACTTTCCATGCCCAGGTAAGCACCGAGCCCTTCAGGGTGTGTGGCGGTCATATGGTACGCATCTGCAGACATACCGCCACCCACTACTTCGGCATATATTCTGGCACCTCTTCGCCGTGCATGTTCATATTCCTCCAATATCAAGGCTCCCGCGCCTTCGCCCATGACAAAACCATCCCTTCCAATATCAAATGGCCTTGAGGCAGTCGCTGGTGAATCATTTCTGGTGGAGAGTGCCTTCATGGCGTTAAAACCCCCAATACTGGCCTGGGTAACCGGGGCCTCGGAACCCCCGGTTATGATCATATCGGCCTTTCCCCATTTTATGTAGTTAAAAGCGTCGATAATGGCTGTGGTAGAGGAGGCACAGGCGGAAATAGTGTTGTAATTAATGCCCCTTAAGCCATGTTTAATAGAGATTAAGCCCGAACTGGTATCGCATAGTATTTTAGGAATAAAAAACGGGTTGTATCGTGGTGTACCATCTCCGTTACCGTACTCAAGCACTTCATCCTCGAAAGTTCCGATACCACCATTGCCACTTGCCCAGATTACCCCGATGCGGTTCACATTCAATTGATCAAAGTTGGCCTGGCTGTCCTCAATAGCTTCCTGCGATGCAACCAGGGCGTATTGGCAAAATGGGTCCATTTTTCTTGCCTCTTTGCGATCGAGGAAATTTAGCGGATCAAAGCCTTTTAATTCACAGGCAAATTTTGTTTTAAATTTTTGGTGATCAAATTTGGTTATAAAATCACATCCGCTTTTGCCTTCCTTTAAACCCTGCCAGTAGTCCTGTAAATTATTGCCTAAAGGAGTCAGTGCTCCCATGCCGGTTATAACAACTCTTTTCATATGGCTTATTAAATTTTTCTTTAACTTGGTTTTAAATCCGATTTGATCTGATCCACCAGATTGTAAAAATCTTTTTTCTCTGAAATCCTGGCCAGTTGCAGTCCTCCTGCCAGGGCGGAACAGAGCATCATCGCTTTGATCCTTGCATGGCCCTTGAACTCAAATTCACCTCGTTTTCTCCCCTCGGTTAATATTTCACTTAACCATGCCAGAATCTTTTCCGACAGCAGTTTTAAGCTTGTCTGTCCCTTGGGGCCGATGGTAAAAAAATCTGAACCTAACGATCCAAACAAACAGATCTGGCGGTTATTCTCAATGCTTGAAATATAAATATTGATAAATTCCTGCAACCCGTTCCAGACTTCCATATGTCCGGCGGTCCCCATTTGTTGGATCATTTGCTCAAACCGCTTCCGGTTTTCTTCAATAATAGCCAGCAACAAATCTTCCTTGCTGCCAAAATGATAATGGACTGCCGCATTTTTGACCCCCAGCGAGGAGGAAATATCGTGATAGCTAAAAGCATTTATACCCTTTTCTTTCAGCAACTTTTCCCCAAGCAGCAGAATCTTTTGTTTGGTATTTTCCGGCTTCTTGACCATGGTGATGATTATCGAAAGCCCAAATATACTTACTTATCAGTAAGTAAACAAATCTATAAATCAAGAAACATCAATTTTTTTACGGAAAGCGCTGACAACTGATACATTTTGTGCCCTCACAGCACGTTACACCGCTCTTAATCTATCATATTGCTACCAATACTATACCCCTCCCTCCAGACCACCAAAGCTTTACCCACACTCACACTCACACCCAAACTTCACACTCTATTCCTGGTTTGTATGTAACCAGTACGAAAGAAATAGTAACCGATAAACAGCGCTCCGAATTCCAGCAGGTAGTAATTTACCTCGCGAATGTCGTTTACCCATGTGTATATTGCCAGGCCCACCCCAACCAACATAATGATGGCGCCGATGATCATTCTCCTTTTGGCGTTACTGCCTGATCCGGTGGATGTGGAAGTTGACTCGCGGATAAGTTCATTATCGAGTTGCCGGATAATGTACTTGATATCATCGTCTTCCATTCCTAATTCCGTCAATTCCTGGCGTATCTGGGCAAAGCTTTTTCCTACCGCCAGCCGTTCTTTCGCGAGCTTGAATGCTTCATCTGCTTTTAGTTGATGTTTCATATAAATTAGAGTCAACCGAAATCAATGTCTTTATCACACTTTTCCCCCCGGAAAAACTAACCTGCCCGCCCCAGGTGTACTACAGTGTAGCCTTGTTCATATATTACAATGATGGCCTCAACGTATTTTAATACCAAAAAAGTGGTATTGACCAACTCCGGGAGATTACATGTACCTCATTTATGCTTAGGGAAGTGGCCGGGGCAAAGTGGAACCTGTCATCCTTCCGTATTTACTTGATTACACTGACCATCTCTAGTATATCATCCAGGTACTGCCTGTTATTGGCCAGTCTGGGCACCTTGTTCTGACCACCCAGCTTCCCTCTTTTTTTCATCCATTGGTAAAAAGTACCTGGCGGCACGCTATGGATTACCGGGGCCTCCAGGGCAATATCTTTATGCCTTTTCGCATCATAATCCGAATTAATCTCCCTGAGATTTTTATCCAGGTAATATTTAAATCTTTCCAGGTCGTCTGGTAATTTATTGAACTCGATCACCCACTCATGGCCTCCTTTTTGTCTTCCATTCAAATAACGGGGTCCTGCAGTAAAATTATCAATTTCCGCCTGGGTGGTCGCACAGGCCAATGTAATGGCTTTTTCGGCATTTTCAATGATCAGTTCTTCCCCAAAGGCGTTGATAAAATGTTTTGTGCGTCCGGAAATCTTGATCCTGAAGGGTGATAGTGAGGTAAACTTTACCGTATCACCGATTTTATATCGCCATAATCCAGCATTGGTAGAAATCACCATGGCATAGTTTTTACCTGTTTCTACTTCATCCAGTCCGATGGCTACATCGTTTTCATCGCCAATATGGTCGATAGGAAGGAATTCATAATAAATACCGTAGTCCAGCATTAAAAGCAATTCGTCTGAATCCGACCGGTCCTGAATTCCGAAAAACCCTTCCGAGGCATTGTAAGTTTCCAGGTAATTCATACTCTTTGAAGGGATCAGGTTTTCAAACATCTTTTGGTAGGGTTTAAATGAAACCGCACCATGGGCAAATAGCTCCAGGTTGGGCCAGACTTCCATAATGTTATCTTTGCCTGTCATTTCTAGGATTCTTTGTAACAAAACGATAGTCCAGGTAGGTACTCCTGAAATACTGGTGACATTCTCCCGGGAGGTGATTTCTGCCATTTTTTCAATTTTCTCCTCCCATTCGTCCATCAGGGCGATGTCAAGTTTGGGTGTTCTTACAAACTGGGCCCACAGGGGAAGGTTTTTCATGATTACCGCCGACACGTCTCCATAGTGGGAGTTGGCGTTTTTATCCAGTTGGTTGATCTGGTGGCTACCTCCTATGGTCAGGCCTTTTCCTGTGAATAGTTTTGTTTCCGGATTATTGTTAAAATAGGTCGAAAGCATATCCTTTCCACCCTTAAAATGGCAGTCCTCAAGCGCTTCCTGAGATACAGGGATGAACTTGCTGCGCGCGTTGGTAGTCCCTGATGATTTGGCAAACCACTTTATTTCCGAAGGCCATAACACATTTTGATGCCCTTTCATCAACTTTTCTATATGTGGGAATAACTCTTCATAAGAAACAATCGGAATACGCGATTTAAATGTCTTTATATCGGGAATATCCTTGAAACTGTATTGTTGGCCATAACTTGTATTTTTAGCGGTATCCAGCAGGTCATCCAACACCTCCCGCTGTACCTCCAGCGGGTACTTCATGAACAGCTCCACTTCGTGGATACGCTTTTTCATTACCCAGGTCAAAATAGAATTAATCAGCGCCATAGTATAATCTCTCTCGAATCGTTGCTCTTAAAAGTACTTAAAAATGCATAATTTCCAGCTAAATTTTTCTTTTTAGCTCAAAGTGTTTGCCCAGGTAGACCCTTCTTACCTGTTCATCTGCCGCCAGTTCTTCAGCGGTGCCGGCTTTGAGCAACCGCCCTTCAAACATCAGGTATGCCCGGTCTGTGATTGATAAAGTTTCGTTTACATTATGATCGGTAATGAGTATTCCGATGTTTTTGTTTTTGAGTTTGGCTACGATGCTTTGGATTTCCTCTACAGCGATGGGATCAACACCGGCAAAAGGCTCATCCAGCAAAACAAAATTAGGATCCACCGACAGGGCTCTCGCTATTTCTGTCCTCCTTCTCTCTCCGCCCGATAACACCATGCCCAAATTCTTCCTCACATGAGTAAGGCTAAATTCTTCCAACAGCGCCTCCATTTTTTCCTTTTGCTGCACCTTGGGTATTTTTCGCTGTTCCAATACCGCCATTAAATTTTCTTCTACTGTCAGTTTTCTGAAAACCGAAGCCTCCTGAGCCAGGTAACCAATACCCCTTTTCGCCCGCTGATACATAGGAAGTTGTGTGATGTTTTCTCCGTTTACATATATTTCCCCCTCATTGGGTTTGATCAGGCCAACGATCATGTAAAAGGTGGTTGTTTTGCCTGCACCATTGGGGCCCAGTAAACCCACAATTTCTCCCTGTGTTACCTCCACAGATATGTGGTCTACAACGGTTCTTTTCTTATATATTTTGACTAGATCTCTGGCACTTAACTTTTTCATTCATCCAATATTAAAAATGGCTTTCCGGTATTTGTTTAATCGAATTTCAAGTCCTTTAGATACAATTGCAAGGATTTGATACCGATATAATCGTTTTCTTCAATAGTGTAAGCGATTTTAAACCGCATGCCACTGTCGATTAATTCAAAATACTCAGCAAATCCGAAGCCAATTATTTCGATTTTTGCGGCAGCGCCCTCCTGACCGGCTATGAACTTGATATGTTTCTCCTTCATAATTTTGGGCCGCTCCGTGGCATAGATATTTTCCGATACAAAAACAGGCGTATTATTTTTTGGTCCGAAGGGACTCATTTGCCTGAGGATATTAAAAAATTTTTGGTTGATGCAATCGAAACTAATCTTTTGGTCAATTTCCAGGTTAGGTACCATTTGTTCTTCAGTAATGGTACTGGCAACTACCTCTTCAAACTTTCTTTGAAATGCAAAAAAATTATCCTCTTTGAGTGTCAGTCCTGCGGCATAGCGGTGACCGCCGAATTGATCCAGTAAATCAGCACATGCGGCGATAGCTTCATAGACATCAAATCCGGAAACTGATCGGGCGGAACCTGTAATTTTATTATTTGATTCGGTCAGGATAATAGTTGGTTTGTAATATTTTTCAATACACCGTGATGCCACAATACCTATCACACCTTTGTGCCAGTCTTTTTTATAGAGCACTGTAGACTTCGTATTTTTGTAGGTCTCATTTTCCTCAATCATTGAAAATGCCTCCCGAGTGGTATTATTGTCAAAATCCCTTCTCCTGCTATTGTGGTGATTGATCTTGGAGGCGTAGGCATCGGCTTCTTTTTGGTTTTCGGAGATCAGCAACTCTACCGAAGCCCTTGCGTGGTCAATCCGCCCTGCCGCATTGATACGCGGGCCAATACTGAAAACAATACTGGAGATATTCAGCTTTCCTTCGAGGCCAACCACTTTGATGAGTGCCTGCAGGCCGGTACTGGGTTTCCGGTTCAGCTTGATCAATCCGTAGTGGGCCAGTATCCGGTTTTCATCTGTGATGGGTACAATATCAGAGGCAATGCTTACCGCCACCAGATCCAGATAGTGGTAAAGCGTACGTATGTCATAATTGTTTTTGATACAAAGCGCCTGCAACAACTTAAATCCAATGCCGCATCCAGACAGCTCTTTAAAGGGATAATGGCAATTTTTCCTTTTGGGATCCAAAATGGCAATGGCATTGGGTAGTTGCTGACCGGGCCTGTGGTGATCGCAAATAATAAAATCTATACCCTTTTTTCTGGCGTAGGCAACTTTGTCAATGGCTTTTATGCCGCAATCGAGACTGACAATCAAATCTACCTGGGTTTGGCTTGCATAGTCTATTCCATCGATAGAAACGCCGTATCCTTCTGCATACCGGTCAGGAATGTAAAAGTCTATGTTTTTGTGGTATTTTTTCAGAAAATCAAAAAACGTAGCCACGGCAGTGGTGCCATCCACGTCATAATCACCATATACCAGAATCCTTTGTTTGTACCTGATGGCTTCATTAATTCTTTCTACGGCCAGGTCCATATCTTTCATTAAGAATGGATCGTGAAGTTGCTCCAGGATAGGGCGGAAATAGGTTTTGGCTTCATCAAAGTTGGAAATACCCCTTTGAAGCAGCAAAGCGGAAAGAATGGAATTAACATTTATTTCGTTGGAGAGTCGCTCAATTTGATCTGCTGGTGGCTGTTCTTTATAATCCCATCTGTTTACCATAATTTTTCAAAATAAAGATAAGAATTAAAATTCTCGAAGTATTTATGTAGAAATTTTGAAATTTCCAGCGGGGGAACTTTTCGCAAGATAGAATAAATCAATTTAATGTCAAGGTGATTTTCCGGTGGTTACCTGCGAAATGCGTGGATAATTAAAACCTTTTTCTGAATTTGATACTTATCAGGGGGAATACTTGACCACAAGATTTTTCAAGGAAAACAGCTACAATTGGCCATAATTAGCTATATTTGGCTACAATTGGCTACAATTGACCAGATTTAGATGAATTATGGCAAGATTAAACAGACAAGATATGATATTGGTAACAAGTGAAATCCTGGCGTTGATCACGGAGCTGGATGAGTTTAAAGGCAAATGGCAGGTTCTGAATACCCTGGCGCCAGACCACCTTGCTGACCTTAAAAAAGTGGCCACCATAGAAAGTATCGGATCATCTACGCGCATAGAAGGATCAAAACTGTCTGACGAGGAGGTTGACAGATTACTTTCAGGTCTGGAAACAAAATCCTTTCAATCTCGCGATGAACAGGAAGTGGCGGGCTATGCAGATACTATGAACCAGATTTTTTTAAGTTGGAACATGGTACCATTTACTGAGAATTACATTAAACAGTTCCATAGTATGCTTTTGCGATACAGCGAAAAGGATCAATGGCATAAAGGGGAATACAAAAAAAACGCCAATCATGTCGAGGCTTTTGATTCACAGGGTAAAAGCCTGGGCGTCATATTTGAAACGGCAAGTCCTTTTGAAACGCCCAACAAAATGGCAGATCTTGTGGACTGGACAAATACAATGTTGGAAGAAGGGACTTTACATACCTTGTTTGTGATTGCCATATTCACGGTGGAGTTCCTTGCCATTCATCCCTTTCAGGATGGCAACGGGCGTTTGTCACGAGTCTTAACTACTTTGTTATTGCTGAGAGCGGGATACCAATATGTACCTTACAGTTCCCTGGAATATGTCATCGAGATGAATAAAGACAACTACTATCTTGCTTTGCGACAGAGTCAAAAAACATTAAAAACCGGTAAACCGGATTACCAGCCCTGGCTGATGTTTTTTTTTCAAAGTTTAAAGGCACAAAAACAACGTTTGGAGAAACGCATCGGCAGTGCTGAAAAATTCTATAATGCACTTCCGGCACTTTCGGAAACGATTTTGAAACTGTTCGGACATCACCGGCGTTTGTCAACCGGTGAGATCGAAAGACAGACCGGCGAAAGCCGTGCTACAATCAAGAAACGCCTGGGCGAACTCGTGCAAGCCGGTTATCTTGTACGCCATGGCAAGGGCCGTTCCACATGGTATAGCTTAGCTGCGAGAAACCCGATTGGGTCAACTACCCAATACTGACAATTTACATATGGAAATTTCCACTATTTGCTTTTTCTTGATGATACACATGTTTTTCCAAAAACCTGAGTTCATAATGTTGAGAGCCTGTAAACTCCTTTGGGCGCTCAAAATAATTGATCAGTAATTTATTTCAGCTATTACCAATAAACGGTTTTTATAAGTGAAGAAAGTTGATAAATTAGCCAATTCACTCATCATTTGAGCCCTCAGCACTTTCTTGTTTTAACAATTGGATTTGCGCCTCTAAGTGGTGAACCTTTTCAACCAGCAATTCCCTCGACTTAATGAGTTCATCCAGATAGTTGAGGTATTTTTCGAAGACCATTTTTAGTTCAGATTTTGATAAATTATTCAGTTCAGGCCTGGTAAGCCCAATAATATCGGAAATATCAACTTTTTGGCTCTTAACATTTACCCCGAACAGGTCATCTAACGAAACATCCAGTATTTTTGCCAGAACCGGTAAAAAATCGCCTTTTGGATATACGTTATTTGCTTCATAGGAGCTTATATGTCTGGCAGCGAACTCTAAATTTGTTTCTTTAGACAATAATTCTGCCAGTTGCTTTTGACTTAATCCTTTTCCTTGTCTGTATTTTCTGAGGCTTATGGAGAAAATATTTCTCAAAATTGTTATTGTTAATAGAAATATTATGTTGTATATTTATTGATACAAAATACAAGGTTTCAAAATCATGAAATATAAAAAAATTATACATGTTATGGCTGTTCTAGAAAACTGGGTGAACGTAGAAACTTAAATTTGAAAAAACAAACCATGATAACCTAAGCTGACCTCATAATTTTCATCTTTGATGTATATTCCATCATATTGAGTTTTAACACACGTCATCTAAAACAAAGCGATCAAACTGCCTCGCATCTTCCCCCATAATAGAATGCCAGGCGATAGCAAAGCATTATACTGACTGCCTTCTTGTTTTGAAAATAGGTGGTGGTATAAAGTTAATGTTTGTTGCCGTGCTGCAAAGTTAAACCCTATTCTTATTTAAAGGATACAGAAGTTAAATTAATGAGTCTTTATGGGAACCTTTAAGAACTGGGAGCTTGAAGCCGGAATGACTGTGGGGGCAGGGACTTTGGTTTTAGGCTACCAATTCCTACTTCCAGTTATCCGGTCTTTTTAACACATAAGCGTTAGATAATGTTACTTTCTCCGGAAGTACGGATTTTCTGAACCTGTGTTCATAACGGGAAAGCTTAATTGTTACGTCGGAATTTAAACTCAAGTCGACACTATACCTGTTTGGAGGAAAATAGGTAAATATTTTATGGTTTGGTTCCAGTTCCCTTATTAGATGAATAGGTGGTAGTAAATCGCTGTCCGCACTTACTAAAATAGAGATATCGTTTTTATTCCGGATGACATTTTTAATCATTTCAATAGCAATGTTTACATCAGTTTGCTTTTCTTCATAGGTTGTGTATTTCTTACCATCTAACTTTATTTTTTTTGAAACGTATTTTCCAAAAACCAACCTGAACTTAGGATTTAGCTTATTAGCCGAAAAAAATAAGTCTTGGCGATTTTTTTTACCTTGGTCCTTGGGCGTTGCAGTAAAATAATATACAGTGCCTAGTTCTTGATTGGGTTTTAAAAACCAGGAGCAAAACTTAACAATATCAAGCCAGTAGTACTTTTTCCATCCACGGGATCTGAGACCATAATAAAAATTGAAACCATCAAAATAAAAATTTACTCTTCTCATGAGGAAATAAAAAAAGCCCTTTTTTGAAGGGCTAGGATCCTGGCATATCTCAACCAGAAGGGGTAATGTTAATACAAATATACATTGATGCTTTTGAAAAAGCAAATTGAAAACAATTTTACTTCATCCAAATTTGGATTTTTTTCAACAAAAAAGCAGTACTTAAAAAGCACTGCTTCCAACACAAAACCAGTGTTACATCAGTTGACTATTCCCTCAAGAACATCTTTGATAGGAACCCTAACACCGTCTTTGTAGGGAACGATCCAGGCATCTTTGACACCCATTTCCCTTAGATATTTTTTAAAAGTATCGGCTTCCCAGTAATCGCCAAAGCTACCCAGGGTAAACTTTTGAATACCGTCGATGTCTTCAGCGGCGAAATCACCGCCGGCACTTTCATATTTTTTAAGATCCATATTTTTGTAAGCTCCGATCTGCACTTTGAAAACCACCCCCTGGGCTGTTCTTGTTTCGTTCACAGTTTCTATAGTGTTTAATGCGCTACTGGCCTCTTCCCGGGCAGCAGCCAGATCGGATTTTAACCTGTTTATTTCAGCATCTTTATCCGCAACCCTGGATTGCAGACTTGAGACCTGCCCTTCCAGGCTGCTGACTTTTCCTTTCATGGAACTGCTTTCCTCCACAATTCTTTTAAATTCCTCAAGGGGAAGACTTTTTTGTCTTTTTTTCCACTCTTTTTTCTCCTTTTTGGAGAGTTGTGCGTGGGCCTGCTGTGCCAATGAAGTACAAAACACTAAACAAATAATCAATACCAGGTTTTTCATTTCATATAATATTTACCTACTAATTTCCTTACTTCAAACCCCAATGTACGAAAATAAGGCTTACATTTCCAAATTTCAGCTAATTACCGATGGTCACCTTAAGGTAAGATTTAAGGTGTTTTTGACAAGCTTCCCGTCATATCCTCCGGCACTACCCATTCATCAAACTGTTCGTTGGTCAGTAAATTCAGGGCAAGGGCAGCTTCCCTTAACGTAGTGCCTTCTTCATGGGCTTTTTTAGCTATTTTAGCGGCATTTTCATATCCTATGTGCGTATTCAGGGCTGTTACCAACATTAATGACTTTTCGAGCTTCTCCTTGATTACAGCGTGATTGGGTTCAATCCCCACGGCACAATGCTCATCAAATGACAGGCAGGCATCTCCCAGCAAAGTGGCCGAAGTGAGCAGGTTATAGGCCATCAGAGGTTTAAAAACATTCAATTCGAAATGCCCGCTCATACCACCTACCGATATGGCGGTATCGTTGCCAACTACCTGTGCGCAAACCATGGTTAAGGCTTCGCACTGTGTGGGATTTACTTTGCCAGGCATAATGGAAGAGCCAGGTTCATTTTCCGGTATAAGAATTTCTCCGATCCCTGACCGAGGCCCGGAGGATAACATTCTGATGTCGTTGGCAATTTTCATCAAACTTACAGCCAGTTGCTTTAAGGCACCCGAAGTTTCTACAATTGCATCATGTGCCGCCAGGGCTTCAAACTTGTTTTGAGCGCTAACAAATGGATGACCGGACAAATGCGCTATCTTTTCAGCTACCAAAGATGCATAACCTTCCGGTGTATTGAGTCCTGTTCCCACAGCGGTGCCCCCCAGTGCAAGTTCTGATAAATGACTCAGTGTATTATCAAGTGCTTTTAAGCCATGATCCAATTGTGAAACATAGCCTGAAAATTCATGGCCCAAAGTCAGTGGCGTGGCATCCATGAAATGTGTACGCCCGATTTTTACCACTTCTGCAAAAGCCCTGGCCTTCTGATCGAGTGTGTCGCGCAGTTGGGTGATTTTTGGCATAGTGTCTTCCACTATTTTAGTATAGGCCGCAATATGCATGGCCGTAGGAAAAGTGTCGTTGGAAGATTGCGATTTATTGACATCGTCATTCGGGTGTATTTTTTTCTGCGCATCATTGAGCTTGCCGCCCATCAATACATGTGAGCGGTTGGCAATTACTTCGTTGACATTCATATTGGATTGCGTGCCTGAACCTGTTTGCCAAATTACAAGCGGGAACTGATCGTCGTGATCCCCATTCCTGATTTCATCGCAGACCCTGCCGATGACATCCGCCTTCTCATGGTCCAGGACTTCCAGTTCGTGGTTGGTCTGCGCGGCGGCCTTTTTAAGTATGGCGAATGCCCTGATAATTTCAAGAGGCATTTTCATATTATCCCCGCCGATGCGGAAGTTTTGTTTTGACCGTTGCGTTTGGGCGCCCCAATATTTATCGGCAGGCACTTCCACATTTCCCATGGTATCTTTTTCGATGCGAATGCTCATTTTTTGATAGTTGGCTAGGGTTTTACAATAATTCTTTGTGACAAATTTAGAAAATTATTGCCGCCATATTTCCAATACAAGGGTAAATTTTTTTTCGTAATCAAATGAAAAGTTGCAGGTGCTCATGTGATATGTTGGGGAAATATAAAATCTTCATTATCAAAGATTTAATAATTCCAAAATCTATTATTCCCTGAAGTCCGGGGTGTGAAATTTTTTTTAAATCGCTAAAAATCAACGAATAACGCCCTAAAAAGGCAAAAATCGCGAATAAAACCTCTAAAGGTATGGCGTGGCAATGATGTTTTTATTTCTTCCTTGCCCGGAATAAATGGCTTTAAATTAGATAAAAACAAGATAAGTTACCAATGTAAGAAATGCGTTTACATGCGTTTCAAAATTATCTGAAAAGCCCCCATCTTTGAAATGTCATTAAGACAAACAAATTAAGTTAAAAAGTTTAACAACATTTGTTTGCATAGTTAATAAGGTAATATAGGTTAAATTTAGGGTTAGTTTTTTACAGTTTGAAAGAGGGAGCCGTTAGGCTCCTTTTTTCATTTACGGGTTTTTCGGATTCCGGGTTTCACCTGTAAAAAATAAGATTCAACCAGGTAGAATGACCAGCTAACCATCCGGACTGGTAAAGCGTTCTTTGTAACACTGTTAAAAAACGTTAAAAACACTATATCACATCTTTTTATGCGCTCCAAACCGGCCATCTTACCTTCAATAAATAATAAATTTTATAGATTTACGGTTTGAAAATATTCATTAAATCCGAATATCGATGGAAGAACCAATAATGGCCGGAAGCCAGGATCTGAAAAAGGAATACCAGGACAAAATCAAACAGGTATTTAAGGAGGTAGGCAAAATTGTTGTAGGGCAGGAGTATATGATTAACCGTTTGCTGGTAGGGTTATTTACCCAGGGACATATTCTATTGGAGGGTGTGCCAGGGTTAGCCAAAACTTTAACGGTAAATACCCTGGCTAAGGTGCTGCATCTTGATTTTCACCGCCTGCAATTCACACCTGATCTGCTGCCGGCAGACCTTATCGGTACTATGATTTATAACCAGAAACTGTCCCAGTTCGAAGTTAAAAAAGGGCCGATCTTTGCCAACATGATTCTGGCTGATGAGGTTAACCGGTCACCGGCCAAGGTGCAATCGGCCTTGCTGGAAGCCATGCAGGAAAAACAGGTAACCATTGGGGAAACCACCTATCAGCTTGACCGGCCCTTTTTGGTAATGGCTACGCAGAACCCTGTTGACCAGGAGGGTACCTATCCTTTGCCGGAAGCGCAGGTAGACCGTTTTATGCTGAAAGTACACGTTGATTATCCTTCAAAAGATGAAGAGTTGGAAGTAATGCGACGAATGTCAGATATGAGCTTTAGCGGAGAGGCCGGGACCATTTTATCCAAAGATGATATTTTTGCTATCAGGCAGGAAATCAACCGTGTCAGCATCTCTGAATCTCTTGAGAAATATATCATTGAAATGGTGTTCGCCTCCAGAAAACCAATGGATTATGGTATGAATCACGAGGCCAGCTTTATTCAATTCGGGGCCTCTCCCAGGGCGAGTATCAATTTGAATCTGGCGGCCAAAGCGATAGCCTTTTTTGATGAGAGGGATTATGTTTTGCCGGAAGACATTAAAGAAGTGGCCCCCGATGTACTAAATCACCGGATAATACTTAATTACGAGGCTGAAGCAGATGGTATCACTACCCACGATATCATTGAATCACTTTTGAAAAAAATACCTATTAATGCGTAATATCAAAGGCGTAGTAACACAATTCCAACATAAAATATAACAGAAGCCCCAGGGCTTCTTTTTTTTGCGTAATGTTAAATTTATGTTATTTCTGAAATTTTGGCTTCACATATCTTTAACATATTGTTAACAATTCCGAGACCACCCCTTAATATTCAATCTACAACTTTGTACCGCAATTTTATCATTTAACTAAATCCATTTCTTGGCATGAAAAAATTATCTTATTTACTAGGTTTATTGGGGCTCGCGGGCATGCTTTTCATAGCTTCGTGTAGTGACGATGACGACGATCCGCCACCTGCTGCTCCAACCGTCAGCGACCCTTCTGATGTAACTGTACAGATCGGTACAAGTGTTGACATAACTTTCAGTATCCAAGCGCCAGGCGGTTTTCAATCAGCTTCAGCAACTCCGGCCGGTGCCACTGTATCGAGTTCCCCTGTCGCGGGAGCATTAACGGGTAATGTGGTGGTAACTTTTACCGCAGGAACGTCCGCAGGCACTGAAAATGTGCAGCTTACGGTGACCGACCAAAACAATAGGACAGGCACTGGCTCTGTAACTGTAACCATCTCTGAAAGTGCGGTACCAACCATCGCGGATATTCCCCCCACGGCTAACGTTGAAGCGGGTGATGTCTTAGGTCCGGTAACAGCCTCATTAGGCGCAGATGATGGATTGGCATCTTTAACAATCACTAAAAATGGAGAACCCTTCGGTGATGTAATCAACTACTCCGGGGAAACTTCAACCACACAGGAATTTTCTTACACACCTACTCCGTTAGAGGCAGGTACTGAAATTACCTTTGAATTTACAGTAGAGGACAGTGATGGTCAGAAAGCTTCTGCCACACACGTACTGACAGTGGACTTCACCACTATTACTGACAATGATCTCGGAACGGCTGTTTACGATTGGGTAAACACCAGGGCCTACTTAGTAGATGGACTTGTATTTTTGGAATCAGGAGGCAGATTAAACATTCAAGAGGGTACAATCATCAAATTTGTACAAACGCCTACCGACGCAGGCGATAATACTTCGGCATTATTTATCACTGCCGGTGCGCAGATATTTGCAGAAGGCACAGCAACAGATCCTATCATTTTCACTGCTGAGAATGATGATTTTGAGGAAGGTGTCTTACTACCCACTGATAACGAGCAATGGGGCGGGTTGATTATCTTGGGCAACGCACCGGCCGAAAGAGGGGGTGCTACCTCCGGCATTCAAATCGAAGGTATTGACTCAGGGGAGCCCAGAGGGGCATACGGTGGAAATAATGCCGCCGATAATTCTGGCATTTTAAGATACGTATCTATCAGGTATTCCGGTGTAGGTTTTGAGCCTGGAAACGAATTACAAGGATTGACCCTCGGTGGTGTTGGTAATGGAACAACCATTGAATTCATCGATGTATTTTCAAGTGCCGATGATGGTGTTGAAATATTTGGAGGCACTGTAAACATCAAGTATGTTAGTGTGGCTTTCTCAACCGACGATGATTTTGATTTTGACTTAGGCTGGAGAGGTAACGGGCAATTCTTATTCTCCCTGATGTTACCCGGAACTTCCAGCGATGCCTACGACCACTCCGGTGAGTGGGATGGTGCTTCTCCTGATGATGCCACTTTGTTTAGCGCACCGAATATCTCAAACTGGACAGCTATTGGACCCGGCCAGGCCATTCCGGCTGGTGGAAGAGACAGGGCGCTCTTGTTAAGAGAAAACTTTGCGGGCAAGGTAATGAACTCAATTTTTGAGGATTACCCTGGCCAGGCCATTACCGTGGAGGATCTTAAATCAGAATCAGTTCCCCAAAGCGGCACCTTTGATGTTGATGATACGAATGATTCCTATGCAAATATCGGTACACCGAAAGGAATTTTTCAGTTGGAGATTCTGAGTAATACCTGGGCGCAATTTGCCGGTTATGATGCAGGACAAGGTGTATCATCGATGGTAAAGCCACATAGTGAAAGGAATGATGTCGGCGATCTGCTTTACAGTGGCGAAATTGCTGATGTTGTGGCTGAGCTTACCAACAACAATAACAAAGTAGAGACTTCTGCGGTTTTAAGGGGCATTTCGAGAACAGCCGATGGTGGTTTGGATCCTCGTCCTGCCTCTGCCGACTCAGACGTAACCGATCCGACAACCCATGGAATGGAAGCTGTAATGTACAGAGGTGCATTTGATCCCTCTAAAGCCGATACCTGGTTATCAGGATGGTCTACACTGGCTAAATTCGGTTACCTGGGTAACTAGGCGAAAATACTATTACTAAGATTGTAGGAACCAATCTTATAAAGCTCCGGAGCTTTCAGGCTCCGGGGTTTTCTTTTATATCAACGAGCTTACACCTGAGTCCTTTCCTATAATTTCTTAACACAAAGTTCACATTGCATTAATTAATGGTTAATATTTTAAAGTTAGCTTTGCGGACATTTTACTAATCAGAGACATGTTAAAAAAAATTACTATTAGCTTTGCTATCTTTCTTGGGCTGGCAAATATGGCTATGGCTCAAGAGGGTTCTTTATCCGGCAAAATTGTTGATCAGGAGACCGGTGAGGAGTTAATCGGTGCAACTGCCTTTATACCTTCAACAGGACAAGGGTCGGTTACGGATATCTATGGCAACTATCAAATCAAAGGAATTGCTCCCGGTAGTTACACCCTGGAAATCTCCTATGTTTCTTATCAGAAACAAATCATTCAAAATGTGCAAATTATTGATGGAAAGAATACGGTGATTAATGTTACGTTAGCGCTTGAAACCGACCAGTTACAAGAGGTCGTGATTACTGCAGAAAGAATAAATAACAACGAGATAGCCTTGCTTTCCCTCCAGAAAAAATCCTTTGCTGTGCAAGATGGAATATCTTCTGAAGAAATAGGCCGTTTGGGGGTCTCAAATGCAGCCGAATCGGTAAGACAGGTGACAGGCGCCTCTATCGAAGAAGGAAAATATGTGGTAATGAGAGGGTTAGGTGACCGGTATTCGGTTACTCAAATGAACGGTGTTGCCTTGCCAAGCACCGATCCGTATCGAAATAGCTCAAATATGGATCTCATTCCCTCCAACATGATTGAAAATCTGGTAACTGTTAAAACGTTTACGCCAGACCAGCCTGGAAATTTTACCGGAGGAAAAGTGGATGTTACTACCAAGTCTATGCCCGATGAATTTTATTTCAATTTTGGGTTATCGACCACTTACAATACCCAGGCTTCGTTGAGGGATGGATTTTTCACCGATGCCGCAGAGGGGCAGTTAGACTGGTTGGGATATGATGATGGCACGCGCGATATTCCGGGGGTAGTAAGACGAACAGACATGCGCGGCTTTAATGATCAGGCCATTGCCGGTAGGGATCCGGACAACCTTCTGGAAAGGGATCTGGTAAATCGAACTGCTAAATCGTTTGATAACCCATTTGTCCCTGACCAGATAACGGCTCCCTTAAATTATGGCTTTAACCTTTCAACGGGTAATAGTTCAGAGGTTTTTGGAAAAAGATTTGGTTATAACCTGGGTGTAGTCTTCAATAGAAATTACACTTTTTATGATGATGGTCGAAGTGGATTTTATCAGGACAATAACGGAAACCTGAGAACTATCCAGAATTTTAATGAAATCAGAAGCCAAACCAACACCCAGATAGGCGGTCTGCTTGGTTTATCTTTACAATTGTCCAACAATCATGAGTTGCAATTTACCAGTTTATACAATCACGATGGTCAGTCGGCTTTTCAGAGAAATGTCGGATTCTGGTTACAAACGTCTTATGACCAATTTGATACCAGGGGGGTCCTTTGGATGGAAAGAGGATTGCTGAATAACCAGCTATCGGGTAAACATTATATCGATAAGCATATACCCATCAAAATCGACTGGTTGGCAGGCTATGTTTTGTCCAATCAGAAAGAACCCGATTCCAGAATATTTGCATTCGGCGGCAATTTTCAGGAAGATGGCACCTTAAGTTTTATTCTTAATCAATCTGAAATAGGTATTCTCCCCACTCAGTTTTACAGGGATTTGGAAGACGCCCAGATCAATGGAAAAATTGACGTAGTACTGGAACTGTCAAAGGAAAATGATAACCAGATAAAATTCGGAGGTCTTTATTCCAACAAACAGCGGGATTTTTCGGAGAATTTTTACAGCCTGATTCAGCAGATTGAAAACAGGTTAAATCCGGATTACTTCAACTTTGGTGAAATTCAAAATGAAAGCGAATTGGAAAGGTTTTTTGACCCCTCTAATGCCGGAGTGGTAAATACACCCGAAAGCACTGGTACGGGGAGGTTTGGTTTTGGAAATGTTTACACGGACCTTACCCAGTTAAGAAACTCCTATGAAGGAGAAGAAGTTATTACGGCAGGCTATGTCATGGGTGTTTATAATTTATCACCAAAATTTAAGTTAATTGGTGGTCTAAGGCTTGAAAATACGGATTTGAGTACCGTGAGTGAGGATTCATCGAGGCCACGTGGTGATATTTCAACATTAGATCTTTTGCCCTCCTTAAACGGAATGCTTAAATTAAGTGAAAACTCTAATTTCAGGGTAGCTGCCAGCCAGACGATTGCCAGGCCCAACATGCGGGAAATCTCCCCGTTCGCAGCCACTGCTACTATTGGTTACCCGATTTTTGTGGGTAACCCTGAATTAGACAGAACGTTAATTCAAAACTTTGATTTGCGTTATGAAACCTATCCCAGGACAGGGGAGCTTTTTGCTGTAAGTGCTTATTACAAAAATTTCGAAGATCCGATTATATTCCAGCTTACGCCCGGAGCCGGTTCCCCTGAAATTGTGCCGGTTAACTCAGAGAATGCCCTGGTGCTAGGTGCCGAGGTGGAATTCCGGAAAAGCCTGGATTTCATTTCAGAGGCACTCTCCAATTTTAAATTATCAACCAATTTTAGCCTGATTTTCTCTGAAGTAGACAAGGGTGAAGAAGAACTGGCAGCCCTTAGAAATGAACAGGCACAAGGCAGAAGACTGAATATTGAAGATACAAGACCATTTCAGGGACAGTCACCTTATATTATCAACTTCGCCCTGTCTCATGTCAGTGATGCGCTGCAATGGGAAAACACTTTATCGTTTAATATTTTCGGTGAAAGGCTCAGTTATGTGACCGGCGCCCTGGATCCGGATGTCTATGAACAACCCAGACCATCTCTGAATTTTGTTTCTACAAGGCAGTTGAATGAGCACCTGAATTTGGGAGTCAAAGTCATGAATATTTTGAATATGGAATTCCTGCACGAATATGATTTTAACGGAGAATTTGTATTCCAGTCCTTCAGAAGAGGAACAAATTTTAATGTGTCTCTGAGTTATAGCCTTTAAGGTTTATAACCGGTATAAAAAAGGCCCATCAGGGCCTTTTTATTTACTCTTCATGTTTTAATGCTTCAATGGGATTGGTAGAAGCGGCCTTGATGGATTGGTAACCCACAGTCAGCCACGCAATAAAAATAGCTATGCCACCTCCCCAAAGAAAGGGCCAGAGAGACAACGCGGTCTGGTAGGCAAAGTTTTGTAGCCAGCTTTCCATTACATACCGGGTCAGCACACACCCTATGACAAAGGAAATAATCACCAGGTAAGTGAAGCCTCTGGTCAATAGCATCAAAATCTGGCTAACAGAAGCGCCCATTACTTTTCTTACACCAATTTCCTTAAATCGTTGCTCAGCGGTAAATGAAGCAAGCCCAAAAAGTCCCAAGGAAGCAATAATGATAGCAAGCACCGAAAAATATTGAACCAGGCTGGCCAGGCGGTCTTCATTGTTGTACTGCTCACTGAATCGTTCATTCACCCAATAATGCGTAAATGGAAATCCAGGCCTCAGGTATGACCATTGTTCCTTTAGATAAGCCAGCGTCTCATCTTGATGGGCAGGATTGATTCTGAGGGCCATGCCCTGGGAACGGCCATTGGAAATCAAAAATACGATTGGGGCTATTTCCTGGTGAAGCGATTCGAAATGGAAATCTTCCACCACACCGATTACCTTACCCTTCCTTTGCCCGTAATGAAATGCTTTACCAATGGCTTCGTCATCAGAATTCCAGCCAATGGCCTTTATGGCCGCTTTATTTAAAATAAATGACTCTGTGGAATCACTCGCCCGATTGATATCAAAATCGCGGCCTGCTGTAAAGGGGACCTCAAAAGATCCCAGAAAAGCGTGATCCACATGTACATCGGCTATACGAAACAGAATGGCCTTCATATCGCCATCGATCTCCGCCTTAGCGCCCTGCGAATCAAGCAATCTGCCTGATGGAACCCTGCTGGTGATGGACACACTATTGATTCCCGGTTGTTGCAATAACCTGCCCCTGATGGACTCATATTGGTTGTAAATTTCATTGTTCATCGGCAAGATCAATAGATTGTCTTTGTTGAATCCGAGTGGCTTGGCCCGCATATATTGCAATTGATCTTGTATCACACCTACACTGATTATCAAAACAATAGAGATACAGAATTGTACCACAACCAAAACCGAGCGCAGGTTAAAGCCATTTTTGTTTCGCACGTTCTGGCCTTTTAAAATATTGGCCGGGCGGAACCTGGACAGGAACAAGGCCGGATAACTGCCTGCCGCTATGCCAACAAACAGTGTAATTCCCCCTAGCAGGTATATGACAAATAAATTGTTGGCGATGGAAATCGATAGGTCTTTTTGAACGAAATTGTTAAACCATGGCAGCAGCGATGAAACAATGGCCAGGGCCAATACCAAACTGATGACAGCAAAGAGAACGGATTCTACAAGAAACTGTCGAATGAGCATGCCTCTGTAGGCACCCATCACTTTTCTTAATCCAACTTCCTTCGCCCTTTTTACCGAGCGGGCAGTGGAGAGGTTCATAAAATTGATACAAGCAATAACCAGGATCAAAAAGGCAATGGCTGTGAATGTGTAAACGTAGGCAATATCTCCATTGGCTTCCATCTCCGAATCCAGATGGGAGTGTAAATGGATACTTGTGAGGGGCCATAAAGTTAATTGATTGTATTCAGCCGGTTTTCTGCCATTGCCTCCTGGCTGAAGGTGTTTATTCAAAAAATCTCCAAGTTGGGCCTGTAAATCCAGGTAATTATAGCCTTCCGGTAACAGTAGATATGTGCCGTAATTATTGCTTCCCCAGTTGTTCATGAGATTTTCCAGTCCGAAAAAATCTTCTACCGTTTGGAAGGAGCAAAGAAAATCCAGGGTAAAATGTGAATGGTGTGGTACATCCTCCATGACCCCTGTTACTTTCATATCCACTCGGTTATCATAATTCAGTACTTTTCCTATAGGGTCGGCGGCACCAAAGTATTTTTCTGCAGTAGATTGGGTAATGACAAGCGAGTTGGGTTCTTTCAACGCTGTAGCAGGGTCTCCTTTGACCAGTTTCCAGGAAAAGACCTCAAATACATCGTGGTCTGCAAAGAAAAATCTCTCCTCTTCAATCTTGGTTTCCTTGTAGGTAATCAACGGATCATCGCCTAAAAACCGCACTGCATTAAGGACTATGCCTTCAAAGTCACTTTTCAGCAAAGGCGCAAACGGTGGGGCAACCTGGCCGAGATGCAGGCTGGTTTCACCATCTATGTTCTTCCAGGCCCGCGAAACTCTTACAATGCGGTCTGACTTTTTATGGTATTTGTCATAGCTTAATTCATCTTTGACAAACAATAATATTAAGATACAAGCGGCCATTCCGGTGGAAAGTCCCAAGATATTAATGAAACTGTAGACCTTCTGCGCTAAAATATTCCTGATGGCAATTTTGAAGTAGTTTTTAAACATGGTATTTAAGTTTTTGTCCTGACAATTGAAGGTGATGGGTGTAATTGGTTATCACCACTTTTATGGCAACACTGGTAAATGCCAGCAGTAATCCATAATTTAACAGAAAAATTAATAGATTCAAAGTCATCGTGCCGATGCCACTTCACGCCATTTTGCTTTTGTTAATAATCCTTGATTTTTTGTTACTGATTACCGGGCTTTACAAACCCTGGGTTGTATTGTGGTGGATGCCGAGGCAAAACAGGAAACGGGTGCTGCAAATATATGGTACGATTGGCGCTGTATTAGCGCTGTTGACGTTTTTTCTGGTTTTCTGAAATCGCTTTTTCCATTGACACTATCGATAGCACGAGCGCTGCGTTCATTCAGCTGCGACCGGTAAGGCACCGGCAGACGTGGCTGTTGCACAACTTAAGAATGTGCTTGTATTTTTATTTTACAGGCGAAAATCTTTGTGTCTTTGTGCCTTCGTGGTGAAAAATGGTGAACCACCAAGACACAAAGAATTTTGTTGAAAACGTTGTGAAACAGCCACGTGACGCTGGCGCCAGTTTGAGGAAACCTGCCCTGTCTCTTTGTGTCTTAAGTTATCAGGAAGCTGTCGCTGTCCCGATGAGCTGGAAAATCGGAGCGTACTTTTTCTAGTTGGGCTCTGGTGAGGGTAAGGGTGATGGTGCCTTCCTTATCTTCCAGGAAATGTAGCACGTTGCCCAGGGGATCGATCACGACCGAATGCCCGTTGTAAGCAATATTATTTCCATCCTTACCGACTCTGTTCAGACCTGCCACATAACTTAGATTTTCAATGGCCCGGGCTTTTAACAAGATATCCCAGGCAGGGATTCTCCTGGCCGGCCAATTGGCTACAAACAACAACAAATCATACGAATGACCCCTGTCCTCATGCCACTGGTTGCGGCTCCAGACCGGAAACCTCAGATCATAACATATCATCGGGCAGATTTTCCATCCGTGAAGTTCGACGAGCAGTTTTTCCTTTCCCGCATTAAAATAGTGGTGTTCGTTTGCCATTCTAAAAAGGTGCCTCTTGTCATAGGTGCGGAAATGGCCGCCCGGCTCCATCCAGATCAGCCGGTTATAGAAATGCTCGCCCTCCCTGATAATTAAACTACCGGCCACAACGGCGCCGGTTTGGTTTGCCTGCTGTTTCATCCACCTGAAAGTTTTCATATTCATTATTTCGCCCAGCGGCTTAGTGGCGTTGGTAAAACCGGTGTTAAACATTTCCGGCAATAAAATAATATCGGTTTTCCCCTCGATTTGCCAGATTTTTTCTTCGAACATAGCCAGGTTGGCATCTACATCATGCCAATGGAGATTTGATTGGATTAAGCTAACCGTTAAATCCCGCATAATAACCTCGCTCCTTTTTGCAGTGTCTGATTGTCCTTGGCAAAACAAAACCTCAGATAGTGATTATCAGTCTTATCCTGATAAAATACCGATATAGGTATCGCGGCCACACCGACCTCCCTGGTTAACCACTCCGCCATCTCCCTGTCAGGGGTGGTTCCATAATTCCTGTAGGAAAATAACTGGAAATAAGTGCCTTTGGATGGCACTGGCTCAAACCGGGACGCTTCCATTTGCTGTAAAAAGTAATCCCTTTTTTCCTGGAAAAACTTATGTAATCCCTGGTAATTCTTTTCATTGTCCAGAAAAGCAGCCAGGGCATATTGCACAGGGGTATTGACGCTGAAGGTTAGAAACTGATGAACCTTTTTTATTTCAGTGGTCAGCGGGGCAGATGCCACGCTGTAACCAACTTTCCATCCGGTGGCATGAAAGGTTTTTCCAAAAGAATAAACGGCTATGCTTCTTTCCCTTAAACCCGGATACTTCAACACACTTTGATGCGCTTCATCGTCAAAAATGATGTGCTCATAAACTTCGTCACTTAATACGTAGATACCATACTTTTCAGTAATTTCCGACAAGGCCGATAGATCGCTGTGTCTTAAAATAGTCCCTGTCGGGTTATGGGGGGTATTGATGATGATGAGCCTGGTGCGTTTGTTTATTTGTAGTGCAACCCGTTGCCAGTCAATAGTAAAATCAGGCACCTCCATGGGCACCAGCACCGGGATCCCTCCGTTTAACCTGATAGCGGGTACGTAGGCGTCGTAGGCGGGCTCCAGGATCAACACTTCGTCCCCTGGCCTGACCATCGCTGCGATACTGGCATAAAGTGCCTCTGTAGCGCCGGCAGTAACGGTAATTTCGTTTTCAGGATTGACGTTTATCCCATAAGTGTTTGTAATTTTCCGGCTGATACTATTTAACAAATCGGGTACGCCCGGCATGGGCGCATACTGATTAAAACCGCGGCGCATATAAGTGGTTACCAAATCCTGTAATTCTGAGGATATTTCGAAGTCGGGAAATCCCTGGGATAAATTGATAGCCTTAAAATCCTGCGCCATCTTAGACATGACTGTAAAAATGGTCGTCCCTACCTACTTCAGGTAACTTAGAGGATAACTTGGGTTGATTAACTGGCAAAATGCTATCTTTTCTTTACTGGAAACGCCATGCGGTATTCCACATTTATATTGCCTTTGCTGATGTTAGCCAGTTTGCTCTTTAACAGCCTTTTCTTAAAAGGGGAAAGGTGGTCGGTGAACAAAACGCCTTCAATGTGGTCGTATTCATGTTGTATGATTCTTGCTTTCAAACCATCGAATACCTCTTCGTGTTCCTCCCAGTTTTCGTCAAAGTACCTGATTTTCAACTGTGGTTTGCGGTTGACTTCCTGCCGTATATCCGGAATACTGAGACATCCCTCTTCAAATGACCATTCAATACCGCTTTCTTCAAGCATCACGGGGTTTACAAACACCTTCTTAAAATCCTGCATGCTTTCATCCTCCATGGGACTCGCATCCACCACAAATATTCTTATAGGCTTCCCTATCTGCGGCCCTGCCAAACCCACGCCATTCGCATTATACATGGTTTCAAACATGTCATTGGCCAGTTCATTGATCTCAATCGATCCTTTTTCAATTTCAACGGCCTTTTTCCTCAATACAGGATCCCCGTACGCTACAATGGGATATATCATGTCAAACTACCTTGTTCTAAAAAAGATTGCAATATGATGGTTGCACTAATTTTATCTATGGTTTCTTTGTTTCTTCTATCCTTTTTCTTCATGCCACCCTGCAACATGGCATCGAAAGCCATTTTGGAGGTAAACCTTTCGTCGACGGTGACCACTTTTTTGCCGGGAAATACCCGTTTAAGATGAATAACAAAATTCTTTACAGTTTGTGTTAAATCAGTGTCATTACTGGCCAAATTTTTAGGTAAGCCTACAACAAATAACTCGATCCCCTCGCGCGCTTCATATTCCTTCAGAAAGGCTATAAGTGCTTCAGGATGAACGGTTGTTAACGGGCTGGCAATAATTCTTGCCGGATCAGTAACCGCTAACCCTACCCTTTTTGTGCCATAGTCGATTGCGAGAATTCTAGCCATTCGACTAATTGAACTTTACTTTATCAGCCATCCATTTTTTGACATCTGCTTCCAATTGCATTGCCTTGGGAAACAATACATTGTTTTCAACATTGGCGTGAATAACCAGTTCCTTGTCAAAATTTTCAAGTTCCGAAATCAACACCCTTAACGGCAGATCATCCGAATTATGGCATTTATAGTTTTGAGTGATTTTTCTGATACCCTGCATTTCATCATCATGCTGCTCGTGTTCCATGGCATATTTTTGAATGGAATGTTTTTCCATTTGATAATAAATCACGGAAGGTGTGATTTCTCCCTGCAGGGCCTTTTTAAGATGGAGAATGTAGTTAAAAAGTGTATCTTCCTCTTCGTATATGTGGACTATAAAATCCTGGACGAACAAGGGAAATACGATTTTAAGGTCTTCGACAAAATTATTTGTGTGAAAATGTTTCTCGTCGATGTTCTCAAGCAAACGGGCAATAAATGGTAACTTTTGCTTGATAAAAAGATAATGTGTATGTTTTAAATATTCGATGATCAGCTCAATCGGATAGGAAACCAGCTTAATACTAGCCTGGTGGTCGTTCTTCCGGACAGATTCCAGGCTTTTGATGACCTTTTGAATGTCCAGTTGCTTTTCATCACAAACTTGCTTCAGGGTTTTTTCAGAATAATCATAAAATTTTATTCCGAAATAATACAACACTGAAGCGAAAATGAGATTTTCCCCTACCAGGTCTTCAATTTTCCTATGAATTATTTCCACGATTAATAAATTGGACTAAAAGACAAATATAGAGAAATTAGTGCTATAAAAACATTATTTAGTAATCCTTTGACCATATAATTATTGAAGATCAAGAATATAGCGGTCAAATAAAACTCTTTTGGTATTGCTACGTTTTATTTTTATTAGGTGAAAATCCCTTGGCAACAATTAAATGTTGACAATATTTATGTAACTTTATTATTAAGGTTTGCTTTGATAAGTTTTAAAATCAACCGATTTTGGCAAAGTTACTAATTAATTTATTTTAATAAACCGATTAAGACCGTGAGTGAGAGAAAAAATTCAAAATCCAGTATCAGACTTCCATTACTCATTTCAATAGCGATAGCCGGTGGTGTATTAATTGGCGCTACAGTATCGAATAATTCACCCAAGGGGGTGGCAATTTACAATAATATACAAAAGTTTAAAGAAATCCTCACTTATGTGCAAAGGGATTATGTGGATGAAGTAAATACAGATGACCTGGCAGAATATGCCATTAAACAAATGTTGGAAAAACTGGACCCTCATACCGTATATATTCCTGCCGAAAATGTGGCTGCTGCGAAATCCGAGCTGGAAGGTGGATTTGATGGAATTGGAATCGAATTTGGCATTTTCAGGGATACGCTTTACGTTGTCGCCCCGATAAACGGAGGCCCTTCGGAACAGGTAGGTTTGAGATCAGGCGACCAGATTATTGAAGTGGATGGTGAAAATATAGCGGGTATAGGTATCAATAATTATGATGTATACAAAAAACTTCGTGGCCATAAAGGTACCAAGGTTAACGTCAAAATCAAGCGGGAAAGGGAGAGTGAGTACCTGGATTTTACCATTACCAGGGATAAAATTCCGCAGAATACGGTGGACGTTTCTTATATGATCGATGATGTTATCGGGTATATAAAATTAAGCAGGTTTGGTACCAATACCTATACCGAATTTAAAACCGCACTCAATAAACTGAAGGGGGAAGGCATGAAAAAACTGGTGCTTGACCTGAAAGGAAATGGAGGGGGAATCATGCAAAGGGCCATTGAAATCAGTGATGAGTTCCTTAATGACAACCAATTGATTGTTTATACAAAAGGTAAAGATAATCGCTATGATTCGGAGGCCAGGGCAAGGATAAAGGGTATTGCAGAAAACATTCCCCTGATTGTATTGATCGACCAGGGCAGTGCCTCTGCCTCTGAAATTGTATCGGGTGCCTTGCAGGACAACGACAGAGCGTTGATCGTGGGAAGGCGGTCATTTGGCAAAGGACTGGTACAGGTGCCAATCGACCTTAGTGATGGCTCCGAGCTGAGATTAACCATATCGAGATATTATACACCCAGTGGCAGATCTATTCAAAAGCCCTATGAAGCAGGCGGTGGTGATTACGATCATGAAATTTATACCCGTCTCGAAAATGGAGAGTTTTTTCATGCTGACAGCGTAAAATTTAACGATTCTCTGAAGTACAAAACCTCCAAAGGCAGGATTGTATATGGGGGTGGTGGAATTATGCCGGACTATTTTGTGCCGATCGACACCAGTTTGAACAGTGCCTATTTGAATACACTGTACGTTAAAAACCTATTCAGAGAATATACTTTGAACTATACCCAAAAGCATGAAAAAAGGTTAAAAGGTATGTCGCTGGAAAACTTCAAAAAAGATTTTCAAGTATCGGAAAACATGGTCAGGGAATTTATCAAGTTGGCGGAGCTTTCAGGGGTGGCTTATAATGAGGCGGAATATAAAATCTCGAAATCAATTATTATTTCCAATATAAAAGCACAAATTGGCAGAAGGCTTTGGGCTGAAGAGGGCTATTACCCAATCATCAATGAGCATGATGAAGTTTTGATGCAGGCCATCCAATTCTTTGACAAGGCTGAGGAATTGTTACGCCATAACTGACAAACGTATTTCAAGATCATACGCACAAGCTCTATAATTAATGCCTGGTCTATAGATCGGGCATTTTTATTAATGTCCATAGCAAAATTATGATGAATTAAGAATTAATGTTTAATTTTTAGTTTTTAAAAAACCTTAGCTTTAACTTTTGAATAGTCAGGTATGAAAAGTGCTCAATATTGGATTGACCATTTGGATCTCCGGAAGCATCCGGAAGGAGGTTTTTTTAAAGAGGTATACCGGAGCGATGAAACACTTTCAGGTGCTCATCTGCCAGAACGCTACAAAGGTGACAGGTGCTTTTCGACAGCTATTTATTTTTTGATCACCGCCGGGGATTATTCGAGGTTTCATAAAATTAAAAGTGATGAAACCTGGCACTTTTATGAGGGTAATCCGTTGAGCTTATACGTGTTGCACAATGAGGATCATAGACTAGATCATTTTTCACTTGGAAGAGAGGTGGCATATGGTCAGCAATTACAGCTTACTATTCCAAAAAACCACTGGTTCGGCGCCGCCCTGGCGGTAGACCGGGGTTACGCGCTGGTGGGTTGTACGGTAGCACCCGGTTTTGATTTCACAGATTTTGAAATGGCCGACAGGCAGGAATTAATAACAACATTTCCCCAACATAAAACTATTATAAACATGTTAACTTGAGCATTATTTAAAAGGTAAAATGAACAGGAAAATAGCAATCATCGGGGGTGGAAACTTAGGAATCGCCATTACAGAAGGCCTTATTAACAACCGGTTTATCCCCGCCACCAATCTGATGGTGACAAGGCGCCGTATCCAATTGCTGGATCACTTAAAAGAAAAAGGGGTAAATGTCCTGCAGGATAATCAAAAAGCTGTACAAGACTCCGATATCATAATTTTGGCTATCAAGCCCTACCAGATAAAAGAGGTGCTTACCGAAATACAACCTTCACTGCAAATTGACAGGCATATGCTGATTTCTGTAGTGACCGGATATACCATTGATGAGATCAAAGGTATTATTGAAAAGGAGATTCCCGTCTTTCGTGCCATGCCCAATACAGCCATTGCTATTGGGGAAGCCATGACTTGCGTTGCCACCAACAACGGCTCCGAGGGAGAGATCGAAATGGTCATTAATATTTTTGACCAGGTAGGAAAGGCTATTTTAATCAATGAAGAGTTAATGGAAGCGGCGACTGTTCTTGGGGCTTGTGGTATTGCTTATTCCCTGAGGTATATAAGAGCGGCCACCCAGGGAGGAATTGAAATTGGCTTTGACGCAAAAACGGCGGAACTGATCGCCTCTCAAACTGTTAAAGGCGCAGCCAGCCTGATTTTACAAGAGGAGAATCATCCTGAAAAGGAAATAGATAAAGTTACCACACCCCAGGGTTGCACGATTGTGGGATTGAATGAAATGGAACATCAGGGATTCAGTTCCTCACTCATCAGAGGTATTCTGGCGTCTTTCAATAAAATCGCGAAAATTCCTCATTAAATAATTGCCTAAAAATAACCCGAATCGTAGCTATATATCCATGAAAGAAATTTAATTTGCAGCAATTCATATGAACGATCCATAAATGCTAAAGGATATTTTAAGTCTTACGGAGTCGATTAATCAAGAAATCGCTAAGATTAATTTTGGGGAAAACCCCGGAGAACTCTATGAACCTATTCGCTATATTATGGATCTCGGTGGAAAGCGAATGCGCCCATTGCTGGTTACTTTGAGCTATCAATTGTTTCATGACGATCTGGGGCCTGTGATCCAACCGGCAATTGCCGTGGAGGTATTTCACAATTTTACCTTAATGCACGATGATATTATGGATCATGCGCCACTCCGACGGGGAAAAGCCACGGTGCATACACGATGGAACAATAATATTGCCATACTTTCAGGTGACGTCATGTTGGTGAAGGTCTACGAGATGTTTATGGAGGTACAAGACAGTCAGTTTAAGGATGTGATTCGAAAATTTAACCGTTGTGCCGCAGAGGTATGTGAGGGGCAGCAGTTGGACATGAACTATGAGCGTAGGTTGTCAGTTACGGTTCCGGAATATCTTGAAATGATCCGGTTGAAAACCGCAGCCTTGTTGGGTTTCAGCACGGAGCTCGGTGCATTGCTTGCCTGCGCCAGCCCACAGGATCAGCAGTTACTGAAGACATTTGGCACCAGTGTCGGCATAGGTTTTCAGCTAAAGGATGATTTGCTGGATGTATATGCTGACCAATCCAAATTTGGTAAACAAGTAGGAGGAGACATCATAGCTAACAAAAAAACGTTCCTGCTGATAAAGGCCCTGGAAAATGCAACAGGTGAAATCAGAAAGGCCTTATGGGCTTGGATGGAAAAAGAAGAATTTGATAAGGAGGAAAAAGTGCTGGCGGTTAAAGGGATTTATGATCAGTTGGGGATTAAAAAACTGGCGGAAGATAAAATGAATGAGTATTTTCAAACCGGCTTCGAAGCGTTGAAGAAAATTAATGTTGATCATACCAGAAAGGAAAAACTGTTGAGTTTTACGGAATATTTAGTAAACCGGGAAAAATAATTATGTCAATTACCATCATCATTATTGCCGTTACCATTGCCCTTAGCATGTACGCTTTTAGCAACCATGATGTATTTTACAAATGGTTGATGACTCCCTATGCAGTTATGGAAAGGAAGCAGTATTTCCGGTTTTTGACCTCAGGTTTTATACATTCCGATTATGTTCATCTGGGATTTAACATGCTCACCCTGTACTTTTTTGGTGATCATGTCGAATATTTTTTTGAGATCAAATCCGCCGGCCAGGGCACATTGATTTTTGTAGGATTCTATTTGGCGGCCATTGTCCTTTCGGAGGTTCCAACCTTTTTGAAACATAAAAATAACCCTAACTACAACGCTTTGGGTGCTTCAGGCGGAGTTGCCGCCGTCGTGTTTAGCAGCATCATGATTTACCCTGATAATGTCTTGTACATATCCTTTTTATTTCCCATCCCTGCATTTGTCTTTGGTATCCTGTACCTGATCTATTCTTACTACATGAGCAGAAAAGGAAGAGACAACATCAATCATGACGCCCATTTCTACGGCGCTGTCTTTGGTATCCTGTTTACCTTGGTGGTAGATCCGGGATTGTTTTCAGCGTTTTTCAGAGAAATCAGTAATTTTAGTTTGTCTACTTTTCTGCCTTAGTCAACTGCTATCAGGCTTTATAAAAGATTGTATAACTTGTTATACCTGAAGCAGTGCCTTGAAAAAGTTTAGCGTTTCCGTTTTATCCTTTACAATAAATAACGGTATTTGACTATTGTAATTGGCCAGTTGTTCGGTGACACTCCCCAGCAATATGGTAGCGGCAGAGGTCTTTCCTTTGGCACCGACTACGATCATGCTGATGTCCTCTTTCAATGCCGTAGCATATATTTTATCGGCTGGTCTTGCGTTGTTGTCAAGGGTGTAAATGTTTTGGTTTCTGATACCCCCTAAATCAAATTTTTTGATGAATTTGGCGAAATCATTGATGGCGTGATGCTTCATAATCTCGGCAAACTCTTCGTAGGTCTTGCCGATGTGGGAGTAGCCCGTGGGAACTGTGTAAACATTTTGAAAGACCACCTCAATATCACTGGATTTGGCGATGTCGAGCGCGCGGTCCAGAGCCTTTCCGGACGGTTCGGAAAAATCAACCGGCACCATGATCTTTGTGATCTCTAAAGGGTTTTTTTCCGGAACAAACAAAACATTGCAGGGAACAAACCTTACCAGCTTTTGAGGTAGTATTCCCGTCCCCTTCAATTCGAGCTTGCGGCCAACAATAACCAGGTCAATGTCGTTTTTTTTGACATATTCGGCAATTTTTTGTGTTGGATTACCTTCTTGCAAAACGATATGGGTATTGGCTTCTACATCCTTGCCAAGACTTGTTTCAATACTGCTGTTGATCCTTTTTTTTATGGTTTCATCTCCGGATGGAAGCAACCCCGGGAATTGTTTGCGGATTTCTGCGGGTATATCCAGCGATTTGGCTACGTGGAGAAAATTGATGCTTTCCGCCTTAACAATGGGGCACATCATGGAGCCATAGGCGATCAGCTTCTCATCGATCTCTGATAAATCTAAACAAATAAGGATCTTTTTCAACGGATACATAGCAGATCAGGAGTGGTTTTGTTAACTACAATTTTCGGCAATAAAATCATATTATCAAGGTAAACAACGATAATTTCCCCAATTTTCAAAATAAATTCGTCATTGTAATGATAACTAAATAAATTTGCCGGAAATTACTTCCGGTGCGAACATCCAACATACAAAACTACGCCTATACCGCCTGGCAAAACCGCCGGCAGGTAGATGATATAAGTTTAACAAATAGTGTGAATGGCCAAGAGAATTCAAGAACCTCTCAAGGAGGAGGAAAAAAAACCTTTAAATAAACAAAATTTTGCCAGACTCATGGGGATATTCAATTTCCTTATCCCCTACCGCGTACCATTTATCTTAGGAATGATTTGCCTGTTTATCGGTAGTGGGGTTTTGTTACTATTCCCTTTTCTGACCGGTAAGCTGGTCAACGCAGCCGTTGGTGAAGGCAACTGGCTGACCAACGACGTAAACCAAATTACCATCATGCTTTTCGGGGTACTTCTGGTTCAAAGCCTTTTTTCATTTTTCAGGGTGTATTTCTTTGCCCGGGTCAGTGAAAAAGGCATGGCTGATATCCGTCAAAACCTCTATGCCAAGTTCATGACATTGCCAGTCACATTTTACGATGAAAGAAGGACCGGTGAACTGCTCAGCAGAATTACCTCAGATGTTTCGATGTTGCAGGATACCTTTTCAACCACACTGGCCGAGTTTATAAGGCAATCTATTACCCTGATTGGCGCTTTGGTATTCATATTCTGGTCGACTCCGAAACTAAGTTTGTTCATGCTGGCGACCTTTCCGGCAGTGATTGTGATCGCCATGTTTTTTGGTCGTTATATTAGAAGGCTTTCCAAAAAAACCCAGGATCAACTCGCCGCCGCCAATATAATCGTAGAAGAAACTTTACAATCGATTCATATTGTAAAAGCGTTTACCAGTGAACTTACGGAAGTGTTGCGATATCGCAAGTCATTGGATGAGGTGGTAACAACCGCTCTTAAAACCGCCAAATTCCGTGGCCTGTTTATATCGTTTATCATCATTGCTTTATTCGGAGGTATTGTCGGTGTCATGTGGAAGGGAGCTACCCTGGTTCAGCAAGGCATGCAAGTAGGGGATCTATTTTCTTTTGTTTTGTTTACAACTTTCATTGGCGGTTCGATTGCAGGATTGGGGAGTATTTACGGCACCATCCAGAGAGCCATGGGCGCTTCAGAAAGGGTGCTGGAAATTATTGATGAAAAGTCTGAACTTGATTTAAATACAACGCTGACCCCTTCTACCCGGCTTCAGGGAAGCATTGAATTTGACAGGGTGGCTTTTTCATACCCTACCAGGAAAGACATACAGGTTTTAAAAAGGATTGATTTTGTCGTGCACTCTGGTGAAAAAATTGCCCTGGTCGGCCACAGTGGGGCTGGCAAGTCAACGATCATTCAACTTCTTATGCGATTTTATGCATTGGATAAAGGGCAAATCAGGGTGGATGGAAAAAACGTCGATGACTATGATCTGACGGCGTACCGGTCTAATCTTGGAATTGTACCCCAGGAGGTAATACTTTTTGGAGGAACTATCAGGGAAAACATTGGCTATGGGAATCCCCTGGCTAGTGATGAAGAAATTCTGCAGGCTGCAAAACAGGCCAATGCCCTGGATTTTATCAATTCCTTCCCGGAAAAGCTGGATACTTTGGTCGGTGAGCGGGGAATGAAATTGTCGGGAGGACAAAAGCAGCGAATTGCTATTGCCAGGGCAATTTTGAAAGATCCGAAAATATTGATACTTGACGAAGCCACCAGCTCTTTGGATGCCGAGTCAGAACATTTGGTTCAGACCGCCCTGGACAAATTAATGCAGAACCGTACCACAATTATTATTGCCCACCGCCTCTCCACCATCCGGAAAGTGGATAAAATATATGTCATCAATGAAGGAAACATCCTCGAGTCCGGTACACATGAGACGCTTTCGAAAATTGAAAATGGGCTTTATAATAACCTGGTGAAACTACAATTCCAGGAGGCAGTTTGACCGTCTCCGTTCTTTAGCAATTACACAATCACCCTGTCGATACTATTCTCCGGATTTCCTTTTGAATTCCTCAAATTTCGATGGTCTGTCAATTTTAGGAAACACGTTATTCCCCACATCGGTATCGGCGGTTTCAAGGTTTGGATCGAGTACGATGTTGGTTACTTCTTTAGCCTTCACGAATACCTTTTTCACCTCATTTTCGTTTTTTCTCCAGATTTCGGCAGGTATTTTTTCAATTTCCTTGGTCCCGTCCTTAAAGGTCCACTCGATGATCAACGGTGTTACCAGGCCTCCTACATTTTTAAGGGTGAGCTCATAAAAGTTTTTATCGGTATATTGCTGCCTGATGGCATTATCATCCACACGATTTTTAAACTCGCCATAGAAGCGTGGATCCATATCTGTTAACACAATTTCCTTAAATCCGGTACTGAAATCTTTATTTTTGGTTTCTCCGGCACCATCGGCTTTGGTTATTCTGGCATCGGCAATTTTGTTCTCCAACCCGCGCTGTTCATTTTTCACCTTGAACCACTTCACATTATCCACCTCCACGTCCACGTTGTCGGTAGTGTAAAACCAACCTTTCCAAAACCAATCCAGATCTACTGCCGAGGCGTCTTCCATGGTTCTGAAAAAGTCCGCAGGAGTAGGATGCTTGAAAGCCCAGCGTTTTGCATATTCTTTGAAGGCGTAGTCAAACAGTTCCGGGCCCATGACCGTTTCCCTCAAAATGCTCAGGGCTGTCGCTGGTTTTGCATAAGCATTGTTTCCGAATTGCAGGATTTGCTCTGAGTTAGTCATGATTGGCCTGATAAAACTTTTGTCTCCTTTCATATAAGGAACTATGTTTTTAGCCGGCCCCCTTCTTGAAGGGAAATTATTATACATTTCCTGCTCGGTCCTGTATTGGACAAAAGTGTTAAGCCCCTCATCCATCCAGGTCCATTGCCGTTCATCGGAATTGATGATCATGGGGAAAAAGTTATGCCCCACCTCGTGAATAATCACCCCGATCATGCCATATTTGGTCCTGTCTGTGTAATTACCATCTTTCTCAGGACGGCCAAAATTGAAACAAATCATCGGGTACTCCATGCCTATAGAAGCGGCATGCACCGAAATGGCCACCGGATAGGGGTAATCGATGGTATACTTTGAATAGGTAATCAAGGTGTTAACCACTGCTTTGGTTGACTCCTCCTCCCATAAAGGATTGCCCTCTTTAGGATAGAATGACATGGCCAGCGGTTTTTTTCCATTGATATCGACCGCCTGTGCATCCCAAATGTATTTTCTTGAGGAAGCAAAGGCAAAATCCCTTACATCTTCGGCGTGGAAAATCCAGGTACTTTTGGTTTTGGACCTGGATTTTTCTTTTTTTCCGGCCTCTTTTTCGGTGACGATAATTACAGGCTTGTCGAAGGAGGCCTTGGCACTTTCCAGTCTTTTGAGCTGTGTGTCCGAAAGTACCTCCTTAGGGTTTTGCAAAGTGCCGGTGGCAGCGACAATGTGATCAGAGGGAACCGTGATTTTCACCTTAAAATCCCCAAAAGTCAGGGCAAACTCACCGGCACCCAGAAATTGCTTGTTTTGCCAGCCATTGACATCATCGTATACGGCCATACGCGGATACCATTGGGCAATGGTGTAGGAGTAATTTTCATCCTCCGGAAAATACTCGTAGCCACCCCGTCCGCCGATCAGCATGCGGTCGTTGATGTTGTAAGACCAATCGATAGTGAAGGTAAAATTATCGCCCGTTTTCATCGGTTTGGGAAGATCAATCCGCATCATGGTCTTATTAATGAGGTAAGGCAGGGTTTTACCATTACCATCTTTTACGGCCGAGATTTTAAAGCCACCATCGTAATCTGTATCGTTAAGCCCTCTTTGAAGGAATCTTCCCACAATCGAGTCGTTCTGTGGCACACTCATGGTATTGCTCAAGGGGGTATTTGAGTCTTTGGCCCTCACATTTTGATCCAGTTGTACCCACAAATATTTCAACACATCCGGAGAGTTATTGAAGTACGTAATCTTCTCGTTGCCGGTAAGTACCTGGTTCTCATCATTGATCTCTACATTAATCTCATAATCGGCTTTTTGTTGCCAGTAGGAAGGACCAGGCGCTCCCGAACCGGTACGGTAGGTATTGGGTGTCGGAAGTTTTGTTCCGAGCTGCTCAAATTTCTGTTCATATTTGCCCTGACTGAATATGCTGGTTTGGACAAAAATACAAACTAATAAAAAAGGAAGGGTCTTCTTCATCAGATTCGTTGTTTATATTTACCAAAATTTAGTTTCTATCATCATCGTAATGGCAATTCCCATGATCATTGAGGAAGTTATTAAACTCCACTTGTTTTTTGCTACATTGAATATTTTAATAAAAACGAATGACACCAATATGTAAATGATCACGATAACAATTTGCCCCAATTCCAGTCCCAGATTAAATGCCAGCAACTGATTCACAATAGAGGCATCCCTGCCCAGGATCCCTTTCAGGTAATTCGAAAATCCCATACCATGAATCAAACCAAAAAACAACGCATAGGCGTAGTTAACCGATACTTTTGATTTGTAAACTATCTGATCCGGCCTGGCGATGTTGCTGATGGCGGTGATAAAAATGGTAACAGGTATTAAGAATTCTATGATTGATCCATTTATCCTGATAAGATTGAAGGTAGACATTGCCAGGGTGATCGAATGACCGATGGTAAAAGCTGTGACCAGTATCAATACATTTTTCCAATCTTTAATCGCATATATTGCGCAAAGGGCTACTACGAATAAAATGTGATCATATCCGTTAATGTCAAGAATATGTTCAATTCCTAATTGAAAATATAACCAGAAGGAGGACATACAGTGTTCTAAATGTTCTGAAGAGTGAATAGTTTATTTCTGTAATTATAACGTATATTTTTGTTTTGATAAAATAAAATTGTTACTGGTGGAGGTATAGTTTTATTTCTGGTATATTGCCTGTTATGAATTTAAGTTACATAAACTTTACTTTTACCAGGGAGATTGTAAATTATTATGTTGAAAACTGTTGTCATAAACCTGCTGCTGATACTACTCGCCGGTCATCCTTTTCATGTAAGTGTATGTGAAATAGCCTATGATGAAGAAACCAGGGCACTACAGATAACGCAAAAGATATTTTTGGATGATCTTGAACTGGGTTTAAGGGAATATTCGGGTGAGCGTTTTGATATTACGGAAAAGGCTTCGGAAGATAAAGTTAACAAGCTACTGGAAGCTTATTATCCTGAAAAAATGCAGGTGCTGGTTAACGGAAAGACCAGAACATTCAGGTACCTGGGTTTTGAAATCGAGGAAGATGCCATGTGGTGTTACCTGGAAATAGAAAAAGTGAGAAACCTCAAATCCCTGGAAGTGACCAATACAATCTTGTTTGAGATTTTTGAAGATCAATCTACAATACTTCACATTCAAAAGAGCGGAAAGATCAGAAGTTTCAGGTTAAGCAACGACGATACTGCTGCCCGGCTGACTTTCTGAGACTATCGCAATTTTGTGTTAATTTTAATTTCGGCATGCAAGGTTTTATGTACCGGGCAGCGATCGGCTATTTCCATAAGCCTGACTTTTTGTTGATCATCCAATGGGCCTTCCAGTTCGATTTCACGATCGATGTGATCGATATAACCATCCTTGGTTTCGCAAGCTTCACAATCCTGACTATGAACTTTAGCATGTTCCAAATGTACCCTTGCCCTTTCAAGTGGCCAGTTTTTCCTTTCGGCATACATGCGAAGTGTCATGCTGGTGCAGGCGCCCAGGGCTGCCAACAGATAGCCGTAGGGAGTGGGGCCTAAATCCTTGCCGCCTACCGAAGTAGGCTCATCAGCCAGAAGATGATGTTTTCCTGCCTTAATTTGAGTAGTAAAACCATCTTCCCCCGTTTCTGTCACCACCTGTTTTTCGGTCTCCAACTCCGAAGCGGGTTCCGGGATCATGTACCGGCTGCTCCATGAAGCAATCACTTGTCCTACGTATATAGAGTCATCTTTATTGGTTAGCAAGTGATCGGCCCCATCCAATGAAATGAAGCTTTTAGGATGTCTGGCCGCCTGATAGATTTCTGCCGCGTTGTCGATGCCCACGGTGGCATCCTGGGGTGAATGGAGCACGAGCAGTGCCTTATCCAGGTTATTTATAATCTCCTGCATGTTGCGGTCTTCAAGATCTTCTAAAAACTGTTTTTTGATTTTAAACGGTCTCCCTGCCAGCAGTACGGTGGCTTCGCCGGTTTCCTTTATTTCTTCGATATTATTTTTCAGCAGATGTTGAACATGAGGAGGATTTGACGGGGCCCCTACCGTAACCACTGCTTTTACAAACGGCAATTTAGATGCCGCCTGTAGTACTGCGGCACCGCCCAAAGAGTGGCCAATAACGATTTGTGGTGGCTGGTAATTGTCAGCCAGATAATTGGCGCCCTGTACCAGGTCATCGACGTTACTGGAAAAATTGGTATCCGAAAACTCACCTTCACTTTCGCCTAAACCGGTAAAATCGAATCGCAGCACAGCTACTCCGCTTGCGGTCAGCGCCCGGCTTATATTGGTAACGGCTATAAGGTTTTTATTACAGGTAAAGCAATGGGCAAACAAGGCAAAGGCCTTTGGTTTTCGCTCCGGAGGCAGCTCCAGTTTTGCTGATAACAGGTGCCCCGTTTTGTTTTCGAATTGTAGTTTTATGGTTTTCATGGCATTGATTAAATCCTATGGATAATGTACGAGATGTTTTGGCCAAATTATACAAAAGAAATCACTTTTCAATCATTTGGCTTCTATCTGTACAGGCTATTTACCTGGAGTCAATACGAATAATACCTTGTGCCGGTAGGTTTTGAATGAGGTTATGTTGCCAAATGTCAGGAAGCTTACAAACGGTTATATAAAAAACCCTTTTCTTCGGAACAATGTAAGGATCAAATGATGTTGATTTAAATAGTTACATAGCTTCAAAAGCTAATTTATTGTTTGGGTGAAAAGGGGTTTCTCTGAAATCCCTTTTTTTTATAACCCCTTAGTGCCTCTTTGTGTCTTGGTGCCTTGGTGGTGAAAAATGGTTAACCACAAAGACACGGAGGCACTAAGAGACACAAAGAGGCACTGAGAATTGGGATAATTTTAGTGATTTGTCGGCTACCCTACAAAATCTTATCGAACCTGCCGCTTTAATTGCGTATAATAATGTTAAGATTCCAGCATGAATCTGTGATACTTTCGTGATACTTAACCCGTAAATTTGATTCAAAATGTTTAAGATGAAGAAGATCTTGGTCATAGAAGACGATCAAAACATCGGTGAATTATTAAATATTCATTTGCATGACAATCTTTTCCATCCGACGATCGTGAATAATGGCTATGAGGGGTTTAAAATAGCGTCGACCGGGAATTTTGATCTGATCATTCTTGATTTAATGCTCCCCGATATGAATGGCCTGGAGATTTGCCGCCAGCTCAGGGCTATGCGAAAGCTTACACCGATATTGATGCTGACTGCCAAAAGTGAAGAAATAGATAAGGTGCTGGGCCTGGAGTCAGGCGCTGATGATTATCTTACCAAGCCTTTTAGTATCAGGGAATTGATAGCCAGGGTAAAGGCCATCTTCAGAAGAATGGAATCAATGAGTGACCCAATGTCAGATGAAGAGGATCAGCAACTGCAGTTTACCAACCTTTCCATCGATCTTACCAAAAGGACAGTGACCATTGATGAGCAGCGGGTGGCTCTGACACCCAAGGAATTTGAGTTGTTGGTTCTGTTGGCTAAAAACCCCGGCAGAACTTACAGCCGTGCCAGCATTCTTAACAAAGTCTGGGGCTATGAATTTTCCGGGTACGACCATACTGTAAATTCTCATATCAACCGCTTGCGTGCAAAAATAGAGTCCGACCTGTCAAATCCGAGATTTGTTTTAACCTCTTGGGGTGTGGGATATCGCTTTGCGGATGATATATATTAATAGCCTTTTCGCCCATGAAAAATCGAATATTCAGTAGCCTGTATTGGAGAATTTCTGCCGTATTTCTTCTCATTCTCATATTGCTAAGCAGTATTTTTATTTACATTTCTGTACAATCAGCCAGTAAATATTCACAGGAAGTCAATCAAAGGCTGAATGGCCATATTGCCGCGCACATTGAGAAAGAGGTGGGACCTTTTCTTGACGGAGGGATCAGCGAGGAAAAAGTGGGGGACATTATGCATGCCATGATGGCCGTTAACCCGAGCATTGAAGTATATCTGCTCAATACAAAAGGGGAAATCCTCAAATATGTGGCCCCTTATAAAAAAGTAAAATTATCCAGGGTTTCTCTGGAGCCGATCATCGATTTTATTAACAGCAATGGTGAATTATTCATTCTGGGCGATGACCCCAGAAATCCTGGCAGGCAGAAAGTATTTTCGGCTACCAGGGTAATGGAAAACGAGGTATTGCTGGGCTATGTGTACGTAGTACTGGCCAGCGAGGAGTACGAAACTACCAGCCAAATGTTGTTTGACAGCTATATTCTGCAGTTAGGGACGTCATCCATGGTGATTGCTTTGGTGGCGGCAGCAATTGTAGGGTTACTGGCTATCCGGATCATTACGAAAAACCTTAACAGGGTGATTCAAATTGTCAACCGGTTTAAAAACGGGGACTATAGCGCCCGGATTAATCTAAAGTCAGGGGGTGAATTAAAAATGCTGAGTGAAACCTTCAATGAAATGGCAGATACCACTGTAAAAAATATCGAAGGGCTAAAGGGGTTGGAAAGACTGCGAAGGGAGCTGCTGGCCAACGTATCTCATGACCTGAGAACACCCATAACCTCCATCTATGGATACGCCGAAACTTTACTTTTGAAGACCAAAGAAAATAACTCCGATGAGCAGCAGCGCTACCTTAATATCATCCTGCAAAACACGGAAAAACTCAAAAATCTTGTAGACGAGTTGTTTGAGTTTTCAAAGCTGGAAGCAAAACAGGTCAAGCTTAATCCGGAACCATTCTCCATCGTAGAGTTGGTGCAGGATGTAACTGCTAAATACAAAATCCTTGCTGACAAGAAAAACATAGCCATTGCCACAATTCTGCCTGATGATTTACCCCTTATATACGCTGATATTGCTCTGGTAGACCGTGCCATTCAAAACCTGGTTGACAATGCGATAAAATACACCAAGGAGGGTGGCAAAATCAGTTTTGAATTCAGAAAAGTTGAGAATGCTGTTCAGGTAAACATCAAAGATACCGGCTGTGGCATACCCGAGGATGATCTTCCCTTGATTTTTGATCGTTATCATAAAGGTACTAATAACAAAGAGGCATCGATAGGCTTTGGCCTCGGCCTGGCAATTGTCAAGAAAATCATGGAACTCCACCACTCCATTATTTCCGTTAAAAGCAAGATAAATGAAGGCACTACCTTTTCTTTTAACCTGCCTCTCTACACTTAGTTGTTGTGGTGGGAAGAAAAGTTTATTGCCCGTATAAAAAAGTAAGGTTTCGGAAAAATTTTCATCAAAATCCCGGTTTTTATCCGATAAGTTACTGTTCGAAAGTCTCGATCCGATTCGTTTAGATGCAATAACTGCCAAAGGATTCGGGAATACTCAGTGTATAATTTCACTTATATTAAATATTATATTTCAAATAATAAGGGGCTTTTACCGGCTTTTTACCTATATGTCAAGTAGCTTAAAATCTTAAAGTTACCACTGGCATTTTATAGCTTTTTGTCTGATCCTTTTAACCGGTTATTATCGATTTTGTCAGGGGACTCATTTTGAAAAATGATAGCAAATTGGGAAGTTCCTCCCACTTTGGGATTACAAATCCAACTTGGGAAACGACAAGGTTTAAATAGTAGTCAAACATTACCTGGCAAGGGAAAGCCAAAGTTGCTCCCGGAAAACAAGTAGTAAACGATTATCTTTCATCTTTTTTAAAAATAGAGGAAGTTGAGATTCACATTTGGCCGGACATATACCTTTTTTTTGATTTTGCTGACCTTAAACTCCTATGGTCAGCAAGGTAATTTAAATTTCAAAAGTCTTACTCTGGACGATGGGCTGTCCCAAAGTACAATCAATTGTATTTTACAGGACAGAAAAGGATTTATTTGGATCGGCACCAGGGGAGGACTCAACCGTTATGATGGTACTTCTTTCAGGGTTTTTTTACATAATCCTTCAGACTCGACCTCTATTTCCAACAACATCATCTATTCCCTGTACGAAGATAAAAACGGACTAATCTGGGTAGGTACACAAGAGGGTTTAAGCATTTTCGATCATTCCACCCAGGCTTTTACGGTCTTTAAGAAAAGCAGCCCGCCAGGGAAAGGTCTTAGTCACAATACCGTGAAATCAATTACCGGGGATTCTGAAGGCAATTACTGGATAGCCACCAACGGTGGGGGCCTTAATAAGATTACCCTGAAAGAGGGGGGCGGATTATTCATGGAAAGTGCTGAGATTACGCATTACAGGCATAAAGCCGAGCATGAACAAAGTCTGGGCAGCGACTATCTGACTGCGGTGTTGTGCGATAGAAATGGTTATCTTTGGGTAGGAACCCGCGAAAATGGACTGAACAAATTTGATCCGAAAACAAGTTTTACCCTGCATTACCGGCAAGAGGAAAAATACGGTATCTCAGATAACAGAGTCAACACTTTGTACCAGGACAGGCAAGGTGACGTATGGGTAGGAACCCAGGATGGCCTTACCAGAATCAGGGCAAAAACCACCGCCAAAGGGTTTCGCAAAAACGAACGCATATACCGCTACCTGCATAATGAAAAGTATCGACATTCCATCAGTAATAACTCTGTGTTGAGCATCGTACAAGGGGCATCCGGGCTGATCTGGATTGGCACCGAAGGAGGAGGTTTGAACAAATTCGACAAAAGGAACGGGCTATTCACCCATTATAAAAACGATGTAAACAACCCGAATTCCATGATCAGCAATAATGTTCGTTGCATTTACGACGATGTAGTAGGCATGTTATGGGTAGGAACCAATGCCGGAATCAGCCAGTTGGGTAGCCAGAGAAAAAGGTTTAAGACCTACCAGCGTGACGGATTGAGTGCCAATACGCTGAGCAGTAATTACGTGCAGGCGCTTTACAAAGAAAGAAATGGTATTACCTGGATAGGTACGGCAGATGGTGGCCTTAACCGGTTTAATACAAGAACAGGCAGGATCACACATTACACAACCTCCGGCATTTATGACTCCGGTGTAAAGAGAGTGGTAAAAAAACCGGGACCTTCTAAAAAGAAGAAGAAAAGAAGAAGAAAAAAGAAAAAGACTGCTGAAAAGCCATTTATCCCTCCCAAAAACCTGAGTGATATGCGGGTGCTGGCCATTCACCGTGATGTACGCAATACACTTTGGGTAGGCACCGGGGGTGGAGGGCTCAACAAGCTGGATTTGAGAACAGAGCGGTTTGAACACTATAAGGCGAATATAGCAAATCCCGACAGTTTGAGTCATAACACCATCGGGGTAATCTTTGAAGACAGAAAAGGAATAATCTGGTTAGGTACCGAAGGAGGTGGGTTGAACAGGTTTAACCGCAAAAAGTTCAAAAGATACCTGAGGGAGCCAGACAACCCGAATAGCCTGACGAGCAACGACATACGGGCCATTGCACAGGATAAAAGCGGGAAGCTGTGGCTGGGTACGTACGGTGGAGGATTGAATGTATTTGATCCCAGGAAAGAAGAATTTAAGGCATTTTTAAAGCAAAAAGGCAAACAAAAGGGTTTGAGCAGTAACATTGTATTTTGCCTGCGCTTCGATAAGACCGGGGTTCTCTGGATAGGAACCAGTGGGGGCTTAAACAAATACGATATTGAAAAAGACCAGTTTACGGCATACTCGACCAACGATGGACTACCCAACAATTTAATTTACGGCATACTGGACGATGGCAAGGGTAATCTTTGGTTAAGCACCAACAAAGGACTGTCGAGGTTTAACATTAAAACGGAGGAGTTCAACAACTATGATAGAAAAGATGGCTTACAAAGCAATGAGTTTATCCCCGGGGCATTTTCCAAGAGTAAAAACGGGGAGATGCTGTTTGGAGGGATCAATGGTTACAATAGCTTTTACCCGGCAAGTGTAAAGGACAATCAGCATATACCCCGGGTAGTTATCACTGATTTTAAAATATTTAATAAACCGGTAACTTTTCAGACTGAGGACTCCCCTTTAAACAAAGATATTTCAGAAACCACGGAAATAACCCTGACCCATAAACATGCGGTCTTTTCCTTTGATTTTGTGGCACTGAATTTTACCAACGCGGAAAAAAACAGGTATGCTTACAAAATGGAGAATTTTGATCCGGATTGGAACTATATCGGAAACAGAACCTATGCCAATTACACCAACCTGGCACCGGGTGAATATGTATTCAGGGTCAAAGCTTCCAACAACGATGGTATATGGAACGAAGAAGGTACCTCTATTAAAATCAGAATCCTTCCCCCTTTTTGGGAGACGTGGTGGTTCAAAGTATTAATATTTTTCATATTTCTGTTTCTGGGTTTTTTGCTTTATAAGTTAAGGGTTAAAAGAATTGAATATAAAAAAGAGATGTTGGAAAAAGAAGTAGCTGTTCGCACAGCGCAGGTAGTAAGCCAACGTGATGAACTGGACAAAAGAAGAAAAACCCTGGAAAAACAGAAAAAGGAAATAGAGAAACAAAATCACCTGCTGGCCGAAAAGACCGAAGAAATCCTTACCCAAAGAAACAATATCGAAGAAAAAAATAAGCAATTGGAAAAGGCATGGGATGAAGTTTTAAAGGCTAATAATGAATTAAAAAAAGTCAATACCAGTTTGGAGGAAAAAGTAGAGGAAAGAACTTCAAAACTCCGGGATGCCATCAAAGAACTGGTCAAATCAAATCAGGAGTTGGACACATTCCTATACCGGGCCTCACACGATCTGAAGGGCCCAATTACCCGCTTGTTGGGATTAACTCAATTGGCCAAGCTCGACAATAACAACAGCCAAGAAATTGATTACATCGATGTCATCGAAATGTCCTCGATTGACATGAACAAAACATTGAACAAGCTGATTCACATACATTCCATAAATACCCAACCGGTTAATAACGATACGGTGGATATCAAAGCGCTGTTTGACAAAATTATCAAACCTTATGAGATACAGATCAAAGAATCCAAAATTAAAATTGAGCTGAATTTTCAGATGGCCCATTCCGTTGTATGTGATGAAAGCTTGCTGAAAATAATTATTGAAAACCTGCTGGAAAATGCTATCATCTTCAAAAGCGTTACCAAACCACGCATTATACTGAGCCTGGCTTCTGATAAGAACAAAATAGTGATGAAAATGGAAGACAATGGTTTGGGTATAGATAATGAGTATAAAAGTAAAATTTTCCAGATGTTTTTCAGAGGCTCTGAAATCTCTCAGGGCAACGGCCTTGGGCTATACCTGGTAAAAAAGGCAATCGACAAACTGGGGGGTAAAATTGAAGTAGATAGTGAAGAAGGTAAATTTACCTCTTTCAGTGTATCCATTCCAAAACAGAAAGCCCTCTCCAAAGTTCCTGCCCATATTGTTTAATATCCGCAGATAATTGCGCTTCTGTCAATATATTCGGTTAAGTTTGTATTATTATTATTGATCTGTAGCCTACGTTTGAGCTGTGGGTATTGGTGAGCGGGTTGCTTTGGATATAATGGATAAAAACGATGAGATATAATATATTATATGTTGATGATGAGCGCAACAACATCATTGTTTTTAAAAACACTTTTTTCAGGCATTACAATATTTTTACGGCATTGTCAGGTGAAGAAGGCCTGGAAATTATCAAAAATAATGAAATTCACCTGGTCATAACCGACCAGAAAATGGCGGGGATGTCGGGGGTTGAATTTCTTGAAAATGTAGTGGAAAGCCACCCCGATACCATCCGTATGATTCTTACAGCCTTCAGCGACATTGATTTTATTATGCGGGCCATAAATACCTGTGGCATTTATCAGTACATTTTAAAGCCCTGGGATTCCCGTGAATTAAAAATTATCATTGACAATGCACTTGAAAGCTACGAGCTAAAGAGGAATAATGAGCGATTAATCAGGGACTTAAGAGATGCCAACGACCGCCTGGAAGAGAAAGTCAAGGAACGGACGGCCGCTCTGGATGAAAAAAATGAGATTTTAAAGAAGACCAATGAAATCAAAGACAAGCTGTTTACCATCATTTCCCACGATCTGAGAGTGCCAATGGCATCCTTAAAGGTGCTCATGGAAGTATTGGTACATGCTCAGGATAATATTTCAGGCGATGATTTTAAGCGTTATTCAGGCAAGGTTCAAACTTATATCCAAAATGTGATGGATTTGCTTGATAACCTGTTGAACTGGTCCCTGTCCCAACTCGGAAACAAAAAAACAGAGATCAAAGAGTTAGCGCTGCAACCGATTATTGAAAAAAATGTAAAACTCATCCAGATCGCTGCCCTCCGAAAAAACATTGATATCGAGGTGGCAGACATTGAAAAGGATTTTAAAGTCAAAGGTGATGTAAATATGCTGAATCTTATCTTTAGAAATCTGCTCAGCAATGCCATTAAATTTACCCCTGATAAAGGCCGCGTCAATTTGACAGTTGAAAAGGTGGATCGGTTAGCCAGAATCGGTATTGCCGATACAGGCATTGGTATCTCTGATGATCAGTTAACAAAATTATTTGAACCGGGTTATTTCAACACCAATCCGGGCACAGCCCATGAAAAAGGCACTGGTATCGGGTTAAAGCTGTGCAAGGAGTTTATTGAAAAGCAGAAAGGACAACTGGAAGTGCAAACCGGGGTCAACCGGGGATCAGTCTTTTATTTCACTTTACCTTTGGCCAATTAATCTAAAATTTCTTGAACATTTTGTTTTTTATAACCCAAAGAGGGTTATAATAGTGATTTATTATATAATTTTTAACCCAGTTACGGGATTAATTTGTTTACAATAAGTTAAATAATCCTTACATTTAAAATACTGTCAAAATCTAACAGGAGATAAATGGGTTTGGATAAATGAAATATATAATCCTTATCATGATTTTTTGCTCTTTGCAGGATTTGTCATTCAGCCAGCAGACTTACACCTATTTCGTTGATGGCTTCAGATTAAATCTTACCGAAGAACCCTGTGCCAGTCCCGAAGATACGATAAGGGTTAGCAGGTTGAGGGAAGATGCACAGAAAAACCTTTTCGCCAAAAACTATTCGGAATCCTTTGAGCTTGCCAGACAAGCCTGCAACCTATCCACCTCACTTAATCATAAATATGGTCTGGCGGAAAGCCTTTTGTTGATGGCCAGGATAAAATATCAACAGGGGCTTGAAGTATCAGAATCTAAAAAAACACCCTTATATGCGCAATCACATGATTATTTTCTGGAGTCACTGAAGACATTTGAAAAATTAAAAGCCACAAAAAAAACGGCCGATGTTTGCCTGCAAATCGGCCTGTTGTACAAAGAGTGGGGGCAGTTTCATGAAAAGGCCATTAGCTATTTTAAGAGGTCACTGGAACTCAAAAAAGACATGGGAGACATGGCTGGTTGTGTTGAAATCCTCCATGAAATAAGCAACTCTTATACATTTCTTCAAAACCATGAACGGGCTATTACCTATCAGGTACAGCTACTGGAAATCTACCTGGAACAGAAAAATGACCGGGAAGCATTGGATGTCAGAAGAAATATATCGGAGAGTTACCATGAACTGAAAAAATTTGATGAGGCACTTGAGCAGGAACTAAAAATCCTGGATCTGAAAAAGAAGCTTAACGATTCCATTGGCGTAGTCAATTCCTATAACAATTTGGGATTTATTCACAAGCACCTGAAAAGATACAAAGATGCCCTCCACTATTTTGACAAATGCCTGAACCTGACAAGAAAATATAATACCACCAGGCAGGCGACCTTGATGGAGAAAACTGTTTTGATGAACAAAGGTATTATCTATCGCACCTTGCTTGACTATAAAAACTCCAATAAAAACTTTTATGAGGCACTGTCTATTTGGGTAGCAAGAGGAAAGCCCGAAGAGATAGCCAATATTTACAATAAAATTGGCAAAAACTATATGGCCATAGGTGATTTGGAAAGTGCGAGGAATTCTTTTCGTCAGGCACTAAGCACAGCCAAGGATTCCCAGAACAATCAGTTTGTGGCCTATATCAACAAGGAATTGTCTGAAATCTACAAAAAGCTGGGAGACGATAAAAACGCCCTTGAGTGCTACCAGTCCTATGCCAGGGCAAATGATGCCTACCTGATGGAACAAAATAAAAAGCAGGAAGAGCTGTTGCAACAACAATACAAAATCAATATTGCGGAAACTGACAAAAAACTGGCTATTGCCGAAAGGGAAATAAAAGAAATTGAACTGGAGAAAAAGAGAAATGAGAATGCCTTATTGAGAAGGGAGCGGGAACTGTTAAAGCAAAAGGAAGATCTTCAAAAAGCGCTGCTTCTTAATGAGCATGCTGAAAAGACCAAAGCCAGGCAGGAACTGATTATTCTGGAGCAGCAATATGAACTTGATAAGAAAAACAAAGATAATAAGCTCCTGCAGCAACGGGATAGTATTCGGTCGCTTGAGGTTGAAAAAATTGCCCTTGAAGAAAAACAGAAAGAGCAGCAACTGGCATTGTTAAAGGAAAAAGCCTATAATCAGCAATTGATTCTCGATGAACAAAGGGCCAGGGAAGGATTCTTTAATGGTATTTTTGTAGCCTTGGCTATTATTGTTTTTCTTGCCCTTCGTAGTTACCTGGTCAAGAAAAAAGCGAATAAGATTCTGGCACGGCAGAACAAGGAAATTCAAACCCAGCGGGATCAACTTGAGCAGGCTTATTATAACCTGAAGCAATTGAGCGAGATTGGTAAAAACATTACCTCGAATCTTTCTATAGGCAGGATTATTGAAACCGTATTTCGGAATGTAAGCCCATTAATGGATGCGTCGGTTTTTGGTGTGGGACTCTATAATGAGCAAACCAAGTGTCTGGAATTTCCCGGATTAAAGGAAAAGGGTGAGACGATTATCATGATATCCTATGACATCAGAGACAAAAGGCGGCTGGCTGTGAGATGCTTTGAAGACAAAAAAGCCATTTTTGTAAATGACTTTCAAAATGAGTTTAAGCAATATATTGAAGAGATTCCACCTTCTGTCACCGGCACCAGCTCTTCTTCTATCATCTATCTTCCACTGATTGTAAAGGAAAAAGCCATAGGGGTAATTACAGTACAAAGTTTTAAAAAGAATGCATATTCCGAATATCACCTCAACATACTACGGAACCTGGCGGTACATACGGCCATTGCCCTGGAAAATGCTGCCAACTACGGGCAGATCAAGGATAAAACCATTAAGTTGGAAAACACTTTAAAAGATCTGAAAGCGGCCCAGGCGCAGTTGATTCAATCCGAGAAAATGGCTTCTCTCGGACAACTAACTGCAGGTATTGCCCACGAAATCAATAACCCTATCAACTTTGTTTACGCCGGTATTGACGGTCTTAATACCTCACTGGATGCGTTGATGGAAATTCTTAATAAGTATGAAGAAATTGAAGAGTTTGAGAAGTTGGATAATATAGTAGATATTTTACAGGAAATCAACAGGTTAAAGGATAAACTTTATTTTGAAGAAACTAAAGAGTCTGTTCACGACCTTATCAATGCTATCCGCGATGGGGCGCAGCGAACAGCCGAGATTGTAGAAGGGTTACGGAATTTTTCCAGAATCAACGAAACCGAACTTAAAAAGGTCAATGTACACAAAGGGATAGAGAGTAGCCTGGTGCTATTGAACAGCAAAATAAATCAACACCAAATCACGGTAACAAAGACATATGATCCCAATGCCCCGGATATTAATTGTTATCCAGGTCAACTCAATCAGGTATTTATGAATCTGATCAGCAATGCGATAGAGGCCATTGAAGGAGGAGGGGAAATCAGGATTGCCTCCCGGAATTTAGAGGACTATATGGTTATCAGCATAAAGGACAACGGTGTAGGTATGAGCAAAGAAATGATGGATAAAATCTTCGATCCCTTTTTTACCACCAAAGATCTGGGCAAAGGTACCGGACTCGGGTTGTCTATTTCGTTTGGCATTATCGAAAAACATAAAGGCAGGCTTGAAGTGAAAAGTAAACCAGGGATGGGAAGCACCTTCAGCATTTATCTTCCCAAAAACCTGGAACGCAAGAAAAAAAGGCACAAAGCCATGACGGTTGCCGTCAATGCCTAGAAGTGCCCGTGGGTGTTGCACAACGTTTTCGGCTAAAAAATAAAAGCACAGTCTTAAGTTGTGCAACACCCACACCCACCTGCGAAACGCTTGCGCCAGTGTAAGAATTTAGTAGTTAACCAACAATAGGAGCCCTTTTAAAAGGTTTGTTTTCGTCGAACAGTTTGCGGTAGGTATAGTGCGTTTTAAAAACTTCTCCCCCTACCTGTTCCACTACGCGAATCATTTTCGGATTAAAATCACCGATCCAGTTCATCTCCAGATCTTCATAACGATGATAATCGTCCTGCACCATTTTAGCAGTGGCTATGATCAAGGCCCCTTCGACACCCTTCCCCTGGTGCTCAGGTACTACACCGAACACCACACCAAACATTTTATGGCATGATTTTGCCCATTTATGGTACAAAAATTTCAGCTTACCCACCCAGTCCAGTTTGCCATTTACATATTTAAAAATTTGATTTACTTCAGGCAACAGCAGGAAAAAGGCAATGGGTTCATCGTTGTAATAGCCATACCAGATAATTTTGTCATCCATAATCGGTTTAATTTTTTTCATGGCATTTTTAGCCTGAAGGCTTGACATTTCCGCTACCCCTTTGTGCCTTGACCATGCTTTATTGTAAACAGTCCGGAAGTCCTCGGTATATTTTTTCAGGTTACTTTTCTTCAGGTGCTCGAACCGGTAATTGGGATCCTGTGCCACTTTCTCCGCTTTCATAGCAATTTTAGGGTGAAATGGATCCCTGGTTTTCCTTCCATAGGTAAATTGTTTGAAGTAAATTTGAAATCCGTATTCTTCAAAAAACTGTTGATAATAGGGAAAGTTGTAGTTACAACAATAATTTGGCTCAATATGAAATCCATCTACCAGCAGTCCCCACCAGCGATCCCTGTCGCCAAAATTTACAGGGCCATCCATTGCCTCCATGCCTTTTGCCTGTAACCAGGATTTACAGGCGTCAAAAAGCTGGAATGCCGCATTTTTGTCCTCTATACATTCAAAGAACCCCATTCCCCCGGTTGGTTGTTCTTCCTTTTGTGCGGTTTTTTTATTGATAAAAGCGGCTACACGGCCGATAGTCTCCTGCTTGTCATTTTGCAGAACCCACCGGATACATTCCCCATGCCTGAAAAACTTATTTTTACCGGGATCAAAAACCTGTTCTATATCACTGTCCAAAGGGCGTATCCAGGTTTTCTCACCTTTATATAACCTTACCGGAAAACGCAGAAAGGCCCTGACTGTTGTTTTGTCATTTACCTCAATTAATTTCATCCTTCACTTTTAGATTTGACCACGAATATAGTAAAATATCGTCAATGCCATTTATATTGGCATTTTGCCAAAAGCATAAAACCTGTTGGAGTACACAAAATCATAAATAACTTTGGGAAACCGGAAACCTTTACCCAACCACCTTGTCATTGTTAAATAAAGAACATTCAGGATTGCATTCGGGGGAACAGACGATACATAAATACCTCGTGCAGCGAAGTCAGGCTGGTGACCGAAGTGCACAAAATGAGCTGTACAAGCTGTACGTTAATGCTATGTATAATATTTGCAGACGCATGTTATGTGACCCTGAGGAAGCAAAAGATGTGTTGCAGGATTCATTTGTCGATGCTTTTAGCAGGGTAAAGACTTTGAAGCATGAGATTACTTTTAGCGCATGGTTGAAAAGGATTGTGATTAACAATTGTATTAACTACTTAAAAAAGAAAAGGCTGACGACGGTTAATTGGGATGAATCGATCGAAAAGCCGGAAGAAAATAGCGAACATGAGAAGGATTTTCGTCAGGAAGAAATTCAAAAAATATTAAAGGCCATAGAGCAGATCTCGGAAGGATGCAGGGTGGTGCTCAATTTGTATATATTTGAGGGCTATGATCATAAAGAGATCGGGCAAATATTAAATATTTCCGAGTCAGCATCGAAGGCGCAGTATAGCAAAGCAAAAGCAAAAATCAGAAAGCTGTTGGTGTATGAAAGAGGATAAGTTAAAAAAGTTCATTGATCAATATCGCGAATCCTTCAATATTTACAGCGAAGATTATGAGGATATCTGGCAAGGTATTGAGTCGGAATTGGATAAGCGGCAGAAAAAGAGAGGACTGAAAGTTGTTTGGAGGGTCGCTGCCTCCTTCCTGCTCATCCTGAGTGTGGCGACTTTATTGTTGCTCGTCAAAAGAAACCTGACATGGAATATTCAGGGTAACCAGGTAGTGCCAGAGGAACTGGCGGAGGCGGCATTTTACTATCAGGGAATGATCAATGACAGGCTGGAGACCATCCAGGCTAATAAACACGATATTGGGGAAGAGATATTTGAGGATTTGGAGGCACTGGACCAGGCTTACCTGGAATTACAAAATGACCTGAAAGATAATGCGGATAATGAGGAAGTAGTGCAGGCCATGATTCAAAATTATAAGATGAAATTGGAAATATTGCAGGCTATATTAGATGAATTGAAACGAAATAATCCGGATTATAAAGAAGAAGATAAAAAACAAGATGAAGAAGTTGCCATATAAAATCTGGTTGTGTATCCTGCTTTATTTCCCGGTGTCCGCGGTGATGTCGCAGGAGGCCGCCCGGTTGAGCAAAACAATCGCTGAAAAATATACGGTTTCCGGTGGTGACAACATCGAGATCAAAAACAAATACGGTCAGATCATTGTCAACACCTGGAAAGAAAACCTTGTTGAGGTCAGGGTTACCATTACCGCTTATGGCAAAAATAAGGCGGCAGCAGAAAAAATTCTTAACCGTGTGAGTTTTGACTTCAACCAGGTAAGCAGTTATGTAATTCTTGAAACAGTGTTGGACCGCAAGTCGGGCCTTTTCAAAGATCTGCTGAACAATATCGGTGATTATTCCAAGACTTTGTTAAGCAAAGACAGGCTGGATGTTGACTACGAGCTGTATATTCCTGAAAATGCCGGATTGAAAATCGATAATAAATTTGGGGATGTATATTTGGGGGACCTTAAAAACCGGTGCGAAATTAATGTGTCCAATGGCAACCTGAAAGCGAGTGATTTGTCTGGTTACGCTGATATTGGGATCAGTTTTGGTAATGCCTACTTTAGTACCATCAATGATGGCCATATGGACTTAAAAGTCGCGGATATTGAAATTGAGGAAGCCGGTGAGCTGAATATTAGCAGCAGTTCTTCTGAAATCGTCATTCATAAAGTTATCAAAGGCAGGATTAACTCCAGAAATGACAAATTCAAAATCATCCAGGTTTCTCATTTTTCCGGAAAATCCAGCTTTTCAAAGATCGAAGTTGGCAAATTGTTGAGTTTGACTCACCTGAATATGAACTATGGGTTACTGTCTGTTTCTGAAATCAACAATGAATTCACAAAAATCCAGTTAAATGGCAAATCCACCGATTTTAATTTAAGCTTCGATAGCCAGTCCTATTTTAATGCTTCTTTGACAGCGAGGAAAGATAAACTGGTTTTGCCCACCAAAATATCGAATGTCGATATTGACTACGTGGATGACAGTGACAGCTTTGTTTCGGTAAACGGGACAATAGGAAATAAAAATAGCCAGCCCGGCTCAGTTAACATCAATGCGCAGAAAGGTGATTTGAAGGTGTTTTTTGTGCGCGCCGGAAATTGACCTTTCAACTCAAAATAAATGAACCATGAAAAGAATTCTACTTTTGACCGTTTTAATAATGTGGGGTGATTATTGTTTTTGTCAATACTATCGCAATTCGGCAGGGTTGCGTTTGGGCGGAACTACCGGAATAACGTACAAAAATTTTCTTACTGAATCCATGGCCTATGAAATCTTAGTCTCGGGCCGGAACAGAGGCTTCCAGGCGACGGCTTTGTATGAAAACTATTTTCCCACCAAATTGAGCCCAAATCTTTTTGTATACATAGGGGGAGGTGCTCATGTAGGATTCGAAAAATATGAAAGATATCGACGGGTTCCCATTGAGCCGGTCAACCCAAACACAGGGGTAATACAAAATATCAAACAACCTAAATACTTTAGCATGGGAGTGGATGGAATAGCTGGTGTGGAGTATCGTTTTACAGCACCTATTACGTTAGGCTTCAATATAAAGCCCCGCTTTTCCTTCATCGGCATGAGATTTACCAACTTTGAATTTTGGGATGCCTCTCTTACTTTTTCACTTATGATCTAACCATTGGAAATCATGAAAACAAAACAGATCCTTTTTTTTGTTTCACTGAGCTTTTTTGTTTGTCAAATCAAAGCCCAGGATTATGAAAACGTCGACAACGGGCAAGTCAAAACCCTCCTGGGTAATCACACGAAACTACGCGGTTTCGGATCGGTCGATCTGAAGGTCGGGCAATGGAACGACGAAAGCACCTTGCTGGTAGGAGGGCACGGTGGCATTATTTTAAATGATAAGTTTACCATTGGCCTTGGCGGTTATGGAATCACAACAAGGTCAAAATTTACCGGATTAAATGGTCAGAACGATCTCTATTTGGGTGGCGGGTACGGTGGGTTAATCCTGGGTTATTCTCTTTTTGCCAAAGAGATTTTTCATCTGAATTTTCCAATATTGTTTGGCGGTGGTGGCCTTGATGTGCTGGAAGACCGGGATAATATTTTTACTAATGGTTTTGACAATATCACTGAGACGTCCGGCTTTTTCATCGTGGAGCCGGGGGCGGAACTGGAGATTAACATAGCCCGGTTTTTCAGGTTTGCTATTGGCGGTACTTATCGCTTTATCGAGGGCGTTGATCTTAGCAGTGTGTCGGACAGTAAGCTGGATGACTGGAGCACGCATGTATCCTTTAAATTTGGCAAGTTCTAGCGGGAATTTTCATAACCCTGAATCCAGCATTATTGGCTGGTGGTCAGCTATGTATGCATGAGGATTACCCGGCTGATAGGTTGGATACCAAAGTTTTGGAGATAACAGGCCGGATAGCTTGTAAATCAGTCAAAGCATTGATATTTTTTAAGAAAACCTATTGTAAATTACCAGTGGTTATTTAAATTTGCAATCCCTTTAGACATCGATGTTTTATAGGGTTTAAGCGAAAGTAGCTCAGTTGGTAGAGCACGACCTTGCCAAGGTCGGGGTCGCGGGTTCGAATCCCGTCTTTCGCTCTTTTTTTATTTTAAGGCTATAAGTAATTTATAGTCTGCGCCGGGGTGGTGGAATTGGTAGACACGAAGGACTTAAAAGCTTGTGGTAATTGAGAAGAAAAGAGGTATAAGTGATTGATTTTCAATTATTTATAAAACATAATTAAGAGTTACAGTAAAACGGTTTAAACATTTTGCCAAGTCGATGCTCGGATGGTGGAATTGGTAGACACGCAGGACTTAAATTAATTTGAGTGCTCCTGAAGAAATTCAGGAAGTAAAGTCCCTCAAATTCGGGGAAACCTTATCTTTTCGCAAAGAATGGCAATCCCGAGCCAAGTCCCAAAAATTGGGAAAGGTGTAGAGACTAGACGGGGGATACCTAAAGTCACTATTTGGTGGATATGGTAAAGGGATAGTCCAGGCCACAAATTCTAAAAGAAGCAATGAAAGTTGTAGTGGTAAGAAAATCCTGTGGGCATTGCGCCCGTGTGGGTTCAAGTCCCACTCCGAGTACTTAAAGCTCAAATCTTAACGATTTGAGCTTTTTTTGTTTTAATCGGTTAAGAATTACTTTAAACGTTCAAAAAAGAACGGAAATGTTCTTCAGGTTTTCAATTCAATTCTCCGAGTCAGAGACCCTAGTTGCTCATTGTTCATTCGAAGTCTTCCGCAGGTAGACTTCGAACAATTGGGGAAGGCTGCCAGATAAGCTCAGAAAGCAGACCTCGAAGCCTTACTGTTGAACAACTACCGACTGGCAAGTATTCAGGCAAAGCTCAAACAACTGGATGAGTGGTTGAGGAACCGACTTCGATATTGTATATGGCATGACTGGAAGAAGCCGGAGAGGAAGCGTAAAAACATGATCAGATGAGGAGTGCCACAAGCACAGGCCTATGCCTGGAGCAGGACCAGGATGGGAGGCTGG
>JAKSDQ010000014.1 GCA_022360015.1 Cytophagales bacterium
CCCTCGCTCCTTTTCAATCCACGGGGAACTTAACACAAATCAATAACACCAATTTATGATCCATATTTGTGGTGGCAAAGACGTAATGATCCCCGCCCGGTGTCAGGCCTGTTTTTTTTCGGATCATATCAACGGAGTACGGGAAATTTCTGGCGGTGATATGGGCTTTGCCTTCTGGTATATGGGCCAGGACTTCTTTTTTATTTAATCTGGATATCGCCTGTATTTTAAACTTTCTGCCCGGAAAATCTTTCAGGTGTCGATCAGAAGTATATAAATGGCTATGTGGATGCAATTTGAGCAAACCAAAACAAGCACCAATGATTTTAAACCCTCCTGCTTTTAAAATGGCTGCATTTGGCTCGTAAAGATAGCCTTTGGGATAGTCAAAAATGACAGTGGCGGTAGATTCAGCATCACTTGGATAGCTGAAAATTTCCCTGTCTTCATAGTTTTTGAGGTTAATGGTATGGATGTGAGGCGTGTGTTCAAATCCTTTTTGGATGGCATACAAGACCTCCTTCACCTCATTTCTCACGGCCACCACATAGACCTTTTCCACATTTCTCAGCTCTTTAAGGGCTTGTTTGATATCGAGCATAGGAGAAGTTTTGATCAGAATATTATCTGCACGGCGAAAAAGGCTATCTTGTATTAGGGTCACATCAGGCTGGCAATCTGACAATCTGAATACCCTGGCATGGTGGTCATCGCGCCTGGCGGGATCAATATAAATCCAGTCCACCGGCATAGAATCACCCTTTAAAAAATCTAAGGCGTCCATGATGGTAACGTGGATACGGGGTGCCTGCAACCGGGCAAAATTATGTTTTGCCAGAAGACCTAACTCAGTTTCTTTTTCTACGTAATAAGTTCGATTGAATCGCCTGCTCAGAAAATAAGTATCGATTCCTGCACCCCCTGTTAGATCTATCAGCTTATCCCCCTGAAGCCACTCACTTTTCAGCCTGGCAGTAGCTTCCGAAGAGCATTGTTCCATAGCAAGGGCTGGCGGAAATATGATATTTTCGGACTGATACCAGGATGGTATCTTATTTTTGGCTTTCTGTCTGGCTTTGATTTGTGCTGCTACTTCACGCAAAGGGACATCAGGATATTTAGACGCGGACAACAGCAAAGTTGCCGGGTCATCATCCTGATGTTCCAAAATGAATTTTTTTACATGAGGTTGCGAAAGTCCGGCAATCAATAAACCAAATTATGCGCTGCCATATACTCTGCAATCTGCACAGCGTTTGTGGCTGCGCCTTTTCTCAGGTTATCGGCCACAATCCACATATTCAAGGTTTTAGGCTGTGACTCATCCCTTCTTAGCCTGCCAACAAAAACTTCATCACGGTTGTGAGCGTTGATGGGCATTGGGTATTTCAATTGTTCCACATCATCTTCAACCACTACACCGGCTGCGTTGGAAAGCAATCCCCTGACCTCATCCAGATCAAAATCCTCATGAAATTCTACGTTGACGGACTCGGAATGGCCACCGATCACGGGTATTCTGACGGTAGTGGCGGTAACGGCCATATGCTGATCATCCAGAATTTTTTTGGTTTCATTAATCATCTTCATTTCCTCCTTGGTATAGCCATTTTCCTGAAATACGTCAATATGAGGAAGGACATTTAAATCAATCCGGTAAGGGTATACCTTTCCATGCTCATTACCGGCACGCTCGTTCATCAACTGATCAACGGCAGCTTTCCCTGTACCGGTAACAGATTGATAAGTAGATACTACAATGCGTTTTATTTTGTATTTGTCATGCAGCGGTGCTAAAGCCACTACCATCTGAATGGTCGAACAATTCGGATTGGCAATGATTCTGTCATCGATCCTTAATTTTGAAGCGTTGATCTCCGGAACAATCAGCTTATGCCTGGGGCTCATCCTCCATGCCGAAGAGTTATCGATAACGATGGTACCCAATTCGGCAAATTTCGGAGCCCATTCCAACGAAGTACTACCACCGGCAGAAAAAATCGCCACATCAGGTTGCTGTTTCACAGCCGCTTCCATACTGATAACTTCGTGATTACGATCATTATAAGCAATGGTTTTACCCACTGACCTGGGTGAGGCCACCATCAGAATTTCATCATACTGAAAGTTTCTCTCTTTTATCACTTTCAGCACCTCAGCGCCTACCAACCCTGTAGCACCAACTACTGCTAATTTCATATTTGTAAGATTTATTTCTTCATACAAAAATACTATATTTAGGTATATTCAATACTTTTTTAACCGCTTTAATGATATTTTTTAGACTTATTTTTTTGGCAGCGGTACTATTTTTTACTAATAAAGTACGCGCGGTACATGCCCACGGCAGTGTATCAAACCCTATTCGCAGTAATTCCTCCTGTAAAGGAAGTATCAAGTATCAAAACCGTGAAAACTACTCACAACAACCAAAAAACGCAGGATTCCGGACGGTAGTAATCAATGAAATTATGGCCGATCCCAGCCCTCCAAACCAGTTGCCCGAAGCTGAATTCATTGAAATATTAAACACATCCAACGGCCCGGTTGACCTGACGGGGTGGACCATCAGCGATCCAAAATCATCGGCCGTTCTACCAGAACTTAAAATTGAACCGAACCAGCTTATCATTCTCTGCAAAAATAGGCAGGAAGGCCTATTTAGTGAATTTGGAGAGGCTGTTGGTCTTATCGACTGGCCTACCCTCAACAATGATAAAGACCAGTTGGTACTGAGAAATGCAGATAGTGTAATCATTGATGAGGTGAGTTACAGAACCGATTGGTACCAGGATTCTGACAAATCCAGAGGTGGATGGAGCCTTGAACAAGTTAACCCGCTTGAAGCCTGTCCCGATAACCGGAACTGGCGTGCCGCACAAAACCCGGCAGGGGGCACGCCTGGTATGCAAAATTCCGTTCTGGACATAATTCCGGACCTGCTGGGGCCGACTATCATTAATGTAATGGTTCAAAACTCCCGGCAGATAATTACCTTCTTCGATGAAAAAGTTGATACCAGAACCATCAGGAAAAGCAATATCGACATATCACCCGCCAATGAAATTGAAAGTATCGACGATTCAGCGCCCTATGCAGCCAGTGTTGTCATTTCATTCAAACACCCACTGCAGTCCAATACCTTGCATAGTTTAACGATCAATCATGTCATCGACTGTAGTGGCAATTTGATTCAGAGAGAAAAAAATACCTTTCAATTTGCCTTGGCAGTCGCAGCAGACTCCCTGGACCTGGTAATTAACGAGGTGCTTTTTAACCCAAGACCAGGAGGCAAGGATTTTGTTGAAATTTATAACGTTTCACAAAAATTTATAAACATGAAAGCCTGGCGTCTCTCAAACAGCCAGTCCACTGCCCAAAAACCCAAAGTGGCAGAGATCCAAGGTAATCTGGTAGTGGCACCTGGCCAATACCTGGTAATCACCGAAGATATCATCACTTTAATTGCCGATTATCCGTTTGGAAACGAGAAAAACTACCATGAGGTAAAAAGTATGCCCACAATGCCCGATGAGCAGGGTAATGTTACACTTACCGATAGCCTCGATCAAACCATCGATAGCTTTGATTATTCGGAAAGCTATCATCATGGCCTGCTCCGGGATTTAAATGGTGTTTCACTTGAAAGAATATCAGCCACTGCCCCTACCAACAATCGGGATAACTGGCATTCGGCAGCAAGCGCTGTTGGATATGCCACGCCCGGTAAGAAAAACTCACAAAACCTGCCTATGATATCGGTCAGTGATCAAATATTCATTGAACCAAAAGTTTTTGCCCCCGACAACGATGGAATTAAAGACTTTGCAAGTATTAACTATCAATTTGATAAGGGAGGTTATCTGATCAGTATTTTTGTATATGACATAAAAGGGCGAATGATTAAGGAAATTGTCAACAACGATCTGGCCGGCATAAGGGGTTTTTATCAGTGGGATGGCACCAATCACGCAAATTCACTGGCCCAACCGGGCTATTATTTAGTCTTAGTAGATATTCTTGACCCGGAAGGAACCGGTTTTCAGGTCAAAAAAACTGTTGTACTGGCTAATGATTTTTAACGAACCCAGATTAATTATAACATTTCCAATATTCTAATGCGAACCCATCACCGATTTAAACTGAATTCAGGATAAATTGTTATATTTATAATAGCCAACCCTAAATTTAAATTGTTATGAATTGTCTAATTGACAACGTGTTGAGCAGATATCTGAAGAAAGGAAAAAGGATAGATGTGATCAGGAGGTACATGAGATTAAAATATCACATCAGCATTGATGTTGAGTCATTAAAAAACAGAATTAGAATCAATAAGATGAAATATGAGATAAGCTAACAAGCTTCTTATCTTTCGATGTTATTCCTCCTTGTAGATAAATACTTTCGCTTTTCCCTTAGCTTTTATATACCCTCTGTACATACCGGCTGTATTGAAAGGCATAGCTATATTTCCTTTTTTGTCCACGGCGATCACTCCACCGCCACCCCCGGTAGCCACTAGTTTCTTCATCACCACCTCATCGGCTGCCTGGCTTAAAGAAAGGTTTTTATATTTCATCAACGCGGCAATGTCGTACGCTACTACCGATCGGATAAAATATTCACCATGACCGGTAGCTGAAACAGCGCAGGCCTTATTACTTGCATAGGTACCGGCACCTATAATGGGTGCATCACCAATCCGGCCATATCTTTTATTGGACATGCCACCGGTAGAAGTCCCCGCCGCCAAATTACCATATTGATCCAACGCTACGGCCCCTACGGTTCCATATTTGTAGTCGTTGTAGTTATTTTTAAGTGAGCCCTGATCACCATCATGATCTAGTTGCATTTCTTCTTTCTTGATAATCTTTTGAAGTTGATGATACCTGCTGTCTGTATGAAAATAAGCAGGGTCAACAATTTCAAGGCCCACCTGTTTTGCAAATTTTTCAGCACCGGCCCCGGCCATCATCACATGTTTGGATTGATTCATCACGGCCATAGCCGCTGTAATGGGATTTTTTATATTTGTAACACCGGCAACTGCCCCTGCCATCGTAGTTTTTCCATCCATGATCGAGGCATCCATTTCGTTCTTTCCTTCATTGGTAAAAACCGACCCTTTCCCTGCATTAAACAGCGGGGAATCCTCCATGATGCTAATGGCAGCAACTATAGCTTCCAAACTGGTTCCTCCTTTTTCCAACACCGAGTAGCCTTTGGCAAGGGCTTCCTCAAGTTTTTGCCGGTATGCCGCCTCTTTCTCCGGGGTCATATTTTCCTTTACTATCGTACCGGCGCCACCATGAATAACTAATGTCATATTTTGTTTACCGTTTTGGGCTTTAAGTGAAAAAGAGCATAATAAAACGGGCAATAAAAAAACTAATTTTTTCATAATTACACAGCTATTTTTCGAGGCTTAATCTGAAAAGCAAAATTCTTATGCGCTTAAATTTAATTAGAAATAATGTTTTTGTTTTACTTTCAATAGTTTATTTTAGCGGCAATTTTCGGAAGAACCCGATTTGATAAAAATTTTTTTCAAGTTAAATAATTAGGAAGTATGGGAAAAGATGATAGAACCAGGTATTCTGATGAGGAATTAAAGGAATTTGAGGTTATCATTCTGGAAAAAATGAGCCAGGCAAAAGTTGCCCTGGAAGATATAAAATCAACTTTAAGCAGAAAAAATGATACCGGAACTGACAATACTGCCGGAACTCTAAAGGTATTGGAAGACGGCGCTGACACCGTAGAGAAAGAAAACCTGAGCCAATTGGCAGCCAGACAGCAAAAATTTATCTCTAACCTGGAAAGTGCCCTGGTAAGGATTAAAAACGGCACATACGGTGTGTGTGTCGATACGGGTAAACTCATTAGCAAGGAAAGGTTGAGAGCCGTACCACACACGATGCATTCCATCGAGGCAAAGCTCAAGCAAAACAAATAAATACGCACTTCAGGTTGGATTTTCTAGTTAACCACATAGAAGCCCTTATATTCTGTTCATCGGAGCCTATAAAGAAGTCCGAGATCAAAAACTGCCTGGTTGAAATGTTTGATGCGGCCATCCCTGACGAAGATATCGATACTGCCATACACGCTCTGGAGGAAAAATACGAAGATGATAGTTTTTCATTCGGTATTGTACAAATGGGAGGAGGTTACCAGTTTTTAACTAAACCTGCCTATCAATCCAGTATTGGCATTTTACTTAAACATAAGTCCAAAAAGCGATTGTCGACCTCAGCGCTGGAAACGTTGGCTATCGTCGCTTATAAACAGCCTATCACCAAATCAGAAGTTGAACAGATCAGGGGCGTCAATTGCGATTATGCTATCCAAAAACTCCTTGAAAAAGAACTCATAGAAATTAAAGGGAAAGCCGATACTGTGGGCAAACCGTTAATTTATGGTACCAACGATAAGTTTATGGATTATTTTGGCATTAACAGCCTGAATGACTTGCCTACCCCCAAAGACTTCAAGCAGGAAGAAAATGAAATTGGGGAAAACAAGGAAGAATAGACATTTCAAAATTAAATACAGTAGTGATACTGCATCATCATGAAAAAACGAGCCCAAAAATTTACAGGCAAACCCGGTTTGAAAGGTAAATCTCCGGGAAAAAAAGAAAACAATCCTGCCAACAGAAAAAGATTAAGCCGATCAAAACCTAAAAGTACCCCTCCGGATTACGACTTTAAATCTCTTAAATCCAGGGTTTCTACAGCAAATGACAACCCTGATAGCACCATTCGACTGAATAGGTATATAGCCAATGCCGGGGTTTGTTCACGAAGGGAAGCAGACAAATTGATCGCCGCAGGTGAAATAATGGTGAACGGAAAAATCGTTAGCGAACTTGGGTATAAAGTCAATCCGACCGATAAAATAAAATACAAGGGTAAAATCCTGGCAAGAGAAAAGTTTGTCTACGTGCTGCTCAATAAACCAAAGGATTTTATCACCACTACCGACGACCCTGAAAATCGCCAGACCGTTATGAAGTTGGTCGCTAAAGCGTGCGATGAAAGAATATACCCGGTGGGCAGGCTAGATAGAAATACCACTGGCTTATTGTTGTTTACCAACGATGGGGATTTGGCAAAAAAGCTTTCGCACCCCTCACATAATGTCAAAAAAATATACCAGGTAGAGCTGGACCGTTCGTTACAGAAGGAGGACTTCCTGAAAATTCACGAAGGCCTGGAATTAGAAGACGGGCCGGTGAAAGTAGATGATTTCGCCATTTTGTCGGATGACCGGAAGACCATCGGCGTAGAAATTCACCTGGGCAGGAACCGGATAGTACGCCGGTTATTTGAGCATTTGAATTATGAGGTAATCAAACTGGACAGGGTAGTTTATGCCGGGCTGACAAAAAAAGACCTTAAAAGAGGAAACTGGCGGTATTTGACGCAAAAGGAAGTGATAAAACTGAAGTACCTTAAATAAAATTCAGACGGTCGTTGAAATGATCTGTAAAAATTCAAAATACCTTCTTGCCATTCTGTCTTTATATGGACTTACCATGGCTCCTGCTTCATCACAAAGTAAATTACCTCATATTCAGGCCATTGGGAAAATTACTTTAAAAAACGGGGAAACAACAGAAGGAGTAATCGCCCTGGGTTACAGTTACGATAACAAATATTTTCACCCGAATGCATTTTATTACGAGACTGCGACCGATAAACACTTAATTTTGCTGGATCTCGATTTCAGCGGATTTTATGCTGAACTTCTGGAAGCAAAAGGAGCCACACAGCTTTTTTTCGCAGCGAGTAAATCTGATCAATTACAGTCCAGATACAAAATGACGGATGAAAGTGGTGACAAAGTTTTAAACAAAAAAATATTGCGGGAAGAGAATTTCATTTTACGAAAAGAATTCAGCATTTATCCCGAATTGCCGCTTTCACTGAATGTAAGGGCAAGGGTTGCAGACAACAGCCAGGCAAAAAGCTACAAAGTCGAAGAAATAGCCCGCTTCGAGCTGATCAGAAATCTTCCTGATCCCTGGGTTAAGAAAATAGAACAGGCGAAGGCGAGGTTAACAAAAAAAATGGAAGCGGATCAAAAAAGAAGCAATCTGTGGCTCGAGTACCAGGAACCTATCTGGTACCATGATATTATCCATGACCACATCGAGCTCAGCAAATGGCGCCATTATTTTAATTAGCTTCATATAAACGCTTCATAAAGGTCCAATTCGCTTAAAATTTATTCCCAAAAGAAAGTTCCCATTCCGGGATTTATGGCTCTTTTTTATGGCTCGCCCCAACCGGAAATACCCGCAACTTAATCATCATTTTATGATTAACTTAATACCAGTATTCATTAACTTTAGGCAAACACTTAAAGACTTTGACACTTATGGCAGACGCTGGTTCACAGGAAAATCTGTTTGGAGAGTTTGACAAGGGCGGGAAAGAAGACTGGGTTAAAAAAGTACTTTCAGATCTGAAAGGCTCACCTTTTGACAGCCTGGTTTGGCGGTCATCGGAAAACATCGAAATACAGCCTTTTTACACATCTGAAGACACTAAAAAACTGGATTATATTGAAAGCTTTCAGCATAGTTTTGCCAATACGGAAAACCCGGCCTATGGCCCGAGACATTGGACCAACTACGAATTAATTCATGTAGCCGATGGAAAGCCGGCCAACAAAGCCGCGCTTAACGCCCTGGATATGGGAGCGGATGGACTGCTTTTTAAACTGGGTAATCCCGGGGCGTCACTTACACCGGCTGTGCTCCTGGATCAGGTGTTATGTGAACACTGCCATGTATCTTTCCTGGCAGAAGAAAATAGTATGGGCTTCATGCAGGATTATCTTGAATACCTGCTTAAAAATGGAAACAACCCTCAAAACATCCATGGTTTTTACGGGCGTGATGCCATTGCAACCTGGACCATGGGCGGTGATGCCCTGGAAAATCATTATTTCCGGGAGTTAGCAGGTCTTTTCGGACAAACCCAGGACTTTCCCGGTTTTAAGCCGCTAACCATTTCCAGTCAAGCGCTGGAACACAGCGGTGCCAATCTCGTTCAGGAACTCGCCTATACACTCAATATGGCGGTTGATTACTTTGACCGGCTCACCGATGAGGGTTTATCACCGGAAAGAATCATCAGGGGTACGCAGTTTTCACTTGCCTCAGGAAGCGATTTTTTTATGGAAATTGCCAAATTCAGGGCCTTCAGGATATTGTTTCATCAGCTTGCCCTGAATTATGGTTTAAAAGGGTACCGACCCGGGGCCATTAAAATTCATGGTACATCTGCGTATTGGAATAAGACATTAGCTGACATTAACAATAACATGCTTCGCAACACCAGCGAAGCTATGGCCGCTATTATCGGAGGCTGTGACTCGATTCAAATTACACCTCATGATGATATACATCGAAATCCTATGGCTTCGTCACAGAGAATTGCCAGAAATATTTCAAGTATTTTAAGAGATGAGGCTTATCTGGACAAAGTCGTCGATCCTGTTGCCGGTTCCTACTACCTGGAAAATCTGACACATGAATTGGTGAAGGCGGCATGGGCATTGTTTCGGGAGGTGGAAAAAGCCGGCGGTTTTATTAGTTCCTTTAAGGCCAACAAAATTCAGGAAACCCTACAAAAGACCCGAACACAAAAATTCTTGCAAATTGCCAATCGACGTACGGTTATTGTCGGTGTCAATCAATATCCTGATAAAAGTGAGAAGTTGACAACCGCAGCGAGTGGCGGGACTCAAAAAGATACAGGGCAAGCCCAAGACTATGAGCTTCTCACACCCCACCGGGCCAGTGAGCAATTTGAAACCCTAAGAATGAAAACCATTCATTATGCGAAGGAACAATTAAACGGAACGAAACCCGGAATTTTTGCGGCCACCCTGGGTAACAAATCACCAATGCAAAAAGCCAGGGTAAGTTTTATAGATACTTTTTTTGTATGTGCCGGTTTTAAAATACAAATCTCCTCTCCCGGTAACAATTTTACGGAAAGCATCGATGAAGCGGCCGGTGCAGAAGAAAAAATAGTGGTAATTTGTGGATCGAACGAAGATTACCAGGAGAAAGCCCTGGATTTTGTGAAGCATTTCAAAGCAAAGGATACAGGTAAAATGCTATGGCTCGCCGGTATTCCACCGGGCGAGCAGGCAGATTTTCCGGGGGCAGGCCTCGATGGATTCATTCACATCAATTCAGATGTGATAGCCACTGTGGGCCAAATTCAGCGTTTCCTGGGAATAGATAAGGGAGAGGAGGTGAAACTGTTATGAGACCTGATTTTCAAAATTTCAACTTCGAAGCATCTGACAAACACCGCCCCAGGCAAAACGAGCAAATGGGACAATTGCCTGAGTGGCAGCCGGCTGAGGAGATAAAAGTAAAGCCGGCTTTTAGCAAAGAAGATATCACCGGAATGGATCACCTGGATTTTATAGCCGGATTACCCCCCTACCTGAGGGGCCCTTATAGTACGATGTATGTAAAAAGACCCTGGACTATCAGGCAATATGCCGGATTTTCTACAGCAGAGGCTTCCAATGCTTTTTACAGGAGAAACCTGGCAGCCGGCCAAAAGGGGCTTTCTATCGCCTTTGACCTGCCAACCCATCGTGGGTACGACTCTGACCACCCTAGGGTACCCGGTGACGTTGGAAAAGCAGGTGTGGCCATTGACTCCATTCTGGATATGAAAATACTTTTTGATCAGATACCACTCGATAAAATGTCGGTATCCATGACCATGAATGGGGCAGCTATTCCGATTATGGCTTTGTATATTGTTGCCGCCGAAGAACAAGGTGTCAGCCCTGACCAACTAAGCGGTACCATCCAGAATGATATCCTGAAAGAATTCATGGTGAGGAATACCTATATCTACCCACCCCGCCCTTCTATGAGAATTATCGCTGATATCTTCAGGTACACTTCCGGCAACATGCCCAAGTTTAATTCAATCAGTATCAGTGGTTACCACATGCAGGAGGCAGGAGCCACGGCAGACCTGGAGCTGGCTTATACGTTGGCAGATGGCTTGGAATACATTAGAACCGGCCTGGACGCAGGTATGCACATTGATGATTTTGCTCCCAGGTTATCATTCTTCTGGGCCATAGGCATGAATCATTTCATGGAAATCGCCAAAATGCGTGCAGGGCGCGTGTTGTGGGCTAAAATAGTAAAACAGTTCAACCCCAAAAACCCAAAATCCCTGGCGCTGAGAACCCACAGTCAGACTTCCGGCTGGAGTTTGACAGAACAAGATCCCTACAATAATGTAGCACGTACCTGCGTTGAAGCACTTTCGGCCGTTATGGGACATACCCAGTCCCTGCATACCAATGCCCTGGACGAGGCCATCGCCTTACCTACCGATTTTTCGGCAAGAATTGCCAGAAATACACAACTGTATCTGAAGGACGAGACCAATGTTACCAAAGTAGTCGATCCCTGGGGTGGCTCGTATTATGTAGAATACCTGACCGGTCAATTGATCCGCAAAGCGTGGAAGCTGATCGAAGAGGTGGAGGAGCTGGGAGGTATGGCCAAAGCAATTGAAACCGGCCTTCCGAAAATGCGCATTGAAGAAGCTGCCGCCAGGAAACAGGCGAGAATCGATTCAGGTAAAGATGTCATTGTAGGGGTCAATAAATATCAGACCAAGGATATTACGGACATCGAATTACTGGAGGTCGATAATACGGAAGTGAGAACCAAACAGATAAACCGGTTACAACAGCTTAAAGCAGAAAGGGAATCCCGGGCAGTAGCCGAGGCTTTGGATGCGCTGACCCGGTGTGCGCAAAGCGGTGAAGGAAATCTGTTGGAATACGCTATCGAAGCTGCGAGAAAAAGGGCTACCGTAGGAGAAATATCTTTTGCAATGGAAAAAGAATTTGGAAGACACAAGGCCACCATCAGGGCTATTTCCGGCGTATATTCAGGGGAGGCAAGTCAGGATAAAAATTTTATACAGGCAAGGCAACTGGCCGACAGATTTGCTGAACTCGAAGGCCGCAGACCAAGAATTATGATTGCGAAAATGGGCCAGGACGGTCATGACCGCGGGGCAAAGGTCATTGCCACCAGTTTTGCGGATCTTGGATTTGATGTCGACATCGGTCCGCTTTTTCAGACGCCTGAGGAAGTAGCCAAACAGGCTGCAGAAAATGATGTGCATGTAATCGGCGCGTCAAGCCTTGCAGGGGGACACAAGACATTAATGCCTGAGCTACTGGAAAACCTGAAGAAAATCGGCCGTGATGACATCATGGTCATTGCCGGGGGAGTCATTCCTGCCAGGGACTACGATTTCCTCTATAAAGCCGGGATATCCGGTGTCTTTGGTCCGGGAACTGTCATTTCCCGGGCGGCTTACGAAATTTTAACGAAATTGTTGGAAAGCGAATAATTATGCATATTTTTCCGGGCAAAAACTTTTATATTATATTCCAGGGTTTCCTCCGACTTTCGTATGGGGAATTCAGGATTACTTAAGCACCTCATTATGAAAATACAATTACCCCCCCTGCTCATAATGTTTGTTTTCGCCCTGCCTGCTGCTTTCGGACAGCAATGGTCTAAAAAATTTGTAAAGCAGGATATCCTGTATATGAAAGGGGATTATAAGCTTGCCAGGGAACAAAATCACAACCTGAAAATAAAAATAAAAACTACTCTGGGCCCACAAAATGCTTATACCGCGCTGGCCCAGTTTAAAGATGCCAAATACCATGCCGGGGCAGGCTACTTCAATGCTTACAGGCGATCAATCTACAGAGGCTTTAGTATAGCCCAAGGAACCACTGGCCGGAATAACCCGGATTATGCCAGAATTGTTCTCGAAGGGATCACGGTCTTGGTAAAGTACGGCGATTATGCACAGGCCGAAGTACTGCTCAATCAGGTGTCGCAGATTTTAACAGACTATAATAACAAAGATGTTAACCTGGAACATAAAAAGGATTATTTACTTGCCCAGGTCTATGCCGGCCAGGGACGCTATCGGGAATCACTGGACTTATTCATAAAAGTAAGGGATTATATGGCAGACCTCACCATAGCAACTGAGGTACAAGATAATTTTATCAGCGTTGGTAAACACAAGTCAAGAAAGCTGAGCGCATTTGAAATCAAGCAAAATAAAAGGAGCTATGCCAGTTACCTGCACCTGACAGGAAAACTTTATACCAAAACCAATCAGCCGGCCAAAGCCGACAGTGCCTTTAATGTTGCCAGGGTATGGATAAGCAACAATCTTTCGGGAAAAGATTACAGCATGCTTCAGTACGAATTTCAACAAATCAAAATGAATGCCGCATCAGATTCTTCGGAAAATAGCATAGCCAGGCTGGACCAACTGATTAAACGTGCGGAAGGCAGTTTGAATAAAAATCAGGAACTGGTTTTGGATATGAAATATACTTTGCTGGAATGGTATCAAAAAAAGAATAAATCGGGAAAGTATAATTCCCTGAAAGCTCACCTAGCCAACATTAACGAAAAATATTATGATAAAAAGAATATCAACCAGGACCGGCTGGCTTTTATCGTGCTAAAGGAAAAAAGTGAGACAAAAACTGATCCGGACAGGATCAATGCGGCCAAAAGTTTACTAAAAGGTTCAGTTTCCCTACCGGAATTCCATGAATTAAGGATCGAAATTTTACAATTCCTGCTTGCTAAATCCAAAGAAGGCGGGTTGCCAGCAGAAAGTGAACACTATCTTTTGCAGATTGAGTCGGTAAAAAAAGGCCTTTACGGCGAGAATGCCCCCATTGTTAGCTCCTAGTCCATTTAGGCGAAGCCCTGAATACGCAATAAAATGTCATGGATGGCATATAAATTTGATCACAACCCTCAGAAGCTGTAAACTTTATTGGGAGTGATACAAAAATCCATTCTCACATCAAACTCATCCACGTCAATGATCTGACGAACAGGCGGGAAGAATGACAGGCCTATTTTTAGAATATCTGGCCTGCATTGACACAGAAAACGGTCATAAAAACCTTTTCCATATCCGACACGGTAACCTCTTTCATCAAAAGACAACAATGGAAGCAGGGCAAGATCAATTGCGTCAGCAGGCACTGTGTCGTTATCGGTCGGTTCCGGTACCCCCCATTCATTTTCTTCCAACAGGATTTGATCATGGTATAAGTGACTGGTTAATTGTAACACATCGATGTGCGCCCTGGGAACTGTCACCGTGGCGCCCACCTTGCTAAGTTCACTGATAATCGGCCAGGTATCTACTTCCTTTCTTTTTTTTACCGGCAAAAATGAATGCACAGTCTTACCGGAAAACAGACTAAATTGCTGAAAAAAAAGGGCTTTGATTTTATCGTTCAACTCACAGTATCTTTCCTCTGTCAGTTCCTGCCTCTTTTGATTGTATGTCAACCTTAATTGACGCTTATTCATCCTCAATTAAAATATGAAATCGGAAGTCGAAGGGATCAACAGCCTCCAGGATCCGGTCTGTGAAATCCGGGTTGTTGATGTAAAAGTTAAGGAAATTATCAGCCCTTTCCTGCAGTTTGCCTTCAGGAAAAAGTTTTTCTTTAACAGCCAGAAGGGATTTCAGGCTGTTTTCGTACTTGCTCTCTTCTGCTTTTTTCAAACGTTTTTCAATATTCTCTACACTTTTAAGTACTTTATTGCCTTCTGCCCCTATAAATCCCCCCAGACTTTTATCCACAGTCAGTGCCTGATTTTTAATAGATTGAAAAACCTGTTCCAGAATCTCTTTTTCCCGCTCAAGCGTTAGCTTACGGCCCCCGTTTCCGGTAATAAAGCGTTCTTTTAAAAACTGCTCATCTCTGAAAAGGCTTTTGGGCTCAACACCTGTCTTTCCGATTTTTTTCGCATTGGCCCGATTTATGATCAAGGCAAAATTTCTTGGCATTAAAACCGGAAATGGTATTTTATAATGCCGGAACAAACCATGCAATTGCAGCCAATAAGCCACCTCTGCCGGGCCGCCAATATAAGCCAGGTTCGGCAGAATAGTTTCCTGATAAAGTGGTCTTAAAATGACATTGGGGCTGAACTTTTCCGGGTTGGTTTGGACAAGTTCCTGTATTTCTTCTTTGGTGAAAAACAAATCGGTATTGTTTATTTCGTAACGGCCGTTTTGATAAACTATCCGTTCCCTGATACCATTATCCAAATAAAAGAAATTAACCGGTCTGCAAAACACCTGTGACTTATACCCCATTTTTTCGATCCTGTCCGAATCAGGTACCACAATAGACTCAGCCTGATGTTTAATTAAATCATCCAGCATTAACCCCTTAATTTCCGCCTTTAACCCGGGATGATCTGCATCTACTACTACCAGCCCCTGGCTTCCAAATAATTCATTGACAAAAAACCGGGTGGCATCGGCCAGATTATTGTGCCCCAGGTAGGCCTGCTCAAATAAAGCCAGTTTTTCAGGTAACGCTGACAAAATATTTCTCAATCCTACGGGGTCAAACCGGCCCACAGCACCGGTCTGATCGGTTTCCCACGTATATGTTTTGCCGAATAACCGGAAATGATTGATTTCCTCAAAATCATGATCTTCACTGGCCATCCAATACACGGGAACAAAATTAAATTCCGGGAAAGCTTCGGCTAACTTTTTACAAGTGTTGATTACGGTAGCTATTTTGTATATAAAGTAAAGCGGCCCCGAAAAAATATTCAACTGATGTCCAGTGGTGATCGTAAAAGTCTTTGCTGATTTAAGCTGTGAAATATGATCCCGTACCTTAGTATCGACCTCAATATCAGCATATTGCTCCTCCAATACCTTTGCTAAAACAGCCCTTTTTTCTTTTGAAAATTCCTTCAGTCTGAGTTGCTTCCCAAGATTCTCCATACTAGGATAAAGATGGTAAAAGGGGCGCAATTGATCCTTTTGCTGAAGATAATCCAAAAAAATAGGAGAGAAGTTGCCTGTCTCTCCAAGTTCTATTTTTTCTATTTTCATAAGAAGTGATTGCGATAATAGGGTCATGGGCATGTTGTAAGCCAGATTTGAGGTGATTATTGTTCGTTCTGATTATTTGAAGTTGCTATACGCCGGAAACCGGAACACCATACAAGTCAAATTCAGTGGCATCATTTATTTTGATGGCGGCAAAATCTCCAACCCGCAAATAATTGTTTGAAGCATCAATGATAACTTCATTGTCCACCTCCGGTGAATCATATTCTGTTCTCCCTATGAAATTCCCCCCTTCCAGCCTGTCTATCAATACTTTAATAGTTTTTCCCACTCTTTCCCGGTTAATCTCCAGGGATATTTTTTCCTGTATTTCCATTACGAGATTTCCGCGCTCTTGTTTCACGTGTTCCGGAATATTATCAGCCATCGTAAATGAATGGGTGTTTTCTTCATGTGAATAATTGAAAATACCTAGTCTTTCAAACCTGCTTTGTTCCACAAATTCCATCAACTGTTGAAAGTCTTTTTCGGTCTCGCCAGGATGCCCTACAATGAGGGTGGTTCTTAAAGCAATTCCAGGCACTTTTTCCCTGATCATCCGGATCAATGCCTCGGTTTTTTCCCTGGTAATACCGCGCCGCATTATTTTTAGCATGTTGGTCGACCCATGCTGTAGGGGCATATCGAGGTAATTACAAATGTTCGATCTTTCTGCCATCACATCCAGAACGTCAGTAGGAAACCCTGTGGGAAAGGCATAGTGCAACCTGATCCATTCAATGCCATCCACATCCGACAGGTGCCTTAATAGCTCCGAAAGGTTTCTTTTCCTGTAAATATCCAGTCCGTAAAATGTAGAATCCTGTGCGATCAGCAACAGTTCCTTTGTTCCATTGCTGGCCAGCGATTTTGCTTCCTTCACCAAATCTTCTATCGGCCTTGATATATGTTTGCCCCGCATAAGTGGAATGGCGCAAAAAGAACAGGGACGGTCGCAGCCTTCAGAAATTTTCATGTAGGAATAATGCCGCTCCGTAGTAGTGATTCTTTCGCCCAGAAGCTCCTGTTTGTAGTCTGCGTTGAACCGACCCAACAGCAAAGGTAATTCCATCGTCCCGAAATAAGCATCAACTTCCGGTATCTCCTTTTCCAGGTCATCCCTGTAACGTTGTGACAAGCACCCTGTTACATACAACTTTTCAATTTCCCCCTGCTCTTTGGCCGCCGCATAACGTAAAATAGTATCTACCGATTCCTGTTTGGCATTGTCAATGAATCCACAGGTATTGACGATGACAATGTTGGCATCATCGTTCCGGGCTTCATGGGTGGTGTCTATGCCGTTGCCTTTCAACTGGGTTAACATTACCTCCGAATCCACCAGGTTCTTGGCACACCCCAATGTGACAATATTGACTTTATCTTTTTTTAATCCTTTCGTTTTCAAATCTTCTCATTCCGTTTTTTTAAGCTGCAAAATTAATGAATTTTAAACTCTCAAATTTCGTTCATGCCATAAATAAAAAGGATCACAAAAAATTTAACACAAATTTTGCTCACCTTTTTATTAATTTTCATATCTTTTATGTCCTGAAATTTAATGTGGGGCAAGATCAACAATATAGACCTGTTAAATGTCTGTTTAGTTATCATTATTAAATAGTGACCTCATGTTCTATTTTAAGAAGCTTTCATACCTCTTTTTCGGATTATTTTTGCTACCGGTCAGCGGTTTTGCCCAGTTGGATAGTCTTGAAAATGCCCTGATTGCCAAGCCCAAAGACAGCTTCAAGGTAGCGCTGCTTTTTGATCTCTCCAAAAAAATGAGATCACAGGGCAACTATGATAAATCAAAAGAGCTCCAGTCACGGGCCTGTAAGCTGGCAGTAGAAGTGGGCTATGGAAAAGGGTAAGTGATCTGCCTCAATGAACGGGGTATCAGGGAAAGAACCCAGGGTGACTACCTGCAGGCAGAGGAAAAACATAAAGCAGCGCTGGAAATTGCCAGGAATATCGACGACAGGTTTTTGATATCAGTAAGCCTCGACAACCTGGGTGTGGTCTATCGTCGCCTGGATAACATCGAACGGGCCTTGGAGTGCCACCTGGAATCACTGGACATTTCCAGGATGACGCGCCATCAAATAAGGTATTGCCATTTCATTAAACAGCATTGGTAATATTTATCTTGGCAGAGGAGAATACGACAAGGCGCTGGATACTTTTGAAGAATGTATAAAAATAGAATCGAGGTTAAATAACAAACTTGGGGTGGCGATTAATTTAAATAACATAGGTTATATCTATGATGTGCAGGGCGATAATCTCAAAGCACTTAACTATTACGAAAAATCACTTGCCGCTAACCGGGAAATCGGAAGTAAAAAAGGTCTTGCCATTTCATTTAATGACATTGGACGTATCAAAAAGGAGCTTAGGGCCAGTGATGAGACATTGCAATATTTCGTAAAGGCCCTGGATATCAACGAAAGGGCCGGATACAAACAGTTTGCTGTTGACAACCATATCAATATCGGTGATGTTCATTTTGAAAAGGAAAATTTTGAGCGGGCTTTGCAGTTGTGAGAGTGGGGAGGGTAAGGGGGAGAATTGACAATTGATAATTTACAATGGACAATTGGTGAGGGGGAAGGGGTAGGTGGGGATGGGGGTTTGGAATGGATAATTGATAATTGACAATGATTGGGTTGGGGGGAAGGAAGGGGTAGGTGGGGATGGGTGGTGGTTTATTGGGTGGGGAGGGGGAGTTTTTTTATTGGTTCATTGGCTGTGGTATGATGATTTTTTTTGATAATTTGAGGTTAGATTGTTATCACTGTGACAGATATGAGGAAATTCACGTACATTTTTCATTCGATCCACTTTATTTACCTGGTATTATCGGTAGTTTTAGTATTAAATAAAGATCAACTCAATAAGTATTTTGGGCTAAACACGTCAAATTATTTGTTGTATTGGATAATGCTAGGTATGGGGCTATATGCGATTTTGTGGTTCAAAGATGTTTTTGAAACATTTAATCTGAAAAGGAAATTGAAAAATATGGAAGCGGAAAAGAATAAATATAAAGCTGAGCTGTATGACAAAACAGAACGTGAGATACACCTTAACGATCCGCCTTCTCCTGATCCCAATGGCAAAAGTACTCAAAAGAATAGCCCTGGTACAGCTTAAGCGTATTTGGAACCCTTACCTTTTAAACATTTATATACCCCCGAATATTTAAATTTTCTTTAATCAAAAATGCCTGTACAAGAATTTCAGTCCGGGTGTCAGTGGTATCAAGCACAATAAAGAATACAATTTATTGAAAATCATATACTTACATATCAAGTGTCAGAAAACAGGCTATAGATTGACGATCATGTCCTACTGTTCAAATTCAAACAGATCTTTCAATGGAACGTTAAGCGCCATTGCCAACTTACCGGCAAAAGTAACGCTTGTGCTAATTTCACCTCTTTCGATTCTGCCTATCTGGCTGATGTCTGTGTCGGTTCTGACAGATAAATCCAACTGCGTCATTTTACGGCTCAAACGTATCTGACGAACTCGTTTTCCAAATGATATTTTAATGTCTACTTGATCCAACAGGGCTAAAAAGCTAAAAATCCTAACTTTTGTGTTGGATCGATAGAGCAGATTTGCCTTATTTCGTTTCATTCACTATATTGTAATAATAATTGTATAATAGTGTTATCTTTTCTCACGAGCTGTTTGGATGGGGTCCTTTGATTCTATCGGATGGGGTCAAAGTAAAAATATTTCGGCAGGACAATCCGATTTAAGTGTCCTGCCAGCTAATCATTCATATCAAGCAGGTTACCTTTAAGGGGCTAAGAGAATTTAATATTGCTACCTCTGATGACCTTTACAATCAAAATTAAATAACTCCTTGATATCGACATCCAGACAACTTGCCAGCTTGTAAATAACCTCCAAGCTTGAGTTGATTTCAGCGCGCTCTATCCTTCCAATCTGCTTTGTATCGGTTTTCATCAACATAGCCAGATCGAATTGAGTCATGCCCTTACTCAATCGTAATTCCCTGACCCTTCTACCAAACAATATTTTTATTCCAATCCTCTTCAAAGTCTTTTAAAATGACTAATTATTAAAAAAAATCGTCAGATTGATAGGGCGAATTCGACCTTTTTATTATATTGTACCAATAATTGTGCAATAGTGTTTTTCTATGCCACCCGGGGCTTACGGTTTTAGAATTTAACCCGGGCTTAAAAAATGATCAGGCTGTTAACCATATGATAATGAACCCAATATAATAGCTTAAGTGTCCTGACCTGTATCAAGACCGGTCACTTAACTCAAAATGAATACAAGCAAACTTTATTTTTCATAAGAAATTATGAAAGTTTAGTTAACTGATAAGTGCCTTTCCAGGGCACTTTTCCGTTTTTAACCTGGCATAACTTTTTGGATACAACATTTGCAAGGGTTTACTAACACTTAAAGATGATCACAATACCCACTACCGGCGATACACCTTCACCTGTTTGCTGAATTTACCCCTGATCCACATACCCTGACACAGGCCTCCCTGGCTATTGTACAACACCAGAATGTGCCTGTATTTTCATTTTATAAACGAAAACCTCCGTGTCTCTTTGTGCCTTGGTGCCTCCGTGGTGAAAAATGGTGAACCACAAAGACACCGAGGCACAAAGAGACACAAAGAATTTTGTCGAAAACGTTGTGTAACAGCCACTTTCACCGCTCCCATATTTATGTAAACCAGTGAGTTGGAATTACGGATAGCCAGGTATTTTTATTGTCGGACTTAAAAACCGGCAAAAACCTATGGCTTCAGACTAAAATTATTCAGTCATGGGTTTTTATAAGAAAAATTTATTGATAATTTTATTTTGACAGATCAAAAATAAGATCAGTAAAAGGCTATAAGGCAATCTTTCTAACACCCCCGAAAGGATGATTTCCAAATCGCCTGAGCAGTCCGGCAACAGGATTTTTTTTAACTAACAGAAGGCATTGAATAATGCCATTTTTTTAACTGTCAAAAAACAGATTTACTGTCAAAAAACAAAATTTATGCTTGCAAAAACCTATGGTGGTGCTGTTTACGGCGTAAACGCCCATAAGATTACTATTGAGGTCAGTGTATCAGCCGGAACCAAGTTTTTTATGGTTGGGTTACCTGATAATACAGTCAGGGAAAGCCGGAAAAGAGTGGAGTCTGCTATAAAATACAACGGTTACAAGATGCCGCGTATTAAAACCATTGTTAACCTGGCTCCGGCAGATATAAGAAAAGAAGGTTCCTCCTATGACCTTCCCATCGCATTAGGCATTTTAAGTGCCTCAGGCCAGATCCAGGCTGAAGCACTGGAAGCGTACTTTATTATGGGAGAACTTTCTCTCGATGGTATTCTAAGGCCGGTAAAAGGGGTACTACCTATTGCCATAGAGGCGCGGAAAAACGGCTTTAAAGGTTTTATATTGCCCAGGGAAAATGCGGAAGAAGCAGCCATCGTGAATAACCTGGATGTTATTGGTATCGAAAGCCTGGAAGAAGCCATTACCTTTCTGGATGGCAGCATGGAGTTAAAACCCCTCGAGCGGGACACCAGGGATATCTTTTATGAAAATGTCAACCACTATGAAACGGACTTTGCCAATGTGCAGGGCCAGGAAAACATCAAACGCGCGCTGGAAATTGCTGCCGCAGGTGGGCATAACGTAATCATGATCGGACCGCCTGGTGCCGGTAAAACCATGCTGGCAAAACGGTTACCCTCCATTTTGCCCCCGTTCTCATTACAAGAAGCACTGGAAACCACAAAAATACATTCTGTTGCAGGAAAACTGGGCCCTAATACTTCTCTCATAGCCACCAGGCCATTTCGTGCCCCTCACCACACAAGTTCGGATGTCGCCTTGGTCGGTGGCGGTGGCAATCCACAACCGGGTGAAATATCCCTCGCTCATAACGGCGTGCTGTTTTTAGATGAGCTGCCCGAATTTCCAAGATCGGTGCTGGAAGTAATGCGCCAGCCGTTGGAAGAAAGAAAGGTATCGATCTCCAGGGCCAGGATATCGGTGGATTTTCCTGCTAACTTTATGTTGGTAGCCAGTATGAATCCCTGCCCATGCGGCTATCACAACCACCCGGATAAAGAATGTGTCTGTGCACCCGGGATAGTGCAGCGCTATCTAAATAAAGTCAGCGGCCCGCTACTCGACCGCATCGACCTGCATGTAGAAGTAACCCCGGTATCATTTGATCAAATGACTTCGGACCGGCCGGCTGAATCCAGCGATAAGATCAGGGAAAGGGTTATAGCGGCCCGCGAAATCCAAACTAAAAGGTTCGCAGGCAACAAATCTATCTTTAGCAATGCCATGATGAATTCCCATAAAGTAAAAGAAATATGTCAAATCAACCAGGCCGGAAAGATCCTCCTCAAAACCGCCATGGAAAAGCTGGGGCTGTCGGCCAGGGCCTATGACCGGATACTTAAGGTATCAAGAACTATTGCCGATTTGGCCCAAAGTGAGGATATCAAAATTGAGCACCTGGCTGAAGCGATTCAGTACAGAAGTTTGGACAGGGAAGGGTGGGCGAATTGAACAACTGTGTGGGCAACAGCAATAATAAGCCAAATTAACTGCTGTGGTTTACAGGGTGGAAATATGGTAAGTAATTTTAAACTTTTTTTTTACATTTGCGTTACATATGAGTGTGGCGCAATAGTATTGCAAAACACAAGCAAATGATACATTCGTTTTCCTGCAAGGAAACAGAGAGAATCTGGGATGGCGAGGCATCACTGAAATTTCCTTTTGCTATTCAACAAACAGCCAAAAGAAAATTGGTAATTGTTGACGCTGCTATTTCAATTAATGATTTAAGGGTGCCTCCGGGTAACAGGTTGGAAAAGCTTAAAGGTAATTTACATGAATATTATAGTCTGAGAATAAATAACCAATGGCGCATCGTTTTTAAATGGAGGAAGGGTCATGTTTATGAGGTGGCTATAAGGGATTATCACTGAAAAAATAAAGAAAATGAAAAAGTTAAAAAATGTTCATCCGGGAGAGATTTTACAAAAAGACTTTTTGGAGCCAATGAATCTGACTGCCTATGCACTTGCCAAAGCGATTGGTGTCGATCAGACCAGAATCAGTCAATTGATCAAAGGAAAAAGAAGAGTGTCTGCAGATACAGCACTCAGGTTGTCCAGGTATTTCCAAATGTCTGCGGAGTTCTGGCTCAATGCACAATGCAGGTATGATCTCGAAGAAGAAAAAGCGAATAAAGACTCTTATGAGCGTATAATTCCATATAAGGTAGCCTAGCTACCTTTATTCATCTTTCTTAAGAAAACCGTTTTAGGTTTTTAAATGAATTTTTTAGCGTCTTCAGGGGCTCCGGAGCCAGATCTCTTTCAAGAAACAGGTGCCTGGCGCCGGATTTTATAGCGGTTTGCATGATCTCTTTTACATTTAAAACACCATCGCCCGGATCGCTCATCTTTGAAAAACCTGCCATCCACTGATCGGGCGATCCGCCATCACCTGAAAACCTGAAGCTTTCTGAAGCATCTTTCAGGTGTAACATCATGAATCTGTTAGGGTATTTTTTGAGAAATTCTACAGGATCAGCTCCGGCAGCCCTCATCCAGAAGATATCGAGCTCAAATTGTACAAAATTTGGATCCGTATGCTGCAACAAAAAGTCCATAGGGATCTGGCCATCCATTTCAATGTGCTCATAGCCATGATTATGATAAACAAATTTCATATTGTAACTGGACATCTGCTCGCCAAAGCGATTGAATTCTTCTGCCAGCTTTTTGTAATCATCGAGGTTACTTCTGCCTTCAATCAGCGCAGGAATTACCAGGTATTTGGGGTTAAGTACCGAGGCGCCATCCAGCATTTTAGCCATGCCCTTTCTCATGCTTGTGATATCGGCATGTAAAGAAGGTGCGGTAAGGTTGAAATCTTTTAGCATCTGTGCGGTTTCCTGTACTGTAAAACCATAAAAAGCATCATTCTTCAGCCCCAGCATTGATTTCATTGGTGCCCATTGCTCCTTTGTTTCATCAGCGCTGAAAGGATACGGTCCAAAAAATTCAACCTCTTTATAGCCAATCTCACGAATGGTTTTAAGGGTTTCTCTGAAATCTTTATCAACCATACCCGGAATGGTGAATAATTGGACCCCAAAATCGGTTTTTGCTGCACTGGCAGATAATCCGGCCGCGACGCCTTCAAAAGGCCTAAAACCACTGGCAAGCAACAAGCTTCCTGTACTCAAAATGGCATATTTTATGGCGCTTCTTCTTTTCATGATATAAAGGGTTAATAATTGCTAAAGCGAAAACATATCATTTGAAAACCAGGTACCATTAACCGATGACAATGGTACACAGCCTTCATAGGTACCTGGCACTGGCTCATATTTTAAATATTGCGTTACACCAACCTCGGAATAAAAAAATACCTCATAAGTTAATAGTTTTACGGTTCCGAAAAAACTGGGTTCAGGACTTTCTACAAATCTCTTTTCCTCGCTTTTTAAAAAATCAAGCTGTTGCTGGGGCGGGCAACTGAGAAAATCCTGATGATATTGATTCATACAGTTTGATTTAAATTGCTCAAAGCCCGATAAAAAGCCTTGTTGTTCCCCGGCAGTTGTAAAATCCTTGAGGATAGAATCTATGTATTGGGGGATCAAAAGATCCACTGCCCCTGACACCTGTTCAGTTGGAATCAGTATTTCCGAGATGATGGTCAATACGTTGGCAAGTTCTTCACTTAAAAACTCAGGTTTCCAGGCGTTTTCAGCCGGTTGGTTGGTGCAACTTTGTAAAATAGCTGCGATGGTGGAAAATGACAATCCGGTGCCAATTAACAGGCCGGTTTTTTTTATAGCTATTCTTCTATCCATTTTTTTTAAGGTTTTGCTTAAATATTGCCTTTTTTCAATTCATTAACTGCATAATCTGCCGCTCTGGCAGTCAAAGCCATGTAGGTTAGCGAGGGGTTTTGGCATGCAGAAGAGGTCATCGCCGCACCATCGGTCATAAAAACATTTCTGGCATCCCAAACCTGATTCCATTTGTTCAGCACCGAGGTTTTAGGATCCCGCCCCATCCTGGCTGTGCCCATTTCATGAATACCAAGGCCCGGATAGCTTTCACCATTGATTGGCATAATTTTTTTAAAACCGGAGGCTTCCAGCATTTCCACTGCAGATGCAAGCATGTCTTTTCTCATTTCCAGCTCATTTTCCTTCCACGCTGCATCGAAAGTGACGGTGGGCAACCCATGTATGTCAAGCACCTCTTTGTTTAATGCCATTTTGTTTTCATGATAGGGCAAGCATTCTCCGAATCCGATGATTCCAATTTTCCAGGGACCTGGCTCTATGACGAGATCTTTTATTGGTTTCCCAACAGTTAGTTCCTTGATATACCTCCTCCAATCCCCTCTACTGCCGCCGCCCTGATAGCCGAAACCTCTTAAATAGCCCTGCTTTGTCTTCGGTTTACCGGGAAGGTTTCTAAACCGGGGAATATAAATGCCATTTGGCCGCTGCCCATTATAATATCGATCTCCATAACCGTCGTACTCCCCGAAAGCCCCTACTAAAAAATGATGATCCATGAGGTTACGCCCCAATTCTCCTGAGGAACTACCAAGCCCTCCCTCCCAAACATCTATAGCAGACTGCATCATGATTTGCGTACTCCCAACTGTTGACGCATTGACAAATATGACTTTAGCATAAAACTCCATGGTCTCTCTAGTCTCGGAATCCATGATTCTTACGCCGGTTGCCTTTTTGATATCTTTGTCATATAAAACCTCCGTAACGACCGAATGAGGGCGTAAAGTTAAATTACCTGTAGCCTGGGCTGCCGGCAAGGTTGACGAATTGCTGCTAAAATAAGCTCCTAAAGGACAACCCCTCATGCAAAGATTACGATGCTGGCACCTCGATCTTTGCCCCCTGGTTACTCGATCTGTAATATTAGCTGTCCTGCCAATGGTAAATATTCTCTCATCGAATTTTTCAGCCACCTTTTTTCCAACATGCTTTTCAATGCAGTTCATTTCCATGGGTGCCATAAACTTTCCATCGGGAAGCTGGCTCAGGTTTTCGTTTTGACCACTTACACCGATAAAATCCTCAACATAGTCATACCATTTCGCCAGATCGCTGTACCGGATAGGCCAGTCAACAGCTATCCCGTCTTTCGCATTGGCCTCAAAATCCATTTCACTCCAGCGATAGCTCTGCCGCCCCCACATGATAGACCTGCCTCCTACATGGTATCCCCTCATCCAGTCAAAACGCTTCCTTTCAGTGTATGGATGCTCGGTATCTTTTACCCACCAGTGTTTTGTCGATGCCTTGACTGTATAGCCGGTACGAAGCTGTTTTGCATAATCTGCCGCTTCTTTAATGGTTAATTTATCACCGACAGGAAGCTCCCAGGGTTGTTTGTTGGCGGTAGGATAGTCTTTAATGTGTTTGACATCCCGTCCTCTCTCTAGCAGCAATGTTTTCAGGCCCTTTTCTGTTAATTCCTTGGCTGCCCAACCACCACTGATGCCTGACCCAATAACAATGGCATCATAGGTATTTTCTTTAACGGATCGTAAATTTAGATTCATAGTTGACTGTTTTTATTATCGACATACAAATAACCTAATAGCATATCGGGTATCATTGTTTTTCTTTCTTCCGGCATCTTTATATATCATCATCTGTTATTGCTGTGATCTGGCTTAGCATATGCCTGCTTATGAAAGGATAAATGGTTAGACCTATCAGATTTACCACAAAGTTGCTGAATGATATCGGACGAATGAGTCCGTTTTCAGTAGAATAAATATAAGATTTAAACCTGACCCAATCAAATAATCGAATCATTTGTTTTAGCCGATGATTAAAGCCAAAATAGGGGACAGGGATACGATCTTTGAATTCTATGTAATTCCTCCACACCGGTCCAAATCAGAGTCCTTATTTTCAGCACTGATTTCCTCGTCAAAAGCGCTTCATACAGAATGCCAAACCAATGATCTCCTAATGACCTCGATGGTTTATGAATTCTCAAAAAATATTAACTCCGAAGTGGTTTTATTTGAAGATCATATGACAACGAATTTTAATCTGCCTGAAGTCATATTTCGAAGAAGAAAGGAAAATGATGATGTGTTCGGAAAAAAAGATGAAGATGCCGGGGAATATGTTCTTGAAAAAAATGAAAAAATAGTGGCTATGGGTGGGTTTTTATTGCATTACAAGTTGCTTCAAGAAGTACGCTGATTAAAGGCGGGCTTAAAATTGCCGGGTATATGATTTCAGGAAATTTAAAGTGAACTGAAGACGGTGATCAGCCGAGCCTTTCGTTCAAAAGGCTTACATAGTTTTTGGTGTCTTCCAACTCCGGGAAGTGTCCACAGTGATCGAATGAAATAATCTCACACCCTGGTAAATGTGTTCTGATGGATTGACTGTCTGTTTTCGTATGGGTAAAATCTTTGCTACCCCAAACCATTGTGGCCGGAACCCCGGTTACATTCAATTCAGAGTCACTGTCTTTACGCAATCCCTGAACTAATCCTGACAAACAAAAGCAGCCCCCATTATTCAAAGCATGTAAGGCCCTTTCTTTATAATCAGAAACATCCGCTCCTTTTGGCAGTGCATATTTATACCAACTCCTGGCAAATTTCTTTTCTAAAAACGAGTTGGCTAATTGTCCAATAACCGGAAGTGTCAAAACTGACGGTATTGTATTTGCCGCCCAATTTCGCATAGCATGCATAGACGGAGTTTGCGCTAAGAATAAATGGTTAAACCGCTCAGGTGCTTTTTCTATGGCTTTAATAGCGTAAAAGCCATTGGAACAGGAAAGTGAAAGGGCCGCTTTGTCCACTTTTAGTATATCCATCAAGTTTAAGAGTAAGTCAGCAGACTTGTGCAGTGAGTAATCATACTGTGAGGAAGGGTAGGAAAAGCCAAAGCCTGGAAACTCAAAACAGATTACCCTGAACCTGGTAGCAAGTCCTTTGATCAATTCCTCATGATGTTCAATCACATTGGGTCCGTCAGGAACGTTTATAATAACTGGCTTATAGCCTTGCGTATCAAGTACCCGTAGGTTTCCATAATCTGTTTCTACCAGTTTCACCTGAGCCCCCTGATTGGCCGGAACTCTTTTGAAACCCATTCTGAAAGTATCTATAAAATTTCCGGCCATTTCTTCCTGCTATTTGTTTGCTACGTTATTAAAAATACGATGATGGTAATACTTTCTAAGATAAGTAATTATCCTTTGCGATGGATTAATTCAGGGCATTAAACTTCAAACACCTAAGTTGATTGAGAATGTTTTATAATGACATTACCTGGTAGTCTACTGACTGGCCGTCCGTTTGTCCGGCCCTCTGGTCTTGGCTTAATTATCATTCAACCGGCAATTAATCATGCTAAGGTGGCGCTTCATCTGGTTTTCAATCATAAATTTTGACTCAAAAATAAATCATCCGGCATAAATTTGGCGTGGGTGGCAAATGTTTATTTTTCCAAAAGGATTAAACGCTAAAACACTGATCAAGTATTGATCCAAAATCACCTTAATCTCCGACTGATTATTTATTTTTGTAACCCATAAGCAAATGAAGGAACACAACAAAGTTATGAATCCACTACTGGCACCATTTAATACCCCTTTTAATACAGTCCCTTTTTCAAAGATAAAAGAGGCGCACTATTTACCAGCCATCAAAGAGGCGATTAAAATAGCGAAGGAGGAGATAGAAGAGATTAAATCCAACAGCGAAGCGCCGTCATTTGAAAATACCATCGAGGCACTGGAATCTGCCGGTGGTTTATTGAATAAGGTTTCTGATATTTTCTTCAACATCAACTCGGCAGAAACCAACGATGAAATACAAAAGCTGGCACAAGAGATCTCACCATTATTATCGGCTTACAGCAATGATATTCAGTTAGATGAGCAGTTGTTTGCCCGGGTAAAAGCGGTTTATGATCAGAAGGACGGGCTAACCCTTACCGTCGAGCGTGCTACCTTATTGGATAAAGCCTATAAAGGTTTTGTAAGAAACGGCGCCCTGCTGGAAGACGGTGATAAGGAACGGTTACGCGAAATTGACAAGGAACTGGCCGGGCTCTCCTTGAAATTCGGGGAGCATGTTTTGGCAGAAACCAATGCCTATACATTGGTACTGGACAATGAAGAAGATCTGAAAGGACTGCCTGAAAGTGCAGTGGAAGCTGCAGCACAGACCGCGCAGGAGAAAGGACATGATGGGAAATGGGTGATTACGCTGGATCATCCGAGCTATGGCCCCTTTCTGACCTACGCTGATAACCGTAAGCTAAGGGAAAAAATGTTTTTAGCCTTCAGCCGCAGAGCTTTTGGCAAAGATAAAAATGACAATCGCGACATCGTTTTAAAAATGGTTGCCTTAAGAAAGGAAAGAGCCAATTTACTGGGTTATAAAACCCATGCAGATTTTGTATTGGAACGGCGTATGGCTGAAAGCCCGGACAAAGTATTCGATTTTTTGAATAACCTGCTCAATCAGGCGCAGCCAGTAGCCAGGGAAGAGTTACAAGAGCTGACGGACTATGCCAGGCAAAACAGAGGGCCCGATCCTTTACAGCGTTGGGACTTCGCCTATTATGCAGAAAAATTGAAAAAGGAAAAATTTTCGATAGAAGATGAATTACTTAAACCTTATTTTAAACTTGAAAATGTAGTCGACGGGGTATTTCAGGTTTCCAATAAATTATACGGGCTCAATTTCAGAGAAAGGAATGATATCGACAAATATCATCCGGATGTAGTTACATACGAAGTGACGGATGAAAACGGGGAACATGTGGCAATTTTTTACGCAGATTTTTTCCCCAGAGCAGGCAAAAGGAACGGCGCCTGGATGACGGCTTTTCAGGGACAATTCAAGAAACCGGAAAAAGCGCAAAGGCCCCACGCGTCAATTGTTTGTAATTTTACCAAACCGACACCCAGCAAACCCTCACTGCTAACCTTCAATGAGGTCACTACTTTATTTCATGAATTTGGCCATGCCTTACACGGAATGCTCGCCAATGGGCATTATGAAAGCTTATCTGGCACCCATGTATACTGGGATTTTGTGGAACTGCCATCACAGATACTGGAAAACTGGTGTTATGAAAAGGAATGCCTTGATTTATTTGCCCGACACTATGAAACCGGGGAAAAGATCCCGGAAGAATATGTGCAGAGAATCAAAGACAGCGCCAACTTCAACGAAGGTTTGGCAACAATCAGACAATTAAGCTTTGCATTGCTGGACATGGCCTGGCATACTACCGAGCCGGAAACAATCAAAGATGTCGCTGATTTTGAAAGGGAAACCCTGGATGCCACCAATTTGTTTCCTAAGGTAGACGGAATCAACATGAGTTGTGCTTTTGGCCATATTTTTCAGGGAGGTTATTCATCAGGTTATTACAGCTACAAATGGGCCGAAGTACTGGACGCTGACGCTTTTGAGTTTTTTAAAGAAAAAGGCATCTTTAATCGCGAGGTGGCTGATCTGTTTAAAAAACATATCCTTTCTGCCGGTGGCAGTGAGCACCCGATGATTTTGTACAAACGTTTCAGGGGTAAAGAACCCTCACCACAGGCGCTCTTAAGGCGGGCTGGCATTTTAAAGGATAAAGTCGCTTAGAAAAATTAAAATCTTTATCAGGAAATCCGGATATGGCTGACATCATCATAAAACCAGGGTCCATAGAGGAAGTGGTACGAGTCTCTATGCAGATTCCCGAGTTCCATGAGCCCTATCGGCACAATGAGTATCAAAAGCGGTTACATAATATTCCCCATTTAATCGCCATGGCTTATGTTGAAAATAAACCCATAGGCTTTAAGGTAGGGTACCAAAAAGAACACGACGGTTCATTTTATAGTTGGATGGGCGGAATATTACCAGATTTCAGAAGGATGGGTGTTGCACGGCAACTGGCTGATTACCAGGAAGCCTGGGCCAGAGAAAAAGGGTATACCAAAGTCAAAATGAAGACCAGAAACCGTTTAAGACCCATGCTTTACTTTGCGCTGGGCAATGGTTTTAATATCACAAAAGTGGATGAGGCGGAATCTGTAGCTGAAAACCGGATACACCTGGAAAAACGGCTCTGAGGCTCAATTGAAATCATTTCAGGTATACAATAGGTAGGCAAGTTTAAAATCGCGGCAGAAAATTGATATGATTTGTGGTGAATTTTTATAATTTGCAATTTTTATTTTGCGTGACGCAATGAATTCGGACCTATTTTTCATCAATATTCTTTTCAAACATGGCCAAATCAAGAGGTGAATTCAGCTCGACTTTCGGGTTTGTTATGGCGGCGGCAGGTTCCGCCATAGGTTTAGGAAACATCTGGGGGTTTCCTACACAAACCGCACAAAACGGCGGAGCTGCTTTCGTTTTAGTATATTTAGTACTTGCCTTTTTTATTGGCTACCCCCTGTTGATGGCAGAATTTGTCATAGGCCGGCATGCCAGATCAAACCCTGTAGGGGCTTACCGCTCTATTGCAGGAGGCAAAACTTTCGTTCCGGCAGGTTATTTTGGAATTATTGTTGCAGGACTCATCCTTAGTTTCTATTCAATTTTAGCAGGGTGGATGGTGGCACACGCTGTAGAACCTTTTTTTAAATTAATAGGAGCGGATCATCTCGCAGCCTGGGTGGTAGACCAAAGCAATATTACCAGAAACATTTTGTTTACATCCTTATTTTACGTATTGACAATTGGTATCATCATCGGTGGCGTGAAAAGCGGGATTGAAAAGTGGTCTTCCCGCCTGATGCCGACACTCATATTTATGATGATTTTACTGACCATCTATGTACTCACATTGGATGGGGCCAGCGATGGTCTGGAAGTTTATTTGCTACCTGACTTCAACAAAATAACCGATCCGCAGTTAATCCTAAGTGCTTTGGGGCAATCTTTCTTTTCCTTATCCCTGGGAGTAGGCACGATGTTGGTCTACGGTTCTTATATTGCCAATAAGGAAAACCTGGTATACCTGGGGGTGTTTGTGACCCTTGCAGATATTGCCATTGCTTTTTTAGCAGGCTTGTTGATCATTCCAGCTATGTACGTAGCTGCCAATGCAGGAACAGAAATTTTTGACCCGGCTGGCAATCTGATTTCAGGACCTACCCTTGTCTTCCAGGTATTGCCCGAGTTGTTTAACTCTATGGGCCCTGTGGGAATTCCTGTCGCCCTGGTGTTTTTTGTGTTGATGAGTATCGCCGCCTTAACCTCTTCCATCTCCATGCTGGAGGTGCCGGTGTCCTATGCGGTGGATACCAGAAACTTACAAAGGCAACACTCGACCTGGGTAATCGGAGGTGTTTTCTGGATTATTAGTATTATTTTGGTAGCAAATTTCGAAACCTTGTTTGGGATGGTGGTAAGCTTTACCACTCAATACAGTCAACCCCTCCTGGGTTTGATAATATGCATTTTCATTGGCTGGGTAATGAATAGAAATAGTATCCTTGAAGAACTGAAAAAAGGTAGCCCCACTGTCGCAGACTCAATTTTTATGAAGGTATGGCCGGTTTTTGTGAAGGTAATTTCTCCATTGCTGATCATACTGGTATTCCTGCAGTCTCTGAATGTTTTTTAAAACCGGCTTTGAGTCTCTTTGTGTCTTGGTGCCTTCGCGGTGAAAAATGGCTAACCACGAAGGCACCAGGACAAAAAGGGTTTTGTCGAGAACATAACGCAACAGCCACGGGACGCTGGTGTACTTCACGAATTGAAGGGCACAAACCGGACGTGACGTGGGTGTTGAGCTATTTTCTTATCACACGCCCTCGGCCTCTACTTCCTGCACTTCAGGAACCATTCTTTTCAAAAGATTTTCAATTCCGGCCTTCAGGGTAACCATGGAAGAAGGACAGCCACTGCAGGAACCTTGCAGCAAGACTTTGACAGTTCCGTCCACATAAGAATGAAAACTGATGGCCCCCCCATCCTGCTCTACTGCCGGCCTGATATAATCATCCAGTATGGATTTAATTTTCTTTTCAATATCCGTTTCCTCCTCGACATTCTCAGCGACTGCTTCTTTATAATTATCTGAAAGCACTGGCTTCCCTGCCTGAAGATAATTCTTAATCAGGTTTTTTATGTCATTCTGAATTTCTATCCATTCGACATCACCTGATTTGGTAACCGTCACAAAATTGCTCATGTAAAAGACCCGCTCTACATGATCGAGCTTAAATATCTCCGCAGCCAGTGGGGCCTCAACCGCACTTTCTGCCGTTGGAAAATCATAGCTTTTCCCTTCCGGAACTATCATAAAATTCACCACAAATTTCAAAGAATTGGGATTTGGATTAGCTTCCAGGTATAAATTGACTATGTTATTTTCTGAATTCGTATTTTCCATGTCATACTATTTTAATGGAAACAAAGTTACAACAAAATAGTTCAAACAAGGATAACTTTACAACCTAATCGACAAAATTATCAATCCTGTTTTATGGCTGCCGCTTCCAATTCCTCTTCCGGAGCAGGGCCGGCGGTTTTTGTATCATCCATAGTAAGTTCACCCTCCGAACTGGCTACCAAGGTAGCTACTGTAGCATCACCGGTTACGTTGACTACGGTCCGGCACATATCAAGAATTCTATCCACCGGAAAAACTATGGCAATCCATGCCGGATTCAAACCTACGGACTCCAGCACTAAAATCATCATGATTAAGCCGGCACTTGGAACCGCTGCCGACCCGATCGAAGCGAGGGTGGCAGTAAGGACGATCACAAGCTGCTGCGAAATGCTTAAATCCACCATGTGAAGCTGTGCAAGAAAAACTACAGCCACCGCCTGGTATAAACTGGTACCATCCATATTCACAGTCGCACCGATGGGTAAGACAAAACTGGCAGTTTCTTCAGGCACCTTTAAATTTTCCTCCACACACTCCATAGTAACCGGAAGTGTAGCCACACTGGAACTGGTAGAAAAAGCCAGCAACTGGGCGGGACTAAGACTTTTGAAAAACTTCTTATAGGTCATTCCTTTTACAAAAAACCGCATAACAGTCGGATAAAAAGCGAACACCATAAAAGCTAACCCGGTTACCAAAACAATTGAATAGGAACTGAGTGCTTTGAAGATCTCAAGCACCCTCAAAGGATCATCCCCGGCCATGCGGGATACCGTCCCGGCGAGCAAGGCAAATACAAAAAACGGCGCAGCTTCCATTACAATGTGTACCATTTTCAGAAATACCTCATTAATGCTCGCAACCAGTTTTCTTACGGGCTCGGTAGTTTCTTTAGGCAGGGTTATAATGGTGATTCCGAAAAATATTGCAAAAAAGATCACCTGAAGCATGAGGCTGTTGTTGTTAAGCGAGAAAAATATGTTACTGGGAATCATATCCACTATAAACTGCAAGGGGCCCTGTTCTTTTTTAGCCCAAGCGGAAGACATTTTGTTGGTTAAATCCTGATCTACTATAGCCTCTTTGCTTCTTTCGGCAACTTTAGCCACCCGGTCTCTCATTGACTCATCACAGGTCAGACAGGTTTCATCCAGTATGGCTACATGCTCATTATTACTCACCCAAAGCTCATATTCAATCCGATTGTCAATTCTTTGCTCTTTATCGATATAGGTACCCGGTTGACTTGCATTAACCATTAACAATCCAACACCTACCGCTGTGATTGTTGTAGTTAAATAGATGACCAGCGTTTTCGCACCCATCCTGCCAATTTTTGTCACATCTGACAACCCTGAAATCCCGTCGATGATAGAGAAAAGTACCAACGGGACCGCTATTAATTTTAAAAGATTAATAAAAATTGTTCCGAAAGGGTCGATCCAGTCCAGTGTAAACTTACTCCATCCCAAAGAACTGGAAAACAAGGCCCAGATTACACCTAATATCAACCCAATGATGATTTTCCAATGCAGTGCAAGCTTTTTCATTTATGCTAGTTTTGTAGTTAGGTTCACAAGAAAATGATCTGTGATGACCAAAGCTGCCATGGCCTCAACGATGGGCACGGCTCTTGGTACTACACAAGGATCATGCCTGCCTTTACCTGAGACTACGGTTTTTTCTCCTTTGATATCGATACTCTCCTGGTCATTCATAATGGTGGCCACCGGTTTAAAAGCAACATTAAAATAGATATCTTCGCCGTTGCTTATACCTCCCTGGATACCTCCTGAGTAGTTGGTTTTAGTTTTGATCTTTCCATCTTTGTTAATGATAACATCATTATGCTGTGAACCTTTCATGCTTACCCCTGCAAATCCACTCCCATATTCAAAGCCCTTAACAGCATTGATACCCATCATGGCCTTTGCCAAATCCGCGTGTAGTTTGTCAAATACCGGCTCTCCGAGTCCCGCAGGTACACCTTGTATTACGCAGGTAACCACACCACCTATGGTATCCCTTTCTTTACGTGTATTATCGATAAGGGTTATCATCCTTTGTGCCATGTCCTCGTCCGGGCAACGCACAATGTTATTTTCGGTGTTGGCCAAATCCAGTTCCTGATAGGACTTATCCAACTTTAAGTCCCCTACCTGAGACACATAAGCGTTGATATGAATAGCTTTAACATCCAGGTATATTTTGGCAATGGCTCCGGCGGCTACGCGGGCGGCCGTTTCCCTGGCAGAACTTCTACCACCGCCCCTGTAATCCCTGATGCCATACTTTTCATGGTAGGTATAATCAGCATGTGATGGCCTGAACTTCTCCGCTATGTGTGAATAGTCCTTGCTTTTGGCATCTTCGTTCCAGATCAGTATGTGTATCGGAGTGCCCGTAGCCTTTCCTTCAAATATACCCGACAAAATCTGCATTTCATCTTTTTCCTTCCGTTGAGTGGTAATTTTGGATTGTCCTGGCTTACGCCTTGCCAACTCCTTTTGAATAAATGCTTCATCAAGCTGTAAGCCTGCCGGGCAACCGTCTATGATTACTCCGATGGCTTTACCATGAGATTCACCAAAAGTGGTGATCTTAAACTTTGTACCAAAGGTGTTCCCCATGAAACTACTTTCTAAAAATAAATATCAGAGAAAGCACTAACATAATTAAAATAAAAATGTTAGCAAAAATTTTGGTGTAAACATCCCCAATCCGGCTGGTTAATTTGTTGTTTTCAAAATCGATAATGTCATAAAAGCTACCTAAATCGTTTGAAGAAATGGAAAGGTTTCTTTTACTTTCTCCTGTGACATTCAATACAATTTTAGAGGATAATGTATCGTAGCGTTCTGTCTTGGTATTAAAAAATATCCAGTTAAAATAATCTGTAAGGTTGTAACTTCCTGGCTCATTGGGGATCCCATAATAATTAAATTGTTTTACTCCATCCACTTTTCCATTCCCTCTTTTAATATTTTGCCGGATATTAGGTGGGTAAAAATCAAATATTTCATCATCGGGAATCTGTGGATTATTAATTGCCGATATGTTTCCCTCACCAAATATCTGAAAGCGATAGTTGAAACTTTCGCCGGTTTTCGGGGTGGTTGAACTAACCTTTTCTTCCAGGTAATAATCCCCCACTGCCACCTCATCTTTCAGTGGGTGCGGGGGCAGGTCTTTTACTTCAATGATTTTGGGGAGAGAGTAGAATGTTTGAAAATCTTCTTTTTTATTTCTTCCGAAAAATGAACGGCGTTTTGACACCTTATATTTAATGAGTTCCAAAGGCACTGAATTAAGTTCGATAGGTTCCAGGTTCCATGGATAATAGGCTGACTGGAACAGTTTATAACGCATATAACGCTTCTTATTCAACACGACCAATTCTCCTTTGATATTTTCTATGCTAAAGCTTTCCTCCCAACAGTTGGTCGGGCTGATCAGCTTGGTAGCCTCTGAAACCTGCCTGCTCAAATCATAAAACTCCAGTTCTGCCCGGTTAGCTTCTGAAACATAAAAGGCCAATGTTGCTGTAAACCCTTCTCCAAGATACACCTCGTCTTTATCCGTAGTTAAAGCCAGAAAAGCATCGGCTTTTACATCCATAAACTCTTCTTCGCCACTGCTACGGCCAAAATACTCATCAAAAATACTATTGGAAAAAGGATCCGTTCTGGCAGTTCTTTTGGAGACGGGGCCTACTTCGATGGTTTTACCCGGAGAGCGGATCTTTTTTCCGTTGACAGTCATGGAGAATGGCTTCAGCCTGAAAGTTCCCTCACGCAGGGCAGCATATTGCTGAATAGTGCTTTGCGATGAAGATATTTGGCCATTTATAACGGTGGTGTTGGATGAAGAGGTGGTTCCCATTTTTCTGAAACCCTCTATTTCCGGAAAATCATCATAATTCTTCAGCCTTTCATTGTGTACCGTAATGGTAATGGTAAAACCTTGATTAAGCGCAATTTCATCGGGTCCGAGTTCAATAGCGACCTTCTGGGCATTGGCAACAAAGCCGGAAACCACCATCACCAACATGGATAAAACTACTGCTTTGAATAGAGTATTGCGCATACAATTTATAGTTTTAAAATAATTCGCAAGAATACGACTCCCGCAGAACCGGTCTTAACCTGGGAACAAAGGTAATGAACATTCTGTTTAAAAACTTTCCGCTTACAGGTCTTGTCGGGCTGTTTAACAAAATTTAACATTCCATGCTACAATAATCTATAAAAATCGATCGTACTGTAGTTGGCAGTCACAAGCAGGGCGGGCAAAGGGTAGTTGGAAGGTAGTTGGAATTGACTGGTTATTAAGTGCTTAATATTTTGAAGAAACATGTATAGTGTTTAATTCAAATTGTCACGAGCACAGTCATTTTTGATTAAGAAACATGGAAAAACACTTTTTTTGTTTAAAGTTTTGTTGTATATTACATGACAAACCTTCAACAAATTTAATACTAATACCAGAATTTTAAATCAAACCAACCGTTAATGTTAGAGTATTTTAAATTAATTCTTTCAAAAGTTAGTTTTGATAGGAAGCTCTTCGAAAAAGAGCTGTTGAAAGCAATAAAGTCTTTAATTCCTGAAGAATTGAAGGAATTGAGGAAATGGTGTTATGCGAAGTATGGGGACATTTACCAGCCTATTCTCAACAAATGTTTCCTTACGACTTAATTGAATTTTAATCACTTAGCCCCATTCACATGGGGCTTAATTATTTGTGGAGGTTTTGATGAGCGGTTCTTTAACGGAAGGTATGCAGTCATTAGGTTTTATGCTATCATTTCTGGCTGGCTTTTTTTTTACTGATAAAACTAATGTTTCTTTTCAATCCCTCATATCTGGCACGTTTCACTGCTGAACCCTTAAACAATTGATTGAAAACATCACGGGTTATTTCGAGCCAGTCATCTTGTCTCATGGCTTTAAGTTCCTTACCGGGGACAAACTGCTCTTCACGATGAGGTGTGGAAAAACGGTTCCAGGGGCATACGTCCTGACAGATATCACAGCCAAATATCCAATCATCATATGTATTTTTGAACTCCGCCGGAATCTCGTCTTTTAATTCTATAGTAAAATAAGAGATACACCGGCTTCCGTCAACTACATAGGGGGCTGGGATGGCATCAGTCGGACAAGCATCCATACAACGGGTACAGGTGCCACAATAGTCTTTCGCCGGGCCATCACTGGCCAGTTCCAAATCGAGGATGATCTCTGCCAGAAAAAAGAAACTTCCCATATGCCGGTTAAGCAGCAAACTGTTTTTGCCTATCCACCCAAGGCCACTTCTTTTAGCCCATACACGCTCAAGAACAGGAGCAGAATCGACAAAGACTCTGCCATTAACTTCACCGATGTCGGCTTGTATGCGTTGAAAAAAAACCTTTAACTTATTTTTAATCACATAGTGATAGTCTTTACCAAAAGCATATTTAGCGATTTTGTATCCTGAAGACCCATTAAAGTCCTCTTGCGGATAATAATTGTAAATAAGTGAGATGACGGATTTAGCACCGTCTACTAATTTGCCAGGATCCAGTCTTTTATCAAAATGATTGGCCATATACGCCATTTTGCCATGCATATGTTGATTTAGCCATGACTCTAATCTCGGCGCCTCCTCTTCCAGAAACTCCGCCCTGGAAATTCCGCAAAAGTCAAAACCCAGCTCTCCGGCGATCGCCTTTATCTGATGGGCCCGTTTTTCCCGTTTCGATTTATCTGAATTCATTTGCTATTATATAACAAATATTACTATATTATATATACAAAAATAACTTAAATTTCCGGTGAATGTTGGGCGTAGTAAATTTTGCATTCAGCAATGCTGAACACAAAGTTTGCTGCCATTTTTATGCATATTTGCGCTTATTACTTTAGGAGAAATAGATTGTATTTTTTAAAGAATTTTAAAAAAAAATATTGCAAAAATCCGATCCTGACGGTATACTAAAAAGTCAAGTCTTGCATCATTTTTTTCTTTATTTTTTTTTTCACAAATTTGTTTCCCTTGTTCTCTCAAGGGGCTCAAACTTTCACCTTAAACTTTAATTAGTCTATGCAATTGAACTGTAGTACGGTATGGGATGAGTGCCTCCATGTAATTAAGGAGCAAATTGGGGATCAAAGCTTTAAGACCTGGTTTGCGCCGATTAAACCGCTAAAGCTCGATAACAATGTGCTCACCATACAAGTACCCAGCCAATTCTTTTATGAATGGCTGGAAGAGCACTACGTTCATATTATTAAGCAGGCACTGGACCAAAAGCTAGGTTCCAATGGAAGACTGGAGTATTCTGTCATTGTAGATCAGGGCGATGAAAAAAACAGCCCTTATACTATCAATCTCCCCACTAACAGGGCCAATAATAAAAGCAACGAAAACTACGCACACAATACTTATTACAAAAGCCCTTTCGACCTGAGGTCAGTCGACAGGTTACGGCATGACTCACAACTCAATCCTCAATACACATTTGAAAGTTATATCGAGGGGGATTGTAACAGGCTGGCGAGATCGGCGGGCTATGCGGTCGCTAAAAAGCCAGGCATAACTTCTTTTAATCCCCTGATGCTTTATGGCGGTGTAGGGCTGGGCAAAACACACCTCGTGCAGGCAATCGGCAATGAGGTTAAAAAAAATATCCCCGATAAGTTTGTCTTATATGTCACCTCTGAAAACTTCACCAATCAATTCATAGAGGCACTGAAAAATAATAATGTGCAGGACTTCTCCAATTTTTACCTGCAGGTTGATACCCTCATTATCGATGATGTCCAGTTTCTTTCGGGCAAGGAAAAAACCCAGGAAATATTTTTCCACATCTTCAATCATCTGCATCAATCGGGTAAGCAAATCATTATGACCAGTGATTGCCCCCCAAGGGATTTGAAAGGATTGGAAGAAAGGCTGTTATCCAGGTTTAAATGGGGACTTACAGCAGATCTGCAACAGCCCGATTTTGAGACCAGGGTAGCTATCATTCAAAGAAAGTTACAGGCTGATGGTATTTATATTCCGGATAATGTGCTGGAATACATTGCCTACAGCGTAGATACCAATATACGGGAATTGGAAGGGGTGGTCATTTCATTAATCGCCCATGCATCGTTGAACAGGCGGGAAATTGATCTGGAGCTGGCCAAACAGACGCTCAAGAATATAGTTCATAATATTGAAACAGAGGTTGGCATAGACTACATTCAAAAAGCCGTTTCGGAATACTTTGAGGTGCCACTGGATGACCTTAAGGACAAAACCAGAAAAAAAGAAATAGTCATTGCCAGACAGGTGGCTATGTTCCTTTCAAAAGAATATACGAATCACTCACTGAAAGCTATCGGCTATCATTTCGGTGGCAGGGACCACAGTACCGTCATTCATGCGGTGCAATCTGTCAATGATATGATGGATACCGATGCTAATTTCAGGCATTCCATCGATGGTATGCGTAAAAAGTTAAAGATGAGAACAATCTGATTCTCAATAAAAAAACAATTCATCTACAAATACCCATCCCGCGCTACCTTTTCCGGCATGCCACGGGGGGAGTTTTTTAACCGGCAAGGCCTTTATTTTGTAGTATCTGAAATTGGAAGTAGCAAAAGGTACACGCATGCCACTTACAGCATCGGGGCGATACGCATCAGGTGGTGGTGGGGTCAGTCTTTTTAGCAATTTTACATCGTTCAGGTCATTCCCACCCCATATCTCAACCTGAACAGGAGGCATAATGTATTGGCCCATGTTAATGCCAAAACTCAAAACCATCTGCTGCAAAGCAGGAGGTTTTTCGCCAAAATCCACCCAGGCAGCAAAAGGCTTGTCCTTGTAACCCAGCCAGGGTTTAGCTCTAAAATTGGTAGCCTCACCCTTCTCGAAATCCATCAGTGACATAGCCCCTTTACCCTGATATTTTCGACTCGGAGGGTTGATCAATCCTGCCTCCACCGGTGACGCCCCTTTAACAAAAAACTCAAACACCTGCACCTCACTGGTTAACCACCCCTCTTTGTAAGCTATTGTCTTAATATCTGTAAATGACTGAATTTCAATAGGTTTTTGATATATGAGGGAAGAAATGCTGTCAGGGTCGGAACCGTCTATTGTATAACGGATGGAAACCCCGGGCAACTTATGTTCCAATACTATTCTTTCACCTCTTTCCAAAACCTTGTTCTTATTTTTCAAAAGTGGAGGTGTCAACCGGATCAGATCTTCTTCATTGGCCTGATACCCCAGATGGAACCGGATAGCGGGCCACTGCTTTTTCAGTTCCGTAAGATTGTCATGAGTTATGGAGGTGTTCCAAAGGTAAACATCCTTAAGGGCTGGCAATTGCCCCAACCCGTCGGAAAGTTGCATATCCACCGCTGTTCCTGACAATGAAAGTGAATTTAACCTGGTACACTTGTCTAAATAGGCCAAAGCTGCACTGGTGATGTCGGTATGGTTCAGGTTTAATTTTTCAAGGTTACCCAATGCGGCTATGGTTGTCAGATCATCATCTTTCACCGGCATATATGCCAGGTTCAGGGAAACCACCTGATCCTTTATTTTCTTTAATTCTGAAATGTATTCGGATTTGAAGGCTTGTTTAACAAAGATATTTACGTCCAGCGCCGGTGAGCCGGGGGTTTGCTGAACGACCGTTCTATAGGGGTTGTTAAGTGAAGCTACCAGGTCTTTACTGGCGAAATCAAAATCATACCGGGGGCGGTTTCCGCCTCCCTGCCGGGCTTTCATACGCTGTTTGGCCAGCATTAACAAGGTATCGGATGGATCCAATTGCGCCATAGAAACATTGGCGTCAGCCCCAGCGCTAATCCAACTTTTCAGCAATGCCAGTTCTGAGCCGGTAAGCTGTGGTTTCCCTTCTGGCGGCATGTGATGCTCATGCTCGAGGGGAAGCAGGGCTCTTTTGATGATCTCGCTCCCGGCGGGGTTTCCCTGAATCCATACCGGACCATGCTCCCCGCCCCTGGTCATTAACGCATAGCTAGTCATATCCAGATCTCCTTTCCGCTTTTGGTGGTTATGGCATCCCTTACACTTAGCCTCCAGAATCGGATCTATAAAAGCCTCAAATACAGGGGTGTTTTCCGTGAACTCTTTTTTCTGGTTTTTGGTGATGGGTTCTAGCAGAAAGTCCATTCCGTGTGTGAGGCCTGCTCCGAAATGACCTGCAAAGAACAGGATTACGAGGCTGCTGTAAAGCGTAATTTTATACCACCACTTTTTCTGATCGGTAAGCAGCAGCAAATAAACCAGATAGCTGACCGATACACCGATCCATTTGTGCAGTGCCATCAGGTCAGAAGTATACCCCTCTTCTTTTGAAAGAAAAAAACCCATAATAGCCGATAGTGAAGTAGTAACTGCTGTAGCGTAAAGCAAGACTTTGTGGACCTTTTCAAAAGAAGCGGGTTCCAGGTGCGACTGGAAAAGATCCAGCAGTACCAACATAACGATGAGTGCAATAGGAAAATGCAATACCATCGGATGCATGCGCCCTACCGGTTGAAGCCAGTAAGGGATGGTTACATGTGATTCGAAAATCAACAGAAAGGCCAACAGAAAAAGCAGAAAAAAAACAAAATTGGAAACGATCTTTTCCAGTCTGGCCATACTTATGCGATGATTCCTTTCACTAATTTACCGTGCACATCTGTCAGCCTGAAACGGCGCCCCAGGTGTTTGAAGGTAAGTTTCTCATGATTAAGACCTATTAAATGGAGAATGGTGGCATGGAGGTCATGTACGTGAACGGGATCCTCAACGATATTATAGCCAAATTCGTCGGTCTTACCATAAGTTATCCCGGCTTTGATCCCTCCACCGGCCATCCATAAGCTGTAACATCTCGGATGATGATCGCGGCCGTAGTTCTCTTTGGTTAATTTGCCCTGACAGTAATTTGTACGTCCGAACTCCCCTCCCCATATAACCAGGGTTTCATCCAGCAGGCCCCGCTGTTTTAAGTCAGTTACCAGTGCTGCCGATGCCCGGTCGACATCCTGAGCCTGCATGGGCATTTCACCTACAAGATTGCCATGTTGATCCCAACCCTGATGATATAGCTGAACAAATCTCACACCGGATTCAGACAACTTTCTGGCAAGCAGGCAGTTGGCAGCATAAGTGCCAGGCACCAGACAATCGGGCCCATACATCTTGATGATATGATCCGGCTCCTTTGAAAGGTCTGTGATCTCCGGTACAGCGGTTTGCATGCGGTAGGCCATTTCATATTGTTTGATCTTGGCATGAATTTCCGGATCCCCAAATTCCCGGTATCCCATCTCATTCAGAGACGCCAAATGATCCAACATTTTCCTGCGACTTGCCATATCCATGCCTTCCGGATTATTAAGGTACAGAATGGGATCTTCTCCGGAACTGAACTGCACACCCTGATGGATGCTATCCAGAAAGCCGTTAGTCCACAATTTGGAATACACCCCCTGTCCATTCCCCCGGCCTCTTGACAACAGGACGCAAAACGCCGGAAGGTTTTTATTTTCACTGCCTAAGCCATAACTCAGCCAGGCGCCCATACTGGGCCGGTTGCCTACCTGCGCCCCGGTCTGCATAAAAGTCAGAGCCGGATCGTGGTTGATAGCCTCGGTATGCATGGTTTTTATCACACAAATATCATCGACTATCTTGGCTATGTCCGGGAATAACTCACTTACCCAGGCACCTGACTGGCCGTATTGGCTAAAGGCAAACTTGGAGCCAACCAGCGGAAATTTTTCCTGATTGGCCGTCATACCGGTAAGACGCTGGCCACCTCTTATGGACTCAGGTAAATCTTCGCCAAACATTTTGTTGAGCTTGGGTTTGTAGTCAAAACTCTCCAGTTGGGAGGGTGCACCATTTTGGAAAAGATAGATAACACGTTTGGCTTTGGAGGCAAAGTGCTTGAAGCCAAGGGGCAACCCCTCACCCTCTTCGCCTGTACTTTTGAAGATATCAGGTGCCAGCAAAGAACCCAGTGCCACTCCGCCTACACCCAATCCCAGCTTGCCCAGAAAATGGCGGCGATTAACGTTTAAGCGATTTTCCAACAAAGGTTTTTCCATACTATTTGTATTTTTAGCTTTTAGTGATGGCTTCTTCCATGTTATATATCGTATGAATGACCTGCATCAGTGCAGCCACTTCTATATCATCTTCCGCCTCCTGTTTTGGGAATTCTCCGATGGTGATAAATTTACCGGCTTCTTCCGGATGTCTGGCAAAACGTTCGAGCTCATCCTGAAAATACGTCGTCAACAAAACTTTTTCTTTTTCATTCGGCTGACGGCACAGAATCAACCGGAAGGCTTTTTCCACCTTCTCTTCCACCGAAAGCGGGGTCACCACCAGCTTTTCAGACAGTACCCTGGAGGCCTCCAGAACCGTGGGGTCATTCAGCATCACGAGTGCCTGTAGCGGCGTATTGGTTGTCAGACGCCTTACCTCACATTGGTCCCTGTTTGAAGCATCATACATCAACATCATGGGTGGAGGTACAGTGCGCTTAATAAAAGTATACATGCCCCTGCGATACAGATCATCACCATGGTCCTGAATGTAAGTTTGCAACAGCCCCCGGCCCGAGGTCGACGATTCCCAGATACCTTCCGGCTGATAAGGCTTTACACTGGGGCCACCAATTTCAGGGTTTAGCAATCCACTGCTGGTCAACACATGATCCCTTACCATTTCTGCACCCAGCCGGGTCCGGTTTGCCCTTGACAAATAGATGTTTTCCGGATCTTTTTCCAGCTTTTTTTTATTTATTTCAGATGATTGTGTATAGGTGGAGGACATGACAATTTTTTTGACCAGTCTTTTAATGTCCCAGCCGTTATTCATGAAATCGAGGGCCAGCCAATCCAATAATTCAGGATGTGAAGGCAGATCGCCCTGCATGCCGAAATCACCCGCAGTTTTCACGATGCCCCGGCCAAAGATTTCCTGCCAGATCCGGTTGACAAAGACCCTGGAGGTAAGTGGATGGGCCGGGTCCAGCAGCCACCTGGTCAAACCCAAACGGTTGTTCCCGAGTTTGGTGGTATCATATTTTAAAATCGCTTCAGGTGTGTCAGCATATACTTCTTCAGCTTTCGCATCATAATTGCCCCTGGTCAGAATGTGGGTGTTCCGTAATCCCATGGAATCCTTCATCACCATCACTTCAAGCTTAGTGGTGTCTTTTTTATTGATAAATGTCAACAAATTCTTAATATCCTCTTCGGTAATCTGCATGTTGGGTGGGTCGGCAAAGGAAGCATCGATCGTCCCGAAAATGCCCTTTTCAGGGACATGATTAAAAAATGCAAAGGTGCTGAAATAGTCTTTCTGAGAGATAGGATCGTATTTATGGTCGTGACATTTGGCACATTCGAAAGTCAATCCCAGAAAGGCCTTGCCAAACGTATTGGTACGATCTGTTACGTATTCTATCCTGTATTCTTCATCTATGACTCCACCCTCCTGCGTGATTTTATGGTTTCGGTTAAAACCGGTGGCCAAAATCGTCTCTTTGGTCTTGTCTGGCAATAAATCACCTGCTAACTGCCAGGTAAGAAACTGATCATACGGATAATTTTGATTAAAAGCATGAATGACCCAATCACGCCAGGGCCACATCGTCCTTAAACCGTCATCCTGATACCCGTGTGAATCGGCGTATCTGGCGACATCGAGCCAGTGGATGGCCATCTTTTCTCCATAATGTGGGCTTGTCAGCAATTCGTCCACCAGTTTTTCATAAGCTTCGGGAGACGTATCGTTTATAAATCTTTCCTGAAGCTCCAGCGACGGAGGAAGCCCAAGCAAATCGAATGATACCCGCTTCAGTAAATGATATTTGTCTGCCCTTTGATTAGGAGATAAACCCGTTTCCTCCATTTTGGCCAACATAAAATGATCGATCTCATTGGTAATCCAGGACTCATTTTTTACCGCTGGTGGTGTTACAGGCTGAGGAGCGACAAAAGACCAGTGAGGTTTATACTCAGCACCCTGATCAATCCACTTTTTAATCAGTTTTATTTCGCGATCGGAAAGCTTCATGTTAGAAGAGGCGGGTGGCATCACCTGGGTGGTATCGGCAGAACTAATCCTGATGTAAACCTCAGAGTCCTCTGCCTTACCCGGAACAATGGCATAACGGTTATGATAGTCTTTTAACGCCGCCAATGCACCTTCCCTGGTGTCCAGCCGGAGTTCTTCTTTTCTTTGATTGGCATCGGGTCCGTGACAGGCAAAACATTTATCGGAAAGAATCGGCCGGATGTGAAAATTAAAATCCACTTTATCCGGAATATCCGCTACTCCGGCAGAGGGTTGGCATTGCGTAAAAAAAATTGCTGCTATAAGCAATGTGGAAATGCCAAAATACAAAGATCGTCTTTTTATGTTCACCTTCATCGACTGTAACATTTCTAAAGAGCCATTCCCGCAAAACAGGTGTAAAAGCGCCATTGGTGATTTAATTGATTTCCAGCTTAATTTTAAGCCTAACATTCAAACTGCATCAATTTGCCATACCGATGTTATCAAATGCGGTTAAATTACATTTCGTCACCCTGTATTTGTTAAAAAAATATCAAGGCCGGCCCACCATCCAATAAATATACTTAAAAATTATTTTTAATTTAAGAAGACTTTAAAAGACTTGCCCTTCTTTAGCAGTACTCATTGGCATTAAAACAAAAACTATATAAAAATCTTACAATGCCAAACGCCTGTGATCAGTGAAGCAATATTAAATTTCCCTTTCTCCCAACAGGATGAGCCTCGCAGAATAAACAAATATCTAAAAATCTTACTTACACAGATTTATGTTTGAAGTTTTCGCTAATTTTAAAGCATTTAAATGCCAAGATTACAAGATGGAACATTTAGTTATTAAAAAATCGGGTGAATTTCCGGAAGTTGAATTCGATCACAAAAAAGGTAACCTGAAAATATCAGGCACTTCTTTTATGGAAGACACCGTTGCGTTTTATACACCCATTATGGACTGGTTGAATGCATACAAATCGACCCCAAATGACAGTACTGAATTTACCTTCGCCCTGGAATACATGAACACCAGCTCTTCCAAATTTCTATTGGATATTTTTCATGTTCTCAATGAAATCCATCAAAAAAACCAGGGTGTCAAGGTAATATGGTGTTATTATGAAGACGATGAAGACATGGAAGAAACCGGCAAACAATACGAAGAGCTATTCGACCTCCCCTTCACCTTCCAAATCTCCTAACGCCCCCTATTTAATTTTCACTTTCATTTCAATTTTAATTTTCACTATCCCCCCAACGCCCCCTAAAAATAATACGAATAATAACCCCTGACTCCCCTTTCATTAATCCCCTCGACCCTGACACTTCCTTCAATATTTTCCAGGGTTTCGGCCAGTTGTTGCGGGGTTTTCATCGGTTTGCGATTAATTGCCGTAATAATAAATCCTTCCCTGATACCTAACCGCCTGAAAAACCCGTCTTTTACCTTAAGTACCCTGATACCGTGATCAATGTCCAGTTGATCCCTTTCTGCCAGTGAAACTGTTTCAAAATCCACCCCCAAGGCCTTGGAAGTGTAGATTTCACGTTTAATGAGACTTGTGGTGCCCTCCCTGTTGGTAAGGGTAAGGGTTTTGTTTTTAATTTGGTTGTCGCGTTTAAACAGGATATTAATACGGTTTCCGGGCGAATAATAGCTTATCCGCTCATCAAATTCACTTTTGCTGTCCACTACATTTTGATCGATTTCCAAAATAACATCACCCTTTTGCAATCCTTCTTTTTCTGCGGCGCCATCTCTTTGGATATAGCCTAAGACCACGCCGTTGAGATCAGTTACACCTATGGTTTCAGCTATTTCCGGAGTGAGGTCAAGTACCTCTGCACCAAAAAATGCTTTCTGAGTTTCCCCGTAGTTGATCAAATCCCTGACAACTTTTTTCACAATGTCGACCGGTACAGCAAAGCCATACCCTGCATAAGAACCGGTCCTGGACAAAATGGCAGTGTTTATTCCCACCAACTCACCCCGGGCATTAACCAGGGCACCTCCGCTATTGCCCGGATTAATGGCCGCATCAGTCTGAATGAAAGACTCGAGAGGAAACCGCCCCTTTAAAATGTTGATGTCCCGTCCTTTGGCACTGACAATACCTGCCGTTACCGTTGAAGTCAGGTTAAACGGGTTGCCTACGGCCAAAACCCACTCACCCACAGCAAGATCCCCGGAACTGCCCAACCGGATGGCCGGGAGCCTTTTTTCCTCTATCTTCAATACAGCCAGATCGCTGGAGGGATCCGTTCCAACCACTTGTGCGGGATAAATTTGTTTACCATGTATAACTTCGATGATATCGGCGTCGTCTACCACATGATTATTGGTGACGATATAACCGTCGGCAGTATATATAACTCCTGACCCACTTCCTGAAGTTTGTCCTCTGCCTCCTTCAAAAAACCAGTCCAGCCATGTTCCCCTGCCATATTCCTGGCCGGATATAGTTTTTATAAAAACCACAGAATTAGTACTTTTTTGAGAGGCTTCGACCAGATCAGGCCTTGATATAATTGTCTCTATGGCCGAACCTGAATTTTCTGTTACGGATGACCCGGACGTTGCCTTACTAACCGTTTCCTTAAGAGCGACGTAACTGGGATCCGCCTGCGATGTATTTTGGCTATCTGATAATGCCATATCATTTCCAGGCTGGAAATAATCGTAGGTAAAGGCACCTCCTATCCCGCTTAGAAATGCAATTACTATCAATAATAGGTTCTTTTTCATAGCTATAATTAAGTAGTTATTATCTATTTTGTCTCAAAAATAAAACCTGCCAATTATTTAAAAAGTGGTTTTAACACAATTTAACATTAATCCGTCACTCCCCTGCCATACGGTCAAGGAATAGAAACATAAATGCAATCATGTGAAATCCCTTTATTAGATTTGCAGGATTATGGGATTTAGATCTGTACTAAGCAAACCTTTTGCCAGTTATATTATCCATCAGCAAAACAAATGGGTAAAAAAACCAGGTTTTTATCAGGCCAAAATATTCAACCGCCTGATCGCGCGTGCACGGGACACAAGGTTCGGTAAAGATCACGGTTTTGCGGAGATCAAGAATTATGATGATTTCAGGCGACAAGTGCCGACTGGTGACTATGAGGCCATCAGACCCTACATGGAGTTAGTAAAAAAAGGGGAAAAGGATGTGTTATGGCCGGGTTCGCCTATCTATTTTTCCAAAACCTCAGGCACCACATCCGGTGTAAAATATATACCCATTACCCGTGAGTCTATTTCCAACCATATTGACACTGCCAGAAATGCATTACTGAATTATATCCATGAAACCGGAAATTCAAAATTTGTAGATGGAAAGCTGATTTTTTTGTCTGGCAGTCCTGAGCTTACCGACACGGCCGGGATACCTACCGGGCGGCTTTCCGGTATTGTTAACCATCATGTGCCTGATTACCTGAGAGGAAATCAAATGCCGAGCTATGCAACCAACTGTATGGAGGACTGGGAGGCAAAATTGGACAAAATCATCGATGAGACCCTGAACAAAAACATGACGCTCATATCCGGTATTCCGCCTTGGGTGCAAATGTATTTCGATAAAATACAGGAAAGGACGGGAAAAAAAATTAAAGATGTTTTCCCGCAATTCTCTTTGTTTGTATATGGTGGAGTGAACTTTGAACCCTATAAGGCCCGGCTGTTCGATGCCATAGGCAAGGTGATCGACTCAGTGGAAACCTATCCGGCATCCGAAGGGTTTGTGGCGTTTCAGGACTCCCAGACCCAGGAGGGGTTGTTACTTAACCTGAACAGTGGTATATTTTTCGAGTTTATTCCTGCCGAAGAATATTTCACCGATCATCCCCGGCGCCTTACTGTAGAAGAAGTAGAAACCGGTGTCAATTATGCCATTATTTTAAATAATAATGCAGGTTTGTGGGGGTACTCTCTTGGTGATACAGTAAAATTTATCTCCAAAAATCCTTACAGGTTATTGGTCACGGGTCGAATAAAACACTTTATCTCCGCCTTTGGAGAGCATGTTATCGGTGAAGAAGTGGAAAAAGCCATGAAGTATGCCATGCAGGAGCATCGGGAAGTAGACTTGGTTGAGTTCACCGTTGCGCCACAGGTGACACCGGCGGAGGGGTTACCACTGCATGAGTGGTACGTGGAATTCAATAATGCCCCTTCTGATTTGATCGCTTTTGAAAAAACTTTAAATTTGCATTTGCAAAAGTTAAACACCTATTATGACGATCTTATTTCAGGAAACATTTTGAGAAGTTTAAAAGTGGTGAAGTTGCAAAAAGATGCATTTAGAAACTACATGAAGGCGCAGGGAAAGTTAGGTGGTCAAAATAAAGTCCCCCGATTATCAAATGACAGAAAAATTGCTTCCGGGCTGGTTCCCTTCATCATTAATCACTAACATGAAAAAGCATTGAAACAGGAAGGGAAAAGACATATAGCCATTCTGGGGTCCACGGGCTCGATTGGCACACAAACCCTGGAGGTGATAGGGCAACATGAGGATCGATTCATCGCAGAAGTGCTCACCGCCCAAAACAATGCCGGTCTGCTTATCGAACAGGCACAAAAGTATAAACCCAATGTGGTGGTAATCGGTAATGAAGCGCATTACGACCGGGTCTTTGCCGCCCTGGATCCCCTGGATATCAAGGTTTACACAGGCGATGATGCCATATGTTCGGCAGTGACCATGGATGATGTCGACCTGGTAGTGACCGCCTGTGTTGGTTATGCCGGCTTAAGACCTACGATCAGGGCTATCGAGGCAGGCAAAAACATTGGGCTGGCAAATAAGGAAACACTGGTTGTGGCAGGAGAGTTGGTAACCGGGCTGGCCCTGGAGCACGGCGTTAATATATATCCAATCGACTCCGAACATTCTGCCATATTTCAGTGCCTGGTCGGAGAGTTCAGGAACCGGATTGAAAAAATAATTTTAACCGCTTCCGGAGGCCCTTTCAGAGGAAAAGACAAGTCATTTCTGGCTTCGGTCACTAAAGAACAGGCGCTCAGGCACCCCAACTGGGAAATGGGTGCGAAAATAACCATTGACTCTGCCTCTTTGATGAATAAAGGACTGGAAGTAATCGAAGCTAAATGGTTGTTTGGTTTAAAAACCGATCAGGTCGAGGTGGTAATCCATCCCCAGTCCATCATTCATTCCATGGTGCAATTTGAGGACGGATCTCTTAAAGCGCAACTAGGTTTGCCGGATATGCGTATTCCTATACAGTTTGCGCTGAGTTATCCGAAACGGTTAAAATCTGATTTTCCCAGATTTAACTTTGCAGATTATCCGTCATTTGATTTTGAAAAACCGGATACAGATACTTTTAAGAATCTTCGTTTAGCTTTTGAGGCCATTGACAGGGGTGGAAATATGCCCTGCATACTCAACGCTGCCAACGAAGTGGTTGTTTCTGCGTTTTTAAATGATAAAATAGGGTTTTTACAGATGTCGGAGGTTGTTGAGGCGTGTATGTCGAAAGTCAGTCACATAAAATCTCCTACCCTGGAAGACTATGTATCAACCGATAAAGAAACTAGAGTAAAAGCAATTGAATATATAAGTTAAATGGAAGCATTGATAATGGCGGCCCAGTTAATATTGGGTCTATCGATTTTAGTAGGGATACACGAGTTTGGGCATATGATCACCGCAAAGCTCTTTGGGATGAGGGTCGAGAAGTTTTCCATCGGATTTCCTCCGAAAATTTTTGGGGTTAAATATGGGGAAACGGAATATTCCTTAGGGGCAATTCCCTTGGGAGGATTTGTGAAAATAACCGGGATGATAGACGAATCACTCGATACGGAAAGTCTTGCCAATGAGCCGGAACCCTGGGAGTTCAGGGCAAAACCCGCCTGGCAACGGTTGATCGTTATGCTCGGAGGGGTGATCATGAATGTTTTCTTAGGGATTTTTGTATTTATTGTCCTGACATTCAATTTTGGGGAACCTTATCTTTCGAAAGAAGAAGCTAACAAACATGGATTGTATCCCACCGAATTGGGAAAACAACTTGGGTTTCAGATTAGTGATAAGGTATTGAGAATCAATGGCAAAGACTATCAGCGGTTTTCGGACATCACCAGCACTGATGCAATTCTTTCAGACAATGGGTATTATGAAGTATTAAGAGGCGCTGACACCGTTATCATAAATATTCCTTCCAATTTTTTGGATATTATTTCCGACAACAAAGATAAATTGCCTTTTGTAGAACCTTTAAGGCCCTTTAAGGTAGGTGAAGTACTCACTGGAAAGGGAGCTGATTATGCCGGACTGAAAAAAGGTGATATCATCGTTGAAGCTGACAATCGCAAAATTGACTATTTTCAGGAAATATATGAGGTTTTACAAGCAAATAAAGATGAGGAAATAGACCTTAAATATATGAGAAATGGCGCCCTCCAATCCACCAAAGCCTATGTTAATGAGGAAGGGCAGCTAGGTTTCGCCATTGACAGCCAGTTGGCATATAGCAGAATAGAATATAGCTTTTGGGCCTCTATTCCCCATGGTACAAAAAAAGCTTTTAAAATTATCATCGATCAGATAAAGGCTTTCAAAAAGATATTAAGTGGCCATGTTTCGGCTTCTAAATCATTGAGTGGCCCTATTGGCATCGCTCAGATATTCGGCTCCACCTGGGATTGGCTGAATTTTTGGACCATGACCGGTTTCCTTTCCATGGTGCTGGCCTTTATGAATTTGCTTCCTATTCCGGCGCTGGATGGAGGACATGTCATATTTCTATTATTTGAAATAGTCTCAGGCAGAAAGCCCGGTGATAAGTTTCTGGAGGTGGCCCAAAAAGTGGGCATGGTTATTTTGCTGGGATTAATGGCCTTTGCGATTGGCAATGACATTTACAAATGGATCAAGGACTTATTCATATGACCTTTGAGGGGCTGTCCAATAAGTAACGTCATACCTGTTCGACAGCCCCTTTGAGTTACTCATTTTCAATAGCCTCCTCTCGTATAATTTCAAATTCAACGCGACGGTTTAATTTCTTATCCTGTGCAGTTTTTTCCTCAACTATGGGCTTGGAACTGCCATACCCCCTGGCTTCAATCCGGTACTCTTCAATTTTACCGAAATAGGTCAGATACTCTTTGATGGATTCCGCGCGGTCCTGTGAGAGTTTCAAATTTAACTTTTCGCTGCCATCAGAGTCCGTATGCCCGGAGATTTTTAAGTTAAACTCCGGATTATCCATCATAAAGTCCACAATCTTGTTTAAATCGCTATACATTTCTATTTTCAAGTCGGACTTACCATTATCGAACTCCAGGGTGGCAAACTCTATTCTGCTGGAAAAAGTCTCGGTCTTGCGATGATATTCGGCATCCCCGTCCAGATAAAACAGCTCTTCAATTCTGAAAAAATCATCTCCATGAATAATCAGCAGATAATTATTATTGTTGATAAGGTCAAAGCTAAAAGACCCGTCAGGCCGTAAAAACTTAGGGGCTACTTCAATACCGTGATCCAAATCAATGATTGACACAATTCCAGCCAGTGGTTTGTCTGTTCCTATCTCTTTTAGCGAGCCTTCCAGTTTTACAATAGCATCGGGTTGTGCACCCATTGGCAGCGGAAACGAAAAAAGATCGAGGTTGTTAAGGTTTTCATCCTTTGATTTCGCGTAAAACAGGTAGTGAGAGTTGGGATCGATGGTAAAGTAATATTCGCTTCCCTGCCCGTTTACCAAGGGTCCGATGTTTTTAGGCTCGCTCCAACGTCCTCCACGGTAATATGATTTGTAAATATCATATTCGCCAAAATTTAACAAATGCCCGGTAGAACTAAAATACAGCAGCGAACTGGACGGGTGATAAAACGGGCTCACTTCATTCCCACGGGTATTTACCGTAGGCCCCAGGTTTTTGGCTTCGGCCCAATTGCCTTTACTGTTTTTACAGGTAAAATATATATCCGAAAGCCCAAACCCTCCTATCCGGTCTGAAGCAAAGTAAAGTGTATCTTCCTGATGTGAAAGTGATGGTTGCGAGTCCCAGCCGCTACTATTGACTGTACTGCCAAGGTTTTTAATATCGCTCCAGGTACCGTCTTCCTGTAATCTGGCCTGGTAGAGATCACAATTACCATAGCCACCCGGTGCATTACAACGGGCAAAATACAATGTATTGCCATCACGTGACAAACAGGCCGACCCCTCATTGTAGGGTGAGTTGATCCCTTCAAATTCCTGCGCCTCTTCCCAGTAACCATCCTCGCCTTGGCTGTAAAACAAATCCTCATTGGACCTGTTACTTAAAACATCTTCTGACTGGTTTCTTTTGGATGTAAAAATCAAAGTATTGTTATGAATCCCCAGTGTAGGGCCATAATCAGCCAGGTCGGAATTGATGTGTTTGCCCATGTTTAGCAGCACACCACGCGGGGGGATAAGGGTATCTACCTGCTTTCGAAATTCTACCAATTCATAATAATGCTCCAATGGCACAAAATAGTCTTTTTCATTAACCATCATGGAATCGAGATGCCGGAAAACCGCTTTTAAATCGTGCTCTTTTCTATGATGTTTCAAAATAAGGCGGTATATCGCCTTGGCTTTATTGATTTCTCCACGCATCTCTGTCAGTTTTCCGTAACGCCAGAGCCACCTTGTTTCTTTGTAAAAATTTTCAATACCAAAGTTTTTGATGTAATCTTCAAGAGGCTGATAGAGCTTTTCCCAGTTTTTAGCTCCATCTAATTTATTAATTGATTTTGCCTTGTTCTTATCCACATAATACGCTACCTTGTTGACGTTTGGAAAAGGAAACAGTTGAAATGACAGAGCCGTTTGGGAAGAGTCACTAAGTGTAGGAAGCCGCATGAATTTCCTCTTTTTCTGTTGCCCGATCGCTGGGAGGCAAAGAAAGATGGTCATCACAATTATCACGGCTTTTTTTACACACATGTCAGCCAAATTTTATTCTTAAATAATTATATTTAATAAAAATCTTGGGCTCAAACAATCAAATATGTGACAAGTTTGAGTTTATAACAAGTCATATTTACCTAAGAAATTACTTTGGCACAGGTCTTGACTAATAATATAACAATCCCTTAAAAACATTGTAGCGGAGAAAATTATGTCATTTTGACACACTTGACGGGTACTAAAAATGGATGAAAGAAATAATTACCTTGATAAAATACTATTAGCTGATTTTGCTGAAGAGGACTCGGGCGAGTTGATTCAATTGATAAACCCCGAGGATGAAGTAGAAACCCTGCTTGACGTTCCTGAAAACATTTCAATTCTGCCGGTAAAAAACACCGTACTTTTTCCGGGGGTAATTATACCTATTACCGTGGGACGCGACAAATCAGTAAAGCTGGTCAAAAAAGCCTATAAATCCGACCGCATCATCGGAGTAATTGCGCAGAAAAATCAAAAAGCCGAAGATCCCGGAAAGGATGATATTTACCGGGTGGGAACAGTAGCAAAAATCATTAAAATGCTGGTATTGCCGGATGGGAATACCACCATCATTATTCAGGGCAAGCAGCGGTTTAGAATAAACAAAGTTATTTCTGAAAATCCGTACCTGGAGGCCAGTATAAACCTGGTAGAAGAGGCCTTTCCCGATGCGAAAGACAAAAAGTTAAAGGCCATTGTGCAATCGTTGAAGGAGGCGGCCCTCAAAATTCTGAAGCTGAACCCTGAGATACCCCAGGAGGCGCAGGTCACTTTGGAAAACATCGACAGCCCCAGTTTTTTAACGCACTTTTTATCCTCCAATATCAACGCTGAGGTGGCAAATAAGCAGAAATTGCTGGAAATCGATGACGGTATGACCCGGGCCACCCTGTTGCTTGAGTTCATGCTGAAAGACATTCAAATGCTGGAATTGAAGCAGGAGATACAAAACAAGGTGCATTCTGACATCGATGCTCAGCAAAGGGATTATTTTTTAAGGCAACAAATGAAGGTACTTCAGGACGAGCTGGGTTTTGAAGGGCCGGACCAGGAGTATGAATCATTGCGGCTCAAAGGCGAAAAGAAAAACTGGCCGGTTCAGGTAAAGGATCATTTCAAAAAGGAACTGGATAAAATTCTGCGGATGAATCCGGCATCGGCTGAATACCCCGTAGCGCTCAATTACGCAGAGTACCTTGTAGAACTGCCGTGGGAGGAGTATTCCAAAGACAACTTCGACTTGAAAAGGGCCATGAGAATTTTGAACAGGGATCATTTTGGCCTGGAAAAAGTGAAGGAAAGAATCATTGAGTATCTGGCTGTATTAAAGCTCAAGAACGACTTAAAGGGCCCTATACTTTGCCTTTATGGCCCCCCGGGCGTGGGTAAGACTTCATTGGGCAAATCCATTGCCAAGTCTTTAAACCGAAAATATGTCAGAATGTCATTAGGTGGTGTGCATGACGAGGCAGAAATCAGGGGACACAGAAAAACTTACGTCGGAGCCATGCCGGGAAAGATCATACAAAGCCTTAAAAAAGCTAAATATTCCAACCCGGTGTTTGTTTTAGATGAAATTGACAAAGTAAATTCAGATTTCAGAGGAGACCCTTCCTCAGCCTTGCTGGAGGTCCTCGACCCTGAGCAAAACAATGCTTTCGTGGACAACTATCTCGAGGTGGAATATGACCTGTCCAAAATACTATTTATCGCGACCGCAAATTCCCTGGATTCGATACATCCCGCTTTGAGGGACAGAATGGAAATTATAGAAATTTCAGGTTATACGGCCGAAGAAAAGCTGCAGATTGCACGAAGGCATCTGATCCCCAAACAAAGAAATGAACATGGGTTGAAAGCCGATCAGGTGAGCCTTGAAAACAAGGCGATCAGTAAAATTATCGATGATTATACACGCGAATCCGGAGTCAGGGGGCTGGAACGAAAAATTGGTGCCGTAATCAGAAATATAGCAAAGTCCATCGCCCTGGAAGAAGACTATAACAAAAAAATAACCCCTGACGATGTCGCGCGCATACTGGGGGCGGAAATTTATGATAAAGAATTCTACCAGAATAACAAAACGCCGGGGGTAGTGACAGGCTTGGCCTGGACACCTGCAGGTGGTGAAATTCTTTACATAGAGTCGTCCTTGAGCCGGGGTAAAGGTAAGTTGACCCTGTCCGGCCAATTGGGGGATGTCATGAAAGAGTCGGCGATGACCGCGCTCTCTTACCTCAAATCCGAAAGTGAAACCCTGGGTATACACCATGCCATTTTCGATAATTATGACCTTCATATTCACGTCCCCGCCGGTGCTGTCCCAAAAGATGGCCCGTCTGCAGGCATCACTATTTTAACTTCGATAGCCTCCTTATATACCCAAAGAATTGTCAAAAATAAGCTGGCCATGACCGGAGAAATTACTTTGAGAGGAAAAGTATTGCCGGTAGGTGGAATCAAAGAAAAGATTTTGGCAGCCAAGCGAGCCGGAATTAAAGAAATAATTCTATGCAGTCGAAATAAAAAGGACATCGACGAAATCCAGGAAACTTACCTGAAAGGATTAAAAATTCACTATGTAGACATGGTGGACGAAGTGCTGGAAATTGCACTGATGAAAAAGAAAGCTGACAACCCAATTAATTTCGTCCTTGAAACGGTGAAACACATTTAAAAAATAGAATTGAGCCCATCGTAAATTTGATTGAATGAAGCGAAAGCCCCTTCTTGTGGTTTTATTTCTTTACTGCCATTATGCGCATGCACAGGTTGGGGGGCAACGTTCATTCGATTTTCTCAACATTCCCGGTGATGCCCGGACTGCGGCCCTGGGTGGCGCTAATGTAACCCTGGCCAATGGTGATGTAAATGGCTTTGCACAAAACCCTGCCTTACTGGACACTACCCTGCACAATCACCTCTCAATAAGCTATCTGAACTATCTGGGAGGGGTTGACTTCAGTAACCTGTCTTATGCCAGGACACTGGAAAAGTATGGTTCCTGGGGTGTCAACCTTAAGTACATCGATTACGGAAGTATCACCGGTTACGATCCGTCAGGCTTTGAATTAGGCACGTTTAATTCCAATGAATTTGTACTGGCTGTCTCACATGCCCGGGAGACGGGGGTCTTCAGCCTTGGCGGAAGCTTAAAATTTGCATTATCTGATATCGCAGGATTTAAGGCCAGTGCCCTGTTGCTGGATATAGGTGGCGCATTCAAACATCCCGAAAAAGACCTGACAGTCGGCCTTGTTATCAGGAATCTGGGAGTAGTATTAAATGATTACGACGAACTGAGCCAATCTGACCTGCCTTTTGATGCTCAACTGGGTATTAGCTTTAAACCTACCTATATGCCATTCAGGTTTTCGGCAACTGCCTATCACCTGTATCAGGCAGATATCGCTTTTTTTGATCCTCGTGGAAATATTAATGGCCAGGCAAACGATGAACCGGGTGTGGCGGATAAAATATTCCGGCATATGGTATTTGCCGCAGAATTTGTACCTAGCAAAAACTTCAATATCAGAGTGGGATACAACCATTTAATGAGGCGTGAGTTGAGACAGGAAGAGGTTTCAGGGGGCGCCGGTTTCTCATTCGGCCTGATGTTCCGGGTCAAAGCTTTTGAATTTGCTTATTCAAAAGCCCTGTACCATGTGGCCGGCAGCACCAACCATTTGACGGTGACGAGCAATTTCAATAGCCTCATTAGAAAAAAACGTATTTAATTTGACTAATCTGAAAGAAAATGATCGACAACAAAAAATACATGACGCCCATACAAATTGTAGAAGAACTCGATAAATACATTATTGGGCAGAAAGACGCTAAAAGAAATGTGGCCATTGCTTTGAGAAACAGGTGGCGTAGAATGAATACACCTTCGGATATCAGAGGTGAAATAGTACAAAATAATATCCTTATGATTGGGGCTACGGGTGTCGGCAAAACGGAGATAGCCAGACGCCTTGCCAAAATAGCCGACGCTCCGTTTACCAAGGTAGAAGCCTCCAAATTTACCGAAGTCGGTTATGTCGGCAGGGATGTGGAAAGTATGGTAAGGGATCTGGTTGATCATTCTATAAATCTTGTAAAAACCAGGAAAAAAGAAGAAGTCAGGGAAAAAGCTACTCAAATTGTGGAAGAAATTATATTGGATGCACTGATTCCGCCTTTGAAAAGCAGCGCTTCAATGGCTACCCCCGGCTTGACTCCCACCAGGGAGGGTGAAACGCCGACCAGTGATGCTGAACTGAATGAAAGGACCAGGGAAAAATTCCGTGAAAAAATCCGGAATGGAGAGCTGGATGACAGAAAAATCGAAATAGAAGTCAGGCAACCGATGAATCCGGGAATTGGGATGATCGGTGGGGGTATGATGGATGACGTATCCATGATGAATATCCAGGAAATGATCAATGGAATGCTGCCCAAGAAACCTAAAAAAAGGAAAGTGACCATTGGAGAGGCTAAAAAGATCTTGTTAGAGGAGGAATCGGCCAAGTTGGTAGATATGGATGAGGTGAAAGAAGAGGCCATTTCCAAGGCACAAAATACGGGCATCATTTTTATTGATGAAGTGGACAAAATTGCCAGTGGATCAAAAAAAGGCAGCGGACCGGATGTTAGCCGTGAAGGGGTTCAACGCGATTTGTTGCCCATCGTAGAAGGCAGTACTGTCAACACAAAATATGGAATCATCAACACAGATCATATTCTTTTTATTGCAGCAGGGGCATTTCATATTTCCAAACCTTCGGACCTGATCCCCGAATTACAGGGCCGGTTTCCCATCCGCGTGGAGCTGGAAAATCTGACCAAGGAAGATTTTTTCCGTATATTAAAGGAACCTAAAAATGCCCTGAGCAAGCAATATGAAGCCCTGTTTCTGGCCGAAGAAGTTTCCCTGGATTTTAACGACGAGTCACTCGAAGAAATAGCTGAAATCGCCTTCAGAATTAATTCAGAAGTAGAAAATATCGGTGCCAGAAGACTTCACACAGTCATGAGCCACTTACTTAATGATTTCTTGTTCGAAGTCCCGGATCAAATCAGCGCTAACGCGAAAATTGTGATTACCCGGGAAATGGTTCGCGAAAGATTGGCCGGGCTGGTTGAGGACAAAGACCTGAGCCAGTTCATATTGTAGAGCCGTTTCAGACCGTAATTTTACGAAGGCAAATGTCCCCTTTGTGTCTTGGTGCCTCCGTGGTTAACCATTTTTCACCACGGAGGCACCAAGACACAAAGCATTTTGTCGAAAACTTGTGCAACACCTGTGGGACGCTGGCGCGATTTAAGGCGCCAGGCCAGGAAGTGAAACTCAATGCATTATCCTTTTAGGATAATCAAAAAACAAATTCCTGCCATTCTTTGGGGCAACCTCCTTCCAGTTGTCAACCTCAAAAGCCATGGCCACAACGCCACAGGTGGGAATATTATCGATCCATTGATCACCAAGAAGGTTAGCCAAATCCGTGAAGCCAGGGTTATGCCCAAACAACATTAGCTCACCAATGCTATTGTCGGTAGCTTTGATGACATCCATCAATTCGGCCTCGCTGCCGTGATAGATCTTGTCATTTTCCCTGATACCCGCCTCCGTATATCCAATCTTTTCAGCAATTTTCCGGGCAGTGGTAATGGCCCGGTTTGCGGGGCTGGACAGGAGAAGGCCCGGAAGGATTTGCTTCGCCTTAAGCCTTTTCCCCATCTCAGGAGCGTTCTTCTTGCCTCTTTTATTCAATGGCCGGTCAAAATCCCGCAACTCCGGAAAACGCCAGCTTGATTTTGCATGCCTTACAAGATAAAGTGTTTTCATAACTTGCGTTTTATCAGGTTGCTTTACTTAGCAACTTTTCCTTTCGTTCTCTAAAGTACCTGTCCACTTCACCACAACTCAGGCAATTAAAAGTTTGACTTTTGGTTAATCCGCCTTTTCTCCCTACCAGCACCCCGTATTTCATCAGTTCATATTGCGCAGTGCTGTGGGCGTCCGGATTAATGCTGAGCATGACCCCTTTTTCCAAAGCATAATGAACCCAACGCCAATCCAGGTCCAGCCTGAAGGGATGAGCGTTTATTTCTATAATCACCTGGTGTTCGGCACACGCATCTATTACGGCTTTGTGGTTGATAGGATATCCTTCCCGCTTTAGTAACAACCTGCCAGTCGGGTGGCCCAACATCGTAGTAAAAGGGTTAGCAATAGCAGTTAACAAGCGGTTGGTTGCTTTATTGATATCCATATTCAACTGGGCATGAATTGAGGCTACAATGAAATCGAAAGTAGCCAACACCTCTTCATCATAATCCAGGCTTCCATCATTTAAAATATCAGACTCAATGCCTTTAAAGATTTTGAATGGGGCCAGTTCCCGGTTCAACGCATCTATCTCCTCATGTTGTTCGATGATTCTATCTTCATCCAGCCCATTGGCGTACACCGCCGTTTTGCTATGATCGGCCATCCCGAGGTATTCATAACCCAGTTCCTTACAATAGGTGGCCATCTCCCTCAAGCTGTTGTTGCCGTCACTGTAGGTGGAGTGGTTATGCAATATACCCTTGAGATCCTCCAATTTTAATAAGCCGGGCAATTTATTTTCCCTGGATAACTGAAATTCAAAAGTACCCTCCCGCATCTCCGGCTCAATGTATTGCAACCCGGCTGAACCATAGGCAGCCTCCTCACTTTCAAAGATTTGCTCCGAGATAAGCTGGTACAACGTTTTATCTTCCGCAACAACAGTAGATAAATGCTTCACAGATCCGGTGTGTTTCATCAATAAATTATGAAATCCTTCTTTACCGGTCAGATGGATTTCCAGACTTAGGGGGAGTTCCTGAAATGTCCCTCTCCAGGTAAACGGGCCAGAGGATCGTTCATTTTTTGAAATTGATGAAAGGCCATCCAAAAACTTTTGCCTCTTTTCAAAGTTATCGGTACCGACAACCACACAAACTGTTTCAATGATCTCCATATTTCTTCTGAATTCCCCGGCCACCTCCACCAGGTCGGACGGGTGGTTTGACCGCAATCCGTCCAGCAATGAAATTACAAATGGCTCGGCCTGACGGTAACGAAATTTTCCCTGACTGACAAAAGTGAATTGCAATGCATTTCTCAGCTTTTCCTGGAGCTTTTCACCAAAACCTTTTACCTGGGCAATTTTACCAGCTTCACAGGCCTCATACAGCGCTTTTCCATCCGTGATGCCCAGTTCCTGCCATATTACCCGGATTTTTTTAGGTCCGAAGCCATTGATTTCAAGCATTGGCAGTAACCCTTCCGGTGTTTTATCCAATAGATCATTCAAAATGGCTGACTCACCTGTTTCATTCATTTCCGCAATGACGGCGGCAATGCTCTTTCCGATGCCCTCAATTTTCTCAAGCTCCTGCCGGCTCTTCCCGGTTACCTGTACATCTGCCTTGTCCAGGTGATAAACGGCGCTGTTATAACCTCTTACCTTAAAGGGGTTTTCACCATGTAGTTCCAAAAGAGAAGCAATTAATCCTAATCGCTTTATGATTTCTTTGTTTTCCAATTGTAATGCCTTAATTTTTGGTAAACTATTTGCTTGTAAGTTATAGGAAACCGGTCAATGCCCAGTCATTGAACGTAAAATTAATTTTAATTTCAAAAAATTCGTTAACAAAGTAAACGAATCATAACTATATTATGGACTCCAAGCTCCGATTTGAATGAAAGATCATCTGTTTTTTACATCGACTTCCCTGTTGTTTAGTCCGGTAGTTGTACTGACGCTGGTTATTCAACTCTGTGCCGCACCAAAGCCGGACATCCCAATGGATAAGGTATTTGACGTTAAATGGGTACATGCACACGAAGATGGTCACGAGGATGTGGAGGCATACCGCCCCGATACCTATCAGTTTCCACCCTCACGGGGAAGAAGGGGATTTAAAATGTTGAGGGATAAGACATTTATCAATTATGAAATTGCACCAACCGATGGCATTGTGGAAAGAAAGGGAAGGTGGGAAAAGGAGAATGATCACACCTTCGCTGTTTTGTTTGGGGAAAACGGGAGCCACAGGAACTTCAGGCTGGAATTTGTCTCATATAAGAAAAACCTTTTAAAACTAAAAATCATACAAAATTAAGCATGAACTATTGGTTAATAAAATCAGAGCCCAATACCTATTCCTGGGACGACTTCGTTAAATTAAAAAGAGATCATTGGGATGGCGTAAGAAACTACCAGGCAAGAAACAATTTACAAGCCATGAAAAAAGGTGATCTCGCGCTATTTTATCATAGTGTTAATGAAAAATCTGTTGTAGGGATTGCCGAAGTGGTTAAAGAATTTTACCCCGACCCCACCACCACCGATGACCGCTGGGTAGTTGTCGATGTGGTACCAAAGCAAAAATTGAAAAACCCGGTGACCCTGGCACAAATTAAGGGTGACGAAAGGTTGCAAGACATGGTTTTAGTTAAAAACTCCAGGCTTTCGGTCCAGCCGGTCAGAAAAGAGGAATTTGATATTGTTGTGGGAATGGGCAGTTAACAAATGTTGGAAACATAAAGTCAATTTGGAATGAGGATAAGAGAAATTTTGATAGTAACGATGGGCCTTTTATGGCTGGGAGATGTATATGGACAATCAAAATCAAGACTGGAGTTTGAAATCAGGCCCAACGAGCCACAACCTGAAATAGTGCCCATCGAAAAGCTGGGCATTATTGTTTTTAATCCGGCCCGGGAAAAAAAAGAGGACGGGTTATCGAGTATAACATTTGCTTTTTACAATACTGAATTCGAAAAAGTCTGGGAAAAAAATGTAATAACCAATAAAAAGCTTAACCTGAATTTTTACGAATATTTCGAAAATGCTTTTTATTTAATCTTCAATAACCGGAACAAGGAATCTTTGGAAGTGGTGAAAATAAATCCGGCCACCGCAGTAATCGATAACTATAAGTTTTTTGTAGTGAAAGGCACTGAAATTAAAGATTTTGTTGTAAAAAATGACCAGGTGGTAATTGGAGGAGCCATCAAAAATACACCCCTCATTCAACAAATAGACCTTAATACAAAAAAAACCAAAACATTGCCCAGCATCGTGGAAGGTAAGTCAGTGGCGGTACAGGAGGTTTTTATAAATGCTAAAACCAATGCCATTAGTGCTGTGATTTCAAGTACATTCGACAAAAACAAAAATGTTATCATCAGAACCTACAGACAAAACCCAAGCAAATTTGACGACCTGGTCATTACTTCAAACAAAAAGTTTGATTTTCATACGGCCAAGGTCACCAGCTTAGATGCCGGGATCAAACTGGTATTGGGTAGTTACGGATACAGAAAAAACGCCAACACGCAGGGTTTTTACATCGCTAAGTTCATTGATGACAATCAGGAATTCCTGCAGTTTTATAGCTTTACCGAACTGGATAACTTCTTTTCGTTTTTAAATGACCGTGAAAAGGTCAAAATTGAAAATAAAGCTGAAAGAAAAAAGCAAAAAGGCAAGGATCTGAAAATCAACTACCGGTTGCTGACTCATGAACTTGTAAGTCAGGGGGATCAATATGTCATGATTGGAGAGGCTTATTATCCGGTATATCGAACAGAGAGGTTCATGGACTATTTCGGGTACCGGAGGTATTACAACTACCAGACAGTTTTCGATGGCAACCAGTTTACACACGCAGTGATCGCAGGTTTTAGCAAAAGTGGTGATTTAATGTGGGATCATAGTTTCAAAATCAATGACATCAAAACCCGGGCCCTCAATGAAAAAGTGAAGGCTTATGTGGAACCCGAAGACATTACACTTTTTTACAACCTGGAAGGCAACATTAACAAATTAACCATACGTAGTAACAAAGTTGACAATAGTGAAGAAACCCTGACATTGGCGACCGAATACCAAAATGACCAGGTAAAAAGGGCCGATATCGGCTCTGCCGAATACTGGTATGACAATTACTTTATTGCGTGGGGATATCAAAAAATTAAGAATTTGGATAACCTCGAGGTAAAGAAAAAACGTAATATATTTTACATCAACAAGATGAGTTTTTAGATAAAGAGGGTTTATGCCTCTTCAAAAAGGAGACAAGAGGGTACAAAGTGGGAAGGAAAACCGAAAGTGGTTTTCCATGATGTACAATTCTTTTGGGTAAGTTTTTGAGTGAAAGTCTTGTGACTTGGTAAACCAAATGCGTATGTGCAAAACATTTACTCTTCGAGCAATATTCAGCCCCGGCAGTTGGCTGTTACTGGCGTGGTTCATGGTAATTGCTATAGCTTCTGATGCCCAGATTATTCAACCGGACAGGGTGGAGATTGAGTTGGATGACTATGATGATTACTACACAGTTATATCAGCCCGGGAAGAAGGGTTGGTATTGGTCAGGCAGGTTGAAAACAAAACAGAACCGCGTAAAAATAACTGGGAGGTATTGAAATACAATACAGATTTGACCCTGTCCTGGAGAAGGAACCTGTTGGTTAACATCAATTATGATTTTACAGGCTATGAATACAGGAATGGAAAGGTATATTTGTTATATAAACCGGTAAACTACCAAAATGATAAGATGATATTGCAGGTCCTTTCACTGGGGACAGGCAATATGGAAGAGGCTGAAATCAACTACGTTTTCCCTTTAAATCTTACCGAATTTACCGTCTCCGGTAATGCCGCTATTCTGGGCGGGTATGTTAACTACATGCCTGCGGTAATTCATTATGATTTATCTTCCAAAAAGGTCAAAGTCCTGCCCGGTATTTATAACAATCGCAGTGAGTTGGTTGATATCAGTGTAGACGAGGATACCGGCATTTTCAATATCCTGGTTACTGAAAAGACATTTGACAAGCGTAATACACTGGCTATAAAAACCTTTGACCAAAACGGCACCCTTTTACAAAACCGGACCCTGGAAACCAAAGGGACGAACAACATAATTTTCGGCAGATCCACCAGGTTCAATGCCAGGGAACAATTTATCGCAGGGACTTATTCCAACAATAAATCGAGTTATTCCAGCGGCATCTTTATCGCCAAGCTCGATGCGTTAGGCGGACAGGACATCACCTACATCAGCTATGGTGACCTGAAAAACTTTTTCAGCTACATGAAAGCCAAGAGGGAAGCCAGGGTGAGAGACAGGATCAACAGGAGAAGGGTTCAAGGCAAAAAAGTGAAATTCCGGTACCGCCTGCTCGTACATGATATTGTTGAAAAGGATGACATGTTTCTGCTGTTCGGAGAGGCCTTTTACCCCAAATATAATAACACTGCACTTTCATCCATAGCCTATGGGCCTTATTTTCCCAGGGGAAGGTGGGGCGACAACATGTATTTCGCAGGGTATAAATACACACATGCCGTGGTCGTGGCCTTCAATAAAAAAGGGAAAGTGTTATGGGACAACAGTTTTGAAATCAATGATGTTACCTCTTTCAGCCTGGACCAGTATGTAAATGCCAGTATCGAAGAAAAAAGAGTGATACTTTTATACCTCTACGAAAACGTCATTCGCTCCAAATTGATCAATGAAGATGAAATTCTGGAAGGCAAAACCTTCGACGATATCAAGATGAAATTTGAAGATGATGTAGCCAAAAACAACGATTATGAAATAGGTGGACTATCCTTGTGGTATGATAAGTTCTTTTATGCCTACGGGGTACAGCGAATCAAAAACCTAAAGGACCGGGAAGCAAAACTAAGCCGAAAAGTATTTTACATCAATAAAATCACTTACCAGTAAGCCGGCTTTTCATCAATGCCATAAAGATCTTTGCATTTGATGGATCAGATTCAGGCATTTTATCTATATTTGCGTGACAAGAATCATGCAGAAAAGACTATTACTAGACGCAAAGCTTCTTGATATTACCATAAGCAGGCTTTGTCAGCAACTCATAGAAAATCATGGCGGATTTGAAGAGACAGTGATTTTAGGCCTTCAGCCAAGGGGTATTTTTGTTGCTGAAAGGATCAAGACAAAACTGGAAAGCCTGCTTCAGCATGAAATACAGACAGGTAAACTCGATACCACCTTTTACAGGGATGACTTCCGGAGAAGGGAAACCCCGCTAAAGGCCAACACCACGCATGTTCCTTTTATCGTAGAAAACAAAAAGGTTGTACTGATCGATGACGTCTTATTTACCGGCCGTACGGTAAGGGCGGCACTCGATGCCATGACAGCATTTGGGCGACCTTCAAAGGTGGAGTTGCTGGTTTTAATTGACAGAACTTACAGCCGCGATATACCCATACAACCACAATATGTAGGGAAATATGTGAATACCCTGTTTTCTCAAAAAGTTTTGGTAGAGCTGAAAGAACAGGGCAAGAAAAAAGATAATATCTGGTTAATAGACAAGAAAGAGAAATAAAATGCCGCAATTAAGTTCGAAACATCTACTAGGCATCAAGGATCTTACCGCCGATGATATCGAGTTGATTTTCCATACTGCAGACAATTTTAAAGAAGTAATTAACCGTCCTATCAAAAAAGTCCCCTCACTCAGGGATATTACGATCGCCAACATCTTTTTTGAAAACTCGACAAGGACAAAATTGTCATTCGAACTTGCGGAGAAAAGGCTTTCGGCAGATGTCATCAATTTCTCGTCATCCAATAGTTCCGTAAAAAAAGGCGAAACCCTGCTGGACACGGTAAACAACATACTGGCGATGAAGGTAGACATGGTGGTCATCAGGCATTCAAGTCCCGGTGCGCCGCATTTTCTGGCCAGGCATATCGATGCCAACATTGTAAATGCCGGCGATGGTACCCATGAGCATCCCACCCAGGCGTTGTTAGATACTTTTTCGATACGCGAGAAGCTCGGCGCTGTATCGGGTAAAAAAGTAGCTATCATTGGAGATATCCTTCACTCCAGGGTAGCCCTTTCCAACATTTTTGCCCTGCAAAAACTGGGTGCCGAGGTAATGGTATGCGGCCCCAGCACGCTGTTGCCCAAATTTATTGGCGAAATTGGTGTAAAAGTCGAGCTTGACGTAAAAGCTGCACTGGAATGGTGCGATGTTGCCAATGTACTCAGAATTCAATTAGAACGCCAGCAAATAAAATATTTTCCGTCTTTACGTGAATATGCCCTGTATTACGGCATCAACAGGCAATTGCTCGATCAACTGGACCGCTCCATCACCATCATGCATCCGGGACCGATAAACAGGGGCGTTGAATTAAGTAGTGATGTGGCTGACTCAGACCACTCAATCATTCTAAACCAGGTAGAAAATGGCGTGGCCGTCAGGATGGCCGTATTGTACCTGTTGGCAGGCATCGCATCTGATAATTAACATTACGCCACTTTACTGTATGATTATCTTTCCTAAATTAGTACGGTACGTATTATAAATTGAGTAATTATATAAGTAATTTTGTTTTGTAAACTTATCAAATCCTATGTACTATAATTCAATTGTAGAAACTATCGGGAACACCCCTTTGGTTAAGCTCAACAGTGTTTCCCGGGGCATAAAAGGTACCATTCTGGCCAAGGTTGAATATTTCAACCCGGGCAATTCCATGAAAGACAGGATGGCATTGAAAATGATTGAGGATGCCGAGAAGGAAGGCATATTGAAACCAGGTGGCACCATCATTGAAGGAACTTCCGGTAATACAGGCATGGGCCTGGCCCTGACCGCCATTGCAAAAGGTTATAAGTGCATATTCACCCTGGCCGACAAACAATCTCAGGAAAAAATAGATATTCTGCGGGCTGTGGGAGCTGAGGTAATTGTATGCCCCACTAATGTCCCCCCGGAAGACCCGCGGTCATATTACTCGGTAGCCAGGAAGCTTAACAATGAAACGCCAAACTCTTTTTATCCCAACCAATACGATAACCTGTCCAACACCAAGGCACATTATGAAACTACCGGGCCGGAGATTTGGGAACAAACCGAAGGTAAAGTCACCCACTACGCTGCCGGCGTAGGTACCGGTGGTTCTATGTGCGGCGTAGCGAAATTCCTGAAGGAACAAAACCCTGCACTTGTTTCAGTAGGTATCGATACTTATGGTTCGGTATTTAAGCATTACAAAGAGACAGGTGAGTTTGACGAAAACGAAATCTATCCTTACCTCACAGAAGGTATCGGCGAAGATATCCTGCCCAAAAATGTAGATTTTAGCCTGATCGACACTTTTGTAAAAGTCACAGATAAAGACGGTGCTATCATGACCCGCAGGTTAGCACGGGAAGAAGGACTGTTTGTGGGATGGTCCTGCGGATCGGCAGTGTATGGAGCCCTGGAATATGCCCGGGAACATTTAACTGAAAATGATATGATGGTCATCATCCTTCCTGATCATGGCACGCGATATCTGGGAAAAATTTATAATGATAACTGGATGAAGGATCATGGATTTCTGGCCAGGGAGTTTGCTACTGCCAAAGATATTATCGCACGGAGCAATGATCATAACGACCTGTATACAGTACAGGACAATGTGAAAATTGAAGATGTCATCAGAATATTCAGCAAAGAAGGCATTTCCCAATTACCGGTAATCGACCAGGACGACCATTTCGTAGGTAGTGTAACAGACTCCAACCTGCTGGGCCTGCTCATCGAAAACCCTGAAATCAAAAATGACCCCATTAGAGAGGTGATGGACAAGCCTTTCCAGTTTGTGGCTTTAAATAGTACCGTAGATGTGTTGTCATCCTTAATCGATAAGGACAATAAAGCGTTACTGGTAAGGGATGAATCCAACCGGGTACATATTTTAACCCAACAGGATCTGTTGCTGGCTATTTCTTCATTGTAGAGAAGCAAAACCCTGCGTCTTGCGCAAAATCCTGCGTCTCCACATCATTTCTTTACAATACAACAACAGAATTTTCGGTTGTAAATTCGTTAGCCACGTATTTGTCAGCATTTGAGTCATTTTCCCAAACCTCGCCATCAAGCAAGTATTTAAACTGGTACTCTTGTCCAACCGACAAATCCTGTGTAACTTTAAAAGACCCGTCCTTCAATTTCTTCATGGGGAGCGCTTTCTCATTCCAATCATTGAATTCACCGACAACATTTACTTTTTTTGCGGAGTTAGCAGACTCTTTAGGTAAGCTGAATGTAACTTTACATAGCGGCTTACTTTTTAGGTATTGTTTTTTAATACTCATTTCAACAAACAATTTAACATTCAAACATTTATGCAAAGATAAGTCAAATAAAAATGAGAGATCAAAGGGATAGATGAATATTTTTATTTTTTTTAAAAAAGAAGAAGCTGATTAAAAAATTAATAATTCTACCGGTAATTTATCCTGTAGTTATTAATTATTGGGAGTCTTAACCTGATAATTATGCCCCGATTCTATCCTGTTAAAAAGCCGCTAAACCGTCATAATCCCGTTAAAAACAAAAATTCATGGCCCTGCATTTGTATATATAATAGAAATTAATCGTTTTCTTTATACTTAAATCAAAAAATCACTTTTTAAAGTTTACAATACTCTTTTGCGAGCGCTGAAAAAAATATTGATTTATGGTTTTTTTCTATCTATCCTTTTTGCCCTGGGTGGTATGGTTGCCTCTTATGTCTATCAGGACAAAATCGTTAACATCTTCATTAATGAAGCCAACAGCTATCTGCTTACGCCGATCAAAGTAGAAAAAATCAGATTTTCGGTTTTGGAAAAATTCCCACAAATGGCCATAGTCATGGAAGATGTTTATGTCAGGGAAAGCTTAAGCGACAGTAAAGATCCACTCGGAGTGGCCAATAAAATCTATTTGACTTTCAGTATTTACAATTTGCTGAGGGGCAGGTATGTGGTGGATCAGATATCATTGCAGGACGCGGAAGTACACCTCAAAGTTACCAGGCAAGGAAAGCTGAATTACGTTATCGTAAAGCAAGCCGAGGGTACCGCCAACCAGGACTTTGCATTTGATATCGATAAAATATCACTAAAAAATGTAGCTGTGACTTATCATAATCAAAGAAAAGAGGAGCGCATAGATCTGGTAGCCAAAAAATCAAAAGCCAAATTGTCTCAAAAAGGAAAAGTATTGTCAATCAATCTTGACGGTGAGATATTGAGCAGACAGATCGAGGTCGACAACAACAGCTATTTCAAAGACAAAGACCTCGAGGTAAAAACTGCTTTTACCTATGAAATGGAAAAACAGATGCTTTCCTTCTCCCCCTCTGATGTGCTGGTTAACCAGGCCAGGTTTATCGTCGATGGCCACTACCTCATAGCCAAAGAAAATGAAATCGATCTGAGGGTAAGCGGGGACAAGGCTAATGTACAGACCCTGTTCTCCCTGCTACCGGATAAGGTTTATCAAAGGTTTAAGAAATACAAGAGTCGCGGAGCGTTATATTTTCAGGGAAGGGTAAACGGCAAATTGGGCAGGAATGTTTCACCCGCAATACAAATAGATTTTGGATGTACCGATGCGACTTTCATATATCCTGAAAACAACAAAAAAATTCAACAAGTGTATCTGACAGGATCATTTCATACCCCTTCGGTGAATGACCTGGGCAAAGCACGGCTATCGATTCAAAACATCAAAGCCATACTGGACAACAGGCCTATCGCAGGAAAACTTGTTCTGGAAAATTTTAAAAATTACTATATCGATTGTACGATAGATGCATCGCTCGACGTGAATTCTATCCTGGGCTTTTTTCCGGTCAGGCAAATAGCCAGGGCCAGTGGGATCATTGATGTCGATATTAACTTTAAAGGCAGGGTTGATGATTTTAGGGGAAACAGCCGTCTTAACAGGGTGGAAAATTCCGGGGAAATCAATGTTGAAAACCTGAATTTCAGGTTGGCTACCAACAAGCTGGATTTCAAAAATTTTTATGGCAACCTCTTGTTTAAAAATAATGATCTGGCGATTAATAATTTCAGGGCTAGTGCTGGTAACAGTGGCTTTGTGCTTGATGGTTATTTTAAAAATTTCCTGGGGCAATTACTTTCCAAAAAACAACCCTTAATTATTCAGGCCAACCTTCAATCCCCGATGATCGATTTGGACGAGCTTTTATCCAGCGAAATCGACAAAGGAAGGAATGAAAGTGCCGGACCGGTAAAATATTATTTTGACATCACACCACGGTTAAACCTGGACTTCAACTGTGATGTGGACAAGTTGAAATTTCGCCGGTTCAGGGGTAAAAATATCAAAGGGGGGCTTTGGGTAAAAAATCAGAAAGCCACAGCGAGGAATCTATCTTTCAACGCTGCCGGAGGAACCGTAATCCTCAATGGTACCATTGATGCCAAACCAAAAAATGACCTCCTGATTTCAACCCGCACAAAATTTGACCATATAGAAGTCGACAGTGTCTTTTATATATTCGAAAACTTTAACCAGTCATTTCTGGAAGACCGTCATTTGAAAGGGCAGTTCTATTCTACGGTAAATACACAACTGGCTTTCAACAAAAACCTGAAATGGTATCCTAACTCCCTGGTTGCCAAGGTTGAGTCCTCTATAAAAAATGGGGAGCTCAACAAATTCGAACCTATGAAAAGTGTGGCAAAGTATGTGAGAAGGGAAAGTCTCGACCATCTGAGGTTTTCAGAAATAAAAAACCATATCCGTATCGAAAATCAGGTTATTTATGTACCTCCTATGGAAATCAGCTCCAATGTCAGGACCATAAAAGTAGAAGGAACTCATACGTTCGGCCAGATGATTAACTACGATCTCAAAATACCCATCCGCAACCCTGACAAGAGAGACAAAGACGAGGCTTTTGGAGCCATCGAAGAAGATGGCAAGGGAAATACCAACCTTTTTCTCACCATTGTAGGCTCGACCACAGATTACAGGGTGGTATACAACACCCAGGCGGTAAAGCAAAAAATCAGGCAGGACATCAGGAAAGAAGGACAGGAGCTAAAAGAAATCTTCCGGAACAAAGGGAAAAAGAAAGAGACCATAGAATTAAATGAGGATGAGTACATTGATTTCGACAGTCTGGAGGCGGATGGTGAAAGTCACTCCCCCCTGAAATAATAGATCACCCACCCAATCATTAACAACGACAAAAAAGTAGCCAGCAGCGAACCTTCAAAACCAAACTCCCCCCCACTGAAAAGCTCGTCTGCCGGAGGCTTCTGAGTAATAATGGCATGCATATCGAGTCCGCTTACATGAAACCCAAAAACTGGCCCCTGAAAAAAGTTCCAGCTAAAGTGCAGCGCCACCGGAAACCAAAGGTTTTTGGTATAAATATAGCTGGCACCCAATAAAATTCCTGCCAAAAACAAATTGAGTATCCCAACCGGAGAGGTGTTGGGATTGAAAATATGCAGAATAGCAAACAAAATGGCAGAAAGCACCAGGGCTACATATTTGTTAAATGACGCCATGAAATTGCCCAGGATGTAACCTCTCACCAATAGCTCTTCATTCAGTGAGATCAATACACATAAAACCAGGCTTAAAAAAAAAGAAGAAGCCACAAAACCTGTCTGTTCTATGGCAAGCAACCCCGTCACCATCAAAATAGCTGTGCCTATGGTCATAATAATGGCTCCGGCTGCCACGCCCAGCACGATGTCCTTTCCCCTACCTTTCAGGTCTAATCCCAGGGAATACAGCGATCGGCGGTCAATATGCTTGCAAAAAATCCAAATGACCAACAAAGCACCTGCCAGCGTAAACATTTGTATAATCAACAACTGCCGGAGATCGCCCCTGTTGTTTTCCTGTTGACCGAGCAGCTCGATAAGATCATCTCCGGTTACCCAACCCATTATCAACAACCCCAGCATTTGAAACATCCCGGCAATGAGCATATAAGGCACCAGCAGGATAATTACCCTCAACCAGCCTTGTTTGATTACGGGATGTGAATGGTTGTCCTCCATGATGAAAACCTAAGGGTTCCCGTTTCGGTTGTTTCGTGACTACCTGTTTAACTGTTCATAATAGCGATCCAGTTTTTCCCGGTATTCAGTGGCGAGGGCAGACTCACCTCCGTCACTCAGGGAGCGGATCAAATTACTCAATAAATATATATTGACCTGTAATTCCCTCACATTGCCCCTCATATTACGATTCACATAATATTCCAAAAACTCCAAAGTACGTCGCGAAAAGACCTTGGCAATTTCCATGGCTTTGTCTTTTTGGCCTACCTGCAATAGCAGGTCAATGGTTTGGGCGGCCGTAAAGTCATAGGGAACCACGTTATCCGGCATCAGGGTAAGACTTTTGTTAATTACTTCGGCGGCTTTGTCAGTTTTACCTTCTGCTAACAATGCCTCTGCCAGGGTATTAAACTGCGAACGGAAAGGGGTAATGGACCGCTGAATGTAATCCTCGGTCGTGTAATATACCTTTGGGTTGTCCAGTTCCCGCCAAAAAGATCTGTTCATCAGGTTTTCATACATTTTATCAGTATCCACGAGACGACCTTCACCGGGATTATAAACAGGTAACAGCCGGAAAGTGCTTCCTTCCTGAACCACGTAATTGTTGAAATCGAGATTCACACCCAGCATGGAAGTGTTGTTGAAATAAATCGGACGCTCCCATTTATTGGCAATGATTAAATCGAGTATCATCAGATCCTGTTTTTGCAAACTTCCTCCTTTCATTGGAATAACCATGCGGTTGGTTACCTTATCCCTGAAATTGTCCGGAATAATGCCTTTATTCAACACTGCGGTGGTATCTACATTCAGGTAAAATTTCCTGGCGGGCACAGAGTTCAATTCGCCAAATGAAGCCCTTATTTTTAAAGCCGGATGGTCATCCTTTATCAGTTTCATAAACTGGGTAAGATTGATGGCATCGGCTTTTAAATTGGGGTTTTCTATGAAAGGCAGGTAATCGTTTACGCCTTGTTTATAGTTTTCCAATTCGAGGGTAAAGGGCAACGGTTCCGATTCGTAGGCCTGACGGCGCATTTGCTGCAGGTACCAATCGGTGTTGAAATAGGTCAGCACGATAACCCTGACATCTGTACGGAATCCCTCCACCTCCTGGGCATACCACAACGGGAAAGTATCATTGTCTCCACCGGTAAACAAGATGGCATTGGGAGCACAGGCATTTAAAATATTTTTTGCCCCATCCACCGAAAAATACCGGTTAGACCGGTTATGATCATCCCATCCCTGCTGCGCCATGATTCCCGGTACGATCAGGCAAATAGCCGTGGTTGCTATAGCCCCGTTGGTAACTGATTTTAAGTGTTTGCCAATAAACTGTGCAATGGGAATTACACTGAAGCCAATCCAGATAGCAAAAGCGTAAAACGATCCGACATACGCATAATCCCTTTCCCTGGGCTCAACAGGGGGCGGATTCAGGTAAAGAATTATGGCCATACCTGTCATAAAAAAAAGCATGGCTACCACGGCAAAAGTTTTTCTCTCTGAGTTCAGGTTGAAGAACATCCCAATTAATCCCAGGATAAAAGGCAGCATAAAATAGTTGTTCCTTGCCTTATTGTTAGCCAGCACCTCCGGTAGGTCTTTGCTACTCTCAAACGGCCACAAAACCCCCGCATTCTGTATATCACTTTCCCGGCCTATGAAATTCCATGAAAAATACCTGAAATAAAAATGTCCGAACTGGCGTACAAATAAAAACCGGATGTTGTCGGCGAAATTCGGCTTTTCCCCGGGCCTCAAACCCAACACCTGCCGGTAGGCCTCCACATGGTCACTCCTGCTGCTATGAATCCTTGGAAAAATAGTCTGTTCATCATCATTGTAGACATTTTTGATCCGGTGCCTCGATATTTCATACTTTTCTTCGCCTTTAACATATACAGGGTCCCCTTGCTCCTGACTTTGCAATTCGGCTGTGAAATAGGGCCCATAAAGTATCGGCCATTCCCCGTATTGCTCCCTTTTGAGGTATGAAACCACACTGACAATATCTTCAGGGTGATTTTCATTAATGAGTGGGTTGTAGCTGGACCTGATCACGATTATTGCATAGGAAGCATAACCAATCAAAATAAATACAAAGCAAAGCAACGCCGTATTCAGCACCTCCTTTTGATGCTTGATAGAATAAAATACACCATAAATCAGTGCCCCGAAGAAAAGAATGGCAAATACAATAATACCTGCACCAAAAGGCAAGCCTATATTATTAACAAAAAATATCTCGAAACTTCCTGCCACACTTGGCAAACCGATGATTACACCATATTGCACCAGTACCACGATAATACCGCAGATAGCCAAAGTGAGCAATATGCCATTGCGTGTGGGTTTATATTTTTTAAAGTAGTAAATCAGGCCCAGTGACGGAATAGTCAGCAGGTTTAACAGGTGCACCCCTATGGATAGTCCCATCATATAAGCAATCAGGATGAACCACTTGTTGGCAGTGCTTGGGTCTTCAATCAATTCCCACTTAAGCATGGCCCAAAAAACGAAAGCTGTGAAAAATGAGGATACTGCATACACTTCAGCCTCCACCGCAGAAAACCAAAATGAGTCGGAAAAAGTATAAGCCAAAGCGCCGATAATTCCGGCACCTACTAAAAGAAAAGCCTGTTCTTTTGTTTCCTTCCCGCTTTTAATTTTCATCACCTTGCGTCCCAGCAATACAATGGTCCAATACAAAAACAAAATGGTAAAACCACTGCTTAATGCACTGGACATATTAATCCAGAAAGCCACCTTCTCCACATCTCCAAAAGCCAAAAATGAAAACATCCTGCCCAGCAGCAGGAAAAATGGTGCCCCGGGAGGGTGGGGAACCTGTAATTTATAAGAAACGGCAATGAACTCCCCGCAGTCCCACAGGCTGGCTGTAGGCTCTATAGTGATGATATAAACCATAGATGCCAACGCAAACAATGCCCATCCCACTATGTTGTTTGTTTTTCGAAAATTATCCATGGATGAGAAAAAATTTCTAAAAGATTATTTTAGCTTGGCAAAAATAGCTGATTAATTTAATAAATATAGCGAAGTCCGTAATTTATCGGGGTGATGCATATTGTTTAACTTTATTTAACAGGATCAGCGTTTTAATCGCCATTAATTTCCGGGAGAGCTGGCCGGCCTTCAGGAATACACATCTTCTACCCCAAATCCGGGAAGCTGTTGAAAATGTTAAATCGGTCACACCCCCAAAAAAATTACCGAAACTATTGAAAACCGGAATCTGGATCGGTTTGTTGTTAAATGGTCTTTGTTATCATCAGCTTTTGGTTATCAGCATAAAGATTGGCATACGGTTCGTTGTGAAATGAAAGAGAAACAGGTTAGCATCCTGCTCAATGGTTCCCTAATATATGAAATGACCTACAATGAAAGCCTGGGAGCCCTGGCAGGTATGCGTTTTAAGTTCATCGGCTCCGGCGCAGTTCAATAGGTCGACATTTGGGATAAAAATGATGATTTGGTTTTTGAGGAAAGATTTCATGATGAAGTTTTCTGACTTAATCAGCCAATTAACCTTACATAACATCCCATACATTTAACTACCAAAAAATTCCCATTTTAGGAATTTGCTCCTTTTTTTGGACTTTTTCAAGCATTTGCTTTTTCAAGCAAAAAAATCACCTTAATTGTAATTCTCTGCTTATAAGCAGTTTGTATAAAATCTTTACAAATAGAATTTATTTTGAAACTTTGGACTAATCATTGTCATAACGTTTGTGTAATCACGAATGACTGACATGAAAAAAGCAGTTATATTTTTTCTGATTATTCCACTCATCCCTTTAAGTATACTTGCTCAGGAAGGGTATACGTCCGATAACAATTCTACCGGATTTTGGACAGATGCCGGAATATGGTCGAGGTCCCAAAACTGGATGCCCACAACACCGGGTACGGATGTTGGCGGGGCAACCGGTTTTGTCGATATATATGGTTATGTAGTAAGAAGCGGTAATTTAACCCTGAGGGGTATGGCCTTGCTAACAGTTTATGATACGCTTTGGATAACGGGTAACTTCAATGTAACACAAAGTTCATCTATTGATGTACGTGCCGGCGGGATTCTTGTCGTAGATGGAAACATGACATGTAACGGGGGAACCTCTTCAACAAACAATGGTAATATCATTGTAAAGGGTCGTCTGACATCTTCAGGTAGTGCCCGCGTAAACAATCATCCTGGTGGAACGGATGGTTTCTACGTCTATGGCCCGGCAAGCGGTTCGGGAGGTGCTTCATTTAATGGAAGTCCCAACACTTCTTCCGCAAATCTACTGGATGAATCTGACCTCAGCGCTAACAATAGCAGCCTTTATAATTTTGTACATGCCACATTACCTGTACGGCTTATTTCCACCGATGCTTCATTTGACGGTGAAAAAGTAAAGGTTATATGGTCCACTTCTTCGGAATTAAATAACGACAGGTTTGAAATTTACCGATCAACAAATGAGGTCGATTTTAAATACCTGGGGGAAGTTCCCGGACATGGAACCACTACCGATTTAATTGAATATACTTTTGTAGATGACTGTCCTGTAATCGGCACAAGTTATTACAAAATCAAACAGGTCGATTTCGAAGGTGAACATACATACTTCCCTCCGGTTGCTGTTCATGTCAACCCATCTTCTATTATTTTCCAGGTAATTCCCACCATTATAAAAGAAGGCAATGTGAAGCTTAAAATAGGAAATATCAATCATCATACTGTCAGGATTACCTTAAATGCCTTAAAAGGAAACCTGGCTTTTGACAAAACTTTCTTTCTGAAAAAAAGGATTATCCGGAAAATTGAACTAACAGATACCGATCAGTTGCAAAATGGTATTTATATAATTACCCTGTATACCGGTAGAAATCAATACAGAAAAAAGGTGATAATAGGACGTTAAAAATCCGGATATGCCCATTGTATGAAAGCCATATTAACCGGGATGGCTGTCCATTTGAAAAATGCCCAACTTTGGGTTACTGTGCTGGGTTGAACCTCCTCTGCCAGAGCTTCAGGTTCACATACCTTCAATTCTCGCCAAGTATTTCATAAACCCCTTCTCAAACCTTGCTGCCGGCGCTTCCAGCCTTTTTGACCGGAAAGTCCTGGCCAGGTAATTCATGATAAACAGGTTTTCACGAACAGGCATGGAAGACAAGGCTACCTGCTTATCCGGATGGTAATTCGACGCCAGACCTGCGCGACTCATCAGGGTAATGGCCATTTGCATTGCTTTTTCTTTTTTATCAAGGTCAAGTAGCAGAGCAACCGGAAATAAGCCCCATTCCCAATAAATGTTGGCTTTGTTAAAGTTTTTCATGTGATTTGGCAGTAATCTTAAATCAAATGATGAAATTTTATTGTTTTTTGAGGGGATAAATTATTTTAAGGGGTGATTTGGCAATTGACAATTGATAATTTACAATGGACAATTGGGAAGGTAAGGGGTAATATGGACAATTGACAATGGATAATTGGGGAGGGGGAATTTGGGGTGGCTTTCGCTCAAGGAATACATGAACTTTAAAATTAATAAACCTATGGAATTCAAAATTATTCTGGATTTTTTGAAAAAACTGAAAAAAAATAACGACCGTGAGTGGTTTACCGACAACAAAAAAAAGTTTGTGGAGGCCAAAGACGCTTTTGAGCCGGCAGTACAACAACTGCTGGATGGTATTAGCAAATTTGACAAGCGTCTGGCCGAGGTGGAGCCAAAACAATGTATTTACAGAATTTACCGTGACATTCGTTTCAGCAAAGATAAAACGCCCTACAAAACTAATTTTGGGGCAGTCATGGGAGAAGGTGGCCGGAAGTCTGCCAACGCTTTTTATTATATTCAGATAGAACCAGGTGATAATTCTTTTATCGCCGGGGGGCTTTATATGCCCGAAGCCGACAAGCTCAAAAAGATCAGGCAGGAAATTGATTATAATGCCGACGATTTCAAAAAAATCCTGGACAAAAAGAGTTTCAAACAATACTTTCCTGAAATGGAGGGTGAAAAACTTAAAAAAGCCCCCAAAGGCTATGCCCCGGACGACCCCAACATTGAGTTGTTAAAACACAAGAGCTATATTGTGGTTCACCGCTTTGCCGATGCCCAGGTGCTGGCCGATGATTTTACCAAAAACTGCATCAAAATGTTTAAAGAGATGAAACCCTTTAATGATTTTTTGAATGTGGCGATTTCTTAGACGTTGTCAATTGACAACTAAAAAATTGAAAGTCCTGTCTTGGTGGTAAGCAATTCCAAGGATTTCATACCCAGTACGGAATTGCCCTTGGGGTTCAGTCTTGGACTCCAAACTGCTACGCTGTATTGCTGTGGGTAAATAGCTACAATTCCGCCACCCACCCCACTCTTTCCGGGCAGGCCAACGCGAAATGAGAATTCCCCGGCTTCGTCATAAAATCCACAGGTTTGCATAATGGCGTTGATCCTTTTCGTCAACCGCTTTGAAAGTAACTGCTCACCGCTTTCATAGCTGGCTCCGTGGTTAGCAAATAGTAAAAAGGTCCTTGAAAGCTCCTGACAGGTCATTTCCAAGGAGCATTGGTGAAAATAAAAGTCCAGCACAGTATCCACGTCATTTTTGATATTGTCAAAAGACCGCAGCATATGGGCAAGGGCTGCATTGCGGTAGCCGGTCGCCTTTTCCGAATCGGCTACTTTCGGATTGAAATCAATACCATCATTGCCACAAATACTTCGTACAAAACGGAGCAGGTCGTCTTTGGGGTTGTCAAGAATAGAAATCAAAACATCGGCCACCACGATAGCCCCGGCGTTAATTAGCGGATTCCTGGGAATACCCCTTTCATATTCCAACTGCACCAATGAATTAAACGGATCCCCGGAAGGCTCCACATCTACCCTGTCCCAGATACGATCACCCATCTGCGATACAGCCAACGACAAGGTAAGTACCTTTGAAATACTCTGAATAGAAAACTTTTCCCGGCTATCACCCAGGGCATATTCCTGATCATCAAAGCAATGCAGGCTGATACCATATTTATCCGGGTCAATATTTGCCAATTCAGATATGTAGTCGGCAACCTCACCTTCACCTTTAAAAGGTTTGATCTCCTGGTAAATTTCGTCTAATATTTCCTGATAATCGATGTTCATAACTGTTACTTCAAAAGGCCATAATCTCGCTGTCGCTGACAGGGGCAAAAATCTGATCCGTCTTTTTGGGTCTTATAATCGCTGTGCCGGTAAATTTACCGAATGCCGGCAGCAGCCCGTTTTGATCAGAAAAATAAAAACACGGAAGCCGCAATGATTGCCTCGCTTTGCCCCTGAGTTTAATACTGGGATGCACATGACCCGCCAGATTATAATAAGTCTCAGGCACCTCATTCATCGGGTGATGGCTTAATAAAAATGCACCTATGGCATAGGGTTCATCAAGGACTTGTATGTTAAATTTATCATATTCCCTTCTCGCCATGATGTCATGGTTGCCTGAGATTAATGAAAAATGGTACTGACCATATCCCTTAATCAATGCCCCGAACTTTTCCCAATCCTCATTGTGATCGCTATGAAAGAGGTCACCCAAGAAGATAATCCTTTCCATGGGAAATGCTTTTAAAAGGCGGTTAAATTTCGCATAATTCATGTAAGCCACCTGCTGTGGTACGGCAATGCCATTTTTGCGGAAATGAGAGGCCTTGCCCAAATGAAAATCAGCCACTAACAATGCTTTTTCCTCTACCCAATACATTGCTTTAAGGGGGTGGAGCAAAAAGGTTTGTTCCATAATTTGTACCGAAGTGAACTTCATGCGGAATTAAAGATGAAAGGATTCCAAAGAAAAGAAATTCAGCATTAATCAGCAATATTTTTGAGTCATTCCTATCAGATTAATCAATCCCTTTCCAGTCTTAAAGTCATTCTTTTAATCCTGTCCTTCAACGCTTCTGATGTATACCGCTCGCGAATCCGCTCCACCAGAATAGGGAAAGAAAAAGGTGTGGGTTTTTCCGGAAACTTTAAGATGAGCTTCTGATTATTGATTCTTTCCAGCGCATTTCTCATCCTGGTTTCCTGTAATTGAAAATCCATTACCTCTTCAAAGGCCTCTTTGATCAGCAGACTGTTGGGTTCGTATTCGCGATAAACATCATAAAACAGACCGGAGGAAGATTGCAGATGTTTGTTGGAGATGTTTTTGCCCGGGTATCCCTGGAATACCAGGCCTGAAATGCTGGCGATGTCCCTGAATCTGCGCCGTGCCATTTCATTGGTGTTAACGCTGGCCTGAATATCATAAAACAGGTCATTCATACCGAAAAGATCCATCCCCAGGGCCTCTTCTATAGGTATTTCGAGGTCCGATAATAATTCAAAGCCATAATCATTCATGGCGATGGAAAATGAGAAAGGGCGGATTTGCGAAAGCCTGTGCGCCAGTAAATACGCGATCCCTTCATGTACATGACGGCCTTCGAAAGGATAAAAAAAAAGATGATGGCCCTCATTGGTGAAGATAGATTCAATCAAAAACTCATCTGTCCCGGGTACCATAGATACTTCCTGCTGTTTTTCGAGCAGAGGTATAATACATTGCAGCTCAACATCCTTTGAATTTCCCGAAGCAGCTTCGCTGAGTTTCATGCGCAACATGGCAGATAACTTGGAGGACAGATCCAACCTTCCACCCTGCCAGCTAGGAAATTTACCTTTCTTTTTTTCGGATCTTCTCACCAGTGCGGTCATTCCCTGGATTTTTACCAGCTCCAACGACCTGCCTGCAAACCAAAAGGTATCGCCAATGTTCATAGAGGCAACAAACCATTCTTCAATAGCACCAATCCGGCCGCCACTCAAATACTTAATTTCCATCATGCTGTCGCTCACGATGGTGCCAATAGAAAGGCGGTGACGCAAAGCGGTACGCCTGCTGGTCACCTTAAATATGCCGTTCTCCACCTCCACCTTTTTAAACTCATCATAAGCATTCAGCGTGCTGCCCCCGGTGGTGATGAAGTTAAGCACCCAATGCCACTCCTCCTCCGACATACTTTCATAGCAAAAAGTAGATAAGATTTCAGGAAAGATTACCGCAGGATCAAAACCCCCTGAAACAGCCAGCGTAACAAGGTATTGGATTAAAACGTCAAAAGATCTGATAAATGGAATCCTTTCCTCCAACTCATTTATTTCGATGGCATGGCGTAAGGCGGCAGCTTCAACCAATTCCAGGGCCTGGGTGGGGACGAAATAAATTTTGCTTTTGGCACCCGGCTGATGACCGCTTCGTCCGGCACGTTGTATGAACCTGGAAACCCCTTTGGGGCCACCGATTTGTATGATGGTTTCCACAGGCCGGAAATCCACCCCTAAATCCAGGCTGGATGTGCATACTACTGCTTTTAGTCTTTCATCATGCAAAGCGTTTTCAACCCAGTCCCTCAATTCTTTGGTAATAGAGCCATGGTGCATGGCAATGACACCGGCAAGGTCAGGTGCCACCTGTAAAATTCTCTGATACCAGATTTCGGCCTGGGAACGGGTATTGGTAAAAATCAGGGTAGTTTTGCTTTTATAAAGGATAGGTAATACTTTTTCAAGTAAAATAATTCCCAGATGTCCTCCCCAGGGAAACTTTTCCATAGTATCGGGCAGAATGGATAAAATTTCTATCTTTTTATCAATGTCGGCCTTAATCACTTTTACCTTTTCGCTCCGGTAATCTCTTCCCAATAATACATGCAAAGCCTCATCCATGTTGCCAATCGTAGCAGAAATGCCCCAGATCTTTAGCTGAGGGCAAAGGGTTTTAAAACGCGAAAGGGCCAGTTCTACCTGTACCCCTCTTTTTGATCCTACCAATTCATGCCATTCGTCCGCCACCACTGCTTTAAGATCCCTGAACACATTCTCATAGCCTTTTTGCGCTATGAGCAGGTGCAGGCTTTCGGGCGTTGTGATCAGAAATTCGGGTGTGCTCCTCTTTTGCCGTGCGCGCTCGCCTGCCGGGGTGTCGCCTGTGCGGATGGCCACTTGCCAATCTACTCCGAAAGCGTCACAAGCCCGTTTTACAGAAATTTGTATTTCCTTAGCCAAAGCTCTGATAGGCGTAATCCAAATAGCCTGTAAGCCAGGTTTACCCGGTCGCTTGTCAGGGTGATTTTTCATATACTCCAACAATATCGGCACAGCCAAAGAGTAAGTTTTTCCGCTACCGGTAGGAGCATTTACCAACCCATGAAAACCCTTAAGATAGCTTTCCCATGCTTCTTCCTGAAATGGGAAAGGTCTCCAGCCTTTTTCCTTAAACCATTTTTGCGCCCTGTTGATCATATGGCCGGTTAAACCTTCATGAATAAAATCAATGACAAATTGAAAGGTAATTTATTAAATAGTATTTTGTGTATCATCGTTCCTTTCCTTTAAAAGAAATGTGTGCTTATCTTCAAACCTTTAACCAGAATGGGTGTTACTTATGATCATTCAGGCATTTTGTAAACTTTATCATTTTTGTGCGTTGTAATCTCCGTAAACGTGTTGAGTAAACGCCCATTACAATCGTATATTTGCTGTCATAATCAAATTTAGTCAGAATGGCCCATTTCTCTGATGAATAATCAGAAAAAGCTTTCCAGTATTCGCAAATGTTTCTTTTTAAAAAAAGAAAAAACAATAAAGTTGTCATTTTTATCCACGGTCTTGATAATAAACCACCTAAAAAACTATTGAAAAAGTGGTATTTAAAGGCCATAGAAGAAGGTTTTTCAAAACACGGATATAACCTCCCTCATTTTGATTTTGAGGTGGTTTATTGGGCCGACCTGCTATACACCCGGCCACTGGACCCCCTGATCGATGATAAGCAGCACGGGCTCTACCTTGACGAACCCTATCATCCATCGACCCTATCCGGTCCAAACAGGGAATCCCCGACATTTAAACGTAAGCTGCTTGACCGGCTGGAAAAGTTTACTGACGGCCTTTTTTTAAGTAAAAATAGCCTGATCAATGTCGAGTACATATTTGATTGGGTCACAAGCCGTACTTTCAGAGATTTGCATGTTTACTACAGGAAGGGCATCAGTGTAAACAAAAAACCCGAGGAATCTGCCAAAAAAATCATTCGCGAAAGGTTGAAAAATGTGCTTACCATACATCAAAAGCGGGAAATCTTATTGGTCGCCCATTCTATGGGTTCCATTGTGGCTTACGATGTTCTGACATTTATGGTACCCGAAATTAACATTCACAGCCTGGTAACGCTGGGTTCACCGCTTGGGTTGCCCATGATAAAAAGGGAAATATTTAAAGAATTTGAATTGGATTACACCATCCAAACGCAATTACCTACCCCCGAAAACATCCAAAAAGCCTGGCATAACCTGGCGGATCCGGACGATAATGTGGCGCTCAATTATAACCTCCTGGATGATTATTCGGCCAACTCGGCACGGGTCGCGCCAAAGGACATACTTGTGAAAAACGATTACGAGTATGAAGGCAGAAAAAATCCCCACAAATCGTTTGGTTATTTGCGTACCTATGAAACTGTTGTGATCCTCCATGACTTTCTTCATGAAAGAAAACCCGGTTTTTTTGAAAATATAGCCAAATTCCGGAGAAGTCTGTTCTACGGTTCGAGTAAAGCATAAAGATCCTGCAGGCTGTTGGCTTCACTGGCCGGCTTATCTTTTCTCCATCTGTGCATTCTGGGAAATCTCAAGGCCACCCCGGATTTGTGCCTGGTGGATTTGTTGATCCCTTCAAAAGCTATTTCAAAAACCAGTTCAGGTTTTACACTTCTTACCGGGCCAAAGCGCTCAATGGTATTTTTTTTCACAAAGGTGTCTACTTCCCTGATCTCCTGATCGGTTAACCCGGAGTAGGCTTTAGTAAAAGGCACCAGTCGATCTTTATCCCAAACTGCAAAAGTATAGTCAGTATATAAGTTAGCACGCCTTCCGTGACCACGCATGGCATAGATCATGACTGCATCAATGGTCATGGGGTCCACCTTCCATTTCCACCAGTCCCCCCTTTTCCTGCCTACCTTGTAGGTGCTGTCTTTCTTTTTAAGCATCAGCCCTTCGCTATTGTACTTTCTTGAACTTTTTCTCTCGTGAGCGAGATCGTCCCAGTCTTTACCATGAATTATTTCCGAAATTCTTAGAACATCCCGGCAGTTGGCCTCATACACCAACGCTTCCAGCTTGTCCCGGCGGTCCATCAGTGGCAGGTTTCTGATATCTTTACCCCGGGCTTCCATGATATCATAAGCCATCAATACAACCGGGGCATTCCGGAGTACCTTTCCGGAAACATTTTTCCTTCCGATACGCGTTTGTAAGTGATTAAAGGATAAGGGTTTGCCTTCTTTAAATGCCAGGATCTCACCATCGATAACCGTACCATCGGGAAGCTTATCTTTCAGGATCCCAAATTCCGGAAATTTTTCGGTGACAAGTTCTTCACCGCGCGACCAAACATATAATTTTTGATCCCGAACAATCACCTGCCCCCTGATACCATCCCATTTCCTCTCGGCCAGCCAAAGTGATGGATCGCCTAATTCACTGGCTTCACCATCAAGGGCGTAGGCAAGATAAAAAGGATAAGGTTTGGACAGGTCTTCCTCGGGATTGTCACTAAAAAAAAACTCCTGGAAATCAATGTTTTCGGGTTGCCAGTTACCCATCAGTTTATGGGCCAGTTTGTTTTCTTCAATACCGGTATGCCTGGATAAGGCACGGACCATGAGCTTTTGCGATACCCCAACTCTAAACCCTCCGGTGATCAGCTTGTTAAATACAAACCTTTCATAAGGGGCCATTTGTAACCATGCACCTATCACCTGCTTCTTTTTCTCCACCTCATCTGCTGTTTTCAGGTCTTTCAGAAAATTGATCCAGTAAGTCAGTGATCTGTTGACTGTTTGCTGTGACTGCGGGAAAATGAGGGAAATGGTTTCGGCCAAATCGCCAACCACATGATAAGATTCTTCAAAAAGCCAATCGGGAATTTCTCCGACTTCTGCGGCCCAGGCCCTCAAGAAGTTGGTATTCACTGATCTGGGAGGCCGCTTCCCGGATAAAAGAGCGATGGTCCAGATTTTATCTTTCTCAGAAGCATCCTGGAAATAATCAACCAGTGCCTCCACCTTTTGGTTGGTTTTGGTGGTTTGGTCCAATTCATTAAAAAGCCTTGTAAACCGCTGCATAGCTAATTTTGCACCTCATCATTTACCGCTTTACCACCGCTGCCTTCGTTAATTTCCGATAGCTCTCCTTCAAACATAGTACTTTCCACCCCCGCCTGAATTCCTTTTTCATTCAGCCAGCGGGCAAAGGCGTTGGTGTAGCCATGGGTGGCTATCACATACTCAGCCCCGGACTCGTTAATTGCCTGGTTCAAACCAATCCAGTCTGCATGGTCCGACAGCACAAATCCACGGTCTACCGACCTCCTCCTCCTGGCCCCTCTCAGCCCCATCCAGCCGGAGGCTATTCCTATTGAATATGGATGAAATTTTTTCATCCAGGTTGTGCCTGCTGCCGATGGCGGTGCTACAACAATGCTGCCGTTTAATTGGTTTTTATTGAAATCTGCGGTGACCCGAATGGTCTCATTGAGACTGACTCCATCATTCCGCAAAGCCTGATTGATGTTTTCTACTGCCCCATGGGTCAATATAGGGCCAATGGAAGTGTCCAGCCCCTGGATAATCCTTTGCGCTTTTCCCAGGGAATACCCGATAATTACAGTGGTTTTGCCTGCCTCTTTGTTTTTTTGCCACCAATGATTGATGTCGTCAAATACCTCCTTTTGCGGACGCCACTTGTAAACAGGCAGTCCGAAAGTACACTCGGTAATAAAATAATGACACTTTACCGGCTCAAAAGCCCCGGAAAGCCCATCGTCTTCAATTTTATAGTCTCCGGAAACTACCCAGATACATCCTTTGTATTCCAGTCTTATTTGTGCCGATCCGATGATATGACCTGCCGGGTGGAAAGAAATGGTAACCCCGTTAACGTTGATGGATTCATGATAAGTTACCGTTTGTATTTCAATATTAGTTCCCAGCCTGAGTTGTAATACAGGCTTACTATGATGGTGGCAAAGATAGTGACCATGGCCATACCTTGCATGATCGGCATGCCCGTGGGTGATTAGCGCTTTATCGACCGGTTTCCACGGATCGATGTAAATACCGGCCCGTTTGCAATATATTCCACGGTCTGTAAATTGCAATAATGGCATTAAACAAAATCTTCTCCTTTTTTATCTTTTGCGTCAGCTACAAAAGTCCTGAATTGTTTTTCATTATCTTTATCGCAAATCAGCACTACATTGTCACATTGCGCCACCAAATAGTTCTTCAATCCCTGTACTACAATTAATTTATCTTTGGGCCCCATCACCACACAATCCTCACTATCATAAATTAATGCATTAGCTGCTATCACATTTTTATTCGTATCCTTTTCCCGCATCTCATGCAACGATCCCCAGGAGCCCAAATCAGACCATGCAAATTCCCCTAACTCCACATAAACGTTCCGGGATTTTTCCATTATACCATAATCGATCGAAATATTTTTGCATTGCGCATAGGCCTGATTAACAAAATAACGCTCCTGGTCGGTAAAGTAATTAACAATCCCTTCCTCAAAAACCTCGGCTATGTCCGGCAAAAAGTTTTCAAAGGATTTGACAATAGCGTTTACATTCCAGATAAATATGCCGGCATTCCATAGAAACTCCCCACTTTCATAAAATTTTACTGCCAACTCATAGGCTGGCTTTTCTGTGAAAGTTTTTACTTTTTTAAGTCTTTCGTCGCCAGGGAGGTACTGAATATAGCCATATCCGGTTTCGGGGCGCGTAGGTTGAATGCCGAGCGTAATAAGCTTGTCCGAGTCAGAGGCCTCCTCCATCGCTATTTTTATGGCATTGACAAATACATCTTCTTTAAATATAGCATGGTCAGATGGGGTGACTACGGTGATGGCGTCAGGATTTTGCTTTCGTATTTTGTAGCTGGCATAAGCAATACACGGGGCTGTGTTTCTTCGGTAAGGCTCAAGCAATATTTGGTCAGATGTCAGTTCCGGCAATTGTTCTTTTACAAGGTTTTCATAATTCCGGCTGGTTACTATGTAAATATTTTCTACCGGGCAAATGTTTAAAAACCTTTCATAAGTCAGTCTTAAAAGCGAGCTCCCGGTACCTAATACATCTAAAAACTGCTTGGGAAACTTGTCCCGGCTATAGGGCCAAAAACGGCTGCCGATACCACCAGCCATAATTACTGCATAATAATTTTTCATTTCACATTACCGATTGTTTTTTAAACCATAGAAATCTTTAACCGTGAAGGGCAATATTGAAAAGAGGGTGGCATTTTATTTTCTAAATTAAAATCCGGGAATCACCCCTATCACCTCTTAAACAATCCCTTCTTTGAGAATATCATGCAAATGGATAAATCCTATGACGCTGCCTTGTTCTTCTACGATCAGTTGGGTGATATTTTTGTTTTGCATGATATTAAGTGCCCTTATTGCATATGCGTTTTTGTCGATAGTGACCGGATTTTGAGTCATGATATCACTGGCCTGTATATTACCAATTTCTATGTTTTTTTCCAACATTCTTCTGAGATCCCCATCTGTGATGATGCCAATCAGCTTTGTATCGGGGCCAACCACCGCTGTGGCCCCTAGTCTTTTGCCCGAAATTTCTATGATAATATCCTTTATGGGTGCATCGTGTTGTACCACCGGCACCTGATTGCCAGGGTATATGTCGTTTACTTTCAGGTACAGTTTTTTCCCCAGGGCTCCTCCCGGGTGATAACGGGCAAAATCCTCGTCAGAAAATCCCCGGGCTTTAAGCAGGCATATCGCCAGCGCATCGCCTAACGCCAGGTGTGCAGTGGTGCTGGTGGTAGGGGCGAGGTTGTTGGGGCAGGCTTCGGAATCCACGGTTGCATTGAGCACAAAATCGGCATGCTCTGCCAGAAAGGAATGCGTATTGCTCACAAGGGCAATGAGCCTGGCTCCGGTTCTTTTGAGTAACGGAACCAACACTTTTACTTCGGGCGTGTTACCGCTTTTTGAAATGCAAATAACAAGATCATTATCCTGTACCATGCCCAAATCTCCGTGGATAGCGTCTGCTGCATGCATAAAAAGGGCCGGTGTGCCCGTAGAATTAAAAGTAGCAACAATCTTGCTGGCGATGATAGCACTTTTTCCGACGCCGGTGACTACCACTCTTCCGTTACTGGCCAGAATTTCTGCAACACATAACTCAAAATCTTCGTTTAAATAATCGACTAATTTTTCAACCGCTTTAGCCTCATTTAATAATACTTCTTTAGCGGTATATTTAATATTTTTTGCTATCTTCAAAATGTGCAAGCTTCTTTTTATTTTTGCCGTAAAGATAAACAATTCAACAATTATTATAAGAAATAAAGTTAATTCAAGGTGGAAGCACAGTTGGATCAATTAAAAGATAAGCTTAAAGACGTATTTGGATACGGACACTTCAGAGGAACCCAGGAAGCCATTATTCATAACATCCTTAATGGTAAAAATACATTCGTAATTATGCCGACAGGCGCCGGTAAATCGTTGTGTTATCAATTACCGGCAGTTATGATGGAGGGTACTGCCATAGTCATCTCACCCTTGATCGCCCTGATGAAAAATCAGGTAGATCAACTCAACGCTTTGGGGGTTAATGCCCGGTTCTTAAATTCAACGCTGACCAAAGCTGAAATGACCAGGGTCAAAAATGACACCTTGGAAGGAAAGGTCAAGCTGCTCTATGTGGCCCCCGAATCCCTGACCAAGGAAGATAACGTTGATTTTCTGAGAAAAGCCAACATATCATTTGCTGCCATCGACGAGGCCCACTGCATCTCGGAATGGGGTCATGACTTCCGTCCGGAATACAGAAGGATAAAATCCATTATTCAGCAACTGGGTGAGTTACCAATCATCGCCCTCACTGCTACGGCTACACCAAAGGTACAGCTTGATATACAGAAAAACCTGCAGATGGAAAATGCGGACGTGTTTAAATCATCATTTAACCGCACCAACCTGTATTATGAGGTAAGACCAAAGCAAAATACGAAAAAGCAACTGATAAAATTTATTAAAAACCACAAAGGCAAATCAGGTATTGTCTATTGTTTAAGCAGGAAGAAGGTGGAAGAAATTGCCAATCTTCTTAAAATCAACGATATCAATGCCGCCCCCTACCATGCAGGCCTCGAAGCTGCTGTCAGGATGAAAAACCAGGATGACTTCCTCAATGAAGAGGTAGATGTTATTGTGGCCACCATCGCCTTCGGTATGGGTATTGACAAGCCTGATGTACGATTTGTAGTGCACTATGACACCCCCAAGTCCCTGGAGGGATATTATCAGGAAACAGGAAGAGCCGGAAGGGATGGCCTGGAAGGTGAATGTATCATGTTTTATAGTTATAATGACATTATAAAACTTGAAAAATTCAGCAAAGATAAACCCGTCACGGAAAGGGAAAATGCCAAAATCCTTTTGGATGAGATGGTTTCATACGCTGAATCTTCCGTTTGCAGAAGGAAACAACTGTTGCACTATTTCGGTGAGGAATACGATGAGAAGGATTGCAAGGAAAGTGGCAAATGCGATGCCTGTTTAAAACCCAGGGAAAAATTCGAAGGTCAGGATTATGTATTGAAGGCGCTCCAGGCGGCAGAACAAACGGGCGAACGTTTCGGAATAAACCATCTGACCAATGTGCTGATCGGATCTGAAAATCAATATACCAAGAGTTATAGCCATGATCAACTCCCTGTATTTGGTTCAGGGAAAGATGAGTGCGATAAATTCTGGGCTTCCGTGTTAAGGCAAACGATGCTAAATGAACTCTTGGAAAAAGATATTGACAATGTCGGGGTTTTGAAAATATCTGTAAAGGGCAGGTCATTTCTGGAAGATCCATACAAACTCATGTTGTCGAAAGATATCGACTACAGTGACCTGGGTGAGGAAGAAGAGCCTGAAAGGGAAGTGATTAACTCCAAGGCCTATGATGAAAGCCTTTTTGAACTGCTCAAAGGATTGAGAAAAAAGGTCGCCAAGGAAAAAAACCTTCCTCCTTATGTAATCTTTCAGGATCCATCCTTGGAAGAAATGGCAACGATATACCCGACAACCAAAGAGGAACTTGCCCAGATAAATGGGGTAGGAATGGGTAAAGTGGCAAAATTCGGGAAGTATTTCCTTGATCTCATCAATAAGTATGTCGATGAGAACGAAATTGAAACCGCCTCAGATGTGGTAGTAAAATCTACCGTAAACAAATCCAAAACCAAGATATACATCATTCAGCAAATCGACAGAAAGGTGGAGCTGGAAGAAATTGCCGAATCAAAAGGCATCACCATGGAAGAGCTCATCGATGAAATTGAACACATATGCTACTCAGGTACAAAACTAAACCTGGATTACTACATTGATTAAACCATGGATCACGAGCGGCAGGAGGATATATATGATTATTTTATGAATGCCGAAACCGACAATATCAATGTCGCCATGCAGGAGCTGAAAGATGAAGACTACGCGGAAGAGGAGCTGAGAATTATGCGTATCAAATTCCTCTCTGAATTTGCCAATTGACGGCTCCCAATCAATTGCCTGATTAACTTGCAAATTCTTTTTATTAAAGTATTTTTGGCAAGGTTTTATTTCAGTCCTGTTATTATGCATATACTTATCATCGGTTCCGGAGGCAGGGAACACGCCTTATCCTGGAAAATAAGACAAAGTCAAAAATGTGAAAATCTATTTATTTTGCCCGGAAATGCAGGCACCTCTGCTATCGGTCGCAACGTAGATATAGCTATTGACGATTTTGAACGGATAGGGGAATTTGTATTGGAAAACGACATAGCTATGATGGTAATCGGACCTGAAGCGCCGTTGGTAAAAGGAATCGCGGACTATTTTAAAGCAACACAAGCGCTAAGCCATATCAGGATAATTGGCCCGGGGAAAAATGGTGCACAATTGGAAGGAAGTAAGGACTTTGCCAAAGATTTCATGCAAAAATATGGAATACCGACGGCCGGTTTTAAGACATTCACAAAAGCATCACTGGATGAGGGGCTACGTTACCTGGAAGACTTATCATTGCCTATTGTGCTAAAGGCAGATGGCCTTGCTGCGGGCAAAGGCGTAATCATTGCCCAAAGCAGGGAGGAGGCCTCCGGGGTTTTGACTGAAATGCTGGTTGAGAAAAAATTTGGGGAAGCCAGTGCCAAGGTGGTGATTGAAGCGTTTCTATCGGGCATCGAATTATCCGTTTTTGTTTTAACGGATGGAGAGGATTATGTGATCCTGCCTGAGGCCAAAGATTATAAAAGAATAGGGGATAATGATTCCGGGCCCAATACCGGTGGTATGGGGGCCGTTTCACCGGTGCCGTTTGCCAATCATGAATTTATGGGAAAGGTGGAAAAAAGAATCATACAGCCAACCATTGCCGGGCTTAAGAAGGACGGAGTTGATTACTGCGGGTTCATTTTTATTGGACTAATGAATGTGGGGGGGGATCCTTATGTGATTGAATACAATGTAAGAATGGGTGATCCTGAGACACAAGCCGTTTTACCCCGTATCGAAAATGATCTGGTTGATCTGCTGGAGGCAGCCGCAGACAAAAAACTGAAAAACCAAAACATCAAAATAAATCCTAAAACAGCAACTACAGTAGTATTGGTTTCCGGTGGCTACCCGGGTGCCTATGAAAAAGGTTTTCCGATAACCGGCACGGATAGCATTCAGGAAACAACCGTTTTTCATGCCGGTACGAGGTTAGGGAAAGAAAACCAGGTGCTTACCCACGGGGGACGGGTGCTGGCCATTACAGGCATGGGGGAAACCGTTCAGGAAAGTCTTGAGAAAACTTACAGGGATGTAAACAAAATTAGCTGGGAAAAAGTGAATTTCAGAAAAGATATAGGACAGGATATACTCAGAATCAGCAATTAAAGGAGACAATCCATGTTTGAACTTTTAATTGCTGTGAATTTGAAATTGATTTTTTTTACAACTAACTTTAGGATAGTTATAAAGTTTTGAACCAACCTTTTTCCCTGACCGGAAAAAGTATAAATATATACAGGAAGTAATGTCTGGTTGTAAATCATGCGGCAGTAATGCCTCGGTAGCCGGTTGTAAAAATAATGGGGGTTGCCTTACCGGCGGGTGTAACAAAATGAATGTATTTGATTGGCTTTCTAACATGGAAATGCCAGTGACGAGTAGTTTTGATGTTGTAGAAGTCAGATTCAAAGGAGGCAGAAAGGATTTCTTCAGGAATACCGATAAACTGGATATTACCACAGGAGACCCGGTGGTGGTAGATGTTCCGAATGGCCACCATATAGGTTATGTTTCCTTGCAGGGGGAGTTGGTCAGGTTACAAATGCAACGCAAGAAGATAGTAAACAACGAAGATATCCGGAAAGTGTATCGGTTAGCAACCGATAAAGATCTCCAGAAATTTGAAGAAGTTAAAAAAAGGGAAATGCCCACGCTCTATCGCACGCGTGAAATTATCCAGAAACACGACCTGTCGATGAAATTATCTGATATTGAATATCAAGCGGATAATACCAAAGCGACTTTTTATTATTCAGCCGATGATCGGGTGGATTTCAGGGAACTGATAAAGGTACTGGCAGGTGAGTTTAAGATCAGGGTAGAAATGAGACAAATCAGCTTAAGGCAAGAGGCCGGAAGGTTGGGGGGGATTGGTTCCTGTGGCAGGGAATTATGCTGCTCTACCTGGCTCGGTGAATTCAAAAGTGTCTCTACTACCGCTGCCCGCTATCAAAACCTCTCGCTCAATCCCAGCAAATTGTCAGGTCAGTGTGGAAGGCTTAAGTGCTGCCTGAATTACGAACTGGAGACATATATGGAAGCATTGGAAGATATCCCGGAATTGGAGAAGCCCCTGCTGACTGAAAAAGGTGATGCTAAACTGCAAAAAACCGATATTTTTAGAAAAATAATGTGGTTCGGTTATGAAAATGAAAATTCCTGGCACGCTGTGCCCGCCACCAGGGTAGCTGAAATAATCAAGTTAAACCAACAGGGCAAAAAACCATTTTCGCTGTTGGAAAATAAAGAGACCAACAATATTGAAGAGGCACAACTTAATAGTGACCTGGTAAAAATGGACAAGAAATTCAATCAGAAATCAAAAAAGAAAAAAAAGAAACGGCAAAGCCGAAAAAGAGGAAATAATCGCCCTCAATAGATTAAATATGCAGTTCAGGTTAATTATTTTCACTTCATTCATTTCACTTTTTCTTTTATGGGGATGTAACAGCCAAATGGTTTTTGAGCAGAACATCGATATTGAGAACCGGAAATGGCCCAAAGATGATATCAAGCGTTTTGACTTCGAGATTACAGATACCAGCCAACCCTACAACATTTATTACAACATCCGGAGCTCCGTAGCATTCCCTTTTCACAACCTGTATCTAACCTACTCGCTGGAAGATACCAATGGCAACAAGCTATTATCTGAATTGCAAAATATGAATATTTTTGACGAAAAAACCGGCAGGCCACTGGGAAATGGCCTGGGAGATATTTTTGATTTACAGGTGTTATCTGTTGAGAACTATTCATTTGACCAGCCCGGTAAATACACGTTCACCATTCAACAATTTATGAGAAGGGATACATTACCTGAAATCCTAGCCATAGGCATCCGGGTTAAGCGGGTCGATAATGAATAGTTGGCAGCTATTCTTCCAGACGGTTGAAAAAACGCATCAGTTTTTCTTTCATGCCTTCTCTGTTTTGCCAGAATTGACGGCTTGTAAGGGAAATAAACTTCCAGTTTTTGCTAAGCAGGGTAAAAGGCCTGTAAACATGTGGTTCTTTCACCGAAATGCTTTGGTGATAAATATCATCATCGGTGAGCACCAGCCCTTTGTAATGCTGCCCTTCCTTCACTGACAAATCGGTAAACGGTAACTCGTTGGCCAGTTCATACCTGTTATCCATTCCGGTGGCTATCTCATTTATTTTTGATTTCAGAAACCAGTTAATATGATAGGCCTTGGTGGCTCTTGGCTGTGGCGTGAAATTACCTTCAGAGACATCCTTGGCAAACTGCAGGTATTTTTTAAGCAATCTCGGACCTTCATTTTTGCTGTCATCTACTTTTAACTGTGATGGCAACAAACTACTGACAATATAAATCTTTTCCCTGGCCCTGGTAATGGCCACATTTAACCTGTTCTCGCCCCCTGTGGCATTCAGGCTACCAAATTGCATAATGATTTTACCTCTTTCATCAGGGCCATAGGCGGTTGAAAAAATAATGATATCTTTTTCATCGCCCTGTACGTTTTCAATGTTTTTAACAAAAAAAGACTCCGGTAAAGACCAACCTTCATTGCTAGCGGCCTTATCCAACAAGTCCAGTATGTGCTCTTGTTGTTTTATGTTAAAAGTCACTACCCCAATTTCCTTTTCCGGATGATCCTTTATAAATTCCCGTACAAGCCCGACCACTTTTTGACCTTCGATATCATTAATATTGTTTTTCCAGATACCCGCTACTTTTATGTAATGTATGGGTGGCTCGGGGTAGTTTATATCTTTAAAATCAGGGAGTAGTTTTAAATTGCCATCATAAAAATACCGGTTTGAAAAATCGATAAGATCCAAAGACTTGCTCCGGTAATGTCCCTGCAACTGTAACTGCATTAAATGTTTTGCCGATAGTTCCAACAGGGAGTCCAGCTCCAGTTCAGCCAATTCCTCCTCTTCCTCCTCCCACCTGACTTTATATAAATCATTGGGCCTTAACTGCTTATCATCACCTGCCACTACAATCTGCTTGCCCCGGTACATGGCTGGAATTCCTTTTTCTGCAAAGCATTGAGATGCTTCGTCAAATATTACAAGATCAAAAAACTCTTCCATGGGAAACAACGCTGAAACCGACTCTGGCGAGGACATCCAGCAAGGCACTAACCTGAACAATTCATCGGAAAAATTGGCAATAACCTTACGAATAGGCCAGATTTTCCGCTTTTTAGTAACCTGGTGATATAACTCCTTATAGGTAATCATGTTGTTCAGCCGGTTGTATTGCGCATCCTCATAGGTAATTTCCCGGGTTTTCAGCAAAAGAATATCTTTGCTGATACTGAGTTTTTCCGCTACATTTTCCTGCATTTCCAGCTCCATCTGCTCAAATTTCAGGGAAGATACTGATCTCAGAATAGGATATTTGGTTTCAATATGATCAAGCCAGGTTAACCGCAGGCTATTGTCAAAAAGTGCCAGCAATTCATCCAACTGCGGGCTCTCACTTGACTCAAGTAGTTTATTAATCACCTGCCGCTCATGGTTTTCAAGGTTCGCACTCAATTGATCGAATTCGCAAATAGAATCAAAGTCTGCTTTTAACGATTTATCCAATAAATCTATGTGATCGGAATTTTCCAGAATATGATTTATCTGAAATGGTGTCAGATATTCAAGCCAGGTTTGTTTTCTTTCCACAACCTTTTTGAACAAATCCAGCAATGCTTCCATTCCGGATTTTAGATCCGGATAATCCAGCTTCAGCACATTAAAATAGGCTTTAAAGTTTCTCAGTGAAACAAAGGCCAGTTTGGAGGCCAAAGCCGATTTTTGATCGTAAAACCAGGACTGAAAATCTGCCTTTCTGAACCCTTCGGGCAAATCTATCAACCACTCGCATGCTATCAGCTTACTTAAATTATGCTCAAAATTTAAGCGGTTATCCACTTTTTCGATCAATTTGCTGAATGATTTTTTGTCACTGGATATTTCATTGGCAACAATAACCCTTTTGATCCAAAACTTGTCTTTCGAAAATAATTGCCAATGCAAAGACCGGAAAAGGTTTTTCCTGCTGGCAATGGCCCGCTGCAATACCTCCTGAAATCTGCCTAATTCAGAGGCTTTCAAACTGATCTCCGGCCCCTCCCCCTTAAAACAATCCAACAATACCCGCTCCGTGTTGGTAAGCCATAAAAGATCCGTCTCCACCTTATCCACAGCCATCATCTGACGAAAGTACTTGTACACTTTCTCAGACTTCAAAGTATCGATAAGCTTATGGATCTCTTTTTCTTTATACAAGGCGGCCTCACAATCCTCTATTTTTAATTCACTGTTGACAATACCGGTAGCTTCTTTGGAGATTTCTTCCTGAAATTTTGGTATTTCATTGAGGATGCTGCTTATTTTTTTTAAATCAGCAATGCCAAAGTCTTTAAAGCTTTTCCGGCCATACCATGGGTGGCCCAACCGGTCAAACTCAAGGGCGTAGCTAAAGTAGTTTCTGAATTTTCTCAGTGTATCGTCGAGTGTATCAAACTTAAAAAAGCGGTATTCCTGTTTCAGGTTGATAGTTTTCTCTACCAGTTCGCAGGTCAGGTATAATTCTTTTGCCGATATACCGCACTCTGCTTCATCGAACAAAGCAAATTTGTATTCCTCAAACTCTTCATTGATCTGATCGATCCTTCGGCTGCTCTGAAGAAATTTTCTTTCCATTTGAATCGAATCCAGGCTGTTGTTTTTCAATTTGTACTCGTACAATTTATCTACCTGGCCGGCGATTTGCGCGTATATGTCACGACGGTCATTTTTGAAATCATGAACCAAAGCGACAAAGTCTGCCAAATCCTTTTCCTTCAGCCGCCTGTATACTACATCTAAAGCGGCCCTTTTCTGACAAACCATCAAAACCTTTTTGCCCCGTGCGATAAAATCAGATATGAGATTACATATTAATTGCGATTTGCCGGTGCCTGGCGGGCCTTGAATAACCACAGAGTTCCCTTTTTTAACGGCCTTCAATGCATTTTCCTGATAGGCATCCAAACGGTAGGGGGTAAAGGTCTGTTCTTCTTTTACCTTATCCAAAAACCTGTAAACATCAGCGTACCCCGCTTTTTGGTCAGGTGCATCCTCGGTTGATCTTTTGCTAAAGAATTCTTCCAGATCAGGTACATAAGGCCTTTCGATTAAATCCAGATAATCAGGTACAATATAAGAACCGGCTTGGGGAAAAATGCCCAGAACAGCCTCGGGAAATAACGTTAGCCTTCCATTTTTCTGCTGTGCCTCAAAATCCTTCTTTTTGAAGATTTCAAATGATGAAAGCTGATCCGCAAAGTTTTCCTGGTTGAAGTTTATTTCCAGATTGCTTTCTTGTAACAGCCGGTACAAGGACGTCCTGAATTCCCTGCTATCCTCAAATCCTTCTTCAAAATTATATTCTATCAATGTTTCATCCAGCTTCACCTTGTTGTAATAAGCATAAGCCAGAATAAAACTTTTATTAAAAGTAACATTGACTTCGCTTCGTGATGACAATATCCATTTCCCTTGTTTTAACTCCAGGGTAACCGGAAAAAATATCAGTGGCGCACGAACGGGTGTTCCATCTTTGAATTTACCTCGTACAAATGGCCAGGCTATATACAAATCTTTTGCTCCGCGCTCCTCGTATATGAATTTTTCAGTCCGGTCAATTTTCTTTAGTTGATGGCTGATCATATTGGTAGGTTCATGACGGCTATCAGACTCCTGGCATATGTTAATCTTTGCCTTTTGTGTCAACAGGGATTCAATAATCCCAAATGAAGGGGCATTATTGATAAAATCCAGTTCATGTAAATCCAAAAAATGGTTATTTACCAATCGCAACAGAAACAGTGACCTGTTGTTGGTCGATAAATTAGTAAGTTTTCTCAAATAAGATTGCAGAATACGTCTCATGAATATTTTACTCCTTATTTGTATTTATTTAACCTTTTTATAACTAAGAATATTAACGAATATTTTATAAAGTAAGATAGGGTTTCAGTTTGTCGTAATCATTCCTCCCGATGAGATGAATATTCATGAGTTGTTCCAGGTTCTTAAATACTCCATGTTGCGATCTGTATTTTATCATTTGGCTTGCTAGCTTCCCGGTGATATAAGGATGTACACTAAGTTCATCGGCATTGGCATGGTTTATATTAATTAGTTCGGGCCGAAAATCATTTTCCACATAACCTCGTTCCTGCAACACTTCCTTTATTTCTGCGGATAACCCATAAACCTCCTCAACCTGTTCAATGGCTACAAACCCTCCTAATCTGTTTCTAAACTTTACAATACGTACGGATAACGTAGGTCCGATACCTCGAATCGACCTTAACTGTTCCTCATCAACCTGATTGATATCAAAATGATAATTTAAAACTTTATCGGAAAACTCATGTTTTTTTTCGATGATTTCCGGCCTTTCTTCTTTGTATTGATAGTCGTTAGGTAAGTCAATGTAACCCTTTAACCGGTTAAATTGAGCTTCTGTAAGGCCATAAATCTTTTTGAAATCTTTTTTTACCTTGAAGTGCCCCCCTTTTTTGCGATAATTTATGATCCTACCTGCAACTTTGGGGGTCAACCCAAGAGCCAGCATTTCCTCATAGCTGACAAGATTGGGATTGAACCGGGTGAGCTCAACGCTCCCGGTTGCTTTTTTATTATACTTTGTCTGTTCCCGCGAAACAATTTTTTCTTCCATTAATGCAACTAAACTATCCAGTTGTTTTGTTTTAACGGTGATGTCAGTGGTATTTTGGTTGATAAAAATCTTTAAAAACGCTGGCAGGGTTAGTACAACGGGGAATAGCATGACTAAAACCATGAAACCTTTGGTTTCAGTTACGGAAAAACCAAAGTACTTTCTGATCCGGGATTTCAATTGCTTTATCATAAAAATTCTAAATTAAAGTTTTTATCAAAGAATTGAAACCTGAAACAGGCTTATTCCTATGGATGGGATAAATGATCAAAATCATTTTTATATAAAAAATATTGTTTTAAATCGAGTTAATTCTATTTAAAACTGTTATAAATTAATACTTAGCGTAAGGCTTTGTTTCATTTTGATACTATATCGTTTATTTTTGTGAGTTGTTAATGAGTATTATGCAATTTAATTTCAGAGCAGTTACTATCTCTCATAAAACCGCACCGATAGCGGTAAGGGAATTGATGGCCCTGAATCATGATCAGGTCAATAAATTGCTTTTATACTTTAAGGAATTCGGAGATGTTTCAGAAGCGCTAATTCTCTCCACATGCAATCGCACTGAGATATATTATCAGGCGATCGGCAATAAAAGCAAGGAAATCATCAAACTCATTGGTATTGAGAATGGGATAGAAAAGATCGGAAAATATCAAAAGTATTTTGTTGATATAGATAATCATCAGCAATCTGTTCAGCATCTCTTTCACGTGGCGATAGGGTTGGAAGCCCAGGTGGTCGGGGATCTGCAAATCTCTAACCAGGTTAAAAGGGCTTATCAGTCAAGTGCGGATGCAGGTTTAGCGGGTCCTTTTTTACACAGGTTAATGCACACCACTTTTTTCACTAACAAAAAAGTGGTACAGGAGACAACCTTCCGCGATGGCGCTGCTTCAGTATCCTATGTAGCAGCGGATATGGTAAAGGATCTGGCAGCAGAGATCATCAATCCAAATATTTTAATACTGGGGGTTGGTGAAATTGGGGCAGATGTATGCCGTAACCTTGCCGATGCAGGCCTCCAAAATGTTTTTATTGCCAACAGAACAGCCCATAAAGCAGAAAAGCTGGCTGCCGAGTGCGGATTCGAGACAATCCCATTCGATGAAGCAGTATCCCAACTTAGCCATACCGATGTAATAATTTCGTCTATCGCTTCCGAACAGCCTTTTATCTCTGCAAAAATGGTCAAAAACCTGAATATTCAGGGGCACAAGTACTTTTTTGATTTATCGGTACCCCGCAGCATTGAAGATGAGGTGGATGAGCTACCCGGAGCATTACTTTATAATATCGATGATATAAAATCCAAAGCCAACGCAGCATTGGAAAAAAGGATGAAGGCCATCCCCAGGGTAAAGGAGATTATCGAGGAGTCTATCACCGAATTTTCTACATGGTCCAGCGAAATGGTAGTGTCCCCAACCATTAATAAATTAAAAGATGCCCTGGAAGAAATACGACAGGAGGAAGTAGCCCGCTATTTGAAGGGGACGGATCTGCAACAGGCCAAGATGGTCGATAAGCTGACTAAAAGTATCATGCAGAAAATTATTAAACTTCCGGTTTTACAATTGAAGGCCGCCTGTAAAAGAGGAGAAGCAGAGACGTTAATTGACGTGCTAAGCGATTTGTTTGACCTGGAAAAATCACCTTCCGACAAACAGGATAAGAAAAGTCTGTCTGCATAATTGCCTGGTTTTTACTCTCTTCTTTCCATGGTTTAATAAATATTCGCTATTTACCGAAATTGTAAGAATTTCAGCAAAGTCATAGAAAACTATATCAGATAAACTTTCTATATTGCTTTCATATACATTTATACATTAGCACGGTTGGAAACAAGGGACTTATTTTTTAAGATAATAGTGCTGTATTTTGGGTGTCTGGGGATCAGCTTTTTAGCATACAACCAAACTACAAACGATACTTTTTTATATGAATCTCACAAAGCGCCGGAAAGTCCTGCTGTCATTGATCTAACTGATGGTTATAAAATTATTGTGGAGAACAATTTGCACACCATTACAGATGAAAATGGCAGGCATGTAACTGCTGTTGGTTATCAACAAGTGGGATGGGTAAATGGTTCTTATACACCGGTAAATGGTTATATAGGTTACAAAAATAACGACTTGTGGGGCTTGCTGCATCTCAAATCAACTAAAGTCACCTCTGCCAACTATACATCTGTCATTCCATATGGCGAAAACCTGGTAGTAGCCAGTAAAAGAGGGGTGAAAACTGTACAGAGAAGCTATGGTGTAATCAACACCAACGAAAAGGTGGTAATCTCTTTTAAATATAATTTCTTAACACCTGCAGGAGTTCGACTCATTGCAGCCAAACCGGTTGATAATAAAAACAAATATGGTCTTATCAGCAAAAAGGAGGGTGTGATTATCCCGTTTGTCTATGATAAAATATCCGCACTGGCGGGTGGGCAATTGAGTGTGGTTAATAATGAAAACAAAACAGCATTGTTTTCAAATGATGGTATTCAGCTTACACCTTTTGCATATGATTCCATTTTAGTGTTGGATAATAATTTACATTTAATCGATAAAAATGGCAAAAAAGGTGTTATCGACACCCACGGAAAAGTCTTGGTAAACCCTACCTATAAAAAAATTGCCAGAAAAGAAGATGGAAACCTGCGGGGACTACCTTTTTCAGGGTGGGATTTGCTGACCGCGGAAAATCAATTGTTGCAACACCTTGCATATGACACCTTAAAATCCATCAACCGTTCTTTGTTGAAGGCGACAATCGGACAGTATGAATACATCATCGACCACAGAGATCACCCTGTAACCCAATTGGAAAAAAGAAAATTTGGGGAGTTTAGAAACGGTTTTGCTACTTTTAAAGAAGAGGGTAAGTACGGGGCGATTGCCAATTACAGCAAAATAGTCATTCCGGCTATTTATGATTCCATTATCCAATACAGGGATTTTTTTGTTACCAGAAGGCAGGTTTCTCAGGATAATGAATGGGCCATCTTTAACAGCAAAGGACAGAAAATCAACAAAATAAGTTATGATCAAATCGGTGAATGGAGTGACGGGTATTTCAGTGTTAAAAAAAACGGTGTGTGGGGATTTGTCAATGAATACGGTCATGAAGTCATCAAGGCTAAATATGACGCTGTTTTCAACTTCAATGAGGGTATTGCCGTGGTTCATCACAAAAAGAAACATGCTGTTATTGATAAATTCGGGCGATATATAGTGCCCCCGAATTTTCACGGGGTCGAGATCATCAATCCTAATATTTTTGTGGTTAAATCTCATTTTAATTTTGCTATCTATAAAAGAGGAGTAGGTGGAATTTACCAGGGCTATTATCCCCTTTATGGAGAAAATGGTTTTATCATTGAAAAAACCAACTCCGGCAAGCTGGGATTGTTTGATCCAAGAGGCCAAAGAATTTTAACCAGTGAATACGATGATATAAAAGTAGCTGTGGGAGGCAGGCTGCATGTGTTTGGAAAAGATGGGAAAAAGGGCTTACTCAACCGGGCAGGTGGAATATTAATCGGTTTGGAAGAGGGGCTCGAGGAAGTTCAACTCGCCAGCGAGGACTTTATAGGCGTTCGGATTAACAAAAAATACGGTTTTATTGATTTTAATGGAAAATTGAGAGTGGCCAATCGTTATGATTCAATTGGTGAATTCAGTGAAAGTATGGCACCCATCAATCTACTGGGAAGATGGGGATACATTGATAAAATAGAAAGACTGAAGATTCAACCTAAATATCAGAAAGCGGGTAGTTTTAAGAATGAAACTGCGGTAGTAGGCAAAAATAACCGTTATGGAATCATCAACAAAAGCGGACAGGAGTTGGTGAAGGTTACCTACGATAAAATAGCCAGAAATTCATTCGGAAATTATCTTACTTATTTACGAAATAAAGCAGGGCTTGTAAGTAATAACGGCTATGAGGTTATCTTTCCAAAGTATGAATCGGTAACTGATCTGGGAAATGGATATTTTATCGTGGGCAATTATGGCAAATTCGGACTAATTAATGAAAAGGGGGCAGGGACAATCCCTATCAAGTATAAAAAACTACAATACGATAAAGCCAGTGATCTTTTTTTTGGATTAAAGGCCGTAGATTGGGAAAATGTTACTATTAACGAATAAAAAATAAGCCCTGACAAAGGGGAGTCAGGGCTCAAAAGCTTTAATCTTTCCTTTTAGAGTTAATCATTTTGCTTTGGTTTGTCCCCTTTCCCGGAGGTCTTTTTGGTACCTTCGCCTGATATGGACTCTCTCATACCGGTATCGGCTTTAATATTTTCCAGTTTATAATAGTCCATTACGCCCAGGTTACCTGATCTGAATGCTTCTGACATGGCTATTGGAATTTCAGCCTCTGCAAGAATAACCTTGGCCCGTGCCTCTTGTGACTTGGCTTTCATTTCCTGCTCACTGGCAACAGCCATGGCCCTTCGCTCCTCTGCCTTGGCCTCGGCAACTTTTAAATCGGCATTGGCCTGATCAATTTGTAGTTTAGCGCCAATATTAGCCCCTACATCCACATCAGCGATATCAATGGAAAGGATTTCAAAAGCCGTCCCGGCATCCAATCCTCTTTGCAGCACAAGCTTTGAGATTTTATCCGGATTTTCCAGTACCTCTTTATGTGTGGTCGCTGATCCAATGGAGGTAACAATCCCTTCGCCTACCCTGGCCAAAATAGTGTCTTCACCGGCTCCTCCAACCAACTGCTGAATATTGGCCCTAACAGTTACCCTGGCAATCGCTATCAGTTGTATACCATCCGCGGCCACAGCAGCCACTTTTGGCGTGGTAATCACTTTGGGGTTCACTGAAATCTGAACCGCTTCAAATACATCCCGGCCAGCCAGGTCTATCGCAGTAGCCTGTTTGAAGCCCAGGTTGATGTTGGCTTTGTCTGCTGAAATCAATGCCTTGATAACTGATGGTACATGGCCCCCTGCCAAATAATGAGTCTCCAGCTCTCTGGTGCTGACTTCCAGCCCCGCTTTTCTAGCCGTGATCAATGAGTTGACAATCACGCTGGGAGGAACTTTACGAATACGCATAGCCACCAGTTCCAGCAGACCTACCCTGACGCCGGAAAAGATAGCAGTAATCCATAAATTCAGGGGCACAAAATAAAGAAATATGAAAAATACGATTATTATCGCTATGATAATAAGAATGTATGAAAAGCCACCGTCCATATTATTCGTTTGATTTTATAGGTTCAACAATTATTTTATTTTTATCAATTTTTATTACTTTAACTTTTTCACCTGCATCCACATAATTCCCATTGGTTTTCACTTCAAAAACCTTGTCGTTAATTTCAGCTTTACCAATAGGTTTCAAAGAGGAAAGCGCCACTCCTTCATCTCCTTCCTGCGTGGTAATCTCAATATGCTCATTAAATTTGCTTGAGATCTGGTCTTTTAAGGCAAATTTTTTCCATACCCCTGTTCTAAAACTGATCAAAAGTGCGATCAAGGCGACAGCTCCGGTAGCCACTAATACAAGAGTTCCTGTAGTATTGCCGAAATTCGAAAAGCTAAGGTAAACACCGACCCCGGCTAATACTATTCCCAGGATTCCAACAATGGTAGTTCCCGGGACAAAAATTACTTCAACAATGATTAATCCAAGTCCAAGTAGGATTAATCCTATAATGACTAACCAAGTGATCATAAAGGAAGTTAAGAAAAATTAAGGTACAAAATATTTATTATTTTGATAAATAAAAACCATATCAATATTCTCTGGCAAAATACACCCGTTGTTTGGAAGCATTGCCACTATATACACATTTGCCTTCTTCCAATTCCCCATCTAACGGAATGCACCGGATGGTTGCCTTGGTTTCTTCTTTGATCTTTTGCTCCGTCATGGCATTGCCATCCCAATGGGCATAAATAAACCCTCCCTTTTGTTCCAAAACCTCTTTAAAATCTTCGTAGGTATCGACTTTCGTAATATGTTCATCTCTGAATAGCCTGGCTTTTTCGAACAAGCTCTTTTGAATATCTATCAACAGCTTTTCAATGTATTCCTCCAAAGCATCCATAGAAACCACCTCTTTGCTCAGGTTATCCCGTCTTGCTATCTCCACAGTATTGTTTTCAAGATCCCTGGGACCAATGGCCACTCTGACAGGCACACCTTTCAATTCATATGCTGCAAACTTCCAACCTGGCTTATGAGTCGTTCTGTCGTCCAGTCTTACTGTAATACCTTTTCCTCTCAATTTAGTGATAATTTGATTAGCTTTTTCACGGAGGGCATTTAATTGATCGTCATTTTTAAATATCGGGACGATAATCACCTGATCCGGGGCCAGTTTTGGTGGCAACACCAAACCGTTATCATCAGAATGAACCATAATTAAAGCCCCCATAAGCCGGGTGGTTACCCCCCATGACGTTCCCCAAACAAAATCAAGTTTACCTGCCTGATTAGAAAATTTTACATCAAAAGCCCTGGCAAAATTTTGACCGAGAAAATGTGATGTTCCCGCCTGCAGCGCTTTGCCATCCTGCATTAATGCCTCGATACAGTAGGTATCTACTGCACCGGCAAACTTCTCACTTTCTGTCTTTACTCCCTTGATTACTGGTACCGCCATATAATTTTCCACAAAATCCGTATATACATCCAGCATCCTGGTAGCTTCTTCCACTGCCTCCTGTTCAGTAGCATGAGCAGTGTGCCCTTCTTGCCACAAAAATTCTGTCGTCCGTAGAAAAAGTCTGGTTCGCATTTCCCAGCGTACTACATTAGCCCATTGATTGATTAACAATGGCAGATCCCGGTAAGACTGAATCCAGTTTTTGTACGTGCTCCAGATAACTGTCTCCGAAGTGGGTCTGACGATCAACTCTTCCTCCAGCTTCGCTTCGGGATCGACGATCAATCCCAGGCCACCCTCATCGTTTTTAAGCCGGTAATGAGTAACAACCGCACATTCCTTGGCAAAACCTTCTACATGATCTGCCTCCTGACTCAAATAGGACTTGGGAATAAACAAAGGAAAATAGGCATTGGTGTGCCCGGTTTCCTTAAACATTTTGTCTATGACAGATTGCATTTTCTCCCAGATAGAAAAACCGTAAGGTTTAATAATCATGCAGCCCCTGACAGGGGAATTTTCAGCCAGATCCGCCTTTTTTACCAATTCATTATACCATTGGGAATAATCATCTCCCATTTTAGGTAGGCCCTTACTCATTTTTTGGTATGAATTTTGTTTAATTTTTATGTGAAAAATATCGGCAAATATAAGTTTTACAGTTTATAATTAAGCCAAAATTCTAAATTTGTCGTATATTTAAATGTAAAGGTTCACTAAATTAGAAAGGGAAATCATGAAATCTTCAGTAATCACAAATTTAGTATTAGTCATATTCACCGCAGCGGGGTTCTGGTCATGCAGCCAAAACCAGTTTGCCCAGACATCTGAATATGATGATATGTATTTCACTGCAAGCGATCGCGGAGTCAAAAGGAGTGCGGCAGTTGCCAGTACCAGGTCTTCCGGCAGCCAGCAACAAGGTAAGCAATACCAGTACGAGGAAGATAGTTATTCAGCAAGGACATTAAATCCGGATTATGTGGCTAAATACCAAAGTGCTCCGGCAGATGAAGCTGAAACCGGTGAAGATGATACTGAATATTTCAAAGAAGATTACAACCAAGGTGAGAATTACCGCCCAAACAACTCTTATAATAACTTCAGGGTACCAAATGCCAGGGCTGGGGCATTTAATAACTTCAATACCTTTTATGATCCTTTCTATGACCCTTTCTTCAATCCGGGATTTGGCTTCAATGATCCCTTCATGCGTGGCTTTTACGGACCAGGATTCAACCGCTTCGGCTGGGGGCCGGGATTCGGCATCGGGATGTCATTTGGCAGTCCCATTCATTGGAACCGGTGGAATAGATGGAACCGTTGGAACCGATTTTATGATCCCTTTTTCTATGACCCATTTTACGATCCGTTTTTCTATGATCCGTTTTTCGGACCTACTATGTTCAATGGAGGTCTCATAGGATTCAATGCCTTCAATCGAGGATGGTGGGGATTCAATAATGTATATGTGGTTAACAACAATGGTGAGTTTTACAACAGCGCCGGAAGAAGAATCAGCCAGGGTAGCCGTATCGGACGAACTACGACAGCAAGCACACCCGGCAGAAGCATTGAAAACAGTTCGCGAAGCCGTGTCAGAAGTGCGGCAAATAGTAGTGGCACCACCAGCAGGGTAAGCCGGAGAAACCCTACGACAAGAACACAGAATGAATATTACCGGTCGAGACCCTCAACTACCCGATCCAGAAATGTAGCCAGGGCCAGGAGCTTAAGTCCTACCGGCAATACCAGCAGAAGTTATAGTCGCAATGATTACAGAACAAACAGCCGTAGTACAAACCGGAGCGCTACGTATAACAGAAACACAAGCAGACCTTCTTCAAGCAGCATACGCTCCGGAAGACAGAGTAATTCAAGAACCGGAGGTAGTTATACTGCACCAAGAAGAAGTAGCTCCTCCTACCAGAGAAGCGCACCTTCAAGAAGCAGTAGCTCTTATCAAAGAAGCAGTTCCAGAACCCGGTCCAGTGGTTCAAGCTACGGACGCTCTTACGGCTCAAGTAGCAGAAGCAGCTATTCAAGAAGCAGCTCCTCCAGACCCAGCAGTTCAGGGTCAAGGAGTTCAAGCCGCAGCCGGAGAGGGAATTAGTACTCCCTCTGGCTGGTCCTCTGGTTGGTTGATAAGTTAAAAGTTCATTGCCTGGATTCCCGCGATATTTAATTATAGCGAAAAAGTAGTATGAAAAAGATATTAAAGCTTATATGTTTAAGCATGGGTATGCTATTGACTTTTGAAAATGTCAATGCCCAGATAGATGAAAATGCCATTGGTTATTATAACGAGGCATTACGCTTCAGCAGAACAGTTCCCGGAGGTACTGCCCGTATTCAGGCGATAGGAGGAACGCAAATTGCATTAGGAGGAGACGTTAGCAACATTTATTCTAACCCTGCGGGTTTGGGCTTCTTCAACCGCTCACAGGTTTCTTTTACCCCATCCCTGAAATTATACAGCAATGATGCAGAATATTTCGGGTTAAATACAAGAGACAATGGAGGCCGTTTTGGTTTCGATAATCTGGGCATTGTATTTAGCTCGCCCAGATCCAATGCCAACAGTTCATGGAGAGGGGGATCGTTTGGAATTAGTTATACAAAAACCAATAACTTTAATGATCAATTTACCTATGAGGGCAGAAACCCCAACTCTTCCATTATAGATCAGTTCATTGAGAATGCCAATGGAATTTTGATTAATGATCTGGATGGTTTAACAGGACTAGCTTACGACATATTTCTGATTAACCCGGCCATCGATGATGTTGGAAATCCTATTGACGGGGCTTATGACTCGTTTATCTTTGGCTTACCTGTCCAGAGGGAAATAGTTACCACCGAAGGCTCCCAAAGCCAGTGGAGTATCTCCTACGGAGGCAATGTGGCCGATCGTTTTTATTTTGGAATCGGCCTGGGTATTACCTCTGTTAACTACGAACAAACCAAATCCTACAGCGAGTCGAATTTTGATGCCCCTGATCCCGGAATTAATGATTTTACGATCAGGGAAAGGTTAAATATAGATGGTAGTGGAATTAATGCTACTGTAGGCTTTATTTTCAGACCAAATGATCACATCAGGGTAGGGGCTTCTTTGGTTACTCCTACCTATTATCAGTTTGACGAAGAAAGTGACGTAATTATCAATGCCAGTTACGACAACTTCTTTTATGAACCTGAGAACATTACTTTGGGAGAGGAAACTGTTCAATCAGACATATTTATTTCTACCTATGACCTTACCACCCCGTTGAGGTTAAATGGTGGGGTTGCTTTTTTCTTTGGTAAAAATGGGTTTATCAGTGCGGATGTTGAATACATCGATTACGGAAACAGTAGCTTGGGTTCCAATGATTTTTCCACAACTGCTGACAACAGAACGATCGAGTCCTTGTATACTTCGGTTGTCAATTTCAGGGTTGGGGGAGAATACAGGCATGACGTTTTCCGCTTCAGGGCTGGTTTTGGTTATCATGATGATCCTTACACTACTGAGGACATCGATTTAAGCAGAACTGAACTATCCCTGGGAGCTGGGGTGAGATTCAAGAAGTTTTATGCAGATCTCGGGGTAGTTACTAATTTGTCGGAGGAAAGAAGTTATAGTCCCTACACTTTCTTCGATGGCACCGGCCCTGTAGCTAATATTGCCACGAACAATACAAATGCTATTTTGACTGTGGGGTTCAATTTTTAGTACGGCCTTCCTATTAAGATAAAGATAAAACAAAAAACCCTAACCATTTAGGTTAGGGTCTACTACCTGCTGTAGTCAATTAAGACTGGCAATGACTTACTCTCCCACCTGTGACAGCAGTACCATCAGCGCTACCGGGCTTAACTTCTCTGTTCGGAATGGATA
>JAKSDQ010000114.1 GCA_022360015.1 Cytophagales bacterium
GCCGTCATCGACCAGGCCGTGCAGCGAAGCGGCGGAGGCGTACCCGAAGCCGAGGTCGTTGCGCTGACGCGTGCCATCCAACGCATCCCCCTGCCACACGAACGACTCAGTGATCGGACGACCGCCGCGGGGTGTGTCCTCCGCTTCGAAGCGAATGTGCCCCCCGAACACGTCCCGAACTGCGCTACGCATCCGCTCCGTGGCGACGACATCGAGGCGACGGGCGGAGTCGCCGAGGTGGCCTGCGACGTCGACCTCACCCCCGACCGGGTTCGAGGCGACGGTTCGGAGGGTTGTGCGCAATACGTAGCGCACGCCTCGGAGTAGCGCTGCCGCAACGTCGAACAACGCCCCGCGGTCACTCACACCGGACTCCTCGTCATCAACGCATCGCGTATCGCGGCGAGCTGATGCGGTTCGTTCCACGACGCGAATGGCCGCCGTCGAGCACGTTGTGCCTCTGCGTGATAGTCGGTGAACCCGAACATGTCCCAGGGAGTGGTGCGGCGGATCTCCATCGTGAAGTTCGATTGCCGGAGCGCGAGGTACGCGAGCGGATTGGAGCCGACGGTCCCGGCCGGTGCGACCAGTGCCGCACCTCGCATGAGTTCTCGGAAGAACCTGATCGGGTTGCTCGCTCGCAATGGGCGGTAGCCCCGGTGCTCGAGGCCGTCGGTGAGACCCTCGGTGCTCGACGCGGCACCGAGCACGATGATGTTGCGGTAGTCGAGCTCAGTCCACGGCTCGAGCGACCAGTCGTGCGCGAGCGCGGCACCCGACTCGATCCACCGATCCTGTCCGTTGACGATGGCGACCACATCCGCATGCCACTTGTCGCCGCGACACGTCGCCGCCGAGAGCGCCAGCGTGGCGCTGGAGCGGCAGAACGAGGTGCGGACGTCGATGATGCCGTTGTCCATCGGGCCGTCGATCGTGTCGAGCGGGTACACCGACCTCATCGCGTCGCAGATCAGGCGCTCGTCGGGGTAGTGCTGCACGAACGCGTCGTACAGCTGGCCGATGACACGAGGTGCGAGAGGTCTGAGGTGATCGAGCATGGGAGTTGCCGGTGACGCTGGTCACGCTGCACACTACAGTACGGTATTCGTTGCATACGATACGAACGTATGACAGTATGCCGCCCTTACCCTTGGTGCGGGCGTGGCCAGGGAGCGTGGCCAACCGGCACAGATCCATCCAGGAGAGACAGTGTGAACACCACCGAAGAACCGAACGAAGCATCGACTCGAGGGCCGCGGCCGGTGACCTTCCGCGTCCCCGCAGAGATGCAGACGCGGCTGCTGGCCATCTCGCAGATGACCGGGATGTCGATGAGCCAACTGCTTCGTGAGGGCGCCCAGCTCGTGATCGACAACTACCTCGGCGAAGCCGAGGACATCGACCAGATCGTCGATCAAGCACAGCGGCGGGTAGCGGACCGAGTCCGGCTGCTGCTTCGGTCACCCGCGCCTGGTGCGAGCTACGAATCGGCACGTGAAGTGCTGGCATACGTCGCCAGCCACCTCACCCGACGGCTCGATGAGCTGGAGGGCGAC
>JAKSDQ010000022.1 GCA_022360015.1 Cytophagales bacterium
AGTGCATGGTCACCGCGAGTTGCTAGCTCTGCGCTCGTCGGAACCGCGCAGCGCTGATGCCAACTTGAACGAAATGTATGAGGCGACCCGCGGCGAAGGCTTCGGCCAGGAGGTCAAGCGCCGGGTGATGATCGGCACCTACGTGCTCTCGGCCGGCTACTACGACGCCTACTACAACAAGGCGCGGCGGGTACGGACGCTGATCGCCGACGACTTCAAGAGCGCCTTCGCGGACGTCGATCTCATCCTCACGCCAACGGCCCCCTCGGAGGCCTTCGCCGAGGGCGAGAAGATGGACGATCCCATCGCCATGTACCTGAATGACGTGTTCACCGTGCCCTCCAGCCTGGCGGGGCTGCCGGCGATCTCCGTTCCCGCCGGCCTCTCGGCCAACGGCCTGCCGCTCGGTCTGCAGTTGATCGGCCGCGCCTTCGATGAGGGGACGGTCTTTCGCGCCGGCGCGGTTCTGGAGGAGGCCTCCGGCTTCGACGCCACCCCAGCCTGGCTTGCCGAGCGGGCGTGAGCGCTGCGGGCAATAAAACCCTCGACGACTTCATCGTTCGCCGCCTGACGGCGGACGATGCCGAGGACTTCCTTGCGCTCCGTTTAGAAGGCCTGTCACGCCATCCCGAGGCCTTTGGCGCCGACAGCGCCGGGGACATCGCCCTCGGTATGGATGAATGGCGGCGTCGCCTCACGGACAACCCGGTCTTCGGCGGCTTTCGCGACGACCGTCTTCTGGCCGCGGCCGGCATGTACCGCGAGAGCCGGGAGAAGATGCGCCATAAAGGCGTGCTTTGGGGTGTCTATGTGACGGAGGCGGCTCAGGGAAACGGCTTCGGCCGCGCCGTCGTCGAGGCAGCGGTTGCGGAGGCGCGGCAGCTGGTGGCCCAGCTCATGACATCGGTCAGTGTCGGGAACCAGGCCGCACTCGATCTCTATCTCTCGCTCGGGTTCCAGCCATGGGGCGTGCAACCCCGCGCGCTTAAGATCGGAGAGCGCTACATCGATGAGGTCGAGCTGCTGCTGATCTTCGACGACGAGAACAGCCCCTGACCGATCTCGGCGGTCAAGAAGGGTCGCTGGTGTCCTGAAAGCACACCAGGTTCTCGCCTTGGAGCAGATAGTCGAACTTGTAGCCATTGAGGCAGGCCAGGAAGGGTCGGCTGGTGCCGGCCCAAGGGAGCAGCCAGTCGTCGAGCTCGATGGAGATCAGATGCGTCTTCGCGACCCACTCCGTGTTGCGAGCGAAGAGCTCCTTCTGGGACCCCTCGATGTCCACCTTCATGTAGAGGATGGTCTCGGTGCCGGTCCGCTCCAGGATGTCCGGAACGGTGAGGGCCTCGACGCCGCTGCTTGACGCGCCGCTGGTCTCGCGGGTGCGGAAGTGTTGCGCCCCAGCCTCGGGGTTCTCGATCTCCAGCCGCCCGGCCTCCGGCCAGATGCCGCCGTTGAAGGCGGTCACCCGTTCGCCGTAGACCGCCGTGTTCGCAGCCAGCAGTTCGTAATTCGCGCTGTCCGGCTCGATGGCGAAGATACGGGCCTCGGGATAGCGCTCGGCGAGCCAGACGGTGGACATGCCGATGTTCGCACCGGCATCGATG
>JAKSDQ010000013.1 GCA_022360015.1 Cytophagales bacterium
GATCAAGGCCATAACGGCTTCCTGGCCTGCAACCCCGGGCACATCGACGCAGACTCCGCGCGTCTCAAAACGCTGGTGATACAGCCCGGTAAGCTGCACGGCAGTGGACGCCAGCAAGCCAACTGACCTGATGTCGGGCAGGGCGGTCAAGACCCTGTCGACAACCAGGTCAATCAGGTTGATCACCGGCACATCGACGGCGCTGGTAATGTCGTCGTAGTAGTAGTGTGCGGTATTACAGGGCATTACCAGAAAATCTGCACCGGCAGCGACCAGGCGCCTCGCCATCACTGCCAGCGCCGGTGCCGGCGTCGGACCGTTACCCTCAATGAGCGCTTTTATCCGCGAGGGAACTTTCGGGTTGTTGTCGACGATCATATGGATATGGTCGACATCGTCCACTGCCGGTGTGGCGGCAATCACCCGTGCCATTAAGTCAACCGTGGCATCCGGTCCCATACCGCCAAGTACACCCACTGTTTTTTCATTTTCACCAGCAGCGCCTTGCATATATACCCCCTTCAATATCCGAGTATGCCCGGTAACCAGAGAGATAACTCGGGTACGAACGCCAGCAGCAGAGCAATGCTGATACTGGTTGCCACAAACGGTAAAGCCTTGAGCGATATCTGCTCTACGGAAACTTTTGCAATACTCGAGCTAATGAACATATTCTCACCCAGTGGCGGCGTCGAAAACCCAATGCCACAGCAAACCACCAGCACCAGCCCAAAGTGTATGGGGTCGACACCCAGGCTGACCATGACCGGCAGCAGTACCGGCGTCACAATCATGATGGTCGCCAGTATTTCCATAAACATACCGATAAAAATCAGAAATAGGATCACGATTATCCAAATGAGGATCACACTGCCGGTTAAATCGAGCAGCGCTGCGGCGATCACCGCGGTGATACCGTTTTCCACCAGAATACGGCCGAAGGCGGTGGCGGCAAACATGATGATCAACACTCGACCGGTCAACCAGGTAGTGGAACTGAGAGATTCCTTCAGGCCGCCCCAGGTCAATTCTTTATAAACGAAGATACCGATAAACAAGGTGTAGAACACCGATACGACAGCGGCCTCGGTCGGTGTAAAAAGACCCGAATAAATGCCGCCCAGAATCACCACCGGTGCCAGAATTGCCCAGATGCCGTCCTTACAGGCCTTGCCCAGACTGTCAGCCGGGTCCCTGGGGGGAGAGACAAAACCTGCGCGCTTACTGATCAGGTAATTGACACCCATCAATGCAGTCGCCAACAAAAGCCCCGGGATGACACCGGCCAGGAATAACTCACTGATGGACTCGCCGGCGGTAACACCGAATATGACCATGGGTATGCTCGGCGGAATGACCACGCCGAGACCGCTGGAAGACGAGGTCAGGGCACCGGCATAAGCTCTGCCGTAACCGCGTTCAATCATGGCGGGAATCATCAGCATACCCACCGCGGCGGTGGTAGCGGGGCCCGAGCCGGAAATAGCGCCGAAAAAAACACTGGCGAGAATGGCGGAGAACCCCAGCCCCCCCGCCGCCGAGCCGGCCATCACTTCAGCGATGTGCACCAGTCGGCGTGAAATACCCGAGCACTGCATCAGTGCACCGGCCAGCACAAAAGCCGGCAATGCCATAATCGGGAAGGAGTCAACCGAGTTCCAGGCGGTCTGCACCAGCGATATGTA
>JAKSDQ010000307.1 GCA_022360015.1 Cytophagales bacterium
GACGAGGTGAAGGACCGGCTCGACGAGCATGGTACTGACCTCTCCGGCGGCCAGCAGCAGCGCCTCTGCATCGCCCGGGCGCTGGCCATGTCGCCGGAGGTTATCCTGATGGATGAGCCCTGCTCCGCCCTGGACCCGACCGCAACGGCGCGGGTCGAGCAGCTCATCGACGAGCTGCGCGAGCACTACACCATCGTCATCATCACCCATAATCTGCAGCAGGCGGCACGCGTGTCCCAGCGCACCGCCTTCTTCCATTTGGGTGAGATGCGCGAGGTCGGCGACACCTTGGACATCATGACCAGTCCCGCCGACTCTTTGTGCCTGGCTTACGTCACAGGCCGCTACGGCTGAGCCGAAGCCGGCTCTAGCGACAGATCGCGTAGCCCTGCATAAGGCGCGGATTGGCCGCCGCTTTGATCAGCCCATCCAGCTCCCGAGCCGTCGCGGAAACCCGGCCAAGCGACCAGGAGTCCAGGACGTCCACCAGGTGCCCTCGGCGGCGCAGCTCCTCGATGGTCGCGGCCGGTAGCCGGTCCTCGACCGAGAGACTGCCGAGCTTGGCTTCGCGCGGCCAGAAGGAGCTTGGCATGTGGTCGGTCTGGAAGGCAGCGCTGTCGATGGCTTCCTGCAGGTTCAGGCCGTGGACCACATGGCGCAGGAAGACCGCGATGGTCCACTGGTCCTGGTAGTCGCCGCCCGGCGTGCCATAGACCATGTAGGGCTCATCCTCGCGCAGCACGAGATTGACCGATAGCGTGGTGCGCGGCCGCTTTCCTGGCTCCAGGCTAGCCGGCAGGCCCTCCTCGAGCCAGAACATTTGAGCCCGGCTGTTGAGGCAGAAGCCGAGCGCGGGAATGACCGGCGACGACTGCAGCCAACCGCCCGAGGGCGTGGCGCCGACCATGTTGCCCCAGCGGTCGATGATGTCGACGTGGCAGGTATCGCCGCGCTGGGTTCCGGTCTGCCCCCCAACCTGCATCGTCGGTTCGCCGCCGCCCAGTGCATCGAACTCGCCCTTGTCGCCACGCTCGGCGCCAAGGTGAGCGATCTCGACTTGATAGCCCTCGATCTCGCCAGGCTGTAGTGCATGCGAGGCTTGCGCGCCGACCAGCGCGCGCCGCGCGTCGTTGTAGCTGTCCGAAAGCAGGGTTTCGAGCGGCACCTCAACGAAATTGCGGTCGGCGTAGTATGCTTCGCGGTCGGCGAAGGCGAGCTTGGCGCATTCCGTCACGGTGTGGACGAAGTCCGGGCCATTGGGAACCATCGCCGAGAGGTCGAAGCCCTTGAGCAGCGCCAGCTGCTGCAGGAACACCGGGCCCTGGCTCCAGGGGCCGCCCTTGCAGAGCGTGACGCCCTGGTAGTCGAGGGTCAGGGGCGCCTCGACCGAGGAGACCCAGTTCGCC
>JAKSDQ010000216.1 GCA_022360015.1 Cytophagales bacterium
AAAACTGTGTCAATTGGTGCAAAATTGAACTTTTAATACGAAAATGATTATGAAAAGAATAATGAAACCCTTAATAGCAATTGTTGTATTCATAACAATAAGTTATGGTTGTCAAGAGGATTTGTTAGATAAGCAACCGTTGGATAAAATATCTAGTGCAGATGTTTGGGGAAGCAAATCGTTGATAGATGGTTACATGGCATATACCTATTCACGAATTCTTCCGATGTATACTTTTACTGATTATAGTGTAGATGATTGGTCCGATGATCTCCAATCTGGTTTTCATCTTTGGCCAACACAAGAAGCATTTGATGATTCACGAGATTTTGGCTGGAATCAATATTGGAGGATAAGGTTATGTAATACGGCAATTGAGGAATTGAATGTTACAACCGTTTTAGATGAATCTGATAAAAATGAGGCTTTAGGAGAAGCACGCATGCTTAGGTCAATGGTGTATTTTTGGATGGTAAGATACTTTGGTGGTGTTATGAAAGTAGATCGTGTACTTGATCCTACCGAAGATATGAAACTTGCTCGGGCAACAGAGGCTGAAATGATTGACTTTATGGCAGAAGATTTACGTTTTGCAAAAGACAACTTACCAACATCTTCTGATATTGGACGACTAAATAAAGCTGCCGCACACGCCTTTCTAATTCGAGTTTTATTACATGGAGGTAGATATGATGATGTTATTGCTGAAGCAAAAGATTTTATTGATGTTAAAGGGAATTATGGCTATTCAATAGATCCTGATTTTAATGGCATTCACAATAACTTTCAAGGCATTCATTCATCCGAAAATATACTTGTTAGACATGGTGATGAAAATGGTTTGAAGATGACTGATACTCCTATGCAGTATCGTCTGCCTTTAGCAAATGGAGAAGATGATAAGGTTGGCACAATCAACGACTATACTCCTAGCTTTTATGGTTGGTCTGATACATATCCGACTCAGGATTTAGTTGATGCCTTTTTAATGGTGGATGATGATGGTGTCGCTAAAAAATGGAATGAAACTA
>JAKSDQ010000103.1 GCA_022360015.1 Cytophagales bacterium
CAGTATTGGTTGGAACAGCAATTCGCACGATTGACGGATTCAATGAACAAAAGTATCACGACATAAAATTTAGCGGTTGGTGGAATCCAGAAGGGAAAAGTACTTTCCAGTTACTGTTGGCTTTGCTTTTCCCAATTAGTGGACGGAAATGGATCAAAAACAATTTATTTTTACAAGGATTGATAAAAACAGACGAACTAAAGTATTGTCTTAAAATTTTTCCAGGGATTATGACTGTTGAAAGACATTTTATGTTGCTTTTAGCTTTATCCGGTAGTTGGTGCTATCTTGATAAGATTCTTTACTTTAGGCGCACTGAGGTTGGAAACGAAATCAGAAAAAAGGCCAAGGATCCAATATATAAAAAGCTCAAAAAACGATTCAGTAACTTACGAGCTTTAAATCAAATGCTCACAGGTATTAAACACCATCAGCAAGTTGGATTGTTCAAAAAAACTTATGCTGCGCTGATTGTCCTTGCCTACGTTTTTCTCATTCCATTGCATGGAAAATATATTAAGTTCTCCACATCAATGGAGAACTTAGTTAAAAGCTTGCTAAAAAACTTCCTTCCTGAAGCTACGATTTCTAGCTTGAAGAAGAAACTAAAAAAAGACTGAAATGTAATACATAGCAGTTCTACCTCTTTTCCCAGTCACTATATCTTTGAATTTATTTGAGAGAATCAATGAAAATTGTTGTTACAGGTGCACTTGGTCATATCGGTTCCAAAGTGATAAAAGAGCTACCCGCATCTTTGCAGGTTAATGAAATGGTAATGATCGATAATATGTCAACACAACGTTATCCGTCGCTTTTTGACCTACCAAGCGGTACAACATATCGCTTTTTCGAAGAAGATGTCATGACATGTGATCTAGAATCCATTTTTGACGGAGTCGATGTTGTCATTCATCTGGCGGCAATAACAAATGCAGCCGGAAGTTTCGAAATTAAGCAGAAAGTTGAATATGAAAACTTCAATGCCACAAAACGTGTTGCAGATGCTTGTTTGAAAACTGACAGTGCTCTGATTCATCTTTCTTCTACTAGCGTATATGGAACCCAAGCTGAAGTGGTTGATGAAAACTGTAGTGAAGAAGAACTGGCACCTCAAA
>JAKSDQ010000012.1 GCA_022360015.1 Cytophagales bacterium
AAATTCCATCCCTCAGAACCAAGCCTCATAAAGCTTACTCCTTCGTCTTTGGCGGGTGCGGTGTTCACCATCATGCCGTAGTTGAATCCTTTTGCCCATGTCCGGGTGGTCAGCGCTCTTGACCATTTCGGGCGGATCACCTCAATGGTCATGTCTAATGTGTAAGCCTCGCTGCGCTCATTGTAATAAGCTCTTTCTACAATCTCTTTGGCTGATAAATCCTGGCTCTTTGAATCTGTCCCACTTAGTAGGAAAGGAAATATAAAGGCTACAAATAGTTGCTTCATTATTGTATATTGCGTTAGTTATTGAACGAGTTGTTCGATAACGCAATATTAGCCGTTGGCATCATAGCATACAATCTACAAAATGCGTAAAGTGTTCAGTAAGGAACAAAAACAAAGAAAAGTTCAGAAAATGGAAAAAGGGAGTAAGGTCGTTGATAGAAGGGTAAAAAGGACAAAAAAGCTCCTTTGGGATTCTCTGGTCTCTTTAATTCTCAGGAAAGGTTATGATCACATAACCATTCAAGAAATTATTGATGAAGCAAACATTGGTAGATCCACCTTCTACTCACATTATGAAAACAAAGAGCAACTTCTTTTTAGCGGGCAGCCTCACTTAACAGAAATGTTGTTTCAACAAGGGGAAGAAGGTGCGGGAGTGAATTTTACAACTGTTTTCAGGCATGCCTGGGACAATAAAGACGTAGCGAAAGCTTTGTTTGGAAAACAAAGTGGACATATACTTTTAAATCATATTCATGATGTTGTAAGCTTAAAGTTGAAGGATGTTTTTGAATCCATCGACACCCAAAAAAAGGGTAATTCATCTAAAAAGGAACCGTTTTTAATTGAAGCCACTGCAGCCGCATTGGTGTCGTTACTTTCAAACTGGATTGAGAACGACATGAAAATACCCATCAAAGAAATGGATACTATGAGCAAGGAAATTCTAAGCGCCATGAGTAGAGTAAATACTGTTTAGTTGGACCGGACCATCCCGATTTAGGTTCTAACTCACTTCTGGGACCCCCTGCTTCAGGACAATCATTTCAGGAACTATCCTGCTATTTGCACATAACCGAGTATATTCATTATTATTTGATTCCTAAAGAGCCTGTAATTATGGGTATGACTATGCAGTGTTCGACTTCCTGAATAATTTTTTCCGTATCTGGACAAGGTCAGGGAAGATCCACTGTCCGGATCACCTTCCAAAACATGTAGTTGAGGCCCATTTGGTTTATCTACATGTAGTGGGTAGAAGTTTCGGTCAAGCGCATCATTTAATGGCATAATTACCAATTGCATGCTGCGCTCATTATTAGTCTGTGTTGCTTTTGAAGTCTGTGCGAAAATACTTCCACTGAACAGACTGATAGCAGCAAATACAATGAGTGCTTTTGTAAAGTTGTATAAGCCCGATTCTTCTTTTTCTTTTCTTCTTGCAGGGTTACTATTAAGTGTTTTATGCATTTTTCATGATATTTTGTTTACAACAAAAGTCAGCACCAATCAGGAGATATTATTACTCGAATCTATGGAAGGTGTGTTTAAAACATGAATAGTTGCTAATTACCATCTAAGACTACTAAACAGGGAATAACCAGCACCTGTTTTGAGCACAAATATAGGTTTCCTATACTGCGATGGATAGTAGGATTTCTGCCGATCATATAACATTTTATCATATCCTGTTTTGAAGTCCCTAGGAGTAAGTCCCGTTTCCCGTCTGAATATTTTAATAAAATAAGATGTATCGCAAAAGTTCAGCTCATAGGCAATTTGAGAAATGGAAAAAAAGGCCCTTGGTATAATGGTCTTCCACCAGTTTCATAAACCGGGCCACAACCGGGTTTATTTTCCTAGGCGCAGTAGGTTGTGATCCGATCCCCATCCTGATTTTTTCAAGGAGTATAGCAAGATAGAGATTCAATATGGTATTGTTAGAATGCTTAGTCTCTTCTTCCCTCAAAAGATGCCTAAAGAGGTGGCTGAGCTCATCAGTCTCTTCTTTTGAAATATCAAGAAAGTAGTAGCCTTCAAAGGGGATCAATTGATCTGGATGGGCAGCGATGAAACCAGGGGTAAATTGTAAGGTGAAATATTGGGCACACTGACTGATTTATAAAACGTGAATTTGCCCCGGGGTCAGGAAAACAATCGACCGGGTTGAATGGCAAACTTTTCAAAATCAATTATATGCTCCCCGCTTCTGCTGAGTATCAGCACGACCATATAAAAATTGTGCCTGCGCAAATGAGAACTTTCAATCTCCCGGGGAGGATTACCCCTCGATAAATCGACTTTTATATTATGCCCGGTTTTTTGTGGAAGATGACCAATGTTTAATAAAGGTACCCGGCCCAGCTTTATCGCATTTGCTTTGTTCCAATACATAGTCATTAAGTTCCTTTTGAAGTAGCGGCAGGAATTTCTTTTCCACTGTCTATCAAATCAACGAAATCACCTTGCGTATTACCAGAAAACGGCTGTGCCAAGATCTACCGTCGTTAGATGAATATTCAATTTTATTTTTGTTAGTAGAGTTAATTCTTAGGAGTTCCTTCCCCTTTTAATCATTTGTCCCATAATTCATGATGTTGGACGAATATGCCGTCTACTCTATTCGGTTTTCAACTTCCCCGTCTCCCCCTAAATATAGGAGATAGACCACAAAATCGAGTCATTGAAAACTGTTTTTTTAAACCAGCGCCACTGATAAAAACGGGCGCTAACAAATCCATCAATTATACTTCCACCATGACTACGATTTCTAAAAACTCCATTTTAGCCTTGTAAACACATAACTTCCCAATCCACCAAAAACACTTTTTTTATCACCACCAAATACTTGACTGGCAATTAGAAATTTCGTGTTTTTATAGAGCGAAAAGGTGATATCCGGTTGATGAAAAAGGACTGGTTGTGTATTTGATTAGCAAAGCGTCTGTTCCCCTTCTTTCCTCATAGTCAAAATCAAAAAAGGAGTAGGCATTGAAGACATCATTCGGGTTCCATACATAAGACTTGCCCCAGTTGATCCGGTGCTTTCCAATTACCTGGTAGCATCCTTTTCGCCAAAGGCCGTCCTTATATGCCATTCACGGGCTGTTCAGATCCATTGCTGTCGTCTCATCCACCCTGACAATCGAGACAAACATCATACTCAGTTTTTCCATTGTCATGGTTTGATCGGGTTTGAAAGCGGGAGATTGCATATAATTGATCAGGCTGTTCCGTAATTGTCCTGCCACCGGAGAGCTTTGATTGTTGATATTAAATCCGCATACCAGCAGCTTTTCATTCCCTACTTTCAACTCAAAAATTGACCCTTCTTTATTGTTCCGGTAAAAATCGTCAACGGTCCGGGCTATGGGTTTGGATAATCAATATGTCATTGGGTTTGGCGCAATGATCTCCTTGTTCAATACCATGAGTGCCGTTCAAATTTCATGTTCACCGGATCGATAACATTTTTCTACCACTTCCATCGTATGGATAGCGTCTTCTACCGAATTGATAAACTCGAAGGCAGGGTCTTCCATTTTGCACATCAGCCCCGACATAGGGCCGATAAAGGCATCCGGAAACCAGGTACCTTCCAAATCTATTTGCTGCCAGTCGTCACTGACGTTTAAAGAGATAAATTCAAATTTGTCTGGTAAACCTTTTGGATAGTCCAGGTAAACCCCTACCCTGACTTTGATCGCACCTTCTGTGCCTTCAAATTTAAAATATGATTCCTGGTGCTTTGGCCCAAAATTATGACCGTGATTGGTATTAATGTTCGCCCTGATCAGGTCACCATAATCCATAATAATGGACGACCGCGCCGAGGAAAGCGCTTTCGCGTTTGGGTGCTTTGTCGTTTTGGCCAAAACGCTTTCCGGATTCCCGAAGAAATACCTGATCATGTCGATATAGTGAATGCTATGGTATTGTATTTCCACCCTGGGCAGCTCGTAAAGAAAATCCCAGAGATGCCAGGGCGTGTAGACGTTCATCCGAACATCTATGTCATGCAATTCCCCGATTACTCCATCATCTATTATTTTTTTTGCCGCTTTGATGTAAGGGGCGTGGCGGAGCTGGAAGTTAACGCCTGCCACTAATTGTTTTTTCCTGCACAAGTCCAGAATGATCGCTGCTTGTCCCAAATCATTTCCCATCGGCTTTTGGATAAGTACACCCGAACCGTCAGGTATTTGATCGATGACGGGTATGATAGCGGATGCCGGTAAGGCGACGTCATATACGCAATCGTTTGTTTTTGCCAGCTCTATCAATGCATCCAGGCTTTGACAAACAGTGCCTATCCCATAGTCACCCGCCAGTCGTTCAGCTTTTTCGACCTCCAGGTCATACAGGGCTTTGACCTCAAAACCGGCTCTTTTGTAAGCCGGCAAATGGGCATCTTTCACAATGCCCCCTGCCCCGATAATGACTATTGGTTTTTTGGTTTTTGGCAATATGGGAAATGTATCGATCTTCATCACCTATTTTCGATTTTAATGTATACAATATCACCTGGCTCTGTAGTGATATTGATAATATTCTGATCATCGATCCGGTAATTATGCGAACATTTAAATTCGTTGGTTTCGAAAGGATTTTTCAATTTCAAAATACCTCCTTGCAGTGATTTGATCTCAACATGGGTAACTACTCGGTTTTCTTTTTTGGCAGTTACTAAAAATGCCCCTTCAGTACGTAATTGATCAAAACTGATATCAGACCAGCCGGAAGGAACGGCAGGAAATATCCGGATAATACCAGTATGGCTTTGTATGAGCATCTCTTGCAACGCGGCTGCGAAAGCAAAATTTCCCTCCAGGGTAAAAGGGCGGTATGTGTAATTCGAATACCCCTTGCCGGATTGATCGCCATTGACGTGAAAGCTGTTGGGAAGACAGAAACTGGTAGCAAATATCTGCAAAGCTTCTGCAGCGCCTTCTCCGTCAAATGCCCGGGCCTTTAGGTTACCTAACCAACTAAAAGAGTACCCAGTCCAGCTACCTGAACCGGTTTCATCGAGCGTAGCTATGGTGTTTCTTATAATTTGTCGGTGCGCTTCTCCTTTGGAAAAATCTATTAAGCCCAAAGGGTGATATCCTAGTTGATGGGAGAAATGACGGTGAGATTCCATATAGGGCACACCCGGCGCTACCATCAATCCACTTTTTTCATCAATAGCAAGGTCAGGCCATTCGGAAAGTATTGTTTCCCAGCGGATGGCTTCATCGGAAAGGTCCATTTCCCTGGCAAGTTCAGCGGCTTTTTCGAATGTCCACCACGCCAGTGCCAGGTCAAAATTGGTGGTTTTGGCAAACCAGGCATCTCGGCTGTTGTCATGAATTTCTGGACTTGAACTTATGGGTAACTGCCTCTGGCCTTCATCGTTAAACCTTGAAATGCCCTCCAGGTATAATGCTACATCTTTTATCCAGGGCTAGGCCCTTTGCTCCAGAAACTCCCTGTCCATCGAATATCTCCAATGTAAATAGAAATGCTGAGCCAGCCACGCCGACACGGTAGGGCCGAAAGAATATTGTATCCACCCGCCCATCGGTTCCCCGGTCAGTGTGGTTACTCCGGGTACGTTCAGTCCTTCGGTCTCATAATACTCTCTGGTATATCTTTTAAATGTATCCCGGTATTTCCACAGCCAATCAATGAAGCCGATTTCCTGGTCCAAATGATTTCCGCTGTATGCCGGCCAATAACTTAACTGTGTATTCAGATCGTGATGGAAATCGCCTTTCCACGGTGGGAGCTTGCCATTATCTGCTGT
>JAKSDQ010000112.1 GCA_022360015.1 Cytophagales bacterium
AGTTTGATGAAGGAGGGGTTGCCGGAAGGAATGATAGTGGACGAACATTATTTAGTATGGGAACTTACTCGAATTGGTCTATAAGGTATATTTCCCAACCTGCCGTATTGGTACTATTCTTGGATCAAAGAGGTAGAAACTATACACTAGATGCTTTGAATTTCAGTGATATGCTGATAGATGAAGGAATCACCGATTTGGTGAGAAGGTATATTCGGGCTGGGATCATGAAAAAAGAAACCAGCTATGTCGAAACATTAGTAGTGGCTTTTATGCTATTGGAGAAGCTTTGAATCCTATTTACAGACAGCGTTTAGAGGAGACAGGCAATGAAATGCTTGATACGGATGATCGGTATGAGCGAGCCCATTGTAACCATTGGTCTGATTGTAAGTATTATGAGTATTACCCTTTAGAAAGATTGAGATCTAGCTTTCCTGCAAATATTGACTTGAATGAGCTTGGTTTCTTCATTGAAACACCTTCTGATTATGAAGCTACCAATTTGGTATCTACCACCCAACAAAAAATATTAGATTGGGGTCATACACATGCATCAGAAATAGTTTCTAACCGGCCCTGGGAGAATAGGAGAAGGTATTTAAAAAACAGCACAAATACGCAGGCTATACCATACCAACTGATTATTTTCCACTTAAGAACAGTGGAGATACCTTATCGTTTTTTAATGTAGAAGTGGAGCAAAAAAACAATGGTGAAATATTACCTAATGGGTTACCTCCAAATTCATGGTTGGAAAGATCCTTATTGTAATTTCTTTGCTTATAATCTCAGTTGGTATATTTTTGGCCATGTGCCTTGGAGAGCATCGAAGATAGCAAATGATATTCATAATTATATCAGTTCAGGTAGTGATTTCTATAAAATATTTAGAGGTAGAGGAAATAAACGTATTTAAAGAGGTCGGGTTCATGATTTATCTGACTATCAATAGTTCACCTAATCCGGGTCATATAGCAACCGCTTGGATAAATAATGATGAGCTTATTCAAGCTGGTAGTACTACTGGCATTATGCCTGTAAAGCAAGGTTTTGGTCAAGGCACGGAAGTGGATAGGCATGCTTACTTAGGACACCTAAAAAAGAGTTTATGAGGAATTTTTATTTTATTATCATTATATGTGTTAGCTCACTGTGCAAGGGTCAATCGGTTCTTTATAACTCTGATAGTTTAAAACATTATTTTGTCCAAGAAACTGATACCTTCTATCAAGTTAAGATAGGGCACTATGCTCCTCGCAAAAAAAAGGAAAGAGACCGATTGCTTTATTTGAATGGAGATTTATATGACAGTACTGGAATAAATTTCAGGTACACTCCCCAGCGCTATGAAAATGAATTTAGAGGCTATCAAGTCAATTCCCTAGATTATATCTATAAAATTTACTCATTTGAAATAGGAAGACCACTTGACTTTATTAAAGAAACACCAAATTATATCCCATTGAGTTATCATTTTGGCATAGACCCCAAATCTGATAAAGATGTGGTTTTATCACTAAGAGAGTCGGGAGATGTAAAAACATTTGCGGACTTAAGTCAAAAATTCAAATACTACGAAACGCTTCGTTCAGCAGATCAAATTTGGTCTTTGACAGAGGTTAATGATAATACTGTGATTGTGGAAGGTTGTCCTTGGGGTGGCGG
>JAKSDQ010000284.1 GCA_022360015.1 Cytophagales bacterium
CATTGTTTCTCTTTCAATACAATTTTCACTGGAAGGACAAGCTTTTCAGGATTAAGAAAAATTGGCTTAAGGTTAGCCTGGATTTAGTCAGCAACATTTTGCTGGTCTTAATTTTAACCGTATTACTCTTCGGAATATCCTCAAGGCTCTTCGAAGTGGAACACAGAAGAGTGTACCTTACTATCTACTTTTTCAGGCATTTGGGGACTGACTTTGTGGTGATGATCGTGGTTTATGTCTACAACCTCGTGATTAAATCGAGATCTGACAAAATCCGCATCCTCACCCTTAATAAAGAAAAAGTGGAAACGGAGTTGGCGATGTTAAAATCACAAATCGATCCCCATTTTCTGTTTAATGCACTCAACTCATTAACCGGCCTGATCCGGACCAATTCCCGAGAGGCCATTAAATTCGTTAACAGTCTTTCGGAAACCTTCCGATATACACTTGATAATCAAAAGCAAAAAGCAGTAACACTGAGAGAGGAGCTTCGCTTTTTGGATTCGTACCTGTTTATGATGAAGGCCCGGTTTGGTGATGCCCTGAAGGTTAAAACGGAGGTGAAAGATATTCACCTGGACAAAAGATTGCCCCAATTTGCCCTGCAATTGTTAGTAGAAAATGCCGTTAAGCATAACCTGATCAGTCAGTCCAAACCCCTTCATGTAAGTATAGTTTCCAAGGATCAAAAGCTCATAGTTCAGAATGATCTCCAATTAAAGACCCAAGTCACCGTACGGTACGGAATCGGATTAGCCAACCTGTCGAAAAGATATGATCTTATGGCGGGGAGCACTATTGAAATTGAAAGAAATGAGCGTTATTTCCGAGTTAAACTTCCTTTATTATGAAGCTGAACCTGATCATCGTTGAGGACGAGTTAACGGCGGCGGAAAACCTCCGGCTCATGTTAAAGGAGATAGATACTGACATTAACGTCATGGCCATCTTACCTGGAATTAAGAAGAGCCTGGAGTGGCTTTCCTCCAATAAACATCCTGACCTTGCCTTCTTTGACATTCAATTGGAAGACGGGTTGTCCTTTGAGATCTTCAAAGAAGCGGAAGTTGATTTTCCCGTCATTTTTACCACCGCTTTTGATGAGTATGCTATTGAAGCATTCAAGGTGAATAATATTGATTACATACTTAAGCCTATCAAAGAAGAGGACCTTATTTTCAGCCTGGAAAAATATGAAAAGCTGAATAAAAG
>JAKSDQ010000048.1 GCA_022360015.1 Cytophagales bacterium
ACCCCATGTCTAAACCATCAGGGTTTGGTACGGTAGTGTACAACCAATCAACTCCGCCTTTTTTATCGGCAATAAATCCATCTAAACTCCTGGCTATAAATACGTAATTTTTATTTGACATTGTTTTTAGCAAATAGCTTTTCTATATCATCGTTTCAACAACCTCTTTCATTTTATCAGGAATAGGAATTCCCTGTGGGCAATGATCAACACAAACCCCACACTCCGTACAAGCCTTTGCCTGTTCTTCCTCCGACAGGATTGTGCTATACATGATCTTGGCATTCATTTTTGTTTTCTGATCGTCGAAACGGAAGAAATCGTTGTAATATGAAAAGTTTCGTGGAATATCGACCCCATGCGGACAAGGCATGCAATAACCACAAGCAGTACAATCCACTTTTACTTTATCCGTTAAAATAGATTTTACATGTTTTATGGCTTCCAAGTCATTTTCAGAAAGCGAATTTACATGTGCATCTTTGGCAACGCGCACATTTTCTACAACTTGTTCCAAAGTGCTCATGCCACTCAGTACCACACAAACATCTTTATTATTCCACAACCAGCGCAACGACCACTCTGCAGGTGTTTTTTCAGCATCAGCATTTTTGAAAGTTTCAAAAGCTGATTCCGGTAAATTAACTGCCAAACTACCACCTTTTAAGGGTTCCATCACAACTATTCCCATTCCTTTACTAACAGCATATTCAAACCCTTCTTTTCCTGCCTGGTAATTTTCATCCATGTAATTGTATTGAATCTGACAAAAATCCCAGTCATAAGCATCAACTATCTCCTTAAACAGTTTCACACTATCATCATGAAATGAAAACCCAGTATATTTTATTTTTCCATCCTTTTTAACCTTATCCAAGAAACTGGCAAAATCATATTTTTTAGCAACGCTCCACAATGAATTATTTAATGCATGAACCAGGTAATAATCGATATAATCTGTTTGCAATCTCTCCAACTGTTGAGCAAAAATGGTATCCATATCTTGTTTGCTTTGCAACAACCAGGTGGGAAGTTTGGTAGCTAATTTTACCTTCTCCCGGTATCCATCTTTTAATGCTTTGGCAACAAAAGGTTCACTTTCTCCGGCTGCTCCCATTCCTTTTCCATGGTATGGATAGGCCGTATCAATATAATTCAAACCGTTATCAATGGCATAACGCAGCATTTCTGTGGCTTTTTCTTCATCAATTTTTGAAAGGTC
>JAKSDQ010000016.1 GCA_022360015.1 Cytophagales bacterium
CGCCGCCATCTCCCAACTAAACACTCAAAAAAAACCTATCTTCATTGTGAGACTAGACGATACTCCCGTTCCCTCTATTATTGCAGATTTGTATAGAATTGAAGCGCAAAGTTTGTCAGGGGGTGAAATTGGGAAAATACTCAATAGTACGTTGGAACGTCTTGACAATAGAATTTAAAATCCTTTCAAAATTAAAATGGAGAAAAGCCGGAGAAAGTGGCCGGTTTAAATGCCGGTAGAAAGCAATTGCTTTGTTCTTATGAAGTGAGGACGGTGTATGAGGTGTTTAGCATAGCCAAGATGGATTAAAATCCTGTTGAAAGCAATTCCCTTGTTTGATGTATACTCAATTGGCAACATTTCTACTCAATTAAAGATCCACCCCAGCTATTAGAAGAAGGGTTATTATCTCTAAATAATTTAGATTTCTCAGCTAGTTCTCTGACCTTCTTTTGAAATTGGGGAGGAAGCGGCTGACTTGTTACAGGGATGAAGCCGATTTTAATATCTGCATGATAAATGTTATCAGGTTTTGGAGTGTATTTAATTTCACTACCAGTGGATAATATTTGATTCACATATAATAAAGCTAATCCGAAAAAAGACCTTTTAGCACTTGGGTTTTCAATAGATTTTCCATGTCGTTTACAGAAATCCGCGTTAGTATATGATAATCTATTTACAGAAACTTCATCAATACCGGCAGGAGATCTAAAGGCATTTGGATTTAGACCAGTTCCATCTTTTTTAAGGTTTATAGGAGAGAAAATTGAACGGACAATTTTTTCGGATTCAAAAAACTCTCCTGCTGCCTGAATATTGTTCCCATTCTGATCTTTTTTCCACCCCCTCTGACTCCAGTATTTTTTCCCATCTAATTGAAAATCTTCAAAATGTGTTATAATCCTTTTCCCAAGATAAATGCTTTTCTCCCAAACCGTATCCATCAGGTAATTTTTGGCTTTCACATGCTCATCGTTATCAGCATTATAACCTTTATATTGCCATTCTTTGAAAAATTCTAACTCCTCATTATTAAAAAACTCGATCTCGTTTTTTGGGCTGTGACATTTCTTAAGGAAGTAAACATTTTATAATTACTTTCCTTTTGCCAAAACCTTCTACATTTATGTGCTTCTTCAAAGGCGAAACCGCGGTACTGTAGATCCTTTACCTTTCCAAAGCCGAGCTCGTTTGCAAGTTTATAAAAGCCTCTGCCATGTTTTTACTCACATTTTTATACATGACCAATGAAGTAATCAGTGGTCTGCCATTTTCAAACTCGAATTTTGAAATATCCTTTAATATATTGCTAAACCTTTCATGATCCGGAGGGAACCCGAGATCAATGTCCAAATTGCAATCCTTTACAACATCGCTATAAAAAGCGAACTTCCCTTTTTGTCTTACGACTGCAATGAGATAGTCCCTTACTTTTTCGTTCATACTTTTACTACGCCACTCAACCAAATGTTATAGCCTGTTATATTTGATATCAGCTATTAGTAGCTCAATGGTATATATTTATTCTTCCTCTTTTATTTCCAATGAATGGATTTTATCCCTCATGTGATTTATTGCCAAAAATTCATATCGTTTGATGTATCTCCCAAGAGATGTATAGGGTAAGTATACCCTCTTTTTGATCAGTTCAATTTTTCCCCCGTTATCACTTACTTTTTTTTCAATTTCATCAAACGAATTTCCATACCGGCTTTTATCCGCTAAAAGGAGGGTAATACCCACTTCATCGGATCTTCCAATTCCTTGAGTTGTACTTTCACTTAATCCAAAGCCCATCACAAAATACTTCTCAGTATCAATACTATTGTTCTTACAAAGCTGGAATAATCCGGTTCCGCTTTGAAAATCTATCTGAATTAATCCTTTATAATCTCCGTATTGTGTGCTTACATGTTGGTCAAGAATATTCATTTTGATTATTTTTGGTGTCCACTATTTTTTACTGAATATCAAATTAAAACGTCCTTTTAAAGTATTTATATTTGCCTAGTTAAAATTGAATTAAAATAATGATTTTTGTGTTTACTATCAAATTTCATAAGAGCCCCTTTAGGGATCAGATCGAGGGCCTGGGGCATAGCATTTCAAACAATTAATACTACAACAATAGACTTCTACCGGGGATTTACAGGACTTAGTTGAAACAGGTTTGTTGTAAAGTCAGGAACAACAGGAAGAGGGACTTTTTATACCACATCCAGACGAAAGTATAAGGAGATATAGGAGGCATAAAGAGGACATCAATTTTTTGACCTGTATTTCCTGCCAATCCTTTCGGATATATTTTATAATTTTTCTATGAAAAATTAAACGTATTAGCTATTATTAGAACCAATACTGAATGCCAATTTAATATGATCATGCGTTTATAACCAGAGTTCAAGACTCGTTTATGGATATGGTAGATTTTATGTATTACCAGCCGGAAGGGCATAACAGAAGATACATTCCGAAGCTGGCCGACTCTCAAAACCTATAAAGGTTTTATGTGAGAATGCTAAAAATAGTAGTAATAAATAGCATAAAACAGTATTTTTGAACCATTTAAGATAATTGAATGGATAACTCTTTCCGCAATTTCCTGGTAAAACTGGGCTTTTCTGATCAAGAGCTTCCGCAGGACTTAGTGGAAAATGTATATGATCACCTAGTAGGAAAGGATCACTCTGTTTCGGTAAAATACATTTATACACCATCTGAACCAGATATTTTCAAACAGCATCAACTCCTGTGGAACCGGAATTCTGATCCCGTGTTTATTGCGGTATCTGGTAGTCAATCACATTTGATCAACGTTAAAGAAAAACCTGACAAGGACAGGCCATTAAAGAATTCAATTTGCATTAAGTCCTTTAATTATGGGGTAAACAGTGAAGGGTTTGAGAATGCAGACATTGAATTAATCTCAAAAAACTCCGTTGAATCGGCTTACTTCTTTGATTTTGTAAGTAAAAACCAACGAAAAAGACAACCGGTAGATAAAGACCTTCTTTTAAACCTTCTGGCATTAAAAAATGATCTGATTGAAAGAGGCAATGAAAAAACAGTACATCTTCTTATTTTAAGATGTCTTTTCATTAAGTATCTTGAGGACCGGGCGATTTTCGAGAAAGACTACCTTATAAATATTCTTGAAAGCCAGGATGCAAACGGACTTAAGAATGCATTTGATCAAGTGGCCAGGATAAATGGTGATGTATTTAAATTTGACCAATTTGAAGTCACTGATATCAGACCAGAATACCTAGATCAATTGTCTGTGTTCTTTAGATCTGATTACAGATCATCTCAGCTCAATCTCTTTTTTCCATACAAGTTTGATGAGATACCGATACAACTGATTAGCCATGTTTACGAAGCCTTTTTAAAGGGGAGCGCCAAAAAAGGAAAAGGGATTTACTATACCCCAGCCTTTTTAGTCAATTTCATGTTATCTCAGTCTTTTTCCGAAAAGATCAAGCACAATCCAAAGGCGAGGGTCCTGGATCCGGCAGTTGGGTCGGGGGCCTTCCTTGTGGAAGCCTTTAAGATGATACAAAAAGCTTATGGAGGAAAACTGAACTTCAATGCCAAAAAGAAAATCCTTGAAGAACAACTGTTTGGAATTGATGTTGATACCAATGCATTGCAAATTGCCGCTTTCAGCCTGTATCTGGCTTTACTGGAAACCGAAGACCCGGAATTTATAAAGAAGGAGATCGAAAGAGCAAACCCTATTCTGCCCAGCCTGATTGGAAAAACGCTCATCCACGGGAATACAATTGTAGATGATATTTTTCCGGATTCCGTGTTTGATTGTATCGTGTCTAATCCTCCATGGGGTTCCGTTCCTACTGAATCCATGGAAACATACCAAAAAGAACGGGAAGCCATTGACAATAAAAGAGGAGATTATATGGAGTATAAGCATGTAGCTGATTATGAAAGGTCGCAGGCATTTCTGACTCGTGTATCCAAATGGGGAGACGAAGATACCCTGTTTGTGATGGTTGTTAAAAATTCCATTTTTCTGAATGACAATGCACGGAATTTCAGATATGGTCTTTTGAAAAGATACCAGGTCAATATCTTTTACGAGCTATCACATTACAATAAAATACTATTTAAAAAATCCTCAATTGGGAGGGTTAATGATGAAAGAATTGAACTCGGGGCGAGTGAACCTTGTGTAGTTTTAATTTTCCAACAAAAATCCGAAAATAAAAATATAATCAAGTATATATCTCCGAAGCTGACGGATTTTTCTGAGCATTTTGAAATACTCCACTATGGAAGCCAAGATTCTTTTGAGTTAAAGCGATCGGATTTTCTGGAAAAGGACTCATTGTGGAAAGTTCTTGTGAATAGTGATGTAGAAGGACATGATTTGATTGTAAATAAACTTCAAAAACAAAAAGAATTGGATATTGAAGTCCGGGTTGGACTTCAACCACAAAAGGAGATGAAATCGCTTGGCACCCCGGATTGGCAACAAATAATAGAGCCTTCCGATTTCGAACAGTTTTATCAAACAAACCCTGTCTTAGGAAAATTTAACTGGAATCAAAACCTTCGGAGAAAACCAAATGAGTCTATTTTTAAAGGAGCACGCATAGTAATCCCGGTTCGTCCGTTAAAATCTGATAGATTTTTATTTCGTGGTTTAGCCCTCGAAGAGAAAATATTTCACAAAGACAATATCCTTTCAATTAAAATTAAAAATGATAACAACTACCTAAATAACTATCTGCCGTATTTAGGCATCATTAATTCAAAACTTATCGGGTTTCTATTTTTTCAGTTATCGACTCAATGGGGAAAAGGGGAAGGTAAAAGAGATACCTTAAGAAACATCGATATAGAACAATTGCCTTTAAAAGAGATAAATGATCAGCGGATATTCGATCAAATGACGGATTTGGTCAAGGTTATTCAAGAAAAAAAATCTCATGATCTGAACTGCCAATATGAAATTGACCGGCTCAATGAGATGGTTTTTGATCTTTATGGTCTGTTTGATTACGAAAAAGAAATCATCAGAGAATTTTATGACGTAAGGGTTAACAGGGCAGGCCTTCAACTGTCAAAAGTAAACATTGAGGATATCCAAAAATACTATGAGGCTTTCAGAGATACTTTTTCTTTACTGCTTTCCAAAGAAAATTCCCTCAAGGTGTCTTACCATATATCCTCAAATATGGGAGTTGTTATCTGCATCTCAATTGTAAGTAATACGGAGGCCACAAAACCGGAAAGAAATCCAAATCTTGAAATACTCAATTTTGTAAAGTCAAAACAACTCAGGAAATCAGATTCATTAAAAATACTGTTTGAAGAAAAAGTAAAGATCTATGATAATGATAAATTCTATATTATAAAAAGCAATCAGTTTAAAGACTGGACGGTAAGACAGGCAATAAGGGATGCCAAGGAAGAAATGGAACTGTTTATCAATCAACTTTCTCCCGTGAAATGAGTAGTAGCCAGTCGGATTTCATCAAATTCAACCTCTCAAAGCTCGGCTTTTCTTCTAAACAGGATATTATAGAAAATCTTTTCCTTAAGTCTTTATCGGAAAGCTACACGCGAATAAATATGGCTGTTGGCAAAGAAAACGAAATCAGGGACAGATTTTTGAAAGATCTCCATACCACTGATTCGGATATTAAAAAGTGGTTCCAACTGAAAATTATTTACCTTGATTGGGAAAATTGGGTTTTTACAAGCGAATATACACTTGCAAGAACTGATATTACTTTTAAGTTAACAGGGCTGGAATTTATTATAGAATGTAAAAGATTAAAAAATGCTGATAAAGCCTATATTGATGAAGGATTGGAAAGGTTTGTTACTCTAAAATATTCCAGGGGAGATGAGTTTGCCGGTATGATAGGATTCATAACTTCCGGGGATAAAACCGCTATCTGTAGAGGACTAAAGGATAAAATTGAAGTTTTGGGTCATACGGTTTCGGTGAGTGAAGTTTCTTCAACGCCAGGCTTCAATAGCTGCCATAACCGAACCGACCAGACCCAAATTAGTATCTATCATTTGTTTTTTAATTTTACCATCACCGGAAACTGAATAATTATAGTCGCAAACCACTGAAAAAGGTTTGTTAGAAAAATCAGGAACAACGTATCCCTTCGGGGTACAATTGAAAGAATTAGGATTTTCAGGTCTCTCACAGGTTAAGGTTTCTTTAACCACTTTTGAAGGAGAAGATGGCCTTTTGGAATTATAGTGGATGGCTGAAGGGCCAACGATAGTTGGAGGAGAAACTTTAGAACAGATTACAACATTTCCAACAGGTGTATCTTTCAAAAAGGTTGATGAAAATAGAATAGCTACCGAAGAAGTTTTGAATTCTATTGAAGAAAACTAGTGACAGCAGATGATAAAAAAAGAATTTAAAGTTAATTATTCCGAGGATCAACTTATTGACATGCTATCTTCCTTTGTGGAATTCAAGGGCCTTGAAAGCAACATTTGGTATAAGAATCTTCAAGGCTCTAATAACTATGTTGGCGAATTAAAAAAGGGTGTGATTTTAATTGGACCTAAAGTAAAGTATCTAAATGAGAGTGTAAATTAAAGTCTGTCTAAGTTAAAGCATAAAAATAATATCTAACTTAGAACAGCAATGACGCAAGAAGAATTAAACGAATTACAGAAGAAAGCTTTAGAGCAATTTAAATCTGGCCAATCGCTTTTTGGCAA
>JAKSDQ010000011.1 GCA_022360015.1 Cytophagales bacterium
CGGCGGTGCTATTGCTGTTGCTGCAGCCCTGGTCGGACTACCTCGCCTTTATTCTGCTGCGCTACGGCGACCAGTCCGACAGCTGGAAGCGCGCGCTCGGGGCGGTGGACGATATTTTGTGGAGTATCCAGCCGAAGCAGCAGCAGGCCGACAAAACCCGGCAGGTACAGATGCACGACCAGCTGCACGATATGCTGGAAACCGGTTTCGAAACCATTGGCTACGATCAGGCCAAGGGCAGAAAACTGATTGAAGCACTGGTTTCGCTGCAAAAACTGGCGCTGCAGAGCAAACAGGCCGAGCCGGCACCGGCGCCCATGCGCGACAAGCTCGAGACCATGGCGGCGGAGAAGGCCGGGCAGACCGGTGACTTTGAGGACAGGCCCTCGGCCGAGGAAGAGAAGATGGTCGAGAACCTGAAGATGATCGAATTTGGCACCTGGTTTGAATTCCAGGGCGGTAAACGCCTCAAGGTTGCCTGGTACAACTCCAAAACACTGCACTACATGCTGGTGGACCAGATGGGCAAAAAAGTTGCGATGAAGTCCGGTCTGGAGCTGGCGCGGGAGATGCTGGCAGGACACGCCAAAGTCATTGCCGGCAGCACTAAGCCGTTCTTTGAGCGCGCACTGGAGAATATCTTCCACAGTCTCAACGCCCGCGCCGAATCGATGCAGTCGACGGAAGCCGCAGCGGAAAAAGGGGATTAGCAGCATGGCCGAAGCGCCGCAGTCGCGCCCTTACACGCGCAAATTGAAACGCCATGCTATCGGCAGCACCGTTGAAGTACACGACAAACTGCGCCACTGCTGCGTGGGTCGGCTGGTCAATATTCATCACCAGGGTTTGATGTTGATGGCGCAGGCCGCGATCGAAGCCGACCGCCTCTATCAACTCGACCTGCGGCTGCCGCAGAAAGTCAATGGCCGTGACCTTATCCACCTGGGTGTCGACTGTCTCTGGGTGAGACCCTCGGATGATCAAAAACAGTACTGGGCCGGCTTTCAGATCATTGACAAGTCCAGCGAAGCGGATGCCGATATCACTGCCCTGATAGCGCTGTTGGGCGAATCAACCGATAAATGATAATTGTTCTCAGCCTGCCTTCTGGCGAGAAACTGCTGCGATGCAGGTGGAGATATCCCGCGCAAGTTTTTTCCCACGTCATTCATATATATGACATTCAGATGAAACACTCACTTGCTAATGTCCTGTGCCGGATTAGCCTACCTTGGAGTTTTTCATAAGATGAATGATGACCACGACAACGAAATCTGCAACAAAACCAACAACCGCCCATTCAGCCAGATTCTCGAATCCTCCACCTCGCGAAGAAAAGTATTAGCCGGTGGCCTGGGCCTGGCGGCGACCAGTTTTTTTGCACCCAGCTCAGTATTTGCCGATGATTGGGATGATGATGACCGCGAGAAATCACGCTA
>JAKSDQ010000275.1 GCA_022360015.1 Cytophagales bacterium
CTGACATACGTCTCGCGCAGACGTTCGAGTGCGTCGGCATTTTGCGTAGCGCCTGCGCGAATTCGGTCGAGCTGTAGCAGATGGTGGCTTAGCCGCAGCGCGGGAATGGCCAGGCAGACTCCTGCTGTCATCTCGGCGACCGCGGCGAACCACTCGAGCCCAGGTGGCAAGGCGGTAAGGCTCACATCTCACTCACCAAGGCAGCCCTTCGTAAAACAACCGCACCTGTTTGTAGGCTTCTTCAAAAGGGGGTAAGACGCCCTGTATTTCGGGCGTGAGGTGGTGATAGTCTTGAGCTGCTCTCTTTTTGATTTCAGAGGACCGTAAGGTTTCTTTCGTTACGGTGATATTCCTCGAAGAAGCCTTTTGTTTCAGCGATTCGAGAATTTGGTTTGATGAGTCTCCTGAAGGCTCGCCATACTCTTTTAGTATCTTATAGAGATCATATACGTCCTGTCTCCGAAACCGGTCGCGAACAGGTTGCTGAATGAGCGCACGCAACTTTTCGGCAATTACGTCGACTAGAGCATATGCGTTGATGACTCTTCCCGGAGCAAACTGAAGCGCTTCAAAGAACAGTATTGATTCGTTGTAGCTGCATTCGACGCGAACGACGGTTGGGGATTGTCCCAACATTAGCCGCGAATGTCGACGACGATCGGAATACGGCGCGTAGCCGACTCGCATGATCAATGTTGGCCAGTTTTTCTTTGGATCAGGTGGCCGCAATTCATGTGACTGTATGCGACAATCAACGTCATACTCCAATTCTTCAACTGACTCTATGAGGCGTACCCGTAGCTCATCAATGACGGTTTCTACCGGAAGATCTGCGACGGCACCACTGACGGAGAAATCAATGTCTTTCGTAAACCGGTCACCGTGATGGGCTATGGACAACAGGATTCCACCTTTCATTACCAAATGGTTCGGCAGGATAGGGGATGCTGCTACAGCAGCTATCACGATATGGACTGCTTGCCGGAACTCCTTCTGACCTCTGTCCGGCGCTGCGTTAATCCACTCGTCAATTTCGACGTTCGTCAATTTTCAATCTACGTTTAATGACAAACACCAGTCCGCCGAATAATTTGCGGAGTAGTCGTTCTTCGCATACAACTTGCGACTCCCTCCACGCTGAGCGAATCTCTTCCAAGTTACAACTGTCGGGTGTTCGATACCAACCAGTTCGGTCAGAACATATCCAGCCCTGACTTTGTCTATGTTTGAGCCGTGCTTGTCGATGTCGTCAACAATGAGTTGTAGATTATCGCTGGCACTTTCCTTGTATATTGCCAATACATGACGAATTCCTCCGCACAAGTCTGGTTCGCGTAACATGTCGAGGAACGTGCGGCCAATAGTCGATACACGGACACCTGTAGATTTTATGCTTCGGAATGCGCCAAGATGGCGGCGGTAAAAGATGCTGATAGTTTTTTGCCTTATTTTCCGCATCCGAGTACGCGTGAGTTTGGGAAAGTCCGATAAGAAGTAGGCAGATTTTGCTTTGCCCAGGTCTTTTTCCATTTTCTCTCCTGCATACGACTTCCATTCGGTCTGGCCGGGTGAGCTTGCATACAGCGTTTGTGAAATACGATCGGTCAACCCGTAGAATTCCATCGCCGACAGATGCGATAGGTATGCGAAAGGGTCGACTCGACAAACAATGGGTTCTGCTGGCGTGTCTTCGTCTTTTCCCAGAATCGAAAAAACCGTTTTGGAGGGTACGCCTCGAATTTCTTTGAGGACCCCGTAGGAAGTGAAGAAGTTGAGCACTTGGCGGTAGTGCCTCTGCTCGGGCACTTTTGTTCGAAGCCGCAATTCTTGCCCTCTAATTGAACCTTCGACAATCAAGCTGAACAGTAAGAGCCCCAGTTCGTATGCGGTTATGACTGGGTATTGGTGTTCGGCGATTTTGAGGGTAGCGGCTTGGTTTAGATCGATGGAGGACAAAGATTGAAAATTTAAGATATATGTCCTCAGGACATATATCTTAAAAATTTGTAAACGTCAAGTCCTTTTCGTGCATATGCTTGAAGTTTCTTCAAGTGAGAATGTTTATAGACCTACTAGGATGCGTCCTAAGGACGCATCCTAGTAGGTTAAAGACTATTTGTCAAGCTTAATAAAGAGATCGTAACATCGTCTAATCGGCCAGCCCGAGTCTGGCAACGTTGGTCGCTGCGGCCAACACAAATGCCGCAAATCCGATACGTAACAACCAGTGATCGCGCCTATCCCATTTTGTGAGGAGGCGGCTCATGGCGCTGACATACGTTTCGCGTAACCGTTCGAGTTCATCAGCATCCTGCGTAGCGCCTGCGCGGATTCGGTCGATGGGAGCGCCTTCCAGGCGCGATGGGTGAAGCAATC
>JAKSDQ010000256.1 GCA_022360015.1 Cytophagales bacterium
ATGATGACGATGAGGAGGAAAAGGAGGAAAATAATCAGGAAAAAGAGGATCAGGTTGATTGCAGTTTTGAAGCTGTGGAAAATGTTTTGGGTGAGTGGCAAATTCCTCATTGTGAAGTCACATTCTGTAAAAAGATTGTGGATGGTGGAGAAACGGGTCACCATATCTTTGCTGGAAAATGGCATGGAGATGTTGTCATTCACAGCAAAAGTACCGCAGGGGCGGGTGCCCTTGGAGAGACTTTTATTGGAGGACAAAATGTCTATATAAGAAATAGAGGGGAAAATTTCTTTGTCGGGACAGATGGACAATCCAACAAACGGTTTCGTCTATATAGTGGAAATACAGGTGATTATTTCGATATCCTGACAGTAACAGGAGATACACGTTTGATTCAAAACAATGGAAGTATAAGTGTACAAGGCAGTCCTATATATCTCGACAAGGGAAGTGGAACAAATGGAAACACACGTGTACGATTTAGTGCTACACAATATGTACAAACATTAACCGAAACAGATAAAGCATCTATTCATTATGAAAACACCGGAAACTATCCGTTAAGTATTACCGGAGACGGAGCCATTACCTTAGAACCTGCCAATACCTATGCACTGAATCTCAAATCGGCCAACAATGGTGGTGCAATCAATGTAGGTCATTCAGGAATGACAAGTGATATCAATGTGGGACACGCCTCTATGAGTGGAAATGTCAATATAAATGCAGCCAACTGGGTCGAATTTGGATCATGGACACCTGTCTTGGCACCCAACACCAGTGGTAGCTTTACGTTAACAAGTCAAGTTGGACGGTACCAACGCATGGGAAAGATGGTATTCTTTAACTTTTATGTTGCATACAGTGCCAAAGTATCTCCAAGTGGATCCATGCAGGTGACAGGATTACCCATTACATCTGAAAATACAACAAATGTCAAGGGAAATGTTGTCTTGGATGAAGCAGACTGTTTTATCACCAATACAGCAGACTCTACAGTATATGGCATCATCAATCCAAATGGTACAGTCATTGACCTTAAACACATGACACAAGCAGGAACCACCGGAGCAATCAATAATGTAGGTCATGGAAAAATGTCTTCGAGTGGTTCATTGTATGGA
>JAKSDQ010000071.1 GCA_022360015.1 Cytophagales bacterium
CACGGGTGGTAGGACTCGAACCCACAACCAACGGTTTTGGAGACCGCTACTCTACCAATTGAGCTACACCCGTATACCCATCACCCAAATGGGTGTGCAAAGGTATTACATTTTATGATATAACACAAACGCGTTTCAGACTTTTTTCGGAAACGCGTATTGTGTTTTTATGTAACTCAATGGTGTTATTCGATGATCTCAGTTACCTGACCGGAGCCTACTGTTCTGCCACCTTCCCTGATAGCAAATCTTAATCCTTTTTCCATCGCAATTTTGTTGATCAATTCCACCTCGATAGAAACATTGTCGCCAGGCATTACCATTTCAACGTTTTCCGGTAATTTTATTTCTCCGGTAACGTCAGTTGTTCTGAAATAGAACTGGGGTCTGTATTTATTGAAAAAAGGTGTGTGTCGGCCCCCTTCTTCTTTTGACAATACATAGACCTCTGCTTTGAACTTGTGGTGAGGGGTTACGGAACCAGGCTTGCAAATCACCATGCCCCTTTTAATTTCTGTTTTTTCAATGCCCCTCAACAACAATCCTACGTTGTCGCCGGCTTCACCCCTGTCAAGGATTTTCCTGAACATCTCAACACCTGTAACAGTGGACTTCAGGTTTTCTGCTCCCATACCAAGGATATCCACAGGATCACCGGAGTTAATAACCCCTCTTTCGATTCTACCTGTGGCCACAGTACCACGACCGGTAATCGAAAATACATCCTCAACAGGCATTAAGAAATCCAGATCTACCAATCGCTCGGGTAGTGGAATATAATTATCGACTGCCTCCATCAATTCCTCGACCTTTTCAACCCACTGGGCTTCTCCGTTCAAGGCACCCAGGGCAGAGCCCTGAATAACAGGAATATCATCACCGGGGAAATCATAAGCAGAAAGCAATTCCCTGATTTCCATTTCCACTAATTCCAGCAATTCCGGATCGTCAACCAAATCCACTTTGTTCATAAATACTACCAGAGCGGGAACACCTACCTGGCGTGACAATAATATGTGCTCCCTGGTTTGAGGCATGGGTCCGTCAGTGGCAGCAACAACAATAATCGCCCCATCCATTTGCGCAGCACCAGTCACCATGTTTTTGACATAGTCAGCGTGACCAGGGCAGTCAACGTGAGCGTAGTGCCGGTTAGCTGTCTCATACTCAACGTGTGAGGTATTAATGGTTATACCTCTCTCTTTTTCCTCCGGTGCATTGTCAATTGAGGAGAAATCCCTTGCCTGGGCAAGACCTTTTTCCGACAACACCTTGGAAATAGCGGCAGTCAACGTTGTTTTACCATGGTCAACGTGACCGATTGTACCAATATTAACGTGTGGTTTCGAACGATCAAAGGTTTCTTTAGCCATGTTTGAAAATCCTAAGTTTAGTTAAATTTTAATTCTAATTCTAAATATTAAAGTGTTACCACTTCATTGTCAGTCCACCGGCAATGTGTTTATACACATTTTCAGTAGCAGAATATCATAATATCCCTGCTGCTATCCGGCAGGCTTGCGTGGAGCCAATGACGGGATTTGAACCCGTGACCTCTTCCTTACCAAGGAAGCACTCTACCCCTGAGCTACATCGGCTGAAAGAGTCCGGAGCCTTAACCCTGACTCCTGGCAGTTGTTAGCAAATGATGGTTACCGGACTTTACTAATGATGCCAAAGGCTTATTACATTAGCAGAGCGGGAGACGAGGCTCGAACCCGCGACCTACAGCTTGGAAGGCTGTCGCTCTACCAACTGAGCTACTCCCGCTTATTCATTTCATCAAGAAAAATATTATCCCTTATCCCGGGCCATTTACCCCAAAGATGTGGGGGGAGCAGGATTCGAACCTGCGAAGTCTTACGACAACGGATTTACAGTCCGTCCCAGTTGGCCGCTTTGGTATCCCCCCAGGCAATATTTGAGAACTTTTCCCTTTCAAAAGTACAGGCTTTAAACCCTCTTTATTTTGGGAAGTGCAAAATTATATGCTTTTTTATTTTATTCAAACTTTTGCCTTAAAAAGATACAATATTTTTCACTTGGCTATTTTTACCTGAATTTATTACAAATAACCACAAAAATTTTGTTTTTAATTACCCATTTGCTGATAAAAATTTAGCAACTCCTCACTTTGTTCTGCTGCCTTAATATCATCTTTAATTTCGGTCAAAGTCTCACTCTCGGGAAGCAAACTCAGAGATTGAAATGCTGCCAGGCGGATGTATTCATTTTTATTATTTTTTGCGATCTCTTTTAACACCGGAATACCCCTTTCAACCACAGAATCAGGGGCCTTACTGATGAATAATCCATAGTATTGCACCAGATAAAACAAATCCTCTGTCTCGGAATCATTCAGGCGCTCAAGAAACCAGTCATTATGACCGTACAATGAATCAGTAACAAAATAGTCAGCCAGGGCAAGTATGATATGGGTATTGAGCGAGTCCTTGTAACTGGTCAAAATTCTGGATTTATTAGGGTCATCTGTTAATGCAAAACCCAGTATTGCAGCACCTTTAACAGTATAGGAGGGATCATTCAGGGCTTTTTGAATCACCAATTTGTGTTTATCGGCATTAATGGAAGCTAATGTAGTAATAGCACTGGCCCGCACTTGCGGTTTTGGGTCATTTTGCCCCAGACTGATCAGCCGCTCTTCAACATCCTTTAAATATTTTCCATCATACGCATCAAAAAAATCTATAGCCAGTTCCCGCAATCCCCGGAAAGGGTCGTTTAAGGTGCTCAGAAAAACATCACTGATCACATCATGGTCTTCACGGTTTTCAAAAGCTATCTCACCCAGTTTTTCCAATGCTTTGTACCTGGCCAGCAATTTGCCTCCATTATAATACTGGAATATCAATTCATTAATGTCTTTCCGGTGATCCACCTCAGCCAGCAACTGTTGCTCCGTATCGAATAATACCAGTTGTACGCTATCCTCTATCTCAAATTCAAATTTCTCAAAGCTTGCATTTATTTCCACAGGGTACTCCCAGGCCGTTTCTTCATCAACCCAGATACCTAACACCACGGGAAGGTTGAAGACAGGCGTTCGGGATAGATCCTGCGTTTGCTTTACTTCCACCGTTAGTACATTGCCATTTTGATAATGTGCCACTTCCAGCACCGGATGGCCGGAAGCCAAAAACCATTGGTTAAAAAACCAGTTTAAATCCTCTCCCGTGACTTTCTCAAAAGCCATTCTGAGATCGTGAATTTCAGCAGTTCCAAAGGCATGTGCTTTCAGATAAAATTCCAATGCTTTGAAAAAGGCCTTGTCTCCGACATAATTTCTAAGCATATGTAAAACCAGTCCGCCTTTGTCATAGGAGTGATGATCAAACATATCTTCTTTGTCTTCATAAGCAAACCTTATCAGTTCCTCCTGCTTTTCCTTAGCTTCTTCCAGATAGGTCTGTAATGACTCCCATCGATGATAATCTGCCTCTTCTTCACCGTACTTGTACTCATACCACAAATATTCCCCATAGGTGGCAAAGGCCTCATTCAGTGGTAAATTGGACCACGATTCACAAGTCACCAGATTGCCAAACCAATGGTGAAAAAGTTCATGGGCAATGATATCATCCCAACGATAGTCCAGCAATTCTTTATCGGTTACCTGCAAATCTTCCATAAAAACAGAGGCAGTGGTATTTTCCATAGCACCAGACACAAAATCCCTAACCACAATTTGGGCATATTTGGGCCATGGATAAGGATAATTCAATAGTTTGCTGAAATGGTCCAGCATCTCAGGAGTGTTCCCAAATATGTCCTTTGCATACGCTGCGTATTCATCTTCTACATAATAATCTACTTCAATCTCTTCCCCTCCGGGAACCTGCCAGAGGTCTTCAACCTTACTGAACTCACCTACCGCAATCATGGCGAGATAAGGTGCGTGAGGTTGATCTAACTTCCAGTAGTCGGTTCTGGTTTCATCATCGTTCATCAGCGAATAAATCAGGCTGCCGTTTGAAAGGGTCGTAAATTTATTATCCACCGTGATGAACAATTCCTGGGTTGTCTTTTCATTGGGGGAATCGATCGTTGGAAACCATACAGAGTTGGCTTCGGTCTGTCCCTGCGTCCAGACTTGTTGCGGTTTCCCTTTCAACGTTCCGGTGGGATTGATAAAGTACAGACCTTTATTGGATGTGATGGCTGCTGACCCCTCATCAGGGATTTCCTCTGGCCTGGCTACGTAATGGATCTCTACAAAGAAGTGCTCTTTTGCTTCATATGCGCGCTCCAGATCAATGGTTATCTGCCGGCCGTCATACATAAATTTCAGTGGCTTTTTAGCTGTACCTTCAACGAGCAATATCGAGTCTATCGCAAATCCTTTTGCATCCAGGGTCAGTGCTTCCTGTTCATAGAAATAAGGTTTCAATTCAAGTGTGGCAATGCCCTCCAGTTCCTGTCTGGCCCAATTAAGCTTCACCTCCAGCTTTGTATGGATCAGGTCATGTAAACGATCATTTGAACCACGATAGGTAACTATATCACTGTAAATTATTTCTTCCGTAGTGTCTGTTTCCGGTAAAACAGCAGCTTGCACCGTGTCTGTGGATTTCACCGGTTCCATATCATTTACGGCCGTATGTTCCACGCTTTTACAGGCGCCAAACCCGGCGGCAATGATCAATGGTAAAAAAAAATGGTTTTTCATCAACATGTATAATAATTCGGGATTGTCACTCGACCTAATCAGCCAGATACCAATCCGGTAAATCCTATTAAAGTTTAAAATAATTTGTCACAATTTAAACTATATTTACGCTTTTAAATAAACCGTATGTACCAGATAAATATTATTAAAAGCCCCGAATCTAAAAAAAGTGACGGAATTTTCACCATTAAATCGGGAGATAGCTCAATATTGGTAGATGATCAGCCATTTGAGTGGGATCTAGTAAAAATCAGGAAGCACTATTTTCATATCATCAGAGACAATCAATCCTATACCGCCGAGGTGGTTCATATAGATAGTGAAAGTAAGCAGGTATCGCTTAAAATCAATGGGCATAAATTCCAATTAAAGGTAAAAGACCGTTTTGATTTACTGCTGGAACGATTGGGGATGTCAAAAAACAGTTCCAGGCAACTACAGGAAATCAGGGCACCAATGCCAGGTTTAATTTTGAACATTAATATTGAAGAAGGTCAGGAGGTCAAAAAAGGCGAGGCTATCATGATTCTCGAAGCCATGAAAATGGAAAACATTATCAAATCACCAGGAGAAGGTGTGGTAAAAAAAATTAATGTGGGCATTGGCGAAAGTGTTGACAAGAACAGCCTTCTTGTTCAGTTTTAAGCGTTGGAAACAGTTGATGTATTTTATTTTAATATTATATTAAAGCAAGTATATTTGCCGGGATAGAAAATTTGATAATGTACAAGCGCATATTACTTAAACTCAGTGGCGAGGCATTGATGGGCAACCAGCAATTCGGCATCGACCCAAAAAGATTAGAACAATACACACACGAAATCAAAGCCACCAGAGAATTAGGTATTGAAATTGCGATTGTTATAGGAGGGGGTAATATATTCAGGGGTGTACAGGCCGAAGAATCAGGTATTGACAGAGTGCAGGGTGATTATATGGGCATGTTGGCAACTGTGATAAATGGTATGGCGCTGCAAAGTGCCTTGGAAAAAGCAGGCTTATTTACCAGGTTAATGTCAGGTATTAACATGGAGCAGGTGTGTGAGCCATTCATTAAGAGAAGGGCGGTAAGACACCTGGAAAAGGGCAGGATTGTAATATTCGGGGCCGGGACAGGAAATCCTTATTTTACTACCGACTCGGCAGCCAGTTTAAGGGCTATTGAAATCAATGCAGATGTGGTGTTAAAAGGGACAAGAGTAGATGGTGTATATTCGGCCGATCCTGAAAAAGATCCGGGCGCTATCAGATATTCGACCTTAACCTTTCAGGAAGCTTATGAGAAGGGGTTAAACATCATGGACATGACTGCCTTTACGCTTTGTCAGGAAAACAAGTTGCCGATCATCGTATTTGACATGAATAAAAATGGAAATTTATTAAATATAGTTCAGGGAAGGGAGGCTGGAACTTTAATTAATTAAAATTTTACAATCATGGAAGAGGATATTCAATTTTACTTAGACCATGCCAAAGAATTAATGGAGAAGTCTATCGATCATACAAGGATTGAACTTCAAAAGTTAAGGGCAGGTAAAGCGATGCCCAATATGTTAGATGACCTAAGGGTAGACTATTACGGAGCATCGACCCCTATCGGTCAGGTCGCTTCTATCAATACGCCTGATGCCAGAACCATTGTTGTCAAACCCTGGGAAAAAAATATGATCCCGGAAATTGAAAGGTCCATTATCAACAGTGACCTGGGCCTGAATCCTCAAAATGATGGTGAATTAATTCGTATTAACATACCCCCTCTGACTGAGGATAGGAGGAAGATACTGGTAAAACATGCCCGAAACGAGGCTGAAAACGGTAAAATAAGCATCCGCAACGCCCGCAAAGATGCAAACGACCACCTCAAAAAACTGCAAAAGGAAGGCGCTTCCGAAGATCTCATTAAAAAAGCCGAGGGTGAAGTCCAAAAACTAACGGATAACTATACACATAAAATAGAGGAGCTGTTAAACAAAAAAGAAGAGGACATCATGACCATTTAAAATCAGACAAACAGCTTTTTTGATTTAATAAATACTTCCACCGGCTCAGGCACCAGGTATTTGATCGACTTATTAGCCTTCACACAACGTCTTATAAAAGTAGCGGAGATATCCAATAGCGGGGCCTCCACCCATTTAACATTGGGGTGATGACTGATTTCGGAAGATACTGATCCTGGCCGGGGATAAATATACAGGCCATACGCATCCAGTATAACCTGATGGTTTTTCCACCTTGGAAAGCTTTTTAGATTGTCTTCACCAATTATCAACTTAAAATCATGATCAGGATATTTATCTGTAAGATAGGCTAAAGTATCGATGGTATAACTGGGTCTGGGCATACGGAATTCGATGTCTGAGACCCTCAAACGGTAATTATCGATGATGGCCTGCTCTACCATAGCATAACGATCATGCTCATGGAGTAGTGACTTGCTGCTCTTAAGCGGGTTTTGGGGAGATACTACAAACCAAACCTGTTGCAGATCAGTGTGTTCAGCCATGATATTGGCAATGATCATATGGCCGGTATGAACGGGATTAAAAGACCCAAAGAAAAGTCCAATCTTCATGTTCGGTTAACCTTTGAGGTTCCCTAAATAAATAAATTATTTTTCATTAATGAAATTCATCACCAGCCTTTGTGCCTCTTCGCAGGATTCCCGGAGATCCTCATTTAATAAGGTAACGTCAAATTCACTTTCAAAGGTCATCTCAAATTTGGCTTTAAACAGTCTTTGGGATATACTACTCTCCGAATCTGTTTTTCTGTCATTCAGTCTGTGTTTAAGAATTTCCAGGGATGGTACTTTCACAAAGACCGCAAGTGCCCTTTCTTTAAAATACTTTTTCAGGTTTATACCACCTTTTACATCTACATCAAAAACAACATGTTTTCCCGCATCCCAGATTCTTTGTACCTCTGATTTAAGTGTGCCATAAAAATTTCCGGGGTACACTTCTTCCCATTCGACAAATTCATCTTTGTCAATTTTATTTTTGAATTCCTCAGGGCGTAGAAAATAATAATCTTTTCCGTTTTCCTCCGTTCTTCCCCTTTTATCCCTGGTGCATGCGGAAATAGAAAAACCCAGGCAGGAGTTCCTTTTTACTAAATGTTGTACGATGGTGGTTTTTCCTGAACCTGAAGGGGCTGAAAAAATAATAACCTTACCTTTAGCCATGCAAATTAAACAGCGTTTTTAATTTTTAGTTTAATAGTATCTACCAGATCGCCAGGTACAGATTTCACTTCAATTTTAGTTTGCAGAACTTCTTTTATGGCTGCATCCAAACGATACATTTTATAACATGGCATGCAATTTTTTATTTGCCATTCAAATTGCGCTTTTTGTGCTTCATCTGCTTCATTGTCAAGCATTAGTTGCAAAATCTTAAAACAATTTGCCTGGTCTGGGCAATGCATGTTTTTTAAGAACTTTAACCTGCTCTTAAGCCACGCTCCGGAAAATTTAACCATATATCTTAACCTATTTTAATTATTTATATCCCATCGTATTGGCATAAAGCTTTAACCGATCTTTCAGCAAATTTCTTGCTCTGTGAAGTCTGGACCGCACTGTCCCAATAGGAATATTCAGTATTTTGGCCATTTCCTCATAGGTAAATCCTTCCAGATCACACAAGATAATTACCGTTCTAAAATCGACATCCAGAGCGTTTAAGGCATTGGTTACCTCATCACCAATCATATGTTGCACCGTTTCTACTCTCAGATCGGTAGTAATGGTTTCATCTACATCCTCAGAATTATAATAAGACTCCACCTCGTTGTAATCGACCTTTGCCGGTTGCTTACTCTTTTTTCTGAAGTCATTGATAAAACTGTTTTTCAGTATTCGAAACAACCAGGCTTTTGCATTAGTTCCTCTTTCAAAGGAATCTATGAACCTGAAAGCTTTCAAATAAGTATCCTGTACCAGGTCCTTGGCATCGTCTTCCTCAAAGGTAAGCCTGTAGGCAAAATTATACATTGAATTGATATGAGGTAAAAATTCTTGCTCAAAAACCTCTTCTTTTTGCTTTTTGGAATAATCTTGAATTCTCATATCTGCCATGATCCAAAAATTAAATGATAGTTAGGAATTACCTGTTACGGGATATAAACCTGAAATAGGTGACAACATTGGTTTAATTAAATTAGGTTTTTCCTACAGGACGATAATTACCTCACAACGTTCCATTTTTGGCCTGGAAAATCCAAAAAAGTAATCGGTTTGTCTTCTCCAAGACAGATATTTATCTAATCATTATGTAAAATCAATAATTTCGGAATTCAATCCTGGCAGCACCGGTTAAATAACTATGAATTGATTTCCCTTTTTATCTCATAAATATTATTCCGGGGCTTCCAGAGTATAAAAAAGAAGATTAAACTTAATGCCAGTTCCTGAATTTCCCATTTTTTTCCTGATGACATCAAAAGCAGCAAAGCCAAACAGGTAAGATATGCCACAGCATGATGTACCTGGGGAAGGGGAATGGCGAATTTATTTATCAATAGTTTAAAGGTATTCCATCTCTTATAAAGAATGGGAAAAACAATCAGATATATTAGTATGAAGGCAGTCAGTATTTGACCGAATATGAGCTTGTTAAGTTTTACACCACCTACTTCCAGATTGTGAAAATTAGTTTCGCTCTGAACATTATTTTCAAGGAAAAAGGTCGAAGACTCTACACTGAATATTCTTTGTCCCCATGAGATTTCCTCACCGGCACCAAATAAAAAGGCGAGGGCAATACCCAGGGTAGTGAGTTTAAACCACCCGTTTTTTTTTCTGCCTAGCTTCAGAAACCTGTAAAACATCAATATCCCACCCGCAAATAGCATTAATGCGGTGGTGTTTTCCAATATACCGTCCTCCTTTGCATAGGCATTAGTCAAAAATTCCTGGTTGTTATAGTCAAGATAGATACCTACTACAATTACTGCCAATAGCACAAAATAGGTTATTTTTTCAATGAGTGACATCTTAAAAAATACATGATTAGCAAGGCTAAGTTACAAAAAAAAGCCTCATTCAGAGGCTTTTGTCATATAAATCGAATCTAATTAGTATCTGTAATATTCGGGTTTGTAAGGCCCCTCTTTTTTGACACCAATATAATCAGCCTGTTCCTGGGTCATCTCATCCAGTTCTACACCTATCTTGGCTAGGTGAAGTCTGGCTACTTTTTCATCGAGGTGTTTAGGCAGGGTATAAACTTTATTTTCATATTTATCTGAGTTAGCCCAAAGTTCGATCTGTGCCAGCGTTTGATTGGTAAAGGAATTTGACATCACAAACGAGGGATGACCGGTAGCACAACCGAGGTTTACCAACCTTCCTTCAGCCAAAAGAATAATGTCATTCCCATTTGACAACGTATATTTGTCGACCTGGGGTTTGATTTCATCTTTCACAGCATTTTCATTTAACCAATTAACATCGATTTCATTATCAAAATGACCGATATTGCAAACGATGGTTTTATCTTTCATTTTTGTGAAATGTCTGCCTGCGACAATATCCTTGTTGCCTGTAGCGGTAACAACAATGTCGACTTCCTCAACGGCATTGTCCATTTTTTTAACCTCAAACCCATCCATGGCGGCCTGCAGTGCACAGATAGGGTCTATCTCTGTTACAATGACCCTGGCCCCTGCCCCTCTCAGAGAAGCTGCTGAGCCTTTTCCGACATCACCGTAACCTGCAACCACAGCGACCTTGCCGGCCATCATCACATCGGTAGCCCGTCTAATGGCATCTACCAATGATTCTTTACAGCCGTATTTATTATCGAATTTTGATTTTGTAACCGAATCATTCACGTTAATAGCCGGTAGTGGCAGCAGTCCATGCTCTTCCCTTTGCTGGAGACGGTGCACACCGGTAGTAGTCTCTTCTGACAAACCTTTTATACCGCTTACCAGTTCACCATATTGGTCCAAAACCATGTTGGTAAGATCGCCGCCATCATCAAGTATCATATTTAAAGGTTTTCCCTCTTCAAAAGCGAACAGCGTTTGCTCAATACACCAGTCGAATTCCTCATTGTTCATACCCTTCCAGGCATATACCGGAATACCGGCCTTGGCTATAGCTGCCGCCGCATGGTCCTGTGTCGAGAAAATGTTGCAGGACGACCAGCTCACTTCCGCCCCCAGTTCAACCAGGGTTTCAATCAGCACCGCAGTTTGAATAGTCATATGCAGACATCCGGCAATACGAGCGCCTTTTAATGGCTTTGAGCCACCAAATTCTTCCCTCAAAGACATCAGCCCAGGCATTTCTGCTTCGGCCAGTTCAATTTCTTTTCGACCCCATTCGGCCAGGGAAATATCCTTTACTTTATACTTTAAATCGGTTTCAATCATTTCTTTTTACTTTTTTCGCAAATTTAATTTAATTCAGGGAATTCTTCAAACTTATGGCCTGTCGTATAGCTTATTAAACACTGAAGCCAGGGTAAGGTTCATTTTAAGAATACCCCCCCGGATCCTGGTCTGTGTTAATCAGATAGGTGACCTCTTTCAAATCATAGGAGTGTATGCGAAAGTTCTCCATCAATTGCAACCTGCCAAGATCGTCAACCCCGACAATCTTAGCTTGAAATTTCCTATCCGTTTTAAACCACTTCAGTTGATTGTACCAAAAGAGGCGCTCGACATACTCACTTCGCAAGGCCTGGAATTTTTCTGTTTTTAACTGGAAATACCTTTTTTCCATATTCATTACCAGCTCACCGAGCAATGTCTGCAAATCAAAAAAGCGTTCGCAAATACCGGCCAGGGAGAGGGCATTTTCACAGTTAAAATCCACCTGGTTGATATTTAGTCCCACACCAATCACGGTGGCATGCAGGTAAGATCCTTTTACGGTATTTTCAATGAGAATGCCACCCAATTTCATGTTTTCATAATAAATGTCGTTGGGCCACTTAATCTTAAGCCCGGTATGGACATAGGACACAAGCGTGTCAATCAATGCGAGGGAGGTAAAAATATTGAGAAAAAACTGGTGATCGAGTGTTAGAAACCCCGGCTTGAGAATTACCGAAAAAGTAAGGTTTTTATTGGGTTCGGACTCCCATTGATTGCCGCGCTGGCCTCTGCCTTTTGTCTGCCAATCGGTTATGACCAAAGTCCCGTCCAGGCAGTCATCTTTTTCAGCAGTTTCGGTAGCTATGTCATTGGTTGAATGACATTTTGGCATATAAATTACCCTCTTGCCAATAAATAATGTGTCAGTTAGAATTTTATGCAAGTATTTTTTAGTAGATTTGTGAGCAATATAAGTAAGGGAAGGAAGAAAGAAAAATTTATATGAGTTCAACAAAGTTATGCGAAATAGTGGTTGAGGGGATGAGAGAGAAAAAAGCAGAAAATGTAGTTGTTTTGGACTTAAATGGGGTAAAAAATGCAGTGGCTTCTTATTTCGTGATCTGCACGGGCAATTCAGATACGCAAGTTGATTCTATTTCCGATTCGGTGGAAGAGCTTGTTTACAAAAACCTTCAACAAGAACCATGGCACAAAGAAGGGTATCAAAACAAGGAATGGATTTTGATAGACTTTGTAGACGTGGTAGCCCATATTTTTAAAAAAGAGATTAGAGAGTTTTATAGTTTGGAAGATTTGTGGGGTGATGCGGTAGTCAATCATATAACCCCTTAGCCAGGGGCGGCATCGAACCATGTGCGTCGTAAATCGTTAGATATTTAGTTAATATAGATCTGAAATAAGTTGTAATGGCGGATAACCAAAAAAAGAAAAATATTATTCCTAAGAATCCTCAAAGGCAAAATTATCAGGTTTGGATTATAGTAACCCTGATTGCCCTGATCTTTGGAATAACCTATCTGAATAAAAACAGTGCGGAGAAGATATTCTTCAGCGACTTTAAAAAGATGATGGAGCAGGGGGATGTGAAGACTGTGGTACTCATCAAAAATCAAGATAAAGTTGAAATTGTACTGAAGGAAGAAGCCCTTAAAAGTGAGCGATACCGTGAAGTGGACAACAACAGTTATTTTCCATTGTCTGAAGGACCTCATTATTACTTTAAAATAACCACCCCTGACAAATTCGATGAAAAGTGGGAAGAATTTATGGCAACGCTTCCTGAAGAAGAGCGTATCAACTATGCCATAGAAGACCGGCAAGACTTCTGGCAGTTCTTTGCCAGTTGGGGTATACTGTTTCTAATATTGTTTGGATTCTGGTTTCTGATGAGAAGAATGACCGGTTCCGGCGGTCCGGGTGGTCAAATATTTAATATCGGTAAGTCCAGGGCAGCATTGTTTGATGCTGAAAACAAGGTGAAGATTACCTTCGACAATGTTGCAGGATTGGATGAAGCCAAAGAAGAAGTTAAAGAAATTGTAGAGTTCCTCAAAACCCCTTCTAAATTCACCAAGTTAGGAGGTAAGATACCAAAAGGGGCGCTGCTGGTAGGCCCTCCCGGTACAGGAAAGACTTTGCTGGCTAAAGCAGTGGCCGGAGAAGCCGCGGTACCATTTTTCAGCTTGTCGGGTTCAGACTTTGTGGAAATGTTTGTAGGCGTAGGTGCTGCAAGAGTGAGAGACCTGTTCAAGCAAGCGAAAGAAAAAGCCCCGTGCATCGTATTTATTGACGAGGTGGACGCGATCGGAAGATCCCGGGGCAGGGGCCAGGTGCCTGGTTCAAATGATGAGCGGGAAAATACACTTAACTCATTGCTGGTAGAAATGGATGGTTTTTCCACAGACTCCGGGGTGATCATACTCGCAGCGACCAACCGTCCTGACGTACTTGATCCCGCCTTGCTGCGTCCCGGAAGGTTCGACAGGCAGATCAGCATTGACAAACCCGATATTGTAGGAAGAGAAGCTATTTTTAAAGTTCATTTAAAACCCATAAAACTGGCAAAGGACCTGGATCCTAAAAAGCTCGCCGCTCAAACACCTGGTTTTGCAGGGGCTGAAATCGCAAACGTCTGTAACGAGGCCGCCTTGATTGCGGCAAGAAAAAACAAAAAACAGGTTGACATGGAGGATTTTCAGGATGCCATCGACAGGGTCATCGGTGGACTTGAAAAGAAAAACAAAATCATTTCTCCGGAAGAGAAAAAAATTGTTGCTTATCACGAAGCTGGCCATGCGGTAGCCGGTTGGTTTTTGGAACATGCAGATCCTTTGGTAAAAGTGAGTATAGTTCCCAGGGGTGTAGCAGCGTTGGGTTATGCCCAATATCTGCCAAAAGAGCAATTTTTGTATCAAACGGAGCAGTTGATGGATGAGATGTGCATGACGCTGGGCGGAAGGGCCGCAGAAGAAATTATTTTTGGTAAAATATCCACTGGCGCCCTGAGTGATCTTGAAAGGGTCACCAAAATGGCCTACAGCATCGTCACCGTATATGGTATGAATGATAAACTGGGCAATATTTCTTTCTACGACTCCAAACAAAATGACTACAGCTTCAATAAACCTTATTCCGAAGCCACTGCAGAAACCATTGACGAAGAGGTCAGGAACTTAATCTCTATGGTGTATGAAAGGACCAAAAAGTTGCTCAATGAAAAAGTGGAGGAACTGGAAATTGTAGCGAAAGAGCTTTTGGATAAGGAAATCATATTCCAGAGTGACCTTGAAAGGCTTATTGGCAAAAGACCATTTGCCAGGGAAACTACCTATGAGGCTTTCACCAAAAAGGAAAAGTCCAACGGTGTAGACGAGGAAAGCATCAAGGATGTTAAAGAAAAGGAAGTTACAGACAATCCCGGTAACCAGGAGGAAGTCTCGTCGAATAACGAGGATACCTCTTCTGAAGAAAATGCCATCAGTTCTAAGAAAGAAGGCTCTGAATGACCGGCAGTATTCCGGCTAGGGAAGATCAGGAAATTTTTCGTTTCCTGGTCTTTTTTTATTTTAGGAAAATTTATCAAGGCCACTTTCACTTGCTATAGCTGACTACATGATCCCTTCCATTGAGCATCTTCCACCGGACAAAAAAGTATACTTTGCTTCGGATTTTCATTTGGGGGCCGGTTCCCAAGAGCAGCGCCGCCGCACAGAAAAAAAAGTGGTGAGTTGGCTCGACAGCATTAAACATAACGCCCATGCCATTTATTTGCTGGGAGATATGTTTGACTTTTGGTTTGAATACAAACAAGCCATTCCCAAAGGTTTTATCAGGTTTCAGGGTAAGCTGGCAGAAATCAGGGACGCAGGTATTCCGGTCACTTTCTTTACAGGAAATCATGACATGTGGCTTTTCGACTATTTTCCCACAGAACTGGGTATACCGGTAATCCGTGAGCCGCAGTCGTTCAGTATTAACGGCAAAAACTTTTTTATAGGGCATGGAGACGGGTTAGGGCCAGGAGATTTTACTTATAAAATCCTGAAAAAAATCTTCAAAAATAAGCTTTGCCAATGGGCATTTGCAAGACTTCACCCTAATTTTGGCATTGGAGTTGCCAATTATTGGTCAAGAAAAAGCCGTATCACCAACAACAAAAAACAGGATGTTTACCTGGGAGAGGATGAATGGTTACTCCGGTATAGCCGCGAGCAGGAAAAACTTAAACACCATGACTTTTACATATTCGGTCACCGTCACCTGCCGTTGGATTTGGAAGTTAGCCATAATAGCCGGTACATTAACCTCGGCGAATGGTTAAATCATTTTACCTATGCGGCTTTTGATGGTATTCATTTAAAATTGAAAACTTTTGAAGATCCCCAGGATTAAAATATGGAGCTTCTTTGCATTAATCTGCCTCGTTATTTTGAACGTATCAGGTCAATCATCTTTGCTGCAATGGCATAAAAGTATTGCCCTGTCCAATCCCACCGCCATATCAAAAGACAGAAACGGATATATCTACCTGGCCAATGATAAAGGAGATATCACCCAATATGATGATAATGGAAATGTGATAAATACCTACTCACCGGATAAACCCGGTATTGTCACTTTAATAGAAGCATGGCCGGTACTCAGAATCCTTGTTTTTTATGCAGACTTTCAGGAATATATACTGCTTGACAGGTTTCTAAACACTTCGCCATATTACCGGATTAGCGGTGAGGACGTAGGCTTCTCTTCGCTCCTGACCCTTGCCGAAGATAACAACCTTTGGTTAGTAGATAATGAAAACTTAAACCTGATCAAATTTGACAATACCACCAACCAGGTATTAATTAATGCCTCTTTAAACAACTTTATCCTGGCAGAAGACAACGATCTGAATTTTATGAAGGCCTATCAGCAACAGGTTTTCATCAATGATGCCAATGGTGGAATACTGGTATTTGACAATTTTGGGAATTATGTCAAAAAGTTGCCATTGACAGGATTAAGCTATTTTAACTTTCTCAAAGATGAATTGTATTATTTGTCAGGGGATGCCATCCATTTTATCCATTTGTACAGTCTGCAAGAAAGAACCATCTCCCTGAAAACCGATAAAACATATAAAAGTGTTTTGTTAATAAACAACAAGGTGATTTTAATCGGACAGAAAACCATGGACATCTTTAAGCTTGCACACTTTTAGGCAATACGGAGCATTTCCGGGCCAACTACAATCAGTGCAATAAGGCACCTGAATTTCACGATTTCTTTGAATAAATGACAGTAGTGCAAATTGGGATTTTGCTCATAAACATGCCAGAGTCATTTGCGGCCGTTTAACGGTCAGGAAAGTTTTCATGGTTAAACAGCCTGGATATAATCGGATGTATGGCTTATTGCTGCCTTACTCCAAACCTTGCAGAATATTCAGGATCTTTTTTCTCAAAGCAATACTGTACCTGGCATTGTTCAGCTCCATTTCTGCTCTGTTTTTGTTATTAAGGCTTTCCAGGTAAGCATAAAAATCCGAATTTCCTGCATTATATCTGGACGCCATGAATTTAAACGACTGTTCCAACGCAATCAGGTTTTCTTTGGCCGCGTCATAGGTGCCTTTGGCATTAATCAGATCAAGATAAGCCTGTTGTACTGCGTTGGTAAGGTCTAACTCGGCCTGTTTAAGATCCAACTTGGCATTGACCATGTTAATTTTGGCAATTTGGATATTATTATTGGTTAAGCCCCTGTTAAATAGGGGAATATTAAGAGAAAAAAAAGCACCTTCATATTCATTAAATTCAAGTTGATCCATTAAACTGGCATCGGGATCCAACTCTCCGGTTGCCGGATTTCTAGCACCATTGGATGAATAGCTGGAGCCTATTTCACCAAATACCGTGATCGTAGGATAACGGTCAGCCCGGGCGACATTCAATGCATTTTTTGAGGCCTCCAAACTGTAATTGGCACTTTTCAAATCCGGTGAAGTGACCATCACGTTGTCGATAACATTTTGGTACGATTCTATCTGTTGTTCAATCTCCTGATCGGAAATCTCCAAATCAGAAATGTCTATATTCTGTACGTTTTCCAGTTGTAAAGCCTGAATGAGCAATAACCTATCCCTTTCATAGGTATTCTTGAGGGTCACCAGATTCAGTTTTTCATTGGCTACCTGAGATCTTAGGTTATAAACTTCCTCAATTTGTCCCACGCCTGCTTGTTCCCGCTTTTCTTCCCGTTCCAGTTGTCGTGTCAAAAGCGCCAGCCGTCCCTCTGAAATTTTTATATTTTCCTTATCCGCAGCCAGGTTCAGGTAAAAGGCGATTACATTCGTTTTAACCGTTTGTTTGGTTCCTTCCACGGCATAATTTGAAGCATTGTATTCATTATTCCTTTGTTTTTTGTTGTGATGATTTCTGAGTCCATTAAATATCAGTAGACCGGCATTTATATTAGGGGATGAAGTGCTTGTCACATCACTGACTTGTCTTGCCGCATTCTCATCCCAAAAGGTTCCTGTTCGGTTGTTATAATTTGCCCTGGCCTGCAATGAAGGTAAAAAATTAAGCAAGGCCTGTTTTTTGTTGGAAGAGGCCATCAGGGCATCATTTCTGGCCCTTTGTACACTAATGTTATTGTTCAAAGCAATGTCGATGCACTCTTCCAATGTTAGCTTTCTGATTTCCTGGGCGTTAGCAGATGAAAAACCCAACATAAAACTAAGGAATAAAGGTGCGAATAAGCCGGCTCTAAGAATGGCAGTAATCTTCATGGTTCACATTTTTAATTTGCGAACTCAAATTTTCAATTTATATGCCGAAACATTAAGTAATTGATAATCATATATTTAAATGCTATAAATCTATTTTCTATGTCCGGTAATGATACAAACATGTTCATTAATGTACTACCGAACTCTATAAGTAGCGGCAGTAGTAAACCGGTAAGTAGCCACTGATGGAGGGAAAACAACAAGTAAAGTTTTCAAAAAAAGCCAAAACCCCGTTCCATATCAGAATCAGGAACGGAATTTTGGCATGAAATGAATATTAGTATACTATTTTATTCAGGATCACCGGGTACAATAGGGTACCAAAAGATTATTTTGGTGGAAATAAGATCCCTGCCATCTGACAAAAATATTTGTACACGGGCGTTATTGGTATCTTTGACGATTCCAAAAGGGGCACCTAGGGTCAAAAGAGGAAAAAACACATCCGGGTAACCTGCATTTAGTTCTGCTATGTTAAAGGTATAGGTCAGCCTGTTTCCGTCCAGGCGATCATCGGCAGGCAATACAGTTTCCCAGGAAAACCAACCCCGGGGAAGCGATCCTCCACTGTCGAAGATAAAATCTGCCTGATATTGTACCGTTACACTGTCAATAGTAATTCCTTCGGGTAATATGAATTCGCTAATGAATGTAAAGTTGATGTCGGCATCAGTGGCATTTTCATCAGTCAGTATGGGGTTTTCTATTCTCCACGAATTGCTGCCGCGTTCGGATGGGTTGCCTTCAGAATCATAAAAATTAAAGGTCACATCAGGCTCTTCAGTCACAACTGTTTTAAACAGCTCTTCATCATCGCAACTTGTAACCACTATCAACAAGGTGATCATGGTTACGACGTAATATATTTTTTTTGTTGTGTTCATTTTCATTGAATTTGACATTGTTAATTAACATCCCAAAATACCGGCGTTTGCAACAAGATTTCTTCATCAGGGGGGTTAGAGCCCTGAAATTCATCTACATCATAGGGTAATCTTCTTGGAAACACCCCTTCGCCAAGCGGATTGACGATTTCATCGATCTGCTGTGCCGAAGGATAACCGGTACGTCTGAAATCAGTAAAAGACTCCATACCATTGCCAAATTGGGAGATATACTTCTGGGTAATGATGACATCGAGCCTTTCTTCATTAGTTGCGGCCGTGTCAAAAGCTACAACATGTGCATCAATGTATGATGTTACTACCGTATCTACAATCTCCGGGGCACCAGGCAGGGCATTTACCTCGGCAAAAGCCTCTTCCATGGCCAACCTAAAAGCTGTTTCAGCGGCAGGCAGATTATTGTTCAATATCAGCTCTGCCTCTGCGATGATGAACTGTACCATATAACTGGTGATCATTCTGAACGGCACATCACCTGTACCGGAAGCACCGTTAACGGGACCGGGAACTTCTTCCCCATCTTCTACCTCCTCTGTAAACCTTCCCCCGACCGGGAATATTCCCCAAACAGACCGGCTGAGATCATCGTTTCCTATGTTGGTGATCGATCCGTTAACCAAACCTTCGAAACTGTCGGTGTCATTCTGATTCTCCAGATAATAGGGAAGTCTCGGATCGTTCAGGTTACTCAAAAATGTATTAAAATCAATAGACATATGATTCTCCCTGCTGGCTCTGGCGTAATCCGCGACATAGTTAGGATGACGGTTTTCAGGAGATTGGGAGTCATTGTAAACAAACTCAAAATTTTCATCCAGATCTGAAATCAGATTGCCCTGGGCTATTAACTGATTAATCTGGGTTCTGGACTCAGCCTCATTTACTTTTCTGGATTGATTATAAAGTTTCAGCTTCAGGGAATTTCCCATTTTTTTCCACATATCAACATCGCCGCCATAAATCAAATCCACATCATCCGGTGTAATTACATTCTGCCCCTCCCTGTCAAAATCAGCAATTGCTTCATCGATTAAATCAAGTACCAAAGAATACACCTCCGCATCATCCTGATACACTGGAAATGTTTCTTGACCGAACTCAGTAAAGGGCAAGTCTCCCCACAAGTCCGTCATCACACTAAAAATGTAAGCTTTCTGTAACTTCGACACAGCAACATATTCCCAGTTTTCAGCGGCGGTTTCCTTTTCAATAATAGTCTCTAAGTCCTTCAATGCCCCGCCAAAAAGGTCAAATCTCCATGAATTACCTATATCGGTACGGCCAATATCCCATCGATGATACCTGGTATTTACGATTTGTTTGGTAAGTGTCGACGTGATCCTGCTGATTACACCGGCAAAAGCAAAAGTATATTGCGCCTGTGCGGCAGGTAAGAGGAAATCAGAAGTGGCATCTGCCGGAAAATTCGGATCATCATTGACATCCAAAAAATCATCATTACAGCTAGTGGCTAGTAACACTGCCACCATCAAAGCACTGATTTTTATATATTTTAACGTTTTCATGTAAATCGTCATTTTATTGATTAGAAGGTTACGTTAAGGTTCACTCCGTAACTTTTAGTAGTAGGAATATAGTTGACAATCAACGCATTCTGATTGGCCGCCGATAACCCACTGGCTTCCGGATCGACACCCGCGCCGTCGGGCAGGTTGGGGGTTGTAAACCATAAATTCCTGCCTATAAAACTAATCCGTGCACTACCGATGGGTGTATTTTCAAATAAACTTTTCGGGAAATTGTAACTTAATGACAATTCTCTTAATCGAATGGTAGTTACATCAAATATACCTGGCTCATCGGAGTTGTCTCCAAACCCAACTGGTCCCTGGAAAAAATAGCTATTGGCATCTACATAAATATTGTTAGGTACCTTTTGACCCGACTCATCCAATAGCGGCTGAAGGTTGTCGTCGGCTAAAACACCCGGAACCAGGAAAGACCGGTTTCTATCTTCTCCAGTTTCATCCAATACACCTCTGGCCCTCATACTCCTAATGGTGCCTATGAACATATCACCACCAACCCTGGCATCCACCAGGAATCCCAGGCTCAGGCCTTTGTAGGTGAAAGTATTGGTAACCCCTAATAAAAAGTCCGGATTAGGATCTCCGAGGATAGAAACATTTGGATCACCGATAGGTAATCCTTCGTCCTGGTTAATCAAAAGGTTGCCTTCATCATCCCTTAACAGGGCCCTGCCTTCTATCAGTCCATAAGGTTCACCTACTCTCAGTACCTGTCCCCGTGAGAAAAACCTGGAACCTGGCAAGTCAATCTGTTCCTGATCCTGTGCCAGTGAAATAACCTCGTTTCTGTTTCGCGTAAAATTGGCTAATATATTCCAGTTAAATCCATTTCCTAACTGTACCGGTGTTGCATCCAACGTCAGCTCCCAGCCCCTGTTTTCAATTTCTCCGGCATTGATGAACCGGCCTAAAAATCCGCTTGTAGCGGGAAGGGTTACATTGGTGATCAGATCAGTGGTATTCCTTTTGTACCAGGTAACACTCAAATTAATTCTGTCATTCCAAAAGCCTAAATCTAATCCCAATTCTATTTCATTGGTAAATTCCGGTTTTAAGTCCGGATTTCCTTCTGTGTTACCCACTGTTATACTACTTACCCCTCCGAATGGCCAGTTCAAGCCATCCAAGGCACCCGTACCGATGTTTTCATTACCTCTGAATATTGTCACCAAAGAAAAGGGACTGGCATCGTTTCCTACCCTCGCCCAGGCAGCCCTTACCTTAGCAAAAGATATGTATTGAGAAGGCATGTCAATAAACTCAGACACCATGACCGAGCCACTTACAGAAGGGTAAAAAAAGCTTTGGTTATCGCTGGGAAGTGTGGAAGACCAGTCATTCCTTCCGGTAAAATTAAGATAGGCTTTGTTTTGATAGGACAATTGCACATCAGCAAAAACACCCCAAAGCCTTCTTTGAAATTCATCACCTCCCAAAGGGAATTCTCCTTTCAACAAATTATTGGTATTATCCAATTGGTAAATCCTGGGCACGATAATTCCGGATCCTAATATTTGCTGATGCTCACCGGAGCGACTGTTGATATTGTGACCAACGATGGCCCGTAGATTAAAATCCTGGTTCAGCTCCTTGGCGAATGTTAACAAAAAATTTGATTCATATTCTGTAAATGTGATATCATCCGCAACAATTCGCCCCAAGGGATCGACCGGGTTACCAACCGCATAAACTGTTTTTCGTCTATCGTTGTAGGTATTAAATCCAATCTGATAGCTGGCAGTCAGCCATTCGGTTATCTCGTAACTTAATTTCAAAAATCCGTTAACCCGGTTCAAATCACTGAAGAAAGGATTTTCATTGGTTACCCAATAGGGATTCAATACACCGTTTCTGTAATAGCTATTCTCCAGGGTATTAGGATCGATGAACGGATATCCTGTGAGGTCGTAACTTCTCGGTACAAACCATAACACCCTGTGCACAGAACCATCGGCCACACCGCCACCGCCGGCTTGTATACCGACCTGCTCAGAATTTGTATAGGTCAAATTTCCGGAGGCCGTAAAACCATTGGTAAGTTTTACACTTCCTCCTGCAGAAAAGACGTTTTTACTATAGTCCGAATTAGGAAATATACCTTCATTGTCAGTTCTGGCATAACTTGCAGAAAAGGAGTAGTCTTCGTTTCCGGTACGTATCAGTACTGAATTTTCTATCAATGCCCCGGTTTCATAAAAATCTGCCACGTTATCCGGGTAAGCCTGGTAAGGGACCCTGTTTCCAAGGTGATCGGTAACCTCGTTGACCTCAGAGTCAAAAGCCGGCCCCCAGGTACCGAAAAAACCGTTATTAAAGATACCGTCAGCGCCCTGACCATAGGTATTTTGTAAGTCCGGTAATTTGGAAACCTCCTGCACAGTATAACCAGAGGTGAGCGAAACTTCAAGCCCTTTGGCTGTTCCGGCCTGGCTGCTACCCGTTTTTGTAGTAACGATAATAGCACCATTAGCCGCTCTGGAGCCGTAAAGGGCTGCGGCTGCACCACCTTTTAACACGGTAACGGACTCAATATTATTCGGATCGAGATCCACTACCCGGTTTGAAACCGTGGCACCCTGTACCAGTGTGTTATCATTTTGGTCCAGCGAATTGTCATAAGGCACTCCGTCTACCACAAACAAAGGTTGGTTATTCCTGGTAGTGCTGTTGCCACGAATGATAATATTGGTAGAAGAACCCGGCGCACCGTTTGAACCGGTAATCTGAACACCGGCAATTTTACCATTTAAAGATCTCACCACATCGGGAGTGGCCCGGTTTTCAATAGCCTCCGAGTTTATCTCCTGTACATGATAACCCAGTGATCTGCTGTCTCTTTCAATACCTATGGCTGTTACCACAACTTCAGAAAGTTGGGTTACATCCAACTCCATGGCAATATCGATCGTTGTCTGATTGCCGATTTCAATTTCCTGGGTAATGTAGCCAATGGATGAGAATATTAATGTACCCGCCGAAGATGGGATATCCAAAGAGTAATTTCCGTCAATATCCGATACCGCACCGGTGGTTGTACCTTTTAGCAGTACGTTCACACCGGGTAATCCTGACCCGTCTTTTGCGTCAGTAACTTTTCCGCTCACAACCCTCTCTTGTGCTGCAGCGACTAATACATAAAAAACCATCACCCCAAAAAGGGCAAAGGACTTGCGTAGGTTTAGTTGCATAAACGTTTAGTTAAGTTGTTGAAATAATTATTTAAGAATCTCTTCCGCTGATCTTATTATGCGCTGAAGTATCCTAAAAAGCCATTTTTTTCACTCAAAGGTCTTGATAAATAAGATAAGTTTATACCAACCGAAATAGGGGATTTTGGCGAACGATAACTATACATAATTTTGCCGGAGCTGCATCATGTAAAAGATAATAGGGATATATTCGTTAGCACAATTTGGGGTATTTTTTTTCTTAGACGGGCATATAACGGCGTGAATGGTGCATTTAGAAATCAAATTGGGTTAACGTGAAATGGGTTATTATCTTTTTTAGCAGTTTTGTACTTAATGAATGTAAAATATGGTAATATGTGGAATAAAAAAACGAGGTGAGTGCCTCGTTTACTTTCTTGCTGTAATAATCTATCAAATCAGCTTTTCCTTAAGCGCCTTTTCAATGGCTTCCGCCTTACTGTGTACCTGTAATTTGAAGTAAATATTTTTGATGTGGGACTTAACCGTCTCTTTATGAATAAATAATTCTTCAGAAATTATTGAATAACTTTTTCCTTTTGACAAGAGCTCCAGTACCTCGGTTTCCCTCCTGGTAAGTGGGGAATCCTGATTCTTCTGAAATGACTCAACCACCATGCGTGCAATTCTGGAACTCATCGGGGCACCCCCGGCTTTAATCTCATTAATGGCTTCGAGTAAACTGGAGTAATTGGCAGTTTTGGTAATATAACCGGAAGCACCGGCACAAAGTGCCTGGAATACAAGTTCGCTGTCTTCATGCACGGTTATCACTATGATATTCAGATCCGGAATTTCTTTCTTTATACGTTGAATCCCTTCAATACCATGCATGCCAGGTAGTTCCAAATCCATCAGGATAATATCAGATTGGTCATTTTTCAGATTTTTAATCGCATCCTCGCACTTCACATAACTGTTCACAACATCATATTCTTCAATGCTGTTTAACAGTAAGGCAAATCCATCTTTCACCACTTCATTATCTTCAACAATGACTATCCTAGTAATTTTGTTTTCCATTATTCTTGTTGTTGAGGTTCAAATAAACTTTAATAGTACTACAAATAGTATACTAAAACTATACACCATTTTGGGGTAAATTCCATGAAATGATTGTTTTTATTTTGTCAATGGGTATACTAATTGTAACGAAATAAACTTCGCACTGGTTATGCCACCCCATGAATTTCCAAAGTAACCGGCCTTAATGAATTGTCGCCATTTTCAAATGTAATTATATCGAATTTATCCCTCATCATCTCTTAAAATGTGATAAATGGTCTAATTATTGTTTAATGAACGCCAAATATTCTTTAGATTTAAGAAGTTTTTTGACAACCCGGAATTTTTCCCTGTAGATAGCAACCCCGATATTAAATTATTATCTGTTTTGTAAAACCACAAATAATGGTTTTTGATTAATTTTAAAGGATATTTAACGATTAAATACAGCAAGGTTGATATTCATGGCTATTGCAAAATGAAGAAAGGTCTGTTTACGGTTGTAGTTTTTTTTAATGTGGCTTGCGGGGTTTTTGCTCAAAACTCAAAAAGGGCATTGTTGCTTCTCGAAAAAGAAGATTACCTGAGAGTTGAGCAGATTTTCAGGAAATCTGTTGAAAAGGATAGCATCAACCCGGGCGCCTATTATGTCTATTCAAGGTTATTTTTAAGCGAGTCCTTTCCAAGATATAACCTTGACTCCAGCTATCTCTTGATCCTTAAAGCCATCGATCACTATGCTTTGGTCGACCAAAGAGCCATAGAAAGACTCCATAAAATACCGATTGATGACTCAACGCTTTGGATGCAAAAAAACAAGATTGACAGCCTCGCGTTTCAGCAGGCACTCCATAACAACAGTGAAGCCGGTTATAATCTTTTTCTGAAAAAACACCCTGCCGCAGTACAGGTAAACCAGGCGAAAACCCTCAGAAACAAAGTGGCTTATAAAAAAGCCCGGGCAACCAATACTTACCAATCCTACAAAGACTTTATGGATAAGTATCCGGAGGCATCCGAATCCGGGGAGGCCATGGTTAAATACAACCAGCTATTATTCAATGAAAAGACCAAAGAGAAGTCGCTGACCAGTTACCGGCAATTTCTTAATGAACACCCCCAAACACCTTTCCGGGACCTTATTGAAAAAGATATCTTTGAAATTTCCACTGCCGATAATAAAAAAAACTCGTATGAGGCGTTTATCAGCCAGTATCCTGGCAGCAAATATGCCAAGAAAGCCCTGGATTATCTTTACTACCACCAGCAGGAAAATGGCGGCACCCCGGAAGATTTTTTGAAAACATATGCAGGGATAAGGAATATTGATTCTATCGGAAAACTTATCCCTTATCATAAACAAGTACTATTCCCTGTTTATGAAAACAATCGATATAGATTCTTTAACCAAACCGGAAAACTGGTTGAAACGCTTATTTGGGACAAGGACATTGATGCGTCTTACTTCTGCACCGGAATATATCAGGATTTTGTAATCGCCAGCGACAATAAAATAGGTTATATGCTGACCAAATCAGGCACAAAAATACATAAAGGTCTTTTTAAAACCACCGGATCAATGGGTTATGGTCTTCTAAAAATTGCCAATGAGAAGGGTTATGGGGTCATTCACAAGGCCGGGTGGCAAGTTTTACCTGTAGCTTGGGACGAAGTCAGGCTGATCGCCAATCAATTTCTGGCCATCAAAAAAAACCGGCTGTGGGGGCTGGCTACGCTATCGGGAAAGTTATTATTCGACCCCCAATTTCAGGATATCCAGGTCGAAGGGGACTTTTTTATCTTTGAGAAAGACGGAAAAATCGCTGTCACCAACCATGAAGCGCTCACAACCATGCTGGCCGCCAACAATTCAAAGCTGCAATTCGAATATGATGATTATCAACTGGTGAATGACCAAAAAATGATTGTTATGCGAGATAATCAGGAGCGTCTGATAAACAACAAGCTGGTCACAGTAATTGCTCCCCAAGGCCAAAAAATCCACGATCAGCCCCATGGATGGTACGTCATTAGGACCGATACTTTTCTTGTGTATAATCAACAATTGCAGGAAGTGTTTGCCGGTCCATGCGATCAGTACCAGTTCAAGGATGAATGGTTTGGTTTAAAACAAAATGATAAATGGGCGTTATTCAACATGCATCAGGGGATTAAAACAGGTTTCGAATTTGACAGTATCCAGTTTTTAAGCAAAAATGCGATTTATCTGACCGGCGAAGAAGAAAGATCCGTTTTTCTGGCCGGAGGCCCGGGGATCGAAATAAAAGAAGGGCAGAGGTTTCAATTGATTTTGTCCAACTTCCAGGAAAACCAGGGTGATAGTCTGGAATATATAGTAGTTACCGATCCCAAAAAAAGGCTGATAACACTCTACAACCTGAAAGGGGAAAAAATCAGGGCTTTGACCAACACACAAATGAATGCGCTGTACGATAACTTTTTTATTGTCGAAAAAAATGGTAAAAAGGGTATCATGAATAGTAGTGGGAAGATAGTACTTGCTACTTATTACGACGCCATTGGTAAACCGAAAAATGGGATCTTTTCACTTTTGCAAAGGAATAAATTCGGGGCATTCGGTGTAAATGACGGATTCACAATCCGTCCGGAATACGAATCAGCCCTTTCGGTTTATAATCAAAGTTTACTGGTTGCCACCAAATCAGGTAAAAGTGGTTTTATAGACCATCACAACAAGAAAATCAGCCCATTCGACTTCGAAAAAATTGAATATTGGCGTGACAGCCTTGCGGCAGTATACCAAGAAGGACGATGGCGGATCTATAATATTTATAAAAATGAATATATGATGGATAATCTGGCTGATTTTCAAATATTTGCAGACTCCTCCGAAAAAAAGGCTATTATCCTGGGGGAAAATGGTTACGGGGTAATCGGGAATCAATCTGGCATCATTATTAAACCTACATTCGACGATTTACAGGTGATCGGGCATAAAGACACTTATTTATTTTTCTGCGAAAAACAGGTAAGAGAAGCGGGTATATATGTGGTGGTTTATTATGATAAAAATGGAAAAATGGTAAGACGCCAGATTTATGATGAGGAGGATTATGATAAAATCTATTGCAACAAATAGCTACAATCCTGCCAAATACCCACCCATGAATAATTTCATTTTTCCAAATAATTATCCTAGCTTAGGAAATTCGCTCACCAAAAACTTCACTTAATGACGAAGCAGGAAGAATTCAGCAATCGCTGGGGACTGATTTTAGCATCGCTGGGAATGGCTATTGGTGCCGGTAACCTTTGGAGATTCCCAAGGCTGGCAGGACAATACGGCGGTTCTTTTATTTTACTTTGGATTTTTTTCCTTTTACTTTGGTCAATTCCAATTTTATTAGCTGAGTTTTCACTTGGTAAAAAATACCAAAAGGGTGTTATCGGCACCTTTGGTGAGGCTTTGGGAAAATCTTATGCCTGGGTAGGTTTTTTTATCACCATCTGCACCTTGGGTATTTGTTTTTATTATTCGGTTGTGACCAGTTGGGGCCTGCAATATCTGGGGTTTTCATTCAAAAACGCCTATCTGGAAATATCCGGGGTTGACGGTCTGGATGCAGTTTTGATACAAGACCCTGATTATCTGGAGTCACACTGGAACGGGATATCCAACAGGAATCCAATCACCGTAATGTTGCATATTCTTGTGGTATTTGCCGGCAGTTTTTTGCTGGTCAGGGGCATTCAAAAGGGACTGGAAATAGCCAATAAGCTATTGATACCCAGCTTATTTATATTACTTCTTGTTATCACCATATTGGCGCTCAATATGGAAAACGGGGAAAAGGGGTTAGAATATATGTTTTCTATCGACATCCGGCTATTCTCCGATCCAAAAATATGGATTGAGGCGCTATCCCAATCCGCGTGGTCAACTGGGGCAGGTTGGGGGTTGATGATGACGATATCCTCTTACTCAAGAAAAAAAGAGGATGTGACCCTCAACACCTTTATCGGAGCTTTTGGCAACAATACCGCCTCGTTAATGGCTGCTATGGCGATATTGCCCTCGGTTTTTGCCCTGTCCCCTACCAAAGAACAGGCTACTGAATATTTACAGGCGGGAAACCAGGCCTTGACTTTTTCGATAATTCCTAAACTATTTGCCGGTATTCCAGGCGGTTCCTTTTTATCGGTGGTATTTTTTCTGGCTTTTTTTCTGGCTGCCTTCAGCTCGTTGTTGCCAATGATTGAGCTTTTTATCAAAAACCTCGTGGATCTCGGGCTGGCCAGGAAGAGCGCTGCTACACGCGCTGCCATGTTTACCATAGTTTTTGGTTTTCCCTCGGCATGGTACCTGGATTTTTTCAATAACCAGGATTGGGTGTGGGGAATAGGGCTCATTGTGAGTGGATTGTTTTTTGTGGTTGCTGCTATAAAAAGTGGCTTACTCACTTTCAAAAAAAATTTTATTGACAAGGATTCTGACTTCAAGGTGCCTGATCTTTATTTCAGGGCTACCATGGTGTTTAACATTTTTTTAGGGCTAATGCTCATTTACTGGTGGATGTCGCAGGGTTACAGCGATTATCCGTGGTTTGACGCAAACGGCCGGTGGAATTTGGTAGATGTCTACAGCAATGCAAGCATCATTACACAATGGGTATTGGCATTGTTGCTGGGGATTGTTATCAATAAGTTTTTGTATAAAAAGTTTGTAAAAAACAAGATATGAGTACTTCAGCGATTATAGGAATGATATTGATCCTCGGAATTGTGGTAGGTGGGTTTGTATTCTTTTTATCCTTGGCCATAAAAAAAGAACGTGAAAAAAGAACGATTCACTAAAATCAGTGCTGGTTGCAAGCTGGCTTAAAATAGTAAACACAAGGCTGGAACCCTGCGCTATTTGTGGAAAAGCTAAGTCACGGAAGCCTTAGTAACTCTTTGTGTCTTGGTGCCTCCGTGGTAAAAAATGGTTAACCACAAAGTTCCCCAAGGTCAGACAATTGACCAAACATCTAACAAAAATAATTACTTCATAAATATTTGATATTCAATAATTTATGAATTAGTTATATGAAAGGCACCAAGACACAAAGGGTTTCTGACGGAAGAAATGTTTGGTATCAGCAGCAAGACGCTCGCGTGGTGGCGTGAACATTTTTATGTTAGAATTTTTTTTGGGAAGGGACACCCTCCATTAGGCTAGTTTTTGGGCAGCTTTTGCATCTGTGCTGCCAGTATGGCAATTCCTTCCTCAAAAGAGTGGGGCCGGTAACCCAATAACTCCTTCGCCTTATCAATTTCCAGCCCGGTCTTCGGCGGTCTTTTGGCCGGTTGGCTGAAGTTGCTGGAATCGGCCATTGCCATCGTTGATGTATCCAGGTTAAAGAACGCTGCGGTTTTTACGGCCATCTCATAAGGGGTCAGGAGGTCTTTTCCGGCAATGTTGAAAATGCCTTTGGCCTGGTTTTTTACAATAAGAAAACAGCCCATAGCCAGATCTTCTGCCAATGTAGGAGTACGCCACTGATCGTTCACCACTTTGATGGATTGTTGATTTTCAAGACTTTTTTTTACCCACAAGATAATATTCGATCTGCTCATATCATGAGCCAGGCCATATACCAGGACAGTTCTGGCTATAGCCCAGTCAATATCACTGTCGATTAATAGCCGCTCGGCATCCAGTTTACTTTGACCATAGATACTTATTGGATTTGGTGTCGCCTCTTCGTCCAGCGGACCAAAACTACCGTCAAATATAAAATCGGTAGAGAGATGTAACAAAAAAGCACCTGCCTCACGGGCAGCTTCAATCATGTGACTGACCGCGTCTACATTCATCGCCTGACAAAGGGCCTGCTCCGACTCGCACTGATCTACATTGGTCATGGCAGCAGTGTGTATTATGGCATCGGGTTGGTGAGTTGAAATCACCCCCATGACTTGGGATTTATCAGTTACATCAAGACTTTGGTAGTGATAGGTAAGGTCATTTTCCGGTAACCTGTTTTTACCTCTTGAAGTAGCCACTAGCTCATAACCGCTCATTGGAGCGATAAGCGCAACGAGTTTTTGCCCTAACAAACCGTTAGCACCTGTTATTAGTATTTTCATGACTGATTAACTCTCCGGGTATCGATACCCATATTCCTTGGTGATTTTCTTTTTGTTCATTTCCTCTACCTTCACTTTCATGACAATATCTTCTGCTGGTTTGTCACCTGGCCCAGTAGGTTGATCAGCGATAGCATCAATGACCTCCAGACCTTCCACCACCATGCCAAAAACCGTATATTGGTCGTCAAGATGTGGAGCACCGCCAATAGTGCTGTAATCATTCAACCTTTCAGCCGGATAGTCCTTGGTTAAAACCACATTATATTCCGCTTCAATTTCAGGAATAAGGCTGTAGACCTTTTCCTGATAAGTCTCCTTATCACCGCTGTTATATAAATTTAATAACTCTTCCTTTAAGGAGGCATTCTTTTCCAAACCTATATAGTTCCGGAGTTTAATGCTAAATTTATCCTGATCCACAGACAGTTGCTCTTTTGAAAATTGATCACCTTGCACAATGTAAAACTGGCACCAACTGGATGCCTTTTTGGGGTTCACCTGGTCACCCTGCCTCGCCGCAGCCAAGGCGCCTTTTTTGTGATAATACTTTGGAACAAACTCGGCAGGTATGGTTTCGTCTGATGGATTGTTTTCCTCCTTGGTATCGATGTCGCCCCCCTGTACCATGAATCCTTTAATGACCCGGTGAAAGATGGTACTGTCATATCTTCCGGACTTGGCTAGTTTTATAAAATTGCTTTTATGCTTCGGTGTCTCGTCAAATAATATCAGTTTCATGTCACCAAATTTTGTTTCAATGGTAACAAGGTAATCCTTATTATTTGAACAGGAGTTTCCTAAGATAATAAAGCTGATCAGTAGTAAATATTTTAGCTTGATATTCATTTCAATTTGGTTTTATAAGTTTTCTTTGATTTCATGCAATATGGCAGCCCCGCCACTCGATAAAACAGTTTCGGCCACTTCCAACCCTAAGGTTAATGCGTTTTCCGGTTTATCCCTGTGTTGCGTCTTGATCAGCCTCTGGCCATCAAGACTGATAATACCTGCTTCTAGTTGAATCTGCCCGTTATCATAGCCTGCTAATGCAAATACAGGTATGCTGCAGCCGCCCTGTAACCTCTTCAAATAGCCTCTCTCTGCGGTTAAAAGTATCTCGGTAAGCTTGTGATTAACAGCCTTCCTGACAAAAGCAGTTTTGTCATCAGGTAACTGTCGATGAACTTCTACCGCGATACTGCCTTGTCCTACCGCAGGAACAAATTGTTCAAGAGGAAATTTATGTATGACCATATCATGATAGCCCATTCTGTGAACCCCTGCGTAAGCGAGTAGCAGTGCGTGGCAGGCGCCATCTTTCATTTTTTGTATCCTCGTCTGGAGGTTCCCTCTGATTTCAGCGGTCTTTACATGGGGATAAAAATGTTTCAGCAAAGCCTTTCGCCTGGTTGAAGAGGTACCAACCACAACATGCTCATCGGGCCGGCTCCAATCTACATTTTGCAAATGACTAACCAGTACGTCATGAGCTGGCTCCCGTTCACTAAATGCAATCAGCTCAAAACCTTCCGGCAACTCCGAAGGCATATCCTTAGCGCTGTGCACGGCTATATCTATGTCACCGGTTGCCAGGGCTGCTTCTATTTCTTCTGTAAAAACCCCTTTACTCCCAATTTTGGCAATGGACACATTCAGTACCTTGTCGCCAGTGGTTTTGATCGCGACAATTTCAGTCTCAGCACCATTTTTCTTCAACAGGTCAGCGACATAATTGGCCTGCCACATGGCTAGTCTACTGCCCCTGGTTCCGATACGGATTTTCATCATTATCTGATTATCATACTTTTCTGCGCATTATCTGCTCAACTCCTCAGTATTTTGGCAATTACAAGTGACAAATCTAAAAACAATATTCGAGGATTCGCATTTCTTTCCAGATGGAAATAACCGGAATTTAATGCTTGCGCTATCTTTTCCGTTTTGTTAAAGTTCATCACCTTTTCAAAATTCTCTACAAACGACTGCTCTTCCCCTTGCAGGCGCATAATTTCATGATTTTGTGTGCTTATTACCAGCGTTTCCCGCATCATATGCAAACCATATTGCAACAGGCTTTTCTGGGCCTCTTTGGTCATCTTCTGAAACAAATCCGACCATTCCACCATTTTTGTATAGTCGTTGGTAAAACACAGCCTCATCCAATCCCTAAACATCGCATGGCTATCATCTTCAACCTCAAAAGCCAGATGCCTGGCTTTGCTTAAGCTGCCTTCGCTCAAATGCGCCACCTGTCCGGCTTTCTTTTCATGCAACCCATCATCATTCATTAAAATAGTTTTCACCTCCTGATCAGAAAATGCCCTGATCTTTACAATTTGAGTCCTGGATAAAATTGTAGATAACAACCTTTCCGAATCATTTGTTACCAGCAGAAATATAGTTTTGCCCTGAGGTTCCTCCAATATTTTAAGTATGGCATTGGCTGCTGATTCATGCATAAACTCGGGCAGCCATATCAACATAACCTTGTAGGTGGCTTCAAACGCTTTTAGTGAAAGGGCCCTGATGATTTGACGGCTCTCTTCGCGTGAAATATTTAATTGCCTGTTTTCCCCACCAAAAAGGACACTCCATTCAGAGGCGCTGCCGTAAGGGTTTTCTAACAGGAATTTTCTCCAGTCCTTTAAAAATGTCGTGCTGTGAGCATCTTTGGCGGCTATGCTCTTGGTGCTGCTAACCGGAAAAGCAAAATGAAAGTCCGGATGAATGTATTTATTCATTTTAACACACGAAGCACACCGGCCACAAGCGTCATTAACCTGCCGGTCGGTACAATTCAGGTAGGTAGCATAGGCCAGTGCCATAGGCAGGTTGGGGCTACCGTCTTTTCCCAAAAACAATTGGGCATGGGCAACATGATTGCTGTTGACTGCGTCAATCAGTTTCTCTTTTACCTCATTTAATCCCTTTATTTCAGAAAACAACATGATACACTATTTTATGTTTATGCCGATTTGCATCATTCCCAGTCCCGGAACTTAGCCGTATGCTCAAAAATATGTTCCAGGACTTTTTCTTCCCGGTCATCCAAGTTAATATCCCTTCTTTCCATGACGTTTTTAGCGACTTCAAGGGCTTCCGGAAAACGGTATGTCGTCATGTTATCTGCCCCGCCCCAGGAAAAGGAGGGGACAAAATTCTTTGGAAATCCTGCACCGAATATATTGGCAGATACACCTACCACAGTTCCCGTATTGAACATGGTGTTGATACCACACTTGGAATGGTCTCCCATAACTAATCCGCAGAATTGCCTGCCGGTGTTAACAAATGACCTTTCCAAGTAACTCCATAACTTCACTGAGCCATAATTGTTTTTCATATTGGAGTTATTGCTGTCTGCTCCAAAATTACACCATTCACCCACCACAGAGTTACCCAGGAAACCTTCGTGGCCCTTATTGCTGTACCCGAATATCACCGAATTGTTTACCTCACCCCCCACTTTACAAAAAGGCCCGACTGTCGAGCCGTTTCGCACTTTTGCGCCCATATTAAGATTCGAACCTTCCAGGATTCCAAAAGGCCCCTTAATCTTAGCTCCTTCGTGAATATGACAATGCTTACCGATGTAAACCGGCCCGGCTTTCGCGTTAATTACTGCCGCTTTGATGTCAACACCTTCCTCGACAAATACATTTTCTGCTCCATAAACTATGGTATGCGGGTCATTAATGCCAAAAGAGGTACGGTTTTTAGTTAGCATTTCGAAATCTGCGCTAATCTGAGCGGCATTATTTGCAAAGATTTTCCAGGGCCTGTCAATAATCACCGGAGCGGGCTGTTCGTATCTGATCCGGATAAATGCACCCGTTTCAGGACCGCGGTCTTTAATCGCCAGCAATTCATCCCCGGAGCAACGACAGGCAATAAAAATATCTTCATATACGAGGCATTCATTATCTTTCAGGTTTCGAACCCTATCGGCCAATGCTTCGTCGGGGCAGACCGCAGCATTGATGACAAGGTTTTGATCTTCCGAAATCAGGGGAAATTTGTTTTCCAGATAAGATACGGTGAGAAAGGAAGTCCTGCCGCCAATGCAGGCTTGCCATTTATCTTCCAAAGTTTGCAGCCCTACCAGGATTTTTCCTATTGGTTTTGTGAAAGTAAGGGGCAGAAGCGCCTCACGGACATCCCGGTGATCATACAAAACAATATTCATGACACAAAAATATAAAAGTCTTGAAGATTTGAAATTTGGCAGTGGCAATAGAATAAAAATAACCTCAAAAAAAACGCAAATATTTTTTTCCGGTGGGTTACCAAACGGAAGTGGAATCATTAAAACCCAAAGGAAATTATTAACGCGGTCTCCCTACGACTTATGGAAAGTCATATATAATGCAGAAAGGTGCCTGTTTGCAGGAACAGGCATTCTTTTTTTTAAAGCAATGCCTATTTTCTCTGCCCGGGCGGGAATCCTTATGCAGGTTTACAAAAAGTATTAAATTAAATTCTGCTTATTGAATATTGCTCATAGAAAAAAGCGTGACAATCTTTAGCTGAGCAACCTTATGCCTGAGAAATTCTTTGTGTCTTGGTGGTTAACCATTCCTCACCACGGAGGCACTAAGACACAAAGAGGCACAGAGATATTCGGCCAATGTTTGACCAAGGATACTTTGCGGTTTTTTATTTTTTCTTGTACCTTCTGTTGAATTTTTCAACCCTTCCGGCAGTATCGAGGAAAATCTTCTTACCGGTATAAAACGGGTGTGAGGCGGAGCTAACTTCCACTTTGATCAAGGGGTATTCATTGCCATCTTCCCACTTGATAGTCTCCTTGGAGGTCATGGTGGACTTGGTAAGAAACTTGTAGTCACTCGACGTATCCATGAAAACCACCTCCTTGTATTCCGGGTGAATGCCTTTTTTCATTATACTATATTTTTGAATTTATCTAACGCTTTTCAAAAGAGGCACAAAGTTAAGGTACTTACAACAATTAAACAAGCGTTTAGTCTTTAGTAGTTCAAATTAATCACATGGGTAAACCGGCTTTCATGCTATCCCCGATGGTATGTAAGCTTCCTGGCCATTTTAAGCAATATATTTTGCACATTTTTCCTGATTTTAGTTTTGTATTTAATATTTTGCAGCGGCATACTAATCATCTATGAAACAATACATTATCCTGATTTTGCTTTTATTTACTTTAACCTTCAGGAGCTACAGTCAAAGTGCCAATGCACCCCTGAACAGGGATTACTACTACTTGCTGGACAGATATGAAATAAAAAGCGGAAAACTATCCGGTTCCTTTCATAGCTCTATGAAGCCTTATCAGCGAAAATCCATAGCCCGGTTTGTCGATAGTTTGCTGTCGGACGAAGAAGCAAGGTACTACAGCACAACCGACAAGGATAACCTGTTGTATCTTGCCAACGACAATTGGGAATGGTCTGAATATGCTCAAAATGAAAGCAAAAAGCCATTTTTAAAAAAGCTGTACCGGAAAAAATCGGACTTTTACCACGTAGATACAAAAGCCTTTGATTTGCATGTCAACCCGGTCCTTCACCTGTCGGCGGGATTTGACAGAGGTGAAGATGTAACCCCATTTATCAACACGCGAGGTGTGGAAATCAGAGGTATGGTGGACAAAAAAATTGGGTTTTACAGCTTTTTAGGAGAAAACCAGGCCAATTATCCGGAATATGCCAGATCATGGATTACCGATACCGTGTACCAAAGGTTTGCCATACCTGGTGAAGGTTTTTGGAAAACCTATAACGACAATGGGTACGATTTCTTTACGGCCCGGGGATATATAAGCTTTAATGCTACCGAGCATGTGAACCTACAGTTTGGGTTTGACGAAAATATCGCTGGCAATGGTCACAGATCCATGATTCTTTCAGATTTTGCCAATGCATACAGTTACCTTAAAATCCAGGTCAAAGTATGGAAACTCAGGTACACCAGCCTGACCGCTGAAATGAAGGCCAATGCAAGGGCTTCTGCGGGTGGTTCGCGCTCAGACACACGGTTTCCCAACAAATTTCTGGCATATCATCATTTAAGCGTCAATATTGGAAAAAACTTTAACCTGGGGTTGTTTGAAATTATCAACTTCGGTAACAATGATCCGAACAGAATTACAGTACCTATTAATATCGCTTATTTAAATCCAATAATATTCTTCAGGGCCATTGAACAAAATGAAGGCAGCCCCGATAATGCGATTTTGGGTACCGATTTCAAGTGGAACTTTTTAAGCAAATTCTCACTCTACGGACAATTGGTACTGGATGAATTTAAACTCGATAATGTAACCGCAGGTAATGGATGGTGGGCCAATAAATTCGGATATCAACTGGGCATGAAATATATCGACGCTTTTGGGGTGCTTAATCTTGATTTGCAAGCCGAAACCAACATCAGCCGTCCCTATACCTATTCACATTTTACGGAAAGAACCAATCATTCGCATTATAACCTGCCCCTCGCCCATCCTTACGGTGCCAATTTTAAGGAATACATCGGCATAGCAAGGTATCAACCTTTTCATAAACTGGCACTGGTCGGCAAACTGATATTTACGGAGTTTGGGGCAGACATTAATTCAACTTCAAATTTTGGAAGCGACGTGCGCAAAAGCAGTAATGAAAGATTCAATGAAAACGGTGATCCTCTGGACAATTTTGGCAATGAGCTGGGGCAGGGCGTTAACACACAAGTTATATATGGTGATTTTACAGCGAGTTATCAACTAAAACACAACTTTTTCATCGACTTAAAAGGAATCGTAAGAAGCATGGACAGCGCCATGGATGAACGAGACCTCAACAGCGTGGTGGGAACTTTAGCTATTCGCTGGAATATTGCTCCAAGAGAGCTGGAGTTTTAATAACTTTGCACCCCACAAACAGTTAGGTAATACCGTTGAAACGAGTTTTATGAAGTTGCTATCAAGAATATTTCAATTTGCCCGTCCTTTCAGGACAAATGTACCTCAATATATCATTTATACTTTTCTCGGTATAATTTTCGGGCTGGCGAGTTTTGTATTGGTTATCCCGCTGCTGGAAGTAATATTTGACCAGCTAGATGAGGCAGAACTTGCGGTTTACCGCGATTTACCCCCTTTTGAATGGTCGTTTACTTATCCTGAAAAGGTTTTTTATCACTACTTTCTGGCTTTCACTGATAATCAGGATAAGCTCACCTCCCTGTTGTTTGTGTGTGGGGTGTTAATTGTCGCCAATTTTTTGGGAAACCTGTTTAAATACCTTTCGATGGTGATGTCAGCCACCATTCGAGCAAAGCTTGTGCGAAATTTGCGGGACACAATTTATGAAAAAATCAACCGGCTCGATATGGGATTTTTTACAAACGAGAGAAAGGGAGATACCATATCCAGGATCACAAATGATGTGCAGGAGGTAGAACGGTCGGTAATGTATGCCATACATGTCGTTTTTAAAGAGCCCGCGACGATTATTATTTACTTTATTATACTGTTTCTTCTGCAGTGGGAACTAACCATTTTATCACTGCTGATTTTGCCTGTAGCCGGAGGAATCATATCCAGTATTGCCAAAAGGCTGAAAAGAGCTGCCGTTTTAAACCAGGAGTCGATTGGTCGCATTCTGAATGTGGTAGAGGAAAGTCTGTCCGGAATGAGGGTCATCAAAGCCTTTACCGCCGGAAGCCATATGCTTAAAAAATTTAAAGAGGAAGACAGGATCTATGCCAACATCAATGTTTCAATGGCTAAAAAATTTGAGTTGGCCTCTCCGCTTTCCGAATTCTTTGGTATTGTAACCATTTCCGGTATTTTGCTGATAGGGGGTAATCTGATATTTGAAGGATCGATGGATGGGGCCCAGTTTATTGGGTATCTCATAATTTTCAGTCAAATCCTAACCCCGGCCAAAGAAATATCCAAGGCCATTTCAGCCATACAAAAAGGCAATGCATCTGCCGAAAGGATTTTTGCCATATTAGATACCGAACCAAAGATCAGGGATATTCAGGGGGCCGTCAGCGTTGAAGGGTTTAATCAATCTATCTCCTTTGATGATGTATCATTTTCTTATGATCGGAATAAGCTGGTTTTAAGTGAGATTGGATTTAATATAAAAAAAGGAAAAACCATAGCATTGGTAGGACCTTCCGGTGGGGGTAAGTCTACGATGGCCGACCTGATTCCACGGTTTTATGACCCTGATGCAGGTGAGATTTTACTGGACGGCAAAAATATCAAAGAAATAAAAGTTGAATCTTTACGGAAGTTAATGGGTATTGTAACCCAGGAATCTATTCTTTTTAATGACACAGTTTTGAATAACATAGCTTTCGGTATGGAACATGTCGATGAGCAGGAAGTAATCAAAGCCGCAAAAATTGCCAACGCTCATGAGTTCATTGTTAAAATGGAGCATGGCTACCATACACAGATAGGAGAGCGTGGCTTAAAACTATCCGGCGGACAAAGACAAAGGTTAAGTATTGCCAGGGCTGTTTTTAAAAACCCACCCATTTTAATTTTGGATGAGGCAACTTCTGCCCTGGACTCTGAGTCGGAAAAGCTGGTACAGGACGCGCTAAGCAATTTAATGCATAACCGGACTTCTATCGTAATTGCGCATCGGCTAAGTACTATCCAGCATGCCGACGAAATCCTGGTGATTAAGGATGGAAGAATTTTGGAAAGAGGGTCGCATGACGAATTGTTGGAAGTCAGCGGGCTTTATAGCAAGTTGATTGAGATGCAGACGGTGGGGTAATTGACAATTGTTGAGATATGTCGCAAGTCGAAAGCACCGGTTTTTCAGCAACTTAACACAACGCCTTCCCTCCGGTGGTCCCCTGAGGCTGTAAGCCCCCCATTTTTGTCCACCATTATGCTATGTACCCCTCCGAAGTACATGTTCTTATCCCCAAAATATACCTTTTCTGTGTCATTCAGTACCGGTATGGATTCGATAATAGCCGGATCAAAGCCTGGCTCTACGTCTAATATGGCATTTTCCCAATGAATTCTGCCATTGTTAACCGCTTTATCCAGGGGCAATGAAAAGTCAATCAGGTTTGTCATTACCTGCATAATAGCAGTCCTTATACGATTTGCCCCGCCGCTGCCCATGGCAAGAAAAGGGCTTTTGTTGTCAAGGACAATCGTTGGGGCCATCATTGAGGTAATGCGCTGGTTAAGAGGCCAGCGATGGAATCCCCGGGGATTTAAATCTTCCTCTCCCAGCATATTGTTCAACATGATGTTGGTTCCGGGAATGGTATAACCCGATCCTTCACCATATGACGTTGTAACGGTGGCTATATTAAATGCATTGTCAATGACCGTAACATGGGTTGTATTTCCCGGTATTCTTTTGTCTTTCAGCAATTCCATCTGGAACTGTTCAATATAATCGCTCGACAAAAACCGGGAGAGCACATCGTCCCTGTAATTATGCTCGTCGAATTTTGCAGCCCGGGCACGGTTTGAAAACTGCATTGACTTCACCAGATGCTCTAAATGCTGCCTGCTCCCATAATCGAACGTTGACAGGGGTACCCTTTCCAATAACTTCAGCATAAAAGCGATCAGTGCCCCTCCGGCGCTGGGGGGTGGATTGGTTAAAACCTCATAGCCGCGATAGTTAAAAGTGAGTGGCCTTTTTTCATATACACGATAACCGGTAAAGTCTTCCATCGTCAAATGCCCGCCCAACTCCCCGCAGTCTTTCGCAACTCTTTGGGCAACTTCCCCTTCATAAAATTCCCTGGGCCCCTCTTTGGCCAAATATTCCAGAAGATCACCAAGACCGGGTAAAGTAAACTTTTCACCTACCTCCAATACCCGCCCTTTGGGAATATAAATGGGGCCCGAAGTATTACAGGCATTTAATATCGGTGTCACCAATTTAATGTTATACCGGATGTAGGGTGTGACGGATACACCACCTCTGGCTGCTTCGATAGCAGGTACTGCAATCTCTTTTATGGGTATTTTACCCAATCTCTTATGGATATGAAACAGCCCCGCAAAATTTCCGGGTACAGCCACTGAGCCCAAACCAATATGGAATGTCTGTACGGAGTCATCGAAGTCCAGTTCAATAGGATAAAAGTGCAGTTGTCGGGTAGCATTTTTATGCCTTGGAGTTTGTGTAAAAAAGTCAAATAATATAGCTGATCCCTGATTGGGCATAGCAAGCATAAAACCTCCCCCTCCGGCGGAGGTAAGGGTGGAACCGGCAACAAAACTCATCAAAGTTGCCGCAATGGCTGCATCAAAAGCATTGCCGCCTGCTTTTAGAATTTCACATCCTGCCTGCGAAGTTAACGGATCGCCTGAGGCGATTACACCACCTTTTTTACCCGCCATAAAAATTCCTGTAGTTTCAATCTCATTATTTGACTAAAACTATAATAATTATTTACTTAATGAAAATACTGTAAACTTTTATAAGCGCTATTAACAAAATAAAATGCAGCCATTGAAAAACAAGATCGCCCTGGTGGCAGGCGCCACAAGAGGAGCCGGAAGGGGTATTGCCTGCATGCTGGGAGAAGCAGGCGCGACCGTTTATTGCACCGGAAGAAGTACCATTAACAACCCTTCTTCCATGAACAGGCCTGAAACGATTGAAGAAACTGCCAGGTTGGTGGATCGATGGGGAGGCAAAGGAATTCCCGTGAGAGTCGACCATACCGAAGAGGAAGAGGTGAAAAGACTCATTGATAAAATCAGTAGGGAAAATGGTAAACTGGATATATTAATCAATGATGTATGGGGAGGTGATCGCCTGACCGAATGGGGAAAACCCTTTTGGGAGCTGAATCTTGAAAAGGGTTACAAAATGATCCGAAGGGCCATCTATTCACACCTTATCACCAGCAAATATGCTGTACCGCTGATGATGAAAAATAATGGTATTATCATTGAAATAACTGATGGCGATAATTACTATTACCGCGGAAACCTTTTTTATGATCTGGTCAAAACCAGTATTATCCGCATAGCCTTTATTATGGCCAGGGAACTTAGAACGAAAGGTGTAATGGCGATAGCTGTTACGCCAGGTTTTCTGAGATCTGAAGCCATGCTGGATCATTTTGGTGTTACCGAAGAAAACTGGCAGGAAGGAACGGAAAAAGATCGCGATTTTATAGCCTCGGAAACACCTTTTTTTGTGGGCCGTTGTATCGCATCACTATGTTCCGATGGTAAACTGGCGCAAAAAAATGGACGGGTATTTAGCTCCTGGGACCTGGCAGAAGAGTACGGAATTGATGATGTGGATGGCAACCGGCCTCATTGGGGTAATTATTTTGAAAAAACTTACAATTACAAAGGCGAAAACTGCAATGATCGATTCTATGAATTTTGGAAAAACGGGCCAATAGAAGTTATCATGTCCGATTGGCCCTAGTATTTCCCTATTCCGGTAAAGAATCATCGGGTATTCTGGCGTTGATGATCCGGGTCACACTTTAATGAACACATTAGTTTTTTTTGTAACGGGCAATGATTTTACTAAAGTCCATCTCAGAGGACTTTCTGATAAATGCACCAAAAATTTCCAGGGGAAAATCCTCCTCGCTTTTGAAGTTAATACACCCCTTTTGAAATTTTAAACCATTCAGGTTATTTCCTTGATCCTCCAGAAAGCTTTTTATCTCCGGATAGGCATACATAATCATGTTGTGAAGCGTAAAATATCCTTTTGTTTTGGCTAAAGCATATTTGAAAACACCCTGCTCCTGATAAACCAATGCCTGCTCGATACTCATTACCCTGGCGACAACACACTGCACCATGGGATCGTTGTTCATGATCTCGCGATGAAATCTACTCAATATAGTACTTTCCTTCGCTTCAAAACTGTCAAAGTATATTTCAATTTTATCAGTTAACATAAACTACCTTTAGGATTAAAACAGAATTTAATTAAAACTTTTCTCAAATTCGAATTTGATAATGGTAAAGCTATTAACAGGTACTGACACCACCTGTCAGTGAGGATTTTTTTTGAAATTTTTTTTTCACATACAACCATATTCTCCTTTTTCACCACTTTAGATTAAACCCCGTAAATTACGCGTATAAAATCAACTGAGAAATTTGAATTACCAAACCGATCCGGAGGAATCGCAGATAGTCGAAGGCTGTAAAAGAAATGACAGAAAAACGCAGAAAATGTTGTTCGACCGGTACAAAGACAGCATGTACACCATCATCTTCCGCATGCTCGGTGACCGCGATGATGCCGCCGACGCCCTGCAGGAAGGATTCATAGAGACCTTCAAGGCTATACATCAGTTTCAGGGGAAATCCACCCTTGGTGCCTGGATGAAAATTATCATGATCCGGGCAGCCATCAAAAAGCAAAGGAAGGTGATTCCATTGTCATCGCTGGACGAATTAGGCGTCTCTGAGGAACCAAAAACCATTTCATGGGACGAAAACCTGACCGGCGAATACCTGGAGAAGGCCATTCATCGACTGCCTCCGGGTTATAAAAATGTTTTCCTGCTGGTAGAGGTAGAAGGATATAGCCATAACGAGGTAGCTGAAATGCTGGAGATTTCTGCCGGCACGTCAAAATCACAGTTGTATCACAGCAAAAGGATGTTGCAAAAATTACTGAAGGAATTGATGTATTAAAAAAGGAAATTAGAAGGATGCAGGAGAAAAACCGACATATTCTAAACAAAATCATGGCTTCGCTTCCAAAGAGAAAGGCCCCGGCACGGATTTGGGCAAAAGTTAGCCAACGGCTGAACGAAAATCGTGAGCAAGGCCAGGAACACCTGGAAAAGGCGATGGAAAGTATAAAACTAGAAGAAATTAAAGCCCCCGATATATGGCGCAAAATCTCCGGTGCGCTGGATAAAGTGGGAGAGACCGATCAGCCGGATGAACATAACACTTCCGCTTTAAAAGCGGCCATCAGAACCTTGCCTCAGTATTCCGCACCCGGTGACCTGTTTGACCATGTTGTAAATCCAGCCAGGAAAACAACGGAAAAGGGAAAATCTTTCAAGCGTCTTTACCGGATATCAGGCGTCGCTGCGACAGTTGTTTTGGTGCTGACCCTTGGCTTTTGGCTGAAAAACCAAAATCAGAAAGAGACAGGTGAAACAATTACCTATTCAGAGGAAACCATTCAATCGTCGGATCATTTCAATGCTTTAATTTCATCTTTTGAGGAAAAAGATGAGGTACTTGCTTTTGTAGAAGCCAATTGTTTGCAGGTTGAGCTGAAATGTGAAAACGCTGAATTCAAGGGTTTGCTTTTACAGTACAAAGAGCTGGATACGGTCAAACAATCCCTGATAGCGGAGATTACATTGCACCAGGAGCAGGTTCAACTGATCGACTACCTGATCAGGGTTGAAAAGGAGAAAACAGAGATCGGCAAAAAATTAATTCAGTACATATTAAGTTAATGCAAACCGGAATATTAACCTATAAGATCATACTTACGGCTGTATTAATGTCAGCATCAAACATTGCTACGATGGGTCAGACCACGCTTCAGGTAATTACAAAAACCATAGAAAAGAGTTTTACCGCCTCTTCTTCCACCAATCTTAAGATTGAAGGTGAAAAATCTACTATCAAAATAAACACCTGGAGCAAAAATGAGGTCAATGTGGTTCTTAAACTGATCTCAAAGAGCCCTGAAAGAGAAACAGCAGAGAAAGAGCTGGCTTATCAACGGTATATCCTGGAAAAGAAAAAGGAAACCATCTACATGAAAAACTACCTGGCTATGCCAAAAAGTGTTCCAAAGCTTTCGTCCATTCAGGTAGCTTCTTATGAGGTTACTATTCCCAGGGGGTGTAAAATAGCACTTTTCAATCAATACGGTGATGTGGACATCTCGAATTTATTTGGTGTGCTTACCCTCGAAGTGAAATATGGCAAAATTAAGCTCGAAAATTTGAATGCAGCCGTTCAGGTTCAGAGTTATTTCGGCGACCTGATTGTAAGAAATGTTGACGGTCAAGTGGACATAATTGCCAATCATACTAAAATCAACCTGGATGCCATTGCAGGGGATGTCAAGTTAAGGTCTACTTTGGGTGATGTGTTTGTGGGTAATATAGATGATATAAAATCGCTGGAAATTGTTGCCTCCAAGGCCGATATAACTTTAGAAAATCCTGATTATCAGAAATTTAAATTTTCATTGAGATCAGAGTTTGGAGATGTTCTCGTGCCCATGAAATATGAAAAATATTTTAAGGTCAAAAACCGGGGCAACAAATCCTTTATATACCAACCGTTAGAAAAGGAAAGCTCCATCAGTTTAAGAACTTCATTCGGAAACATTATAGCAAAATGAGCAAAAGACTTACTGTAATTATTATAATCAACCTATTTGTAATCGATCTGTGGGCACAAAATGAGAAGGTCACTATCGAAAGTTCGGAAGAAGAGGTTGAAGAAGGTAGCTTTGAGCAGCTCGTGGATGCCTACAACCATGTTATCAGGGCCAGGGAGGAAAAGCTTACTTTACTAAAAATCGACTTGTTATCTCCTTTTCTCTATGCGGTGTCCGATGGTGAAAGAGAGGAAGATGAACTTCTCATAGAGAGTATGGTAAAAGTTAGTTTTGAAAAAAAATACCGCCCTGATTGGTCATGGTTTACCAGGATAAAACTGATGGCCATCAATCGCAGATTAAGGGAATCTAACCTCAGCGGAGGTATCCGTTATTATTATAACCTCAATCGCCGGATACTGAAAGGTAAAAGCGCCAATAATTTATCTGCCAACTATGTTGCGGTAGAACCTAACCTCAGATTTAATTATGGGCGCGGAGACTCGGGCTTTTCTGTAAAACTACTTTATGGGATCCAAAGAAGAATTGGCAAACGCGGTTATGTGGATTTTGATATTGGCCTTGAGAATATGGTCGCCCCCTACACAGAAAAGGAATTCGGTATAGAAGTAACCGGTAACCTGGAATTAGGACTGGCATTTTAAAAACCCTCCAAGCATAGTACCGGCTGCAATGCCCATGAGGCATAAGGGTATAGCTATGCCCTGTTTCAAGGAAAAATTAAAATAATTAACACAAAATTAATGAATAGGAAAACCAGAGTAATACCCCTTGACAAATATCTTTGCTGACTGGTAAAAATCTATATGGGCGAAGAATATGATAAATAAATCAAGAAAATCAAAATGGTGGGCTTGGCCGGCTGCAATTGTGGGAATACATTCTTTCCAGCGAAGTAAAAATAATAAAGTGGAAATTATTGTAAATTTGGCACCTTAAATTTCACCCATTGAAAAATCGTCGAGCCCTTATCCTGTTATTTTCTGCCAATGCCATCTCCGGATTTGCGCAGGGTGTTTCGATGCTGGCGATTCCATGGTATTTTGCCAGGCAGGATCTCTCTTCGCAGTTCAATCTCATCTTTGCCCTGGTCACTTTTGCCAATGTTTTCTGGGGGCTTTATGCCGGCACGTTGGTAGACCGTTTTCCCAGAAAAAGCCTCTTCTTGGCTACTAATTTCATGGAGGGGCTAATTCTTATCGTTGTCGCAATTTTTGGGTGGCAAAACGGGGGATTATCAACTGGTCCGGTGGTGGTCGTATTCGCTACCACAGTATTCGGTTACCGTATGCACTATCCGAATTTGTACGCTTTCGCCCAGGAGATTACACCTCCGGCTTCTTATACCAAGGTTACTTCCTACATTGAGATCGTAGGGCAGGCGACCAATGTACTGGCCGGAGCTTTTGCCGTAGCATTACTGGAAGGCATAAATTATCAGGGCAACTGGTGGTTTTTAGGGGAGGTCAGTTTTCTTATAAAACCCTGGGAAATCTATGAAATATTCACTTTAGATGCCTCAACCTATTTTGTTTCAGTCATACTTATTGCGTTCATAAAATACATTCCGGACAAAAAATTTAAAGCAGACAAAGGAAAACTCCTGAGCCGTTTAAAGACCGGATTCAGGTTTTTGATTAAAAACAAAATCATTCTGCTGTTCGGTTTTTTTAGTCATTCCATTTTTGTGGTTATGCTGGTGAGCCTGTTTGCCGTAATGCCCATGTACATTACCAATTATTTACAAGCAGGAGGACAAGTTTTTGGCACCATGGAGGTGTTGTACGGTCTTGGAGCCCTGGCTGCCGGTATTTTTATCAGCAGACTGGCAAAAAATATAACTAAAACGAAGGCTATTATCATGCTCATGATGCTTACCACCGTTATTCTTGCTACATGTACAGTGGTCAGGTCAATCCCATTTTATTTCCTGGTAGGCCTTACCATCGGATTTACCAATGCGGGAACCAGGGTATTGAGGGTATCTTACCTGTTCAACCATATTCCTAACGAGGTCATTGGCAGGGTGAATAGTATTTTTAGCCTGCTTAATATTATCATGAGGGGTATTTTTGTAATGATTTTTTCTGTGTACTTTTTCAGCGAAAGCACAAACATCGTCTACGCATACGGCATCATGGCCCTGCTGACCTTGGTGTCCGGTTTGGTTTTATGGAAAAATTATACAAAGATTACCACCCATCAATAAAAAACCCGGATAATGAACATCCGGGTTTTTTGGTTAGGGAATAAATAATTAATTAATAGGTGTAACAGTCACTTTGACCACCTGATTGGTCGGTGGAATTTCAAAGGGATCAGTATCGTCAAAATTAAGTCTCCTTAATACGTTATTTTCATCATTAGCGCCGGTGTCAGGCCCACTTTGCCTAATGACCTGATCTAAACCGGCGCCGGGAAACTGATCTACTTCGCTTCCCACATCATATAGTAATATAGCATTGGTAACATCTCCATTGACAGGTGACCCATTTTTGAAAAGTGGCATTCCACCCTGGCTGAAGGTATAAATCCAGTCATTGCTTTGGACAAACATGATGGAAAATGCCAGATTGTAACCAGGTTGTGCGAAGACCGTGAAGGAATATGAACCACCTGGCCCGATAGGTCCCGGCGTATCGGCCCCATCGGGTGTGTCGATCACGTCGCTGCTGATTATATTGGTATTTGCAGCCAGGGCTGCACCCAATGCACCGGGGTCACCATCTTCCGCAATGGCTACCAAACCTTCGCCACGATCCGGAGAGCCGGAGTCGAACAAGGCATTGACACCATCTTCATGCAACGCCCAGACACCAGGTGAAAGGGGAACAGTCAAACCGGTATTGGCAACAAGAAAATCGCCGAAAACACTGGCATCCCCATCTTCCGCTATCTGTTCGATACCGTTCCCTCTTTCAGGTTCACTATTGGTAAATATTGGATTATCAGCCGTGTGAACTAAATATCCTCCTGGTGACAAAGGTGTTTCTACAATTGTTCCGGCAGAGAGGTTTTCAATAGTAACTGTAAAGAAAACCCCATCATTGTCGATAGAAACCTTTACCAGTTCATTAACAGCAGGGTAATCAATAGTCTCTTGCATATCGGTGTCGTTGGTTATATTCACAGGAATTACGCCTCCCACTTCTTCCAATAATTGAATGTTAGCAGTCTCAGGTGTACCCGAACCCGGAGGCATATTACCGGGACCTGGCTGATCGTTGCTGCCTGGTGCCCTGTTTACCTCCGTGCCGGCATCCCACAAAAACACCTGATCAGTAATATCACCATTTATCGGGTTGCCGTTCTCATCGTATAAATCGATACCCGTGCCAAGGGGGGCCAGAAACAGGTCGTTGGAAGCAACCAGCATGGTAAGAAAAGAAAGCCTGGTTCGGGTGTTCGGTAAAACACTGGGGCCAGCGTAAAATGAGAACTGGTAAGTATCTCCTGAGCCAGGTAATACCGGGCCAGGTGACAGCGCACCGACAGGTGTATTGAAAACGCCACTTTGGAAGAAATCAAATGCGCGGCTAACATTCTCGATGGTCACCTTAAAAGGAATGATGCCTGCGTTGGCACCAATGTTTCCTTGTGCTACCAGCGTCTCCAGTTCAGTGTCGCTTAAATGTACATTGATATAACCATCAAAACTTGTCAATGCTCCATAGCTGATATTTGCGCCGGCATCATCACTGATAACTTCGGTCATGCTAATACCGGTATTGCCGTCGACATTTTCCAGGCTAATGGCTATATCTCCGGGGCCAGGGGCCATGCCGTTGTGAATGTGGGCGGGATGACTTCCTCCGGACGGGGTGCCGTCCAGAGAGATAATCACATAACTATAATTATCCGTTCTTTCTGCAAATATCGCCTTGCCGTTAATGTCAGGATTGGCTACTGAATTTAATACGTAAGTTTCAAAATTGCCGGTCAAGTTAGGCAGCGTATCCAATATACCCTCCACAATTTCATCGATATTCACCTCAGGTGGTGCAGGTGTCCCCTCATCATCGTCGCTGCATGCGGCGAACAGGGTAGTGCTTAGAATTAAAATTACCAATAGTTTTTTCATGTTTGTTTAGATTTTTATTTACCCCGCAAAAAAGCTTTCCAAGTATCACAGGAGTATCACGGAATTCTAAACGAATCATAAAATGTTTATCACGAAATTGTTGTAACCTAATTTTGGAACATTCGTTCCATTAAAATAAATATTGGAACAAACATTCTATTAAATAAACCAAAAATGACAAAACTAAATGGAAAAGTGGCCGTGGTTACAGGAGGTAATAGCGGTATTGGTTATGCATCAGCCAAAGATTTGCTTGACAATGGTGCACAAGTTGTTATTACCGGAAGAAATCCGGAAGCTGTAAACCGGGCTGCCCGGGAGTTGGGTGCCGAGGGTATCGTCGCGGATCAATCCAGCCTGTCGGATACAGACCATCTGGTGGAGCAGGTCAAAGCAAAATTTGGCAAAATAGACATCCTTTTCATCAATGCCGGGGTCGTAGCCATGGCACCTATCGAAGTACTAACCGAGGAACAATTCGACGATAGCATGAATATTAATTTTAAAGGGGCATTTTTTACCCTGCAGAAATTTATTCCAATACTTAGTGAGAGGGCCTCGGTTATCAACCTGTCTTCCATCAATGCCTATTCCGGTATGCCCAACACCGCTGCCTATGCTGCCAGTAAAGCAGCTTTGAACTCATTAACCCGAACCGCAGCTTATGAATTGGCACCAAAAAAAATCCGGGTCAATGCGGTATGCCCGGGGCCGGTGAAAACGCCCATTTTTGGCAAAGCGGGGCTTGATGAGTCAGCCATCAATGAATTCAGCTCAGCCATGCAAAACCGGGTTCCTATGAAAAGGTTTGGCGAATCAGGTGATATTGCTAAACTTGTTACCTTCCTGGCTTCGGATGACTCGTCATTCATTACCGGAAGTGAATATGTAATCGATGGTGGTGTGATTTTGAATCCTATTTTAGGTTAAAAAGTCATTATAAATTGGTTAGAGGTTTATTCATATACAAATACACGTGCATGGAACCGGAATTATTCTATCCTGCATTTAGCGGTTGAGATGGTATAAAACCCCACGATCAAACGGGGACCACCAGGATGTTTTGATTTTGCTTTTTTTTAAACCTTCATTGACCCAGTTGTTACAGGTATAGAAACACGTGTAACTTCCGACGGCTTCATAGAATTTATCATTTTGGCCATAACCTGCGCCCTCAATCTCCAAAAGCAAGGAATCCCCGTCGACTTTGAAGGATTTCCTGATAAAATCATTTAAACTTGCTACCTGCGAGGGGCATACGGACACAGCTTTCCATGAGGCTCCGGGTTTATAGTAGTTGGTGACATGCAAGGCCGTTTCACTCTTGACAAACAAGGCTTTTACCGCCGTTTGAATTCGAAGGTCGGCCCACTCCGGTGTGTTGAGATAAAACCCCCTGTCTCCCCAGCCAAAGGCTATAAAATTCACGCCGGCGGGTGTCTTCAGTTGAAGCCGGAAGCGCTCATCAATAAGTGCCTTCGGGAGTATTAATGCCAAATGGATACCATTGGTGGTAACAAATATCTCTTGCTTTTCAGGACAATGTTCCGGGGAAGGATTGGTTGGCAGAACAGAGAGGATAAGTGCCATCAATAAATAAGTGATAATGACCAGAAATATACCAATCGTTGTCCATTTCAAATACTTAACCAACTTTCCCGGGTTTATGCGATCCAACAAATATAATGCGGCAAATCAGCCTACTTGCCAGCCTGTATTTCAATTACTTAAATTAAAAGTTGCCATAAGGGCGACACAAAAATTTTCAGGTAGTCTTTCCACACCAAAAATGGCCCTGGAATGTTTATAAGTTTTATCACGGAATTATCGGTAAACAAATGAGCCAAATTCGCTTTGAATGGTGACCTGTTTTGAAGCTGAGGCTTCTACCCTTCCTATGATCCTGGCTTCCACCCCGTAGGTTTCACTGATTTCTATGATATCACCTGCATGGGTTTCGTTAAGGTAAATTTCCATGCGGTGCCCCATATTAAATACCTTATACATTTCATTCCAATCTGTATTGCTTTCTTCCTGAATAAAGCGAAACAATGGTGGGGCGGGAAAAAGGTTGTCTTTGATCACATGATTTTTGTCAAGAAAATGCAGCACCTTAGTCTGGGCACCACCACTACAATGGATGATGCCATGGATATTTTTCCTATGCGTCTTAAAAACTTCCTGCATGATGGGCGCATATGTTCTGGTTGGGGATAAAACCAGTTTGCCCATATCCAGGGGGGTGCCGTCAGCTTTATCGGTAAGTTGATATTTTCCGCTATAAACAAGCGCTTCGGGAACCTCTCTATCGAAACTTTCAGGATACCTGGCCACCAGATACTTGTCAAACACGTCATGTCTCGCGGAGGTAAGCCCGTTGCTACCCATCCCACCGTTGTATTCCGTTTCATAGGAAGCCTGCCCGTAAGAGGAGAGCCCGACAATTACATCACCGGGTTGAATATGATTTTCTATGATATCTTCCCTTTGTACCCGTGCCATGACAGTACTATCAACAATCACCGTCCTGACCAAATCACCGACATCGGCTGTTTCCCCTCCGGTGCCGATGATGTTGATACCGTGGTCTCTAAGCATTTGCAAAACCTCTTCGGTACCGTTAATCAAGGCTGTTATCACTTCACCCGGAATTTTGTTTTTGTTGCGGCCAATGGTGGATGAGAGTAACATGTTATCCAGGGCGCCGACACAGAGCAAGTCGTCGACGTTCATCACAATGGCATCCTGAGCAATACCCTTCCACACAGCGAGGTCACCTGTTTCTTTCCAGTACATGTAAGCCAGGGAGGACTTGGTACCAGCCCCATCGGCATGCATAATGTTACAGTAGGCAGGATCTCCACCGGTGTAGTCCGGTACTATTTTGCAGAAAGCATTGGGGTAAAGCCCTTTGTCAATATTCCTGATAGCGTTATGAACATCTTCTTTTGAGGCAGAAACACCCCGCTGCATATATCGATCCTGCATTTTAGACGATTATAAAAAATTATTTCTGAATTCCCTTAATTTCCTTCATCAAGATCCTCATCAAAATCGATATCGTCTTCGTCAAGGATGCCGTCGTCTTTTTTATCTTTATTCAGTTTTTTGGCCTTATTAATACTGATTATCTTAAATTCGGTACGTCTGTTTTTCTGCCGGCCTTCCGGGTTGTCGGTGCCGTCAGGATTAGTGTTTCGCGCGATGGGCCTGGACTCACCATAACCTTTGGCTACCAGCCTGTTGCGCTCTATTCCTGTATTAACAATATAATCGACCGCTGACTGTGCCCTGCGCTGAGATAACCTGATGTTATAGTCATCAGAACCAATGCTATCCGTATGAGAGCTTAGTTCAATGCTGATTTCCGGGTTGTCATTCAGCACGTTGACCAGCTTATCGAGCTCGAGGGCCGCATCTTCTCTGATGTCCCATTTGTCCAGGTCGTAAAAGATATTTTCAAGTACAATGATCTTCTCCAGTTCAAGGGTTTCCAGGGTTAACTTGGTTTCAAAAGTTTTATTGGTGACCATTTTCACCAATTCCTCCTGTGGAATACTTTTACCAATCATGGTAAATTCCCCTCTGGTGGTAAAATAGTCTTCTTTTTCACCCACCAGTGTATAATTCTCGCCCTCGTAAACCCTGAATTGAAAAGTTCCGGCAGTGCTGGTGGTAGTCTCTTCAATGAGGTCACCATTTGCCCCGATCAACTTGACTTTGGTATTCGCGAGGATACTTTCATTACCTTGACCGTCAGTTGTAACCGTGGTTCCCGCGAGGAAGTAATTAACCACTTTCAGGTTTGGATCATTATTCACAAAAGTATAGATGTCATCATCCCCTTTACCCCCTACACGGTTGGAAGAGAAAAATCCCTTGTCCTGGGAATACAGGTATAAACCGAAATCATCTGCTGCAGAATTGATAGGGCTACCCAGGTTTACCACTGTAATTTTACCACCTTTTCTTTCTGCTACAAAAAGGTCAAGCCCCCCCAAACCCGGATGACCCGAAGAGGCAAAATACAATTTTCCATCATCGGCCACGAAAGGGAACATTTCGTTTCCCGGGGTATTGATCGCAGGCCCCATATTTCTCACATTGCCCCACCGGCCACGCCCGTCGAGTTTAGCCTGGTAAATATCCACGCCGCCATAACTGTCTTCCCTGTTATAAGAAGCAAAATAAAGGGTGCGGCCATCGCGGCTGAAAGCCGGTGTGGAATCCCAGGTATTGGGCGTACTGATCCTCAGCATTTTAGGTTCTGCCCATTCACCTTTGCGATAGCGGGTGCTATATAAATTCACCTCCGATGTCCCTCTTTTCCTGCCACTGTTTCCTTTTGCAAAAATCATGGTTCGCCCATCTCTGGAAAACGTCACGCAACCGTCATTCACCTTGGGTGTGTTGATAAGGTTGTTGAGCATTTCAACCGTATTTACATCAACCCTGGCCCCTTTGGTTTTCACCTTGTAGATATCGGTGAAAGAGGTCCCCGTGGCCTTATACATTTTACCTCCGCCTCTGGAAGAGGTAAAATACAATTCCCCATTGTTGTAAATAGGCGAATACTCCGCATCCGGGGTATTGATATCCGCCAGGTTTTTGACCCGGTAATAGCTGTTTTTCTCTTTTATTTCACTTAAATTTCTAAGATTGTTATACTCATTCTCGGCCAGGGCTCTTAAAGAGTCAACTTCACCAACGTCGAGATAGTTGGATAATACCTGCTCAGCTTCTTCATATTTCTCATTAGCCTTTAAGGCAAATGCATAGAAGACCCGGGCTCTCTCATCATCGTAATTCTGGTCAATAGCGGCTTTGTAATAGGGTAAAGCTTTTTTTATGCGGTGTGACAACCGGTAAGACTCGGCGATCTGGAAATTAGAAGCCCCTGTATCTCCACCTTTGTCCAATGCTTTCTCGTAAATAGCGATAGCCAGCTCATATTCCCCCCTTTTATACTTTTTGTTACCCTTCTTTAAGGATTTTTTACTTTGTCCTATTAACGGAAGACTTACAATCAACGATAAGATTACACATAAGAAAAATACTCTATTCATCATATAATCAAATCTAATATGGATAACATAAATGTAGCAATTTCATAAAACTAATTAAAATTGCCTGATCAACTGGATTTTTTTTATTACACAACGAGCCATTCCAGGCCGAAATTGTAGTAAAAAACACTATTTTAATCAAATGAAAAAACGGCTCAGCCAGGAGTCACCTGCCGGTATCAACCAGTTTTGTTCAAATTCTTCGATGTTTGTGACAAGGTTGTTAAAAGTAAGCGTATCACTGTTAATTTTGCCTTCGGCAATTTTTTGCTTCAGGTCTATTTTGTTTTCAATAAATACCTCACTGTTGACTATAAAAGCAATTTTGGTGCGGTTAAACCAATCTATTCCTAGTTGCCTCCCTAGTTCGGTTATGAAATGTACCGAGCTGTCAATGGAGCAACCTGAAGCTGCATGATGGTTTTCATCCACGGAAATCACTAAAAACCGATGATGTAACAAAGTTCTTGAACACTTGAGCCCCTCACCATGCGCCGACCACTGCTCCAGAAATTGTTGCGTGTGGTCTTCAACCAGTTTTATCTCCGCAGGGCTTAAAGTTCTATCTGCCTGATAAATCCAGACCCGGGAATCCCTGGGCATTTCTTCAAATAGTACAAACATATCTTCTCAATCAAATCCGTCTGATAACGGGTTTCAGTTAGACAAAAAGCCAAATCTGCCACACTTGGGCAGCGTTTTGGTCAGTCAATTACAAATTTATACTTTTACCTCATATTTTACGGTAAATAGTTTTGAAATTATCTGCCGGCTTTATCCGTTTTAACGCAAAAAAAAAGGAAGGGTTAATAGAAAATGCCTTAATCAACAAAATGACGCCCAATGGCACCGGCGTCCCGTGGCTGTTGCACAACGTTTTCGACAAAATTCTTGGTGTCTCTCCGTGTCTTTGTGCCTCTGTGGTTAACCCTTGTTCACCACAGAGGCACAAAGACACAAAGAGATACAGAGGCTTCAGTTGGTGAGACGTGTACACAGGGAGGTAAGGTGGTGGTGGAGTTTTTGGATTTTTACAACCCTTCGGACTTAGCAATTAGCTCAGCGAGGTCCAGCACTTTCACCTTATCTTCTTTTTCTTTATTTTTCACGCCGTCAGACATCATCGTCATACAAAATGGGCAGGCGGCAGCAATGATGTCGGCCCCAGTGGCCAGTGCTTCTTCGGTGCGTTCGATATTGATTTCCTTTTTGCCGTTTTCAGCATCCTTAAACATCTGTGCCCCACCGGCGCCACAGCAAAGCCCTTTTGTACGGCAGCGCTTCATTTCCACCAATTCGGCATCCAGTGCCTGCAATACCTGACGTGGGGCCTCATAGATATTGTTGGCCCTGCCCAAATAACAGGAGTCATGATACGTGATTTTTTTCCCTTTAAAGGAACCACCGCCTTTAAGGGTTACTTTACCTTCATGAATGAGTTGTTGTAAAAAGGTGGAATGATGGATCACCTCATAGTTTCCTCCCAATTCAGGGTACTCATTTTTCAGCGTATTAAAACAGTGTGGACAGGCGGTAACAATTTTTTTTATTTCGTAACCATTTAAAACCCGGATGTTGGCCATTGCCTGCATTTGAAAAAGGAATTCATTGCCGGCACGCCGCGCCGGGTCACCTGTGCAGGTTTCTTCAGGCCCCAGAACTGCAAAGCTGGTGCCGGTCTTTTTTAATATTTTAATAAAAGCCTTGGTTACACTCTTATACCTGTCGTCATATGAACCGGCACACCCTACCCAAAACAGGATTTCCGGAACCTCCCCCCTGGCCAACATGTCAGCCATTGTAGGTATCTGATAACTGGACTCGCTCATATATATATGCTTTTGTATACTTTAAATCGTTTTAAATAATAGCTATTCGGATTTAGGGTTTTGTTTTAATTCCTCTGACCAGTTAAACCTGTCGGTAGGGGCAAACTTCCAGGGTGAAAAGCTGGTCTCTATATTGGAAAACATGGCATTCCATGAGGCAGGGGAACCAGACTCTTCCATCGCAACGTATCTTCGAAGCTGCAGAATGATTGACAGCGGATCGATGTTAACCGGGCAGGCTTCTACGCAGGCATTGCAGGAGGTGCAGGCATTGATCTCTTCTTTAGAGATGTAGTCACCCAGTAACGATTTCCCGTCTTCCAATCCCTTACCACCTTTGGAAAGACTTTGACCAACCTCTTCCAACCTGTCCCTGGTGTCCATCATGATTTTTCTGGGAGACAATTTTTTACCCGTCATACTAGCCGGACAATTGCTGGTACACCTTCCACATTCAGTGCAGGCATAAGCATTCATCAGGTTTACCCAGTTTAGATCATTTACATCCTTAGCCCCAAAACGACCGATTTCATCGGGATTGGCCGGCGTCGCGTGACCATCTTCGGCAGGCATGCCCAACATGGTTTTTACCTCATTGGTAACCACAGGCATGTTTTCAATTTTACCAGGTGCTTCCAAATTGCCATACCAGGTATTGGGAAAAGCCAAAAATATGTGCAAATGCTTGGAGTAAGTCACATAAATGGCAAAAGCAAAGATACCTGTAATATGAAACCACCAGGCAAACCGCTCGGTCATTATCAAACCCTGATCACTTAACCCCTCAAACAGCGGTATTAAAATACTGCTGAAGAAAAAACTGCCGGTAGCTGTATAGTGCATATGGCCTCTGGCCTGCAAAATCTGATCAGTGGCATTCATGGTGAGAATGGCCAGCATTAATACAATTTCAATGATCAGGATCAGATTGGCATCCAGTTTGGGCCAGGAGGTCATTTCAAGACCCGAAAACCGGTTTACGTTAAGGATATTTCTGCGTATCAGAAAAACAACACACGAAAACAAAACACCCACAGCCAGGAATTCAAAAAAGTTAATACAAACCGTATAGAAATCCCCTAAAAAAGGGGCAAACAACCGATGAGTCCCAAAAAGGCCATCCAGTATAAACTCCAGAACCTCGAGGTTGATAATCAGAAAACCGACATAAATCAATAAATGAAGCAAAGCGGGTATTACATTTTTAAACATCTTCCTCTGGCCAAAGGCAATCAGCAACATGGCTTTCCATCGTTCGGGGGATTTATCCGATCGATTGATGGGCCTTCCCATTAAGATGTTTTTGCGAATTTGCCTTATTCTTTTACTGAGAAAATAACCAGCCAGAATCAAGACCAGAACAAAGGCAATTTGGGATATATACTGCATTTTATGTCGTTTAAAAAGCTTTCAATCAATATTAAAAATTATTTATTAAAATATTTGTAGCAATTTCAAAATTATTTAGCTTTGCACCCACTTCGGCGGTGCTGTAGCTCAGTTGGTAGAGCATCGGACTGAAAATCCGTGAGTCGGTGGTTCGAGTCCACTCAGCACCACCATTGTTAAAGCCCACGCTCTTGAGCAGGGCTTTTTTTTTACGCCAAATTTAAGGGATTTAATTAAAATATAGTATGCATGCATACCATATAAATGCTATTTATAATTAATCTTAATAGATCTGGAAAATGGGGTTGTCCAATAAGTATGACGTTTCGACGCGCAACCAAATTTTATTGGCTTCAACGACCGGCACACCCCCTGTACCCCCTCGAGGGTATAGCCGTCAGCCTAAATCCATTTAACTATTTGACATCCAATTATTTAAACACAAAAACAATGAACACCACAAGCGGACGTGGCGGTTGCATAACGTTTTCGACAAAATTCTTGGTGTCTCTCCGTGTCTTGGTGCCTCCTTGGTTAACCATTTTTCACCACGGAGGCACAAAGAGACACAGAGGGTTTTGCTTATAAAATATAAAATTCAATAAACTGATGGCTATGCCCTCAAGGGGGGAGTTAAGCCATGCTGAGCCAAATAAAATTCGCTGTTTCCCGACCAGATCAAGCTTATTGGACAGCCCTATGCTATGACCGCAAAAAAAACCGGAGCGCCAGCTCCGGTAAACAATAAACTCAAAACTAATTCAACCTTAAAACCTTATAGCTTTAATCATTCAATGCAACACGATCCAGATTATCAAATACGATTTTTTTGTTCTCATCCAGTGTTATGCCAACTACTGAATCCTGATGGACATTGCCTGCCAAAATCTCCTTGGACAACTCGTTTAAAATTATCTTTTGCAATACGCGTTTCAATGGCCTCGCACCAAATTGCGGATCAAAACCGATTTCGGCCAGGTAGTTCAATACATCTTCACTGGCATCTATCGTTACGCCCCCTTCTTTTAACCTGCTCTGCACCAGCTTAAACTGAATATCCACGATTTTACGTACATCGGCCCTGGACAGAGGTCTGAACATAATCGTTTCATCGATCCTGTTAAGAAACTCGGGGCGCACTGATTTCTTCAGCAGTTCAAAAACCAGATTTTTGGTTTCCTCCAGCACCATATCTTCATTACTATCATCGAGCTTTTCAAAATTCTCCTGGATAATGTGTGAACCTATATTGGTAGTCATAATGATGATGGTGTTTTTAAAGTTCGCCACCCGGCCTTTATTATCCGTAAGCCGGCCATCGTCCAAAACCTGAAGCAGAATATTGAAAACATCGGGATGGGCCTTTTCTATCTCGTCCAGCAGAATCACGGAGTAAGGTTTCCTGCGTACCGCTTCAGTCAACTGGCCTCCCTCGTCATAACCTACATAACCGGGAGGGGCACCGATCAACCTGCTGACCGCATGTCTTTCCTGATACTCGGACATATCGATCCGTACCATGGCATTTTCATCGTTAAATAGAAACTCAGCCAGCGATTTAGCGAGTTCAGTTTTACCAACACCTGTAGTACCGAGAAAAATAAAAGAACCGATGGGCCTTTTCGGATCCTGCAGCCCGGCACGGCTTCGTCGCACAGCGTCGGATAAAGCAAGGATCGCCTCTCCCTGACCCGCTACCCGATTGCCCAACTCTTTTTCCAGATTCAGCAACTTTTCGCGGTCACTTTGAAGCATCTTGGAGACCGGTATACCGGTCCATTTGGCCACTACTTCGGCTATATCCTCTGATTCGACCACTTCTTTGATCAATGAACTCTCTCCCTGCATTTCTGCCATTTTGCCTTTCAGTTGCTCCAGCTTGTTTTCGCTTTCAAGCAGCTTGCCATACCTGATCTCAGCCACCCTGCCAAAATCCCCGTTTCTTTCAGCCTGTTCAGCCTCTATCTTCAGTTTATCTATGTTTTCCTTCTCCTGCCGGATGCCCTGTATCACTTCCTTTTCGTTTTCCCATTTGGCTTTCAGATCATTTCGCTGTTCCACCAGTTCAGCGATTGCTTTGCTTAACTTGTTTTCTTTTTCTTTATCCTTTTCTCTTCTGATAGCCTCTCTTTCAATCTCCAGTTGCATGATTTTGCGTTGCAGTTCATCCAACTCCTGAGGCAACGAGTCGATTTCAAGCCTCAATTTTGAGGCGGCTTCATCCATCAGGTCAATGGCCTTGTCCGGCAAATACCGGTCTGAGATATATCGGTTGGATAATTCTACCGCGGCAATAATCGCCCCATCTTTAATTTGTACCCCATGGTGCAGCTCATATTTTTCCTTGATCCCCCTCAGAATAGAGATGGCGTCCTGTACATTGGGTTCTCCTACATTTACCGTCTGGAAGCGGCGCTCCAATGCCTTGTCTTTTTCAATGTATTTCTGATATTCCTTCAAGGTTGTGGCACCAATGGCATGCAATTCCCCCCGCGCCAGCGCCGGCTTTAACAGGTTGGCAGCATCCATAGCCCCTTCACCTCCGGCCCCGGCACCAATCAAGGTATGGATTTCATCTATAAACATGATAATCTCCCCGTCCGAATCAGTTACCTCTTTGATAACCGCCTTCAGCCGCTCTTCAAATTCCCCTTTATACTTGGCTCCGGCTACGAGTAATCCCATATCAAGCGATATAATGGACTTGGTTTTCAGGTTTTCGGGTACATCACCGTCCACAATCCTCTGGGCCATACCTTCCACAATAGCCGTTTTACCTACTCCCGGCTCTCCAACCAGCATGGGGTTGTTTTTGGTTCTGCGCGATAAAATCTGCAAAACCCTTCTGATCTCTTCATCACGCCCAATAACAGGGTCTATCTTCCCGGCTTTAGCCAACGCATTTAAGTTCTTGGAATACCTTTCCAGCGACTTATATTTTGATTCTGCGTTTTGATCTTTCACCGTATTTCCTCCTCTTAATTCTTCGACAGCGAGTTTTAATTCTTTTTCACTAAATCCCAGATCCTTCAGCAAGGTGGCCACCTTATCTTGGCCGGCCAACAATCCTAACAGGATGTGTTCAATGGCTACGTATTCATCTTTAAAATCTTTTAAATACTGACTCGCCTTGGTGAGCACGGCATGCGCATCATTTGATAAATAGGGTTGTTGTCCACTGACCTTCGGATAAGTACCGATTACTTCGTCCAGCTTTGTGTTTAACTGGTTTTGGTTGACATTCAGCTTTTTGATCAAAAATGAAATAACATTTTCATCTGACAAAAGCAAAGCCTTCAACAAATGACCGGTTTCTATCACCTGCTGTCCCAGGGATCCGGCAAGTTCAGCAGCCTTTTGGATGGCTTCCTGCGATTTTATCGTGTAGTTATTAAAGTTCATGTGAATTATAGTGTTTTAAATCATCATGAACCCACATATCAAATAATGAACCACCCTTGATTCGATAAAAAAAATGTGAAAAGTTGTCATGAAAATTGCATTTATTCATGACAAAAGCGACATTATGACCGGATTAGTTGAAGTATTCGGAGGTTCAATGCCAGGTTAACGATCGCCGTCCCTCTTGCATTGGGAAAGGGCATTGTAGTAGGCAATCACCTTAATCCGGCTGTAGGTATCTTTGAGTATGATGTGCTTCTCTTTTATGTAGCCTTTCACCTCCTGACCATATTTTTTCATCAATGAAGCCATTCTTTTTTTATTCAGCAGCCGAAGTTTGGTTATTTTCTCTCCATCGTAGAGATAATAAACGTAATAACCTTCATCATAAGGGTCCATAAAGTTATTGCGGTTTCCCATGAAAGCCTCTACCTTTGTTGCCAGACTGGTTTGTTCTTTTCTTAAAACAATAAGATCACCCCTCAGTACTACCTCAAACAGGTTGGCACTCTGATTAGACCTGGGTGTTCTGTAGGGCAACGAAATAAAGAACCGGGGTTTGCCGTATTTTTCGTCGAAAAGTTGAATGTGTTTTACTTTAAAGGCGGGAAAAGTCTTGATGCTACCCGATTGCCTCACAAGCAGTAAACCTAACTCCATGTCCAGATGCAATTCTCCGAATGCAGCGGTTTGATTAGTAAAAATGACCGTGCCTTCATGCCAGGTCAGGTCTTTTCTTAAAGCGGCTTTACTGTTTAGCCAAAAAACACAAAATAAAATTAAAAAAAAACTAGTTCGTTCCATCCATACTGATATTTAGTTGTTACAAAATTCCGGGTCGAATTTATTTTGAATTGCGATGGGATTCAATTTCATTTTAGGCGGAAAATCAAAGGAGTAATGAAACGTCAAATCATGTATAATTAGCTACCGGATTAACACAAAAACCATTAAATATGTTGTTCACATAACATTTCCCTGCGGGTAGTTCCTTCCGTTAAAAATTAGCTGCAACAGGCCAAAAAAATAGCTGGAATAGTAAAAATTGAAAGAAGCTGTTGAAGCGGTTCGGTTCTGTCCTGTCTCCGGGTGAATTGAACCCCGCATTAATTTCACTGGTAAGGTTTGTGCCCATTCTTACACTTCCTGCCGTGTATGCCATTTAAACTTTCAGAATAGAACATATGGGCAATACTTTGTGGTGATATCAGCACTGTATATCACGTGATAAACCCATCTTTTGAAAATAGTTTCGCCCCCACTCCCACAACAAAAATGCAAACAACAAGGCATACTCTATCAGCACCAGGTTAAGATTTTCCAGGAATCCCCCGGGTTTATATTGAAGGTACGTGAAAAAAATCAAAAACGCCCAAAGCACCGGAAAACGGTAACTGGTAAATAAACAATAGGCGATTAGCGGTATAATGTACCAGGGGTGAAGTGTAGTAGTGAAGGAAAGGTAAATCAAAAGGGCCCATAAAAAGCAGTGGGGCAAAGTCTTTTGCCTGGTATAAGATTCATAAAAGGCATAGTGTACGATAGCCATCAAGGTAATCAGGGCCAGAAAACTTCCTGCGGTGCCAATAATATTGTATCCTTGCAGGTGATAACCATAGGCGCGTAGTAAATAATAAAGGCTGGCATTGAATTCAAATTTTTTAAAATACAAAGAAAAGCTGCTACTGACACCTTGCACAAATTCCGTACTGAGTAAAGGCAAAAAAGTGAGCAACGTAACCAGGCCGCACATTAAATAGAAGTACAGGGTTTTCCTGAAAGAAAGCTTACTGAAGATCAAAGGCAAAAAGATAACCGGAATCAGTTTGGTACTAATCGCAAGGGCAAAGGAAGCGGCCGCATAAAGTAATCGATGCCTCTTCAAAAGATAAACACCGGCCAAGACAAAAAATACTACAACCCCTTCAAAATGCAGGTTTCCGCTAAGCTCCAGTATGACCAATGGATTCAATGCATAGATCAGCAGGTTTTTGCGGGGCAGGTTATAAATATTCAGCAGTTTATCTATGATGTAAAAATTCCCGGCTTCAGTCAACAGTATAAACACCCTTATGACAATCACAGAGCCCACTATTGAATTGGGGCTGAGTAAAGCGGAAAGCCAGAATATAAACTGATTGACGGGCGGGTAAATTGTGAAATACTCCGGTGAGTTTAACTTCAAATATAAGTCGCGGTTGATTCCCTCCGGAGATAGGGTGGGGTTTTCTATATAATAAGATGGCAAATGAATAAATGGATTAATACCATGATTAAGCAGCCTGCCGTCCCAGATAAACCTGTAAAAATCATCCGAAAGGTTAGGTAAGGCGAAAAGCAGGGAAAGGCGAATCAACAGGGAAAAAAAAACAGAGAAGCTAATGAGCGCCGTTTTTTTCAGTTTAAAAAGCAATAGCCCGTAAATGGCAAACAAAATAGAATACGTAAGCATCAGTGGGATAGCTGAGGAACGCTCAAGGAAATACCCTATGTAAAGATATCCTGTGAGAAAAACAATCAATAAGCAATAAGGAAGGAATGCGTTTATATTTTTAAGCGGATTGTTCATAAAAGGCTGGCCTCACCGAATAATAAAAGACGCTGCCAAAACCTGCAGCGAGCATCAGGTGAAATAAAATCAAACCAAAATCCTGCAGGTGGATACCAAATGCTATTCCAAAGATAAAATAAATACTTAAAACACCTTCCATGACTGTCATCAGGTTAATGTGGTTTTTGATGTAGATATTGCCTTTCCATCTTTTTTTGTGATCAGTGACATTGAACTTTGGTGTTCTGATAAAAGGGGTTTTACGCCCGAACAATCCTTCCAGAACAGCAAAAGCGTTGTGTAACGATAGTCCCATAGACACGGTCAGAAAAAACGGAAAGGTTTTAAAGAAGTATTTCCATGTGCGGTGTGGTTCCATCCTTTTGGCGGCCACCCAGTAAAAGTATCCAATAGAGAAAAAACCCAACAAAAATATACTGCCCAAATTGAATATGAAGTTGAAGCCGGGATTTAGGAATTTGATATATAACATGGGAATGCTAAAAACGGCTGCCAGCAGCAGGCATACAAAGATCGAACTGTTAAAAAGATGAAAGGTAGCATGAATTTTATTTACGAGGCGAATAGGTGAACGCAGCACCTTTCCTAAATTTTTACGGGCGGTTTCGGCTGCCCCCTTATTCCAGCGATATTGCTGGGACTTGACCGCTGACATGAGAATAGGTAATTCGGCGGGTGCCTCTACCTCTTCCAGGTACTTGAATTTCCATCCTCTCAACTGGGCGCGATAGCTCAGGTCCAAATCTTCGGTGAGTGTTTCTGACGACCACCCTCCGGCATCTTCTATGCAAGCCTTACGCCATACCCCGGCTGTTCCATTGAAGTTAATAAAACTTCCGGCAGCACTCCTCCCGGTTTGTTCAACTGAAAAATGTGCATCCAGACCAAATGCCTGAAGTCGGGTCAGTAAAGAATAGTTTTTGTTTAAATGACCCCATCTGGTTTGCACCACACCTACTTCTTTATCAGTAAAATAGGGCACTGTAGCCTTTAAAAAATCAGGTTCCGGAACAAAATCCGCATCAAAAACAGCGATCAAACTACCCCTGGCTATCTCTAAGCCATATTTCAAGGCGCCCGCCTTAAAACCTTCCCTGTCAGGCCTGCGCACATGGTGAATGTCAATGCCCTGCTTTCTGATCAAAGCAACTTTGCCCGCAATAGCATTGACAGTCTCGTCTGTGGAATCATCCAGCACCTGAATTTCTAACTTCTGCCTTGGATAGTCAATGGCGGCTACGGCATCGATCAGGCGGTTAATCACATAGAGTTCATTGTAAACAGGCAACTGCACAGTGACGATGGGCCACGCTTTCACCTGTTCCGGATGATGTTGGGCGGCATTTTCTTTTCTTCTGGCACGGAGATAATGCCAGCTTAAGTTAAGCTGCCCCAGGCTAAACAAAAAGATCATTAACAAAGCCAGTGAATAGATAATAACTACTGCCAATTCCATAAGCCGTGTAAGGTCATATGTATTTGAAAATCGTCCATAAAATTTTGTAACCTGCCAAAAAAGTTCCCTTTACCGTTCCCGAGATTTTAGAAAACCCTATCCGTTTTCTATACTTTACGGGTACTTCAATGCATTTGAACTTTTTTTTAGCGGCTTTCAACTGCATTTCAACGGTCCAGCCATAGGTGGTATCCCGCATATCCAGGGCCACTAATCTATCATATTTTATCGCCCTGAAAGGGCCAAGATCCGTAAATTTTACACCGTAAAACAATCGTAACAAGTTTGTCGCTAACCAATTTCCGAATATTTGCGGAAAAGTCATAGCACCTTTTTCACGGTTTCCTAATGCCCTTGAGCCAATCACCAGGTCGACATTTTGCTCAACAATGGGCCTGACCAGTTCCGGCAACTCCTCCGGGTAATCCGAATAATCAGCATCAATAAATACAATAATATCAGGAATTTGGTTCGTGTTTGACTGAACATATTCAATGCCTTTTAAGCAGGCAAAACCATATCCTTGTCTTGGCTCATCCAAAACCGTAGCGCCTTCACGGCAGGCATTGATTTTGGTGTCATCGGTGGAGGCATTATTGACTACAATCACTTCGTTGACCAGATCTTTAGGAATATCCCTTACCACCTTACCTACCGAATTTTGCTCATTAAATGCAGGGATAATAACCTTAACTGTTTGCTTCACGATAATGCAAAGTTATTTAAATAATAAAACTTAAAGAATGATTGCCCACCAAAGAAGACATAATGTCTATTACATGACAGTTACCCGGGGGTTAACCTAAATTCGGAATAATTATTTCCATGGTTTGCCCGATTCTGGGATCATCGTAATTTATGATTCGACATTTGAGCTTCTTAAGGGCATTATGGAAAATGTAAAGATCATGATTAACAGAAATAGCATCTTTTTCGTGAATTCTGAAGTAACTGTTCAGAAAAATTTCCCGGGAACCAGGATCGCTGATCCGGAGTGTAACTTCGCTAATACCAGCCTCTTTTATATGAAACGATATGGGTTCTATTTCATGATTGCCTGAAAAGGTCAGAATATTGCGAATAATATCGCTCAGCATCAAATCCAAAAAAAACAAATCGGTATGGACATGGCATCCGGAGGGCACATGATTATGCAATGAAACAGTTTTTATTTGTAACAGATATTGCTGCTTTGCTGTTATTTTTTTTATCAGCGACGCCAATTTGATATCCTCTGAGATGAAATGTCTGTTCTTCAATTCATAAACGGCATTTACTTTTCTAATAGATTGTTTGAGATTATCAACTGAGTTATCCATCTTTTCAAAATATGAAAGTGATATGTCATCCAGGTTTTCCATTTTGGATAGTCCACATAAACCCTTTAAAGTGGCAATGGGCCCCAGGATATCATGGTAGGAGCGATAAAGGAAATTGTCCAGATTCTCCATAGACTCCTCAAGCGCCTTGGTTCGTTCTTGCACTCTTTGGTCCAGCAGTTGATTGGTAGTTTCCAGCAGGGTGTTTTTTTCTTCAATGATCTTTTTACTTTTTTCCAGGGCAAGGTTATTCTCGGAAATTTTTTCATTCTGGGCGATAATTTCTTCATGCTGTGCACGGATCTCTTCGTTTTGACCAATGATCTCCCTGTTCTTTTCTACTAAGATTTTGCGTATCTCCTCCTCCCTCCCCAAAGACTTTTTCATAAATCTAAATAGCATGAAACTCAAAACTAAAATGATGGCTACGGCGATAATTATGTTTTTCCATAGCTTATCCCTCGCTTTACTAAGAAAGGAATTAAACTCATGATCTGCCTGGACTACGCCTATCGTTTCACCTTCAACCCCTTTAACCGGTGCAAAAGCAGACAACCACCGACCGTTCTCGGTTTGGTAGTCAGTAATGCATCCGCCAGTATCATATTTTTCCTTCAGCACCTCGGGAACCTGACTAAAGGTGTGCCGGAAATATGGATTTTCAGCACTCGTCACTAAAAATTCAAACTTTTGCGAGGGCATGTTAAAAGTCAGTACGTAAATGGGACTTTCCAGGGCATTTATTCGGCAATGGACAGCAAGTAATCTATGGAGTCGGTTGTAAACGGAATCCTGGCTGTTTGTCAGGATATCATCCTTACGAGGATATTTATGTGTGAGGTTAATTAAACTCTCCGGGTCGATGGCCACGCTAATTGAATTAGCAACAGCCAACAATTGGGCCAGCACCTTTTCTTCAGCATATTTCAGGTTTTTCCGGTAAATATCGTAAATAAAATATCCTGCCAACAGTATAATAAAACTAAACACCGCCAACATGATGCGGTTGATAGTACTCCCAAAAAATGACCTCCGGATATTATTCATTTTAACCCCATAGCCAGTGCTGCTTTATCTCCTACTATTAAAATGCATACCTAGCTGTTTTATGAGGTAATATATGATTGAAAAGCCTTTGAGACTATCGATTTTTGATCATAAACTTAATCCTGTACTTTTTTTATAAAACTTTCATACGCCTGTACAATTACCGGGATTGAATATTACAAATCAGGCAGATTTGCCTCCAAATGATCAGGCTTCTACCTTAAAACTGTCATTTCCAATCAAAATCGGTTTGCCGAACCTTCCGTTTTCATCCCTGTTTTCAAGATTTAGCACACCTCTTGGGCAAACAGAAGAGCAAACCCCACACCCTACGCAGGAGGATCTCACAATGTTTTGACCTCTTTGTGCATACCATCTCACATCGATACCCATTTCACAATAAGTCGAACAATTACCACAGGAAATACACTGTCCACCATTTGTGGTAATTCTGAACCTTGATTTAAACCTTTGTACTAAGCCCAGATAGGCAGCCAAAGGACAACCGAAACGGCACCAGACACGGTTACCCATTAACGGATAGAAACCTGTACCCACAACACCTGCAAAGCCTGCACCTATCCAGGCGCCGTAAACCTCTCTGATTTTGTAAGTGCTTATCCCCATCAATGAACCGGTTCCTGTAAAATAAGTGTATAGTACGCCAACTGTCATCAAAACCGCAAAAACCAAAACAGCATGAATAAGTATCCTTTCAACACGCCATGCTTTCAGGGACTTGTCTGACAATTGCCGGTATGGGTCTCCTAGTGTCTCAGCCAATCCCCCGCAGCCGCATACCCATGAGCAATACCATCTTTTACCAAAAAAATAGACAAATACAGGTACCGCAATCAAAATCAGCGCAATACCCCAAACCAGCATAAATATTCCCAAACCTCCGCTGCTAACCAGTGTACTCAACTCATTGTCAAAGAAAAAATCATAATCCAGGGGCCAGATATTCTTAAAATCAAAATACGGTTGATTCAAACGTAACAGTATTTCGGGGATCAAAAAGGCAAAGGCAGTCTGAAAGAACATCACTGAAACTGTTCTTACCATTTGGTACCTGCTGTGCCTGTATTTTATCAACATGCGAACACCCATTACCAAAATACAGAGGGTATAGATAAATCCATACAAAAAAAACCGGCCTGCCTCACTACCTTTTAAAAATTCACTGATCGGGTCGACCATAATAATCCAGGTGGTCATGTATTCAGGATAGAAATAAAGAAAAATGTAGAACAAAATCAGATATGTACCTGTAAGGATACCCAACCAGCCCACATTTTTCATGGCACTGTGAAATATACCATTGTTTTTGATACCGGGAGGGCCATCCTTAATCTTTGGTAAAATGTATAACATAGCGCCGGCAATGCACAAAACATAGGTTAACCACAAATATTTTACCGGGTTATCATTAACCGGGCCAATGCTCGCTGCCTTTGTAAGACTATATTTCAGATTTTTGATGGTGTATGTATCAAATCCCTTTTGGCTGATAATCCCATATTCCTTGATATTGCCGGCGACATTTTGCAGGTTGCTTCTAAAAGTTTCCCTATCATCAAAGCTTCTGCCATCAAGCCAGTTCCCATAATCACTGAAAGCTTTGCGTTTAAACGCACTCACAGGGTCATTTCCGGGATAAACCTCCGACAGCACCTGAATCTGAAAACTAAATGCATCTCCTTTACGGGCATTGGCTATGATTTTGTCAATTTCATCTTCTTTTATGGAATAACTTTGAAGGGCTTCCTCATTTATAGCCTCAAAAATAGCTGCCACCTCGCCAACAAAGGTGAAGCCAGGGGAAATCTGCTGGTCCATAAGCGCTGAGGCCTGCTCTTTGAACAGGTTTTGCTTCGGGCTATCGGTGATGTACGTATGAATAATTTTTTCATTTAGCTGAAATTGATTCAGAAAAAATGAGGCATTAAAAATGCCAAAACCCACTAAAAAAAGGGCTAATCCAATGGTCTTTATAAATTTCATTTGTTCCTTAGTTATTTTACAAGATTTAAATTAGCGCCGGCATTTTGCCGGTTATACAAATCAATGACCTCGCTTTCGTGCCGCTTGAAAAACTCCGGATCAAAGTTGGCCTTTTTAAGGTTTTCAAGTACGAACTCAATGGTTCGTCCTTCGTTCAACCATTGATCCAGCACCTCATGTCTTATTCTTATGCCAAAAGCATTAACACCGAGCAGTTTTCTGGAAGCTTTATCAAAGACAAATTTCAGACATTTTTTGCCATCCCGGTGTTCCCAATAAAACTGCTCCTCATTTTCTTTTAATTGTGACCATACATGCCCATATGTCTGATATTCTATATCGAAGAATTTTGCGGAGTTAAACCACACCCCTGGTTTATAGGCTGTTTTCTTGCCACAAACGGTACGGGCTACTACCTCACCCATCATTCTTCCGGTATACCATACCTGTTCCACGGGCCTTCGGTTAGGTAACGGTTCCCTGAATTGTGCACAGTCACCGATAGCATAAACATCCGGCACATTGGTCAAAAGAAAAGGATCCACCATGATTCCCCTTTGAGTTTCAATCCCACTGTCTTTCAAAAAACCGATATTGGGGCTTACCCCGGCTGTTAGTCCAACAAACTGGCATGATATTTTTTCGCCATGATTGGTAACCACTGCCTGTGCCCGGCCATTTTCATCAGGCAATATTTCCTTCAATTCTGTAGAAAGCCGCAGGTCGACATGATGTTCCCTGATGTGGCGATTAATCATTTCAGACTCTTCCCGTGGTAAGACAACGTTCCAGAAGCTTTCTTCCCTGACCAAAAAAGTTACCGGAATATTCCTTGACAGCAACATTTCGGCCATTTCAACACCTATGAGTCCACCACCAACTACCACTCCCCTTTCTATATTTTCGGTGTATTGCTGCATTGATTCCAAATCCTGAAAACTATATAAGCCCTGTACCCCTTTGAGATCCTGGCCCGGCCAACCGAATTTGTTAGGTTTGGAGCCAACCGCCAGAATAAGCACATCATAATTCAAGGTAGACCCATCATCCAGAACGAGCATTTTGTCACCGGTTTGGATGCTCGAAACATAGGAACGCACCAGATCAATTTTATTTTTCTTCCAAAACCAATTCTCATACGGCTTGATATTGTCAAACCGCATATGACCCATGTAAACATACATCAAGGCCGTTCTGGAAAAAAAATGATCGGTCTCGGCGGATATAACCGTTATTTTGTGCTTACTCATTTTTCGAATATGCCTGGCAGCAGTAATACCGGAGATGCCATTTCCTATAATAACTATGTTCTTCATATTATTTGTTCAAAACAGGGCCAGGCGATAATTGGTTTCATGAAGTCACCTAATTGTCAAAGGGATGACATTAGGTTTTATTTGTCTAAACAGGCTGGCTGCCGTTCCCGTAAACTATGGTAGCCTTTAAATCGACTCCCTTATTATTTTTAATCAAAATATCAAATTGGCCGTTACCATCCTAACCCAAATGTAAATTTAACCTGATTATAAAAATAGTGAAGTAAAAAAATAATGCCTACAAGCGCAGCTTGTAACTCACAATACAAACAAACTAAATTTACGAAATCATGAAAAAGATTTTTACACTTCTGTTAAGCCTTACTTTGTTTTCTGCAAAAGCACAGGATCTTAATCGGTTTTACCAACAGGTTGACGCATTCTTGAAAAAATACACCAAAAATGGGCGTGTTAGCTACGATAAAATCAATAAATCCATGCAAGAGGCAGAAGCTATTTATCAAGATATCGGTACCATGGATTTAGGCCGTGCGACCGACAATGAAAAAATTGCTTTTTACATAAATGCCTACAATATGATCGTCATTTATCAGGTAGCAAAGTATTATCCGCTGAAATCAGCTTTGGACCAGAGTGGTTTTTTTGATAAAGTAAAGCACAAGGTGGCCGGGGAAATGATAACCCTGAATGCCCTGGAAATAATCAAATTATTGCGTAACTATAAAGATCCGAAGTTTCACTTTGCCCTCGCATGCGCTGCCAAAGGCTGTCCTAAACTGGCAAGTTTTGCTTATCTTCCCCTGCAACTGGATAAGCAATTAAATGATCGCACCAAACTCGCCCTTAACGACAAATACTTTATCCAGGTGGCAGATCAAAATCAGAAAGTGAACGTTTCTATGATTTTTAAATGGTATGAAAAAGATTTCACCATGAATGGCCAGTCGGTGATACAATTTATCAATACCTACAGAACGACCAAGATACCTGAAGGCTATCGACTTGATTATTATACTTACAACTGGTCTTTAAATATGTAAACACCAAATTGATGGTCCATGACAATGCCCGGATCTTTTACTATCCTCTTTGAATGAGATAATAGATATAGATGATGTAAATAATAATAAAAACATAACCCTCCCACTTGCTGATCCTTGGCGTTTTACCAATGACTACGGCGACAAGCAGCATGGTACTGGCCGCCACGATCATCATAATGTCAATATTACTGATCGTATTAAATGGAAGCGGCTTGACAATAGCACTTAAACCAAGAATCCACAACATGTTGAATATATTGGAACCAACTACATTGCCAACAGCTATATCGGTGTTTTTTTTGAAAGAAGCCAGGGCGGAAGTAACCAACTCTGGCAAAGAGGTGCCTACCGAAATAATGGTTAAGCCAACGAGTGATTCACTGACGTTAAAAAACTGCGCGTAATGGACTGCCCCATTCACCACCCAATTTCCTCCAAAATATAAACCGAGTATACCCAATATAACATAACCAACCGACATGCTTATAGCAATGGTCTTATATTCCTTTTCAAACCTTTTTTCCTTTTTTTCCTTAGTGGAAATATATACGTAACCCAGAAAAAGCAAAAAGAAAAACAACAGAATCAGACCATCGATCCTCCCGATGATGAGCGGGCCGGTTGCGGAGGAAATGGTAGCATTGGCCAGGAAGCCTACCAGCAAAGTGGCTGTTAAAGAAAATGGAATCTCAATAAAGTATGTGTTTCTTGTAATCGGTAAAGGATATATGGCCGCAGATACGCCCAGTATCAGCAGGATATTTGCAATGTTGCTTCCCATTACATTACCGATGGCAATTTCTGCGCTTCCGTTAACACTGGAAACCAGATTGACGAGAAGCTCAGGGGTTGAGGTTCCGAACGAAACAACGGTCAACCCTATTACAAGATCAGATAACCCAAATCTTTTGCCTAAAGAAGTAGAACCAAGAACTAAAAAATCAGCCCCCTTGATCAAAATGACAAACCCTAGTAAAAATTGTATGAATTGCAATGCCCAATTTATTAATAAGCCGTAATATCGCAAGAATTTTCAACAAAGAAAATTTAAGTGTGAGCGAAAAAGTTTCCTTCTTGTTATATTTATTACAAAAAATACATAATTGTAATAAGCAAACATGAAAACATTTTTACCGGCGATTTTACTTTTTGTCTGTATGGTGAGCTTTGGCCAGCAAAAAATCACCATCGAAGACTTTACTGAAAAGGGAACATTTAAGCAAAATGCCATTGGAGGAATTAACTGGATGAATGACGGCAATTATTACACCTCCCTTGTAGAAAATAAAATAATCCAATTTAACATCACAACCGGAAAAGAAGAAAAAGTGATTTTTGATGGCAGTACTTTCAAAGATCAAAGAAAAATCAATGACTATGAGTTCAGTCATGACGAAACAAAGCTCTTACTCATGACTGACAGGCAAGGGATCTACAGAAGGTCATATACCGCGGATTTTTATATGTATGATCTGAATGCCCAAACCCTCACCAGGCTTTCGGAAAACGGACGACAGGCATATGCCACATTTTCACCTGACGGGTCAAAGGTGGGCTTCACCAGAAATAACAACCTTTATTATGTAACACTCGACAATATGCAGGAAATTGAGGTAACCGATAATGGGGAGAAACAAAAAATCATTAATGGTAGCAGCGATTGGGTCTATGAGGAAGAGTTGAGTTTAACCAAGGCATTTTTCTGGTCTCCGAATAGCGCAAAGTTGGCATTTTACAGTTTTGATGAGGGGCATGTCAAAGAATACGTATTACAAAAATGGAATGAGGGCGCCTTGTATCCTGAAAATTATCGTTACAAATACCCGAAGGCCGGGGAACGAAATTCTATTGTAACCATTCATATTTACGATTTGGCCACCCGGAAAACCCTGAATGCCGACATTGGGGAAGAGAAAGACATCTATATTCCCAGGGTCAAGTGGACTAAAACCGATGGTATCTTATCGGTTATCAGGTTGAATCGATTACAAAATAAATTGGAAATATTACATGTAGATGCAAACAGTGGTCAATCTACCACCGCATTTAGCCAGTCATACCCCACCTATGTAGATATCGATGAAGCCGATGATTTAACTTACCTGAGCGATAAAAAGCATTTTATTATTTCGGGTGAAAAATCCGGCTTTAAACATCTGTATCTATACACGATGACAGGCCAACTGGTCAGGCAAATAACCAGTGGTGATTGGGAAGTAAAAAATTTTATCGGCATCGATGAGCATGGTTCATCAAAAGCCATTTATTATATTTCCACAGAAACCTCCCCTCTGGAAAGACACTTTTACAAGATCAATTTATCAGGCAAGAAAAAAACCAGGCTTTCGGCACAGGCCGGAATTCACAACATAAATATGAGCCATGATTTCAGTCACTACCTCAGTTATCATCACAACTCCGAAACACCACTTTCTGTCAGGCTGTTCAGCACCAGGGGTAATAAAATGGTCAGAATACTTGAGTCCAATGAAAAACTAAAGGAAGCCACACAAGCATTTTCATTGAGTAAGAAGGAATATTTTACTTTTAACACCGGAGAAGACACAAAATTACATGGTTACCTGCTGAAACCGGTCAACTTCGATGAACAAAAAAAGTACCCGGTATTGCTTTATCAGTATAGCGGGCCGGGATCACAGAATGTTACCAATGGTTGGGGAGGAGCACATTTTTACTGGCACCAAATGCTAACGCAGTTGGGATACATAGTGGCTGTGGTTGATTCCAGAGGCACAGGATCGAGGGGTGTGGCTTTTCAGAAGGTTACTTATAAACAGCTCGGTAAATATGAGACGGAAGATCATATAGAGGCCGCCAGGTACCTCGGCAACCTGTCGTTTATCGATGAGGAAAGGATCGGAATCTGGGGATGGAGCTATGGTGGATACATTTCCTCCCTTGTATTGTTTAAAGGAGCGGATTATTTCAAAACGGCCATTGCGGTGGCACCGGTGACCACCTGGAGATACTACGATACCATATACACCGAAAGGTATTTACAAAAACCCCAGGATAATCCGGCAGGTTATGATGATAATTCACCGATCACTCATGCCGGCAAACTGAAAGGTAACTTTTTGCTGGTCCATGGTACGGCAGACGACAATGTCCACTTTCAAAATGCTGTAAACCTGCAAGATGCCCTGATAGCTGCAGGCAAACAGTTTCAATCCTTTTATTATCCGGACAGGGCACATGGAATCAGAAGGGGCAAAACGACCCGTTCTCACCTGTACCGGATGATGACCGATTATTTACTGAATAATTTGTGAGTGCAGCAATCGAACGACCGCTGTTATGTCAGGATGTACTTCGTATTATTTGGTCTTAATGTGGGACTAACCTAAAAAATTGAACACCAGAAGTCTGGAAAAAATTTGGGAACTTTAGGCACTGATTTTGTTAGTTTGCCCGGCAATAGCGTTTTTCGGTTTAAATATTTCCAAAAAATGAATACAAATGGATGACTGGCGATTCACACCAATCCAATTACATTTTACAATGTCTCCTTTGATTGAATTTACAATCATAGTTGGCCCCCCTGATTTTAATCTGACAGCATCTCCTATTTTGAAACTCATTTTATAACTTGTTTTTTATTAACAATTATGACTTTTTATGACCGTGTAAAAAATAGTGATAATTAATTCATATCGATCACAACTCGAATATGCAATATTATTTAAATAAATATTAGCCAAAACAGGAACATAACCTTCTCAGGTAACATTTGACTAAAATTGAAAGATTCTTAGAAAACCTCGCCTGTATCAAAAGATGACTCCAATCCAAAAGGCTATGAATATTACAACTTTATTCTGCAAAATTCAAGCCCTTCACACTGATTATTACAAATTCCTGACGGAATTTTTTAAGCGTTTTTAGCTGGTTGAAAATAATCCTATTTTAACTCGGAATTTTTAAATTTTACCTTTACCATAGTCATATTATTGCTAACACTTATGACGCAGTTTCCCCTAAACCAGTAACTTATATCACTGTTTTCCGATACAAATTCCGGTGTACCATATACGCTTATAAAGTATGCTTTTGTAATGCGGTAAATAATAGCTGCATCTTCCATAACTGCCTCCGATGTTTCGATAATGTTTTTTAATATCCCTTTGTTTAATTCAAAGGATTTTTCCATCAGTGATTGCTCTAAAACGGGGTTTGTAATCAGTTCCAGTTCAATCAACCGGTTATTTTTAAATACCGGTGAAAAAATCCATTTGATTTTTTTTACAGCTTCGTGATCAGGAAATATATAATAATACCTGTAATAAGATAAATCCTGCCCCGTAGCCATTGCCGGGTCGGAAACGAACGAATGAATAATACCTTGCTGATAAAGGCTATCCATTTTTTTCAGATAACCAGTCCGTGAATCCCCAAATTTAATACTCAAAAGGGTATTGACGGCACGAGGCTCCCGGACCAGATTTTTATCAATTAAACCCTGAATTTCCTCCTTTTCATGCCGATTACCGCATCCATGGGTTGCCATAAGCAGAAAGCAGAAAACAAGGGTTTGAAAGCAAATGAAAAATTTCATGGGTAAATTTTAAAAAAACCGTTTACTTATTCATCGGAATCAGTATATATAATTAGTAATAATTCAATTTTTTATATGAAATTTAATATACCCTGGATTGAACTAACATAATTTTAACAAAAACTCTATTACAAAGTCTTTATGTACGCTGATAAATGGTTTTCAGGACTCGGAATGCTGATTATCATCTTTACTTTTAACGTCAGGGCTCAGAATTTAGTGCAGAATGGAAGTTTTGAAGAAAACAATGCCTGCCCCGTGGGATTAGATGAGCTGGTGCTATGTGATCACTGGCTGCCATGCGGTACCAATCACCCCTCACCGGATTATTTTCATTCCTGTTCCAGCCCTCACAGAATGGGGATTCCTAACAATGCTTTTGGCCATCAATATGCCAGAAGTGGTCAGGCTTATGCTGGTTTGATCGCTTACCTTACTATTGATCAGGAGAACAAGAAAAACTGGGAACTTTCAAATAATCACAGGGAATTTATCCAAACCTATTTAACCTATCCCCTGGAAGAGGGAAAAACATACTATGCAGAATTTCACGTTAGCCTGGTGGAAGATTGTGACTATGGGATTGCCAACCTGGGGTTGTTGCTAACCGAGGAGACACCGGAACTTACCTGGCCAAAAATTCAATTTGGGTATTTCAAGCCTCAAATCCGGCATGACAGCCATGAGTTCATAGACAACAACAAGGTATGGACCAAAATCTCCGGAACCTTTATCGCCAAGGGAGGTGAAAATGTGTTAACGATCGGAAATTTTGACAACGATGACGCCACAAGGGTTAAAAAGAATAAATCCGCAAAGCTCAACAACATATTCCGCAAAAAATTTCTTCCGAAAATGGCCTACTATTACATTGACGATGTAAAAGTAGTGCCCGTAGATAGCCTGGAGAGTAACCCCGAAGCTGAACCGGTATTCGTACACCGGGATCCCTTAAACCACGAATACTTTGGGATGATGACGGTTGGAGATAAGATTGAACTTAGTAACATTTATTTTGAGTTTGATAAATCAACCCTTTTGGCAGAATCCTTTTTCGAGCTGAACAAGTTGTTTGATCTGCTGTGGGAAAATGTGGAGATGGAAATTCTTATTGAAGGACACACCGATATTATCGGGTCTGATGTTTACAATGAAAACCTCTCCCGGCAAAGGGCCAAGGCGGTGGTCGATTACCTGGTGAAAAAGGGAATTCCGGCAACCAGGATTTATTACAAAGGGTACGGGCGGAGTATGCCCATTGCCAGTAATGACTCTGAAGATGGCCGATCCAGAAACAGGCGTGTGGAGTTTCTGATTCTAAAAAGATGATAACATTTCAACCTGCCAACCATTGTTTACGTTAATACGGGTTATCCAAACTAATTATTAACTCAAACCTCATGCTCATGAAAACTAAGAACTATGCCTATTTTGCTATCTTGATTTTGATCCCCTTCTTTGCTTTTAAACACTACCACAATATCGAAGCAGAAAATGAGGTAAAAAGCCTGATAGAAAAATCCTATATCAATGGCGCTTTCAATGCATTGGACCCTGATGCCATGGCGCAAGGCTTTCATCCTGATTTCTCCATATTCTCTGCCAAAGGCGAATCTATCCAAAAATATCCAATAAAGGACTGGGTAGAGAATGTCAGAAAAAGAAAAGCAAAGGATGGTTTTGATCCGGCAGAGAACAAATGGGAACATAAATTTGTATCTGTAGATGTGACTGGCGGTTCGGCCTCTGCCAAAATAGAGCTTTCGAAGGATGGAAAGAAGGTTTACACCGATTATCTGTCATTGCTAAAGTTTGACAGCGGCTGGAAGATAGTAGCGAAGGTCTACCACAAACATGAATAAAAAGGGTACGCTCCGGTTGAAGCAGGACAAATAGCAAAGGATTCAAGGGACGCTCAGGTTTTTGAGCGTTCTTGCTTTATACGTCGTTTAATTTCCTTTTTGATGTATTGAAATTCCCTGCTTGTTTGACCGGCTATTGATGAGTTTTCCTCTGACCGCCTGAACAGGTAGGGAAGTACCGCTTCCACCGGCCCGTAGGGAACATATTTTACAACATTGTAACCTGCTTTGGACAAGTTGAAAGAGATATTGTCGCTCATGCCATATAACTGTGCGAAATAAATGCCAGGATCGTGGGGAGCGATATTTTTTCCCTCCATTAATTCGGTAAGATATTGGTTACTATATTCGTTGTGCGTACCGGAACATAAGCTAATAACGCCGTAATTATCGACGCAAAACTTCAAGGCCAGATTATAATCACGATCTGAAGAGGCTTTGTCAGGTTGTATAGGGCTTGGGTATCCCATTTCTGCGGCCCTTTCCCTTTCCTTTTCCATGTAAGCCCCCCTTACCAGCTTTGCCCCAAATAAAGCCCCCTTTTCCGAAACCATTGAAAATGCTTATTTAAGATTATCCAACATATCGTGGCGGTACATTTGATAGGTATTGTAGACAATAACTTTTTCCCGGTTAAACCTGATCATCATTTCGTAAACAATATCATCTATGGTATCCTGCATCCAGGACTCTTCACCATCTATCAAAATTCTCGTATCACATGCATGAGCTTCACGGCAAATATTCTCCACACGGGTTTTGGCCAACTGAAAAGACCGGCATTCCTGTTCAGTCAAAGTCATTCCGTTCTGAACCTTTGTCAACAGGTCAGCAGAAGCTATTCCCGAAGGTTTGAAGACGGAAAAAGGAATATTGTCCGACTCCTTAGACTTTCTAATGGTTTTGATAATTTCAGCGGTTGTTCTGTCAAACCCTTCCTCTGTTTTCTCTCCTTCCACAGAATAGTCCAGGATCGCACCGATGCTGAATTCAGCCAGTTCATGGATGGTCTTTTCGCTTTCAACAATGTTCTCGCCCCCACAGAAATGTTCAAAAAAAGTATATTTTATGATGGGCTTGACAGGGAATCTGATTTTGAAAAAAAAACTAATCAAAATATTGCCTATTTTTACCAGCCTATTAAAATTCATAGCGCCGAATAACAAATACATCTTAAACAGGCGATAATTTGATTTGGAAGAAAATGCTACGGAGGTATCCTCAAATGAAACAGGTTTAGTTGCTTTCATAGTCGATATTTTACCGTTGCAAAGATAAAAAAACCAACTTATTGAAAAAGGATATTATGGCACCGGGTGAGGTTATCATTACAAGGAAATTAGGTGAAGCATTAAAGGCGTTTTTTGATGAAAAAACCTTTTCTAATGTTGGTATTCTAATGGATGAAAATACCAAAATCCATTGCTATCCCCTGGTCAGGGATCTGCTACCGAATCACCTGGCAATAGCCATCGAGAGCGGTGAAGAAAACAAGTCGTTAAAAACGTGTGAAAGTATCTGGCATCAGCTTACTGAAGCCAGGTTCGACCGAAAATCATTGCTGATTAATCTCGGTGGGGGCGTGATTGGAGATATGGGAGGATTTTGTGCCGCCACCTTCAAAAGAGGAATTGACTTTATCAACTTACCTACCACCTTGCTGGCCCAGGTAGATGCAAGCGTAGGGGGAAAATTGGGAATAGATTTTCAAGGGTTGAAAAACCATATAGGGTTATTTAAACTTCCGGAGCAGGTAATTATCTGCGACCAATTTCTCGACACCCTCCCCTATGATCAGCTACGATCAGGTTTTGCCGAGGTAATCAAACATCACCTGATTAGCGATCAGGAAGGGTGGCCCTCTTTAATTGAATCATCATTATCCGATATCTCCTGGTATGATATTATAAAACATTCCGTAGATATTAAGCAAAAGATTGTGGATGAGGATCCATTAGAGCAGGGCACGAGAAAAATACTTAACTTCGGACATACTATCGGTCATGCTGTGGAGAGTTTTTATCTGAATCAGGCGGATAAACAATTGCTGCATGGCGAAGCTATTGCAGTGGGGATGATCGCAGAGTCCTATCTCTCCGTGCTTAAAAACGGAATGGATAAAAGTCATTACAATCAAATCATAGATTATCTGATTGATCTCTATAACCCCAGAGCTATTTATCATGAAGATATTAAGGCCATTGCTCATCTTACGACGCAGGACAAGAAAAATATCGGTTCAACCGTCAAATGTACCCTGTTGAAACAAATAGGTGAAGCCAATTATGATATAACGCTAGGACAAGAGGAAATCTACCATGCTTTGAACCAATACAATGAAACATTGGCAAAGCATCATAAATAAAAAAATGGATGTACAGAATTCATTCGGCATTAAATCCGTTTTTAATACAATGTAAAATTCTTGGATCTAGATATGGGAATTCTAATACTATCTTCCAGGTTCTTCTTTAAATCTGTCGCTTTTTTTGACAATGATTCCCTGGTTTTTTTGCCACTTTCCGGAGCTAACAGCATCCCTGCCAAAGCTCCGGCGGCGGCCCCTCCTAGGAATGTCAGAAATATTTTACCTGAGCTTTTCATACTTTTATTCTTTAATAATTCAACACCGGACCTAAATCAATCCGGTTTGAACCGTAATCTTTGATTTATTAAATATAATCTTTGTATAATATTAATTAATTACACGTTTGAAAACACATAAAAGTTGCAAAATTTTTCACACAAAAAATTTAAATTATCTGGAAGTGCCGCTCTCCTCCTCAAAAAGCGAAAGTAACCGCGCCTTAATTATCAACGCTTTCTGTAAACCAACGGCCCGGATCAATAACCTGTCCGATGCAAGGGATACCCGTACAATGCAGCGGCTGCTCACCAGTAAAGAGGAAGTGCTGGACGTCATGGACGCAGGTACTACCATGAGATTTCTGATCGCTTATCATGCGCTGTCTGAACGCAACATAATATTGACCGGTACAAAAAGAATGCAGCAACGTCCGGTAAAAATACTTGTGGATGCCTTAGCAACACTTGGTGCCGAAATAGCATATCTCGGTGATCCGGGTTACCCGCCTATCCGGCTAAAACCTTTTCCCGGACAAAAAACATCTGAACTTGAAATCAGGGGAGATGTGAGCAGTCAATACATTTCTGCCTTATTAATGATAAGCCCTGTGCTTCAAAACGGTCTGAAGTTACACTTAACCGGCAAGATAATGAGCCGGCCTTACATCGAAATGACATTGGCGTTGATGAAACATTTCGGTATCTGCTATGCATGGCAAAACAATATCATTACCGTGGATCCTCAGCCATATAAACCGGCTACTTACACCATTGAATCGGACTGGTCGGGTGCCAGCTATTGGTTCGCTATGGTGGCATTGGCCGAAAAGGCAGAAATCAAACTCCTTAACTTGCGGGAAAATTCATTGCAGGGTGACAAGCGCATAGTAGAAATCATGGATCCTTTAGGTGTGCATGCCAGATTTGATAAAGACGGGGTGACACTAACGAAAAAAGAGCACCAAAAAGCCCTACACTTCGACTTTAGTGATTGTCCTGACCTGGCACAAACCGTGGCGGTGACCTGTGCTGCCAAACAAATCGATTGTACAATGACTGGTCTTGAAAGTTTAAGAATCAAAGAAACAGACCGCATAGCGGCACTACAAAATGAATTGGCCAAAACAGGTGCGGAGTTTACAGAAATCAGCCCCGGTCAGTGGCAGGTGATCCCCGCGCTTTCTGCCAGAAAATTTGAAAACCTGACCATTGCCACTTATGAAGATCATCGCATGGCGATGGCCTTTGCTCCATTGGCGACGACTGGAAATGTGGTTATAGAAGACCCGGAAGTGGTGGAGAAGTCTTATCCGGGGTTTTGGGATCATATGGTGATGGCGGGTTTTGGACTGGGAATTGACAGTTGACAATTTACAATTAACAATTAACAAGCTTGTTTTTTAGTTGTTGGAAGTATGGAATAGCTTTTAGCAACCTGCTGCCAAACCATGAAAACATTTCGCCGTCAACCAACAGAATATTGGCATGGGGACAGATGGCCCTGAACTCATCCAGGTGACGGGGTTTGAATGGGAAGGGCTCGGAAGACAACAGGATTACTTCGGGATTCAAGGCTTTTATTTGTTTAGCTTCGAGCCCGGGATACCTGGTTTGATTTTGCAGCACATTGTCAAAGCCACAAAGTTTTAAGATTTCATTAATATAAGTATCTGTGCCAACCGCCATATAAGGCTTTTTCCAGATCAGGTAGAGTACACTTTTGGTAGTTACCGGTTCAAAAGCGTCGATCATTTGCCGAATATTTTCAGTCAGGAGCCGGGCCCGGGATAAACGATTACTAATTTGCCCCAAAGCTATGATCATAGCATGATTGTCTTGCAGATTGCGAACATCGCTCATCCATACAGGATATTGGGTTTTTAATTTTTCTATCCCATCCCGATAATTTTCCTCCTTGTTACCAATGATCAAATCCGGGTCTAACGAAGTGATCCGGTCAAAATTAAAGTTCTTGGTGCCACCAATTTTTATTTTGGTTCGAACTTTTGGCTGTGGATGGACGCAGAACTTGGTGATGCCGACCAATTCTTTCTCCAACCCCAGGTCAAACAATAATTCTGTTTGGGAGGGAACAAGGGAAATGATTCTTTGAGGTGATACCGGAATAGCTACCTCATTTCCCATTTGATCTGTTATCATGCTGCCGCCCTTATCCATATAAGCCTGTCCTGAATTGAAAACCCATTTAGGTATTGATTTCATGCTCTACAACCTTTATACCTTCCGATTCCAAAACCCTGAGGATTGGGTCATAGATTTCCTCACTGATTGGAATTTTTACACCTTTGGTAGTGATTTTGTTGTTTAGTATAAGTTCTGCAGCAATGCCTAATGGCAAACCTACAGTTTTTGCCATAGCAGTATCTTCAGCATTTTCCCCTTTTACCACCATGTATGAATGAATTTTACGCATTTTATCCCCATCCATAAAATCAAATTTATGCCACATAACAATCATATCCTTATCACCGGGTTGAATCGTCCATCTCTTTTTCAGGATGTGTTCAAGAACCTGAGCCGGTGTTCCTTCTTCAAGCCCAACCGGTCCATCATCACACATGCCAAGCCATTTCAGCCTGAACATTTCTTCCCCTTCCAGATCCAGATTCAGGTAATGCGCCAGTTTCAGCTCCACCGAGTCATTTGGATTGTAAGATAAAAACGAATTAATAAATTGACGATGTGTCATCTTCCCTACTCCCTCCATGTTGTAACTGTCATCGGTAGCTCCCAACTGTACAAACACATCCCACGAACGGCAGTAGCCGGTCCGACGAAAAGTTCCACGGTAAAGTGTTCTGATACCTTTCAATCCGTAAACATCCAGGTACTTCAGCGAATCCCTGTTGGCGTAGCCTTCAAACAGTCCATAGCCAGGAATTTCAACAATCTCCGTTCTGCGAAACAGCCGGTGGTAGGGAATATATTTAAAGCGGCCTTCCTGAATAAATTTCACGGTGCCATTGCCGGCCATTACCACATTTCTGGGATTCCAGGTAAACTTGTATTTCCAGGGATTGCTACCCTCCGATTCGGGGGCAATCAGTCCTCCTGTGAAGGTTTCAAAATTTACCAGTCGGTAACCCCGACTACGAATATTGTCTATTACCTTCATGGCCGACATGTGGTCTATTCCCGGATCCAGGCCGCATTCCATTAAAAACAACAAGCCCTTTTGGCTTACCTCCTTTTCCAGTTCTTTGAAATCATCGGTCACGTAAGATGCCGTAATCAGGTTTTTTTCAAATTTAAGGCAACCTTGGGCCACGTGGATATGAAATGCTGCCGGTAACATGGAGATAACAATATCTGCCCCGCTTATTTCCTTTTCCTTTTGTTGTTCGTCAAAAATATCAAATTGAATTCCCTTCAAACGGGGATGGGAGGGTAGCTTATGCCGGACAAGATTCAGGTCATAGTCCCCCACCACCAATTCCCAGTTATTCGGATTCAACTTTTGAACCAGATATTTAATCAGCGACGCAGATGACCTTCCGGCACCCAATAATAATATTCTCTTCATTAATATTGAATTTGAGGGCCAAATTATGGCATTTAGTTTTTTACAGCAAAATATTCGGGAGAAATAAAATAGTGTTAAATTTAGCCAGCCAAATGTTGAAATATGGATAAGAGGCTAGAAATCAACATCAAAATTGAGGTAGTGGAATCTGAAAATGATTTGGATGACGCCTGGCAGTTACTTATCCAAAAAGCCAAAGAAGCAAGCTACAGCGCCTATGCGCCTTACTCCGATTTTAATGTTGGCGCAGCAGTACAATTGGACAACAACATCATAGTTACCGGAAACAACCAGGAAAATGCCGTATATCCAACCGGGCTATGTGCGGAAAGAGTAGCACTGTTTGCAGCCAGCAGCCAATACCCCAAAAATGCAGTCAAACGAATGGCCATTATGGCGCAAAAAGGTAAAAAAGGAAAATTCTTACCAGCTACTCCCTGCGGCGGTTGTCGTCAGGCCATTAGTGAATACGAAACCAAGGGTAAAATTCCCATCCGGGTTTTAATGATGGGGCCCCATCATACATTATACCTTGTGAATAATAGTGACAGCCTGCTACCATTAAAGTTTTCTCCCGATAGCCTGACCTGACATGGTCGAGGTGAGGTATTCGACTGGCTTAAGATTTTCAGCCAGCCATCGCAGGAACCACCAAAAAGGAATTACAATCATCAATGTTTTACTAATGTAATAAAACCGCCTGTTTATGATTGTTTGTCAAACACACCCATAATAACTTTCAACAGTGATTAAAAACAAACAAATTATAAATTAATCTTCTTCAGGGCTCGACAACAAGCAGCTTGAATTCAAAAGATCGATTTAATATTTGAAAGAAAAGACTAGTAGCTAAATGATATCGTAACGACCGACACTGTAAGATATTCTGGCTAGATAGGGTTTTTATGACAGGATTTCAAAACTATTGAAATAAATATGTTTTGAGGGAAGGAGACGAATAGTGATTCATTAAATGATATGACAGAAACTGTATAATGCACAACATTGAAATTACAGATTTAAAGAAGTTAACCCAGATGGTAAAAGACGCCTATGGATATGATTTCACAAATTATGCCATGTCTTCATTCAGGCGGCGTGTGAACAGAATCCTGGAGCTTTACAACTTTACCTCAGTCAGTAATTTGATAGATAAAATCAAGGTACAGCCGGCATTTGTTGAAGAAGTTGTTAACGAAATAACTGTTAACGTTACTGAAATGTTCAGGGATCCTTCTTTTTGGAGGGAGGTCAGAGACCATATAATTCCTAACATCTTACTAAACCACAAAAGTATTAATGTATGGCATGCCGGATGTTCGTCAGGTGAAGAGGTTTTTTCAATGGCTATTTTATTAAGGGAAATGGGAATATCCGACAAGGTGAAACTAATAGCAACGGATTTGGACAATTCCATATTGAATAAAGCCAAAAAGGCGACCATTCCAATAAAAAACATGGAATTGAATGAAAAAAACTATATAAGGTTTCAAGGCTCGGCGTCTTTATCAAAATACTATAAAGAGCAGAATGGTCATGCGGTTCTGAATCCTGCTTTGGTCGAAAATGTATCATTCAGAAAACACGACCTCGTACAGGGTGGAATTTTTAATAAGTTCGACCTCGTACTGTGCCGGAATGTAATGATCTATTTTAATCAAAATTTGCAAAACGATGTGCTTAAAAAGCTGCACGAAAGTTTATTTAAGTATGGGTATCTCATTATAGGATCTAAAGAGTCACTTATCTGGTGTGAAATAGCCAATAAATTCATTGTGGTAAACAATGAAGAAAAGATTTATAAAAAGATCAGGGAATAAGTATTGTAAAGTAGTTGAAGGTTAGGAATGAGTAAATACAAATTAGACAATACTTACAGAGCGATTGTACTGGGTGGGTCGGCAGGGAGCTTTCAGGGGATAACTAAGATTTTGTCCAGCATCCCTGATAACTTCGAACTCCCTGTTATCATGTGCCTCCATCGGCTTAAACACGTGAGAAACGGATTTGTGGAAGCATTGTCGATTAAAAGTACAAAACCTGTGACCGAACCTTATGACAAAGAAAAACTAAAAAGAGGAAAAGTGTATTTAGCACCGTCAAATTATCATTTATCTATAGAACTGGGCAATAATTTTGCCTTGAGTACCGAGGATATGGTCAATAATTCAAGACCCTCTATAGATATTACACTTGAAACGGCCGCGTACAACTATAAACGCCGATTAATCGGCATCTTGTTATCCGGGGCCAATAAAGACGGCGCCCTGGGAATGAAGGCTATAAAGGAAAGAGGGGGGCTAACCATTGTACAGGATCCTAATGAATGCATGATCAAAACCATGCCAGAGTCTGCGCTGGAAGCGACTAAGATAGATTATGTCCTGAAAATAAAGGAAATCATCGAATTTTTAATTGAATTAGACAAAAATTATAAATAGTATGAAGGTGTCAGTGAAAAGAACCGGAACAATATTTACCATCCTCTTTGTTGTGGGGATATTGGTTACAGCCTGGATGCTATATCAACTGCCAGAAAACTTAGTTTACCGGGCGACTGTTATTGACCTGAAGGAGCTTGAGGTCATCCAGCCTATTCTCAACGAGTTAAACATAGTGGTAGCATCGGTCTTTATGCTGGGGCTGCTGGCCATTATTACTTTCCTGCTTAACCATAGAACAGCAGACATTCAAAACGAAACCCTTCCCGAACAGCAGAAAGAATCCCAGGAACAACCCGAAAAAGTGGAGAACGAGGAGGAGGTTGAGGAAATTTTCCAGGGAGCGGATTTGGATCAGATTAACCTTATGCTGGCTGAAAAAGAGGATAACAAACAAAAACTCAATAATGTACTCAATAAGATTTGTAATCATATTGAAGCAGTTCAGGGGGCGCTGTATGTTGTTACCAAAGAAAAAAACATTAAATACATCGAGTTAATGGCCGCATATGCCTACCACAAACCGGAAAGTGAAGAAATAAGATATGAATTTGGTGAAGGCCTGGCAGGGCAGGTAGCCAAGGAAGGAAAACTGGTCAATATAAACGAGGTGCCGGAAGGCTACATTAAGGTAATTTCCGGCCTGGGTGATACGACACCCAACAACTTGTTGATTGTACCCTTGAAAAAAGGCAACACAGTAATTGGGGTAGTGGAGATAGCCTCTTTCAAAGCCTTCAGAAAGGGTGACATTGCTTATCTGGAACAGGTATTTAGCCTTGCTGCTGAAAAAACGATGGTTAAATCGGCTGAAAATAAGAACAAGACTACAAAAAAGACAGCCACTACCGACGAGGCTGAAAATCAGACTAAATGAAAATGGATATAAGATAATTGGCTTATGTTTAAAAACATCAATATAGGAAGTAAGGTTACAAGTTTGCTGGTAAGCCTGGTGTTACTCACCATCGTCGCAGTAAGCCTGGTAAACTACAACTTAAGTAAAAAAGCCATGGAAACAAGATCGATTGAGATTTTGAATACCCTGGCTGACATGAAGGTTAAAGAGGTTACCCATTTTTTTGAGCAAATAAGCTCAGACGTACAAGTCGTCCAAAACCAAAATGTTATCAAAGAAAATATTGGGCTATTAAACAGTTTTGAAGGAATTTCCGGGGATAGCATTAAAACGATTGTCACACAAAACTTATCCGACAAATTCGCGGGATTTGCCAAGACACTGGCTTACAAAAATCTTTATATCACCAACAAGGAAGGTAACATTCTGTATACTACCGATGCCGCTAAAAGTGCCGGTGATGCATTTTACGATAATGTGGGCGGTACGATTGGAGAATCGAAAAATACGCTTTATTTCTCCAGAGTCTTTCCCGAAAACAACAATCATTACCTGCTTACCGGTGCGCCGCTGAAAGATGACTCCGGCGTTTTAGGAGGATTGCTGCTCATCAAAATAAATATGGGCTCGTTGTACAGTATGGCGAGCGATACCACGGGAATGGGGCAAACCGGCGAAGTCCAATTAGTGAAGCAGTTTGAAGATCAAAAATTCTATAATTTGGGTCCACTAAGGCTGAAAGAAAATGCCGTGCTCAGCCTGGCTCTGGAAACCGGTCATAAAGATCACCCCATAAGACTGGCGAGTCAGGGTGAAAGCGGTATAAAATATAGCCAGGACTATAGAGGAAACAGCACCCTGACTGCCTGGAGGCATATTCCTCTGGCAGGTTGGGGGTTGATCGTGAAGATGGACAGAAGCGAAATCCATGGTCTGAAAGGGGGACTTTTCCTTAATTTTCTTATTTCCGGATTTGCTATTTTGTTATTGGCAGTGGTGATCGGTATCATCTTTTCCAAGATGTTAATCAATCCTATTCTCTCCTTGAAAGCCACCCTGGCCAAGTTAAGCAAGGGGGTACTTCCCGATAAGGTAGCTAAATCCAGCAATGACGAAATCGGACAAATGGCCGAAATCACAAACGATTTGGTACAGTCGTTGAAAAGAACTGCCAACTTCGCCCATAAAATCGGTGATGGTGACTTTGATGCGGATTTTGAGCCTTTAAGTGACCAGGATAACCTTGGCAATGCGCTGATCAATATGCGCGATAGTATTCAGAATGCTGAAAAACGAGATACGGAACGTAATTGGATCGTGACCGGGGTAGCCGAAATTGGAGAAATACTCAGGGAACATAATGAGCTCGGCCCTTTAGGAGATGAAGTGGTGGCTTACATCACAGATAAAATCGATGCCATTCAGGGCGCGTTTTACGTAACCAATAACGAAAATGAGGACGATGTTTTCATCGAAATGACTGCCAGCTATGCATACAATAAAAAGAAAAACTTAAAGGCAACATTTAAATTTGCCGAAGGACTGGTAGGCCAGTCAGCCATTGAGCAGGCAACAATCCTGAGAACAGAAATCCCTTATGATTACGTGTCTGTTACTTCGGGTATTCTGGGAGATCAAAGACCTGAGGCCATCCTGATTGTGCCACTTATCACCAACGAGGAGGTATATGGCGTGCTGGAATTTGCCGGATTTAAAAAATTCAGCCCAACACATGTTAAATTTGTGGAAGAGATAAGTGTTATTATCGCCAGAACCATTTTTAACATCAAGGTAAATGAACGAACCAGAAAGCTATTGGAAGACTCACAACAGATGAGTAAGGAACTTCAAATCCAACAAGGTGAGCTACGGCAAAATGCAGAGGAAATGGCGGCGACACAGGATGAACTGCGAAATACAAACCAGAGACTGGAAGACCAGATTGAAGAAGTGAACCGGACGCAAAAGCGTATGCAGTTGTTACTGGAAAATGCCTCTGAGGTAATTACCATTTATGAAGAGGACGAAAACATCCGGTATATCAGTCCTTCGGTAGAAAATATCCTGGGTTATTCACAAACCGAAATGATTGGTCAAAAAGACCTCAAAAATATTCATCCGGAAGGATTAGAACACTTCCACGCCATGTTCAAACAACTACTGGATAATCCTTTTAACCCGGTTACCATTCAATACAAGTACAAAACAAAAGAGGCGGATTATATCTGGCTGGAAGCTACGGGAACCAATAAGCTGTCAGACCCTGCTATCCAGGGGATCATTGTTAATTCAAGGGACATCACCGAAAGGCGAAGGGCCGAGGAGGAGCAAAGAATGCGAAGTAAAATGCAGGCACTTTCTGAAAATTCTCCTGACCTGATCACACGATTGGAAGGAAACGGATCGGTTTCATACATTAACCCGATGATAGAAACCTATGCCGGCGGAAAAGCGGAGCAGTTTCTCAATAAGAAAGTTGACAAACTTAATCTCAATGATTCCATCACCAGGCAATGGGCTGATATACTGAAAGACGTTACGAAACAAAATTCAAAGGTTTCAATGGAGATGGAATTTCCCTCGGTAATGGGCGAAAGAATTATGCAGGTAAATGCAATCCCGGAGTATGACGAACAGGAAAAAATCGAGTCGGTGCTGGTTGTATCGCATGATATCACGGAAAGAAAGCTGATTGAGCTGGAAATCCAGTCCAAAAACAAGAAAATCAATGACAGTATCAATTACGCCAAACGTATTCAGGGAGCCATATTACCTAATACGGCCATTATCAATCAGGTATTCAAAGAATCTTTCATCCTCTATAAACCCAGGGATGTAGTCAGTGGTGATTTCCCGTGGTTTATGCAGGTGGGCGATGACATTTATATTGCGGCAGTCGATTGTACCGGACATGGTGTGCCCGGAGCATTGATATCATTAATAGGATATTTCTTGCTGAACGATATTATCAGGAGCAGGAAAGTCGCTGATCCGGGAAAAATCCTTGATCTTTTAGATGATGGAGTGACTAAAACCTTACGTCAGGATCAGGACGACTCAAGATCGAAAGACGGCATGGATATCGCACTTTGCAAGGTCAACCTGAAAAAGAATGAAGTTGAATTTGCAGGGGCTCACAGGCCACTGTACTTTATGGAAAAAGGAAAAATGGTAGAGGTGAAAGGTAACAAATTTGCTATCGGAGGAGGCCGGTACAGGAACCAGACTAACTTTACAACAGTTAAAATAAAAGTAAGCAAGGGAGATTCAATATATTTTTGTTCAGACGGTTATCCCGATCAGTTTGGCGGGCCTGAAAATCGTAAATACGGTCCCAAGCGCGTTCGTGAGTTTATTGAAAAAAACCACAAAAACGGTATGCGCCAGGTACATAAAACCATGGATGCGGAATGGGAAAAGTGGAAAGGTGATACAAAACAAACAGATGACGTATTGATGATAGGAATAAAATTCTAGAATTAGCTAAATTTTTCTAATATTGAAATTGAAAAGGAAAATCAAGATTATTTACTATAAAATTTGTGATATAAAATTAAAAATGTCTTATGAAGTACATATATGACTTGCATAAAACGATGCTCGCCAACAATCTGATCTTGATCTACGAAGGTGAGTTCACCCAGGAGATTACCAAATCCGTACTTGCGATGGCTGAAAGGAACATGGACTCAATGGGTGAAGAGTCTAACATTAAACGCAAGGTGTTTAATGTGATGGTAGAATGTCTACAGAACATTGTTAAGCACAGCGATGAGGTAGATGACCAGGACAGTGATCAGCCTACGGCGATCTTTATGATTGGAAAAAGCAATGGGGATTACATTGTGACAACGGGCAACCCGATTAAAAATGAAAATGTTGACAAAGTGAAAGGCAGATTGGATAAGATCAACGGTCTGGACAAAGATGGGTTAAAGCAACTTTATAAAGAAATTATAAAGGGAACGGAAATTTCTGATAAAGGTGGGGCAGGATTAGGCTTTGTGGACATGGCTCGTAAATCGGGTAACAGTCTTGACTACGCATTTGAGCAAATGAATGATAAATATTCATTCTTTTCTTTAAAATCTACTATTTCCGGGCAAATGTAGTTTTTTTGAAAGTTATTGATTAATTAGACTTATAATATTTTAAAAGATATGGAAATTTTAAATCTTGAAGGAACTGAGGATACCCCGAAAATTATGTTGGACAAGGGGAATGGCATTTTTGAAATCTCTGGAAGATCATTGCCTGAGGACACTGCAGAATTCTATCAACCTATTTTGGAATGGCTGGAAGTTTACGCTCAAAATCATAACGACAAAACTGAATTCGTTTTTAAACTGGAATACTTTAACACGGCCTCTTCCAAGTTAATACTGGATGTTTTATCCGCTTTGGAAGATATCGATGGCACCTCGGTACTTTGGTATTTTCGTGAAGATGATGAAGATATGGAAGAAGCCGGAGAAGAATTTTCAGAATTAGTTGAAATACCCTTCGAATTTAAAACTTACTAAACCACCTCCCCAAACTGTAATTTAAATAACGCCCTGTTAACTTATTTGCCAATAAAAAAAATCGGCTGAGACACCTTTGTGTCTTTTGGCTGGTAATATATCATACTTTTTAGTCAAAGACACTTGATCTAAGTTATGAGTGAAGAAATATTAAAGGCCTTAACACAATTATTCGCAATCATTACCAAGCAGGATGAAGGTGTAACGGTAACTGAAAGAAATTTTGTCATTCGATTTTTTGAACAGGAACTGGACAGGGATTCCGTCAAGGAATATATTGAGCTTTACGATCAATATATCGGAGATAATAAAAACTCTAAAGCCGAAGGGGAGAAAAGAAAAACAAAGCTGACCTCAGTGAAGGATTCGGTCAGGATTTTAGGCATTTGCAAAAAAATTAATAAAACACTCTCTCAAAAACAAAAAATTGTTGTCTTGGTCAAAATCCTGGAACTGGTGGCCTCTGACAAAAACTTCAGCGAAAAAAGAAGGGAAATCATCAATACGGTTGCAGATGCTTTTAAGTTCGAAAAGGAAGAATACGAACTAATCCTTGACTTTGTATTAAAAGACACCAGTGAACAGCTTAACAATGACACAACCCTGATACTAAGCCATAAAACCCCTGCAAAAGACAGCAAGTCAAAACATGTGCATGCCGACATGGATGGTGAAATCATATTCATCCATGTAAAAAGTGTGGAAATGTATTTCATGAAATATCTCGGAAGCGACGAAATCAATTTGAATGGTTTCATCATGAAACGCGGCCAGGCCTATCTTTTTTCACAGGGAAGCACCATTAAAACACCGTTGGGGTCGGCGTTATACTATAGTGACCTGATAAGACATTTTAGATCAGATTATACCACCAATAATATCTCATTCAACGCTAACCACCTCTTTTTCAAGTTCCCCAATGGTGAATTAGGGTTAAGAGACGTCAATATTTCCGAGGGACCCGGTAAGCTTATAGGAATTATGGGAGCAAGTGGTGCCGGAAAAACAACGCTGTTGAATGTTTTGGCAGGCATTGAAAAGCCTTCGGGCGGTGAGATTCTTATTAATGGTATCAATATCCACACAGAGTCTGATAAAATCAATGGGGTAATTGGCTACATCGCGCAGGACGACCTGCTTATTGAAGAGCTGACCGTATATGAAAACCTCTATTACAATGCCAAACTTTGTTTTGATAATCTGAGTCATAACGAGCTCCACAAAAAGGTAATCGAAGTATTGGAAAACCTTGGTTTAGAGCAAAGGAAAGATCTGAAGGTAGGCAGCGTACTGGATAAAACCATCAGTGGGGGCCAGAGAAAAAGGTTGAACATCGCCCTGGAGCTTATCCGGGAACCCGCTGTCATGTTTGTTGACGAACCTACCTCAGGCTTATCATCGAGGGACTCTGAAAATGTCATCGACCTTTTAAAAGAGCTGACGCTTAAGGGTAAGTTATTTTTTGTGGTAATCCATCAGCCTTCATCAGACATTTACAAAATGTTTGATAAAATGTTTATTCTCGATACCGGCGGGTATCCGATTTTTTACGATAACCCTATTGAGGCCATCACCTACTTTAAACGGGCCTCCAAGCAGGTAGATAGCCAAAAAGGTCAATGTCCGACCTGTAGTAACGTGAACCCGGAACAGATTTTCAACATTATAGAATCCAATGTTGTCGATGAATATGGACAATTTACCAATAAAAGAAAAGTAAATCCTCAGCAGTGGAATGAGTTATTCAAAGAAAAATTTGAATTAAAAAAGATCCGGGATATAGACGAAACGCCTCCCAGGTCTTTGAACATTCCTTCAAAGCTCAAGCAAGTTGTTATTTTTACCAAACGGGACTTACTGTCAAAAATAAGCAACAAGCAATACCTGCTGATTAATTTTTTAGAAGCACCTTTTCTTGCCTTGATTCTGGCATTTCTCATTAAGTACCTCAATACCAATGACGGAAAGGATTACCTGTTCAGATTTAACGACAATATCCCGGCATTTATCATGATGAGCATTGTCGTAGCTTTATTTATGGGCCTTTCGGTGAGTGCCGAAGAAATAATCAAAGACAGAAAAATATTAAAAAGGGAGTCATTTCTGAATCTTAGCTGGAACAGCTATCTGCTTTCAAAACTGATCATATTGTTTACTTTGTCCGGTCTGCAAACCCTTTCATTTGTCCTGATCGGTCAATCCATTTTGGAAATCAAAGGCATGACCCTGAGCTATTGGTTAGTGTTGTTTTCGGTGTCGTGTTTTGCCAATGTTATGGGGTTAAATGCCTCTTCGGCTTTTAAATCGGCTATTAACGTCTACATTTTAATTCCCATATTGCTTATACCACAAATGATCTTAAGTGGTTTATTGTTTAGTTTTGACAAGCTTAACAATTCCATCAGTACCAAAGGCAAAACCCCTATTGTAGCCGACCTGATGGCATCACGGTGGGCTTTTGAAGCCATAGCCGTCGACCAGTTTATCAACAATGACTACCAAAGACCTCTATACCGGCACGAGAAGGAAGAAAAACAAGCTGATTTTAAAGTAAGCTACCAGATTAAAAAACTTGAAGAAAAAGTAAGATACGTAAACGATAACCTGAATAAGGAAAATGACTCTATCCGGGCTGAGGTGAAATCCGCTCTGACGGTGCTGAGAAATGAGCTGAGAAAGGAAGCATTAACTGTTCCGATGAAGGGATTTAATATTGAACAGGATTTATCATTCGATCAATACAAGCCTGAAACAGGAAAAAAGATCACGCAATATCTAAAAATGATCAGGGACAAAAACCTCGACCGGTTTAATCAGTCGGAAAAGAAAAAAGCCCATGAGATCAAACTAAGAGAGGAAAAGACAGACTACAATCTGAATGAATTCAAAAACCTCTACTACAATGAGAGTTTATCCGAGCTGGTACGCAACATCAATGTTGAAAACCGTATCCTGGAGCACAAGGGCAGATTATTGCAACAGATAGATCCCATTTTTCATGTCCCCGAGATGCCTGCCCATGCGCTGGATTACCGGACACATTTTTACGCTCCTGAAAAACATCTCTTCAATAATCTGTTTGCTACCTATGGTTTTAATGTGGCTGTAATCTGGCTAATGTCGCTGATTTTGTATGTCACATTATACTTTGAATCATTCAAACAAATGTTCCGGTACCTGGGAAGAATCAGCTTTGTAAAATCCTCAAAATCAAAGAAATGAGACGTTTTTCAGGCATAATTAAAAAATTATTATCGGTGTAAGAAATGGAGGAAACTTCGCCTGATTAAAATAGTGGAAATTATAAATTTGCAACAAATAAAGTCATTCTTATGAGAAATTTATGCTTCAGTTTGGTGGTACTTTCATTGTACGCATGCGGGCCGAACAAAGACGCTGCTGAGCAAGCCATCCTAGACAGCGTGGACTCAATAGCTGTGGAAACACCAGAGATTTCAGAGGATGTAATCGCTGACATTATTCAACAAATTCCATCACCTTTGGAAATTTCAGTGTTGTTAAAAGAGTCGGGTTCAGCATATGACTATAGCATGCTGAATCCCGATGATATGGTTTCAAACTATAACAACAACTTTAGCAAAGCCTTGAATCTGGGTATTTATGGAACCGATCTCGGTTATACCAATATTTACAAAGAAAATCAGGACGCCCTGGGTTATATCGGTTCTATCAGGGATTTGGCAGACGGACTCAACATTGGACAGTTCTTTGACTTTAACACGATCAGAAAGCTGGCAACCAATAGCAATAATCTTGACTCATTACTGCTTATCACCACCAAAAACTTCAATAAAATCAATACATACCTTCAGGATCAGAAAAGATCCAATCTGAGCATTTTGTTACTAACCGGTGGCTGGCTCGAAGCCCTGCATATTACCTGCCAGGTGTACAAGAAAAATCCTGATAATGTGGTATTGAAAGAAAAAATCGGTGAACAAAAAATCATATTGGAACAAATTCAATTACTCTTGTCTCTGTATGAAAGCGATCCGGATATCAAAAATCTCAGTGCCCAGTTAAAAGATTTACAAGGAGTATTCGATCAGATTGAAATAACGACCACCTACGCTGAGTCTACTTTCCAGGAGGTGGATGGGGTATTGATGATTGTCGATAACAGTACCAGCAGTATTAATATAACGGATCAGAATGTAGCGGACATTACCAGTATCACAGCCGCCATTAGAAATAACATAATAAACTAATTGAGAGCTCTTTATGAAAAAGATTATTTTTACCATAAGCTTTTTATCGTTACTTACCTTGGTAGCGCCGTCCGCCTTTGCTCAATGTGATGCTGATGAATATGCAGAAGCATGCATTCCAAAGCTAAAAGACGGCTTCAATTTCGTGAAAAGCTACTCCGTTGATGGAGAAGGTGGCAGCAAAGCAAAAGTTGAGTATTCCTATGTATTTGCAAAAGGGACGCAATATTTTATCAATATATGTAGTGGAGGAGAGGAAACCGACGGCATTGTGGTAAGCCTTTATGATTCAACCAGAAAACTAGTTTCAACCAGTGATGCCAACGGTAAACTTTACAGCGCCATTGGATATCCCTGTAATGCTACGGGCATTTATTATATACAATTTACATTTAAAGGCTCAGCCAACCATTGTGGAGGTGCGGTCCTGGGCTTTAAGCGATAAAACAAAAAAAGACAACATTATTTAAGCAGTCTTTCGGTAAAGGGCTGCTTTTTTTGTTTATTTTCGGGTCATGAATGAAGTACATCTGGATTTCAGCTTCAAGGCCCGCTATTATCAGTTAGGCGCTGTAAATAAACAAACTGAAAATGTCTGGTTTGTTTGTCACGGGTATGGACAACTGGCTGGTTATTTCATTAAAAATTTTGAGGTATTGAACAATAAAAGGCATTGTGTGGTGGCCCCGGAAGGGCTGTCAAGGTTCTATCTGAATGGATTTGCAGGACGGGTGGGAGCCACCTGGATGACTAAAGAAGACCGCCTGATTGACATCGAAAATTACATCAATTATCTGAACACAGTGTATGCAGAAGTAATTGGTAAAAGAAAGGATCTGCATATCACTTTACTGGGGTTTTCTCAGGGTGTAGCCACTGTTGCCAGATGGGCCAATGAGCAGGGTCTTTGCTACCACCGGCTGATATGGTGGGCCGGGGTAATTCCTCCGGATTTGAATATCGATCTGGCCAGGGAAAAATTCAGTCAGGCAGACACAGTGATTGTTTATGGCAATGAGGATCCCTACATCGGGCCGGAGCAATTGGAAGAACAGCACCGTCAACTTGAAAGACTTTCTATCCATCCAAAGATGATAACATTTGAGGGAAAGCATGTCATCGATGACAATACCCTGCTGAAGATCAGCACCATTTAATCATCGCTTCTGGACACAATCGTAGCCGAGGCCTGTGCCGTTGGAAAGACAATCATGTCGCTTATGTTGACATGAGAGGGCCTGGTAAGTACGAACAGGACAACTTCTGCAATATCCTCACCCTTCAGGGGTTCCATGCCCCTGTATACGTTTTTTGCCTTGGTTTTGTCCCCTTTGAATCTGACCTCAGAAAATTCGGTTGCTACCAGTCCCGGGTTTATCGCGGTAACTTTTATGCCTGACCCATTTAAATCAATTAACATACTCTTATTAAGAGCATCGACGGCAAACTTGGAGGCACAATAAACATTTCCTCCTGCATAGGCCTCCTTTCCGGCTATGGACCCGATGTTGATAATGTGTCCCTGTTTTTGGTCGACCATCATGGGGATAACTGATCGCGATACATATAAGAGACCTTTCACATTGATGTCGATCATGGCCTCCCAATCATCTATGTCCCCTTGCTGAATAGGACTTAAGCCATGGGCATTGCCGGCATTATTAATCAATACGTCAATTGGTTTCCATGAATCAGGTATCGATGCAATCATCCGGGTTGTCAGTTCCCTGTCCCTTACATCGAATGACAGGGTTAATACTTTTGTATCGGGTTCAAGTTTCCGGGCAAGCTCATTCAGTTTTTGTTCCCTTCGTCCACAAAGTATGAGGTTATAGTTATTGGATGCCAGCAATTCAGCGCAGGCTTTGCCGATACCACTGGTGGCACCGGTAATCAAGGCGGTTTTATTCATGGTTAATCTCCGAATTGTAAGTACAATGTCACAGTATTAAGTGTAAGGCTCCTTACCCCTTCTGTGTTGGCGGTATCATTGGGGCTCAACATATTGTTAATACCCCGGGAAAACCTTATTTCGGGTGAAAATCTAAATAATGGGTAGTACAAATCCAAACCAAATCCAAACTCAATTAACAAAGACTCATCTTCTACAATGATTCGCTCCTCAAGTTCTTCTTCCCTGGTACTGCCTGATACTCTTATACCGGGGGTAATTCCCCCTACCAGGTACATTCTTGTATTACCTCTTCTGACGGATTTGTATTTGAAAAGCAACGGTATTTCCACCCTGCTTAAATCGGTGTTAGCAATGAAGGGCTCCCTGTCAGGGTCTGTATATACAATTTCGATTTCATTTTGATAAAACCCCACCCGCGGTGCAACCCGGAAGTCCAGATATTGTGCCAGTTTAAAATTCGCGATGAGGCCTAGAGAAAAGCCAAACTTGTTAAACGCATTGATCGATTGAACACTGTCAAACGCCGGGGTTGTAAAAACATCATCGTATTTTAACTTGAAATTGGAGTTAAAAATACCTATCGCAAATCCGTACTTAATCTTCTTGTTGTCTGAGTTAGGCAGGTTGACTTCACCCTGTAATTGCGCAAAAGTGTACTGGCCCGACGCCACAAAGATGGCCGCAGCCGCAATTACTACTTTTGCCCAAGATAAATCGAACTTATACCAAAAGTCAAAGGTCTGCATGCTGTGTTTTTATAACCTGTTTTTTTTAGTACCTCCAGAAACTTATCTCCATAAGGGAAGGCCTGAACCGATTCGGGAAGATATGAGTACGCTGCATTGTCTTTTGAAATAATTTTGCCTATTAACGGTAAAATATATTTAAAGTAAAAACTGTATAACTGCTTAAAGGGAAAAACGGTGGGTTTTGAAAACTCTACAATCACTGTAGTTCCACCTGGTTTTAATACCCTGTACATATCCTCCAGTCCTTTTTCCAGATTTTCAAAGTTCCTGACACCAAATGAAACGATGATAGCATCAAACTTATTATCAGAAAACAAAAGCTTTTCGGAATCACCGGTCTGTAATTCGATTTTGTCCTGCAATCCCATTTTTGCTATTTTCTTCCTCCCCACTGCCAACATGCCTTCTGATATGTCTACACCAATGACCTTTTGAGGGTTCAGGGCAAGGGCTTCTATAGCGAAATCTGCCGTACCCGTGGCAATATCAAGTATTAGTTGAGGCTTATAGGGTTTCAACATTTTGATTGCCTTTTTTCGCCAGATAATATCCACACCGAAACTCAGCAGGTGATTGAGCATGTCATAGCGCCTGCTGATATTGTTAAACATCCTGGCAACCTGCTCTTTTTTTCCAAGCTGCTCCTCTTTATAGGGTAAAACCGACATAACCGCTTTCGTATGATCTTGCTGTTCGCAAAAATAGTAACAAATATGTAAGGAATGGCAGAATGATAACTTTATTTGATAGATTTATAGGGCAAATCTTTTTTGTAGATGGATTTTAACCCATTGATTTAAAGGAGGCAGAGGAGAGGTGTGAGGGGTCAGATATCCGGCTTAATAGATATAATCAATATAACCTAATGTGATAATTTAAGACAACCTCGCGCAAGCGTCCCATAGCTATTGCACAACGTTTCCGACAAAATTCTTTGTGTCCCTTTGTGTCTTTGTGCCTCCGTGGTGAAAAATGGTGAACCACCAAGACACAAAGAGACACAGTCTTAAGTTATACAACACCCCTGCCAAATGAAACACCGGAGATCACCAGTCATAGCATGACTTCGAGTCATACTATGACTAAAACGAAAATGAATGCGGCTACCTATAACGAGTTGTCCAACAGCCACCAGACGCTTGCCCTAGCATAACAGAAAGCATAAGCAAGACATTTGCACCAAAACAATATTTGTAAATGCTGGCTCTTTATAATACAGTTAATCCCGTTATCTTTTGCTGGTGACCTTAAATTCAACACGGCGATTCAGTTCCCGGCCTTCAAATTCATCATCATTGCTCGCTAAAGGCCTGGTTTTACCATATCCCCTGGACTCCAGTCGCCTTGGATCAATTCCTTTTTTCTTGAGCCATTTCACCACAGCATCAGCCCGCCGCTGTGAAAGGTCTTTGTTGTATATAATGGTGCCGACCCGGTCGGTATGCCCTGCTATCTCCACATCAATATTCGGATTGTTAGACAACAATTTTTCCAGCTTATTCAATTCAACATATGACTCCTGTGTAAAGGTGGCCCTGTCAAACTCAAAATAAATATTTCTTAAAACCGTACTTAAACCCACTGTAAGCGGATCAAGTTCGATCTTTCTTCTGATCTCCCTTCGCTTTTCTTTGGCTGCTGGCAGGGTGATTTCAATTGATTTGAAAACATAACCGTCCTTTTCAGCAGTAAGCATAAATTTTTTGGACTCCGGATAGGTCACATTAAAGATAAAATTCCTCTTTTCATCCCTACGAACAGGAATGATGATGTTGTCACCTACGCCGGTCAGGCTTACTTTGGCATTCAGGGTCTCTGCTGTATTGTTGTCTTCCACCCTTACTTTCAGCGTTACAGGCTGCAGTACCGGCTTGGTTTCCACCGGATCCAAATTCTTTTCTTCAGGTTCCTTTTCCTCTTCCACATCAGCATCTTTGCTGGCTATAGGATCTCCGCCATTGACAAGATCCGGAATGGTTACTTCATAAATATCATTGTAACCAAATCCATCCTCTCTTACCGAAGCATAATACCCTCTTTTTCCATCTTTGGTGGAAACGAAAAACACATCGTTATCAGGGGTGTTGATTGGGTAACCCAGATTTACCGGCTCGCTCCATTCCTGGGCTACGCTGTCATATTCTGACTTAAAAATGTCGTATCCACCCATACCTTTCCTTCCTTTGGTACTTAAGTACAGCGTTTTGCCATCATAATGGATAAATGGCGAATCATCATCAAATTCTGTGTTTATCACATCACCGACATTTTTTGCGCGGCTCCATTTTCCACTTTTATCCTTGGTGCAGTAATATATATCAAGTCCTCCAAAACCGCCGGGCCGGTCGCTGGAAAAGAAAAGGGTCTGGCCATCCGGAGACTCGGAAATGGAGTTTTCCGAAAAACTGGAATTAATGTTTTCGCTAAGGGGTTTGGGTTCTGAATAGGTTCCGTCTTCATTTAAGTTACTCACGTAGATGTCACCACCATTCTCACTTTTATAGATGTAGAGTTGACTACCATCCATGTTCAAAGAGAGGTTAGAGTCATGATACAATGTATTGATCTGATCACCAATGTTTTCTGCTTTTTTCCATTGGCCATTCTCTTTTTTGGCAATAAATATATCTTCGAAAGAAAAGTTGTCATCTGCCACATCCTCATTCACGTTTCCATCTCTTCTCCTCGAAGTGAAAATCAACACATCCTCATCCGCATTTAACACAGGCGCATAATCCATCAATTCGGAATTAACGGCCTTACCAATGTTTACAATGGAAAAATTAGCCGGGTTAGCTGTAAATTCTTTACCGTTTTCGCATTCATAGATATTTCTTTCCACTTCTCTTAGAGGAACAACATCCTGCCCTCGGTAGTTCTTCTCTTTTAATAGCTTTTCTTTGTATTGGTTATAGTATTTCAGGGCATTGTCAAAATCCATACCGTATTGATAGCCTTTACCGACGTAGTATAGTAAATCAAACCGGTATTCAGGGTCAATTTCATAGGCCCTCAGGAAATATTTTGAAGATCTGTCCTTATTGACAGACTCGATATAAGTCCTGCCTGCCATGTAATTTGCCTTGATATTATCCGGGTCCATGTTGGCTGCCGCAACATATTGTTCATTGGCAATGACCACCGCCTTTTGTTCAAAATAGATCTCATCGGCAATCTCTACCAACTGCTTGGCAACTTCCTTATTCTCGTCCTGGGCAATTGCCCCAAAGTGGAGTCCCAATATAAAAGCAAATGCAAAAAATCTTTTTAAATACTTTTTTGCCATTACTGATTATTATTGTTTAATATCCCTAAATCGCGAATTACTGGTTATGTATACACCAATCTAGGTCAAAGCCATACATTTTGAGACGACCGTAAGATCGCGCTAAAAGGTAAGGCATCACCGTAAAAAACTTTAACTGAATGCTAATTTATGATTAATGTGTGTTAATAAATATGCTAATTTGGATTACATATTACACTAATATTATTAATTATATTTTTTGAATTTTTCATAATTTTACGCCTCCCTCAGGAATTTCAATATGAAAATAAAGGAGGCAGTATTTATTCGCAGCAACACCGATTACAGAAAATGTCCCAACGCAGACAAGCCGGAATATGCTTTTATAGGAAGGTCAAATGTAGGGAAATCATCTTTGATCAATATGCTGGCAGGTAACAAAAGGCTGGCAAAAATTTCCACAAAACCTGGCAAAACACAATTAATTAACCATTTTTTGATCAATAAATTGTGGTATCTGGTTGATTTGCCTGGCTATGGATGGGCCAAAGTAAGTAGAACAGAAAGGGCCAAATGGGAAAAAATGATCAGGGACTATTTTTTAGGAAGGGAAAATTTGCAATGTGTTTTCGTACTGATCGACTCGAGGCTCACCCCTCAACCTATTGATATTGAATTCATCAACTGGCTGGGTCAAAAGGGTATCCCGTGTGTCATAGTTTTTACTAAGACCGACAAGATTACCAGGAACAAGGTCGCTCAATCCATAGCAAAGTTCAAAAAACGCCTACTGTCCGATTGGGAGGAAATGCCCCAGTACTTTTTAAGTTCGGCGGTTAATAAAACCGGTCGGGATGAGATACTCAGCTTTATCGCAAATGTTAATGAAAACTATAAGACACACTGAAACATTTTAAAATTTATGGAATTAAGTGAAATTGCCACTTTATCTGGTAAAAGCGGATTGTTCAGGGTTTTAAAGCCCACACGGACCGGCGTAATACTCGAGTCTTTGGATGATAAAAAAACCAAATTGGTGGCCAATGCCCAGCACCGGGTTTCAGTATTGGAAGAAATCTCTATCTACACCACCACCGAAGACGGTTCTGTCCCTTTGAAAAAAATTTTTCATAAGATTGCCAAAGAATTTGACGATGACCCGGGACTGGACAATAACGCTTCTGCAGATGAACTGAAAGCCTTTATTCGCCACATTTTACCCGAATATGATCAGGAAAGGGTATACACATCAGATATCAAAAAATTAGTGTCATGGTATAAAATCTTATACAAGCATGCCCCTGAAGTGTTGACCGGGAAAGATGAAAACGACAGCTAATCCGAGATTTAAATTGTCAATTATAAACTTTAAACTGTCAATTATCTATGATTTCGTGGCGTTCATGTAGTGAGTTCCTACGCTCAATTGTCGGTATGGAAGAAAACTGCCTTGTCTACCATGTTTTTGGAGCCGACGTAGAAGGGGACGCGCTGGTGCATGGAAGCAGGTTGGATGTCAAGGATTCTTTGACTCCCATCCATGGCCTTGCCACCGGCCTGTTCGGCTATAAGTGCAAGGGCATTGCATTCATAAAGAAGTCTTAGTTTACCATTAGGGTTTTTTTCTGTTGCCGGGTACAAATATATGCCTCCTTTTAGCAGGTTTCTATGAAAATCGGCGACCAACGAACCTATATAACGACCAGAGTATTTGTTCTCCTGGCAATACCGGATGTAGCGTTTAACACCTTCATCAAAGCTTAAGCTGGAACCTTCATTGATAGAATAAATAGTTCCATCTGCCGGGATGGTCATGTTTTGATGAGATAACAAATACTCCCCCAAAGACGGGTCATAAGTAAAACCATTCACCCCATGACCGGTGGTATATACCAACATAGTGGAAGATCCATACAAAATATAGCCTGCAGCGACCTGTTCAGTGCCTTTTTGCAAATAATCTCTTCCCTCTACTGTACTTCCCAAAGGAGAAATCCTACGATAAATGGAAAAAATGGTTCCTACCGAAACATTGACATCAATGTTGGATGAGCCGTCCAGGGGATCTATGGCCACTATGTATTTTTTGTTATTATCGATTTCAATCACTTCATCATCTTCCTCCGATATGATGGCACATACTTCCTGCCCCTTGGTAAAAGCCCTGACAAAGCGGATGTTGGCCAGCACATCGAGTTTTTGCTGATCTTCTCCCTGCACGTTCTGAGTCCCGATAGAACCGATGATATTAATCAGTCCGGCCTTATTCATCTCCCGGTTTACCACTTTTCCCGCCAAGGCCAGGTCACGCAATAACTGAGAGAGTTCACCTGAAGCATACTGAAAATCGTCTTGCTTTATTTTAATGAAACGGTCCAAAGCCGTCCCCATAGGTAAGGCAATCCTGGAATCTTCCATGAAAAATTTTGAAGTTTATGTTAATTTATTGTTTCTATATTTAATTTGCTAAAAATAATACTTAAAACCATTGCGGAAAATGAAATTTTCGGGAAACTTACGAATTAACAACAAAGCTGGTAAATAAATGAAGGTATACAAGTTTGGTGGCGCCTCTATCAAAAATGCAGAAGCCGTAAACAACATGATCAGGATAGTGGAAAGTCACAGACCGGAGCAACTGGTAGTTGTTGTATCAGCCATGGGAAAGACTACCAACGCCCTGGAAGAATTGTATCACCTGGCATTTGCCAGACGTCAATTTGAAAAGCCATTTAATGAATTAAAGTCTTATCACCATACTATTGCTTCAGGGCTTATCAAAGATGATAAGCATCAGATTTTTGAAGTTATCAACCAGCTCTTTAACGAGCTTCACAAAGATTTAAATAATCGCCCCCCTGCCCTCGCCAAAGCTGCGTTTTACGATAACATAGTCGCTTATGGAGAACGGCTTTCTTCCAAAATTATTCACGCGCGGATGAACGAAAATAACCTGAACGCAAAATGGGTTAACGCCAGGGACTTTATTATTACCGACTTTAATTTCAGGGAAGCAAAAATCAATTGGGACCAGACCGAAAAGAATATAAACGGCGCAATAAAACCCCTGTTGAAAGACTATATCTTGTTAACGCAGGGCTTCATAGGCGGCACACCGGATGGGGAATACACTACGCTGGGAAGGGAAGGGTCGGACTTTACGGCTGCCATCATTGCCTCGTGTCTGAAAGCAAAGTCGGTAACTATTTGGAAAGACGTGCCAGGCATACTTAATGCCGATCCGAAGATCATCCGCAAAGCCAAAAAATTTGAAAATCTTAATTACCATGAAGCAGCAGAAATGACCTACTATGGGGCCTCTGTGATTCATCCCAAAACCATTAAACCACTGGCCAATTTAAACATTCCTTTATTGGTAAAATCTTTTGAAAGGCCGGAAGAAAATGGTACCGCTATCAACGCATTGGATACTGTTCAAAGCGTTCCTTCCATCATTTTTAAGCCCAACCAAAGTCTGGTCACGTTCAAGGTCAAAGATTTTACCTTCATTAATGAAAACAATTTAAGCATCATTTTTCACCTGTTGGACCAACTCAATATAAAAATCAACATGATGCAAAACTCTGCGATTTCATTTTCCATCTGTGTGGACAACCAGGTGGAAAAGGTTTCCGAACTGATAGCTTCGCTCAAAAACGACTTTGAAGTTCAGAATCATACGGGCTTATCGCTGACTACAGTCAAAAACTATGACCTGGAAACTATCAAAAAGGTCTCCGAAGGAAAAGAGATTCTGCTAGAGCAAAAAACAAAGCATACCTATCAAATCGTTGTTGAAGACCAACACTGGAAATATATGATTTGACGACTGTGTCGACTAATCAGTAAATCTGCGTACAATCCTGTCAATACTATTCAGGTAAGAGGAACCAAATAAGTTGAGATGCACCAGCAATGGATAAAGATTATACACATCCTGTCGGTGATCAAAGCCATTTTCCATGGGATAGGCCTCCTGGTAACTATCATAAAATACTTGGTCAAACCCTCCGAAAAGCCGGGTAAATGCAATTTCCATTTCACGGTGCCCGTAATACGTGGCAGGGTCTATCAGGCAGGGATCGCCATTAGAGGCGGTCATAACATTGCCACTCCATAAGTCTCCATGCAATAAAGAAGGCTTTTCCCTGGGGAAAAGATCCTTAAACCTGGAATACATACTTCTAAAACCATCGGCATATTCCCGGGATATCACCCCCCTTTGTAATGCCAGTCTAAGTGGCACTTCAAGCCTGTTTTCAATGAAAAAATCAATCCATTGGTCCTTCCGGGTATTATCTTGATGAAGTGATCCGATATAATTATGGTATGTTAACCCAAACAAATCATGGTGATGACCATGCAATGCGGCCAGGTTAACGCCCATGGCCTCCCAATAGCGCTGGTTTGCCGGCCCATTTTCAATAAATTCCAGTACTAAGTAGCTTTCTTCCTGCACTATCTCACATCCCAGCACCTCCGGGATTGTAAACCGGCTGTAATCCTTAAGCAATACGAGTCCTTTGCTTTCTGCCAAAAACATGTCATGTTTTTCCTTATGATTCCATTTTACAAAAAAGGGGCCCTGATCCGTTGTCACCAAGACGGCATTGTTTATACATCCACCCGATAGATGCCTGACAGCTTTCACGCTGGCATTTATTCCGAGTACCTTGCTTAGCGCTCCCTCTAGTTGCTGATGTTGATTTTTGAAAACCAAATTCACTGAATTAATGCATGTTTTTTAATCAGGTAATCTAAAAAATGCTTGTTGCAACGGTCTAATATCTCGAAAACATGCTGAAAACCCTGTGGCCCACCAAAATAAGGATCCGGTACATCCGAACCTTTTCCAAGGTTATCAAACTGTCGCATTTTCATGAGCCCAAATTCATAGGCCCGATGCGCTTCCTGCAACAACAAAATGTCTTCGAGATTGCTTTGATCCATGGCTATAATGTAGTCATACAAAGCAAAGTGCTCCACTTTGAATTGCTGACCTTTGTGGTCTAAACGTAAACCATTTTTCAGGGCGTTAGTGACTGTCCTGTGGTCGGGGTCCTCTCCAATATGATAGTTGGAAGTGCCTGATGAATCGCACTTTATCTTATCGCTGAGGTCGAGGTCTGCAACCTGTCGCTTAAAAATAGCCTCAGCCAGAGGGGATCTGCAAATGTTCCCCAGGCAAACAAACATAACTTTAATCACAACATGCGTTTTTTGCTTCAAACTTGTGAACAAGACTACAAAACTTTCAAAAACTTTAATAGTCTTTCATTTCATAACAAAAAAATAATATGCCTTTTCTTTGGAAACCATACCTATCTTTTAAATATTTGACAGTCGAAACATTAAAAAATCGATAGTGTCGATAATCCCAACAGGAAATATCACAAAGGTTCGAATTTGATGTACTGACAGCTTATAGCACACATGTTCATATGAGGGTAAGGCAGGATTTGCCGATTATGTGTTTGAATATATGCGGTCTTTTTTCTTCAAAAACCGAAAAAATACTACATGCCTCATATATTTGCATAAATTGACATTCTCATTGAACATGAATATAAGATATTTGTATTACTGTAAAATTTAAAGTATTAAGTTTGGTTCATGAAAATCAATAGGGACTCAATTAAATTTCTGACCAAAATTGTAACGCTGGTGGCAGTTCTGCTGGCGGGATATGCAAAAAACAACCAGCGCAGCTCACCAGCGCAAAAGGGAGCGGTTGATTTGATCATCACCAATGGTACTGATCAAAAAACGCCTGAAAAGAAGATTAAAACAACCGGCAATCAAAGTGTCTAAAAAAAATTTAAAAAAATTTGCATAGGGAGGTTACCTATGATGAGTATCCGGTATATATGGATACATAACACACACATTTTATTTTATTCATACACCTGTTTAACATTTTTCCGGAAAGCCTTCTAAAAAAAGAAGGTTTTTCTTTTTATTATTCTAATTTGAAAACGGAATCGACCGTCCGGCTCGCCGTTTGGAAGTAAAGCACATTTAGTTAAAAAGGGGAGCATTGAAATCATATGGGGCATATGTATCATACATAGCAAAATGTCGATCATGTGACCATATTGCCGGTCTGAGATAGGTGTATAGCAGTTGCTATAGGCGATAACTTCTTTTCGGAGTGAGTTCTGTGTCCGACACTTAACAACAAAAATTTCCATCGATTACCGTCACAACAGCATTTTCTAATCTGGTGCAATAATATAATAGAAAAGAAGTATAATGGGAAAAAAAAATAATCAGGTGTGGGAACCTTTATCTTATATTGATCCCCACACCGGCTGTTAAAGTATTGTATTCCTGCAGTGTATAATCTGTGTGAATGGTGAGGAAAGCCAGGAGCTTCATCCGCAAACCGGCAGTTCCACGCAGTCCCGCACTGGAAAACGATAAACCAATAGGATCTACAAGCGTGTCGACGGACTCATCAAGTTCATAAGTACCCAACATTTCCAGCTCAGAACTTGTGTCATTAAAACCAACGGCTCCGTAAACTGTAAATTCGAAAAGTTTCTTCGCAATCAGGTCTTTGGATATGAGGCCCTGAATAGTTAAAGCACGAACACGGTATTCTGAAACCTGGTCATTGGTGCCTTTGTTAAAATCAGAGTTTGTGAGATCGTAGCTGGCATTTATTTTCGTATAGCCCACGAAACCCGACAGGTTGAACTGCGAGTCCTCCAGGCTGGGGATCCATTGTTTGATGTCATGCATTATACCAAAGCCAAAAATTGTGCCCTCAAAGTCGTCTGCATTTACGGTTGGCGCCCATCGCAACTTTAATTCCGTATTTTTGGGTAAACCAACGCCCAAATGCGCCATAGGAACCGGCACAAAGTTATGGCCTACTTCCTCCTCCAAATCCAACCCTGAAAGGGCCTCAATGGACAATGTAGTACCAGTGGGCAGCTCATTTTCATCGACAACCACCAGCTCAATATTTTCGGTCGTTTTGGGCCCCAGTACGGTGGGAAGATCAGCACTGGTTGCCCCGCTTTCCAATCGGATCCTTTCAAAATCACTGTTGGCGAACCTGAATACCAAGTCTTTGTCCGGCACCATGGCCAAGTTACCTGTAACGGTAATATCAAAACCAAATAGCTTGTGAGGTTTTGCCGTATTGTACCAGCCGTTGGTCAGGCCTATGCCAACACCCTTAAAAACAGGCTCGATGTATTTACCCAGGTATTTTTCCGCATCCTCGGCCCCACTTTCCAGTAAAGCATCAAACTCATCCTGTGCTTTGGCCTTCTGATTAACTAAAAACAAAAGTGTGGCCGCAAGTAGCAGCAATTTTATGAGTATTCTCATTTTAATTCGTAATTCTAATCCCATATTTCAAATTTGACTATAATATACAAATGTGCTCATAATAGGCAAAATTCTTTATCACCTTTACCGGCTAATCTTACATTTGTTTGAATTAGACCATATCTCTCCACCGCCCGGGAATTGTGATTTTGAATTGTAACTATCTGTATGTCAGATGACCGGATTAAAAAGCTATTTACCGATCGCAAAATACGCATTATGCCAACACAACCGGCTTTGAAAATAAGGCCGGAACAATTAAAAATTTGTATCATCAGTCACTATGAAATCTCGTAAAGATTATTCACATTTGCATCTATTTTTTAAAGTCAAACATTAAAACAACACAACAAAAATGTCGCTAGTAGGAAAAAAGGCCCCATCATTTTGCGCTCCGGCGGTTATAGATGGAAACCAGATCATTGAAGATTTTTCTTTGGAACAATATGTGAGTAAAAAAGAAGTAATATTCTTCTTTTATCCTAAAGACTTTACTTTCGTCTGCCCCACTGAAATCATAGCGTTCCAATCAAAATTAAAAGCTTTTGAAGAAAGAAATGTAGCTGTGGTAGGTATTTCCACTGACACTGAGGAAACGCATCTGGCCTGGTTGTCCACGCCAAAAAATAAAGGAGGTATCGAAGGGGTTACTTATCCGCTTGTAGCCGATACGGCAAAAACAATTGCGGCAAATTATGGTGTATTGGGCGGGGAATGGCACTACAATGAAGATGGTTCAATAGCATTCGATGGGTTGCCTATCGCTTACCGGGGCACCTTTTTAGTAGATAAGGAAGGAATAGTCAGACATGAAACCATCAATGACCTGCCCCTGGGTCGAAATATTGACGAAATGATCCGGTTAATTGATGCGCTGCATCATGTTGAGGCCCATGGAGAGGTCTGTCCGGCCAACTGGCAGGAAGGCAAAGAGGCCATGGCTGCTACCAGGGAAGGCATTGCCCACTACCTTTCAAACAACTAGTATTGGTTTGAGGCTACAAAAGTCTTCAGGGCTTTTGTAGTCTTTTTCATGAAGGGTTTTTTATTTTTGCAGGGTAAACAAAAAATTGAATGAAGTCTCTCCTTTACAATTTGCTCATTCAAACTTACGGTTTAGCCCTGCGATTGGCCTCTCTTTTTAACAAAAAAGCCAAGCAGTTTTTAGCGGGAAGAAAAGACTTATTTGACAAACTATCTACTGAATTCAAGGATAATCAGGCACCGGTAGCCTGGTTTCATTGCGCATCGCTGGGTGAATTTGAGCAAGGAAGACCCGTAATAGAGGCATTGAAGGAGGAAATGCCTGAGTATAAAATCCTGTTAACTTTTTTTTCCCCATCCGGTTATGAGATAAGAAAAGATTATCAGGGCGCCGATTTTGTTTATTATCTTCCCCTGGATACCTGGCAAAACGCCCGCCGTTTCATAGGTATCATCAGCCCCGCTGTTGCCTTCTTTGTTAAATATGAGTTTTGGCATAACTACATCCTGGAGTTGAAAAGGAAAAACATTCCCATCATTTCCTTCTCGGCCATATTCAGGTCAAATCAATTATTCTTTAAACCCTGGGGAGGATTTTACAGGAACATTTTACATAACATCAGCCACATTTTTGTGCAGAACGATGCCTCATTTAATCTTTTGAAAAGCATCAATATTACACAAACCTCTGTAAGCGGTGATACCCGCTTTGACCGGGTGTGGAAAATCTGCCAACAGGTTAACCCTATGGAAGAGGTGGCTGCTTTCAAAGCCGATAGCAAATTGATGGTCGTTGGCAGCAGTTGGCCTGAAGACACGGAGGTTTTGATCCCCTTCATCAATGCCTGCAAGGAGATTAAATTTATAATCGCCCCGCATGAAATCAAGGATGCGGACATGGCATCCGTTGAAAACAAATTGCAACAGCCTTCAATCCGGTATTCCTCATTAAATGGCCATGACAGCCATCGATACCAGGTCTTGATCATCGATAATGTAGGCATGTTGTCTTCACTTTACCAATTTGGCGAATTTGCTTACGTCGGAGGGGGGTTTGGCAAGGGATTGCACAATATTCTGGAGGCAGCTACTTTTGGTTTACCTGTTTTTTTCGGAGATAAAAATTATGCTAAATTTCAGGAAGCCAGGGACCTCGTTGCCCGGAGAGGGGCATTCACCGTTTCGGACAGTGCCAGTTTGTCAGCAAAGTTCAGCAAACTCAACAATGATCCAACGGCCTGGTCCAGAACAAGCACCATCAACAGCGATTATGTAAAGCACCATACGGGTGCCACAGAAAAAATTCTTGATCATTGCAAAAACCTGTTGTTACATGCAGGGTAGGGTTTTTAAATCAACCGGTATGTGGTATGAGGTGGTCGATGACAAGCACCATCGCCATCAATGCAGGTTACGGGGAAAAATTAAACTTGAAGGTATGAAAACCAGCAATCCTATTGCAGTAGGCGACTATGTAACGTTTCATCCGGAAGACAACAAGGACCGGACAGGGGTAATTACAGACATTCTGCCTCGCAGCAACTACCTTATCAGAAAAGCCACAAAAACGTCAAGACAGAGTCATATATTGGCTTCAAACATCGATCACGCTATGTTAATGGCTACTTTTGCCTATCCAAAAACCTCGCTAGGGTTTATTGACAGATTCCTGGTGACTGCCGAATCATTCAGGATTCCTGTGATGATTTTGTTCAACAAATGTGACCTCCTGAATGAAGAAGAAAAAAAGGAGTTGATGCAAATCATGTCGGTTTATCAATCTATTGGGTACCATTCCTATTTAATTTCCGTTTTACATGCCACCGGTATGTCGGGCTTTCGACAGGCTATAAAAAACAAGACCTCCTTGCTGGGAGGGCATTCCGGGGTAGGAAAATCCTCGCTTCTCAATAAGATTATACCCGGAATCGATCAAAAAACAGCCGATGTTTCTGATTTTGCGAACAAAGGGGTACATACCACAACATTTGCAGAAATGTTTGAGGCGGAAGAGGGCACTTACATCATCGATACGCCAGGCATCAAAGAGCTTGGCTTATCGGACATAAGCCAGCACGAACTCGGCCACTACTTTCCTGAAATGAGGAAATTGCTCGGAGAATGCAAGTTTCACAATTGCCACCATATTCATGAACCAGGTTGCGCTATCCTGCAGTCTGTCCGGGAAGGAGACATTGCCCAAACCAGATATGATAGTTATCTTAGCATGTATCAAAATCAGGACAATCGCCGTTAGAGGCTGTGTGAAAACAACAATATTGCAAAAATTGACCAAATTAAATGCTGCTTTAGTTAATTGAAGGAAAAAATAAATAACATATGCTCATTTCATCGACTTTTCTCAAAATAATATTTTGAGAAAAGTTTTCAACGTTTCATTTTTACATAGCCTGGTTAGCCATGATATTACACTTGAATGGACATAATATTCAACTCAATATTGAAGGGGAAAGGGCCTTTGGGGATAAAGTCAACCTCTTGTCTGAAGATGATGATTTAACACAAGATACCGAATTTGCCGGTACAGGATACGCCTTAAAACCATTTTTGGAGGAAACCCTCTATCGCCCATTCATGGCTGGCATCAAATCTTTAATACTTCGTTATCTCAGAAATTCAGGGCTGCGCATCGATGACAATTTCAATTTAACCCGGTATCATCGGTTGATCGGTGACGACTACCAGCAACATTTAAAGGTTATTGAAAAAACTAAACTTGTTCAAAATATCGATTTTCCCATTGATATCAGGCATTTGGAATACAGGATATCCGATATTTGCAAGGTGCCCCTCAAAGTAAAAAACCCATTTACACGCGAAGAGGTATTTCATTTCCGAATTGTCAGGCCTCATACGACTGATCACAACCCTTTGCATCGCGATGTGTGGCAGCATGAAAACCGGCATGCCATTAATTTATATATCCCGCTTGCCGGCAGTAATGAGCTTTCCTCTTTAACGCTTGTGCCCGGAAGTCATCGTTGGACTGAAGACTTAACAGAAAGGACTTCACGGGGAGCCATAGTCAATAAAATCAGGTTCAATGTTCCTGGTCTGACCAGGTCAAAAAAGCGACTTGATATTACCAGGCCCAATCCGGCCGAAAATGAAGTATTGGTGTTTTCTCCATATCTGATTCATGGTGGTGCCATTAACCTGAACGAAGATACGACCAGGATATCCCTTGAAATGCGACTCTGGCGGAAAAAGTAATGAATTTTAATATCTGATCCGGTGATATAACTTTCTTAACAGTGAAAGTCTTAATTGTCTGTTATTTAACCACTCTAAAAATGCATATAATCCGCCTGCATGATTTATTTCTTTGAGCAATCCTATAAAACTCGTAGCTTCTGCAAAATTCTCAGAAAAAACGGCCTGTCTTATTTCAAATTTTATCCTTTTTATCAAAGCATCCTTTTCTGCCCCATTTCTGATTAAATCAACAGCTTTACGGCATACAAGGTAAGTGGAATGTAATTGTGGATCTCCCGGCACATACCACCCGGAAGACAAAGAATTTTTTACCTTTCTGACCTTTGTCAGAATAAAATCCTGATAGGCATAATGATAATACCTGGACGACCTTACCCAAAAATCAAAATCCTCATAGGCCAGGTTTTCATCATAACCCCCCAGTTTATCCAGCACCTCTTTTTTCATCATCATTGAAGGCGGAGAAATAAAGTAGGCAGATAAAAGATCGGCAAAGACATTGCCCTGCGGAATGGCTTGTTTAGCTTGTTTTTCCCGGTTCACCGGGTAGTGATACCTTAAATGGTTATCATCCTCATCAACGTATTCACAGTTGGAAAAAATTACGCCTACACTTTCATCCAGCTTTTCAAAAAAAGCTACCTGTTTTTCAATTCTTTCCGGCAACAAAATGTCGTCAGTGGCCAGATCAACGATATACTTGCCTTTTGCAAGGGCAAGTCCCCGGTTAAATGCTGCGCAATTACCGAGGTTATGTGTTAACATGACCATTTGCACCTTGCTGTGATTTTTAAATTGGCGCAACAGTTCCGGGCTTCCGTCTGTACTGGCATCATCTACAAGAATTATTTCCAGGTTGGGGTAGGTTTGATCGATCACCGATCCAACGGAGGCCTCGAGGAATCTTTCGTGATTGTAGCAGAGGCATATTACGGTAACCAAGGGCCTATTCGGTTGAAACATTGATTTTAATTATTCTATTTAATTAAATTGACACAAATTTATCTTATATCCAATTTTTGGAATAAAAGCAATCTTGGAATTAAAACTAATTTTTATTGACAAGCAGGGTTAAACGCATTCTTCAAATTTTAATCTATCTGGTCAATAGAACTATTTCTGGTTCTATTAGATTTCGAAAAGATAGCATTGATTTTAATCAAGAAAAACGATTAGTACTTGACTCCTTGATTCAACAAGGCTTTGATCAGGTTTACCATCTGGCAAAACCGCCAAGTACTGGGGTCCGATTAAGAAAAAAAGTAGATAGGTCTGCTTTTTTCAGTAGTTTAGTTCAAAACTTTGCTTACATCAAAACCGCCATTACCCATAACCCCAACAATATCCTTAGTGCCGGAACCATAAAAATGAATTACTTTAGAGTACCAAAGGCCGCCAGCACTTCAATATTGCAATTACTGGTTTCCAAAGAACTTTCAATAGAACCTGAAAAATTGTCACAAAAACAAATCGATATTTTGGGAGATCTTCTGTTTCAAAATAAATTGAAAAGCCATACCGCCCACTTTCAAAATATAGCCATAGTAAGGAATCCTCTATCCCGTCTTCACGCTGTTTACAGAACCATTTTTCAAGGATCTCCAAAAGATTTCATATACGAAAGTTATCTATTCGGTCTATTCACAAGAGATATGGACTTTGATCGTTTTGTTAACGCTGTGACTAAAATCCCTCCGACAATTGCAGATTATCATTTCAGGCCACAATATGAACTAATATACAATCATCAATGTGTAAGAAAGATAAAAATCTTCAAAATGGAGGAAATCGATACAGTTCTCAATTCATATTTAATGGCAAACTTTGATTTTACTTTGGCACATCTTAATAAGGGTCATTCAAACAAGGAGATACTTGATAACATTTATTCTCTTGAAACGGCCAGAAAGGTGTACACGTATTATCACCGGGATTTTACCTATTTTAACTATGCTAAAGATTATAATGACTTGATCATGAATTTATCCGGCAAGTCTCAGTAAGTAATCTCGCATCAGCTAGAAGCAATCTAACATAAATGTCAATTTAAGTGTCGCCTCACCCCCCACCCTTTCCTTAAACAAAATCAGACTTTCCTGGGGTTTGTTGTTTAAGGTGGAAATTCCCAAATCTAATATCTTCACCGATTTTGCCTGGCAATACTTATATAGACCCTCCAATAAAAAAACCATGGGGCTCAACCTGTTGTAAACAACCGGTGAAGCGGGCAGATAGTTGTATAAAATACTGTCATGAACAAAAACGGCTACCGTGGCAGCAGCAATCTTCCCTTGAGAAACAGCCATAAAAAACTTGTAGCGTTCCGGAAACTTTTTTACAGCCTTATTCAACTGATCAAAAGTAATGTTCATATTTACTTTTTTTTCATGCCTGCAGGCACGGATAAAATTGTAAACCTCCACGATTTTACTTCCGGTGATTTCCTGAAAACTAAAATTTTGCTTTATCGAAGCGTTCAGCTTTCGGTTTTCCATTTTGTGGATTTTGGCAGAAAACCCGGATTGATCCACCTTTATATGATGATTAATATCATAATTTGTGATTAAAAACCCCGCATTGACAAGGCAATTGGTCAGGATGGCATTTTGCCCGGGGTTGTAAATGTCAGCCGGGTTTTTTATAACAATTTTTTTAAAATGCCTGGAGGTAAAATATTTAATTAGTTCCAAAATAAAACTTTTCACCCCATCTATTGAAACATGGTGATAAAAGATCCCGCCAAAAGGTGTCTGAGGGAGGCTCACGGCTGTGTCACCGTCACATAAAAAGACTGCTCTGACAAGAATTTTTTTCTCCCGGTGATCCAACAACTGGCAGTATACTGGTTGGTAGCCCTCTTTGAGCATTATAAATTCGGGGCTGTTGTAGAGATAAGTGGTAAAGTTCTCTCGATAGTCACTTATGTCATCATTAAATACTACAGAATATCTGTTATTAAACTTCATCAGATATCAGTTATGGCAGGCTATCATGAATAGAAGGTAGATTACAAAAATAAAAGTGAATCTTAATTTTAAAAACCCCCCGCTATTTTATTGATGGCATTTTTATAATTTTGATCAAACTGAAAACATTCATGACTTATCTGGTTCTGAGCATTTTGTTGAATGTCTGGATCTTTGTAGCCTTCCGTTCCTATAAAAAATTCAGGATCCCTACGCTGCAAGCAGTGGTAATTAATTATTTTGTTTGTGCCTCGGTGGGTATGATTTACAGCGGTAAAGATGGCTTTTCCATGTCGGCAGTCATCAGTGCGAAGTGGTTTCCGGTAGCACTATTGCTGGGGTTAATTTTTATGGTGACTTTTTACGCTATTGCGATTACTACCCAAAAATCAGGTGTTACAGTGGCTTCAATTGCCTCTCGCATGTCGTTGGTAATACCTGTTGTCTTTGCTCTTTTTGTTTTTGATTTACAATCCAGGGAATTTAATGTGTTCAACTATCTGGGCATTGTAATGGCAGTTATTGCAGTAATTTTGGCCTCTTTGAATGCCGGTAGTCAAAAAGTCTATCAAAAGGGCCACCCCTGGGCTACCTTATGGCCAGTATCCATATTTATACTACAGGGTGGTATCGATACGATCATTAATTACGCCAATTCAACATTAATTCCCACCAGCGACGATGATATTTTTCCTGTGGTCATATTTATAACTGCGGGCCTGACAGGCGTGATATTTTTATTAGTTAAAAAGGAAAAAATCCAGTTAAAAAGTTTTCTCGGGGGTTTTTATTTGGGCATCCCGAATTACTTTTCTGTCTACTTTATTCTGAAAGCATTGACCGCGTTCAAAAATGACGGGGCCCTGCTTTTCCCAATTTTAAACACAGGTATTATTGCATTGTCCACGCTGGCTGCAGTGATTATTTTTAAAGAAAAAGTGATGAAACTCAATATTGCCGGTGTAATTATCGCTATCATTTCCATTTATTTGGTTTCCTATCAGGAGATCCATTCCGGATTTTAATATGGGATGCGATTCAATTTTAGGAGTCAGGAACGAGGAGTCAGGGGTCAGGAGCTAATACCTGACTCCTCGCTCCTGACCCCTGTCCCCTATCTATGCCGGAGCATTCCCCCTCAAATAGCCCTTTAACAGTAATTTGCGGTATATTTCCAAGCAAACCCAGGCATCGGTAGCGGCATACTTTATTTGTTTTTTGGTTAAGACGGCATTTTCCCAGTTTGAGGTTTGCTGGGCTTTCGAAATTCTGATATCGAGAAGAAGTCCTGCGAGGCCTCTGGCGCCGGCGTTGACAATCCCTAACTCTTTTGTGATCTCGCTTAATTCTACAAATCCTTCGGGATTAAAAGGTTTTAATCTTTGCAAATCTTTGACATCGTCTCTTAAAGCCAATCCGATTTTCTTGATACCAGGATTCATAAACAAGTCGACCAGGGGATCGGTCAGGCCAAATTTTTTAACCCTGAATAAAAAAGCCTTGCCCGGCACCGCAAATTGTACCAGTGAAACATGATTTATTTTACCTTTTTGGAATGATGGCTTGGTTTCAGTATCGAATCCAACAAATTCATGCTGTGAAATTTCCTTTGCAGCGGAGGCTACATTTGTTAATTTATTGATCACCACCACTTCGCCTTCAAATTGTCCTATGGGTAGCTGATTTATTTCTTCTTTAGTTATGTAATTATTTAGCATACAGTTAAGCCAAAATTTTCTCTTCCTGCTTTGTATCCAACCTTCTGATCTTAATATTCAGATAAGCAAACAATATGGTCATAAATGGGCTTACAAGATTAAAAAAACAAAATGGCAAATAAGTGAGGGTAGCCACACCTAGTACGCCGGACTGGTAGGCTCCACAGGTATTCCAGGGTATCAAAACAGAGGTAACCGTTCCTGAATCTTCCAGGGTTCTGCTAAGATTCTCGGGCGCTAGCCCCCTGTCCCGGTAAGCTTGGGAATACATGCGGCCAGGTACAACTATAGCAATATACTGATCACTCGCCGTCACATTAAATACGAAACATGTAGCAGCCGTGGACGCTACCAGGGAACCTACCGAATTGGCAGATTTAATGATGGTATTCGCAATTCTTTTCAACAATCCTGCCTTCTCCATAACACCGCCAAAAATCATAGCGCTTATGATGAGCCAAATGGTATTTAACATCCCTTGCATGCCTCCGGATGTTAACAGTTTATCGACACTTTTATTGCCTGTGGCGATGCTTATGTCCCCATAAATGGCCCTCATCACGCCCTCATAAGCAGCTTTTCCTGAAAACACATCACTTTGAGATACGGATATTACTATTTCGGGTTGGAAAATCAAGGCAAAAAATGCCCCGAATAAGGATCCTAAGAACAAAGCCGGGAGGGCCGGTACTTTTTTGATGATCATCACAATGACTGCTACCGGCACCAGAAACAGCCAAAAGTTAATGTTAAATTTACTGGCAATGGCACTTTGCACAGCCGCCACATCATTCACGCCCGCGGTAGCATCCAGCGTAAAACCCCATATTAAAAAGACCAGCAAAGAAATAGCAATAGACGGTCCTGTTGTATAAAACATATACCGGATGTGCGTAAACAATTCCGTTCCGGCCATGGCCGGGGCTAAATTGGTGGTATCTGATAAAGGAGACATTTTATCACCAAAATAGGCTCCTGATATGATCGCCCCTGCAATCACTCCTTCTGATATTCCCAAAGCCTTACCGACCCCCACCAGCGCCACCCCAATCGTAGCGGAAGTGGTCCATGAGCTCCCCGTGGCAATAGATACAATAGCACTCACAACACACGCGGCAAATAAGAAAATGGTAGGATTCAACACGTCAAGCCCATAATAAATCATCGCCGGCACAATACCACTGATCATCCATGTACCGGCTAAAGCTCCGATTATTAATAAAATCAGCATAGCTGACATGGCAGCACTAATGCTACTGACAATGCCTTCCAAAATGGCTTTCCATCGATATCCAAGTCTGAAAGCCACCAGGCCAGCTACTGCCGCGGCTGTAATTAAAGCAACTTGGTTGGACCCGTAAGATGAATCATCTTTAAATATCCAAACATTGATACTTAAAAATCCAATTAAAATGAAGATAGGAATCAAGGCTTCAAATAAGGTAGGATTTTTAACTTTTGGGGGCATACCGTATTTTCTCGAGTTTATTAAAAAGCTAAATTAAAAATTTTATTGATTATCCGGATACAATCAATTCACAAATCTGATCTCCAAGGCGACTGCCTATAGCTACTCCCATACCTCCCAGCCGGGCGCCAACCACTATTCTGTCCGAAATTTTCTTTAAGATTGGCGTTCTCTCGCTTCCAAAACCCATAATACCCGCCCATTGACCGACAATGTCAAAATCCCGTCCTGGAATAATGATTTCCCGCAACATCCGCTTCAGGTTATCCATCACCGGAGGGGTTACTTCAAATTCATAAGATGTTTCTTCATCAAAATCAATGTTCCTGCCACCGCCGAATATGATCCTCTCGCCAAAATTCCGGAAATAAAAAAACCCCTGATCAAAATGAAAGGTTCCTTTAAATGGCAAATCCTGCACCGGCGAGGTAACCAGGATCTGACCGCGCCCGGGACTTATCTCCATTCCGGGCACCAGATCCCTGGCAAAAGCATTGGTGCAAATGGCAACATAATCTGCTCTGAAAGGAATTGGCTGCATGTTTAGTATGTTTTCTACCCGGACTTCTACAGCGCCCGGTCCTCTTTCAACCGCCAATACCCTGGCACCGGTTAACAGGTCAACTCCTTTTTGCTGTGCGAGGCTTGTCAGGGATTTCATCATTTTACCTGTGTCAATTTGTCCCTCGAATGGATTGTAAATCAGATTTTTGATGACTTTACGGTTGAATCCAAACTGTCTGATCAAAGCCTTGCGCTCTGAGAAAACATCTGATCTAAACAGAGGTGATAAAATCTTGTTGACAGATTGCACTGAATGAATAACATCCGCTTCATTTTCTCTCAGCAACTCATAACCGCCGTGATTTTGATAATCGATTTTTTTTTCTCCCAATCTTGACTTCAGTCTTTGCAAACCCAACCATCTTGCTTCCACCAATGCCAGGGTCTGGTCTTCTCCCATGTTTTTAATATCACATAGAAGTTCAGTCAAGCTGCCAAAGCAGGCAAATCCTGTATTTTTTGTGCTGGCACCTGATGGCAAAATCCCCCTTTCTACTACTAATACACTGGATTTCGGTACTTTCTCTTTAATTGATATGGCTGTAGAAAGTCCGACGATTCCTCCTCCGATAACAAGATAATTATAATCGACCAATGAACGTTTTTCCCAAAAACTTATCATGTCAAAAAGAAGATTGTTAAATTGCTAATTACAAAATAAAATGATTATTCAATTATGTTTAAAGCAAATGCTTTAATAGAAAAGGCCAAAACATCAAAATTCTATCTGAAAATGCTGAATTTTGCTTTAGGTCGCCTTATTCCATTCAACAGGCCCCACGCTTTTCGTGTCATTGAAATCAGTGAAAACGCCATCAAGGTATCTTTACCATATAAAAAGGTGAATTTAAATCATATAAAAGGATTGCATGCCTGTGCCTTGGCCACTGTTTCGGAATTTTCAACAGGCCTGCTCTTACTCCATGAACTGGACACCTCAAAATACCGGATTATCCTGAAAAATTTACAAATGGATTATCATTATCAGGGAAAAATGGATGCAGTTGCCAGCTATTCGATATCCGATCAATGGGTGCATGAGCATATATCTATTCCTTTGGAGAACCAGGACTCCACCGTGGTAACATGCGAAGTGAAGGTGCACGACATCCAGGGCAACCACCTCACTACCGGCCACGTACATTGGCAAATCAAATTGTGGCAAAAGGTCAAAACCCCATTGAATGAGTTATAACAGGAAAACCCGCCCCACCGTGAATGAGTGTGTTGAAGGGATTCTAAGTGGAGACAGAATACTTCTCAGCAGGACTATCACACTGATTGAAAGTCAGCTTCACGAGGACAACCAACTGGCCCGCCAGATTATCGAAAAGATTATGCCTTATACGGGTAATTCCACCAGAATTGGAATCACAGGGGTGCCAGGGGTAGGCAAAAGCACTTTCATTGAAAGTTTTGGTAACCTGGTAGTAGGACAAGGGCACAAACTGTCAGTACTGGCTATCGACCCCAGTAGCAAAAAATCAGGAGGAAGCATATTAGGAGATAAGACCAGAATGGAAAGCCTTTCAAAAAATGAAAATGCCTTTATAAGGCCATCTTCCGCAAGAACTTCCCTGGGTGGCGTTGCCCACAAAACCAGGGAAACGCTGTTACTGTGTGAAGCAGCCGGTTATGATGTCATTATTATTGAAACGGTGGGTGTGGGGCAGTCAGAAATTGCCGTTCATGAAATGGTGGATTTCTTTTTGTTATTGATGTTAGCCGGGGCCGGTGACGAATTGCAGGGCATTAAAAAAGGTATTATGGAAATGGCCGATGGTATTGCCATTACCAAGGCTGACGGTGAGAATATGAATGCTGCAAAAAAAGCAAAAGCAGCATACCAAAATGCCCTCCACCTGTTTCCTGCCGCTGAGTCCGGTTGGTCGGCCAAAGTGGTTACCTGCTCAGCCAATGAAAATACCGGCATCCGGGAAATCTGGCAGTTAATCAAAGATTATGGAAAAAAGGTGAAACAAAATGGCTACTGGCAGGAAAGAAGAAACCGGCAAAACGTAGCCTGGATGTACGAAGGGATCGATGAATATTTAAGAACAGGGTTTTTTAACCATCCAGCCATCAAAAGTGAACTGGGAAAAATTACCAAACAAGTAGAAAATGGCCAAATATCCGCTTTGAAAGCAGCCAATCACCTAACGCAGATCTTTGAGCAAAAATCTATAAATGGTTGAACTATACGACATGAAAACTTGTTACCCAAAAAAATCATACCATGCATCTTTTACCTCTACTAAAAAAACTGATTTTTCAATTTTCCATGGGATTTACCCTGACCTTCAGTGCAGTGGCTCAGACCCCATACGATAAACTCCTCGATAACATGTATAAAAACACGGTTCCCCTGATTAAACCCGAGGAATTAAGTGATTTAATGCAGCATAATGAAAGTTTGGTGCTTCTCGATATTCGTTCACAAAAAGAATATCAGGTTAGTCATCTGGCCAATTCAATGTTCATAGATTACGATTCTTTCAACAAACACAAAATCAGTCACCTGAATAAGGATGCTAATATCATCGTTTACTGTGCTGTCGGCTACCGTAGTGAAAGAGTAGGGGAAAAGCTTTTAGATATGGGGTTTGAAAACGTGCGGAATTTGTATGGCGGTATATTCCAATGGAAAAATCAGGACAAGCCTGTAGTAGATACCAAGGGAATTAAAACCGATTCTGTCCACACCTACAGTAAGGCCTGGTCGAAATGGCTAAAGAAAGGAATCAAAGTCTATGAATAATGCCCTGCTGATTGTATTTGTCAAAAACCCTGAGTTGGGAAAGGTAAAAACCAGGCTGGCTGCAAGCATTGGTGAACAACAAGCGCTGGATATTTACAGGGTGCTGCTTCAAAAAACCAGGCAAAGTATTGAAAATCTTCCATTGGCCAAGATCATCTACTATTCAGATTTTATCGATGATGATGATCTTTGGGATAACAACCTTTTTGATAAGGCGTTACAACAGGGCGATGACCTGGGAGAAAGAATGTATGAAGCATTTAAGTCCGGATTCAACGAAGGATATCGCATGGTGGGTATTATCGGGAGTGATTGTCCTGATATCTCCGAAGGACTGCTCATCGATGCCTTTACAAAACTAAAGAGTAATGATCTGGTGATAGGTCCGGCAAAAGATGGTGGTTATTATTTTTTAGGTATGAATCGCCTTCACAAACCTCTATTTTTTAATAAATCATGGAGCACTAACCGATTGTTAACCGAAACGCTGGAGCAGACCAAACAGCTAAAGCTCAGCACCAGCCTTTTAGAACCATTGAGTGATATCGATGAAGAAAAAGATCTCAAAACTCTGAAAAAGGCCTTCAGGTCGCGCAACCTGTAATTTAAGGTATGGATTGAGCAAAGGACTACAAACTTTTCAAATCCCTGATCAGGATTCTTCTACGGTCAAAATTGATAACATTCTGTTCTTTCAACTCATTCAGTATGGTCGTAACCGTTTGACGTGAAGTTCCTGTGAGGTTGGCAATATCCTGGTGGGTGAAATTATTCTTAATCAGGGTTTCGAATCCAACCTTCTTACCTTTTTCATAGGCAAGGTCCTTTAAAAAGTCAATTATCCTCGACTTGGCATCTTTAAAAACCAATGACTCTATCCGGCGCTCCAGTTTTTTAATCCTGAATCCAATCAATTTAAAGATTTTTAAACTAAGCGGCTTATTTTCAGCCATCAGTATCTGCATACCCTCAATACTCATAGGACAAACCCGTGTTTCATTATCCATAGCCAGGGCAAAATCAGAACGTTTTTCTTCCCCGACCAGGGCTAACTCCCCAAAGATTTCACCTTTAGATAAAATGGTTTTTATATTCTCCCTTCCATCCTCGGTATAGGCACCGATTTTTATCCTTCCGTTGGCAATCAAATAGATATGATCCGACGGCTGATCCGGAAAATAAACAAATTCATCTTTTTTGAAATCTACAAAGGTATGTGTATCCTTCATACTCTCTACCCGGTGGGGGCATAATACTTCATATAGGTTTACATCTTCGAAAAACCACAAATTACTGCGTTCGTTCATAGCTCACTATTGGTTGGGTAAATTTTTCCAATAAATTAATAATTTGTACTATCTATTTCAAATCCTTTGTCGCCGAAAATGGCACATGACCAAATACTAAACATCAACCTTTTATTGGCAAAATTAGTTCTGATCACCGAGAATCGACAGGCAACAGTCAGCAACTGATAAATAAAGTTAACATAAATAACGTCAATTTCTCATTGATCCTTAAATTTGCCTAACCTTAAATAACATTTATGGTTTTTTTATATCTCAAGGCCCTGCACATTATTTTTGTTGTCACTTGGTTTGCAGGCCTGTTTTACAATGTGAGGTTATTCATTTATTACGCCGAGGCCCAGGAAAAAGAAGAGCGGGAAAGGTTGATACTAACCAATCAATACAAGGTTATGTCAGCGAGGTTATGGCATATTATCACCTGGCCATCGGCTGTTTTGACACTCATTTTCGGATTTAGCCTCCTCCACCAGTATCTGGATAATCTACCGAAATGGCTGATAATCAAATTAATCCTGTTACTGGGATTATATGTTTATCATTTCTTATCCTATATGATTCACAGGCAGTTACAAAAAGGGATTATCAATTATAGCTCGGCTCAATTGCGTATTTGGAACGAAGTGGCGACACTTTTTTTATTCAGTATCGTATTTCTAGTAATATTAAGGGATACATTAAATATGGTTTGGGGGGTGGTGGGGTTGATAGGATTAAGTATCCTGTTGATGATAGGTATTAAAGCATACAAGAAGATAAGGCAAAAAAATACCTGATATAAGTACTAAAACATATCAATTAGTAACTGTTAAATTGGTCAAATGAAAACTAACAATGCTATTTTTTTGGTGGTTGCCCTGGCAGCTATCATTTCCTCCTGCGATTCTAAACAAAGGGAGGGTCATTTACCCATACTGGGAAACATGGATTTGGTTGACCGCGTGAGAGACGGGAAAAAGGTGATCGATACGGTCTATCACACCATTCCTGACTTTCATTTTACCGACCAGGACAGCAATGCTGTTACACAGGAGACATTCAGTGACAAAATATACGTAGCAGATTTCTTTTTCACTTCGTGTCCGGATATTTGCCCTGCTATGAAAACACAGATGTTGCGCGTATATGAGAAGTTTAAAGACAATAATGAATTTGCCTTGTTGTCGCATACCATCGATCCGAAAAGAGACTCTGTAACGGTATTGAAGGACTATTCCGAGCGGCTTGGTGTGGAAGAATCAGGCAAATGGTTTTTTGTAACCGGTGAAAAGGAAAAAATCTACGATATCGGACTGAATGGGTACATGGTAACCGCGGATGAAAGCCCGGACGCCCCCGGCGGCTTTATTCATAGTGGCGCATTTATCTTGGTGGATAAAGAAAGAAGAATACGGGGTGTTTATGATGGTACCAAGGAAGAAAAGGTTGATCTTTTGATGGCCGACATCCCCAGACTAATGGCCGAGTACCATACCCCTGATTAAACTGAAATGAAGTTACCAAAGATCAAAGGGGCTCCTCTTATTCCAAAACCCCTGCAGTGGCTGTTGCTGTTGTCCCCACTGTTGCTCTTATGTGCGGGTTGTCACGATAAAACAAGTAAAGTTGAATCAGGGACTGAAAATGAGCCGACCGACCGAAGAAGCAGGATCAGGCTTAAACACTACCTGGTCGAAGGTCAAAGGCTATACCTGGAAAACTGCAGCAATTGCCACCAAAAGGATGGCTCGGGTTTGGGCAGGTTAATCCCACCTCTAAAAGAGGCAGATTATTTAAAGGAAGATGTAGACCGGACCATTTGCATCGTTAAATACGGGTTGTCCGGAGAGATTATTGTCAACGGAAAAGACTATAACCACGAAATGCCAGGCAACAAGGAGCTGACTGAACTTGAAATCGCAGAATTGGTGACTTATGTTTATAATACCTGGGGAGGAATGTCTGAAATTATACCGGTTGAACAAGTAAGGCAAGCCCTGAAGCAATGTGGTGATAAGCAATAATCCGAGAACAGGTTAGCTTGTCTTTGAGATATATTTTTTACCTTCTAAATTTGTTTTGATGGTGAGAATTGATTAGATTCGACAATTCTTAGCGATGCTGTTGGCAACAAAATTTAATCATGGAAACCTTGGAAAACAACCCTCGTCAAATCAATACCCTCCATAGAATTCTCGAATGTGCCCTGGAAGGAAAACAGGCCCATCTTAGTCCTGACAGAGCGTTGGGAGGTTTAAGACTGAATGTCACAGGCCGCAAAATCCCGAACACACCCTATACCATCTGGCAACTGCTGAAACACATGAATTATTGGCAGGACAAATGTCTCGCCCGGCTTCAGGGGGAAGAAGTCACGGAAGATGCCAGTTGGGTTGAAGGATGGGAGGAAACGCTTAACGCGGACAGTCAACAGGAGTTGGACCAGGAAATCAATAAACTTTTACAAAGCATCGAGCTGACAAAGACGCTTATGACTGAACAGGACAATCCCATCCGGGATCAAACTTTTTATGCTACGAAGTATGACGTGGTGCAGTCCATGGCTTCCCACGTATCCTACCACCTGGCTGAGTTGATCTTACTCCGGCGCATTTTTGGGGACTGGCCTCCACCCTCGGGCGGGTTTGTGTGGTAAATATTGTTTATTTATACGACTCTTTTTCATTGGGGAAGTCGCTACCTTTCACATCTTTAATGTAGTTGGATACGGCATCGGACATGATAGCATTCAAATCGGCATATTGCCGCAAAAACCTGGGCTTAAATTCGTGCGTAATGCCCAACATATCGTGAACTACCAATACCTGACCGTCGACATAAGGCCCGGCACCAATGCCAATAATCGGAATGCTTACCTCCTCGGCTACCTTTTTAGCAAGACTGGCTGGAATCTTTTCCAATACAATTGAAAAGCATCCAAATTCCTCCAGCAGCTTAGCGTCCTTGATAAGCTTTTCGGCTTCCTGCTGATCCTTTGCCCTGACTGTATAAGTGCCAAACTTGAAAATAGACTGTGGGGTAAGCCCCAAATGCCCCATCACCGGCACCCCGGCACTCAGAATTCTGCTTACGGAATCTTTTATCTCTTCACCCCCCTCCATTTTAATTGCATGGGCCCCCGCTTCTTTCATGACTCTTATCGCGGACCTCAGGGCTTCTGATGAGTTGCCCTGATAGGAACCAAACGGAATGTCGACCACCACCAATGCCCGGTTCACTGCCTTGACAACAGAGGTGGCATGATAGATCATTTGATCCAGTGTGATTGGCAAGGTGGTTTCATGGCCCGCCATCACATTGGAGGCCGAATCACCAACTAAAATCACATCTATACCAGCCTTGTCGATAATTCCTGCCATTGAATAATCATAGGCTGTCAACATAGATATTTTTTCACCTCTTACTTTCATTTCCTGAAGCTGGTGGGTGGTAATTTTTTTAATATCGGATTTATGTACAGACATATATATTGTAATTTCAATCAACCAGAAAAACACTTTTTGATTTTGCCGTGAGCACCACCTGGACATGGTCGGTAAGGGTAGTACTCAATTCATAGCCTGTATAGGTAGCTGAGATTGGGAAAAGGCTGTGCTTTCTGTTAACTAACACAGCGGTTTCAATTTTTTTAACCCCTCGATTTAAAAATGATTTCAGGCTGTAGGCCAGCGTTTTGCCGGTGTTCAGTACATCATCGGCCAGTATCAGGCATTTGTTGCGAATGGCAGGGTCCTTGATGTCCAGCACCACATCACTATGCTCAGGGTCTTCTTTATTAATGCTGACTTTTACCAGGTTTACTTTTATCGGTGAAATAGCTTCAATTTCCTCCACCAAAAGGCCGGCAAAAATATATCCCTGGTCATGAATCCCGGCTATCCAGATCTGTTTTTCAGAAAAGTTGTTTTCATATATTTCAAAGGCAATTCTCCTTATTTTTTGTAAAACCTGCTTTTCAGTAAGGATTAACCGTCCTTCATTTACCATATTAAACCTGCGTTTATTAGGCAAATATAAAATAAATTGGGAAAAATTCAGGTGGACAATCAAAGACTGACCACCACCTTGTTTGGAGACGGATGCTTTCTTTTCATGTAGAAGGTGTTATGCGCATAATCAAAAACAATTGAATAAGCCAGAAACAATCCTCCGCCCATCGTTCCGATTCTTTCATGTTTAAGATTGTGCTTGGCAAAGGTAGAACTTTCAACCAGTAAAACAGGCACATTTTTCATCTGAAAAGATTTTATTTGTATTTCTTGAAGTTTGCCTACTGATCCGGTAATATCTCCTGACAAGCCTACGGCGATGGTTTCGTTTTCAGTAAAATAGGGATCCAGTTCAAGATCTTTGTCCAATATCATGGTTGAACTCGAACCGGTATCCAGCATGAGCCGGGCGTAATTTTTGTCCTTTCCTTTTAACTTTAAACTGGCATATATGTATGGTTTTGTATCCTGTACAATGAGAGGCATTTGTTCATAGACATCACTGAAGTTATAATATTCGTGCTCACAGAAACTAACTATTTTGTTATGATAATCAATCTCTATCACAAATCTCGCAAACAACTCATAACCTATAATTCCTTGCACATTAATATTTTTGAACCTTCTTTTTAACCTTTGATTTTCGTTTAGAACGAGCACTGATACACCATTGCCCTCTACATCGCCAATGTTTAAAGTAAATTCCGATACCACCTTCCCATAAATTAATCGATCTGAACCTACGCCTGAAAACCTGACCTCTCTGCCAAAACTATAATCAAGTCCTTTTAAATAGTTTTTGCTGAAAACAACTGTGGTACGTATTCCGGTATCCAGAATGAGATTTAGCTTTTTTTCTTTGTTAAGGGTAACTTCAATAACCGGCAGGTTATTGACCAATCTGAAGGGAACTTCGACAATTTGCTTGTTGTTGATAAAACGGTATCCCCTGTGCTGAGCCTGAACAAATAAATTACAATTCGCCCATATCAGGGCTACGACGAGTATCTGAGTTTTTGACATGGTTTTGAGTGTTAATTGACCTTACCTATTAAACACGAACAATATAAAATTTTGTTATCACCTGTTTATGGTGTTTTTTTTGAGCGGTCAAATGAACGCGAAAGTCTGCGTCTACGGTCTTTGAGCGGTATTTTTGTTTCAGTTCAAATGGCTTTTTCAATAGCTTTAATCATAAAAAGTCCATTAAAAGCCAAATTTTCTAACTCCATTTAGGTTATTTTTAAAATTTTTAACTGCTGATTAATTGGTGTCTCCGGTTTCTATGTCTTTGTATTTTTGTTTCAGGTGGACTGGTTCGTAGGCGCCCTTTTTTCTGGCTCTGATGTTGAGAATTTCCACCGTCAGGGAAAAAAATATGGCAAAATAGACATATCCTTTAGGCACGTGATAATGAAATGCATCAACAATGAGCAAAACACCGATCATGAGCAAAAATGACAGGGCCAGCATTTTCACGGTAGGATGTTTATTGATGAAATCGCTTATTTTTTTCGCTGCCAGCAACATAACAGCCATTGAAATGATCACTGCCACAACCATTATCTCAATTTCCTTTACCAACCCTATCGCTGTAAGAATAGAATCAAACGAAAAGACAATGTCCAGCAATACAATCTGCATAATGGCTTTTTGCATGGTTAAGGTTTTAATATTTTGTTCACTTTCTTCTTCACCTTCCAGTTTTCCATGAATTTCCGTTGTACTCTTATAGATGAGAAATAATCCCCCCAGTGCAAGAATGATGTCCCTGCCAGAGACTTCAAAATCTGCGACCGTAAAAAGTGCTTTGTTTAATCCGATAAGCCAGCTAATGGCAAACAATAAACCTACTCTCATTAACAAAGCCAGCATAAGGCCGATATGCCTGGCCCTTTCCTGTTGTTTTTCCGGTAAACGGCCAGTTAAAATGGAAATGAAAATAATATTGTCTATTCCCAGTACAACCTCCATTAAAGTTAAAGACAGAAGGCTGATGAGTGCGCTAATGGTTAAAAATTCTTCCATAAGATTTTCAATTGACAATTGATAATTGACAGTTGACAATTTGGTGTAACGTTATTAGCAGTATTATTATATAATTGTCCATTATCAACTGTCAATTACTACAAGCTCCGGTAAATTTGATGAAAATGTTTTGAAGAAAAAAAATCATGGGCAATTGTGGGTGTTACACCACTTAAAAATGTGCTTGCATCTTTATTTTTCAGGTAAAATTAACAAATCTTCGGCTCATGCTCAGAAAAAATTAAAGCTAACTTATATCATTACACAAAAAGTAAATCAATAGTTCTCCGATCAATATCTGTATCTTTCACTTTGACCTTCACATTATCACCGAGTGTTATCGTTCTTTTGTTTCTTACGCCCACTACACAGAAATTCTTTTCATCATATTCATAAAAATCATCTATAAGGTCAGCAATTTTCACCATACCCTCACATTTGGTTTCAACAATTTCCACATAAATCCCCCATTCCGTCACACCCGAAACGATACCATCATAATCCTTATCTTCAGCATTTTGCATAAACTCTACCTGTTTATATTTAATAGACGCACGTTCTGCATCCGCTGCTCTTTTTTCCATTTCAGAAGCATGTTCACATTTCTCTTCATACTCATCGCGATTGATAGGTTTGCCCTTTAACAGGTAGTGTTGCAGTAAACGGTGCACCATTACATCCGGATAGCGACGTATGGGAGAGGTAAAGTGGGAATAATGGTCAAAAGCCAAGCCAAAATGCCCCTTGGCCTCAGTGGTATATTTGGCTTTGGCCATTGTTCTGATCGCCAGGGTCTCCAGCACATTTTGTTCGGGTTTTCCTTCGATTTCATCCATAAGGCGATTTAATGAAGTGGATACCCCGTTTTCATGGATGTGCAATTGATGACCGAACTTTCTGGCAAAAACGCTGAATGTATTTAACTTTTCAGGGTCTGGGTTATCATGGATCCTGTAAACAAAAGGGAATTTATCCCTGCTTTTTTCCAAATGATACACAAAATTAGCCACCCTTTTATTGGCCAACAGCATAAACTCCTCAATCATTTTGTGAGCGTCTTTTCTGACTTTAGGAATAATTCCCAATGGTTTTCCTCGGTCGTCGAGGTTAAATTTAACCTCGGTGGTTTCAAAATTGATGGCCCCTTTGGCAAAACGCTCCTTCCTCAATTTCCTGGCCAGATCATTGAGTATAATTATTTCCTCTTTAAAATCCCCTTCCCTGTTTTCAATGACCGATTGAGCTTCTTCGTAGGTAAACCTCCGGTTAGAATGAATGATCGTTCTGCCAAACCATTCCTTTACAATCCCGGCATTTTCATCGAGTTCAAAAACAGCAGAAAAGGTAAGTTTGTCCTCATCAGGTCTCAGGGAACATAAGCCGTTGGATAACCTTTCAGGCAGCATGGGTACCGTACGGTCCACCAGGTATATCGAGGTAGCCCGCTCAAACGCTTCACGATCCAGGATGTCACCCTGTTTTACATAGTGTGTCACATCAGCAATGTGCACCCCTACTTCAAGGTGACCATTTTTGAGCTTTTTGAAAGATAAAGCATCGTCAAAATCCTTTGCATCAACCGGATCTATGGTAAAAGTGGATGTTTTCCTGTAGTCTTTTCTTTTCCTGATCTCTGTGGCAGGTATGTTTTCCGGAATTTTCCGTGCTTCGGATTCAACCTTTTCCGGAAAATCCCATGGCAAACCAAACTCAGCCATGATCGAATGAATCTCAGCATCATTCTCCCCGGCTTTTCCCAAAATTCTGATCACCTTACCTTCCGGGTTTTTATCCCAGCCGGGCCATTCCGTGATTTCGACAATCACCTTGTCGTTATGAGAGGCGCCTTGGGTATCATTATTTTTGACGAAGATATCATAATGCATTCTTTTGTTATCAGCAATCACGAATGCATATGTCGAAGACATTTCAATTCTCCCCACGAAAGTATTTCGCTTTCTCTTTATAATCCTTTCAACCCGGGCCCTGGGATTTCTTCCCGGCTTATTTAACAGTATAAATTCCACTGTATCCCCATTGAGCGCATATTTCAAATCATCAATTTTCACTTTTGGATCTTTGGTAAAACCATCACTGATGATAAATGCGGTGCGTGGATTGACAAAGTCGACCGTGCCTGTGAACAAGTGCGGTTTGCGGGTGCTTTTAAATTTATTTCTGATGACACTGACCTCATTTTTCTCTTCCATTTCAAATAAGAGTTCAAGCATCTGATCTTTATGTTGTTTGCCTCGTATTTGTAAACGCTTGGTCAGTTGCCTTACCGAGTATGCCTTCGACACATTGCCATTCAAAAGGTTTAAAATTTGTTCTTTTAAGTTATTCTCGTTAAATCTTTTACCTGGCTTTTCGGTTGTTTTCTTTCTTTTTGTCATTACTTAGTGTTAAGTATCCTTTCTATGCCTGCCCGCAGTGCTTTTGAACTGTTCTTAGGCCATAATCAGAGATACTGTTAAATTTCCAATCAATTATTAAGTTACCGGGCATGCCTCCATTTACATCCATTTTACCGGACTTAATGCCAGGGATATTGGCCTGCAAGTTGAATGAAGTACAACGCCTTAGTAAATGCCATGGCGTCACCGGCTAGGAATGAAGTACACCGTCTAACCCTATTTCTGATATCTGTATCAGATTTTCTTCCCTGATACTCTCCGGCACAAACACAAATTTTTTATCGTATATGTGTTTATCAATGTAATAGCTCACCCAGAATTCATTAAAAAGTTTAAATAATGCAGGGTCTATCGGCTCAATGACCGCATAACTCCCTGCGGTTAGCTTTTCTATCATATGCCTCAATACCGACGTTTTCTGCTGCTCTCCATCCTTCACATTTTTATTACTGTATCCTTTTGAGGTAATCAGCACATTATCCAGGTCTACCTTATTATTATTAATGATGTAAACATGCCATTGTGTCTCTTTGTTTTCTCCATTCTTTCTCGCTATAGCTAGTTTGACTCCTTTTACCGGTAAATGAGGGATATCCTTTTTCATGACCCTTGATTTAAAGCACTTTTATGTTGTCCGTAAGCAATTTCATTTCGAATAAATCTGCCAAATGTCTCAACAGTTTTTGCTTGACTACCGAAATATCGGGCCGGTTACCAAGTTCTGCAGCCAAAGAGGTAACATCTTTGTCCTTTATACCGCAGGGAACAATATAGTCAAAGTATTCCAGGTCTGTGTTTATGTTAAAAGCAAAGCCATGCATGGTTACCCACCTGCTGGCCTTGACTCCCATCGCACATATTTTTCTTGCCGACACCGGATCATCAGCACCTGTCCAAACGCCAGTGAGCCCCTCGATCCTTCCCGCCTGCACCTCAAATTCAGCCAGCGTTTTTATGACAGCTTCTTCCAGCAGCCGCAGATAACGATGAATGTCGGTAAAAAAATTATCCAGGTCTAGAATAGGATACCCAACAATTTGCCCCGGGCCATGATAGGTGATATCCCCGCCCCTGTTGGTCCGGTGAAAACCCGCATCCACCCGGTCCAAATCACTTTCTTTGATGAGAAGGTTGTTGACATCACCGCTTTTACCTAAAGTAAATACATGGGGGTGCTCACAGAACAAAAGATAATTAGGGGTGGGTTGCCGATGACTGTCAGGTAACTTCCGGTTAGATATTTTTAACGCCACCACCCTCCTGAATATTTCTTCCTGATAATCCCACGCCTGTTGATAATCAATCAGGCCCAGATCCTCGAACGTTACCTTCTTGTTACGTATTAAATTCATCGGTCAATATAAGACTCCAGTATTTTGCATGTTTCAGTGGGAATAAGCTTAACCCTTTTCAACTTTGCCGGCAATAATACCGCATCTCCTTTTTTCACAGCTACTTTTCCTCCTGCATAATCCAAAATCAAATCTCCGTCAAAGCAAATATAAATAATAAATGAGTCAAGATCGCTATAATCCCTTTCCAGCGTTTGATTGATGGTTATTTTGTTTGTAGTAAAATAGTCGCAGCTTACCAACTCGACCGGTGTGTTTTTTTGATCCCCATAAGGCACTCTATAATGATCATAAAAACTATAATCAATGGCATCCAAAGCCTCCTCTACATGCAATTCCCTTTTTTGGCCATTACTATCAACCCGGTCAAAATCATATATACGATAAGTAATATCCGATGTTTGTTGTATTTCAGCAAGCAACAGTCCTTTCCCAATAGTATGAACCCGGCCTGCCGGAATAAAAAAGACATCACCCGCTTTTACTTTTTCCCTGTTGAGAATATCCATTAACCGGCCGCTGTTAAATTTATCCAGGAACGCTTCCTTGTCTACAGGCTGATTAAACCCCGATATAAGCGATGACCCTTCATCTGCCTGAAAAACATACCACATTTCTGTTTTTCCAAATGAATTGTGACGGGCTTTTGCCAGTTCATCGTCGGGATGCACCTGTATGGACAGGTCTGCGTTAGCATCAATAAATTTAACCAATAGTGGAAACTGGCTGCCATATTTGTTATAGACTTTAAAGCCCAGCAAATCACCCTGGTAACTCTCTATCAATTCTACCAGTGACCTGCCGGCAAGGGCGCCGTCTGCTACGATGGAAATGTCACCTTCTACACCGGATATTTCCCAAGTTTCACCACAATTAGGTAAATCGCCAAAGTCTTTACATAAAACTGCATTAATTTTATTACCCCCCCAGATTTTGTCTTTGAATATTGTTTTGAACTTCAGGGGATACAAATTTTCGGTCATAAAAAATATTTTTCACTAGTAGATAATCTTCTTAAATTCGGAAATTAAAATTATAAAATATATTTTTCTTAATGAAAAAATTCGAAAGGCGCAGGTTTTTAAGGAAGGGTACCGCAGCTGTGATAGGGACCACAAGCATTGCATCTTCCTGCCAGTCCGAGGACGGCAAGAAACCGATTGTGGCCCCGAACATCAATTTTAACAACACTTATCAATGGAAAATGGTGACTACATGGCCTCCTAATTTTCCTGTAATCGGTGAGGGTTGTAATCTTCTGGCAAAATGGATTGAGGAGATGTCTGGCGGAAGATTAAAGATAACCGTGTACGGTGGGGGTGAATTGGTGCCACCCCTGGAAAGCTTTGAGGCCGTAAGCAGTGGTGCCGTAGAAATGGGACACGGAGCCGCCTATTACTGGTCGGGCAAAGCCCCTGCGGCACAATTCTTCGCTGCGGTACCCTTCGGTATGAATTACCAGCAAATGAATTCGTGGATCATTGCAGGAGGGGGTGATAAATTATGGGAGGCCTTGTATGATCCATTCAATCTTACTCCCATGATCTGCGGCAATACCGGGGTGCAAATGGGGGGATGGTTTAATAAGGAAATCAACAATATAACCGATCTGCGTGGTTTAAAAATGCGCATACCGGGGCTGGGGGGGAAAGTATTGAACAAAGCCGGAGGAACTGCCATTACTGTAGCAGGAGGGGAAATATATACTAATCTGGAAAGGGGAGTAATCGACGCCACGGAATGGATAGGGCCTTTTCATGACTACCTGATGGGTTTTTACCGGGTTGCCAAATATTATTATTACCCCGGCTGGCACGAACCCGGTCCCGTGCTGGAGCTTATCGTCAATAAAGAAAAGTTTGCTTCCCTGCCTCCGGATTTACAAGCCATTATCAGGTCCGCTGCTATGCGCTCAAACGTCTGGATGGTCGCAGCATTCGATGCCAAAAACAATACTTATTTGCAAAAATTGATTAACGAAGAAAACGTTCAGTTACGGGCTTTCCCGGCCGAGGTACTACAGGCTTTGCGTAAATTCACTGAAGATACTGTCACGGAATTGATCGAGGAAGACCCGGAGAGTAAAAAGGTGTATGAGCATTACCATCACTTCCGGCAGGGAATTAATAGTTGGTCAAAAATCAGCGAGAGTACTTTTTATGAGAAGGTGTTGACGTAGGTGGAAAGTTGGGGGTGTTCGGGTTACCTCCTGGTTACGGGTTGCAGGATGCGGGGCGGGTTCCGGGTTTGAAAATACGGCCTTTTTTTGACAAAAAAATTATTTATAAGATAATGACTATCAATTATTTACATTAGTTTTCATTCAAGCATAAACTTTTTTTTATTTCTACAAGCAACCTCTTTTTCAAATTAGGCATTTTAATTGTTATAGATAGCCTGGAGTTCATTTACAATAAAATCAAAGAGATTATGAAAACTAAGATGATTTATGCTTTCATAGCCATTTTGTTTATGGGTGTCAGTAGCAAGGCGCAAAACGCACCCTTAAAAATTGGCTATACCAGCACCGAATATATCTTGAGCTTATTACCCGCTGCTAAAGCGATTCAAAAAGAACTGTCTGATTATAACGAGCAGTTGAATTCACAACTTAAGGCAAAGGAGCAGACTTTTCAAGAGAAACTCGCCGACTATCAGAAAGCCGCGAGTACAATGACTGAACTGATAAGAAAAGATAAAGAGCGGGAGCTGCAAAACCTCGAGGCCTCCTTGAGGCAATTTCAGCAGGATGCGCAAACATCATTTGCAGATAAGCAGAAAAAACTTTTGGAACCGGTATTGGAAGAAATCCGGGTAGCCATACATAATGTAGCCGAAGAAAATAACTTCACACACATACTTAATTCAAGCACTGGTGGATTAGACGTCCTGCTTTTCGCAAAAGAGGAGTACGACGTTTCAAATCTGGTCCTCGCCAAACTAGGTGTAGAACCACCATCCACCAACAATTAGCGTTTAAATATTTTCATAATACCTCTAAACCTGCCCCGGCAGGTTTTTTCATTTTTATCTTTATTTTTATTGTTAGTCTTCTATCACCTCCGGCAACCAGCTTACCACCTCCGGAAAAAAGATGATCAAACTCAGAAACACCAACTGGATAATAATAAACGGTACAATACCACGATATAAATGCCTCGTTTCCACCCCCGGTGGTGCCACCCCTTTCAGATAAAAAAGGGAAAAGCCAAAAGGTGGCGTTAAAAATGAGGTTTGCAGGTTAACAGCAAGCAAAATACCTACCCATACCAGATCCACGCCAAGCAAGGTAAATATAGGGGCAACTACAGGAACGATGATAAAAATTATTTCAATAAAATCAATGAAAAATCCGGCTACAAAGACGGCTGCCATGACCATAAAGATAAATGCGTTGGTACTTAAATCTGCCCGGGTAATGATTTCGACCAGAAAACGGTCACCTTCCAACCCCCTGAACACCAAAGAGAAGGCAGTAGCCCCAATGAAAATACTAAACACCATGGATGTCAAATGCGTGGTTTCGCGCATGACTTCTTTCAGGTTTTTATAGTTAAACTTACCCTGGATAACTGTCAAAACCGTGGCACCCATCGCTCCTACTGCCGCCGCCTCAGTAGGTGAAGCGATCCCTGCAAAGATTGACCCCAATACCGCCAGTATAAGGACGAAAGGCAACACAAAGGCATTGATTACCTTTTTAGCCATCCCCTTGGCTCTGAATTTCATGATCTCTTCATGTGGAAGTGGTGGGGCGCTTTCCGGGGTAATAGTAGCTTTGAGGATAATATATAAAAGATAGAGAGCAACCAGGATTATACCAGGTATTAAAGCAGCCGTAAATAGTTCTCCCACCGATACATTAAGAACACTTCCCAGTAACACCAATACCACAGACGGAGGGATAATCTGTCCCAATGTACCCGAAGATGCAATAGTGCCCGTGGCTAACTCCACACTATATCCCCTCTTTAACATGGTCGGCAAACTAATCAGGCCCATAGTAATAACAGTGGCGCCAACAATTCCGGTAGAGGCGGCCAGCATGGCACCAACAATAACAACCGAGATCGCCAGTCCTCCTTTAAGACGGCCAAACAATAAAGACATGGTATCGAGCAAATTCTCTGCCAATCCAGATTTTTCAAGCATGATGCCCATATATATGAAAAGGGGTACGGCAATCAGCACAAAATTGGACATCGTACCGTAGATTCTCAGGGATAGTAAATAAAAAAAATCCGGGCCGAAGACAATTAAGCCAAATAGTACCGAAATACCTCCCAGAGTAAATGCAACGGGGAAACCGAATAAAATCAGTATAAAAATCAGTGCAAACAATATGATTGCCAATGCCTCTGCCAAAAGCTTTAGTGTTTAGTAGCGTTTGCCGGTGCAAAAATGGTTATGATGGACTTAAAAATCAGAGAGATACTTTGCATCAATAACAAAATGAATCCGATGGTGATGGCTGATTTGATAATAAATCTGGCCGGCAAGCCACCCGGATCAGGCGAAGACTCATGAAAGCGATATGAATTCTCTACAAATTTGAAAGAAGCGTCGATGACTACAAGGCAAAATGGTAATAAAAAAAGTAAAGTGCCAGTCAGATTTACCCAGGCTTTTTGTTTTTCCGTAAATCTGCTATAAAAAACATCCACCCTGACGTGTTTGTCATGTTTTAGCGTGTATGCTGCCCCCAGTAAAAAAATCACGGCAAATATATGCCATTCCAACTCAAATACGCCGGCACTACTTGCGTTAAAAAAATAACGCATCACCACATCCCCGCAAATTATCAAAACCAGCACACTGGTAAGCCACGAGATTTTACGACCGACCCACTCATTAATCTGGTCGATGATTTTAGCAGTCCGGTTTAAAAACTCAAATATCAAATTCTGTATTTAATTTAATTTTGGTGGCGAAAAGATAGCCAATTGCTTTCATATAAGCAATTTCGTCACAGTCATAGTATGACTTGGAGTCATACTATGACTAGTCGCATTAATCAAATTGTTGCAACCCTAGCCACTTATTGTATTTTGAAATAGCCATGCCATCAAAAAGCCGCTCAGTCCTTATTCTGTGAAAAATCTGTCAAATCTAAATAAACATTTTCATACTATAATTCAGTCATCCAAAAGAGACACAGACGGCGGTGCTGCTTTTTCTCAGGCTCACCATTGTTTTTGTCTTTCTATGGCATGGTTTTCCTAAAGCCATTTACATGCAAACCGCCATGGAAAAATTCGTAAGCATGGGATTCCCAGGTTTTCCGGGGCCTGTAATCGGGTGGGTTGAAGTCATGGCAGGTATGGCCATTCTGGCTGGTTTTCAGAACAAATGGGCGAACCTTTTACTCGCCGCTGTCATCATTGTCGCTAGTGTGGGGGTACTGGCGCCAAAAGGCGTGGTAGCAGGACTGGAACTTGACATATTGTTACTGGCCACAAGTCTTGTTTCAGCCTTTGTTGGCCTGGGGTTATACGCCTTCGACAACCGGGTCGCCATAGCGACTGAGTAAGTAACAGCATGAACCATTTGCCGGAGCGCCTATCACAGATAGGAACCGGCTTTGTCGATTCGGATCCGGCTTTATTGATGAACTGCTCTTAAAAATCTTGCGTTATTGTTAACTTTGTAACATGAATGCGATCAAGGTCAAAGAGGACATTAGAAAAATTGAGCGTAAGAGGCTGACAGAATTTCTTGTCGATCAAGGCGAAAAACCTTTTCGAAGCAAGCAAATCAATGAATGGCTATGGAAAAAGTCTGCGCAGACTTTTGATGAAATGTCCAATCTTTCGTTGAAGACCCGGCAGTTGTTAAAGGACCACTTCGCCATAAATGGAGTTACCGTTAACCAGGTGCAGGTCAGCGATGATCAGACCATCAAATCCACTTTCAAACTTTATGATGACCACATCATCGAAGGCGTATTAATCCCTGCCGATAGCCGGATGACTGCCTGTGTTTCCTCTCAGGTGGGCTGCTCATTGAGCTGTAAATTTTGTGCTACCGGATACATGGATCGTAAAAGAAATCTCGATGCCGCTGAAATTTATGATCAGGTAGTCCATATTAAAAACCAGGCAGAAACTCATTATCAGGTGCCACTTACCAACATCGTTTATATGGGCATGGGAGAACCATTGCTCAACTACCAGAATGTCATCCAATCTATCAACTATATTACTTCTGAGAATGGTCTGGGCATGTCGCCTAAAAGAATTACGGTCTCCACCGCAGGAATTGCCAAAATGATCAAAAAATTAGGTGACGACAAGGTAAAATTTAACCTGGCATTATCCTTACATGCGGCCAATGATGCCAAAAGAAACCAGATTATGCCGATCAATGCAAGCAATTCCCTGAAGTCGCTCAAAGAGGCCTTGCAGTCATATTTCTATCAAACCCGGAACCATATCACATTCGAATACATCGTATTTAACAATTTTAATGACAGCCTGCAGGACGCAAAGGAACTTTTGCAGTTCACCAAATATGTACCCGGCAAAGTAAATATCATCGAGTATAACCCTATTTCAGAAGCGGATTTTACAAATACGGCACAGGATAAACTGGCCATCTTTGCCAACTTTTTGCAGGACAAGGGAGTGAATGTGAATATAAGAAGAAGTCGCGGGAAAGATATCGATGCTGCCTGTGGTCAATTGGCGAATAAAAATAAGTGACTTCAGCCTTTATAACCATAGGCGAATACCGACCTGATTCCACCCTATTTCCAGGTTTTTCAAAAGGGCTGGCAAATTGTTGTCACCGTGCAATTTATGCATGAAAAAGAGCGTAAGATCGAAAGCCAGTAAAAAACTTCCCTGCAAAATCAGGGAACGCCCAAAACCTTTAAATCTTTCATATTTCGTCCGATTGGCACCACCTGAAAATCTTTCAGAGCGTTCCTTCAAATAAAATCCACCAACTATGTAGGCAACATCCAGGCCGGCATTAAACAATAGAAACTGCTGGATAAACTTTTGCTCATTGAAAGTATCGTACAAGCCAAATCCCGCCGGATCCTGCAAAGAACTAAAATAACCAAAACCCGCAATGGCCATATTTACAGCGCCCCATGTGGCATTCATAATATGAAAATTTTTGTCAACACCTTCGGTATGAAAAAGCCGGATACCACCACCTGCCAGATTCAATAGTGCCCAGCCTGCAAGTACCGTCATGCCCCTTTGGTTAATTAACAGTCTTTTTTGATTAAAATCTGTCAGCTTTTCCTGCTGTGCATAGGAATGGGAAGATATAAAAAGTATAAAACCCAGTATGACCTTTTTCTTCATAGCAATGATGAATTTCCGGAATTGTAAATTATCTGACTTATTTTCATATTTAATAAAAATATATCTGTTCGATCGGTATATTTTAAATTTCGCAAAAAAATTTCCGGAATTGGGATTTATTTTACAAAAATCATAATAGATTAGGCTCAAAAGGAAAATATTAATATTGTTCTTAAAAAACGGATTCCAGCATTAATAATATTTTACAAACCAATAAGCCAATAAAATAAAAGTTTGTTTTGCTTTAATTTTTAATAATAATATATTTGCTATAAATTTCTTAATTATTAAACATATGGTTAGCGAATATGTTCTTTCCGGTTCCCTTATCGATGTCCTCGTCCGGACGTAGGGAAAGAGAATGGCATATTCAAAAGTGAAAAAATCAAAGCGCCGTTCTCTCATGAAGCTGGCGCTTTTTTTATCATGATTTAAATGTTGAATAATAATATTTATATCGTCCTGGTCATTACCGTCGTCAACCTTGTGAAACGAGGGGATGGATAGGATTGATTTAAAAAAAAAATTTAAGCCTTTCTTATCCAAAAGAAAGGCTTTTTTTTAATAGGCTCATGTAAATAAAAGTATCATGTACTACAACGATAACACGGTCATTTATCTTAATGGGGAGTGGATAAAAGCAAGAGATGCCAAAGCCGACTTATTCAGTCAGACATTGCATTACGGTTATGGGGTTTTTGAAGGGTTGAGATCTTATGCAACCCCTGATGGCCCTCATATATTCAAAGCCCGGAGACATTTTAAAAGGTTGCTAGAATCATCCAAAAAATTGCGGTTAAATATACCTTATACAGTAGCTGAGCTGGTAGAATTGAGTTATCAGTTGCTTAGAAAAAACAACCTGAACGACACGTACATAAGGCCCCTGGTCTATGGGGGACAAAATATGGCCCTTCATCCATCCAAGCAGGTAAACTTTATGATGGCGGCATGGGAGTGGGAAAAATACCATCGTACCGAACATCTGGATGTGGAAATTTCCGATTACAGAAGACCCAGTCCATTATCTTGCCACATAGATGCAAAACTGGTTGGTCAATACACCAGTGCTATCCTGGCAAGTGCGGCGGCCAGGGCCAAAGGTTTTGATGAAGCGTTGTTGCTCGATGCAGATGGTTACATCGCTCAGGGACCTGGCGCTAATTTCTTTTATGAAAAGGATGAAGTACTTTACACACCGCCGGAAGGCAATATTTTGCCAGGCATTACCAGGGCCATAATTATGGATTACGCCCGGGAGCTAGGATACAAAGTAGAAGAAAAACTTTCCAAACCCTCTGAGCTACACAAGGCCGACGCGGCCTTTTTTACAGGCACTGCCACGGAAGTAGCCGGTATCAGATCAATCGATGGCAAAAGGTTTAAGGTGGAATGGGAAGACTCTATTGGGTACAGCCTGTTTTTGATGTACAGGCAGCGCGTCGTAAATAAGGAAATTCAAGACTTTACGTTGGTGTGATTTAATTGACAATTGATAATTGACAATGAACAATTGGTGGTGGGGATGGAGTTTGAGGGTGCGGGATGGGGAGTCGAGGGCAAATGATTTTTTGAAATTGATTTAAGGAAAAAACGGATAGAACTAATTTTTTGATGGAAACAAACAAGTACAGTAAGATTGTTACGCAAGATGAAACTCAACCGGCTGCCCAGGCCATGTTGCTGGCTACCGGTTTAACTACCCAAGATTTGCAGAAACCTCAGGTAGGCATTGTCAGCACAGGTTATGAAGGTAATCCGTGTAACATGCATCTTAATCAATTGGCCAAATTTGTGAAGGAAGGGGTATTGAGTGTCGATCTGGTTGGCCTCACGTTTAATACAATTGGCGTCAGTGATGGTATTTCGATGGGAACACCCGGTATGCGCTATTCCCTTCCCTCCAGGGATATTATCGCTGACTCTATCGAAACCGTGGTAAATGCGCAATCTTACGATAGCGTGATTGCCGTGGTTGGCTGTGACAAAAACATGCCGGGCGCTATGATAGCCTTCGGGCGTTTAAACAGACCGGCTATTTTGGTTTACGGCGGTACCATTGCCTCAGGTTTTTACAAAGATAAAAAACTGGATATCGTATCGGCATTTGAAGCGCTCGGAGAAAAAATTGCAGGAAGGTTGGAGGAAAAGGATTTTCAGGGAGTGATTCAACATGCCTGTCCGGGAGCAGGTGCCTGTGGAGGGATGTATACGGCCAACACGATGTCCACAGCCATCGAAGCGATGGGAATGAGTCTTCCGTTTTCAGCTTCAAACCCAGCCGCTGGAAGTGAAAAGCCGGATGAATGCAGGGCGGCAGGCAAGGCCATGAGGTACTTAATTGAGCACGATATTAAACCCCGGGATATTGTTACAAAAAAGTCCATTGAAAATGCGCTGACCATGGTTATGGTATTGGGAGGATCTACCAACGCTGTATTACACATGCTGGCTATTGCCAGGGCTTTTGAAATTGATCTGACCATCGATGATATTCAAAAAGCCAGTGACAAGACCCCTTACCTTGGCGACCTGAAGCCTAGCGGAAAATATCTGATGGAAGATGTGCATGCGATCGGTGGCATACCGGCGGTCATGAAGTTTTTACTCAACCATGGTTACCTGCATGGGGATTGCCTCACGGTAACAGGCAAAACATTAGCCGAAAACGTAGCCGATGCCCCAGATTTAAAAGCAGGTCAAAAGGTCATAATGCCATTTGAAACGCCTATCAAACCCAGCGGCCATCTGCAAATTCTGTATGGAAATCTGGCCGAAAAAGGATCCGTAGCCAAAATAACCGGTAAGGAAGGGGAAAAATTCACAGGTTCAGCCAGGGTTTTTGACAGCGAATATAAAGCCAACGACGCGATAAGAGATGGCAAGGTCCAAAAAGGTGACGTTGTAGTGATCCGGTATGAAGGGCCTCGGGGTGGTCCCGGTATGCCCGAAATGCTTAAACCTACCTCCCTGATCATGGGCGCCGGACTGGGCAATGACGTGGCACTGATCACTGACGGAAGGTTTTCCGGGGGCACACGTGGTTTTGTGGTGGGTCACATTACACCGGAAGCACAGCAAGGTGGCTTAATAGCCTTTATAAAAGATGGCGATCAAATTACCATCGATGCGGTCAACAACGTTATTGAAGCGCATTTAAGTCCGGAAGAAATCCAAAAAAGGAAAAATGAATGGCAACAGCCACCATTGAAATTCAACAGAGGAACATTATTTAAATATGCAAAATCAGTATCACAAGCATCGGAAGGATGCATAACTGACCAATAATATGGAGACATTATTAGCAAAAGATATCGAAAAGAGCGTTAAGCATGGCCAGAAAATATCTGGGGCCGAGGCGGTAATATTATCACTACTCTGCGAAGGTGTGGAAACGGTTTTTGGTTATCCCGGCGGTGCTATTATGCCAATCTATGACGCACTTTTTCAGTACCAGGAGGAACTACAGCACATACTGGTAAGACATGAACAGGGTGCTATACATGCCGCACAGGGTTTTGCCCGGGTTTCGGGCAAGGTGGGCGTATGCATGGCAACTTCAGGCCCCGGTGCTACCAATCTGATCACCGGTATTGCCGATGCCAAAATTGACTCCACCCCGCTGGTCTGTATCACAGGGCAGGTAGCTTCGCATTTGCTGGGTACGGATGCTTTTCAGGAAACAGATGTGATTGGCATCTCCATGCCCGTCACCAAGTGGAATTACCAGGTAACATGTGTGGAAGAAATCGCTGAGGTAATTGCCAAAGCGTTTTACATTGCGCATTCAGGCCGGCCGGGACCAGTATTAATTGACATCACCAAAGATGCTCAGTTTGCCGAAGCTGAATTTAAATACAAAAAGTGCGAAAGCATCCGCAGTTATCACCCCGTTCCTAAAATCAACCATGACCACATTAAGCAGGCAATTGATCTCATTCATCAGGCCGAAAGGCCCTACATGCTGATTGGCCAGGGAATAACCTTAAGCGGTGCCGAAAAAGAAGTGAAAGCATTCGTAGAAAAATCAGGGATTCCGGTAGCTTCCACATTGTTGGGTTTGTCCGCCTTTCCACCTGATCATGACTTGTATGTCGGTTATCTGGGAATGCATGGTAATTATGGACCAAACGTATTAACCAACAAGTGTGATTTGCTAATCGCTGCCGGCATGCGTTTTGACGATCGTGTAACCGGCAATCTCCAAACGTATGCCAGGCAGGCCAAAGTATTGCATATTGAAATCGATCCGGCAGAAATCGATAAAAACGTTAAAACCAACGTAGCCATCAACGCGGATGCCAAGGAGGCCCTGGCCTTGCTGACTGAAAAAGTCAACAAGAGATCTTTTCCCGACTGGCTGGCAGAATTCCGGAAATGCAATAAGCTTGAAACCGAGAAGGTGATTAACCGCCATATTTATCCCGATCAGGGCGAATTAAAAATGGGAGAGGTAATCCACTTGATTTCGGAAAAAACAAAGGGTGAAGCCATTGTTGTCACAGATGTGGGGCAACACCAGATGGCCACTTCAAGGTACTACAAATTCCGGTCTAACAAAAGTAATGTTACCTCCGGGGGGCTGGGTACCATGGGATTTGCCCTGCCGGCAGCCTTTGGCGCTAAAATTGGCGCCCCTGAACGGGAAGTAATCGCCATCATCGGCGATGGCGGATTCCAAATGACATTGCAGGAACTGGGATCGATTTTTCAATACAAGGTACCGGTAAAAATTGTTGTATTGAACAACAATTTCCTGGGTATGGTGCGGCAGTGGCAGCAGTTGTTTTTCGAAAAAAGGTATTCTTCGACAGAAATGGTCAACCCAAACTTTACCACCATTGTGTCAGGGTATGATATTCCCGCCAAAAAGGTGGCGAACCGCGAGGAAATCGGCCAAGCCATTGATGACATGCTAGCACATCAGGGGCCATATTTCATGGAAGTTATGGTAGAAAAAGAAGAAAATGTATTTCCTATGGTTCCCTCAGGAGCCTGTGTTACAGAAATTAGATTGGAATAAGGACATGGAAAATAAAAACCCCGATCAGTTAGTTGACAAAAAAACAACCTTAAACGGTACACCTGTGGCTGAAGACCATCAGGAAAAAATGTTTATCATCTCGGTATTAACTGAAAACAAAAGTGGTCTTTTAAATGGTGTCACCATTGTGTTTACCAGGAGAAAGGTAAACATAGAATCAATTAATGTATCTATCACCGAAGTAGAAGGTGTAAGCAGGTATACCATTTTGGTAAGATGCACCCGGGAGGTGGTTGAAAAAGTCGTCAAACAGATCCGTAAGCTGGTGGAGGTGCTGGGCGCATTTGTATATGAACAGGAAGAAATTCATTACCAGGAACTGGCATTGTACAAAGTGCAAACCAAACACATTATGAACGGCAACAAAGTCGAGGATCTGGTGAGAAATAACGGGGCAAGGATTTTGGTGATCGAAGAAAATTACATTGTGATTGAAAAAACCGGTCATATGCATGAAACCCATGCAATGTTTGAAAAACTTAAACCCTTTGGTGTGCTGGAATTCGTACGGTCAGGGAGGATCGCTATATCAAAATCCAAGAGGGAAACCACTACATTTTTAAAGGAAGTCGAAGAAGCAAGTAAAATTAAAATTAACAAATAACTATTAAAATGGCACAATTAAATTTCGGAGGAGTAATCGAAGAAGTAGTAACAAGGGATGAATTCCCACTGGAAAAAGCTTTGGAAACCTTGAAAGACGAGACTATTGCCATCATTGGGTATGGTGTACAAGGTCCAGGGCAGTCATTAAACCTGAAAGACAATGGGTTTAATGTCATTGTAGGCCAAAGGCAGCCTTCAAAATCATGGGATAGGGCCGTGGAGGATGGCTGGATTCCCGGTGTGGACCTGTTTTCTATTGAGGAGGCCTGCGAAAAGGCAACAATCATCCAGTTTTTATTATCCGACGCCGGGCAGATCTCAGCGTGGCCAACCATCAAAAAATATTTGACAGAAGGCAAGGCACTGTACTTCTCTCATGGCTTTGGCATAACATTCAACGATCAAACAGGTATTGTCCCACCCGACAATGTAGACGTCATATTGGTAGCCCCGAAAGGCTCAGGTACCAGTTTAAGAAGGAAGTTTCTGGCCGGACAAGGGCTTAATTCAAGCTATGCCATTTACCAGGATTATACCGGAAAGGCCAAGGAAAGAGTAATTGCCCTCGGCATCGGTGTGGGCTCGGGTTATTTGTTTAAAACTGATTTTAAGAAGGAGGTTTACAGCGATTTGACCGGGGAAAGAGGCACTTTGATGGGCGCTTTGGCTGGCATATTGGAAGCTCAGTATGCCTTGTTAAGAAAAAAAGGACATTCACCCAGCGAAGCATTTAATGAAACTGTAGAAGAATTAACGGAAAGTTTGATCCTGCTGGTTGGAGAAAATGGTATGGATTGGATGTATGCCAACTGTTCTACGACGGCCCAAAGAGGTGCATTGGACTGGCGCCATAAATTCCGCGAAGCCGTCGTACCTGTGTTTGAGGAGTTATATGAAAGCGTGGCATCAGGTGAGGAGGCTAAAAGGTCAATTGCTACCAATAGTCAGCCCGATTACAGAGAAAAGCTGGAAGAAGAACTGAAGGGAATCCGGGATGCTGAAATGTGGCAGGCAGGGGCACAGGTAAGAAAGCTAAGACCTCAGTACGAAGGTCAGAAAGTGTAACTGAAAAGTTGACAAAGTACGCTTCAGCATGCAATCAAATGCAGCCGCTGCACAACTTCTGTGATCACCTGATACAAGAAGTTCCAGCGGTTGTCCCCCACCCCTTAAACGAGTAAGTGTCTCTGTCAAGTTAGCCGTATCACCCCCCCTGAAGGCAGAGCCATCGGTTTAAAAAAAACGTCCCATGGCGCTAGCAGATATGGCTATTGCACAACGTCTTCGACAAAATTCTTTGTGTCTCTTCGTGCCTCCGTGGTGAGTGAGCAATGGTTAACCACGGAGGCACCAAGACATAAAGAGACACACTCACACCCCCTCACACCCAAACCCAAACTCAATTTTCTCCGGCATTGAAAAGTTTTTGTTTTTCCTCTTTGGTCAGGCTTTCATAACCCGAGGCGTTGATTTTATCAAGAATAGCGTCAATTTCATCCTGCGTAGCTGAGCTTTGTCCCTTGCTAACCGGCTTTTTGGAGGCCTTTTTGGCGTTTTGCCTTTTGTAAGAGACTTTGATGTTCGGCTGTTTTACAAAAAAGCTTTTTAGAAAAGTACCCAATGAATTGAGCCAGCCTCCCAGGTCCCTTCCTTTCTGCATTTGGACGATATAAATGTACCCCAGAAAAGCGCCAGCCAGATGAGCCACCTCAGCCGCAAACGTATGGCCTTTTAAACCGATCAGAGCAAGGAATACCTGAACCGCTACAATATATTTGATTTTGACCGGCCCGATAAAAAAGAGGTGAAATGAATAGTCCGGTAATAAAGCAGCCGCTGCGGTAGACACGGCAAATACCGCTGCTGAAGCACCCAGGGCATACCCCCCGCTTAATTCGGCAAACCTGGGTATAAGATTAAAAAGAATTAAGACTGAGGCACTTCCGGCCAATCCACCCAAAACGTAAATGTTAATAAGCTTGGTATTGCCCAGATATTCAAAAATTAGCTTTCCAAACCAATAAAGGAATATCATATTCCAAAATATATGACCGAACCCCTCATGTGCATAAAATGAGGTCACGATGGTCCATGGCTTCAGAATTACCTGTTCAAATTTTGTCGGTAAAATAATGTTGTATAATACAAAGTTACCCACGGACTCACCTCCGAAAAGCTGGGTGAGATTAATTAAAACAAACACAAAAACGTTTATTATAATAATCCTTTGCAAACCATTGTTAGGCCTGTTCCACGCATATCGGAAATCGTCTGCAATACTTTTAAACATTTTTTGATTCTCCTCTCACTTAATAAAATTTCGTTCTGTCTCTATTCCAGATTTTAATAATGATGATACCCACCACCATTCCACCGAGATGGGCAAAATGAGCGACATTATCTCCCGGTGTCTTGTGCAAGGCGCCAAAGATCGCCAGAGACCCTAAAATTAATGCCATATATTTGATTTTAATAGGGATAGGAGGAATAAGTAGCATTACCTGTGTATTTGGAAACAACAAGCCTGCCGCCATCAGTAAACCAAATATCGCCCCTGACGCTCCCAACATGCCGCCATCCCTGATCAAGGCAGTTAAATCCCTCACTTGTGAAACGGTAATTTGTTTTAGTTGTTCGGAATCAGGTTTATTATCAAAATTCTCAGCCAGGCTCACTAATCCGGTGCTGGCGCGGAATTCCGGGAAATGATCCCTTAAAAAGCTGTAAAAACCTTCAGGGGTAGGTTGCTCGATGTATTGTTCGGCATCCCTTGAAGTACCGTTGAATTCCATCCAGTTAACGGCAGCATATAGAATACCCGCACCAATCCCTGTAATCAGATAATATTGTAAAAACCTGCTTGCTCCCCAAAAATTCTCCAGCATAGGACCAAAAACAATCAATCCTATCATGTTAAAAAGCAAATGAGAAAAATTTGCATGCAAAAACATATAAGTAAATAGCTGGTAAGGTTCAAATTTTGGTGAATGGAATCCGTAAAATGAAAACATGTCACTCACATCAATTTTTAATAGCCAACTTAGCAAATGTACCCCCACATTAATTATCAACAGATTCTTCACCATCGGGGTGATCCTTCCAAACATATATTTTTATTTTTTAAAAAAGTTAACAATTTTATCCAAACTAACCATAGAAAATGTCAATTGACCGGCAGGGGAGTAATTTGGATTTTCGCAGGCAAATAACTGGTCAATCAGGGCAGTCATTTCATCCGACCCCAGTTTTTGTCCTGATTTAATACACGAGCGCCGTGCAATGGATCTCGCCATGTTTTCTACGGTTCCTATTGATAAGTCATTCTTATTCTTCTTAAACTGTTCAATAAAACCTTCAAACAATGCCTTTTCATTTCCTGTGCTTACCTCTGCCGGACCGCCGTTAATCACAATGCTGTTTTTCCCAAAAACATTAAAATCAAATCCCAGTGACTTAATTTCCTGCTCAAGTTCCATCACAAGTATGAAGTCCGCAGGGCTCAATTCAATACTTTGCGGAAAGAGATATTGTTGGGAAGCACCGGACTTTTTTTTGAGGGCATTGAGGTATTTTTCATATAAAATCCGTTCATGGGCCGTCTCCTGGTCGATAAGAATAATACCTGACTTCACCTGGGTTAAAATATAGCGCTCGTGGATCTGCATTATACCCTGTCTGGCTTCCCGGCGTGGGATTTGGTTTTCAGGATCAACAGACAAGTCCATCTGATTGGCAGCGCTTTCAAACGTCAGTGTAACCTCCCCGGATGAAGTTTCATCTTCTTCCTTTTTCTGTTCTCCTGTTTCATTGGGTTCAGGGTATAGATTTTCCCAATGTTTCAGGTTCCGGCTTTCCTTCGAGGCCTCCTGGTATTGCCTGTAATTATAGTCTGCGCCCAAAACGTTGTTAAAATTCAGCTTTGCAGCCTTTTCATTTTGAAAATTGATATCCTGTTCAAAATCCAGGGCTGGCGTGATGTTATGGGTTCCCAAAGCTTGCCTGATCACCGAACGGATGATGGCATACATGGTTCTTTCGTCATCAAACTTAATTTCGGTTTTGGTGGGATGAACATTTATATCTATGCGTTTTGGATCAATTTGGATAAACAGTACATAGAATGGGTAAGTATTCTCCTGTAATAACCCTTCAAAGGCAGTGTTAACCGCATGATTCAAATAATTGCTCTTGATATACCGGTTATTAACGAAAAAAAACTGTTCTCCCCTGGTCTTCTTGGCGAATTCCGGCTTTCCGATATAGCCAGTGATTTTCACATCCATCGTTTCTTCCTGGCAGGCAACCAGTTGTTGCCGGTAGTTCTTACCAAACAAGTTGACGATGCGCTGACTCAATTTCCCTTCCGGCAGGTGGTAAACTTCCAGATCGTTTTGAATCATTTGAAAAGATTTATCGGTATTTGCCAGTGATATTCTGACAAATTCATCGACAATATGTCTTAGTTCCACCGGGTTTGATTTTAGAAAGTTTCTTCTGGCCGGAACATTGAAAAACAAGTTTTTCACACTTACCGAAGTACCAACCGGGTGGGAAACGGGTTCCTGCTTTTTGAGGGTGGAACCGTCAATTTGCAACATTACGCCCAATTCATCACCTTCAACCCTGGTTTTTAGCTCTACCTGAGCCACCGCGGCAATAGAAGCCATGGCCTCACCCCTGAATCCCAGGGTTTTAATGGCAAACAAATCTTCTGACTTCCTTATTTTGGAGGTGGCATGTCTTTCAAAACACATTCTGGCATCGTTTTCAGACATGCCAATCCCGTTATCGATTACTTGAATAACCGATTTACCGGCATCTTTAATAATTACTTTTATATCGCTGCTTCCCGCATCGATAGCGTTTTCAAGCAATTCCTTGACCACTGAAGCAGGGCGCTGCACCACCTCCCCGGCTGCGATCTGATTCGCTATGGAATCCGGAAGCAGTTGAATGATGTCTGACATAAATTGTTACCTTCGTTTCGTACCTCCTTTCAATCTGAAATATACGTAAACGGGAATTAAAAGAAAGAAAATATATAAAAAGTCTTTGCCAAAATATATGTACCCTCCCAAAGAGCCAATAATCACTAAAAAAATAATTAATCTTAAAAATCCGGTATTAGAATCACGCGTAACTTTTCTTTCAAAAGAACCGCTGATATGTGATCGATAATTTCCTAATTTTGAATTATATAGTTCATTTTTGATCTTTTGCGTGCGCATTTCGATATCCTCTTTGACCGGATCATAATAGCGGGGTGTGATGTGAAATCTTTTGTATTTGGGAACGCGGATAAATTGAGGAAATTTCATCAGTTTTAACGTTTAATTTTGAACAGTCTGATGAAACACTTCATTAATTTTATTCTGGCATATTTTTTGAAATTACCAGTGTAAAATTGAATGGTAGTTTCATATGATGGATCGAATCATTGAGTTACAAAAATAAATTTTATTTTTATCTTATCATAAACTGCTTACGGCCATATGATTAAAAAAGTTTTCATCCTATCGATCCTGGCAGTGGGGATTTCAAGCCATCTAACCGGCCAAAACAATAGGGCCGATAATGAGGAGAATGACCGTGAAAGATGGGTTGACAGTGTCTACAACAGCTTATCCGATAAGCAGAAGGTAGCGCAAATGTTTATGGTTGCCGCTTACTCCAATCTCAACGAGACACATTATCGAAAGCTGGAAGACATGATCGAAACATACAATGTCGGGGGGTTACTTTTTATGCAGGGAGGGCCAGGAAGGCAGATAAACCTCGTTAACCGCTATCAAAAGGCGGCAGAAACACCGCTTTTGATTGGCATGGACCTGGAGTATGGTTTGGGTATGCGCCTGGACAGCACCATCAGTTTTCCTAAACAAATGACACTCGGTGCCATCAAAAATGACCAATTTATCTACAACCTCGGTGCTGAAATCGCCAGACAGTGTAAACTCATCGGAGCCCATATCAATTTTGCCCCGGTTTTGGATATCAACAGCAACCCTGACAATCCGGTTATAGGCCAGCGTTCTTTTGGTGAAGATAGCAACGAGGTATCAAAAAAGGGCAAAGCTTATATGATGGGTTTGCAGGACCATGGTATTATCGCCAATACCAAGCATTTTCCCGGTCACGGAGACACAGACAAGGATTCGCATTACTCACTACCAGTGATCAATCATAACCTGGACAGACTGCACGATATAGAGCTATCTCCCTTTAAATCTTTAATGGAAGCAGGTCTGAAGAGTACCATGATCGCCCATATGCATATTCCAGCTATTGATTCTACCAAAAATCTTCCTTCCACATTATCCGGGAAACTGGTGACCGGGTTGTTAAAGCAATCCATGCAATTTGACGGATTAATCTTTACCGATGCCTTGAACATGAAAGCGGTAACCAGGTATTTTCCATCCCCTGAAGTGAATCTGATGGCGGTAAAGGCCGGCAATGATATGTTGTTACTGCCTGAGAAAGTGCCCGAAAGCATTTCACTGATCCTTAAACACCTTAAGAAAGGAGACATCAGTTGGGAAAGCATTGAAGAAAGTGTCAAAAAGATCCTCAGCGTCAAATACGAGGCGGATTTGCACCGGTTCGAGCCACTGGATCATCGCTACATCCTCAACCGGTTAAATACACCGAATGCCGATTTGTTGAACCAGAAACTTTATGAAAAGTCTGTAACGATAGCAAAAAATGCCGGAGGCGCCCTTCCGTTGAGAAACCTTGAAACACAGTCATTTGCCTCCCTGAGCATTGGTAATGAAGCCGGCAATCTGTTTCAGAAAACATTAAGTAAATATGTAAATTTCAAGCATCACTATATTTCCAGCCAGGAAAAAAATCTGAATAAATACGACGAATTATTCCATAAGCTAAAAAGATATAAAACCGTGGTAGTAGGGGTGCATGACATCTTCAATTCCCCCGGGAAAAATTATGGTACCAACGAAGTTTATCTAAATTTTCTGAACAGGTTGCAAAAAGCCACCAGGGTAATTGTCGTAGTGTTTGGCAATCCCTACAGTTTGAGGTTTTTCGATGAGATAGACCATGTACTCTGTACCTATGAGGAAAACAAATACACGCTTAAAATTGCTCCCCAGATCATTTTTGGGGCCATTCCTGCCAATGGTCATCTGCCGGTGACAGCCTCAGAAGAAATGAGTATACACCTGGGGGTCGAAACCAAGCCCCTGGGAAGGTTAGGTTACACCCTTCCCGAGGATGTTGGCCTGGATTCGGATGTTCTGAAAAGAATAGATCTTATTGCTGAAGAAGCCATCACCGATCAGGCCACCCCGGGGTGCCAGATTTTAGTTGCGAAAAACGGAGCAGTAGTCTATGAAAGATCATTTGGTTATTTAACCTACGATAAAAAACAAGCCACCACCAATGAAACCATATATGACCTGGCTTCCCTGACCAAGGTGGTAGCCACCCTGCAAACCATCATGTTTCTCTATGATCAGGGGTTAATTGATTTGAACCAAAAAGCCTCACATTATCTGCATGACCTGAAAGGGAGCAATAAGGAAGACATGATAATCAAAGATATTCTGTTACATCAGGCTGGTCTCCTGACATTCATTCCTTTTTGGATAAAAACCATAGATGAGCAGGGTTTAAAAAATGATATTTACAGCAGGTCCGGGTCGCCACCTTATAAAGTGGAGGTTACCCCTGAAATCTACGGGCTCCACACACTCCAGGATTCATTATGGCACTGGATAAAATCCTCGGATCTGAGGCCCATGAAAAAATATAAGGATAAATTTGACTACAAATACAGCGATTTAGGGTTTTTCATTTTACACCGGTTGGCTGAAAAACTTTTAAACCAGAAAATGGACGAATTTCTGGAGCAGAATTTTTACCAGCCTCTCGGGATGAATTTTTTAAGTTACCTGCCCTTAAAAAAGTTTAATAAAGAATTAATTGCGCCGACGGAATACGACAATTACTTTCGTAACGCACTCATCCACGGCACGGTGCATGACCCGGGTGCAGCCATGATGGGTGGCATTGCCGGTCATGCCGGAGTTTTTGGCAACGCCAACGATATTGCTAAAATTATGCAAATGACATTACAGGATGGTATTTACGGAGGCACACAGTATTTGAGGCCAGGTACAGTTAACCGATTCACCAGGCGGCAGGTTGAAGACAACCGGAGAGGTCTGGGGTGGGATAAACCGGAACCGGATGATGATAACGGCCCCACTTCATTATTCACCTCGCCCAATACCTACGGCCATACAGGCTTCACCGGAACAGCAGCCTGGGTCGATCCTGCCCACGATCTGATATACATATTCTTAAGCAACAGGATTTATCCTACCGCCAATAATTTTAAACTAATCAAAAAAAATATTCGTACAAGAATTCAGGATATCATATATCAGGCTATCGTCAAATAATCCGAAACATGTAAAGCTCACGACGTAGTAATTGATATTTTTATATTACTTTTAAGCCAGATAGATTACCACTTACCAAATTAAAAATGAAAATAGGAATAGTATGTTACCCTACTTTTGGAGGTAGCGGGGTAGTGGCCACGGAACTAGGCAAAGCACTGGCAAAAAATGGCCATAACATCCATTTTATCACCTATTCCCAGCCCACCAGACTGGATTTTTTTAATGAAAACCTATTTTATCATGAAGTAGACATCCGGACTTACCCATTATTTCAATACCCCCCTTATGAACTGGCACTGGCCAGTAAGATGGTAGAAGTGGTAAAATATGAGCATCTGGACCTGCTCCATGTTCACTATGCTATCCCCCATGCCTCTGCAGCGTATATGGCTAAGCAAATACTTAAAACCGAAGATATTGAAATACCCGTAATCACTACGCTACATGGTACTGATATCACCCTCGTGGGAAAAGACCCTTCCTATGAACCGGTGGTAACTTTTAGCATAAATCAATCCGACGGCGTGACCGCAGTCTCTGAGGATTTAAAAAGAGACACCTATGAGCATTTTCAGGTAACAAAAGAGATCGCTGTAATACCGAATTTTATCGATCTTGACCGATTTAAAAAACAAAAAAAAGAACATTTTAAAAAAGCGATTTGCCCTCACGGAGAAAAGCTGATTGTTCACACTTCCAATTTCAGAAGGGTTAAGAGGGTTGATGACGTCATCAAAATATTTTCCCGGATTCAGAAAGAAATGCCCGCAAAACTGCTGCTGGTGGGAGATGGCCCCGAAAGAACCAACATAGAAAATCTTTGCAGGGAATTGGGCATCTACGAAAATACGAGGTTCCTGGGCAAGCTGGATGCGGTTGAAGAGGTATTGTCTGTAGCCGACCTTTTTATCATGCCATCGGAAAAAGAAAGTTTCGGATTGGCAGCGCTCGAAGCTATGGCATGCCAGGTTCCGATCATCTCTACCAATGCGGGAGGGTTGCCTGAATTAAACATCAATGGTGTAACCGGCTTTTTAAGCGATGCGGGTGACATTGATGAAATGACCAAAAACGCATTGTATATTTTGGACGAGCAAAATCTTGACAGGTTTAAAGCTAACGCCCTGGCCAGGGCCAAGGATTTTGATGTGGATACCATTTTGCCCCACTATGAGGATTATTATGAAAAGATTGTGGGCCAAAACAAACGGGTTCTGGAAAAATCGAAATAGTGGCAAAACCTGGCTGTCGAATGATGAAAGTCATCATTTTTTTTATGATAAAATATCAATTTTGCCGTTTATGATTTAAATTTGCATATCATTTTAAAAATATCAGAAATATAAAATGAGCCAGACACTGCAGAAAAACACCAAACCAACTAATAAAGGGACCAAACAACTTTTTAGTAACCCAATCCTGGAAAAGCTGTCCAGGACGCATATTATGGTGCCGATTAGCATATTGACTATTGCCGCCATAGGGGTCATATATTGGGGGATAAGCAATGGTGCCATTGGCGTATTGCTGGCCGTTATCCTCTTTTTTGTTGGGATGATCACTTTTAGCCTGATAGAATACCTGGTACACCGCTATGTATTTCACATGGTACCCTCTACCCCTGCCAGGGAAAAAATCCAGTATTCGGTACATGGTGTACATCATGAATTCCCAAAAGACAAAGACCGTCTGGCTATGCCTCCTTTAATGAGCAGCGCCATCACGGTAATCCTGTTTTTTCTATTCAGGCTGATTATGGGGAATGCCGTTTTCGGGTTTTTGCCTGGATTTCTGATAGGCTACTGCGCTTATTTGGGAGTGCATTACATTGTACATGCTTATCAGCCTCCCAAAAATATTTTCAAGGTACTTTGGATTCACCACGGCATTCATCATTACAAGGACCATGAAAGGGCATTCGGAGTGTCCTCCCCACTGTGGGACTACATCTTCGGAACTATGCCTAAGCAAACTTCCCGGTAATGGTTATCCGGATACTTAATAACTAATGTGCTGAGGGAAGCGATGGTTGCAAAGCTGAAGCATGCCCCGGTATTTTCATGGTAGATCCGAATCTCTGTGTCTCTTTGCGTCTTTGTGCCTCCGTGGTGAAAAATGGTGAACCACAAAGAATCCAAGATACCAAGAATTTTATCTAAAAAATTGTGAAACAGACAATTACGCTAGTATTGGGGGACATTTCTCCTATTTGTATTTCATGGTACCATTAGTTTTTTATGGATAATATTAAAAGAGTAAGCATATTAGGATGTGGCTGGCTAGGTTACCCTTTGGCCCTGCAACTACTCAATCAGGGATTTAAAGTAAAGGGCAGCACAACCAGTCAACACAAAATCGATGTTTTTAAAGAGGCAGGTATCATACCTTACCAGTTTACCCTGGGGAATGAGAAAAGCCGGAGCGCTCCTGGCGATACTGATTTTTTTCAGACCGATTTACTCATCATCACCTTACCCCCTAAAGTGAGAAAACAAGGCCCTGAACATGGTATTAGCCAGATTGAAAGCGTCAAGGAGGCAACAGGAAGTTTTGATGGCAAAGTAATTTATACCAGTTCGACATCCGTGTATCCAACCGATGGCAAAAGCCATGATGAAATGAGCCTTCAAAATTTACCTGTGAAAACATCACCACTGGCACATATCGAAGAATTGCTTAAAAATACCTTTGGCAATAAACTAACTATTTTAAGGTTGGGAGGCTTATTTGGTTATGACCGGATACCGGTAAAATACTTTTTAGACAAAAAAGAAATCGACAATGGTAATTTCCCGGTTAACTATCTGCACCGTGATGATGCTGTTAAAAGCGTTATGACAGTTATTGACAGGCAGGCATGGGGAATAATCTATAACGTAGTTGCCCCCAAACATCCTACCAGGAAGCAGGTGTTCCTTAGAAATGCAGCAATACTAAATGTGAAAGCTCCCGCATTTAGCAATATCACCACTGGTAATTTCAAAATTATTAATGGAAATAAAATGATGGACGAGCTAGGGTTCATCTATCAGTATCCTGACCCTTTGGGTTTTTCCTATAATCACTTTACAAACCCCTGTAAATGACAAAAAATACCTTGAGCAAGGCATTTTTCATCACCGAATAACATACTTCCTAAAGATAAAATAAGGAAAACTTAACCATTTACATCCTTTTTAACCTCCTTTTGTTGTTTTTCAGCAGGAGCTTTTGTGTATGTTGCGCAGGTTTTATAAGAACAACTCGCCGCAGTAAATAACAAAGACGCAAATAAAAAAGAAACTACTTTCTTCATAGTTAAATATTTTATACTTTAAATATTTCTTGCAAAATTATTAAAATGCTTCAAACAATAAACGCAATTCCCGGGTTTTTGGTACATATGCATAGTTCTAAATTTGAAAGTTAGATTCTTTTAAGCACCGGAACAGAATTATCAGGGCTTGTTTTTCGTTTCATTAAAGAAATAAGTTTAAGCTAACACCCTATGATTGGATATAGATTTGGAGAGTTTATCCCAGAGAAAAAGAAAGCCAATAACTTCGATGATCTGCTGAATATATTTATGCAGATCATGTTGGTTACGGTAGGAGATGTTGGTGAGGCATTGCAATGGCTCACCAATCTCGACAAGCAATATAACCTGACAAACGATGCTTATGGCATTGGAGATTTCATCCGGGATTTAAAAGATAAAGGATATCTTACAGAAGAAAATGTTAAAGGTGCATTCAAATTAACTGCCAAAGGAGAGCAGAAAATCAGAAAAAACGCCCTGGAGGAAATATTTGGAAAATTAAAAAAAGCAGGAGGGGGCAACCACAGGACCCACTACAGCGGCCTAGGTGATGAGAAAAGTACCGACAGGAGGAATTTCCGGTTTGGTGACTCTATTCAGCAGATTTCTATGACCGATTCCATCAAAAATGCTCACATCAATCACGGATTATCAGATTTCATGCTTACCGAAGAAGATCTGGAGGTTGTTGAGAATGAATACAAAACACAGACTTCTACCGTATTGATGATCGATATTTCCCATTCTATGATTCTGTATGGGGAAGATCGCATTACCCCGGCCAAAAAAGTAGCCATGGCGCTGGCGGAACTAATCACTACAAGATATCCGAAAGATACACTGGACATCATTGTTTTTGGTAACGATGCCTGGCAGATAAAGATAAAAGACCTCCCCTACCTGCAGGTGGGCCCTTACCATACCAACACGGTAGCTGGGCTCGAGCTCGCCATGGATTTACTCAGAAGAAGGAAAAATACCAACAAGCAAATCTTTATGATTACCGATGGTAAACCAACATGCCTGAAACAAGGCATAAAATACTATAAAAACAGCTTTGGATTGGATAGCAAAATTCTCAATAAAACCCTCAACCTGGCCATTCAATGCCGAAAATTATCAATTCCCGTTACCACCTTCATGATTGCGACAGATCCTTATTTAAAAGAATTCGTTAAAGAATTTACTAAGGCAAACAACGGAAATGCCTATTACAGCGGATTGCAAGGCCTGGGCAATCTGGTATTTGAAGATTACAAAAGAAATCGAAGAAAGAATATTTAGTTTTATAACCTAACGATGAATATGAATTACCAGGAAATTTTGCCTGATAAATTATTGCGTATACAGACTTTGGGGGCACTTAAAGCCGCCGGCTATCAACCAAAGTCGATAAAACAGGAGTTAAGGAACAACCTCATTGCCAGATTACACAAAAAAGAAGAAGTATTTAAAGGTATATGGGGTTATGAGGAAACCGTTATTCCGGATTTACAAAGGGCCATATTGTCGATGCACAACATCAATTTGCTGGGTTTGCGAGGTCAGGCAAAAACGCGTCTGGCCAGGATGATGGTGGAATTGCTCGATGAATACATTCCGGTACTTAAAGGTTCTGACCTGAATGATGACCCGTTAAAACCCATATCAAAGCATGCCAAAAGCACTATTGACGAACTGGGCAATGATACCCCGATAATATGGCAACACCGGGAAGAAAGGTATACGGAAAAGCTGGCTACTCCGGATGTTTCAGTAGCAGATCTTATCGGAGATGTCGACCCCATTAAAGCTGCGTCACTGAAACTGCCGTACTCCGATGAAAGAGTGATACATTATGGCTTAATACCGAGATCCAACCGTGGCATCTTCGTTATCAACGAACTACCTGATCTTCAGGCAAGGATACAGGTAGCCCTGTTTAACATTTTGCAGGAAGGGGACATACAGATACGTGGCTTTAAACTCCGATTGCCCCTTGACATCCAGTTTGTATTTACAGCCAACCCTGAAGACTATACGAATCGCGGTAGCATTGTGACCCCTTTGAAAGACAGAATAGACAGCCAGATTATCACCCATTATCCTAAAAGCATAGAAATTGGAAAAAAGATTACCACACAGGAAGCCAACATTAAGAAAAGTCAATGTGAAATGGTCAAAACCAACGAGTTGGCCAGCGATCTCATAGAGCAAATTGCTTTTGAAGCCAGAGAAAGTGAGTATGTGGACGCAAAAAGTGGTGTATCTGCCCGCCTGACCATTTCTGCCTATGAAAACCTGGTCAGTGCAGCAGAGAGAAGAGCACTGATTAACGGAGAAAAAGAAACATATATCCGTGTGTCAGATTTTATCGGAGCCATTCCTGCCATTACAGGCAAGGTGGAACTGGTATATGAGGGTGAACAAGAAGGCCCGGCCATTGTCGCCAATAACCTCGTAGGTAAGGCTATCAGGCAAAAATTCACGGACTTTTTTCCTAATCCTGAAGCATTCAGAAAGCAGAAAGAAAAGAGCCCTTACGCTGAGATTACCGGCTGGTTTAGTGATGGCAACGAAATTGATATTATTAATGATGCTAATAACAAGGACTATGAAAACAAACTTAACAATGTTCCGGGGTTGAAAAAACTGATAGATCAGTATCATAAAAAAAACGATAGTGAATTTAAGCTGTTTTTAATGGAATTTGCCCTGCATGGCCTGTCAGAATACAGTTTACTAAGCAAAAAGCCGCTTACCCACGGCACCAAATTTAAGGATTTACTCAGTAGCATGTTTTCTATACCGGGGCCTGGGGACGAAGATGATATCGATGGCTATTAGTACTATTTTAGTGCCTTTATATGAAATGATTTATCGCAAATTTTCAGATATTTGTATGATTAAGATCGTGTGGCCATCGATCAACCTAATCCTTGCTGTTGCAACTACAGGGATTTTTCAGGTGAACTGAAAATCGTTATTTTACTTTTTGAAAAGATGAATATCAATGAATTAAGGAACCTGGTAAAATCGGGGGAAAACGAGACGCTGGAGTTTAAAAGAAAAGTAGCTCATCCTGAAAAAATAATCAAGGAAATCGTAGCCTTTGCCAATACCAGAGGAGGTAAATTATTGATCGGTGTAGACGACAACGGGAGCTTACCCGGATTAAAATTTGTGAATGAAGAACAATTTGCCCTGAACCAGGCCATTCAAAAGTTTATTAAACCAAAAATCAACTTTATCCTGAAGATCATTCCATTAAACGCCAAAAAATCCGTAATTAGCTATGATATATTGGAAAGCAAAAATAAACCACATTATGTAATCGAAGACCAAACCCAGGCTTGGGGAAAGGCTTATATACGCGTGGAAGACAAAACAATCAAGGCCAGCAAAGAAATCAGGGAAATACTGAAAAGAAAAAATAAAGACAAGGGGGTGCATATTCGGTTTGGCGAAAAAGAAAAAATTTTAATGGAGTATTTAGATCAAAACGAATTTATTACCTTACGTAAATTTCAACAAATTGCCAACTTATCACGGCCCATTGCTTCAAGAACGCTGGTTAAACTGGTATTAGCCAATGTGTTAAGAATTAATGTCAACGAAACACAGGATGTGTTTACTTTGAAATTACCATAAAAATTAATCATTTATAGATCAATTCACCTTATCTTTGCCAAACAGCCAAATCTCGCTGAATTACAGACCGGATAATGTGTTGAATTGGGTTTTTGAATAAGGATTTAAGTATGCCTACCGGAAAAGACAAGAAAATTTTTGTACTGGACACTTCCGTAATTTTATACTCTCACGATGCCATATTGAATTTTGAAGAACACGATGTAGGCATTCCAATTACAGTTTTGGAAGAGCTGGATCACTTTAAAAAAGGCAATGATACCAAAAACTTTGAGGCGCGTGAGTTTATCAGAATGATCGATAAATTATCTTCTGATTACATGCTCGATCATTGGATCCCATTGAATGGGAAATCCAAAGGTAAATTTAAAGTGTTGATGACCTCTGATAGTAAAATTGACGCGGAAGACGTATTTGATCAGGAAAATGCGGATCATAAAATCCTGAATGCAGCGCTGAAGTTGCAGCAGGAAATCAAGGAAAGGAAAGTAATACTCGTCACCAAAGACATTAATCTAAGATTAAAGGCCAAAGCCTTAAATTTACATGCCGAGGATTACGAAACCGGGAAAATAAAAAATGTCAACAGTCTGTACAGCGGCAAAACTACCGTAGATAAAATCAAGGTAGGGCTAATCAATGAAATGTACGAGGAGGGTTCCTTCAGTGGCGATAAGTTAAAAGATGAAGTAGCGCTATCTGCCAACAAGTATTACATATTGAAAAGCACCAAAAACTCCGTACTGGCTTATTACAACCCCATTTCACAAAACATTGAAAAAGTAGAGAAAAAGAGCGCCTACGGCATCAAACCCAGAAATGCAGAGCAGACTTTTGCCCTGCATGCCATCCTGAATCCTGAAGTCAGGCTGGTTACCATCAGAGGTGTTGCCGGAACCGGGAAAACTTTACTGGCATTGGCCGGAGCCCTCGAGCAGAGAAGATCATTTAAACAAATCTATCTTGCAAGGCCTATCGTTCCATTGAGCAACAAAGATATCGGCTATTTACCCGGAGATATCAAATCCAAGCTGAATCCATACATGGAGCCCCTGTGGGACAACCTTAAGCTCATCCAAAATCAATTTGGGGAAAACGACAAAGAAGCCTCGAGACTTACCGAAATGGTAAACAATGAGAAACTGGTTATTACCCCTTTGGCGTATATCAGAGGCCGCAGTTTATCAAATATTTGTTTTATCGTGGATGAAGCCCAAAACCTGACACCTCATGAGGTAAAAACCATTGTTACCAGGGCCGGCGATGATACCAAAATTATTTTTACCGGGGATATTTACCAAATTGACTCCCCATATCTCGACTCGCAAAGCAACGGATTGTCCTATTTGATTGACAGAATTCAGGATCATCCGCTATACGCACATATTACATTGGAGAAGGGTGAAAGGTCGGAGTTAGCCAATCTTGCCAATGATTTGTTATAAACTTAAACAGCCCGCCGATCATATATATCCATAATCAAAATATTACCGGTAAGCTGTCTAAACAAAATGTGTGATTGCCAAACTAAAGGTAAGTATTTTAAGCATATTTAAAAAGCTATCTCTGAGCGTTGCCCCTAAAACCAGGTTATCGCAAGCCTATGCAAAAGGCGAAAAAATTAACCTGACGGCGAACAATATTCACACAATATTTGTTGGATAAATAGAAGTGCAGATAGTAATATCCTGCTAAAATAGCAATTTAATAGGTCTTGAAGCCAAATTGCTTTTTTATTTTAGAAAAATAAATCTTATATTGCATATTGTTGTTGAGGATTAAAATTTCATTGATCCTATTTATTTTGAGTTTTTGACCTTTGGGGTTCAGCTAGGAGTGGCTGAACCTCTTATTTTTTACATAACTTAGAAAAAACCTCATCTTTTTAAAAAAAATCCAAGGCTGAAACTACAAAAAAACCTTCCCCAAAAATGGTAATTTTTAGAGAAGGCAAAAAACAATCACAATACACAACATAAATGTCAAGAATTAATTTATAATATGTAACCCCCCAGATTGTGGGATTTTGTCCCCAATTAACTTTTAAGTCTGCTTAACATTCGATAAATTAGTAAAGGATCAAAGTTACCACCTGATGAGTAAAATTAGATTCTTGAAGTATTTAAGTGTCTTTTTGTTGCCTTTGACTGCTTTTATCTCATTCTCCTCCCAGGGATGGCTTACCTTTTTACCATTGGTATATACCTTTGTTTTGATTCCGTCATTAGAACTGTTTTTTAAACCCGATCATAGTAATCTCGATAAAGCTGAGCAGGAAATGGTCAAACAAGAATGGGTTTATGACTTATTACTGTATATGATCGTTCCAATTCAACTGGCTTTTGTTGTTTATTTCCTTTATTCAATCTCCGAACCAGGGCTAACTGTTATTGAATTGACCGGAAAAACAGCGGGAATGGGTATTATGTGCGGTGTATTCGGCATCAATGTGGCGCATGAATTAGGGCACAGGACAAAAAAGTTTGAAAAATTCTTCTCTAAAACCCTGCTTTTAACATCACTTTACATGCATTTTTTCATTGAACATAACCGGGGGCATCACAAGCATGTGGCAACCGAAGAAGATCCGGCATCAGCCAGGCTGCATGAAAGCATTTATGCATTCTGGTTACGTTCTGTTATAAATAGCTATCTTTCGGCCTGGAGATTAGAAGCCAGCAGGTTGCTGGCCAAAGGAGTAAATCCTCTGAGTTTTTATAATCAAATGTTGCAATTTCAATTGATCCAGGTGCTGTTTTTGGGCTTGATTTTTTTGATTTTCGGACTTGCACCCTTGTTGTATTTTATGATCTCAGCACTGGTGGGCATTCTGCTCCTTGAATCGGTTAACTATATTGAACATTATGGTCTTTCCCGGGCCCGGGTGGATAAAGGTATTTATGAAAGGGTAAAACCACATCATTCCTGGAATTCAGACCATGTAATCGGAAGGGTTGTGCTTTTTGAACTTTCACGGCATTCGGACCACCACTTTAAGGCCAGTAAAAAATATCAGGCACTGGAATATCATCCCAGGAGCCCCCAGATGCCGACAGGCTATCCGGGAATGATGATTGTGGCCCTGTTTCCACCGGTTTGGTTTAAATTGATGCACCCGTTGATAGGTCAAATAGAAAGGGTATCGTAGAAAAACATCCTGTCAAATTCGAAACCAGATAATTTTAAATGAAAAAGTCAAAATTCCATCTGTTTTTAGTTCTTTTCTACGGGCTGTCAGGATGCATTCAAAGCTCGAGGGAGCCATTGAATAATGCTTCAAGCGACCCCGACGTATACACAAGGACCCAACCACCCCTGAAACTGAACAAAGTCTGGGAAACTGACACAATTTTTACCACCGTTGAATCAATTGTATTTTACCCGATTCAAAATATATTAATTGCGTCTAACATCAATGGAGACCCAACTAAAAAAGACGGCAATGGATTTTTGTCCAGGCTTACAACAAAAGGAGAGGTTATTGACCTCCATTGGGTAACAGGCCTGAATGCACCTAAGGGGATGGGAATATATGGTAATAAACTGTACGTAACTGACATCGACGAATTAGTTGAAATTGACATTGAAAAAAGTAAGATCGTCAAAAAATATCCGGTGATAGGCGCCGAATTTCTAAGTGATGTCGTGATCGATAGCCAGGGAATAGTCTATTTTACCGACTCCAATACAAACAAAATTCATCAATTAAAAGGTGATATGATTACCACCTGGCTCGAAAACGCCGATCTTGACGGCCCCAATGGTTTGTTTGTAACTGAACGTCACCTGTTAATTACTTCAATGGCTAGCAGCGACCTGCGCTCCATAAACATGACTACCGGGAAAATCAAAGTTGTAACTGATAACATCGGGGCGGGCCATGGAATTATGGCCATCGGCAATGGAGGCTATCTTATTTCTAACTGGCAAGGTGAAATATATTACCTGAATGCCGATGGAACAAAATTTAAAATTCTCGACACTAAAAAAGATAATATCAATGCCGCCGATATCGAGTATATCAAAGAAAAAAACCTTCTCTTGGTTCCCACATTTTTCGATAACCGTATCATGGCATACAGCCTGCATGAATAAATTGTTATCATTTGGTAATCATGCTTTTAATTGAGTAATAATTGCTATAAATTATTGCCCGATTATTAAACGCATTATGGAAGAAGCGACGCCTTTATTTGACAGGGACTTGAGCTGGTTAATTTTTAATCACCGCGTACTGCAGGAAGCCAAGGATCCCAACGTACCTCTTTATGAACGAATCAAATTTCTATCTATATATTCATCAAATCTCGATGAATTTTTCAGGGTCAGGGTAGCCTCTTGGCAAAGCCTCAATAAGCTGGGCAAGAAAAAAGTGAAAAAGAATCTGCCTGTTGACCCAAAGACTATTTTACATGAAATTCATGAAAAAGTAAACCGGCAATTGGATGAATTCGGTCAGGTTTTCAGAAATGAACTGTTACCTGAACTGCGATCAAACAAGATATTCGTACATCTGAATGAGACAATACCCGAGGAGTTTTCTGCCGAAACGGAATACTATTTCAGAAGCAGGGTACTGGCCTATATCCAACCTTATTTTTTAAACAGAGAAAACAATCGGGAACCTTTTCTCAATAACCGGGGCATTTATCTGGCGCTTCAACTCCAACCGCCTTCGGAAAACACGCCATGTTTTGCCTATGTCAATATTCCTTCTGATCACCTTCCACGGTTCTTTAAAGTAAACTCCGTTGTAGATGGTCATCACTATGTCCTGCTTGACGACATACTAAAGGCCAATTTGCACATCGTTTTTCCCGGTTATGATATACTGGCCTGTCATAGTATCAAACTCAATAAAAGTGCGGATTTGAATATAGAGGATGAGTACTCAGGCGACCTGGTAGAAAAAATATCCAAACAACTGGCAAAAAGAAACGTTGGCCCGCCATCAAGGTTTTTGTATGATCAGGAAATGAACGAAAACCTGCTGAAACAGCTCGTAGATACTTTCGGGCTAAGTGAGGATGAACTGGTGCCAGGAGGGAGATATCATAATTTGAATGATTTCATGAAACTTCCCAATCCCCTCTACCCCAAGCTAAAGTATCCGGGGCAATTGCCTGTGAAAAAAACTGTTTTAGATCAGGGTCAATCGATTTTTGAAACCATCCGGGAAAAGGATGTGATTTTACATTTTCCTTACCAGTCGTACGACTACGTATTGCGCTTTTTCAATGAAGCTGCTACCGACCCCGAAGTAGAAGAAATAAAAGTTACCTTGTATCGTATAGCTGCAAATTCAGTGATTGCCAATGCATTGATCAGTGCGGTAAACAATGGTAAAAAGGTAACAGTATTTGTAGAATTAAAAGCGCGGTTTGATGAGGAAAACAATATCCGGTGGGCAAAAAAGATGCAAAACGCGGGCATTAACATTATCTATAGCATCCCGGGTTTGAAGGTACACGCTAAAGTGGCCCTGGTGAAAATGAAAAGTAAAAAAGGGGAATTAAAGGCCTATGCGTTCTTTGGTACCGGCAATTTTAACGAAAGCACAGCCAGCATTTATGCAGATCATGGTTTACTGACAAGTCATCACACCATGGTTTCCGAGCTCGATCAGGTTTTTAACTACCTGCATAAAAAGAAAAAAATCACCGGGTTTGAGCACCTGCTGGTAGCAAAATTCAACCTTCAGGAACGTTTTCTCGAAATGATTGACCGGGAAATAGATTATGCACGGAAAGGAGAAGTGGCGGAAATCATCATAAAACTAAACAACCTGGAAGATGAAGTCATGATTAACAAGCTTTATGAAGCCAGCCAGGCGGGGGTCCGGATAAAGTTGATTGTCAGAGGCATCTGCTGCCTTATTCCCAATGAAATGCATCATAGTGAAAACATCGAGATATATCGCCTGGTAGATATGTATCTGGAACATGCCCGTATTTTTGTGTTCAGGCATGGAGGGGAAAACAACATGTATTTATCTTCAGCCGATTGGATGAAGCGAAATCTTTATCGCCGTATTGAAGTGGGCTTTCCCATATATGATCCGGCTATTAAGAAAGAACTGATGCAACTCATCAATCTGCAATTAAAAGACAATACCAAATTACGAAAACTGGATAAGAATCATAAGCATTTACCTATCAAGAGGGCAAGTGGGACGAGGAAGGTTAGGTCTCAGGTTCAGTTCTATAATTGGTTGAAATCGAGGGGGTAGGTAGTGGGTTCCGGGTTGCAGGTTGAGGGAAGATTTAATTTTTGCTGAATAAAGAGTCGACGAACAGATTTTTGTTGAAAATCTGCAGATCCTCCACACCCTCACCCACGCCTATATACTTAACCGGAATCTTAAATCTGTCTGAAATGCCTATAACGACCCCTCCTTTTGCTGTGCCATCCAGTTTGGTAATTGCCAGGGCTGTAACATCTGTAGCTTGCGTAAAAGCATTAGCCTGGATGATGGCATTCTGGCCTGTGCTACCATCCAATACCAACAAAACCTCATGAGGCGCTTCCGGAATAAACTTCCGGATTACCCTTTTTATTTTTGAAAGTTCGTTCATTAGGTTCACCTTGGTATGCAAGCGGCCTGCCGTATCGATTATCACTACATCAGCGTTTTCCTGTACCCCTTCCTTCACAGCGTCGTAGGCAACTGAGGCAGGGTCTGTATGCATACCATGTGCTACTACCGGCACACCTACCCGCTCTCCCCATAATTTCAACTGGTCTACCGCTGCGGCCCGGAAGGTATCCGCCGCACCCAGTACTACCTTTTTATCCCTGGCCTTGAACTGAGCCGCCAATTTACCAATCGTAGTGGTCTTCCCTACGCCGTTTACGCCAACAACCATGATTACGTGAGGTTTGTGCGCTTCCGGCACATAGAAATCCTTCAAATCCTCGCTGTTATTTTCCTGTAGAAGCCCTGCTATCTCTTCCTTCAGGATTACATCGAGTTCACTGGCATTAAGATACTTGTCCCTGGAGACCCTCGCCTCTATTCTTTCAATGATTTTTACCATTGTCTCGACCCCTACATCCGACGTAATCAATATTTCTTCCAGTTCATCTAAAACTTCATCGTCGACTTTGGACTTCCCGACAACCGCTTTGCTAATCTTCGACAAAAATGAGGTTTTGGTCTTCTCAAGACCCTTGTCCAATGACTCCTTATTTTTTTTCTTATCAAAAAGCCCGAAAAGTGCCATGCCGGAAAGATTAATAATGGGTTTAATGTAACGCTAAATGCAAGCTGCTTAAAAGTAAAACTAAAAAAGTCCCAGCAGGGACTTTCATCAATTTTTGTCTTTCTTGCTACCTATTTGGCGGAAGCCAGAACTTCTTTCACCATATCAACAGGTACCATCTCTTCTTTGAAAGTATAGGCCCCTGTTTTAGGTGACTTTACAGCTTTAATAACTTTAGCAAAATTTTTGGTCTCTTTTTTTTGCAGGGTAGCAACAACTTTCTTAGCCATGGTTATTTAATTTCTTTGTGAACAGTATGTTTTTTAAGTACCGGATTGTACTTCTTCAGCTCCAGCCTTTCGGTGGTGTTTTTCCTGTTTTTGGTGGTGATATATCTCGAGGTACCCGGTAAACCGGTTTTTTTATGCTCCGTGCACTCAAGAATTACCTGAACTCTATTACCTTTTTTTGCCATCTTAATTAAAGTAAAATTTTTTAATCACCGGAACCAACGCCTATACTAAAACATTGCCTTGTTTTCTGGCTTTTCTCAAGACACTGGTAATGCCGTTCTTATTAATCGTTCTTAACACTGAAGCAGATACTTTCAGGGTGATCCACTTATCTTCTTCAGGAATATAGAAACGCTTTTTATGCAAGTTGGGATAAAACTTTCTTTTAGTTTTATTATGTGCGTGTGAAACATTATTCCCACTTAAAGGCCTCTTTCCCGATATTTGACAAACTCTAGCCATGATGCTTTATTTTTCTTCTTTTTTCTAAAGAGTTCGCAAATATCGGAAGCTTTTAATAAGAATCCAAACTTTCCGCCGCGTATTCCAGGTTAAACATAGCTGATTTTTGAATAGTCTTGATAAATATTTAATTATTTTATCTTCAGGTACTTTTCTATTGCGCTCATATAACTTAATTCCTAACCTGGCGCCAGTGGCTGTTGCACAACGTTTCCGACAAAATTCTTTGTGTCCCGGTGGCTTTATGTTTAACCATTTTTTTGTAAATGAAAAGTACTTTTTTTCAACTACATCCAGGTTTCCTCATAGCTCTCCACTTTATAGAGTATATAATTCTGAAGCTGTAGAGCCGTATCATAACTCAGATAGTTAATAGAAAAATTTCTGCCGGCAGAAAACAACTCCAGCGAAGCGAGGCGATTCCTTTTTTGGTAAGGGCTTTGGCTCAGTTTTACTCCCTGCACCTTGTGGAAAAACATCATCTTGTTTTGATGGGAAAACAAACCGTACTGAATTTTTAAGATATCTTCGGAAAGGAAAAGCTGCCATTTGTTATAATAAACTTTTACAGCGACAAAAGCCAGAGGAATCCAAAGCAGGAAGAACAGTCCATAAAATCCATTCAACATACAGGTCAATGCGGTCAAAAAAACTGCCGGTAAAATACCTAAGAAAAGAAGGTATCTTCTGATAAATAACCTGCTCATTGGATGCCTGGAATAATGAACGACCTCCTGATTACCGAAAATAAGATCAAGTACTGTCTTGACATGCCGGCGATAGCAACCCGGCACGCTGATTGTCTTTTTACTGTTAAGCTCAGTACCTGCCGCCGGGTACATGCGGAACACAAAAAGACCAAATAATTTCTTAATAAGGTTATCACCCCATGAAACACTCTGGATCTTGCTGAGGGTGGTGGATTGTTCTTGCCTTTCAAAGAGGCCATACCGTTTTTTAATGGCTTCACCAGTTTCTAGCAGGCGAAAATTAAAGTTTCTGAAAAAGACAAGACCCAGGGAAACAATCAAGGAAAGCAGCAGGACAATGGCGATCGTTAGACCCAGCCTTCCCAACCACTCATTTCCAATAAAACCTGTCAGTTCTTCAATCTTTTCTTCCTCATTGAAATTCAGTTGTTTTTTTAGCTGGTCATAAATGTTCCAGACAAAAGCTGCAAAAATAACCATCGATCTTAAATGGTTCTGGGAAATGCCGATTTTAATTAAATCGACAGGTTGAAGCCGGAGCAGGGTTTTTGTTTCCCTTTTTTTCCAGGTATGATCCTCCGTTTTGTCACTATCCAATGGGCTACTTTCCCCCTCCACCAACTGTTCGGTAGCACCTCTCCGGTCCAGGATGTAATCCCTGAATTGTTTAGCCCTGTTTTCACGCAGCGCTTCCAGGCTAATTTCCTCAGTGCCCGAACCGGCAGCGTCTATTTCCAGGGTAAGTACACCTAAGGCCTGTTGCAGAATATTCTGCTTAAAATTAATCGTTTGAACTTTGTCAAAAGGAAGGCTTATTTTGGTTTTATACAAGATACCTTTTTCAATAATAATTTCTTCGCCCAGCACATAATAAAAGAAGCGTTGGTAAGACAAATAGGAAAAAACAATGTAAATAGTAACAATGACGAAACCAAGCACATAAATTTGCCAATCATCAAGCGATAATTTTCTCAGTGCTAAAAATGCAGGGACCAGGAGTGCCCAGCCTTTTCTAAAAGTATTATTGATAAATTTTAAAATGAAAATTAAAATCGCAGCCCTGGATTGCCTGGCAGGAACGTTGAAATTAGCTTCTGGGTTTGTTGTGGTCATTAATCTGATTGACAAGAAATTCTTTTATACGCGCAGCTTCCTCCTTTTTTAATCCGGGCAATCTTAAATCGCTGCTTTGCCCACCTGCGGTGAATATATTTAATTTGGCCAAATTATAGGTCTTTTCAAAGGGTCCCTGACTTAATTCGCAATGTTGAATGCGATTAAATGGAACAATGGTGGTACTGCTCCAGAGCCATCCTTTTCTATAAATAATATCCCGTTCACGAAGCACATAACCTTTAAATTGAAAAGCTTTGATCATGTACCACAGCGTTATAAGGTAGATAACCACCCAGGCTCCTAAAAGAATCAGGTAAACCGGGTTGAACGGAAAGCCGTCCCTAAGCCACGCAAACAAAACCAGCCCCAGTCCCGAAAATGAAAAAAAAATGGTATGGTTGACAATTTTGACTGTCAGATACCGGGGATCAAGTTTTTTAAAATCCAATGCTTCGGTAGAAGGCAATTCATTGATTTCTATGGATGGGTTTTCAAATAACATGGATCAACAGCGACTCAATTACAGGCTTATTTTTAATACTTAAAATAACGATGCGATAGTTTCAATATTGAGTTCAGTGAAATTATCAATGATTAAATCCGTATCGCTCAATTCCTCCCTGGTATGGGTGGTCGTGATACCAATCACTTTGGTGCCAGCCGCCCTGGCCGAGCTTACACCCGACAGCGAATCCTCAATTACCACACAATGCCCGGGTTTATAATTTATAGCCGCAGCGGTTTTTAAATAAATTTCCGGATCCGGCTTACCTTTGTTTACGTACGAATCATCCAAAATGGTCGTAAAAAATTCTCCCATGTGCGTTGCTTGCAGGGTAAAATCAACATTGGCCCGGGGGGCAGATGTGGCGATGGCCCTGGTAATGTTCTTTTCTTCCAACAGCTCCAGAAACGCTATGAGTCCTTTCACAGGCTTTACAAAACCCTTATACAATCTTCGAAAAAGCGCCTCTTTCTCATCGGCATACTTTTTCAGCTCCTCGCCTGTAACCTGACCGTTAAAAAGGTTGGTAATCCAGTCCTTATTGGTCCGTCCGTAAATCTTCTCACGCAGTTCCTCTTCCGTTAGCTGGTAGCCATGGGAAAGGCAAAATTGTACAAGTGCCTTTTTATGGTAAGGGTTACTTTCGACCAACACCCCATCCATATCAAAAATAACAGCAAAATCTTTCATAAATATTTTCTGAACAAAATCCGGCTTTAAAATGCATAGGCCCGCAAAATAGAAAGTATTTTCAAAAAATGACTGTTTTTTTGGATTATATGCAGATTATTCTTTTCGGAATCAGGGCTTATTTTAGTAAATTTGCGGATAGTAGAAATTTGTAAACCCAAAAATATGATCTCTATTCTTTCTTCAAGTGATGAGGCTATTGCCTTAGAAAACAGGTACGGCGCCCACAATTACCACCCTTTGCCCGTGGTACTTTCAAAAGGTGAAGGTGTATATCTCTGGGATGTGGAAGGAAGAAAATATTACGATTTCCTGTCGGCCTACAGTGCGGTAAACCAGGGACATTGCCATCCGCGTATCGTTAAGGCCCTTAAGGAACAGGCCGATACGCTAACGTTGACATCCAGGGCTTTTCATAACGATGTGCTGGGTGTATATGAAAAATATATCACTGAGTATTTTGGTTATGACAAGGTGCTTCCCATGAACACCGGGGCTGAGGGAGTGGAAACGGCCATTAAACTTTGCCGGAAATGGGGGTATGAGAAAAAAGGTGTAGCCGAAAATACCGCCAAAATTATTGTTTTTGAAAACAACTTCCACGGCCGCACTACAACCATTATCTCTTTCTCCAATGACCCTGATGCTAAAAAACACTTCGGCCCTTACACACCCGGGTTTATCAAAATACCTTACAACAATACAAAAGCACTGGCTGAGGCATTAGCAGAAAAGGACGTGGTAGGCGTGCTGGTAGAACCCATCCAGGGCGAGGCCGGGGTTTATGTACCAGACGAAGGATTTCTGAAAGATGTTTACGATTTATGCAGGAAACATCATGTTTTGTTTATTGGTGATGAAATCCAAACGGGCATTGCACGAACAGGAAAACTGCTTACCTGTGATTATGAAGATGTAAAAGCCGACATACTGATCCTGGGCAAGGCCATTTCGGGCGGGGTATACCCTGTGTCGGCAGTGCTGGCAGATGACCATATTATGGAGGTGATGCAACCCGGGCAGCATGGCAGTACGTTTGGCGGTAACCCTCTGGGAAGTAAAGTGGCCATCACCGCCCTGCAAGTGGTAAAAGATGAAAAACTTGCTGAAAATGCCTTCAGGTTGGGTAATTTATTCAGGGAAAGGATGAATCAATTGATCGCCAAAACAAGCATTATTCAACTGGTAAGGGGAAAGGGGCTGCTTAACGCCATTGTGATCAACGATACACCTGAAAGTTCAACAGCATGGGATATTTGTATGGCTTTAAAAGATAATGGTTTACTGGCTAAGCCTACGCATGGAAATATCATTCGTTTTGCCCCTCCACTGGTAATGACCGAAGAACAACTGCACGAATGCTGTGACATTATTGAAAAAACCATAATTACCTTCGAAGAGCTAGCTTAGATAGCCCCCTTTGTGCCTTGGTGGCTATTCCAAATCGAATTGCATGTTGAAATCATCTTCGTCAAGATTTTCCACGGAAATGTCACCAAATTCATCTTCTAACATTTTCCGGTATTTATCAGATAGTTGACCTGACAGTTTTTCTCCGTTAATAATTACCTGGCCATCCCTCATCGATATTTTAAGGCTCCTGACTTCATCAGATATTATGCCATCCTCCCGCAGTGACTCGAACAACTGTTCTTTGAACCGATCAATCCGGTCCGTAAACGTCTCCATGTCTTTTTTCAAATCCTCCATGATTTCATCCAAATCTATTTGAAAATTTTTCAGTTTCAACTCCTGCAATTGCATCATTTCTTTCATACTCTCCGTATTTAATTCCAAAGCTTGCAAACCGGAGATATTTATTTCAAAGTCTTCCATTCTTGAAATGTTAACGTCATTGATGTTTTCCAGTATTTCTTCCCGAATGATGTTCAAATGTTCCTGAATTTCCAGCGCGATCTCGACGTCTTTCAGGTGATTAAGGCGGCTAAAATCCGGAAGTTCTTCGATGATTGTATTTTCCAGCATCTCACCAATCTTTTCAACGCTTTCTATCTCTAGGTCTTGTAATTTTTCAAGCTGTCTTTCTGCCTGCCTCTTTGCCTCCTCCTTAAGCTCAAGCATTTCCTCCGGATGCTCTCTCGAACTTCTTATTACTTCTTCCTTGCGTTGCGCTCTTGCTCTCCTATCTTCGCTTTTTCTGGCTTCCAGCGCATCAATTTTAGCCTTCAACTCCTTGATAAGCTGCTCCTGTTCCTTGATTTTTGCCGCTTGTTCCCTGGTAATATCATCATCTTTAACCGTATCGGCCTCCGGAACCGGCAATATCTTGTAAAACCCCTGAGATGGCTCAGGAATTTCCAAAAGGAGAGTGCTGTATGCACTGCCATGCGCTACGGTCTGGTTTGGAGTAGTCAAATGCTTATTTACCCAACCGAAATAAAAGAACGACAGGAGCACTACCAATAAAGATACCACCTTGTACCCCTGGGGAGAGGAATTGCCCGTTTTAACCCCAACAAGCCGTTGCATTCGCTTCAGTAACTGTCCTTTACTGTTTCCAAAAAAGCCAGGAAGTAATTTAAAGCCTGAGACATTAAAATGATTGACTGCTGCCAGGGTTTTAATGTATGGCAACGGTTGTCCATGCATTTCTATGATAAGGTCATCACAACAATTTTCCCTTTCCTGTCTTATCTCGCGCGATATCCACCACACTGTGGGATTGAAGAAAAACAGGGCTTCCATAATAGACTGTAACAGGTTAATCAAAAAATCATTCCTCTTAATGTGGGCCAACTCATGTAGAATTACCATTTCCACCTGCTGAGGGGTAAGATGATTTACCAACCCTACAGGAATTAGTATAACCGGTTTCAAATGACCAAAAACAGCGGGTACATTTAGAAATGGTACTTCGCAAATTCTCACCATCCTGTTAAAATTTATCTGGTTTGTGAGGCTTGAAAGCAGTTGCTTTAGTTCATCGGGGCAATGGTTCATGGCCTTTCCGATCTTTGTTTTCATGTAGTAATACCCCCCTGCCAGCTTGCATAGGGCAATCACTACGCCGGCAAGCCAGCCCATTAAAAACAGGGGCATCTGAGCCTGAACAACAGCCAGGAGGTAATCCAGGGTAAAAGTGGATGCATCGCTAACGGCATAATCACCGGCTGCTGCACCATGCGTTGACTTCAAAAAATAGAGTGGCATCTTCTCATCGACAGCCGCAGGAACAGCTATATTAAGCTGGTACGTAAAAGTAATGACAGCCACGGTTAAAATTGATAATTGGGCGCAAACAGCGATAAAGTAGCGAATCCTTGACTGCCTCTGTCTGAAGATTGACAGCAGAAGATATAAGAAAACAGCAATGATTGCCCCTTGCCAGAGTGAATGGAAAAGTGTCCAGCCGAGTGCTTCGGTAAAAGTTGTTGAGAAAATTTCATTAAGCTTATTCATTTTGACCTCCTTCCAGTTTTTCAATAAAAGACTTTATTTGAGTGAGTTCATCAATGGAGGTTTTTTCATTGCCCAGCGCCTGCATGATCAACTTCATGGCAGATCCCTGAAAAGCGGTGTCCACTAATTTATTGAGTAGTTGTTTCTGTATTTTTTCCTGCGAAACAGCAGGTTGATAAATGTGGGTTTTTCCTTCCCTTTCCCTGGTGAGCAAACCCTTCTCATGCATGATTTGCATCAGCTTCAGGGCGGTGGTATAGCCGATATCGCGGCTTGATGACAAGGCTTCATGGATTACCTTCACCGTGCTCGGCCCCCTTTGCCATAGCTCCTGCAAAATGGCTAATTCACTGTCTGTTGGTTTTGGAAAACTCATAACTTGTAAATACGAACTGATTCGTACTTACAAGTTTATACGAATCTTTTCGTAATTGCAAGTTTTCGACAATTTTTTTAAAAAGTAGTGTATGCGTTCAAGGGTGTGAGACGACATAAAATCAAGCCTGCCTCTCAACGAAGATAGGGCGCCAATGTTCCGGGCTGTTACAAAACTCAAGCGTGAACCTGTATTTTATTTCATCGACCAAAATCTTTGTGCCTCTTCGTGTCTTGGTGCCTCCGTGGTGAAAAATGGTAAACCACCAAGACACCAAGACACGAAGAGGCACAAAGAATTCTGCCGAATATGTTCCGCATCAGCCACGAGATACTTGCCCTGTTTCCCGGAAGTTAATTTTCAGATTATTGAGTCGTTAGTTAAAAAATGAGTGTTCATTACACGCGGCGATTTTACTGGTTATTGCAGTACCTTCGCAAATAGTTTTTGGCCTTGGTTTCACCCAGTTCAGCAGCGCGATAGAAGTCTTTACAGCCTGCGAAATTATTCTTGATAGCGACATAGGACATGCCCCTGATCAGATGCGCATTGGTTAGTTTAAAATTGACCCCGTCTGCCGGTACCTCACCCTGACTTATGATCAATTGTATGGCCCTGGTGTAGTCGGTAATTGCCATTTTATACTTCCCTGCATTGAAACGGGTCAAACCCCGGTTTCTAAAATAATACTCTTTATCGGGAGACAGTTCAATGGCCTTACCAAAATCACTGTTCGCCGATTTGTAATCCTCTATTTTCATTTTCACGAGCCCCCTGTTGTTGAACGTTTCAGGATTTTTTGGATTCAGTTCAATGGCCCGGTTAAAATCTGCCATAGCATCCAGGTTCCTGCCCAATTCAAACTTAATAACACCACGCTGATCGTAATAATCGGCGTTGAGCGGATCTATACTCAGTGCCGTGTCCAGGTCTACAATAGCCGCTTTGCCCCATTCAACTCCTGTATCCGACCTGGAATCATAGGCATTGGATTTTATGTGAGCCCGCATGGCGTATAGTTTATGGTCTGCCGGCGTGATTGAAATCGCCGAATCAAGATCCTGAATGCCACTATTAAAGTCCCTCAACAGATGGGCAACCTGCGCTCTTTTAGTATATATTTCTGTGGATCCCGGATTCAAATCCAAAGCCCTGGTGTAATCTTCGTAGGCTTCATTGAGTTTTTTAATAGCCGTATTAAAATCTGCCCGGGCGATGTACACGTCAAAACTTTGGGGGCGTAATTCCACCGCCTTGTCAAAATCTTTTCTGGCCCCGTAATAGTCCCTCATTTTTTGCTTTACCTTTCCACGGTTGGTGTATGCGGCATAAAATTCGGGGTCGATATCAATTACCCTGGAAAAAGCTGTCAGGGCGGCTTTGTAATTTTTATTCTTATATAGCTCCCTGATGCCTCTTTCGTAGTATTCCCCTGCAGTTTGACCGAAGCAATAGGGTGATAGGAAAGTAAAGATAACCAATAGTCGTAAGTCCCTTTTAAAATTCATCTGCCTAAGGTACAAGCGGGTAAATAAAAAATTTTTCAATAATGCCTTCATACATTACACAAAAAAGAAAGTATCATGTATTGAGAGCTTCCATCACATACTTAATGGAAAACGTCAAGATCCTAAAATTAGTTTTAGGTATAACCGGAACCTGCGGGTTTAAGATCAAAATTTCATAAAAATGTAACTTGGCTAAATCAACTTAACCAGAAAAAGGGAACCTATTTGAGCCCATGCTACTCCGTAGTATTACCGAACTATCTTCATCATGACTATTTCCACAATCCGGATCGATGCCCTGGCCCATCGTGATTTATTCCTCCGGAATCTCTTTTACCCTGCCTATCTCACCGGTTTCCAACCTGACTTTAATGCCATGCGGATGGGTGGGCGAATTCGTCAGGATATCCCTTACTACACCTTCCGTCAGGATACCGGATCTTTGGTCTTGTTTTTGAACTATTTTAACCAACAAACCTGGCTTGATAGCTTTTCTGTATTGCCCGTTCATGTATTCTTTTTAGATTTAAACTCGTTGACCAACCAAAAAACTGTATAAATATGGTGACTTTCATGAAGAAGGAAAAACCCAGTCCACCCTTCAATAGATAAATAACCTAAACCAGGATGCTTGCCTTGGCTGTTGATGGCACTCATATCCTGTTCTGGTGGCGGTTCGAAAGGGTTGTCGGGTAATTTCTGCGCGGCTTAAAAATAGAATGGGATCACTTTTATTTCTCCTCAAATGAGGCCATCTTTTTGTCATTTTGTTGTTGGTGAGCGCAATTTGAAAGCGGTAAATTATGTGTGTTTATTTAGAGAAATAACTTACAAGTGTCAGAATACCAACATCATTTGACGCATTAAGGGTAGGGGAATATATCGGTGATTCTTAATTTTGCCGGGTAAGAATAATTTTTTTAACCATAATGATCCTTGCGTTATGAATAAAATCTCATTTATTTTTTTAGTTCTGTTGGCCATCTGGAGCTGTAGTGAGGACGATGAGGCTGTTACAGATAATACAAGCAATGATGAAAACGCACAGCGGACGTTTGCGGAAGCGCAGACCCAGTATGAAGCATTGAGAGAGAACGCCAAGCATTCCCTCACCAGAAAAGCAGGGTTCCCTACGAGTGGTACCATGGTCTATAAGGGCATGCATATGGGTGAATTTTTTGAAAGAAATACCACCTCCGGGTTTAAACTTGATTACTTCGCCGATGTAGAATTCACCCTGGATTTCGAAGCCCAAACGTTTACCGGCCAACTCATCAATTTCACCACAAACCTCGAGGGGTTTGATAATCCTGAAGGATCACTCAATGTGAGTGGGTCAATCCGAGGCCCGGCTGAATTAGGAGATGATGCATTTGGCCTTCGTTTTAGGGTACAAGATGGCGATTTGAAACAGGAAGGCAGAACGGCCAATTTCGATGCATTTACCGAGAATAAAGGAAGATTTCTCGGTGAATCAGGACAATCCGTTAACATTAGGATAACATCGATCTTCAGATGGACTGAAGGCCCGGATACCGGAACTACGTCCGAAACGATAGGGTTTATGCATGCTGACAGAGAATGAGATAGCTCTTATATCACTAAAATAGAATATGGCCCGGTTTTAGAGGAGGGCCCTACGCAGTCCGGATGAGTGTTTTTAGCCCTCTCAATGGCAACTTTGGTGATTGTCAGCCTGTCCGTGAGGGAATATTTAAATTGAGAGTCCACTATGCAAAAGGCTACAGTTCTTTTTAGATATTCTTCACAAAGTTATTTTAGCAGGATCGTTGTATGCCATTAGGAAATCGGGAACCGGAACTTCTCTTTTGAGTTGAGTATAACGCTTGGTTAAAATCGGTGATTTCAACTTTCAATTTCTTGTGAGCACTACTTAACAGTTCATTTTGATGCTTCATAATAACTCAAAAAGTCATGCATAGCCTAAAGGCTTTCCAATTGAACTGAAACGATTTCTTCTAAATCGGCTTTGGTATACCTTTTACTTGCGCTTAGAATTTTAAATATTTAAAAAAATATTAATTAGGTTTATTTTGTGCTTTAAAGCAAGCATAGGTATTAAAATTTTTAAAAAAATATAATGAAGCATAAAATAATTCTAAAAACATCTAACATGAACGCTGTATCTTTACCTATCAACGAATCAAATTGTGATGGATAAAGAGGTTTACAATCGCATAAAAGCGGTTTTAGCAGAACAAGGGAAAACAAATAAAAAGGTTTACAGACCAAATTAGTAATGAATCGAACAACCGTTTCTAAACGGTATAGAAACAAGATGCAACCAAGAGTAGAGACTTTGTTTCAAATCGCTAAGGTCTCAGATAAAAGCCATGAAGCATCTTCATGTTATTGCTGAAGGGCATTCGGAAGAGGAGTGGGTAACAAAACTGGAAGAACTTGATAATATTTAAGAAATTAAAATAAAACGGCATACAATCGATGAGTGAACCTCAGGAATTATTAAAGAAAATTACCGAGGTTTAACGCTATTATAAATGATTTTCAAAGCATTTACCTCCTTAAGTTGTGTTTCAACATCACTCACTATACCCATTTTCACTTCCTCGTCAATCTTTAAAGCGATGGTCAGCTTGTCCTTTTCCGGTTCGCTCAATTTTGCCCTGGCTTCTTCAACTTGTTGGGGAATTTGCCTGGTTGCAATAAAAACATCATTACATTGAATTTTAGGTTCAGTACCATACTGATGCACATTTTTAGGAGCGCCGATGTTAAAATTGGCTACCAATGATTTTTTTTCAACTTTCTTCAATTGCGTGGCACTGGGTAATTGCTGCTTAACTAAAATCTCGTTTGGCCTGACCACCGTGGTGACCATGAAAAAAAACAATAACATAAAAATGATATCTGGCAGCGCGGCCATGGGGATTTCCTGTGAAGTGTTACTACTTGTTTTAAACTTATTCATTTTTCCTGTAATTTTAGTTCGAAGGTTTGGCAATGGAAATGTTCATGGGGATGCCTTTTCTTGCTTTTAAGTAAAGTGCTTTTTGTTTAGGGTCTCTATGGTCCAGCGCCCTGAAAATCTCCGGTGTCACACCTGCCCTTTCCGCATATACTTCAAAATAGGCCGCCTGCACCTCATCAAGTATTTTAATATACTGCTTATAGGATGTACCCCGGTTGGTTTTTATCGACACTACTGCCTTTTCGGGGCTATCCGAGCTGTTCTCATCTTTTCCCCGGTTCAGGACAAAATCGATAATATCCTGCCTGAGCCCGGTCATGTTATCCAGTAATTTATCTTCTACCATCACCTGGTCATGGCTGTTCAGCAAAATCTTGAAAAGATTCCTTTCATGAATTTCCATGTCAAGGGGCTGATCAGGTTTCGGCGGCAGCCGCATCATCAAGCCTTTGTCGGTATTGATAGTCATAGTAACCAGGAAGAATATTAAAAGTAAAAAAGCGATATCGGCCATGCTTCCGGTGTTAAGCTGCGAGCGGCCTCTTTTGGTTTGGTTTTTCATTTCAAATCTGTTTTTTAAATGTAAATTCAATTCTTTGTTTTAAGTGTAAAGTCCACCCTCTCCAGTCTGTTGTATTTTAGAACTGATCCAATAAAACAAAAGGCTTTGCATAACGGCCATCACTTGGCCAAACTGTATGGTAACCCTGTGATCGTTATTCATTCGAAACCGGGATAAAAGCCGCCAGTTGAAAGCTTATTAAATATTTGCCATGCCATGATTTAGGTAAAATATGCTGTCAATATGGTTCGTCGCCTTCATGTATCGTTTCCACCGGTAATATGCCGGCAAAGCTTCGGCGCAAACATCTTCCCCGAGAATGGTGAGCCCATGCTCCACACACGCACACGCCATTCGGGTTTAGTTGCATCGCGACAATATTTAATAGCAAATTGCTTAAACTGATGGCTATTTCCCTTTTTCGGGCATTATCCCAGTTTGAAGAAGATCGGGATGACCATCCGAACCTTGACAGGCCTGCCACGTTGTTTGCCGGGCGACCATTTGGGGTGTTTTTTCAAGACCCTCACAGCTTCTTCATCACAGCCTGCCCCAATGCCTTTAAGCACCTTTATATCGTTGAGACTGCCATCCCTGTCCACGATAAATTGTACAAATACCTTCCCTTCAATACCCATCCTCCGTGCCTGGTTGGGGTATTTCAGGTTTTTCCTTAAAAATTGCTTGAAAGCCGGCATACCACCCACAGGGGCCGGTTGCTCTTCGATAATTCCTTCCCAGATATGGTCTGCGTCTTCCTCATCTTCCGGATCATCATAAACGATAACTTCAATAGCATCATCTTCATCGATAAAAACATCCAGGCTAATATCCAGGTCCTCAATTTCCACATCGTCTTCAACTTCCAATACTTTGGGGTGCTGAATTTTAGGTTTTGGAGGTGGTGGTTGCACGGTTGGCGGAACAATGAATAAATCATCCTCTGCTTCGTCCAAACTTCCAAAAGTAAGCAGGTCACCTGCTCCGTACGATCGCCATTGGAAAGCGCTGATCACAAGCAACAAGGTTATAACCAAACTAAGATTTAAATACATACTCCGGCTGCGATAGACGTCAGCCATTGGTTTTTTCTTAACATCCATGATAAATTTTGTTTAAAGTTTCAAAAAAGAATCAGGTGAACGCAGGTATGGCCATACACTTGTTCAAAATAGTACCCGGACTCAGGCAAATTTGCCGGTCAAAGACTGTATAATAAGGGTAGTTTATTTGTTTTTAAGCTCAAAATTAACCGGTACAATCATGGCCCCTTCTTTTGATTCACCGTTGATCATCCCAGGCACCCAAGCCGGCCCTTCCTTAATCAGGCGGATTGCCTCCTCATCGCATCCTCCGCCAACACTTTGCATAATTCTGAAATCACTCAGACTGCCCTCCGGACTCACCAGAAATTGCACCAAAACTTTTCCCGAAAGCCTTCCCTGTTTCGCGGCCAACGGATAACGTAAATTTTCATTTAAATACGTCTCATATTGTTCCAGTCCCCCCACCGGTGATGCGCTAATGCCTATCACACTGACCACTTCATGCTTAAAATCAGTTTGGTCTGTTTCAGGATTAAGAATACCTGTTTTCTGATTAAAATCCGGCCCTTCAACCTGTGGCGATTCGGCCACCGGGCTGGTTGCCGTATAATATATCAACCCCGTGACGAATACCAGCAATACAACTGCCACTGCAAATTGCACCATGGTACGAGTGCGGCTCATACGCTGGTGTTTACCCATCAATTGTTTGTAATCTTTATACTGCCTGATGCGGTTAGCGCTAAACTCCTGTTTTCTCAATCTGATATCATGCCTTTTCATACCTCTTTAATTTAGCGTCAAAGGTTTTTTTTAATTTGTTCAGGGCTCTGTACGTCCTCATCTTCGCGCCACTCTCTGTGATCTCCAATATATAGGCAATCTCTCTGAAACTCTTTTCTTCAAAAAAACGCAATTCCAACACCATGACGTCTTCTGTTGATAGCTGCTTAAGGTATTCCACCAACAGGGCAACTTTTTCCTCATTGGTATCTTCCTCAGTTTCGGCAATCAACTTTCCAATCAACGACTCTTCCAGGCTGAAAACCACATTTTTCTTAGAGATCCGGTAATACTTGTTAACCTGGTTAGCCGCTATTTTGTAAAGCCACGCAGAAAACGGTAATCCCCTGAAGCTGTACTTTTTCAGACTTTGCAATGCCGCCAAAAAGGTCTGTGACGTAATGTCTGCAGCTACTACCTCATCATCCGTCCTCCTGTAAACAAAATTAAATATACCCTCGAAGTAGCGGTCATATAGCTTATCGAATTGTTCAGGATCCTTTTGTGCCGCCTCTACCCATGCCTGCTCCTGACTAATCTGTTCATCGCTGATATGGTAATGACTATTCAAAGGCTATTTTATTTAATCGTTTGACTTTATAATACCACCGCATTCAAAAAGTCACAACAATTCAAAAAAATTATTTTTAATATAACGAAATACTTTACACATTCTTTACCTCTTATTGCACTTTTGCTCTAAATCCGGCCCTTCCTGCTCAAGAATACAACGCTACCCGAAATTTTTAATTACCAGTCATAGCATAGCTCAAAGCCATACTATGACGCAAACAAAATTTCTGAAACAAATACCACTCTCATGAAAATGGCCGTCCCTGTTCAAAATTATATCGAGAATAAAATTAACTTCATCAAATTCCACTAGATTTGTTTAAGCAAACATGGCTTAAAAATCAATCTATGAGTAACAATAAAAACATCATCAGTTGCCCCAACTGCCATTTCGAATTCCCTGTCGAGGAAGCCTTTTTTAACCAGGCCCAGGAAAGGATCAAAAAAGAGTATGAAAAAAAGTTAATTGATCAGGCAGCGGCATTTAACCATCAAAAACAGGCACTGGCCCAAGAAAGGGAGGCATTCGAAAAGAAAAAAGAGCGGGAAAATGAGATCTTTCAGCAGAGGCTGGTCAAAAAACTGCAGGAGGAAAAGCTGCGATTAAAAGAAGAAACCTCCGGCGAATTTCAGCAAAAAATAAAAATGCTCGAGGAAGAAAATGCTCAAAAAAAAGAGGAAAATGCATTGCTGAAGCAACAGGAGTTGGAACTATTGAAAAAAGAAAATCAATTAAAGGAACAACAGGAAGAGTTGGAACTGAAGGTGCAAAGAGAGCTTAACAGGAAAATGGAAGATTTTGCTGAAGAAATCAGAAAAAAAGAGGCTGAGAAAAATGAGCTTAAGTTCAAGGAGTATGAAAAAAAGCTGAAAGACCAAAAGAAACACCTGGAAGAAATGCAAAGAAAGGTAGCACAGGGTTCCATGCAAATTCAGGGGGAAGTCCAGGAATTGGCTATTGAGGAATGGTTGCAGGATAAATTTCCCCTGGATACCATCTCAGAAATCAAAAAAGGGGCAAGGGGGGCAGATTGTTTGCAGATCGTCAACACCAGGGAAAAGCAAAACTGCGGAGTCATCTATTATGAAAGCAAGCGTACGAAGGATTTTCAAAAAACCTGGATTGAGAAGTTTAAAAATGACATTCGTGAAAAAGGTGCCAACATCGGCGTACTGGTAACTGACACCATGCCAGACAACATGGAACGCATGGGATTGAAAGAGGGAATTTGGGTTTGTACTTTCGAGGAGTTCAAAGGTTTGTGTTTTGTCTTAAGGGAGTCCATCATTCAGATTAACAACGCGGTGACCGTCCAGGAAAACAAAGGTGATAAAATGACCATGTTGTATGACTTTCTCACCAGCAACGAGTTCAAGCTCCAGATCGAAGGCATTGTGGAAGGCTTTACCCAAATGAAGCAGGATCTGGAAAAGGAAAGAAGATCGATTCAGGGGCATTGGAAAAGGCGGGAAATGCAAATAGAAAAAGTGTTGCTGAACACCAATTACATGTACAGTACCATTAAAGGTATTGCAGGCAACGCCATCCAATCGGTCGAGGCCCTGGAGCTACCGGATTCCGATCCCTTATCCCTCGAAGAAAGTGATGAAGAGGATGCTTAAAAAACCCAACCTTTTAACAATACCCACCCCATGAGTTTCATACTGAAATTTTTCTTGGGCGCTGCCGTAATTTATCTGGCCTTGTGCCTGGTGCTTTATTTTTTCCAGGAAAAGGTCATTTTTTTTCCGCAAAAACTGCCGCAGGACTATCAGTTTACCTTCCGGAATAAGTTCGAGGAAGTCTTTTTGGAAAGTAATGAGGCAGGCCGAGCCAGGATCCATGCATTACATTTTTTCTCAGTGCAACCTAAGGGAGTTATCCTGTATTTTCACGGTAATGCCGGAAGTTTGGCAGGATGGGGACAGGTAGCAGGGGCATTCACGAAACTTGGTTACGATGTTTTTATGCCTGATTACAGAGGCTACGGTAAAAGTACGGGTAAAATCAGTCAGGCCGCTTTATTCAGTGATGCCAGGTTATGTTATGCTTATTTAAAGCAAAAATACGCCGCCAGGGATATTGTTATTTACGGCAGATCTATTGGCACTGGCATTGCTGCCTATCTTGCCTCCCAGATACCTCACAGGTTTTTAATCCTGGAAACTCCATTTTACAGCCTGGCCCAAATTGCCCGGTCGTATTTCCCTTTTCTCCCTGTAAACCAACTCATCCGCTATCCATTGGAATCCTATCAATATCTACAAGCTGTTGAAACGCCGGTTTACATCTTCCACGGCTTGCAGGATGAGATAGTAGCCTACGCCTCCGGCAAAAAACTGGAGGAATCGCTCGATGGAAAAAATGTAGAAATGATCACCATACCTCACGGGGGTCACAATAATCTGGGGCAATTTGAAAAATATTGGGAGGGATTAAAAAAGATTTTGGAGTGATTGGCAATTAGCAATTGACAATTGATAGTTGACAATTGACAGTTATTGGTTGATTCTTGCTGGCGCAAGTGTCTCGTGGGTGTTGCACAACTTAGGCATGTGCCTGTATTTTGATTTTATAGGCGAAAACCGGCCCGGGATACCCCATTCCTATTCCGGCTGACGAGGATGAGATTTGGAAGGAGCAGGATGAGAAGGTGAAATAGATTCCTTTACAGGCCAAAGAAGGGGATCTGGCTATTTTTCTTCAAAAAGGAGCTTATGCGTTACAATACAAAGGAGAGAAATACTACATTGTGCCCCAATCCTCCATTTTAATGTTGGAGCGTGAAGACGATTTGTTTGATTAATATATTCAATACACCGTCAGACCTGCTGATGCATGGCAAAATCTTTAGCGAAATAAGTCAATATAAGCTTCGCACCTGCTCTTTTAATACTTAGCAGAACTTCAAGCATGGCACCTGTACCCTCTAACCAGCCTCTTTGGGCCGCAGCTTTGATCATGGCATATTCGCCGCTAACATTATAGGCAGCTACAGGTAGGTTAAGGTGGTCATTTAAAAGTTTGATAACATCGAGATATGCAAGAGCAGGCTTCACCATGATAAAGTCTGCCCCCTCTTCCACATCCAGGTCTGCCTCAATCAGCGCCTCTTTTTGGTTGGCAGGATCCATCTGATAGGTTTTTTTATCACCCGCTTTGGGGGCAGAGTCCAGGGCATCGCGAAAGGGGCCGTAAAAAGCACTGGCATATTTAGCGGTGTAAGACATAATGGAAACGCCGGAATAACCATGTTCATCCAATATATTTCTGAGATAGCCTACCCTTCCATCCATCATATCGGAAGGGCCAATGATATCTGCACCTGCTTGGGCCTGGGCCAAAGCCATTTTGCCCAGAACTTCCAGGGTTTCGTCATTTAGTATCTCACCGTTTTCAACTATGCCATCATGGCCATCTGAGCTATAGGGATCCATCGCCACATCGGTAACCAGACAAATATCAGGGAACTCCTTTTTTACCGCCGTTATAGCCTTAATATATAGACCATCCGGATTATGGCTTTCAGTGGCAAACTTATCCTTCTTTGACTCATCGATGGCAGGGAACGGAGCAAATGTAGTAATTCCCAGCTTAAGGCAGGCCTCTATTTCAGGAAGCAGCTTGTCAAGGCTAAAACGAAAAATCCCCGGCATCGAATCAACTTCCACCTGTTTATTATTTCCTTCAATCAAAAATATGGGAAAGATCATATCCTTCACCGATAAGTTTGTTTCCGCAACCATTGACCTGATGATGGGCGATTTTCTGTTTCTCCGTGGCCTTCTGAGCATAAATTTGTCCTATAGTTTTTTCAAAAATAATGATAATTGCCAGAATTGACAGCGGTTAACTGCCTTTAAAACTTCCGGAAACAAAAAATGGTCTTCGCAAATGCTTAGACCACTTTTAACCAAAAAACCAACTAACTAAACTAAAACACCATTACGGTAACTTAAATATCTTTTAACTTATCCAGAGGTGATATTAAAAATCCCACCACTGCCCCGTTGGGGTTTTCTACTGTTATCTTATCCCCGGTCACAACGCTGTAAATGTGAACCCGGTCCAAAGAAACTTTTATTAACTCGTTAAATACCGCTTGTCCATTTTGATCCAGCACCCCCTCAGCGATCAATTCGTTGTTATAGCTTAATATATGAACCGGCAGGCCGGCATAATCAGTAATGTTTTGATTATAAGGAGGGTTAATCTTTACTTTCAAAAATAAATGGCGGAGGAGAGGTAATTCAATGGCAGATCCCTGATCTGTTTTCTGCATTCTTTTAGCTTCCAAAGTTATGTCCTGCGCAGTCAATGTCAGGGATATGAGACAAACCAGGGATAACAACACCGGGTACCTGAATTTGTTACTGGCAAATAGGCTATACATGGTGTTTTGGATATATGCTGTTGGTTTACCACTTTTCATGTTTTTAATGTTTCAATGTGCCAATCCTGTTTCAAAACGCCCGCCAAACTTAATATCGCGGTTTTTGGCCCAAAAAAGCGGATTTCATACGATGGTAGTTTCCCACTTCGGGAAATTATTCTTTAAATGGGAGAAAATTCTATATTTTGAATGAGTTCAGTGAAGTGCCTGATAGGTACAATGCCTTAATTGTCATTACCGGCAATGAGCTCAGTAATGGTCTTTTTGTTCTTATCTTTTTTATTTTTCTTTTCTTTCTTGGCAGACTGGTCTTCGAAAAGGTAATTATTGATCATCTTTCTCAACTCCTGGGCCGAAAGATTCTTAAATAATTCCCCATCTATTACTGCTGACATTTCCCCGGTTTCTTCTGACACGATAATTACCATAGCCCCCGTTATCTCGGACATTCCTATGGCCGCGCGATGTCTCAGGCCTAAAGTGGCTGGCAGGTCTTCCCGCTCAGTTACGGGTAAAATACATCTTGCGGCCTTGATAACGCCCTGATGAATAATTACTGCGCCGTCATGTAGCGGGCTGAATTTATTAAAGATAGCCAGCAGCAATCTTTTGGATACCTTGGCATTGATTACATCACCGGACTCCACATAAAACTTCAACTCAGAATCCTTGGACAGGACGATAAGCGCTCCGGTGTTCGAGCCCCCCATAGCCTTTACCGCTTCCACAATGGGGTTTACCTGATAGCTTTTTTTACCAGTGCCGTTTCTGATACCTAAAAAGCCTTTGAACAAATATTCCCTGTTTAAGTCAGTGGTTTTTCCAATCAGGAGTAAAAATTTCCGGATTTCCTGCTGAAACAGAATGATCGCCGCAATGACACCAACCTCCATGAACTGACTTAAAATAGTAGTTACCAGCTCCATTCCGGCAGCACCAACTACCAGATATATAAGATAGAGTGATAAAAATCCCAGAAAAATGGTCAGGGCGACACTACCCCGCATTAACTTGTAAACCTGATACATCAGGATACTTACCAGGGAGATATCGATAATATCTACCCAGCTAATTTTCAAAAATCCTATGTCGAACAGCAATATCACTTGAAAACTTCCTGAAATAACAATACGGCCTCTTTCGCCTCCTTGACATCATGAACCCTGAGAATCATGGCACCCTGCATAAGGGCCATAGCATGTAAAACACTGGTTCCATTCAAAGCCTCCGCGGCAGACACCCCCAGCTTTTTATAAATCATAGATTTTCTTGAAATACCCACTAAAACCGGCAGGTTTAAGACATCAAAATAGCTTAATTTTTTTAGTATTTCATAATTTTGTTCCAGCGTTTTTGCAAACCCAAATCCGGGGTCTAAAATTACATCATTTACCCCCAGATTTTTAAGTTTTTTGATTTTTTCCTGGAAATAATTTATAATATCCATCACCACATCCTCATAATCTGTGAATTGGTGCATATTATGAGGCTTGCCCCGCATGTGCATCAAAATGTAAGGAACCTTCAGAGAGGCTACCGTATCAAACATATCAGGGTCGCTTTCCCCTCCGGATATGTCATTGATTATCTGAACACCCTGATCGACAGCCGCCCTGGCCACTTCAGCCCTGAATGTATCGACAGACAACATGACCCCCGGAAAACGCTTTACTACCGATTTTACTGCAGGAATTACCCGCTTTAATTCTTCCTCAACAGAAATTTCAGCAGCTCCAGGCCGGGAAGAATACCCTCCGATGTCAATAATATCCACCCCCTCCTCAACCATTTTTTCCACTCCTGACAATAGCTGTACCTTTCCGTTTCGTCTGCTTTCGTTGTAAAATGAATCCGGGGTTGTATTGATGATACCCATCACCATGGGCTGATCCAGGCGGCGAATAACCCCCTGTAGATTCCAGGTCTTTTTTATGTGGAAAATCGTATCAGTCATAATTTGCCCGGCTAGCAACCACCCTCAATGTATATTAACGCAAATACCTGTATAATTGTCACAATTAATTTTATAAATTATTGATGGTTGTTTAAGTGCAAAAATTTAAATTCGCACTAGGTGTGGTGAAATTAATGATCTGAATAAAATAACAGAAAAAATTGATAGACAAAACCATCAATGCGTATAAACATGTCATCGGTGCATGTAAAGAAGTTTTTACCAAAAAAACGAAGGACTATGGAACCGCCTGGAGAATTCTCAGACTACCTTCCATTACCGACCAAATTTTTATCAAAGCCCAGCGAATCAGATCCATTCAGGAGAAAGGTGAACAAAAAATACCTGAAGACGTGACTTCCGAATTTGTTGGAATCATTAACTATTGTGTAATAGCTATTTTACAGATAAACCTCGCAGATGACCCAAGGACGGAGATCACTTATGAGGAATTAGAACCTTACTATGACAACGCTGTTAATGAAAACCTTGAGTTGCTGCAAAATAAAAACCATGACTACGGCGAGGCCTGGAGAGACATGAGGGTAAGTTCAATCACCGACATCATATTGATGAAACTGTTACGTGTAAAACAAATTGAAGACAATGCCGGTATAACACTCATATCCGAAGGGGTAAAAGCCAATTATCAGGATATTATCAATTACGCCGTATTTGCCCTGATCAAATCAGGCTTTACAAAAGATTGAATGAAATAGTTTTTTAAACTTGAAATACTACAAAAATGAGAATAGTGATTAACACAGCGCGTTGGATCGTAGGTTTACTTTTTATCTTTTCCGGTATCATCAAGGTAAATGACCCTGTTGGCACATCTATAAAAATGCAGGAATACTTTGAAGTTTTTTCAACCGACATTGCCGGTTTTTTTCATGTTTTTGTCCCTTATTCTTTGACATTTGCCGTGTTTCTAAGTGTTCTGGAGGTAGCATTGGGCTTTGCTGTCTTGATCAACTACCATATGCGGCTTACTACCCGCATTTTGTTAATCATTATCGTGTTTTTTACTTTCCTGACTTTTTATTCGGCTTACTTCAATAAAGTGACTGATTGCGGCTGTTTCGGAGATGCTATTAAGCTGACTCCATGGGAATCGTTTTCCAAAGATGTGGTACTGATAATACTGATAGGCATCTTGTTTTTTCACTGGAAAAAATTCAAATCACCGCTGAATTTCAAAACGGGCACTGTCATCGTAGCTACTGTTTTTGCGATTAATACATTTCTGGCCATTTATGCCATAGATCACCTGCCGTTCGTGGACTTTCGTGCCTACAAAATAGGTGCAAATTTACCCAAATCGATGGAACCGTCCGAAAAGTTGCGTTACCAGTACATCATGACAAAAGATGGGAAAGAACACAAATTCGACCAATATCCCAGTGAAGGCGGTTATGAATACAAAGACATGATTCTGTTAAACCCCGAGGCATCACCAAAAATCACGGATTATAATATCTGGAATGACGAAGGTGATTTCACACAGAAAAGTTTTGAAGGTGTTAAGCTGATTATTATTACCTATGATGTGAAAAAGTCGGATGTTAAAAGCTTCGAAACCATCAATAAACTAATTGCCGGACTTGAAAACAGCGTAGTGGATCCGGTTGTATTTACTGCCACAGGCAGCGAGACATTTGAGAAATTCAGACATGAAGTGCAATTGGGTGTCCCTTACTACTTTGCAGATGCCACTGTCCTGAAGACGATCATTCGTTCGAACCCTGGTCTCGTTTTACTGGATAACGGGGTGGTTAAAGGCAAATGGCACTACAACGATGTACCGGAAGCTGAAGATGTACTAAAACTGACCAAGTAGCCATGAAGATATTCTTGATCGGCATGCCTGGTTGTGGTAAATCTTCGCTGGGCAGGCAATTGGCAGATACCCTGGATTTACCGTTTATTGATTTGGATGAGGTCATCACTGCGAAAGAAAATCAAAACATCCCGGAAATTTTTGCTGCCCAGGGCGAAGATTATTTCAGAATCAAGGAAAGAAAGGCATTACACAACATCAATGATGTATATCGGGAATTTGTCATGGCCACGGGCGGTGGCGCACCCTGTTTTTTTGATAACATGGCATACATTAATAAAAGCGGGATAAGTATATTCATTGACGTGGACCCTTATATCATAGCCAACCGGTTGACCGTGAAGGATTTGGAGGAAAGGCCTCTGTTTAACAATATTGCATCCGATGACCTGACCAAGGAGCTTATTAAAAAGCTTGAAAAAAGGAAGCCATACTACCAACAAGCCCAATATACTATTCAGGGAAATAATCTTCGGGTAGAAGACCTTTTGGATCTGCTCCAAAAAGAAGAATAATCTTTTGTTTACCTACAAAAATCCGGAAAAACCGGAGAGAAAATTTAGATGCTATCTAAAATATTCCGGTTTTAAGGGGAGAGGTAAGAGGGGTCAGGGGTCAGGAAAAAGCCGGTAAGTCTTCATAACCAGTGTCAATTAAACAGCATATTATCCAAGGTACATGGTTGTTAATAACATCCGATGATTAACCAAGCCTTTACAATTCCAGTTTCATCAGATCGTCGGTCTGCTTATCCTGTCCCAACCAGAAGGTGTGGGACTTAAACTTTACAAACCCTCTCTTGCTGTATACACGAATAGCGCGGTCATTCTTTTCCCATACGCCTAACCAGATGTATTTTAATTTATTTTCCCTGGCTACTTCAATAGCTTTTTCCAGTAACTGTGGGCCTAACCTTCTGCCCTGGAATGCTTGCAGGATATAAATTCTCTCCAATTCGAGGGATGTGTCATCCCGGATGTCTGTTTGGGCAGGCCCGAAATTAATTTTGAGATAGCCAGCTAATTCATTTTGATAGTAGGCCAGATAAAAAACTGAATGAGGATGCAAAAGTTCCTTTTCAATCTGTTTCCGGTTAAATGCTTTTTGAAGATAATCATTCATATCCTCTACTGTATTTTCAGCCGCAAAAGCATCTTTGAAGGTGGTAACGCTAACATCGCTTAATACTTTCAGATCTTCTATACCACAGCGTCTTATAGATAATCTGTCGGTCATAAAGATTGATATTCAATGGTTAACTAAGATAATCACAAAAATTTTTTGAAATAAAAAAAGTCCCGGCTTTTGTTACCGGGACTTACTGCTAATCATTTTTAATAGCAGGTTGCTACAAGAAATCTTTGGTTAAGCCAGATTTACAAATCAGCTACCACAGGCCTCACAATCATCCGGATTGTCCAATGAGCAGGCCATATCGGCTTGTTTTTGCTGCAATTGCTCCTGCTGTGCAGGAACAACCTGTTGTTGAGGCTGTTGTGCGGTGCTTTTATCCACAGTAAACTTGATAGCATCGGTGGCGGCTTTGGATCTCAGGTAGTACATACCCGTTTTCAATCCACGTTTCCAGGCATAAAAATGCATAGAAGTCAATTTACCGAAGTTCGGGTCCTGAATGTGTACATTCATACTTTGTGACTGGCAAATATAAGCTCCACGGTCAGCGGCCATGTCGATGATGGCTTTTTGGGATATTTCCCAAACGGTTTTATAAAGGTCTTTAATATTTTGAGGAATCTCCGGGATTTCCTGAATAGAGCCATTGGCAGCGATCAAGCGGTTTTTCATGGCATCATTCCACAAGCCCAGTTCTATTAAATCTTTCATGAGGTGCTTATTCACTACGATAAACTCTCCTGAAAGTGTCCTCCGGGTGTAAATATTGGAGGTATATGGCTCAAAACATTCGTTGTTTCCAAGAATTTGTGAGGTAGAAGCGGTGGGCATAGGTGCCACAAGCAAGGAGTTTCTTACACCATGTTTTTTGATCTCTCTTTTTAGGCTATCCCAATCCCATCTTCCTGATTTTGGAGTCACGCCCCACATATCATACTGAAAAATACCTTTTGAAACCGGCGAGCCTTTGAATGTTTCATATTTTCCATCTGTTTTGGCCAGGTCCTTGGAAGCGGTCATGGCAGCAAAATAAATGGTTTCAAAAATATCTTCATTCAAACCACGGGCCTCGGGTGAGTCAAAAGGCATTTTTAATTGTATAAATGTATCTGCCAGCCCCTGTACACCTATCCCAATTGGACGGTGTCTCATATTTGATCTTTGAGCCTCAGGAACGGGGTAAAAATTAATGTCAATCACCTTGTTCAGGTTTTTGGTCACCACATATGTGATATCATATAATTTCCGGTGATCGAATTTCCCATCCTCCGTCACAAACTTCGGAAGTGCGATTGAAGCCAGGTTACATACAGCTACCTCATCGGGAGAAGTATACTCGATAATCTCTGTACACAGGTTACTTGACTTAATGGTCCCTAAATTCTTCTGATTGGATTTCTTGTTGGCCGCATCCTTGTATAACATATAAGGTGTCCCGGTCTCGATCTGGGCCTCCAAAATCTCAAACCAGAGGTCCTGTGCTTTAACCTGTTTTCTGTACCGTTGTTCTTTTTCGTATTTTGCGTAAAGTTTTTCAAACTCCTCGCCATGACAATCTGCCAATCCCGGCGCTTCATTAGGACAGAATAAAGACCACATTTCATTATTTTCAACCCTCTTCATAAAAAGGTCGGGAATCCAAAGCGCGTAAAACAGATCCCTTGCCCTTAACTCTTCTTTACCATGGTTTTTCTTCAAATCCAGAAAGGCAAAAATATCATCATGCCAGGGCTCCAGATATATGGCGAAACTACCCTTTCTCTTCCCACCGCCCTGATCGACATAACGAGCGGTCATGTCAAAATTTCTCAACATGGGAACAATACCATTGGATACGCCCCCTGTACCTTTGATATAAGACCCTGTCGCCCTTACATTATGAATGCTCAAACCAATACCTCCGGCCGATTGAGATATTTTTGCAGTTTGTTTCAACGTGTCATAAATGCCCTCAATACTGTCTTCCTTCATGGTAAGCAAGAAACAGGAAGACAACTGCGGCTTAGGTGTGCCGGCATTAAACAGTGTAGGCGTAGCATGAGTGAACCACTTTTCGGACAACAGATTATAGGTTTTTACCACTTCTTCAATATCATCCATATGAATGCCCACAGCCACTCTCATCAACATATGCTGTGGCCTTTCTATCACCATACCATCAATTTTCATGAGGTAAGATCGTTCCAGCGTCTTAAACCCAAAGTAGTCATAGCTAAAATCCCTGTCGTAAATGATTGTAGAATCAAGCAGTGCCGCATTTTTCTTGATCAACCCATAAGCCTCCTTGGAAATTAAAGGGGCATTTTCCCCTGTTCTGGGATCAATGTAGGTATACAGCCTTTTCATAGTGTTGGAAAAGGATTTGCTGGTTACCTTATGGAGATTTGAAATGGCAACCCTGGCGGCTAATTTGGCAAAGTCAGGGTGCTGGGTAGTCATGGTAGCGGCTGTTTCCGCAGCGAGATTATCCAGTTCAATAGTAGTGACACCATCATAGATACCGTTAATTACCTTCTTGGCAATTTCAACGGGTTCTATATAACTCATATCCAAACCATAACACAGTTTTTCAATTCTGGCCGTTATCTTGTCAAATTTGACTGACTCTCGTCTACCATCTCTTTTAACTACTAGCATTTATTAGGGGGTTTATTGGGGTTAACAAAATTTTTTAAATACGCCTAGAAATCTTCGTCCAGCGAAAATTTGGAATTACTTTCTTCTTTCTTCATGACACCAGCCTTTTGGTATTCTCCGACACGCTTCTCGAAGAAATTGGTTTTACCCTGCAGGGAGATCATTTCCATAAAATCAAATGGATTGGTGGCTCCATAGATTTTAGGACATCCAAGCTCCGATAGCAAGCGATCGGCAACAAATTCAATGTATTGACACATTAAATCTGCATTCATACCGATCAATTTTACCGGCAAGGCATCCGTTACAAATTCCTTTTCGATTTCTACGGCATCTTTTATTATTTCAATAACTTTTTCATCGCCAAGCTTATTGGTAACATGATTGTTGTATAAGAGGCAAGCAAAGTCACAATGTAATCCTTCGTCCCTGGAAATCAACTCATTTGAAAAACTCAGGCCAGGCATCAAGCCTCTTTTCTTCAGCCAGAATATTGAGCAAAAGCTTCCTGAAAAGAAAATCCCTTCCACGGCCGCAAATGCTATCAGCCTTTCGTGAAATGATCCCTCATCAATCCACCGCAATGCCCAGTCTGCTTTCTTTTTAACGCAATCCATGGTCTCTATCGCATTAAAAAGTTTATCTTTTTCTTTGGGATCTTTTATATAAGTATCGATTAGCAGAGAGTAAGTTTCGGAATGAATATTTTCGATGGCTATCTGAAAACCGTAAAAAAACTTGGCTTCAGTATATTGAACTTCGGCGACAAAGTGCTCCGCCAGGTTTTCGTTAACAATACCATCACTGGCGGCAAAGAATGCCAGTACATGAGAAATAAAATGTCTTTCACCGTCATTAAGATTTTCCCAGTCTTTTAAATCCTGGCTAAGGTCTATCTCCTCAGCAGTCCAAAAACTGGCTTCCGCCTTTTTGTAAAACTGCCATATATCATCGTGCTCAATTGGGAATAAAACGAACCTGTTTTTGTTTTCACTTAAAATGGGTTCTGTAACAGCGCCATTATTACTCATTTACTATTATTTTTTGATTGAATCTTTATTTTAACTCACAGAAGGTTTCATTCAGCTTGATTAAGCTGTCAGCATTATACGAAAATCTGCTTTATGAATTTATCCCTTAACAATACTATAACATACCTGTGTCGTTGAATAGCTATCTTAATTATGCCGGTCAGATGGGCGATTTTTTTGTCCAAGATAACTTTTACAAATATGATAAAATCACATCTAAAAATCAAAGATGGCCTGGTCTAAAAATTTGAATAATAAAAAATCTTAAAATTTCATTTAATATTCTGATTTTCAATATTTTAAATACCATATTTACAATAAACACTTGATAATTATCACTCCAAAAAAAGGGTTAATTTTTTCAAAAAAAAATATTTTTTTTTCTTCTGTCCATTTTTTAAATATAAGGGATTTGTTTTATGTATTAAATACTATATCTTTGCAAACCATTTTTGAATTGACAAAATAATTGAATCAGAGTTAGATGTACGCAATTGTTGATATAGCAGGAAAGCAGTTCAAAGTAACGCAAGACCAGTATGTTTATGCGCCATTTATGGGCAGCAATGAGGCTGGCGCTTCCGTAGAATTCGATAAAGTGCTGTTAACCGATGATAACGGCAAGGTTAAAATCGGTTCGCCAACTATAAAAGGGGCCAAGGTAACCGGCAAAGTTCTTGAGCATGTTAAAGGTGACAAAGTGATTGTATTCAAAAAGAAAAGAAGAAAAGGATACAAAGTCAAAAATGGTCACAGACAGCAATTCACCAAGGTATTAATCGAGAAGATATCATAAAAATATTTTAAAATGGCACATAAAAAAGGAGCTGGTAGTTCCAAAAACGGAAGAGAATCGGAAAGTAAACGGTTGGGGGTGAAAATATACGGTGGTCAAAAGGCGATTGCCGGCAACATCCTGGTAAGGCAGCGAGGCACCAAACATCATCCGGGTGCTAATGTGGGTATTGGCAGGGATCACACCTTATTTGCGTTAAAAGATGGTACGGTAGTATTTAAAAAGGGAAGAAATAACCGTTCTTTCGTTTCTATCGATACATCGGCGCCTGAAGCTTAACTAAGAAATTTTATTACTTGAAATCGGGCACAGGTTATTGTAATCTGTGCTTTTTTATGCCTACCTTGTAAATACCTGCATGCGATGGGCATCGATCTTTAGCAGGACAAAAATTAATATGGTAAAAGACCACAACGAGGACCCTCCATAACTAAAAAATGGTAACGGTATACCGATCACCGGGAAAAGTCCGATACTCATGCCAATGTTAATCATGAAGTGGAAAAAGAAAATACTCACGACCGAATAGCCATAAACACGGGCGAACCTGGACTTTTGCCTTTCTGAGATAAACAACAACCTTAGGAATAACACAGAAAATAACACAATCAAAACCAGGCTGCCCATCCAACCATGCTCTTCTCCGATGGTACTGAATATAAAGTCCGTGCTTTGTTCCGGTACATAGCCGCCACTGGTTTGTGTGCCTTGTAAATAGCCTTTCCCAAACCATCCTCCGGATCCAATGGCGATTTTGGATTGTGTGACGTTGTATTCTACCCCTAATGGATCTGACCCCGGATTGAACAATACCATAATCCTTTTCTGTTGATGAGGGGGCAAAACCTCGTTTACCAGGTAATCCACACTAAAGATTATGCCAATAATCAGTAACGCGCCAACGATAATTCTGATCAGACGCTTGGTTTTCATATTTTTACCCCAGAAAATGATAATCGCCGCTGTTATCAGAACAATGCCACCCACCAAAAACCAATCATTGGCGACCAGCAAAGTTAAAACTACCAGGGTAATGGCCACCAGACCAATTACCAGGATCATCGGGTTAAGCCCTTCCCTATACAATACCAGGACAAAAGCGCCAAAAATCAAGGTAGTTCCGGCATCGGGTTGAAGTAAAATCAGGCCCATAGGTGTACCAATTATCATCAACATGAAACCCAGCGATTTGATCCTGTCAAACCTGGGGTTATGATCATTGAAGTATTTGGCCAGCGTAAGTGCTGTCGCGAATTTAGTCAGCTCAGAGGGCTGAAATTTAAAACTGCCAATCTGAAACCAGGAACTCGCACCGCTCACCGACCGGGTGAACAATACACCAATTAACAATAATATGAAAAACCCATAGATGAAATAGGCCGTTGAATTGTAAATCTTAAAATCGATTACTAAAATAAACATGATGGTGATAAGGCAAACTCCTATCCACAGGAGTTGCCGTCCCGAGTTAATGCCGGTTGAAAATATGCTTACTTCAGGGTTATAAGAGGCAGCATAGATATTTAACCATCCTAACAACACCAGGACACCATAAATCACAGTCACCAGCCAATCGACTTTATTAATTAAAAGATCCGGCCTTCTCACTTAGTAAATAAATTTTCCTTTTAACACATAATCTTCCAGCCAGGGTCGTGTAATTTCACCCCTGATATACTTTTCTATCAATAAACTTGCAGTACTTGCCGCCGCTCGCCCGCCCCAACCTGCGTTTTCGACATAAACAGCAATCGCTATTTTGGGATCGTCCTTCGGGGCAAAAGCCATAAAAACGGAATGGTCTTCTCCGTGTGGGTTTTCGGCAGTCCCTGTTTTGCCACAAATTTCGATGTCCTGAATAATGGCCCGCCCGGCTGTTCCGGATAGGGCTTCCTGCATGGCATCAATGACATAAGTGTAATAGGATGAGTCAATACCCACGTGATATTTCTTTCGATACTCCGGCAATGGTTGGTTTTCGTCGCCCACACCCTTAATGATATGGGGTATGTAGTAATAACCTTTATTGGCTAAAATAGCAGCGAGGTTAGCCATTTGAATGGGGGTCATCAGCATTTCTCCCTGGCCAATACTTAAAGAATAAATGTTAGAAAACTTCCAGCGGTTTTTACCATAAAAACGGTCGTAGTAGCTGGTATCAGGAATATGTCCACCTTTCTCGTTGGGTATGTCCACCCCCAGTTTATGTCCCAGTCCGAATCCAGCCACGTATTCCCGCCAGTTGGTTAGGCCTATTCTTGCATCTATAAAAGTATTTTCATGTTTTCTCTGGTTAATAATCCGCTTAAACACTTTGAAAAAGTAGTTATTGGAAGAATATTTGATACCTCTGTGTACATTATAGTATCCTGGCGGGGCATGATCTCCAATAAGGCCGCCGTCACAGTAAATCTGTTCATTTGGGCTGATCACCCCTTCCTGAAGTGCTATCAAAGCCTGCAGGGTTTTAAAAATCGAGCCTGGCGGATAGGTTGCCATAATCGGCCGGTTGAACAATGGCTTGAGGGTATCCTGGGTGAGCTTTCTATAATTTTTGCTCAAATCCCTGCCCGATAGGCTATTAGGGTCGTACGAAGGTCTGGAAACGATCGTTAATATTTCTCCTGAAGAAGGTTCGATGGCTACGATACTTCCCCTTTTATTATCCAATAATTGCTCGGCATAATTTTGAAGGTCTATATCTATGGAGGCATAAAGGTTTTGACCTGGAATAGACAAGGTATCGAAGGCTCCGTTATTAAATGCACCTTTCACTACCCCTATAGCATCTACCATCTTGTATTGGACCCCTCTTTTACCTCTCAAAGGTTCCTCATAACTGGCCTCCACACCACTGATACCGATGTAGTCCCCTTGCTTATAATAGTTTGCCGTATCTTTGTCCAGGCCTTTCTGATCGATTTCCCTCATGTAGCCCAGGGCATTGGCCAGTGTGCCGTAAGGGTAGCCCCGCACAGTTCTGGCCACTATATTGAATCCCGGATAATTTATCAGGGAAGATTGAATTTTTGCAAATTCCTCTCCGGGAATTTGTTTTACAAGTACTGAAGGTAGCGCATAGCGACGTTGCTTTTTAAGTGTTTTTATCTTCTCCTCAAATTCTTTTTGAGTAATTCCAACCAGTTGACAAAAGGCCAGCGTGTCTTCCATCTTCACTTCCTTTGGAATTATCATCAGATCATAGACCGGTGTATTATGCACAATCAGTTTACCATTCCTGTCATAGATTACCCCCCGGTAGGGATATTCTATGATTGGCCTCATAGCATTATCTTCTGCGGCCAGTTTATAGTTTTTGTCCAGTACCTGAAGGGAAAACAGCCTTCCGGTAAATACCAGGGATACAAATAATATGGTAAACTGAATAATATATTTTGAGTTATTGTTCATAAGCTTCTTCTGGGTGCGTAAAACAAATATTGAATAATGACCACAACTGTAAATGTCAGAATACTACTGAAAAAAGCCTTTGAAAAGGTAAAGAAGAACATCCTGAAGCCGCTGGCTTCAATATAAAACAAGGCCAGATGGTGAATAAAGATCAACACGTAAGCGTAAACACCAAACCATTCCCATCCCATAACTCTCAGGGTGGGCACTAAACCGGCATCATAACCACCCCTCGGTGTTAATAAATTTACTAAATATGGACGCAAGAACATAATAATAACGCAGGAAGAAGCATGAATTCCAAGGGAGTCATAAAAAATATCTGTGATGAGACCCGTTATAAATCCCAAAAACATGATTAGCAAAGCTCCTGCCTCCAGTGGGATGAGCAGCAGAAAGGCTACATAAACAAAACAAAAGGCTTTGTCAAACAACACCACATTCTTCATAAAAATCACCTGCAATCCCATGTAGATGATAAAGAGAATCGATTGTATGACTAAATTCCGGTTATCCATCTTACTGCGCCAGGTTTTGTTCCAGTGAATCTTTTTCCACCCTCAGGCGGTTTTCAATTACATACACATAAGACAGACTATTAAAATCCGTAGCGAGGTCGATAGTCACATTATAAAAGGTAGCATTCTCCTCGATGCTGGTTTCTTTTACAGTTCCAATCAGGGTGCCTTTGTCAAATATCGCGTTAAAGCCAGAAGTAATTATGGTATCACCAGGCTGTAAACGTATATGGCGGGGGACAAATCTTAAAGTAGCCTCGTAAGGATTACGCCCGTCCCAACTGGTTGAACAAAGATCACCGGTTCTTTTAATAACAGAGCTGATAAATATATTACTATGTAAAAGGGAAGTAATCGTTGAAAAATGTCCGGAAGAAGATTTTACAATGCCCACAATACCGTCATGGCTTACTACCCCCATTCCTTTATTGATTCCATCCTTGGCACCTTTGTTAATGGTGATGTAATTGTTGGACCAGCTAACAGAATTTTTGACAACCTTAGCCGGCACATAGTTAAATTGTTTCAATACGGCTGTATCTTTTACCCGTTTAGCGGGAAAGTAACTTGAGATTTGTTGCTTTTCATTTAACAGTTTTTTAAGCCTTGCATTCTCTTCTGCCAGTTTCCTGTTCTGTGCCCCGAGGTTAAAATAATCGCTTACATTATCTGTAGTGGTCATGATCGTTGCAGCCAGTTGGTTCGAAGAGGTAAAAAATGCGGCACTTTGATACCTGTTGTTACTGATTATCAGCCAGAAACAAAGAATTTGTAAAATTACAAAAACAAAAAAGGTTCGATATTTAAATAAAAATAAAAATAAACTTCGCATCTGACACTTCTATGTCATCAATACCGCTTTGAAATCATTAATGCTTTTCAAGGCAATACCTGTTCCCCTTACCACGGCCCTTAACGGGTCTTCCGCTACGTGAATAGGCAACTTGGTTTTTAAAGCTAATCTTTTGTCCAATCCCCTTAATAATGCACCGCCGCCAGTGAGGTGTATTCCGTTGTCATAAATATCTGCTGAAAGTTCGGGTGGAGAGATTTCCAGTGCTTTTAATACCGCCTCTTCTATTTTAGAAACAGATTTATCTATTGCAAAGGCTATTTCAGAGTAGTCTATCTTAATTACTTTTGGAATTCCGGTCATTAAATCCCTTCCCCTGATCTCAAATGGCTCGGGTGCATCATCAAGTTCGGTAAGGGCGGATCCAACTTCAATTTTGACTTTTTCGGCAGACCTTTCACCGATCAGGAGATTATGTTGCCTGCGCATATAGTCCAGGATATCTTTATTAAAAGAGTCACCTGCAACGCGTATGGATTGGTCACAAACTATACCTGAAAGGGCTATAACCGCAATTTCTGTAGTTCCTCCCCCTATGTCTACAACCATCGATCCGAATGGTCTTTCAATATCGATGCCAATACCGATTGCGGCGGCGAGTGGTTCCTGGATCATATACACTTCTTTGGCCCCGGCATGCTCGGCTGAGTCACGTACTGCCCTTTTTTCCACTTCGGTAATACCTGAAGGTATACAGATGACCATGCGGTGGGATGTAGGTAAAAATCTTCTGTTGTTTTTATCGATCATTTTTATCATACCCCTGATCATTTGCTCGGCAGCATAGAAATCAGCAATTACCCCATCTTTCAAAGGCCTGATAGTTTTAATATTTTCATGTGTCTTCTCATGCATCTGCATCGCCTCTCTCCCAATGGCCAACACCTTATTGTTAGTCTTATCTACGGCAATGATTGATGGCTCATCCACCACAATTTTATCCTTATTAATAATCAAGGTATTGGCAGTACCTAAATCGATAGCAATATCACTTGACAGAAAATCAAATAATCCCATATTAGCTTATAATCCTCTTTATATTAGGTTGTTATCTTACAAAAATTCAATTTACCATGGATATTGGTTTATCCAAAAAGCTTAATGTTTAAAGTGACGAATCCCCGTAAACACCATACCCATATTGTGCGTATTACAATAGTCAATAGATGCCTGATCTTTAATCGATCCCCCCGGTTGTATTACTACCTCGATCCCCTCTTTTTGTGCAATTTCCACGCAATCAGGGAAAGGAAAAAACGCATCTGATGCCATCACAGCACCCTGCAATTCAAATCCAAAATGCTTTGCCTTTTTAATAGCCTGTTTCAACGCATCCACCCTGGAAGTCTGCCCCACCCCGCTTGCCAACAGTTGGCCGCTTCTGGCCAAAACAATGGTATTGGATTTAGTATGCTTGGCAACTTTACTTGCAAATACCAGCGCCTCATTCTCCTCAGAATTTGTGGCGCGGTCTGTTACGACTTTAAAATCAGCGGCCTCATCTGTTTTTAAATCCCTGTCCTGTTCAATCACACCATTAAGCAGGCTTTTGAATTGCTTTTTCGTTTTGATCCCGGTTTTCCGGATCAACAATATTCTATTCTTTTTGCTTTTCAAAATGTCTAATGCCTCATCGGTAAAAGCCGTAGCAATTAATACCTCAAAAAATAATTTGTCGAGCTCCTCTGCCGCCTCGGCATCCACCTTCTGATTGGTCACCAACACACCGCCAAATGCAGAGATGGTATCGGCTGCAAAAGCTTTTAAGTAGGCCTCTTTTACTGTATTACCGGTAGCTACTCCGCAGGCGTTGGTATGTTTTAAAATGGCAAAAGCTGTCTCTCCGTCAAATTCATCGATCAATGATACCGCAGAATCAATGTCTACCAGATTATTGTATGACAAAGACTTCCCGTTCAATTGGTCAAACATTTCCGGCAGGTTGCCATAAAAAACGCCCTGCTGATGAGGGTTTTCCCCATATCGCAAAGTCTGCTCATTCTGCTCACTAAATTTCAAAGACTTCACTTCCCCTCCCTGATTGAAATAGTTAAATATCAACGAGTCATAATGGGAGGAGACATCAAAGGCCTGCGTGGCAAACAGTTTTCTGTCTTCCAGATCAGTAGCACCTTCTTTTTCTTTTAATATCGTTTCCAGTGTTTCGTATTGGTTTTTAGATGAAATAATAGTTACGTCCCTGAAGTTTTTCGCTGCCGCCCTTATCAACGAGATACCCCCAATGTCAATCTTTTCAATTACTTCACTTTCCGAGCTCCCTGACATTACCGTTTCTTCAAAAGGATACAGGTCTACAATCACAAGGTCGATAGCCGGTATTTCGTATTGACGTGTATCTTCCAAATCCTGTCGGTGCTCCCTTCTGGATAAGATGCCGCCAAACACTTTAGGATGCAAAGTTTTTACACGGCCTCCTAAAATAGACGGATAGCCGGTAAGCCCTTCGACCGGTATCACCTTCGCTCCCAACCCCTCGATAAATTTTTGTGTTCCTCCTGTAGAATAAATGTCCACATCATAATTTTTCAGTAACCGAATGATCGCTTCAAGATTGTCTTTGTAGTAAACCGATATTAATGCAGATTTTATCTTTATTCTCAAGGACATGTTTAAATTCGTATTAAAATGCAAAACTATAAACTTTTATATTTTTTTTAATCATTTATTGTTCAATACATTACAAGGCCAATATACTTGTATTTATTGAAAGACAGATAAGGTTTTTTCGACTACCTGAGGATAAAATTTATGCTCCAGCTTTTGGATTCTCTCTGCCAGTGTTTCAGGCAAATCGGCAGGCTTTACTTCACATTTCTCCTGAAATATTATTTCACCTTCATCATAGTTCTCTGTAACATAGTGGATGGTGATCCCGCTTTCTTTTTCATCCGCCTCAATCACAGCCTTGTGCACATGCATACCATACATCCCTTTTCCGCCAAATTTAGGCAATAATGCAGGGTGGATGTTCACCATTTTTCCCTGATAATTCTCGATCAATTCGATGGGAATCTTCCACAAAAATCCGGCTAAAACAATGAAGCTGATGTGGTGCTCCTTCAGGGTGCTGAGCACCCTGTCGGTTTCATAAAATTCATGGCGGTCAAAAGTTACGGTGGGAACACCATATTTTTCAGCGCGCCGAAGGGCAAACGCTTTCTTATTATTACTCAATAAAAGACAAATATTGATATTTTTATTACCTCTGAAATATTTAAAAAATGCTTCGGCATTGCTTCCGCTTCCGGATGCGAATATAGCGAGGTTTTGATTCGTAACTTTCAAATTATCAGGTTTTTGGAGCACAAATATAGTCTAAGATGAAAAAAAAGCCATGCTTAATATTCCGGACAACATTAATATCTTACAGTAAGTGCTCAGATACGAAAAATCCTTTTTGGTGTCTGCGGTAATCAGCCGGTAAATAAAATGGGACAACGGAATAATCAGTACAGCAAAAAAGATGGTTAATGTAGGATTATCCAGCACAGACGCAAGATAAAATAAAAGCGCCGTAAAAACAGAGGATAGCAGATAAATAATCATTTTGGTTTTTCTAATTCCCCAAATCACCGGCAAGGTCCTGCAACCAAATACAGTATCTCCCTTCATATCCTCAATATCTTTGATGATTTCACGGATTAAAGTAATTGAAAATGCAAAAATTGCATATACCAACACAAGGAACATGTTCTTTTGATAGTAAATGGCTATCACCAACAGGGCTGCCCCGGTTAATAATGCTACAGCCACATTACCCACAAACGGAAGCCTCTTTAAATGATTGGAATACAGCCACAGCAATAATGCTGATAAAAAGTTAATCAGGGCTATTTTGAAAGACACCAAAAAGCCAATGCCAATACCTGCAAAATTAAGGATCGAATGGGCCGCCATGACTACCCTTCTTTTGAGCAATTTGTCAACAACCACCCTTTCGGGTTTATTGACAAAGTCTATCTTGACATCATAGTAATCGTTAATAATATATCCGGCGGCTGCAATAAGTACTGTCGATATGGAGATAAGCAAAAGTTTATAGTCAGACAGCATGATCTTCCATTGGTTTTGGGTACCGACAAGAAAAATGGCGGTAAAATATTGGGTCAAAGCAATGATGATCAGGTTAGGAAACCGTGTTAATTTTAGGAAACCGGAAAATGAAAAATTTGCGGGTCGATTTTTTGCCACAGCCCCTGGATTTTTTGGTAAAGCTCACTGGCTACAAAAATCAATAAAAGAATCATCTATTAAAAACTTAACACATAATTCTTTCCGTTTTTAGTTATTATTCCAGGGGCTATATTAAAAGGAACATCTCTTTGTGTCTTGGTGGTTCACCATTTTTCACCACGGAGGCACCAAGACACAAAGAGAAACAGCCGTTTTCGCTGAGGAGATGGGCATATAGGTGCATGCTTGCGTTGTGCAACACTCACATCAGGGGAGAGGTGTCGGGTGTCAGGGGGGAGGTGTGGGGTTGTTGACAGGGGGGATGTGGGTGTTGCAGAACTTTTTTTCGAAAATAAAAATTATGAAGCGAGTGCGCGTTTGAGTGTAATTTGCTGAGGTTGAAAGCTTGGCAGATGAAACGGAAATGCGTGCTCATCGCTGAGAGGGCACGCGTTATTGCTCCGCTAAACGTGCGGCGGCTTCTTTTGTTGCTTTTGTTATATGATGCGCAACAGCCACGGACGCTGGCGGCAGGTTAAGAATTAAGTTATATAAAAGCCCCCACGATCTTTGCTAATCGCTATCCCAAGAAAATAACAAAAATGCAAAAACTCATATCTTTGCAACCAATCATAGTATGATTAGGTATATTGTTGATTATCAGCAATTTATTTTTTGTTATATGAAAGACATAAGGGACCTTTATGGGGTTATAAATCCTTGTGTGAGCCGTCACAAAATGGCTGATTTTCGGTATGCTTGCAGGTGCACCAGGCCACTTTTTTTTGCGCTTCGATAGTAACACGAACAGGTGTGAATGAGGTACCGTTGTGAGAACCGTCGCAATACGGTTGATTGGTACTTTTACCGCATGCACACCAAAAGTAAGTACCGGCATCCATTTCTGTAACAATAGGAGACTTTTGAGGAATTTCAGGTTTTTCCATAGTTTCAAAATTATATAGTTTAAAACATATATCAACGGTATATTGTTCTGTTTTTTATCAAATTGAAAAAAATTCATTCATTGGGATAGGTATCGAGAATGCTCTGGGTGATCAATTTATAAATATCCGCATAGGATTTATGGGTCTCCAAGGCCTTCAGGTGCTTGTCCAGCACCTCGAGATCACCACGCCGGGCCGGGCCGGTTTGGGCCTGCTGAGGTCCCAACGCCAATGATTTGTTGATCGTTTCAACAATAAGCGGCTTCAACATTTCAAAATCCAGATGGTTATTGTCCAGCATATCTTTGGCAATGGTAAAAAGGTGATTGGTAAAATTGCAGGCAAACACCGCTGCTATATGCAAGGCCTGCCGGGAATCTGAATTTATTTGATAGACGCTTTCGCTGATTCGGTCTGCCATGTTTTTTAGGGTCTTCCGGGTGTGGCGGTTTTCGGCTTCAATGCAAATAGGGATATCCTGGAAATGAACTTTTTTATCCTTGCTAAAAGTCTGCAGAGGATAAAAGACGCCAATATTCGGGGTGGAGGCGTAACCAAGTACCTCCATGGATTTACTGCCTGATGTATGTACAAGCACAGAGGCTTCAGGAACTACTATTTCCCGGGCAATTTCATCAATAGCATCATCAGATACGGCTACAATGAAAATTTGTGATGTGCTTTCTGAAAAATCCAGGTCTTTCTTTAGCTCGGCCTGGTATAGCCGCCCTATCAACTTTCTGGCATTTTTGGTATTCCTGCTATATACTTCCCTGACAAAGTAACCAATGTTATCCAATTCGGGCGCCAGGTGCCAGGCCACATTTCCGGAACCAATCAACGAAACCTGTAAAGTTGACATAAATGCCTGAACAACAATTTTAATTTATTCTTTTGCCTCCATGACGATTGATGTAATCATACCAGTGGTTTCAGGCTATACCTGAAATTTAATCTCCGCCCTTCTCTTACTGCTTATCATATTTTTTCGGGGCATACAAAAAACCAAAGGCTTCACATCCTTCTTTGGTATGTTTTTCATGGTGGATATAATGGGCTCTCATGATCCTTTTCATATACCGGTTTTTTGCCTTGTAGGGGATCTTTATCCGGCGGTGAACAATGATGTCATGAAATATAAAGTAAAAAACACCGTAGCCAGTGATTCCGATACCTATGTACAATGCAAAATAAAATTGCTGGCTTACTGTTCCCAAAAGTATCAGTAAAATGGCCGGAATACTGAACACCACCGCAAATAAATCATTTTTTTCCAGGGCATGATTGTGCAAGGTATGATGAGAACGGTGCCAGCTCCACAGGAAGCCATGCATTACATACTTGTGGGTAAACCATGCTACACCTTCCATAAAAAAGAAGGTTCCTACCGCCAATAAAACATAAATTAAATTTTGCAAGCTTTCAACTTAATAAGTTAATAATTCATTTTTAACCTCCTCCATCAACCACATCGGTGTTGAAGTCGCACCGCAAATGCCTACCTTATCATTCTGTGAAAACCATGATTTATCAATTTCCTCAGACCGTGAAATAAAATAGGTATTGGGGTTTGTCTTCTTACATACATTGTATAGTACCTTTCCGTTGGAGGACTTTGTTCCTGACACAAAGATAATTTTATCAAACTTGTTGGCAAAATCCCTAAGTTCTTTATCACGATTAGACACCTGCCGGCAAATAGTGTCGTTGGCAATAACTTCTATGCCCGCATCTTCGAGGGTTTTCTTGATCTCATAGAAATTATCTGTACTTTTGGTCGTCTGACTGTATAGTGTAATTCTTTTTGGCAAACTTTCCAGGTCCAGCTCGTTGATATCCTGAAATACAACGGCTTTGTTACTAGTCTGGCCTAGCAGTCCAATTACCTCGGCATGTCCATGCTTTCCATAAATATAAATCAATTCTTCCTTATCATAGGAGTTTTTAATTCTGTTTTGCAGTTTAAGCACTACCGGGCATGAGGCATCTATCAGTTCCAGGTTATTATCAATAGCCAGTTGATAGGTGGAGGGGGGTTCACCATGGGCTCTGATCAACACTTTAGCGTCTCTGATTTTCTGAAGTTCTTCGTGATTGATGATCTTCAGTCCTTTCGCCTCAAGCCTTTTTACTTCCTCATCATTATGAACAATGTCACCCAAGCAGTACAGATTACCCTGCTCATCCAAAATTTCTTCAGCCATTTCGATGGCATATACTACCCCGAAGCAAAAGCCTGAATTTTCGTCTATACTTACCTTTAAATTATACATATTGATTTTTAAGTCTGGGTAATTTTTTTGATATCCTGTATTGTTAATGCATACAAAGGTGATTTATTATATATAATTGAATCTGTGCTTGAAATAGGTTTGAATTAAAAGGGCGATTTTTTTATTATCCGGAATTCTGACCCTTTCCTGCATAATTTTAGAGGCCGGGCAATCCCGGATCTTTTTGAATAATTTAAGATAATATATATAGGCCAGGTACACACCCATACTGGCCCCTTTAGGCAATCCCAATATACCGTCATAGGCTGCGTCAAAGTCTTTGGAAATATCCTCCTCTATGGCAACTTTGGCCGTTTTGTTAAAATGATTAAAATCGACATTAGGAAAATAGGTTCTGCCTCTTTCAACAAAGTCACTTTTCATGTCTCTCAGGAAATTCACTTTTTGAAATGCGGCCCCCAGCCTTCTGGCCGGCTCTTTTAGTTTCCGGTACAAGGCATCATCCCCTTCGCAGAAAACGCGTAAACACATTAATCCTACCACTTCTGCCGAACCATAAATGTATTCATCGTATTTGTTTTCATTGTAATTTTGAAAATACAAATCCATCTCCATGCTATGCAGGAAAGCATTGATTAAACCGGGTTCGATATTGTATTTTTTTACGGTAATCTGGAAAGCATGCAAAACGGGATTAAGGCTTATTCCGTTATCAATAGCCTTGTAGGTATCTTGCTTAAAATCTTCCAGCAACTGCCTTTTGTCATGCTCATGAAAGGTATCTACTATCTCATCGGCATAACGTACAAAACCATAAATAGCATAGATAGGAAAATGGTACTTTTTATGGAGTGTCTTTATCCCAAGCGTAAATGAGGTACTGTAATGCTGCGTAATTAGCTTACTGCATTTGAAAGTGGTTTCGTCAAAAAGTTCCATCGTTTTTCGGGCTATGAATATAAAAATAATTAATTCATTGTTTAATACCGAATTCTTTCATTATTTCCCCTGCTACTACCTGACCGGAAATAATTGATGGGGGCACTCCGGGGCCCGGCACGGTCAATTGTCCGGTGTAAAAGAGGTTTTGTACTTTCTTGCTTTTTAATGAAGGTTTTAAAATAGCCGTTTGCCTTAATGTGTTGGCTAAACCGTATCCATTACCTTTAAAAGCATGATAGTCTTTAATGAAGTCGTTATGGGCAAAACTTTTTTTGTAAATAACAGCATTTCTGATGTTTTGTTTTGTTAATCTTTCCAACCTTTCCATGACCAGATTATAGTACTTTTCCCTTATAGATGGCGTATCTTCCAGGCCGGTTGCAACAGGAATTAAAATAAAAAGATTTTCGCAACCTTCAGGCGCCAGGCTGTCGTCTGTAACGCTAGGGGCAGATACATAAAATAGTGGTTTTTCCGGCCATTTCCTGGTTTCATAAATCTCGACAGCATGCGGCCCAAAATCTTCATCGAAAAACAGGTTGTGGTGACGGAGATTTTGCAGACGTTTGTTAATACCAAGGTAATAGATGAGACATGAGGGCGCCATCACCCTACTCTCCCAGTATTTCTCATCATAGCTTCTGAAAGCAGCAGGTAACAACGCCGATTCGACATGGTGATAATCCGCCCCACCGACCACCACATCAGCGGCGAATTTTTGCCCGGCAGTAACCACACTTTCAGCGCTTTTTCCGTTCATTACAATTTCTTTTACCTCCTGATTATATTCAAAGATTACTCCTTTTGATTGTGCTAACCGAACCATCCCTTCAATGATTTTAAACATGCCTCCCATCGGGTACCAGGTTCCCAGTTTGATGTCTGCATAGTTCATCAGACTATACAAGGCCGGTGTGTTTTCGGGCAATGCCCCAAGGAATAAAACCGGAAATTCCATTAGTTCGATCAGCTTTTCATTTTTAAAAAACTTGCGAATATGTTTGTGAATGGAAACAAAGACATCGCATTTTAAGAGGTCCAATAAAAGCTGTAAGCTGAGAAATTCAAATATGGACCGGCCGGGCTTATACACCAGCTTATTGATACCAACCTCGTACTTGTACTCTGCCTCTTTAAGAAATTGAATCAGCTTCTCGTAGCTACCGGTCTCGAGATTTTCAAACAATGCCCCCAGCTCGCCAAGGTCGGCAGGAATATCTACAAAATCATTTTCCCCAAAAATCACAGTATATGAGGGGTCCAGCCGGATTAAGTCATAATAGTCAGCGGTAGAGTGACCAAATCTCCGGAAATAGCTTTCAAATACGTCCGGCATCCAATACCAACTTGGCCCCATGTCAAATCTAAAACCCTCGGCCTGGAAACTTCTGGCCCTTCCTCCGGGACGATCATTCTTTTCAAGGACGGTCACTTCATATCCTTGATCAGCCAGAGTGGTAGCAGCAGCAATGCCTGCAAAACCGGCCCCTATGACAACAACTTTTTTATTTGGCATTGATTTATTTTGAATTTATGGTGACAACCTCTCATTTTTCAATGAAAGAAAATTTGTTATAAGCCAAAAACAATGTCTTCCGCTAACATTCCCAAAAATTAACACCATATTACTCATTTTGATTGATACAAGTGTAAACTTTCTATCAAAAAAAGTCTAATATTCGGTATATGAAAGAACAATAAGTAGGTTGTTTCTGATATTGAGGATATTGTTCTAAATTGAGCTTTTATGAAAACAATAAGATGCTGAGATTATGATTTTATATAATGTAACGGTGAACGTTGAAGACGATGTGGTAGATGAATGGATCGCATGGATGAAAGAAAAACATATCCCGGATGTATTGGCAACAGGACAATTTGTCGATTATAAAATTTATCGCCTGATAGGTGAAATCCCCAATAATGGCACCACTTACTCCATTCAGTATTTTGCGCATTCCATGAAGGAAATTGATAACTACCTTGCCAATTTCGCTACCAAATTAAGGGATGAGCATATGAAGAAGTTTAAGGATAAGCATGTGGCGTTCAGGACCGTCCTAGAATCCGTGAATTGAGTGTGGGTGTGAGTTTGGGTGTGGGGGGTAGGTATTTTGGTAAGTGGGGGTGGGGTGGTTATTGGAGGGATGTGTTGTGGGGAGGGGGGATGAATGGTTATGGGGAGGGGGATGGAGTGAAGGTATGTTATGTGTAAGGGGGGTTGTATGCTGGGGTTGTAATGTTTGGTTATTTTGCTGTGTAATTCGACAACTGTTGGTGGGTAAGTCTGCAATTGATCCATTCTCCGTCGAAATGGGCATCGAGCTTTTTATAAAAATTGATGGCGGGTTCGTTCCAGTCCAGAACCTGCCAGTTAAGCTGGCGGCAGCCGGTCTCCAGGGCTACGAGTACGGTTGCATCAAATAGTTTTTTTCCAATACCCGATCCACGGTAGTTTTCATTGACCACCAGGTCTTCCAGGTAAAGACACTTCCCCTTCCAGGTAGAATAGCGGTAATAATAAAGGGATATTCCAATAATCTTGTTGTCAACCTCAGCCACGTGAAATCCAAACACCGGCACAGGCCCAAAACCATCTTCTTCCATGCTCTCCAAAGAGTTATCCACTTCATGTGGCGCCTTTTCATACTCAGCCAGTTCTTTAATCAAATCAAAAACCTGCGGCAAATCTTCCTTAACTCCAGCCCTGATAATCATGGGTAATAAAAATTAAACTTACAATGAAAATGACGATGAAAAGTAACCTTCACGCTTAACACTCAATTTTAACTTTCATTTTAATTTTTATTGTCATTTTCATAAGGTTTGATGCCCATGTTGTACCAAGCGAAAGCATAGCGGTCGGAGATGGACTCAATGATTTTGGAGGTGGGGGTGCCTGCTCCATGACCGGCATCGGTTTCAATTCGTATTAAAACAGGGTTGTCTCCCACATGATTTTCCTGTAATGTAGCGGCATATTTAAATGAATGGGCAGGTACTACCCGGTCATCATGGTCAGCGGTCATCACCAGGGTAGCCGGATAGCTGGTACCTGATTTAATAGCATGAAGTGGTGAATACTTTAGCAGATATTCGAACATTTCTTTGGATTCATCGGCCGTGCCATAGTCATAAGCCCAGCCAGCACCCGCAGTAAACTTATGATACCTCAACATATCCAAAACCCCAACTGCAGGGAAAGCTACCTTAGCCAGGTCGGGCCGTTGCGTCATGGTAGCACCTACCAGCAATCCACCATTGGACCCTCCGGCAATGGCAAGATATTCGGATGAGGTATAGTTGTTCGCAATCAGGTATTCAGCCGCGGCTATAAAGTCATCAAACACATTTTGTTTATTCATTTTTGTCCCGGCCAGGTGCCATTTTTTTCCGTATTCCCCACCACCCCGTAAGTTAGGTTGGGCGTAAATGCCACCATTTTCAAGCCATATCAACCTGGAGATGCTGAAACCGGGAGTAAGACTGATGTTAAATCCTCCATATCCGTATAGGTAAGTAGGATTTTTGCCATGCAATTCAATACCCTTTTTATGCACAATAAACATCGGCACCCTGGTACCATCTTCACTCTCATAAAAGACCTGTTTTGTCTCATAGTTGCCGGGATCAAACTTGATTTCAGGTTTTTTATAAAGCTCAGATGTACCGCTGTTGATATTGTACCTGAAAATGGACGAAGGGTAGGTAAATGAGGTAAAAGTGTAATATAAATCCTGATCTTCCCTTCGGGCATTGAAACCGTAAGCACTGCCAATACCTGGCAATTCAATCTCCCTTTCCATCTCACCCTGCAGGTCATACTGCTTTACGCTTGTTTTAGCATCAATCATGTAAGAGGCAAATATCTTTCCCCCACCAGTTGCCGCGTTTAAAACATTTTCAGTTTCAGGGATGAGGGCTTTCCACTGGTCAGGCGAGGGGTTGGAAGCATTGGTCTCAACCACTTTCCGGTTAGGAGCATCAAGGTTGGTTTGGATAAATAATCTGGCCCCTTCGTTGCCAATAACTACATGATCATGATCAAAATTATCTACTACCTTGATAATTTCGCTGTTCGGCTCGGACAAATTCTTTAAATATAATTCATTTCCGGAGGTGCTTTGAGCCGCTTGAATGATCAGGTACTCTTCGTCTTCTGTTGTATAAGCGCCGATATAACGCCTTGGCTGCGTGTCTCCGCCAAAAATCAGGCGATCTTCAGATTGTGGTGTCCCCATTGCATGATAATACAATTTATGATGCTGGGTTTTTGCGGATAACTCACTGCCTTCTTCGGGTTTATCATAACTACTGTAGTAAAAACCATCGTTACCTACCCAGGCTACGCCGGTAAACTTCAGGTCGATAAGGGTATCACCCACCATTTCCATCGAACCGGTGTTCAGTACAACTAACTTTCTCCAGTCTGAGCCTCCCTCAGAAAGTAAAACACTGACCATGGAGCCATCTTTTGTAAAAACAGTACCGGCCATAGCAATGGTACCATCTTCACTAAACTTATTAGGGTCGATGAAAACGGTTGCCTCTTCACCCAAATCTTTGGTTCTGTAGTAGACATTTTGATTTTGCAGTCCGTCGTTTTTATAAAAATAATAATACGCACCATGTTTGGCTGGGGCATAAACTTTCTCATAATTCCACAACTCCTCCAGCCTGGTTTTTATCTTGTCACGAAATGAGATGTTGTTCAGGTAGCCAAAGGTAACTTCATTCTGGGATTGCACCCACGAAGCCGTAGCCTTCGATAGGTCATCTTCCAGCCAGCGGTATGGATCCTTGACCTGCACACCAAAATAGGTGTCAATAGTATCTACTTTTTTGGTCTCCGGATACACGGAAATTTTAGCAATATCTTCAGAAGGCTTCTTATCGGAACAGGCCTGAAACAGGCTTAGCAATAACAGAAAAATACATAACTTCCTCATCTCTTTTTTGGTTAGGTGATTGTCTGATTGATTCTGTGGGAAATTTACGAAATTATTTTAAACCCGGTATACTCCCAAAGAATTTTTGGAATTTCAATGCCTGCTTCTTTTTGGTTGTTTTCAAGGATAGCAGCCATAATCCTAGGCAAAGCCAACGCACTACCATTTAAAGTATGAAGCAACACATTTTTTTTATCTTGGCTTTTATATCTGAGTTTCAGGCGATTGGCCTGATAAGTCTCAAAATTGCTGACGGAGCTGACTTCAAGCCATTTTTCCTGGGCTGCAGAATACACTTCGAGATCGTAGGTCAGGGCGGCTGTAAAACCAAGATCACCGCCACACAGGTTGACAACGCGGTAAGGTAAATTCAGCTTTTTCAATAATCCTACTACATGTTGTAACATTTCTTCAAGCACCTCATATGATTTTTCCGGTGAGGCAATCTGTACAATCTCGACCTTATCGAATTGATGTAACCTGTTTAAACCCCTTACATGCGCTCCCCATGAGCCGGCCTCTCTTCTGAAACACGGGGTATAACCAACATGCTTTATCGGAAGGTCTGCTTCATTTAATACGATGTCCCTGTATAAGTTGGTAATAGGCACCTCAGCGGTGGGAATAAGATAATAATTCTCATTTTGAACATGATACATCTGCCCTTCCTTGTCAGGCAACTGGCCGGTGCCTAGTCCCGAGGCCTCATTGATAATGATCGGTGGCTGAATTTCCGTATAACCGGCATCGATGGCTTCGTCAAGAAAAAAATTCACCATGGCCCGCTGTAACCTGGCACCTTTTCCCTTGTAAACCGGAAAGCCCGCACCTGTCACCTTGTTGCCAAGATCAAAATCAATGATGTCGTAATCCTTGATCAAATCCCAATGCGGTTTTTTGTCACCGGAAAGGACGGGCTTTTCGCCATGTTGCTTAAGTATCAGGTTATTTTCAGCGTCTTTCCCTTCGGGAACATTGGGGTTGGGGACATTGGGAATTTGATATAACAGTGTTCTTAAATCCTGTTCTATTTCAGTAAGAAGATGCTGTAATTCCCTTCCGGAAACCTTTAATGCTGCCGTTTTTCTTTTTATCTCCTCTGCCTCCTGATGCGCTCCCTCCCTGATCAGCTTACCGATTTGTTTGGATATACCGTTCGATTCAGCGAGGGTCTGATCTAATTTTGTTTTTGTTTCTTTTCTTTGTCGATTCAAACTCACAATCTTCTCTACCACCTCCTCGGGTTTGTCAAAACCCCGCTTATGCAACCCCTGGATTACCCTCTGCTTGTTTTCAATGATGTCGGCAACTAATAACATTTTTTCTGGAATTTGCTTGCGCAAAGAAAATGATTTTAATCTTATGAATGAATTAATTTATTTTAATACTTGACAATTATTCACACTTAGTATATTATTGCATAATAAAGAGGCATACAATCATCACAAGTTTGTTTCTCTTCTATCAAATTCGACATATTCTATAATCATAATAGCATCTTTTTAAATCAAACCGATACCAGGAAGTTCCTGGCTATTTTTATCTACACAATATGTATAACATTGAAGAATTAAATGTAAGGCTTCTTTCAGAGCTGAAAGAAATCGCTGAGAAGTTAGGGGTTAAAAACTATAAAAGACTACCAAAAAGCGAGTTGATTTACAAAATCCTGGATCAACAAGCTGTCACGCCAGAAAACGAATTGCGGGAAAAAGTGGCCGAAAAACCTAAGAAAGCTGTAAAAGCAGCAAAAAATGGAAATTCAAAAGAATCTTCAAATCAATCCAAATCCAAAAGAAGACCTCGTGTACAAAGGGAAAACGTAAAAATAGAGGAAGAAAACAAACAGCCGGAACCTGAGGCTGATATGAGTGCGGAAGAATTGTTGGGAAGTTTTGATCTGGAAATCGATGCGGGTGTTACTTCATTTGAATCTCCCGCCCGGACAGAAGATACTTCGGCCGAAGAAGTTCCAACTGAAACGCCCGAAAAACCTGAAAATGAAAAGACTACAGATGAACCCCCCACGGCTGAAAAGGTTGTGCCTGTGTCATCCGAGCGTGAAAAAACGGATAAACTTCCAAGAAAAGACAGAAACGAAGGTGGCCGCGGCAAAAAAAATACGGCGAGTATATTGAAAGAGTTTGATGGTATTATCGAAAATGAAGGTGTTCTTGAAATTATGCAGGATGGCTATGGTTTTTTGAGGTCATCTGATTATAATTACTTAGCCAGCCCTGATGACATATATGTGTCCCCTTCACAAATAAAACTCTTTGGGCTAAAAACCGGAGATACTATCAAAGGACAGATCAGGCCTCCCAAGGAAGGGGAAAAATACTTCGCCCTGCTCAGGGTTGAAAACGTCAATGGTAAGACCACCGATGAAATAAGGGACAGGGTGCCATTTGAATACCTGACACCACTTTTTCCCGAAGAAAAATTAAATCTGAGTACCAAACCGGATAAGTATTCAACCAGAATTCTCGACCTGTTTGCCCCCATTGGCAAAGGGCAGCGGGGTATGATCGTGGCACAGCCAAAAACGGGTAAAACTGTTCTGTTAAAACAAATAGCCAACGCCATTTCCGAAAACCATCCCGAATGCTATCTTATCATATTATTGATAGATGAAAGACCGGAAGAAGTAACAGACATGGCAAGAAGTGTAAATGCTGAAGTAATTTCATCTACCTTCGATGAGCAAGCCGAACGTCATGTCAAGGTATCCAGCATTGTATTGGAAAAAGCAAAGCGAATGGTGGAGAGTGGACACGATGTAATTATTTTGCTCGATTCTATTACCAGGTTGGCCAGGGCATATAACACGGTGGTACCTTCGTCCGGTAAAATTCTTTCCGGTGGTGTAGATGCCAATGCACTGCATAAGCCGAAAAGGTTTTTCGGCGCGGCAAGAAATGTTGAAAACGGCGGCTCACTCACTATCATTGCTACCGCATTGATTGAAACAGGATCCAAAATGGATGAAGTTATCTTCGAAGAATTTAAAGGTACAGGTAATATGGAACTGCAACTGGATAGAAAACTTTCCAATAAAAGGGTGTACCCTGCGATTGATGTTCCTGCTTCAGGTACAAGAAGGGAAGATTTACTCATGGACAAAGAAGAGCTATCCAGAGTTTGGATTCTACGGAAATTTATGTCTGACATGAACTCCAACGAAGCGATGGAATTCCTGCTGGAAAGAATGCGTGGTACCAGGAGCAATGAGGAATTCTTGATTTCTATGAATGGATGATTTGAGTGTGAGTTTGGGTTTGAGAGTGGGTGTGAGTGGGTGGTTGGCTTTTGAGTGTTATTATGGGGTGTTATGATTTTTCCAGTCGCTGAGAAGTATGGCAAAGGACTCGACATCTATATAGTTATCCCAGCGTTTTATGAGTTGCCGGTGGAAGCCTTCTTTTTGCATCCCTAATTTCAACAGGATTTTGGAGGAGGCTTTGTTTACCACTATGGCATAGGCTTCAATGCGGTTAAGTTTTAATTCGCTGAATCCATAATTCAAAACTTTTATGGCAGCTTCCCCTGCATATCCGTTCCCCCAGTATTTTTTCCCCACCCAATAACCAATTTCCGCGGAATTAAAACGCAGATTCAATGAAAGTTTCACACAACCCATAACAGCATGACCCTCTTTTTTGATAATCGACCAACGTAAAATGCTGCCGCTTTTTATGGCATCTATTTGTGTCGCCTTCCATAATTTTGCATCTTTACATGTACAAGGGTGTGGTAATGACAGGGTAGTCAGTGCTACCTCCTTGTCTTTGATTAAACCTAACCAGGTTTCAGCAGAAGTCTTTCCAAACTCCGCAAGTATCAAGCGGTCAGTTATGAGTTCTTTAAATGGGTACGTCATGAAGGGAAAATAAAAAAAGCCGTTTCAAATGAGAAGCCGCTTTACAGTTTTTTAAAAAACCAATGCAGCCATTGCTGTAAATAGTTGACGAGAAAAAATAATGGAAAGCCTATTTACCGTCTACAAAATCCTGCAAGTAGGCGTATGTATCAGTAAGTTTTCCGTCTTTGGTAATGGTGGCCCTTTTTATAATATCGGCTTTATCTTCATACAGGAGGTGAGGTAACACATGATTCACTAACTCATGTCCAAAATCACGTGAAGCATCCCTGGGCAATTCTCCCGGCAGATTATCAACAGCCATCACGGTGATATTAGCCTCATCGCTTAGTGCAGTCTCTATCTTATCTTCGCTGGGATTGTAGTCGTAAACCGGATCATCGATAGTGGCCGGTTTTTTGGTAGAGGGGACGGAACCTTCAATGTCACATGTGATGTCAGCCACTACTTTGATTTCAAAATCCCTTTTTAATATATCCTCCCTTGTAAATAGCACCGGTGCCCTTGGATCCCAAAACGCTCCTGCAATCAGCAGGTCTGCTACTTTTGTAAATGGTAAGAACTCCGAGCGATAATCTTCCGGTTTTTGGTAAAATTCACTCCTTGTAAAAGGCTTTTCATCTTTACGGGTATTGTAATCACGGGCGTTGAGCTGGGTATAAACAGGGCCATCAAACCTTTCTTTGAGAAGGGCCTCGGGGCTTACTCTTCGGATGTCCATACCATTTAACACCTCCATGGCCCCTTTGGCTACCCGTCCGCCACCGGTGAGGACAATTTTAATCTTAGGCAATTTGACTTTCCCGTATTCTGATTTTAACTCCTCCAAATCGAAACAATCCTTTGCCCTTTTGAGGTTAAAAAGGTTATACCGCTTTCCAAAAGTCAAAATCCCGTTGTAAGCACCTACAATTCCCGCATAACGGCCAAAAGCGATTAACCGCCTGCCCGACAGATCGGTGAGACACTCATAATCAATCAGGCAGATGTTTTTTTCCAGAATGGCCCTTAGCAAATCGCGATTGTATTCTTGTTTTTTGATGGTATGGGAAAAAAAGAAGTAAGTTTTGTTGGCAATGAGCTCATTAATCGGCACTTCTTTCACCCCAAGTAAAATGTCACATCCGGAAATGTCATCGGTTAGCGTAATACCGTTTTTTTCATACTCGTGATCTTCAAAACAGCGAATGTCACTTTTTTGACAAAAAACCGTCACATCGGGATGCAGTTCATGAATTTTCCGGGCTTGCTCTGGTATTAAAGGTACCCTCCGGTCAACGGGGAATTTCCCTTCTTTTATCAAACCGATTTTTACTTCCTTCATGCATGTATGGGTATTTGCTGCCACAAAAAAGGCAAAGTTAGAATTTTTAGAATAATTAGAAAACCAGGGGGCTGTCTTATGGATGGGTCATACTATGACTTTTAATGAAAACATGGCAATTACTATATAAGGAAAGCGTGGCGCTGGCGTTTTGCGTTGTTAAGTGGGTGTCGCACAACTTAAGAATAGGCCTGTATTTTTATTTTATTTGCGAAAACCTCCGCAAGGGTTGCATAACCCAAATCAAAGTTTCGCTTTATAGATTAATGATTTATATGAACTTTCCAATGCTAAGTCGAATTTCCCCATTTTTCTGTACGCATCCGCTATGTTATTGTATGCTTGATAACTATCGGGTTTTTTCTCCACTTCGGGCTCTAAATATTTTAAGGCTCTTGTAAAATCTTCTCTTTTCAAATAGCCAACTCCCAGGTTTAAATAGGATAAATAGTCGTTTGGTTCGAGCGCTGTCACTTTGTTTAAATCTTCAGTTGCTTTTTCAAATTCGTTCAAGCTAAAATAGGACATGGCCCTTTCAAAATACGCGAGATAAAAATCTTTTTTGCTATTTATGAAAAGTAAATATTTTTATAGATTTTAGCGATGATTGTGAAATTATTTTTACATTTTGAATTGATACAAATAGAACAAAATCAGTACCTTTGTTTTGTCCACAAACGAGAGAACATTCATAGTAGACTAAATTAAAAGATAAGGTCAGACTGAGAACAGGTGTAAGTCCTGTGTACGCAAGTTCTCTTGTTTGTGGACATCACAGTCCGGCCATTTTGTAAAATAAAGCTTATATCCACAAGTAAGAGTAAAAAACAACCAAAAAGACCAGAAGTGAGAAGCTTAAAAGTACAACCGAAGTACCGCTTCAATAAATGGAGTAATCGTGTAGTGCCAGCGCTAATCCTAAGTGGGAAATGGTTGGAGGCATCCGGATTCAAAAGAGAAAGCCGTGTGGTAGTTCATACTTCCAAAGATTTAATTGTAATACGACCACAAGCGGAAGCAGAATAAAAAAGCCGTCCCGGTTTGATTTTGGGACGGCTTGGGATTGCTTGGATGTGGGCTGTTAGTTAGTAGCCCGGGTTTTGAGGGTATTCGTTGCTTGTTCGGTCGATCTGATCTCTGGGTATGGGCCGGAGCCTGTGAAAATCCTCAATGTTAGGTGATGCATCGGGATTGTGAAGCCTTACTCTTTCAAGCAGGGTACCGGTACGTTTCAGATCAAACCACCGGAATTTCTCGCCTGCCAGCTCCCTGGCCCTTTCCTCCAGAATAAAGTCCAGATCCAATTCACCGGCAGTAATTTCCATATCCGCTTCTTTGCCTTCCCAGGCAGCCCGACGGCGGATTTCATTGATATATTGAACACCTTCATCTACCTTACCCTGCATCATCAGGGCCTCGGCAACCAACAAATACATTTCTGCCAGCCTTACTACTATAAAATCCCTGGAACCTTCTGTCTGCTGAACGGTTAATCTTTCGGGGTCGATGAACTTGTTCAGAGAAGGGAACCACCTTTTATTGATTTGCCGCAGAGACATTTCAGGGTCTGTAGAGGCCGGATCCACGTCTACCCAAAAATAAGGTTTACTTTTTTGGATATCATCAGGCACTGCATAAGGTACCACATAAAAAGCTGTGTCGCCCAATTGCATGTTCTCAGGAAGGTTTTCCTGATTATTGGCAAACCAGACCACTTTAAATCCTTCGTCATAACGGCGATCCATTTCCGTCTTATAGAGGCTCAGGAAATAAGGGGTCGGTTGGAATCGCTTCCAAGGACGTCCATTGGCAATATCCCTTTCCATGCCAAGGATTTTATCGTATTCAGCCAAAAAGTACAGATGGCCACGGCTTCCGCCATCATTGGTAAAAGGATCGGAGGTATATTGCACTGACCAAACGACCTCTTCATTGAGTTCATTGTCCTGATTCCAGATTTGCCCCCAGGGTCTTACCAGGTCAAAATCGGAATAGTTGATCACATTTTTAGCCAGTCTTTCCGCTTCATCCCAGTTTTCCAAAACCAGATGAACCCTGGCGAGAATTGCCTCGGCCGCCGGTTTTGTAGCCCGGCCATAATCACCCTGTACAGTGGGTAAATTGGCAATGGCAAATTCCAGGTCGGGAATAATTCCTTCAGTATAAATCTGCTCTGCCGGGGTACGGTTGGCTTCAGTTTCCACGTCGACAGTTGCTTCCAATGTGAAGTGCACATCGCCATACATTTGTACCAGATGGAAGTAGTAAAAAGCACGGAGAAACCTCACCTCGGCGATTCTTACATTTTTAATTCCCTCATCCAATCCCTGGACCACATCACGCTCTGCGAAATCAATCACTGTATTGCCGGTATTAATGGCCTCGTAAAACCAGTTCCAGATATTCCTGAAATAACTTTCATCCGGATTAAGGGCAGCGGTATAATCGTTTACAGCCTTGCGACCCCCATCAGCACCTTTGGTGTAAATATCAGTACCAAATACAGAAACGGTAAAACCTTCTTCCCGTCCATAGTACCTTCTTAATCTCTCATAAACGGCGTTGACGCCATCTTCCCAGCCTTCCGCAGTGGTGTAATGGCTTTCCGCAGTAACATCGGTGACATTGTTTTCATCCAATTTATCCGTACAGGCCAATCCCAAAATGGTAAGTATGGCCATTAATATATAATTGATTCTTTTCATTTCCTTGTGTTTTGATAGTTAGAAAGTGGCATTGATACCAAACACGAATACCCTGAGACCAGGTACGTCAGCCGATAACTCAGCCTGTCTTTCCGCCCCGAAATCAGCCCTGTCCCTACGGGTTTCCGGCGTTCTTGTTATTTCAGGATCCAGGTTTCTCAAGTCATCATCGCGGGCCCATATAAGAGGTTGTTGTGCGGTAGCATAAATTCTAAGAGATGACAAGGGCAGTCTTTCCATAAATTTTTCAGGAACATTGTATCCCATGGAAATGCTTCTGATCTTCAAAAATGAACCATCTTTGTAAGAAAGCGTCGAACCCCAAACGGGACGTTCCTGGTCCTCATTGGGCCGGGGGTTAGCATTGGTAGGGTTGGTAGGCGTCCAATAATCCACATCCAGGTTGTTGTACCGGCCAAATAAGGTATTGTTGTTGTCATGAAATCTGCTGCGAACCATTTGTCCCCAACGCGCAAAAACGAATACGGAGAGGTCGAAGCCTTTATATTCAAACCTGTTAGTGATACTGCCACCCCAGTCGGGTTGGTCTGATCCCAGAATAATCCTGTCGTCACCGTCAATTCGTCCGTTTCCATCCTGATCCCTTACTTTGATTTCACCAGGCTGCTGGCTGAAGCCCTGTGCTTCATCAACCTCATCCAATTGCCATATACCGATTTTTTCATAGTCGAAATAGGTCGTCATAGGTTCGCCTATGAACCATTGATTTCCGATATCATCATCTTTTCCGCCAAAGAGTTCAACGATTTCCTCCCGGTTTCGGTTAAATACGATATCCGTAGTCCATTTAAAGCCTCCGGGATTGTCTATATTCACGGAAGATAGCTGTATTTCAAAACCAGTATTTCTGGTTGATCCGACATTCTCCTGGATGAAGTCAAACCCTGAGGTAGTGGGCAACTGACGATTCATGATCAAATCTTCGGTATCGGCAATGTAATACTCAAAAGCACCGCTGATTCTGCCATTAAGAACGCTAAAATCCACACCGGCATTAAAAGTAGTGGTACTCTCCCATTGCAGGTTTTCGTTAGGAATCAGGTCAGGTCTGAAACCAATAGCAGCATCTTCGCCAAAAGCATACATTGTCCGGGCCAGCCTTCCCTGGGAAATATTTGGCCGCAGACCGGCCGTATTACCGACCTGCCCATAGCTTACTCTCAGCTTTAAATCCTGAAATATACTTTGATTGTCCATGAAGCCTTCATCGATCAATCTCCAGGCAAAAGCAGCCGACGGAAATACCCCCCATTTATTGTCTTCGGCCAACCGTGATGAACCATCTGCTCTAACGGTAGCTGTAAAGAGGTATTTATCGAATAAACCATATTGAACCCGGCCCATCCAGGAAAGAATAGCCCATTCCCTTAATTCGCTACCAAGTTCCCTCACCAACGGTGCAGAGCCCAGGTTGTAAAATTTGGCTGACTCAAAAGGCTGATCCAGTACGTCGGTAAAACTCTCCTCAAATCGCTCTTCCTGGATGCTGAAAAGGCCTGTAACGTTGAGGCTATGATCGCCAAAGGTTTTGTTCCACTGCAGAATGTTTTCAAGCGTGTAGTTGAATGTGGTTTGGTTTTCTACCCTGGAACGTGGTGCGCCTTCGGCCCTGGCGCTGGTAAATCGTCCCTGAAACAAGCCCCGCCGGCGGATTTGTGCGTCGGGTCCGAAATTCACCTGAAAGTTCAGGTCATCGGTAATCTTATAATTCGCATAAAGACTGCTGAATATCCGGTATCTGCGGCGTTCATCAATAAAGGCACCATCTGTCACATCGGCCAGCGGGTTGACCCTTAACCCATCAGTAGTAGGCCTGAAGCGCAGGGTTCCGTCATCATTAAATGGCCTGCCAAGGGGATTGTTGGCAAGTGCTTCTCCCCATGGGTTGGGACCCCAGTTCTGAATGGAGTGGGTGAGCAATGTTGAGGTACCCACCTTCAATCGCTCACTGATCTTGTGATCCAGATTGACCCTGACTGTAAAGCGGTCAAAGTCCTGCGTTTTGGTAATCCCTCTTTCATTAAAATAGTTGAAACTTACGTTGAAAGTGGTTTTTTCACCACCACCATCAACACTGAGCTGATGACTTTGCTGATGGCCACTTTGCAAAATTAATTCCTGGTAATCGTTCCAGGCATAACCGTCGGCAATGCTTTCCAGTTCCACCTGCTCGAACAAAATCGCGTCTAAATTCGGATCGGTCACATCGCTGGGGTACTGCCCGGTGGTTCTCCTTGACTCCCTTTTGTATTCAGCAAATTCTTCCCCATTCATCATGTCCACTTTACCGTAGGCTTCGACCGGGCCAAAATATCCGTTGTAAGAGATATTGGTTTTTCCCTGGCGACCTCTTTTGGTTGTAATCAAGACCACACCGTTTGCCCCCCTGGAACCATAAATGGCAGTAGCTGAGGCATCTTTCAGGATTTCCATCGATTCGATATCCGCTGGGTTAATGTCATTGATAGTCCCTGAAAACGGAATTCCGTCTACTACAAACAGGGGATTGTTACCTGCCACAAAGGAACGGCGGCCCCTGACCCTGACCTGAACGTCCTGGCCCGGACGGTTTCCGAGAGCAACCACATCCACACCGGGTGCCCTGCCTTGCAAGGCCTGCTGGGCATTCATAACAGGCACTTCCATAATATCCTGGGCCGAAACCGAAGATATCGCACCCGTGACATCCTTTTTTTCCTGGGTACCATAGCCAATAACGACCACTTCCGAAAGGGATTGCACATCAGGAGACATTAATAAATCAATTACGGTCCGGCCGCCAATTGTAACTTCTTCCGCCGTATACCCCACCGAAGAAAAAACCAGCGTTGTAGCATCATCAGGCACTGAAAGTGTATACTTCCCATTAACATCAGTGACTGTACCTATAGAGGTTCCCTTCACCAGTATATTGACACCTGGCAAAGGTTCATCGTTGGATACATCTTTTACTGTACCGGTAATATCCCTGTCGATCAACTTCCGGTCCGACCATTTACTTAAATCTTGCACTTCGTTTAGGGATTGCCCGTTCTTACGGCCACCGACATCATTGTTGGCTGGTTCCAACGGTTTGACTATCGAATCGGGTTTAATCTTATAAATACCATAGACATTTTCACTAATCCTTTCAAACCTTAACCCAATGGGACTCAAAAGAAGTTGCAGACCCTTTTCTAAATCCGTGCCTAACTCCTTCTGGCTCAAGGTGACCCTTTTGCCCAGAACCAAATCGCTGGCATAATTAAAACGCACCCGGTGTTTGTTTTCCAGGTTATCCAGCGCCGTTTTCAGTGATAGTGAAGTTTCCTGATCGCCTCTTCCAATGCTTTCATCCGGGAAGTAACCGCCCAACGCCAAATCCTGGGTGTGAGCGGTTAACCAGAGAAAACAAGATGCACAAAACAGCAGAAAAAAACTGTGTTTAGGTAGTTTCTGTTTCATAATGAACTAACTTTAAGTGTTTATACTAATAATTAATCTGACTGCCCCTTTGACTGACCGAATTTTGGGGGCAGTCTTTTACTTTTTGTCTTTTAACATGACCTCATTTTTATACTGAATAATTTCTAATTCGAAAGATTTTTGGATGGTTGTCAATAAGATTTGTAAGTTGTCTACAGGCGTAGATCCCGTAAACCTGAGATTAGCTATTTCCTGATTCTCAAACTGCAATTGTATCCCATGGCTATCATTTAGTTCCACAGCTATTTCCTGCAACGACAGATTATCAAAATACAACTCGTTCTTTTTCCAAAGGGAATATAAATCGGGTTCTTTCACTGTTTTGACTGCCAATGGCTTGTTAGGTCCCACCTGTGCCAGGTCACCCGGCTTCATCAGGTATTCTTCCCGGGCATCGAGGTCACGCGCTAACGTCTTGAGTTTTATCTGTCCTGAATTTAATACTACCTGTATTTCGCCCCGGCGGTCCTTGACATTAAACCTGGTTCCAATGACTTCTATATCCAGATTACTGGTATGCACAGTAAATTTTTTATGCTTTTGTGTAGTTACCTCGTCACTTACAATCACCAGGTCATTTTTGTCCCGCCCCTGAACTTCAAGCTTTCTCTCTACCTTAAAAAAAGCCTCCCCATCTAACCAGACTTCGCGATGATTCACAAGGGACCAATCATCGGAATAACGCACTTTTGAATTTGCATAAAGATAAACCACCGACCCATCAGGAAGGTTCACGATACGGGTTTTTCCATACGATGTATCTGCTGTTATCAATGGCGCATAGAAAAAGAACCGGAATATCAATACAGAAGCAATGAGAACGATTGTAACGGCCGCTGCCACACGTGTATAGGGATTTAAAATTTTGTGAAAGGGAGCGGCGGGTCTATCCTTCTTTCTTCCCTGCATTTCCACTATAGTTGATTTAATGTTACCAAACATCCTTTCCGTCGTTTGCTTATCCACTTTGCGTCCCTGGTCAAGCTTTGACCATATCTCATACAGGATCTCCCGGTATTCATCCTCATCATCCTCCTGCAGGTAAGTATACAGCCGCTGCAATTCCTCATGTGAACAACGGTCATCCAAATATTTGCGCAGCAATTCTTGCTTTTTCATAGATCATCATGCATTAAGTTCTGTTGTTATAAGATATACAACCGGCAGGCGGCAAAAAATTACTCTAAAAAAATTTGGCTGTGATTTTTTTAATAAAAGCAGTGTATTTGAATAAAAGATATGATTTTAATAAAAAAATGGCTGAAAATTAGAAAATTTTAAATAAATTGATGCGATCATACCACTGCTACATCTGCAGTAATACAGAGAAACCTGCGGATGCAGAATGATTACAAAAGCAACTGCTGCTTTATTTTTTTGGTGGCTTTGAGGAGTTGGGACTTTACGGTGTGGACGGAAATATCCAACATTTTGGCGATGTCTTCATGGCTCATTCCGTCCTCGTAACTCATTTTAAAAATAATTTGTCTCTTTTCAGGGAGTGCATCAATGGCCAGAAGCGCTACTTCTTCACATTCATGATAAGCTATTTCCCCTACAACCTCCAAAGGTGGCCAGGGGCATTGATCCAGGTACCTCTGTTTCAACAGCTTAGCTTTTGCGGAACTTTTAAGATAGTTAAAAGCACAGTTTCGGACGATGCGAAAAAGATAGGCATCGAAAGAATAGTTCACACTAACTTCTGCGCGATGATTCCATAAACTGACAAAAACCTGCTGAACAATATCCTCTGACGCATCACTGTCTTTAGTTATTTTCAAAGCGTAATAATAGAGCCTGTCTTTGTACAGGTCAAAAATCTTTCTGAACGCTTTTTGGTTCCCCCGGACCAGTTGTTTAATAAGACTGTTCTTCATCTAAAAAACTTCTCACGCGCTAAATCATACTAACTAAATGATACTAATATTATGCAATTAAACCCAATTATACAACCGGTTGCGTGCTTTTTTATGAAGCTTTTATCATCCCTTAAACCCAAATGGACTATATCCCCAAGGGCTCAACTTACTTCTCCCGGCCTGTTTCTTCCATACTTTTTTTGATAGGACAACGCCGCTTAGAAAAATTAATTCCTTTTCAATAGCCCCTTCACGCATTTCACACACGGGCTGGCATTCAAAGTCCCACATTTTACTCAGCATTACTTACGTTTTTCCCGGAATTAGCTGCCAGGTAGCCATAGGAGCATGTAGAGGTACAGTAGGGGTAAATCCCTTGGTAAATACAGTCAAAATGTTAAATCCACTTTTGCAACTTCAATGTTTTACCTTTGAAAGTCACAAAATTGGGGTGAAAACACGCTATTCTCCATGATATGGCGTTACCAAATTTAAAGGACTATTTGTAAAAAGAATAAACAGGGTTATGTAATTGGCAGATATCAGTATAATATACACCAACGAAAGCCGGGTGGATGGACCCGGGGCCAATTTAGTAGGTCTGGATTTTGGCATTGAATTTTAACTTTCATAAATTCCAGGGGTTAATGAAGAAGGAAATAACTGCGGAAACGGAAAATTATGTCAGGAAACTTTTAAAAAAGCTTCCGCCCTATCTCACATATCACAACATCAATCATACCACCCGGGTGGTAGACTCAGTGATAACAATTGCCTGTAATTGTGATTTGTCTGAAGATGAAAAAGAAATACTGGTGCTGTCTGCCTGGTTTCATGACACCGGCTTTATCAAAACTTACCGGGGACATGAAGAGGAAAGCCAACAAATTGCCTCAGCTTTTTTAGCATTGCAAAACTATCCCAGGGAAAAAATCAAGTTGGTAAACCGGTGCATCGATGCCACCAGAATAAGTCATCACCCCAAAGACTTGTTGGAAAAGATTATCCGTGATGCAGATTTGTACCATTTGGCTAACAGTGATTATTTCACCATACTGGAAAACTTAAAAAAGGAATGGGAACATGTGCATCGGACCAGGATTAAAGATGAAGTGTGGTTTGTCCAGAATTTAAACTTTCTCGCCACCCATCGTTATTACACCTCCTATTGCCAACAACATTTAAAAGAGAAAAAACAAGAAAATCTTTTCAAAAATCTACAAAAAGTCGCGACATACAAGTGTTCCATATGATAGCGCCTCATCTAAAATTTATTGCATCGCCTGCATCAAAAAATCCTTGACTGAACGGCCTGCATGCCAGTAATCCATGAGTGTTTCAGGAAGTTTTTCATCGGTGATATATTTGGCCGGAAGTTGGGTACCGTAGTAAAATTGCTTGTTGGCAATTAAAGGCTGCTTCTTACTGATGTGCTGAAACTCCTTTGGTATTCTTTGATGTTTCTCTCCCATAATCTCTCCAAATGCTTCTTTAAAACGCTTGTTGTTAATTACTTTTTCAAATTGATCGGGGTTGTGGGCAATGTAAGTCCTGATTTTAAGAAGTTGATCTTTGTCAATCCCATGGGCGCCCCCATAGATGTCTATTCCTTTTGATGAAAACCTGAAATAAATACCGGGGATACTTTTATCTTTTCTGCCTGCCACCGAGATAATAGCCCCATAATGGGTGTTATAAGGGGTTTTGTCCGGAGAAAACCTGATATCACGGTTAATGCGTAATAGCACGTCCCTGGCCTGAATAGTTACTTCCGGTTCTTCTGCGTTAATGCGCCCGATCATTTCATCCACCAATTGTGTAAACGGTTTTTTTACGGAAGTCTCATACCTTTTCCTGTTGGCATCAAACCAATCTTTGTTGTTGTTTTTTTCAAGTTCCTTAAAGAAAGCTATGAAATCTTTTGAGAGATATGACATGAGGGGGTAAAATTAAAATGTCAATGAAAATGGGTTGAGGGGGTGGTAAATAAAAAAGGTGGGCCTTGTTAAGGCGATGTGGAGGTAGCCAGGCACCACCTCTTTTATTTATTCAAGTTAAATCTTAGAAGTTACAAACAAATTCACGCGATTATTTCATAGAATGAAAGGCAACACGATTGCCTTCGGTATCAATGAAATGAGCAATAAATCCATTTTCCCCTATGGAAGTTTTAGGAGTGACAACTTTTCCCCCGGCGGCTTCTACCTTTTCCAAAGGCGTATTAAGATCCGCTCCCCCGTTTAAGTAAACAATAGAACCTTTATCAGTAGGTTCATAACCTTCGCCAGACACAACAGCGCCCCCTACGCCCCCATCCTGTTGATTCCAGTTGGGAAGAAAACCAAATCTATGGTTATCCGATTGCATTTCATGTAATTCCCCGCCCAGCACTTCTGCATAAAATTTACAAGCCCTTTCGAAATTTTTGGCAGGTATTTCAAACCAGTTAATTGAGTTGGCCATGATCATTGAGTTTTAGGGTTAAATATTCATTTTGACAGTAACAAAAATACGCTGGCCTGAACCTCAGAAAAAATCAAATATTTCAAAAACGTAGAATTTTAATAATCTCTAACTATCATCTTAAAAAATCTAAATCCCTATTTTTTTTTGTATTTTTGATAAAAAACGTAAGTTTTCAATGAACAAAAAGGGCAATCTATTTTTTTTGATCAAATCCTTAAATCAAAGTGAAAAACGTTATTTTAAGTTGTTTTGCCGTACAATAAACGTAGAATACAACTATTTGAGGTTGTTTGAAGCTATCGATAGTCAGGATAGTTATGATGAAAAAAAACTAAAGGAGACCTTCGCTCAAGAGACTTTTGTGAAACAATTGCATGTGACAAAGATTTACCTGTCACAGTTAATATTAAAAAGTCTTCGCAATTATCATCATAAGGTTTCCAAAACAGCAGAAATTACCGATTTGATCAGGGATATTGAAATCCTTTTTACCAAAGAATTATTTGATCAATGTTATTTTACCATCCAAAAGGCAGAAAAGTTAGCCGCACGTTATGAAAAACTATCCCTGATGATAGAAATATTAAATTGGAAACGTAAATTATACCTTTCCAAATTCGGTGCCAACCAGGAAAAATTACAGGAAATCGATAATACAGTTGCGGCAACGATGGAAAAGTTGCATTCATTACAAAAGTATTGGGCTATCACTACGGATTTGACACGGTTTAATGAGCCCGGTGAAAGGTCCGAAAGTTTTCATTCCCAAGCCATCCTGAAAGTAGCCGGGAAGCCTGAAACACTACGCGCCAAAATTCTTTTCTATCATATTTTATACAGCCAGGGGATCATTGGGGGCAACGGGGAATTAAGTGAGCGGAGCCTGGATCAATTAATTACCTTAATCGAAGCACATCCACATCAAATCAAAGACGACCCGGGGGCATACCTTAACTCGATGAATAACAAGATTACCTTTTTACTTATGCGCCATCGTTATGATGAAGTAGTGGCACTCCTCAAAAAGGTTAGGTCTATACCCGATCAGTACGGTATCAAAAAAAGCCATAAGCTACGGTTAAGAACTTTGCTTAGAACTTATAATGTTGAATTAGAATTATACCGGGACCAAAAGAACCTGGAAAAAGGCAAAGAGCTCATGCTAACCATCCAATCTTTTTTGAAAAAGCATGAAAAATCTGTTCCGGACAATTACTTTATCTTGTTTTGGAATCAATTTGCCAATTTTGAATTTATGGATAAAAATTATTCCCGGGCGCTGGTATGGGTCAACCGCATTATGCAAATTAAAAGTGACGCACGACTGGACATTCAACGTTATGCGCGATTACTACAGTTGATCATTCATTTTGAATTGGGAAATACTATCTTCCTGCGTTATTCTATTGACAGTTGCCGTCGTTTTCTAAGAAAGCGGACCAGTGCAACTCCCTTTGAAAGGATCTGCCTGAAGCATTTTGCTAAACTGAGCCATATTGCCCCCGGTGATTATCCAAAATATCTACAGAAATTTTACTTTGATCTGTTTGAAAAAGACAAAAACCTCGTAACAGATAGTATTCTGGATTATCTGGATATGAAGAGTTGGCTGCATAGCAGAATACCAAATTGACATTAAGGAACAGGCATAGAAGGTTTCAGTACAAACCATTTTTAATAGCAAACTTTACCAGGCCTATGGGACTTTGGCTATCGGTCTTTATAAGAATCCTGCGCCGGTAGTGTTCTATGGTCCTTCTACCGAGACAGACTTTCTCAGCAATTTCTTTTGAAGTATTCTCATCACAAATAAGCCTTAATATTTCCACTTCAGTCTCAGTCAATCCCAGTTTTTTTGAACGTTTATTCTTAAACTTTCTCGGTTTTCTAATACGTTTATCACTATTTCCACGGAAGTCCTTTGTCAGTTCTTTCATTTGACCGGATTCCATATTTTGCGTAAAAGAATTGCCTTGGTTGAGTCCATGTTTAGGGTTGTTTTTTTTCTGATCATCTGTTACAAAAAGTACAAAGTTTAAATCTTTTGGGGCATTCCCAATTAAAGTGATAAGATTTTCCTTTTTCATTGGAAGTGCTGAAGAATCAAATGACGAGTCTGGCGATACGTCAGTCTCCAACGGTTTTTCCAATACCTTGATAGGGTCCGGAAGTTTATTACGGGGCCTGGCTTTATGGTCCTCTTTAGCGTTTTGTATAAGATTTTGGTTGGCGGTTAAATAAATGGTTACTCCTTTCATCATAAATCCTTTTAATGTTACACATTTCGACTTCAGAATGCCACAGCAAATTTTACCAGTTATTTCAGATACAAACTCTCTATCTCTCCAACTGTGTATATCGACATCTCAAGACATGAAGCCCTTCCCAAAAAGGCCAAACCCTTTTAAAATAAGACCGATGAATTAAGTCCTGGCAGGGATTGACAGTTGGCGATAGTTATTAAAGTAAGTATGTGTTTCCCAAATTAAAAACAGTTTTAAACAACATCTAAAAAAGATCCAATCCAATTATATGTCTGCTAACTAATGATTTAATTTAGATTTGGTATTTGAATACTGGTTACATAAATCTACGGGATTTTGTCATTAATTACAAGTATTAGGCATTATGATAATAATAAATGTGTATTAATTTAGCAAAACCATGCAAAAAAAAATGATTATCAAAGCGTTTTGAAGAGGATGAACCGAAGGGTTATCTAACGCTGATTATATAAAAAGTACAAGAAAATTGTAGTATTTGGCCAAATAATCGAGTTACCAGTACAAAATCATATGAATTTTAGGTAGTTATGACAAAATGATCGTAAATACCGACAATCTGTTTTTGTTATCGACCCTGGCACAAGATACCAAAATGTTAACTCGAAAATTGCTGATAGTTCAGTGATTTGCTCTTGTATTCTATAGCTGTAAGGAAAGTTGGAACGATATAAAAAGGGTAATAAGGAGTTTTACTTAACTGAATTGGCACAAAGCAGTCACCGTATGATATGTGACAACCCCTTATACCCTTTTAATTCCACAGCATAATTACTTTTGTGCACAATCTCGCGGCCTGCCGGACCGAAGATTGTCTTTAGCCAGTTGGGATACTTAACCCGGTTTCTTTCCAGCTTTATGATCAAGTGCTTTAATTGGAGCAAATAATCATTTTCCGATAAATCAAGTATCCTGAAGGCACAAAAGATATCCCCCTTAAAAACGAACAAATGACCTATAATGCTTTCCTCCCGGCCCGGCAGAAAGCATACATTCCTTTGAACCCATTCGTACCGGCGAATTTCGAATGGTCTCGAGGCGGTCCGGAGCGTTATCCGGGCATATTGCTTAGTCGATATTTCTTTTTTTGGCTCGGGCACGGCTTTACAATAATGATCCGGATATCAAATATCTGACTTGCTTACCGGGGTCAGGGTGAACGAAAACATTCATAGCAATGCAAACCATAGGATCGTAGTGGATAAACTTTTTAATGGCCATTTTGAATATGTTGTCACGTTTTTTTAATTCTCAACCATTGGTTACCAGGCATTAACCGTCAGAAGACCCCGGATGTTGCTTACGGCGCTTCCGCAAAGCGAAAGCTGGTAACAAGGGCCGGCACATACATCCGGGGAACATTCTACTGAACAAAGTCTTGGCTCCGAAAAAAGGGTAACAGGGGCTTAACCTTAAACTGAATGTTATGAAGAAGTTTGTTTTTAATTATTTTAAAATGCCCCTATTCCCTTTTATTTCTCCAGCTTTTTACGCTTTATTACAATTGATACTTATCCACTTTTATCATCAAAATTCTATTGTTTTAAATCCCAGAAAAGGGGTAATAAGGAGCTTAACTTAAAATGAACGTTAAATCCGGAAGAATCCCTGTTAGATTGGACCATAACTCCTTATTCCCTTTTCTTTTCTACAACTTACAATTAGTTTTCTTTTTGTCTTTTCCATAAGAGGTATCTTCCCCATAAAATTTGTCCTTTATCTTAGCTAACCCCCTAACCCTTAAAAAGGGGAATACGGACTGTATGGAAAAGACTACCTCTTTAGAACCTGTACACATTATCAGATAATTTAACAGGCTGGATGTCATACCCATTTCACATCCGATACCTTACCTTTGGGGACTGGCAAAAAGGACCATAAGCAGCTAACCTAACCGAATTGTTATGAAGTGTTTCAGTCATCTTTTTGACATCGTCTCCTTGCATCCTTTTATCATTGCCAGTCCCCTTGGTTACTTTTATTTATTCAAACTGTTTGCTTTTAGTTTAAACTTCCCAGGAAAAACATCTCACTGCGCATGAGTTTTTAGCTGTAATCGCACCCCAGAGTGGATTATTGCAAATCCGTTTGAGCGCTCCCATCTGAATTACTTCCAGCATTCCCTGTTTTGATTTTATCTTGTTGTTTTACAATAATTCCGCTAAAAGCAAAGTCCTCATCACCTGGTACACAACGGCCATTAACGGTAGTACACACCTGATAAGAATAGTTACCTTTTATCACCGGATTTGCTTTCAATATCCTGATCCGTTGGCGGAACTCTGCCTTATGTTTAAAGTACCTGACCGTTTCCTCCCAAAGGGTATCATATTCGGCAATTATCTCTCCTACAGGCATCAATGCTCCTACAATACGATAACTTTCGTGAGGCTCAAAATGTATTTCAGCAGGCAACGGACCAATCTCATAATCCTGTTCATTGGCGTATAGATGCCACGTGTCATCCAGTTTCACTTTAAAAATCAACTCAAGCTCATCGCCGATGCTTACTTCCTGTTCCGAAATATCGAAGCTCCATTGTGCAGGTTGCAATATTTGCCCCTGAATAGCTGCATGAAAACAAAGCAAACCCATGATAATCAATACATGCCTTTTATGTCTCATCTTTCTGAAATTTAAGTTTAAATTGTACTGCTCCACCGGTGAAAATCCACAGGAACTTACCTTGAAAAAAAGCCTTTATCACAAACTTTAGGAAAAAACGCCTGTAGCAGGTTAGAAGAGAGGAAACTTATGCTCTTCGTTAGTTTTTTTCTGTAACCAATTTCTATTTCCGGGGGATTACCAATAAAAAGACTAAAAGCCTTGATACCAGCCAGGAGAGTTATAGACAGGGTATTAATTTCCCTTTGTAAAATTTTATTCATATTTTTGCATCAGTTTAATAAGACTTTGGTTTTATTAGATCACAGGCCAGCTTAAACATTTGCTACAACACTTGGATTAAGCCTGGCCTCTTTTTTTCCAGCTATGTCATGGACATTAACAGGAAAGCCATTTTTTCGGATTTATTTTGTCATTGGCAATTTCTAATTAATTCAATGCTTTTTATGTTTTGACAGACATCCTTTACCTCTAATAATCACCCCATCTCTTGTTAATTCGTAACTAATTCCTAAGGCCAGTTCCACAGTCTTAAGTATTTTATGTAAACTCTGGTTCTGAAATTCACCCCCTATCAAAACACAGTTCCCAATTTGATCATTTTCCAGAACAATCTTAACACCATACCACCTTTCCAATACTTTTGCCGCCTCATCAAATCTTAAATGATCCAGTTTTATTATACCCTCCCTCCAGGCCAGATAACGACTCGCATCCACTTCCTCCTTACCAAAATAGTCACCGGTAAAGTGATAGACAGCTTGTTGATTGGATGTGAGAATAAGTGCCTGATTTGCATCATCAAATAAAATTCCACTATTTTCTTCCGGTGATACCTTTACTTTACCCGAAGCCACTGTTACCTCAATGTTTTCATTCTGAAATGCTTTAATGTTAAATGAGGTACCCAATACTGTCGTAATTAGTTTTCCTGATTTTATGCTGAAAGGTCTCTTTTCATCTTTAGCGATCATGAAAAAAGCCTCACCTTCCAAAATCACTTCCCGCTTGGCGTCAAACCCATCAGGGTAGATCAGCTCGCTATCTGAGTTCAGAAGCACTGTAGACCCATCTGTCAGCGTTATTGTGGCTTTCTGTCCGGGCAGTGTCTTCTTCTGCAGCCAGCTTTCTTGCGAACCATCCGAACCGATCATGTAGATAAACCAAGAACCTACTATCCCACCTATCAGTATCAAACTGGCTAAATATCTACTATACCTTTTTGGCCTCCTTTCTTTTCTTTTGGACAGAAGTTCAACTTCCCTGTTCCCTACAGCCTGCGTAATTTTGTTGAACAATAACGAGTCCTTACCTTCAGGCTCCTCCTTCAAAACCTGATATTCTTGAATTAACTCACCATCTTCTTCCATCAAACGTTTGATATGCAACGCTGCCTCCGGCTCTTTCAAATATTGTTTTAAAATCTCAAATTCCTGCCTGGAGCATGTATGATCTAAAAACTTCTTAAATATCAGCTCTATTTCCTTTCGTTCATCCATAGTACAAACTAGCTGTATCTCCCCTTCACTAGTAATACACTAAAACTGCCTGAAACTCCCAAGCAAAATGAAATTTTTTATCAATACAGCGGTAAGGTAATTAAACATGCGGGAACTAAAAAAAGAGCATAACCGGCAATAGTGACCAGGAGATATGGATATGGGGACGTAGTCGTGCTTTTATGATCTGTAAGGTTTTCCAAAGGTGATTTTCTACAGTCTTGGTGGAGATGTCCAAAAGCTCAGCAATTTCAGGGTTACTCTTTCCCTCATGCCGCGAAAGCATGTAAATAGACCTTTTTTGTGGCGGCAATTCCTGAAGGATTTTACCAATCAGATTTTCATAATCTGCTGAAATAAGGTCATCATCGGTCTGTGTGCGGGCTTCCAATAGGTCCTGCCATAAGTCTTCGGCAAAATCCTCATACTGCATGCAATCCCTGAGGTAATTGAAAGCGCGGTTACGTACCATGCGGTACAAATAGGTGCTAAAGCTAAGATCAGGGTTGATTTTTTCGCTGTTCTCCCAAACTTTGATGAATACTTCCTGAATGATTTCTTCAACGATGAAGTTGGACTTGGTCAGGCGGAAAGCATAATATTTCAACGGCTTTTCATAGCGGTTGAAAATCTGCCGGAAAGCATCCATATCACCGTCTGCCAGGTTTTTTATAAGTGTTTTTTCATCTGTATTTGAAGTTGAATTCTCCAATTAGCACCTAAAATGTTTAATCTGTTTCTCTGAAATTTTCTTAAAACTAACAAAATGTTAACAATATATTAGCCAACTTTTGAACAATATTTTGTCTATCAGATCGAAAAAGTTGACTTTCAAGATGTAAACCATGTTTTTTAAATTTTAATCATTTCAATAACTTTTTAACCTGTTGTCTCTTTAAATTATGCTATACAATAAATGAATATTTAATGAACCGGGATCAAAAACTATTACCTTGTTCGAAGAAGTGATTTATCTGGTAGCTAATGCGGTTACAGACTCAAGGTTAATCTCCCACATAAAAAGATCGATGATTTTGAACTGCTTTGCATTATCTCTGCCGGACTAAGTCGCGCAAATAGCTGTATTCTACCAATAAATTCTTCTTTTACCGCCAGGTTATCGATAGAATGCTTATCATTGTCTATGAATATCAACCTCAGAGAAGATAAAACCCTTAACCAGGACCAGGTAATTAATTTATACAAAGCCAACAGATGGTCTGCAGGAGAAAAACCAAAAGAACTGATAGCGGCACTGGCCAACTCAGATGCGGTGATTACCGCATGGCATGATGATAGGCTGGTAGGCCTGGGAAATGCCATTTCGGATGGTTACCTGGTGGTTTATTATCCGCACTTGCTGGTACACCCGGAGTATCAGGGTGCCGGTGTCGGGCAAATGATTATGCAAAAATTTCAGGAAAAGTATGGCGGTTTTCATCAACAGATTCTGGTTGCCAATAACCATGCAGTCAAATTTTATCGGAAATGTGGCTTCAAAAGGGCTTATAAAACTACGCCTATGTGGATATGTAAGGGTTATTCATAATAAAGCCCTGACCTGCAAGTGTATTGTCGTCAGGACAGGTCGAAAAACAGACAATAACTTCGTTGCGCGTTACCTTAGTTTTACGCCCGTACACCCAATGAGGAGGATTACAGCCATTAAAATAACTTTAAATTTCTTCATTATCTAAAAAGGTTTTATTTTAAGGATGCTTAGTTCGCCAGGATTCCATAAATTGAGCGTAATTTTTTTCTCATCCAGACAGCTTGTTAATTAATGTTTTTTAAAAGAGCAAAAAAAGACCATTCCGGGGATCATCTAAGTGATGAAGCGCTGGTTAAAAGCTATCGGCAGCAAGGTGATATGACCAAGTTGGGTGAATTATATCAACGTTATACCGGCCTTGTTTTTGGTGTTTGTATGAAGTACCTGAAAAACGAAGATGACAGCAAAGATGCGGTAATGCAAATTTTCGAAAAGCTGGTGGTCAGTTTAAAAAAGCATGAAGTTAATAATTTCAGGAGCTGGCTGCACGTGCTTACTAAAAATCACTGCCTCATGCAGCTAAGAGCGCAAAAAAATACACATCGTAAAGATATTCAGGAAATTAACCTGGAAAAAAATATGGAATTTGTCTATAATCTGCATCCTGAAAATGAAAACAATTTAGAAGAAGATTTGGAAAACTTAAAGATGGCTGTTACAGCACTGCCTCATGGGCAAAAGGAGTGTATTGAGTTGTTTTATTTGCACGAAAAGTGTTACAAGGAAATAGTAGATATCACAGGATTTGAACTTAAGAAAGTAAAAAGTTATATTCAAAATGGTCGGCGTAACCTGAAAATATACATGGAAAAGTTATGAAAGACCCTTCATTAAATAGTGATAAGCATGAGATCAAAAAACTTACCGCCGATATTTTGAGAAAATATCATCAAGGGAAGTTGGAAAGCAGGGAGATGCATCTGGTAGAAAAGATGCTACTTGATGATCCTTTGGCTGTTGAGGCGCTCGAAGGTATCGAAACAATGGATAATCCTGCCAGTTCTGAATCCATAGAATCAGATTTGAACCTTCAGATAAGCCGCCGGACAGAAAAAGCAAAAACCAAGGTTGTACCTATTTACCAAAAGCCATGGAATATTGCTGCTGCATTAGTATTGTTGCTGGTAGCTTCTTGGCTGTTGTTTGACATTCCGGGCTTATTTAATTCCTCATCACCGGAATTCCAGGGGCCGATTGCCCTTGAAAAATCTACAGTGCCGAACGGATCAGAAGAAGACCGTGAGCAAAAAATCGAAGAAGAGGAAGGAAAACCAACTCCGCTAATAACAGGTGATACGATGCTGATTGCAGAAGAATTAGAATCTGAACAATTATCTGAAGATAAAGTTACGCAAGACGTTAAGAATCAATCTTTGAAAGATGAGCAGACTTTGTCCAAAATTACCAGTCCGCCCGTTAAGGAAAATGATCGCACTGCGTTAAAAGAAGATGAAGCGGTTACCATAGATCAGGATGTTGATCTGGCCCTCGGTGCTGATCATGCTGAAGATACCGGGGAGATTGCCAAACCTGAGATAACGGCACAGGAAAAAATAAGAAAAAAAGAGGCACAGGCACCTGTGACCAATGAGCATAGGGCAAGGGATTTTTCAAGATCAACCGAAAAAGCTGCTAAGCTGTCAATCGATCAAACCGCATCGCGGTTGAATAACCCTCCTGACTTTCAAAAAACGATATCCGGCCAGGTCATTTCCGCCGAAGATGGGCAGGGTCTGCCAGGTGTCACATTATCAGTTAAAGGAAGCAACACGGGTGTGCTCACAGACATCAACGGCAACTACCGACTACAGGTAAATGAATCAGACTCTATCCTTGTCTACAGCTTCATAGGCTATGAAACAGAAGAAATTATTGTAAAAGAACAGGAAAGCGTCGATATAGCACTTGAGCCAGACCGAATGGCGCTGGAGGAGGTGGTAGTAGTAGCTTACGGTGATGAAGGCGAAAGCGAAGCGTTTATTCCGGTTATCGGTGCACAGCCCGAGGTAGGTAGTTCAAGCTACAAACGTTATTTAAAAGACAGCCTGCGTTATCCGGCAGAAGCACTTGAAAATAAAATCGAGGGTAAGGTAAAAGTTACTTTCTTTGTACAGCCCAATGGAGCGTTATCAGATTTTAAAGTAAAAAGAAGCCTGGGTTACGGTTGTGATGAGGAGGTAATCCGTCTCATCAAAGAAGGTTCGGATTGGCAACCCGCCAAGAAAGGAGAGACCCCGATAAAGCAAAAGGTGAGGGTAAAGGTGAAGTTTAAGCTTGAAAAATAAGAATTTGAGTGTGGGAATTTTGGGGTTCTGAAGGGGTACGGCATTGGTAGCAATACGTTTTCGTTGAGATCAATGACACTTAACAGACAGCCAAAATATATGACTTCAATTAAAATACAAAATTTCGCGGTGGCGGATTTCGGTTAGTTTGCCGTTGTGGTAACTGATTTGGTCTACCCAGTTGCTGTCGGGTTTGGGGCGGTATTCGTATTGTATTTCAAATGTAGGGTTGCCTTCCAGGTCAACGATTTCTTCGGTAGTAACCACACCAAACTCATTATAGGCATAGCGGTAATACTCATAAATCTCTCCATCAGCGTTGAGGTTACCGGTTTCAAACGCGTTCCCCGCTTCATCATAGCGGTACCTGTAGCCGTAAAGCATCTCTCCGGTTTTCCTATCGATAGCGCGGTTAATTTGTATTCTTCCCAAAGAATCCAGCTCATAAATATAGGCTGTAACGATACTGTCATTTTCATAATAGTCCGCACCTATCTTTTGGCCGGCAAGATCGTATCTGTAAACCTCATAACCGTACAGTGAATCCAAATCCGATTTATAAAACCTAAGAACCACCTCCCTGCCCATCTCATCATATTCAAGTCCCTGGTTGCAGGAAAAACACTCTTTTACGCTATCTTTTTGTGGTTCTCCTCCCACCATCTTAAAAGTATAATTACGGGTAATTATCTCCCTGATTGTCAGTGGCGCCTGCAGTTCTTCATCATGGCCTTCATCCCTTCGTTGATCGCAGGATGTGATCAACGAAAGCAAAAGGCTTACTACCAAAAGTGCATTTTTCATTCTGGTTGTTTTATTTTAAGCGTAAAAATAATACTATTCACTGAATAGTAAGCTACTTCCATCAATCAGCGAAGTTACCGGAAAAGTGTCATATCAACAAATTCAGTAAATCCGGGCTGTTGTCGATATAGTCATCATAAAAATCTCTCCGATGCATTTTTGCAGCACTTCTTCATCGATGTCCACTTCCTACCGGCAGTAAATCTACCGGTTCAAATTCGATGGTTCAAAATTAAATTTACTGAATGATATATTTCTCCTGGAAAATATTATCAATATCCTTGGCAAGAATCCAGCATCAGGATGGGCTCATGGGGATTGCCGATCCATTCCCCAGACATTCTCAAATATCAATACCGGCTCCCCTGGCTTTCTATTGTTTAAACCGCTGGTGTAAACATGTATGTTAAAGCTGTTTACCCGGATCAAATGATTCCGGGCAAAGGCCCCAGGTGACAAAACAGTGATCGAAGTGGTAAAAATCAAGGCACATCTAACCTTTGCTTCCACAGGGCCTTCTGAATTATTGAGGAAAGTGAATTATTCTCCATCCAGCTTAAATGTGATCGGAATAGTCATTCTTACCGCTACATTTTTTCCCGCCTTTTTACCGGGGGTGAATTGCGCTAATCGGCTTATTACATATTTGACTTCCGTAATAATAGGTTCCATATTCCCGGTAGGATTATCAGCACTGGTAGCATTTTCCCCTAGATAACCAACCACAACAATTTCTTGCAGCAGTTTTTGCAAGTCGTTACTTTCCCCTGCCTCTATATTGGTTACCTTGCCGGTTTTGTCTACTAAAAAACTCACAAAAACCTTACCTTCTGCCCGATCCAACCTGGCTGATTTGGGATATTTGATATTTCTTTGTATAAAATGATACATGGCCTGCTCCCCTCCGGGATACTTGGGCATTTCATCGATTTGATGATCCGCATCTGGGTTTTCTTGGGCGAAAACAGGGCGGTCCGGAAACAATCCCACACTCAGTAGGACAAACAAAGGCACAGCAAAAAGATATTTAAGGCTTGCCCGCAGCTCTGATTGTTGCTTATTCATCATTTTCATCCGTGTTTTGAGAAGTGAATTATTAAAATAGCTCATTAATTCATTTGCTTTAATTCCGACGCTTTTTTCGAAGAGCAGGCTTTGATATGCCAACTTATCCTCACCTTGTCTCAGCATATTCCTATCGGCCGCATACTCGTGCTGCGCCTGTAAAGCATTTTTGTATAGCCAGACAAATGGATTGAACCATTGAACAACAGCAAGTAATTCCACCAATATGATATCCAGCGAGTGAAATTGCGAGTGGTGATAACTTTCATGGGAAATGATGGTGTCGAGGTGTCTACTCTTCAGATCCTCCTGAGAAAGAAAAAGGATGCCAAAAAAAGAAGCCGGGGATTTGATAGTTTTAGTGATAACCACGGTGAATCCATTACACAAAGTCTTTGGGGATTTGAAGTACTGAATGGCAAAACGCATGAGTTGCCAAAGAAACCTGCCCAGAAAAAATCCGGCACCGGCAAAATACATCATTTGTACGATATCAACAGTGCCAAAGGCTGAGTGATCTGTCTCGGGCGGATTTGCTGCAATCGTCAGGGGCGCCAGTAAGGCGGTTGTCAAGTATCCTTTAACCTCCACCCCAAATGACCAATTAAGCCAGGGAAAAACAAATGAGAGCAGCATAGAGGCCAGCAAGTAAAATCTGTTTAATGAAAAAAATGTTTCCTGCCTCAGAAAGCCCCAGTAAAATGTATATAAAACTGCCAATCCTATAGCAGATTTTAGCAAATAAAGACTAAACTCATTCATGACGTTTGTTTTTTCTTTCTTTCATTTGATTTTGTAGCATGGTGATGATTTCCTCAATTTCCTGAATACTCAGGTCTTCACTTTTTGAAAGAAAAGAAACCATTTTTGTGTATGAATTGGAGAAATACTTTTCCAGCAACCCGTTAAGGTGATCCTTGGTGTATTGTTCTTTGCTCACCCGTGGAAAATATTCATGAATTTTTCCATAGGTACGGTGGCTTATGAACCCTTTCCTCTCCAGTATTTTGATAAAAGTGGAAACCGTGCTGTTGGCAGGTTTGGGGTCCGGCATTTCTTTCATGATGTCGGCCAAAAAGCCTTTTTGAATTTTCCACAGAATTTGCATCACTGCTTCTTCTGCCTTGGTTAACTGTTTCAAGTGTTTATCTTTTTGTTTTGAGCAAAGATATAACTAAATATTTAGATAAACAACTAATTTTTTAGATTTATGTTTAATTTTTTAGGCTTATGTGTTGAAGGTGAAAGGGCAGATGAGTCAGGTGAAGGTGATGCATTGGATATGTGAGGATGTTAGTTTTGGTTATTTTGCTGGTTTTGGAAGAAGATTTGGGACGATCGAGACGGTTTTCATGGGGCGTGAGATCTCTTTTTGAAAATTTTTTGTGGTCATGAAATATTTGTTTTACATTTACGTATATAATAGCAAATGATTATGAAAGGCACTTATCTGGGAGAATTTGAAGAACTGGTGCTATTGATCACCGGGATACTGTATGACAATGCATACGGAGTAACTGTGGCTAAGGCCATAGGAAACCAAACCGGACGATCAGTTTCACTTTCGGCGGTGCACACCGCTTTGTACCGGCTGGAAGAGAAAGGATTTGTAAAGTCTATGTTAGGAGGTGCAACGCAGGCAAGGGGCGGGAGACGTAAACGTATCTATGTCATAACAACAGCCGGAAAATTAGCTTTGGATGAAGTAAGGTTGATGCGTAACCGCCTGTGGGGAATGATCCCGCAGAAACCGGCTACATAAAATTTCGATATTGCAGAACAAAGATAATTGAAGATGACTTCCAAGCATAAACATCAACCTCCCCATTGGGCTAACAGGTTTTTACGATGGTATTGCCCCAATGTACTCCTGGAAGAAATAGAAGGAGACCTGATTGAAAGCTTTTACCGCCAGCTCAAAGAAAAAGGAATAAGCGCTGCAAAAATACACTACATCCTGGAAGTAATCCGCTTTTGTAATCCAGTGACCTTTAGAAAAGCCAAAAAACTGAATTTTTATCCTCATTTCACCATAAATACCACTGCCATGTTACAAAGCTTCTTTATTTCAAGCATCCGGAATTTAAAAAAGAATAAGACATATACCGTCATAAATGTATCAGGATTGTCTCTGGGCATTGCCAGTTGTATAGTAATTTTTGTGATTGCCAGATATGAAACCTCTTTTGACGACTATCACAGTAAAGCTGATCGCATATACAGGGTAAACCTCAATCAAAAACATCCCGATGGGCGGCATTTCAATGGCTTTAATTTTTCTCCTTTAGCCGCCGCAATCCGTGAGGAAGTGACGGGGCTGGAGGCTGTCACCGGCGTGCACTGCCTGTGGAGGTACCAGATCAACAAAGAAAATGATGTTTACGAGGATAAATATGCCTTCTTTGCCGATCAGGAATACTTTGATGTCTTTGATGTTAAATGGATTGCTGGTAACCAGGCGCAGGCATTAACCGCACCTAATACGGTGGTGGTCACAGATGTATTTGCTAAGAAATTTCTTGGTGGCATGGACAAAGCCCTGGGGAATACATTCCTGCTGGAAAACAAGGTAACCCTCACCGTAACGGGCATTGTAGCAGCACCCCCGACAAATACGGATCATCCCTACAGCATCCTGATCTCCTTCCCGACACTTGCTGATTTTTTACCGGAGAGTATTGATAACTGGAAAACGGTAACAGCAGGGGCTACCTACGTTGTATTTAATGAAGATACACAACCTGACCGGATATATGCTCAATTTGATAAAATAATTGCCAAATATTTGGAAAAGGATTTCGCCAGGGACACACAGTTCTTTTTAATGGCACTAAATGACAATCACGACCGGAATGGCGAGTACAATAACTTTACCTATGATTTTCCGGTACCACTAATGATAATTCTGGCAATCGTTGCCAGCATGATTGCGCTCATCGCCTGTATTAACTTTGTTAATCTGGCCACGGCCCAGTCTTTAAACAGGGCCAAAGAAGTGGGGATTAGAAAAACGCTGGGTAGCAATCGCTTTCAATTGATTTTACAACATATGAGTGAGGCTTTCTTAATCACCCTGATGGCTGTGATAACCGGATTGGCCCTGGCAAAGGTGGGAATGTTAAAGCTAAATGCCCACTTTGACGGTGATTTTCTACAGTTTAACTTTTTGCAAGAACCATCGATACTGTTGTTTATTGCTGGAATTCTGTTATTCATTACGCTCCTGGCCGGTTTTTATCCTGCCTTCATTTTATCAGGCTACCGGCCTGTGTGGGCGTTAAAGTCACAAAAAAATTCTGGGAGATCAAAAGGTTTATCATTAAGAAGGGGGCTTGTATTGATGCAGTTTATCGGGGCTCAAATACTTATTCTGGTAACAATCATCATGATCAATCAAATTAATCATTTTAAAGAACGCCCGATGGGTTTTGACTCAGAAGCGATTGTGCTGCTGCCTTATTTAATGGCCAATGAGAAGGCAGAAAACAAAGACCTGCAAAATACCAAATTTGGTCATGAATTGCAGCGGGTGTCTGGGATCCTTAGTTATACATTTGCCTATGACACCCCTATCGGAGGTGACAGGGTTGAATTTTATGGTCAGGGTGGAGAAGATAATAAACATAGGGGGACGATAAACTATGGAGATGCCTCATACCTTCAGACTTTCAACATGGAGTTAATGGCAGGCCGGAACTTTTCTCCTGATGAATTACAAATATCTCCGGAGGTGTTGGTTAACCAAACCCTGGTAAAAACTTTAGGAATAGAAAGTCCGGAAGCGGCCATTGGTGCGATTTATATGGTAAATGGCCACGAACTGAGAATCCGGGGAGTTATCAAAGATTTTTATACCCAACCGATGCGCAGCAAGATTGATCCGTTTACCTTGCAATATAAATCTGAAAAGTTCGCAGGCGCTGCCATAAGAATTGCCACTGATCATGTACCCGAAACCCTGGCAGGTATTGAAAAAGCCTGGAAATCAGTGTTTCCTGATTACCTTTGCAAGTATACATTCATGGATGAATTATTAAACCGAAGGTATGGGTTTCTGAATACCATGTTTACCTTTCTTAGCATGGGCGCCCTGCTGGGCATATTTATTGGTTGTCTTGGTTTATATGGATTGGTTTCTTTCATGGCCATACAACGCACCAAAGAAATCGGAATCCGGAAGGTTTTGGGTGCCAGCGTATCCGGTATTTTAAAGATTTTTACCAGAGAATCCCTAGTGTTGATATTAATCTCCTTTGTGATTGCTGCGCCGATGGCGCACCTGGCAGGTATTGCATTGTTGATGGAATTGCCTGAAAGGGTGACACCTGGTGTTGGTATATTTGTATTAACCTTGGCAGCGACATTATGTATTGCCGGTGTTACGGTGGGTTATCGCTCTTTCAGAGCTGCATCTCAAAGTCCGGTGGATAGTCTGAGGAGTGAATAAACAATGGTAGGAGTCAGGGGGGGAATCTTTTTATCGAGGTGCCCCCACTTTACCGATCCAAAAAATAGTAATCCAACCTATCCGGTCCTGATACAATGGTCAAAGCAGTAAGCAACAACCGGTAACAAGGTCCAGGGTTTACCGAGTAAAAAGCGGTAAATCTTCAAAAGGAAATGTTGGGAGCCACCTAGCTTGTATAGCATATAAATCAGGTAATAGCTGAATTGCAGACGGAAAACGCCATGTTCCATGTATTTTCTGGAAGAGGTTACCACCACTTTGTTTATTAGTTTAAATCTGACGTATTTTTTAAGGCGGGTAATCACCTCATTGTCTTCCAGGATTTTCATTTCACGATCGTAACCTGCAATATGTTCAAATGCCGTTTTAGTAACAAATAAACTCTGATCACCATACCGGAAAGCATTCAGGTTAAACCGGGAAAACCAGGCATTGAGTTTCAAAAACCAATGTGAGCTGTCAAAAGAGAGTTGGTAACATCCCGCCTCAAAATTTGCCTGTATTGCTTCCTGCAAATCGTAAAAAAGGCTTTCCGGGGGAAAGGTATCGGCATGCAAAAAGTAATAAATATCGCCGGTAGCTGCCTCGGCACCCAGGTTTAGCTGGGTGGACCTGCCCTTAAGCTTTGGCTGCAACACGATGGCCCCGGCATCTTTGGCCAGACGCACAGTTCGGTCTGTACTCATTCCGTCAACCACGATGATTTCCTTTGAAAAGCCACCGGTTTCAAGACCGTTGAGATAACCGATCAGCTTTTGGATAAACCTTTCTTCATTTCGTGCCGGAATGATGATACTGATCTTCAAGGCCTGTTCTTTTGGTCAAACCTGTCAACCGCGGATTTTGACCTGTTCATGAGGTCTGAAAATAAGCTTTAACCACAGCCGCCTTCTTCTCTCCAACCGCCTCGGCCAGGAGCTCCACAGGTGCTTCCTTGATCTTTTTTACTGATTTAAAAACAGTTAACAGTTTGTCAACTGTCTTCTCCCCCACACCGTCGATCGACTGTAACTCGCTCACCAGGCTTTTCTTGCTGCGGGTATTCCTATGAAACGTGATGGCAAAACGATGCGCTTCATCCCTGATTTTTTGCAGCAATCCTAAAGAAGGGGATTTTTTATCTATATGCAAAGGATACGGGTCCTCCGGGTAGTAAATCTCCTCGAGGCGCTTGGCGATGCCAATAATTGGAATTTCCCCATACAATTCCAGATCCTTCAGGGCGTTACAGGCGGCATTTAATTGCCCTTTACCACCGTCAATAACTATCAGGTCCGGCAACGGCGCCCTCTCTTCAAGCAGTCTTTTATACCGGCGGTGATTTATTTCATACATAGAGGCAAAATCATCGGGGCCTGCAACGGTTTTTATATGATATTTTCTGTAATCTTTCTTGGAGGGCTTGCCATTTTTAAAGCACACCATCGAAGCCACCGGGTTGGTGCCCTGGATATTCGAGTTATCAAAACACTCGATGTGCAAAGGCATATCTTTCAGTTGTAAATCTTCCCTGAGTATTTCCAATACCTTGTTCGATTGTTTTTTACTTTCCCGGGTTTCGTTGAGCTTTTCCTTCTTATAGAATAAGATATTTTTAATGGAGAGGTCAATGAGTTTTTTCTTATCTCCTATTTTAGGCAAGGTAACCGTAACTTCTTCAAGCGGTAGTTGCAAAGGCAGGTTACAAAAAATTTCAGAGGAAGTGCTTTTGTATTTGTGCCGCTGGTCTATAATGATCATCGCCAGTAAATCTTCATCTGTTTCATTAAGTTTTTTCTTTATTTCCACTGTATCTGTTACCGTGATAGTGCCATGGATAATTTTCAGGTAGTTGACATAGGCGGTTTTATCATCGCTGATAATTGTGAAGACATCCACGTCAGTCAGCTTTTGGTTCACAACCAGGGATTTCGCCTGGAATTTCTCCAGTAGATCGAGTTTGTCTTTCATCAATTGTGCACGCTCATAGGCCATTGTCTGTGCAGCTTCCTGCATTCGCTCTTTAAAATAATTTCTCACAAGGCCGAGATTCCCCTTTAAAATATGGGTGGCCTGGCTGATGTCCTGGTTATATGCTTCTTCATGCTGCAATCCTTCGCATGGCCCCTTGCAGTTGCCGATATGATACTCAAGACAAATCTTGTATTTTCCTTTCCGTATATTTTCTTCCGATAAATTTAAACTGCAGGTACGGATGGTATAAAGACTTCTGATTAATCCCAGGACACTTTTCATGGCTTTAACACTGGCATAGGGCCCAAAATACTTGCCTGCTCCGGATATCTTTCTGCGGGTTGAATAAATTCTGGGGAATCTCTCATTGGCTACACACAGGTACGGAAAGGTTTTGTCATCTTTCAGCCGGATATTGTATTTGGGTAAATTGGTTTTGATGAGGTTGTTTTCCAACAAAAAGGCATCGAACTCAGAATTAACAATGGCATACTCAACCGCAGCAATTTCTGAAACCATACGCACCGTCTTCCTGTCGAGCTGGGATTTGGTAAAATAGCTACTGACCCTTTTTTTTATATTCTTGGCCTTCCCAACATATATGAGCGTATTTCCGGCGTTAAAAAACTTATAAATTCCCGGTTGATCGGGCAATTTTGCCAACGACTCCTTATTCCTTTTATTCAGCTCCATAAACAGGGGTTGATGCTATGCTTTTTTTAACAGCGGAAAAGTAAACTATTCCGCAAAGTTAACAAAAACGGCAAAGAATTTAGCTGACAGAATGATTAAAAAGCCAATACCTTAAGCGGATGCACTTAAGAACGGCTTCACAATGAAATGGTACTTACTTGTTTCTTAAGCCGTAAAATACAGGCTTTTTAAAAAATATCTTCTTCCTTAAATACATCTATTGTATCCTGTCCCACATTTAAACTGTCAGCAGGATCGACATTTAACCCTTTGTATTTGTTACAATCCAATTCTACCGGCAGCCTTTTTAACGGTTTTTCAAAAGGCCCTTTTTCATAACCCAGCGCTTCGTCAGCATAGACCTTGGTCATGAACTTTTTGTAAATAGGCAGGGCTGTTCTGGCACCCTGACCATCGACCCAGGTACGGAAATGGATACTTTGATTATCTCCTCCTACCCAGGCTCCGGCTACGAGGTCTTTGGTCACGCCCATAAACCATCCATCCGAAGCATTTTGTGTCGTTCCGGTTTTGGCACCGATTTCATTGTCATAAATCAGGTCACGCCCAAGGCCCCAGCCGGTACCGCCTGCTACCTGCGTGGACCCCATCAACATATGCAACATCACATAGGCATTTTCTTCGCTCAGGGCCTGTACGGTAGTTGGGGTGGGGTTGTATAAAATATTCCCGTTTTTGTCTTCAATACGGGTGATAAAAATCGGCTCGGTCCAAATGCCTTCATTGGCAAAAGTGCTGTAGGCACCCACCATTTCATAGACAGAAACCGGACTTACACCAAGACACAAAGCGGGTACCGGATCGAGTGGACTTTGTATTCCCATCGTTTTGGCTTTGGATGCTACATTTTCTGGTTTGAGCCTTTTCATAAGAAAAGCGGTGATTTGATTAATAGAACGCGCCATCGCCTCACGGATTGTCATGATTTGTCCATCATATTCATGGGTCGAGTTCTTGGGTGTATAAGTGGGCGGAATCTGACCGGGCGCAGAAAAGGTAACAGGTACATTAGGCACTTCCATACAAGGTGAATAACCATATTCTATCGCTGTTGCATAAACAAAAGGTTTAAAGGTAGAACCCGGCTGTCGGTAGCTTTGTTTGACATGATCCAATTTAAAGTATTTATGACTGATGCCACCTACCCATGCTTTTATTTGCCCTGAATGTGGATCCATCGCCATAAATCCGGTATTCAAAAATCGCTTGTAGTATTTTAACGAATCCATAGGGCTCATCAACGTATCGATTTCCCCTTTCCAGGAAAATACTTTCATGGGCCTTTTTAAATGCATCATGATATCGACCGAATCTGCATTTTTTCCATATTGTGCCACCAGCTTTTTGTAATGTTCGGTAAGTATTGACTGGGATTCGATAAATCCCTTGATTTCCTGCCAGTTCTCATCAATCCACGGGTTGCGACCTTCCCAGTGCTTGTTGAAATGCGCCTGCAACTGGCTCATATGCTCATTGACAGCTTCCTCTGCATATACCTGCATCTTACTGTCGATCGTAGTGTATATCTTCAATCCCCCTTCGTAGAGATCCTGATTGTTTTCCCGGGCCCATCTTCGCAAAAAATTCCCTGCTACCTTCCTAAAATAGGGAGCAGGCCCTACGTTTTGGTTATCTACGTTGAAATCCAGCACCAGTTCAGAGGCCTGCAGTGAGTCGGATTCTTCTTTGGTGATGAACTCGTATTTTTCCATTTGCCTGATGATCCGGTTCCTTTTTTCCCTGGCCCGTTCCGGATGTCTCCTTGGATTAAACCTCGATGGGGCATTGGCCAAACCTACCAGGATCGCTGCCTGCGGGATGGTAAGGCTGTCCGGGGTAGTGTTAAAATAAGTTTTAGCCGCCACTTTGATACCGAAGGCGTTATTGCCAAAAGGAATGGTATTCAGGTACATGGCCATAATTTCTTCCTTGGTATATTTGGATTCCAGGATCACCGATAATATCCACTCTTTGGTTTTGATGATACCCAGAGACAGTTTGCTGCGGTCATTGGAGGTCAGTATGCCTTTATATTTATCGGGATCTTCGGTGCCCCTGGTATCGAATAAATTCTTAGCCAACTGTTGCGACAAGGTACTGCCCCCTCCCAGCCTTCGGAAGGTCAAAACACCACTGGCCGCCCTGAGAACTGATTTCAGGTCGATTCCCGAATGATCATGGAACCGGATATCTTCGGCTGCCAGCAAGGATTCTTTCATAGCCTCGGAAAGATCTTTATAATCGACCGGGGTACGGTTGCTGTTCGGCCTGAAATACTTACCCAGCAAAATACCGTCAGCAGAATATAGTTCTGAAGATAGTTCATCCTCAGGATTATCCAGTTCTTTCAGGCTAGGCATGCCGCCGTATAGATTGAACAGGTTGATTTTAACGGTAAATACATAAACCGGGACCATCAACAGGCCTATGGCAAATGCAATCCAAAGCCCTTTGATAATTTTCCGGTAGATGTTTTTTGAGGTAGTTTTTTTTGACTTTTTCTTCTTTTCTGCCATTATCTAGTTGTAATGTTTTTCAAAAAACGATAAATAGTTATCGATATCTTTGGTTTGATAGAAGATGTCGAAATTATCTTTTGTAATCACAAAATTACTAAAATCCAGTGTATTTAAACCTTGAAGTGGCGTATTCTCACTGTTAAATAAGTTAAAAAACGTTAAAGCCTCAGACCGGGTATTAAATTGATTTACTACAATCATTGATTGGGAGCCTGTCAATATTAACTGGGCAAATTTCAGGTTCTGTTCCGGAAAATGCTCCTTGATAAAATTTTCAATCCTGGAAGGCAGTTCATCTTCACCATAAGCTTCAAAATTATATACCAGCACAAAGGAATGGTTTTGATCAAAATCCTGAATGAACTTGACAGCTTTGGAGGTTTGCACTTCTTTCAACAAACTGCGTGAAGACGCCAGCAATTCTTCCGCATATTGGTTTAAATCACTTTCCGGGTATTTTTTCGGAAACTGCGACAGGGCCGATTGATACCTGTAAACGCCATCTGTTTTTCCGATAACCAGAATTTCCAGAAACCTTAAATTATCGGTAAAATCATTTTCCTCAATACCTGCCAGGGCACTGTTAATAATTTGATGAGTCGTGTCATACTCACCCATTTCGTAGTATCTGTAAGCCTCCTGATACACTTTTTTCAATCTTTCGCTGGCCTGCTTGCTTTCTTCCTGATAGTTAGGGTTAATCAGTATTCTGGCATATATGGAATTGGGGAACTCCTCCAGAATTCTGGTTTTATATTCCTCAAAATTACCACCTTCTATGCCTTTGTTAATGAGATACATCTGATATAACACTTCCGGTTTATATTCAGAGGCCGGATACCTCGTTAAAAGTGTATCAAATGTATGCAGGGCATTTATTTTTTCCAGCAAATTAAAATTGTAAATATTACCCAGGTTATAAAAGGCTTCCTCGAGCATTTGATTAGCCCTGGCCTGTGCCACTTCGGAAAATGGAATAGTGCCATACAGCTCATTTTTTCTTGCTGCCCGTGCGGCAGCCTGGTCGACCTCCTCGGGTTGTTCTTCCGAACCGGCAACCTCACCCCGGGCCAAAGGGTCTCGCGATGCTTCCAGTACTGTCTCCTTATTGACCCTTCGCCAGTTATCTTCGAGCGTCCTCGTTCCCCACCTTCTGCGGAACTCGTTCTGGCCTATGCTACGGGCCGAATTATTGTAAAAATACCAACTCCCGCTATCCCCTTCTTCATTGTCGCCCCTGGTAAAAGCATTGTTTCTTTGCCCGAAATCCGCACCAAAGCTCCGGGTACTATTGCGCTTTTTTCTAGCTTCTTCTTCAGCCTTTCTGAGTACCTCCTGCTGCTCCTCTTCCAGGATTATCTCATCAAGGTAGCCCCTTAAAGAAAGGGAATCCATAGCTGCCAGGGCCAGGAGGCTATCCTGCACCTGAATGGTATTGAGTTGCTTCACAAAGTCCTCCAGCACTTTTTGCCTTTCCTCAATTGATTTATAACTTTCCTCATCTTTGGGCATTACCTGAACTGTACTATCGTAATACAATTTTGCCAGTTCAAAATTTTTCAACCTTTCATAATTAATCTGGCCTAACCGCCAGTATGAATAACCCTTTTGCCGGTTGTTGCTGACGCTGGCGGCTACTGAAGCCTTGTAGTATGCTATGGCCTGATCGAGATTTTCCCGTTTTATCTCAAATTCTGCCATATCGTAATATATTTTATCTTCAAATTCCTTGTTTTTCGAGTCTTTAAGAAGTTTTTGATAAAACTTCCTGATCTTTTTGAGGTCTGTCGTTTTCGACAATTCGAAAACCTGTGCCCGTTTTAACCCTGCATAGAAAAATAATTCGTAATCGGGACTACTTTTAATACATCTTGTATAATAATCATAGGCTTGCGCATCAAAACCAAGAGACTGATACACCTGCCCGATAATAAAGTATATTTTAGCCCGCCCCTCCGATTTTTTCATTAATGGTGCAGCCTTGACCAAATTACTCACAAGGCTGTCCAGATCATTTCTCTTCTGGTGCAGGTAAGCCCTGTTCAGGTAAAGCTTTTTTTTGTTTTTCTTACTCAATCGCTCTTTCCGCAAAAAGTCCGATACAGCGATCGCATTATCGTCCTCATTGTAGTCGATGTAGGTGCGCATCAGGTGAATGAGGGCCTCGTGCCGTACATCCCGGGATTTTTGATCCTTTGCTTTAGCGGTATTTTTGTTGACAATCTTGTAGGCAGTAACAGACTTTTCAAATTCCCCCAGATAATAGAGACTCCTGCCTAAAAGTATGTAGCTGGGCTCCACCATGTTGCTGTTTTTATGCCAATCAATGGCTTTGGAACTTTTTTTGATGGCATCTTCCAATTGGGGTTTTAACCCTTCTATAGTAGCCGAATCAATAACAGGATAAATTTTCAGTACCTTATTATAATTGTTCTGATGCTGCTCTTTAAGCGTTGCTTCAACCTTTTTAAGATGTTCGTTGGCAATAAAGTAAGGGTTAAAACGGGCAGTAACATTATGATAGGTTTTGCTTATGGCATTGTTTTTTTCTGCTGAACATCCGGCAACTATCACTATTAACCCCAGCACCAATATAAATAAATGATGATTTGAGCGATCCAAGCTAATTAACTTTTTTACTCTTTTCAAACGTCAAAAATTGCAAAATAATACGATAATTTTTAATCTAATCGCTAAATTATTATATATTTTTGCCCTCTAATCAACAATACTGCGATCTTGGCTCCCAAAAAAACATTATCTAACTGGCTGTCTAACAGATATTTGCTAATCATACGAAACGAAGAAAACTTCGCAGAGAAATCTACTTTCAGCTTTACATACGCTAAGGTAATAGTTTTTATTTTTTCTGTTTTTATAATTTTTATGATTATCGGTTTGTACCTGGTAAGTACCATTTTATCGCAATGGCTCGATCCAAGGCACACAGAAATGGAGATGAACAAAAAACTATTTTTGTTGTCTCAAAAAGTAGACTCATTGTCCGATCAGGTTGACAAAAAAGAATTGTTGATCCAAAACATACAACGTATGGTAAGAGGTGAGACGGTGGTACCGGTCATTCAAAGGGACAGTTCAAAAGGTGATATATCGTTTAACGATTTAAATAAAGAAATTGATCTGAGTCAGATAGCCCCGGCAGATTCTCAGTTCCGAAAGGAATTTGAGGCCTCAGGACTCGATTTGATTGGCACCAGTACTACCCGCGATATTGAATTGCAGGAGATGTTTTTTTTTCATCCTGTTGAAGGCGGGGTCATTTCATCTCCATACAACGCCAAAGAAGATCATTTTGGTACGGACATTGTCGCTAAAAAAAATGAACCGGTGAAGGCGATTGCAGACGGAACAGTCATATTAGCAGATAATAACTTAGACGATGGCTATGTGATTGCCATACAACATAGCAGCAATCTTATTTCGATCTATAAACATAATTCGGCATTATTGAAAAAAGTTGGTAATTTTGTTACAGCAGGTGAAATAATATCTATCATGGGAAATACCGGAAACCTTAGTTCGGCCCCTCATTTGCATTTTGAAATATGGTACAACGGGAACCCCGTTAATCCGGAAGATTTCGTCTCATTCTAAAAACAATAATATGTTTAGTAACAAAGAAGAAAAAAAAGTCGAAGCGGAGATCATAAGCTCCAGCAACACCATCGGAAAGGGAACCGTGCTTTATGGTGACATAGAAACACACGGCAACCTGAGAATAGAGGGAAAGGTCGAGGGAAATATCAAAACAAAGTCGAAAATAGTTTTAGGAAAATCTTCGGTAGTGATAGGTAATATCAAGGCGCAAAATGCTGAAATCGAAGGATCTGTTACAGGACAAGTCAATGTGGCAGACAATCTGATTTTAAAGCACACCTCTGTAATTCAGGGAGACGTAATTACCAACAAGCTGATTGTCGAATCAGGCTCACAGTTTAACGGCAGTTGTAAAATGGAAAACGGACAAAGTTTCCGCCGGGAACCCGAACAGCGGGAAGTCAATATTAAACCATCATTTAAGGAACCTGAAAAAGCCCGAACCGTTTAAATTTCAATAAGCGTTTATAAGACGAATCCGAAACTTTCCATTTTGATAAAATTCTATAGTGAGCAAATAATTTGAATTTAGAATCCAAACCTTTAGGGCAACTATCCTTTTATGCGTGTATTGTCGCCCTGTTGATTGGTATCATTCGGATTTCTCCCTTTAATTACTATCTGCACAGGCATATCTGGGAAATATTTTTTTTCCTTTTCTTCCTGTCACTGTCAACCACGGGGCTCACTTACCTCGCCCTGCAAAAGGCACCGAAAAAGTTTAGAACCAATTATTTGCTAATCATCACCATCAGGCTCCTGATTGCTATGATTATCCTTGGATATGCGGTTTATATGAACATTTCTAACCTGAAAATATTTGTCATCAATTATTTCATAATCTATTTAATATTTGTCATTTTTGAATTGTTTGCCTTAAACTTAAATATCGGCGGAAACTCCGGTCAAAAGAGGAAATTTCTTTGATGTCTTTTTCGGAAAAAAGTGATACTGAACAAAAACCAGGTAAAAAAAAATCCAATCAGTTAAAAAACTATGCAAAATATTCAGGGCTGGGATTCCAGCTACTGGTTTCATTACTGTTAGGCTTTTTTGCAGGTCAGAAGCTGGATGCGTGGGCAGGTACGCAAAATCCCTGGTTTACAATAATATTTATTTTTCTGTCATTTTTTGGTTCCATGGTCTACCTTGTTAAAAAATTACCCAAACAGTGAATGCCGCTAAAGCAGCTCCCCCTTATCTGAGATTATCGCTCTTTACACTCACTATTTCACTGGTTGTTTTTTTGATTGATCAGTTATATCCGCACATCATTTATCACGACATAGAATTCCTGGTGGCTTTTTTTTATGCCATTTTCCTTTTTACCTATTTTCTGATCAGCCTTGCCATCAAAAATAAAGATCCGAAAAGTGCGGTGATTATCAATCTTGCCGCGGTAGTAATCAGGTTAATTGTATGCATTATTTCAGCCTGGATTTTTTTGAGAAATGACCCCGAAAACAGTGACGTATTCGTCACCAATTTTTTGATAATTTATTTGTTTTACTTAGGGTTTGAAATTTATTCCATATTAAGTAACTTGCGGCCTCATTTGAAGTAGTAAGTGTTGAATATGAATATAGAGAAAAGTTTTTTCCTTCGCAACGCATTGATAACCAGTATTTTATTAACAACTCTGTTTAGCTTTACCCCTTTTGGTTTTACTTTTGCCAGCGATGATACAGGCGAAGAATTCAACCCGGGTGATATGATTATGCATCACGTAACAGATGCCTATGAATGGCACTTTTTTGACATCGGGGATACACATGTTACTTTGCCTTTACCGGTGATCATTTATTCCGGTGAAAACGGGTTAAAAATATTTTCGTCTGCTCACTTTCATCATGGTGAAAGCAGTTATGAGGGCTACAGACTGGATCATGGGCACCTGGTCGCGGAAGATGGCCATGAGTTTTATGATTTTTCGATTACAAAAAATGTGGCTGCCCTGTTAATGGGCTCTTTAATCATGATATTTATATTCCTCTCGGTAGCTAAAGGTTATCAAAAAAATCAAGGCAAGGCTCCCAAAGGAATACAGTCATTCTTTGAACCCATCATTATTTATGTAAGGGATGAAATTGTCAAGCCGAATATCGGCCCAAAATACGAGCGCTATTTACCTTACCTTTTGACTTTATTCTTTTTTATCTGGATTGGGAACATTCTCGGACTATTGCCCGGGGCAGCTAATTTAACCGGAAATATAGCAGTTACTATGGTATTGGCTGTTTTTACTTTAATAGCCACGCTGTTTAGTGCTAACAAAAATTATTGGGGGCATATTTTTAACCCTCCCGGCGTGCCGTTAGCACTAAAACCGATCATCATCCCTGTGGAGATCATTGGTATATTTTCAAAACCATTTTCACTGATGCTTCGTTTGTTTGTGGCTATCACCGCAGGCCATATAGTAATACTGAGCCTGATAGCCCTTGCATTTATCTTTCATAGTGTGATTGTTGGATTTGCCAGTACCCTGGTAGTCACCTTTATCAATATGATAGAAATTCTGGTAGCTACCATACAGGCCTATGTCTTTACACTATTTTCGTCGATGTATATTGGCATGGCGGTGGAGGAGCATCATTAAGTTAAGTATGAAACCTTGTATGTTTAATTTGTAAATATTTCAAATCATGTTAAGTACACTATTGTTGGACATCAGTATTGCTTGGGCCGGGGCGGCCTTAGGTGCTGGTCTGGCTGCGATAGGCGCCGGAATCGGTATCGGCAAAATCGGTGGTTCTGCCATGGAAGCTATGGCAAGACAACCGGAAGCCTCCGGAAAAATCCAAACTGCCATGCTGGTTATTGCAGCCCTCATTGAGGTAATTGCCCTTTTCGGTGCTGTAATTGCGTTGCTGATATCTTTAAAAGCTGCTTAATAGCAATTGAGAAGCATTTCATACAAACCACGACATTAGGTTGTGGTTTGTATAACCTACAGGTTACAATGATTGATACTGAAAACTAAATTTTATACATGGAATTAATTACACCGGGTTTTGGGTTGATCTTCTGGCAGACTGTCACCTTTCTGGCAGTAGTCTTTATTCTGGGAAAATATGCCTGGAAACCTATTTTAAACGCATTGAAAGAAAGGGAGGACTCTATCGAAGATGCCCTGAACGCCGCGGAAAAAGCGAAGCAGGAAATGGCTGAGCTTAAAGCAGAAAATGAAAAGCTGTTGGACCAGGCAAGGCTGGAAAGAGACAAAATATTGAAGGATGCCACGGCAGCAGCTAACAAGATGAAGGACGAAGCCAGGGAAGAGGCAGGAAAAATCAGTGCCAAAATGCTGGAAGATGCCAAAAACGCCATCAATAACGAAAAGAAAGCCGCTCTTAGCGAGATTAAAAGTGAAGTAGCGGTACTTTCTATTCAAATAGCTGAAAAACTGTTAAGAAAAAATCTGGAAGATGATAATACTCAAAAGTCATTGGTCAATGAGTTTATCAAAGATTTAAATAATAACTAAGTAAGAAAGTCAATGTCTGATTTTAAAGTTGCTTCAAGATATGCCAAATCATTACTGGACTTGTCTATTGAGCAAGGAGTAGTCGAGGAGGTGCACAGCGACATGCGAACATTTGACAATATTTGCCGTCAAAGCAGGGATTTTTACCTTATGCTAAAAAATCCCATTATCAATCCACATAAGAAACTGAAGATATTGGATGAGATTTTCTCGAAAAAGTTTCATCAAGTAAGTATGTCTATATTCAGGTTGATTATACAAAAGCAGCGGGAAAGTTATTTACCTTCCATATGCAGGCAATTTTTATTTCAATACAATATTTACAAAGGAATAGAAACCGCTGAAGTTACTACCACTTTCCCGCTTACCGAAGACCTGAGAAAGGAATTTATCACAGTAGTAAGAAATATGACCGGTAAAAAAGTAGAGTTGGAGGAAAAGGTAGATAAAGAGATTTTGGGTGGATTTGTGCTGAAATTCAGTGACAGACAGGTAGATGACAGCTTATCAGGGAAGTTAAAAGAGTTAAAATTAAAATTTCAACGCAATCAACAGGTAACAGCCCTTTGACAACAAAGCAGGCTTATGACGTTATTGCAAATTAAAATTAAAATATAATGGCAGAAGTAAGACCCGATGAAGTTTCAGCAATATTGAGGGAACAGTTATCAAATTACAGAACAGAGGCTGAGCTGGAGGAAGTAGGTACGGTACTGCAGGTGGGCGATGGTGTGGCAAGGATCTACGGACTTTCACAAGCGCAATCAGGTGAATTATTGGCGTTTGAAAATGGGCTTAAAGCACTTGTACTAAATCTTGAAGAGGACAATGTGGGTGCAGTATTGTTAGGGGATTCTCAGGAGATCAAAGAAGGGGATACAGTCAAGAGAACCAAACAGATTGCTTCCATTAAAGTGGGGGACGGTTTAGTGGGGCGGGTAGTGGATACCTTGGGTAATCCCATTGACGGTAAAGGGCCTTTCGAAGGAGAACTTTACGATATGCCATTAGAGAGAAAAGCCCCCGGGGTAATCTACAGGCGTCCGGTTAACGAACCACTACAAACAGGTATCAAAGCCATAGATTCCATGATTCCTATCGGACGGGGACAAAGAGAGCTTATCATCGGTGACAGACAAACCGGAAAAAGTGCGGTGGCGATAGACACCATTATTAACCAGAAAGAGTTCTATGAGAAAGGTGAGCCCGTATTTTGTATATATGTGGCCATCGGTCAAAAAGCCTCTACGGTAGCCAATGTGGTTTCTGCCCTGGAAAAAGGGGGTGCTATGGACTACACCATTGTAGTTGCTGCTAGTGCTTCCGATCCTGCCCCCATGCAATTCTTTGCACCATTTACCGGTGCCGCCATAGGGGAGTATTTCAGGGACACCGGTCGTCCTGCCCTTGTCGTTTATGACGATCTCTCGAAACAGGCAGTGGCGTACAGGGAGGTTTCATTGTTACTGAGAAGACCTCCGGGGCGTGAAGCTTATCCTGGCGACGTATTTTATCTGCACTCGAGATTGCTGGAAAGGGCCGCAAAAATCAATGAAAGTAATGACATTGCCCAAGCCATGAATGACCTGCCCGATTCGATCAGACATCTGGTAAAAGGTGGTGGTTCACTGACAGCCCTGCCTATCATAGAAACACAGGCCGGTGACGTCTCTGCCTATATCCCCACCAACGTTATATCGATTACAGATGGTCAGATATTCCTGGAAACCAACCTTTTTAATGCCGGAGTCAGACCTGCCATTAACGTGGGTATTTCCGTATCGAGAGTGGGTGGTTCAGCGCAGATCAAACCGATGAAAAAAGTAGCCGGTACCCTGAAGCTCGATCAGGCGCAATTCAGGGAACTGGAAGCTTTTGCCAAATTCGGCTCCGACCTCGACGCAGCCACCAAGTTGACGATTGAAAGGGGAAGGCGAAACCTTGAAATATTGAAGCAGGGACAGTACAGCCCCGTTCCGGTTGAAAACCAGGTAGCTATCATCTATGTGTCCACTACCGGACTGATGGACAACGTGCCTATCAACAGGGTAAAAGAATTTGAAAGTGAATACCTGGGATTACTGGAAGCACAATATAACGACACACTGGAGACCTTGAGGAGTGGTAAGCTGGATGACAATGTAACCGAAACGCTTAAAAAGGTAGCATTGGACCTTTCCAAAAAATATGAAAGTTAAATCTATCGGGTAATTGAAAGAATCAGCTATTCTGATTACAAAAAATGGCGAATCTAAAAGAAGTTAAAAACCGGATTATGTCGGTAATCTCTACCCAGCAGATTACCAAAGCCATGAAAATGGTGGCAGCGGCGAAGCTGCGCAGGGCCCAGGACAGGATCATTCAAATGCGGCCTTATGCCAACAAATTATCTGTAATTCTGTCCAATGTATCTTCAGGGGTGGAAGATGATCTGATCAATATATACGCAGCGCAAAAACCGAAGGAGAAAGTGTTGCTGGTGGTAGTTTCATCAGACCGGGGGTTATGCGGGGCTTTTAACAGCACTGTATTTAAAGGAACTTTATCGCTAATAGAGGAAAAATATCAGGAGCAGAAAGGTAACGATAACGTTTATATATTACCTATTGGGAAAAAGGCTTACGATTACTTTAAGAAAAGAAAATATCACCTGATCGACGATTATGCAGGGCTTTTTGGTGATTTGAATTTTGACGATGCCAGAAAAGCGGCAGAATTTGCTATGGATGGTTTTAAAAGTGGAGAATTTGATGTAGTGGAAATCATTTACAATGAATTCAAAAACGTAGCCACCCAAATTTTGCGCAAAGAGCAGTTTTTGCCCGTGACCCCAACAGAAAACGAAACAGATACAGATACATCCAATATTGACTATATTTTTGAGCCCACTAAGGAAACCATCATCAAAGAGTTGATTCCCAAATCTTTAAAGGTAGGGTTTTACAAAGCCTTGTTGGAATCCAATGCTTCGGAACAGGGAGCCAGAATGACTGCTATGGACAAAGCCACCGAAAATGCCAGTGAATTATTAAAAGAATTAAGGCTTACCTATAACCGGACCAGGCAGGCTGCCATCACCAAGGAAATCCTTGAAATTGTAGGTGGTGCGGAAGCACTTTCCAACAATTAACAAAAAATTTCGTTATATGTATTAAGGCTCATTAAGGTTAATGAGCTTTTTTTAACTCCCAAAAAATCTAAAAGCTACTCAAATTTTGGAGATCCTGGTTAAGATATACCGTTATTTAAGGATTTTAAGTGTAGATGTTGTAATAGGTGCCTGTATTAGCGCTATATTCATTGCTAACTACGTCGGTGTCAGGATTGAAATTGCTCCATTATTCACACTCGCCATCTGCGTTTGGCTGATTTATACCGCAGATCATTTAATGGATGCCTACCATATTAAACATAAACCTCACTCATTACGCCACTTTTATCACAAAAAATATTTTAAACCCCTGGTTTATTTATTTATTATCGCCTCATCCATCGGTTTGGTATCACTCGCTTTTTTACCGGGAAAGACCGTTTTCTGGGGAGCTATCTTGCTGGTGGTAATCCTTTCACATTTCCTGGTGCTGAAATTGATTGGAATAAGGCCTTCTTTACATAAAGAATTTTTAGTGGCGATCATCTATGTTTCGGGGATATTCCTTGTGCCGCTAAGTATTTATAAAGGTGCCATCAGTACCGATTTGTGGATTTTATATGGTCAGTATCTGGGACTAGCGTTGATTAACCTGTTGTTATTTGCACTGATAGAAGAAAATATCGATAAAAAAGATGGCCATACCTCTTTTGTGCAGTTTGCCGGACCGAAACTTACACTCATCATCATTTGGACACTTCTAATCCTATCCGGTGTTTATCCCATTTACTCATTTATCTCCTCTTCCAATCTGCATAGTATTCTGTATCAGATGGTGATTCTGACCATGAGCATTACTTTGGGAATCATCACGTTTAAAAAGGAGTACTTCAGCAAAAAGGAACGTTACCGGATTTATGGTGATGCCATATTCCTTTACCCCATCCTGGTCATTAGTCTGTGATCAAAAACAGATACGACCGCCTGGCTCCCTATTACGATTTTCTGGCCAGAATAATTTTTGGGAAATCGCTCTTACAGGCCAAATCTCATTGCCTCGATTTTTTACCCCAGGGTGCCAAAATACTTCTGATTGGGGGTGGCACTGGTCAGATCCTGCCAGCCATATTGGAAGGCGATCGGCAGGCCCACGTGGTTTATCTTGAAAAATCCAGCAAAATGATGGCATTTGCCCGGAGAAGGCTTGAGCAAAGTATGATCCGCCGGGTTAGCTTTATAGAAGGGGATGAATCAAAATTACCGGCAGTAGAAAAATTTGATGTCGTTATCACTAATTTTTTTCTGGATCAATTTATGGAAGACAGGCTCGGGGTTTTGATCAACCTCCTGTTTGATCGCCTCAATACAACGGGGCTATGGTTATTCACAGACTTTCAGTTACAAAAAGGACAAGCACATTATTGGTGGCAAAACCTGCTTGTAAAAATAATGTTCACTTTTTTTAAGATTACAACTAATTTAGAGGCCAACAGACTGCCTGAGTTCGATCATTTCTTCCAGGATCAAAACCTGCAGTTAGTTGAAGAAAAGTATTTTTTCAAAAAGCTGATTGTGTCGAGGGCTTACCGAAAATCCATTGACACCAGTACGGCCAAAGGTCCCGAACCTATCTTCAAAACAGTATGACCGCCACATGCTTAAGTTGTGCGACAGCCACACTACGCTGGTGCCAGGTTGTGAATTAATTATAGAAAAAGTAAAAAAAGAAGAAGCCAGCAGGTGAAAACTGGCTTCTGGTGGATTCTCGTGGTGAGAATCTATATATGGATGGAGATTGGGGTTAATCCACCATTACTACCAGATACTTTGAAGAATTCCAAAACTTCTCAGGATCCAGTATTACTAGGCTTTCTACGTTTTTATCATCGACTTTTTCGAAAGTGTAAGAGTCTTCAGGATGGTTGGTTACCAACTCCACTTTTTTACCGTTTATCGGGAAAGATTTAACTTCAGTGATGTCAATTTTGCTAAAAACATCTTTATTGAAGTCAGCTTTTAAAGAATTAATCTTACCAATACCCAGAAAACCACCTTCCTTACTTACTACATTTTCGCTAACCAGTTCTTTTCTGGTGCTTACAGTGTAGTACGCAGTGTTAAGCTCAATCACTTTGTCTCCGATAATTTGTGCCTGATTGGCATTTTCTATAGAAAGCGTGTCAATTGTAGCATTTAATTCAGCTACAGTAAAATTCATCTCTTCCAGATCTTTTTTAAGCAATGCTATTTGCTGATCTTTTTCCTCAATTTGTACTGTCAGTTCTTCTTTCAGCGTTTCCATGGCCTTTTTGACCCTGGCATTACTGCCATATGATCTTTTTAATTGCTTGTCGAGTGAAGCAATAGTCTCTTTATTTTGAGCCATCAATTCATTAATTGCCGCAATATCTTCTGCAATTTTTGCTTTGATATCTTCTTCAGTCAACTTATTGTCACTATTAGTGATCGCGATATTATTTTCTCTCGCTCTGATTTCAGCCAGATTCTTCTCTATCTCAGTGAAAGAATCCATGAATGAAGCGATAGACGCATCTTTGTTACCGGTTTCTGCCAACAGCTTCTGATTTTCCTCAGTCAAAGTAGCAATCTTTTGCTCCAATTCTTTGGTGTTACAGGCAAATGTACCGACACCAATTAACAAGATAATAAGAAACTTTTTCATAATAATCTCCAATTGTTGCTTTTAATTCATTTTAGTATTTGTAAATAATGTGCCAAAAAACCAGAAAAACACAAAATGTACGATTAAAGCCTAATTTTGAAGATTTTTTAGTTATCCGTCAAAATCCGTAATATGAAATCGGCCGCTCCGGTGGGGATTGGGGGCGCAGATTGTGGAATTAATCTACAACACCATCTACAAATAATGCTATTTTAATCCCGTATATATTCGATTTTTCCATTGACAATCGTCATGTCGATCCTGGTTTCCAGCACTTCATTTTCCGGCACCTGCATCAGATCCTGGGAATAAACGGTAAAATCTGCCACTTTTCCAGGCTCAACAGATCCTTTTATATTTTCCTCAAAGGCACCATAAGCCGCATCCAACGTGTAGGATTTCAGGGCCTGTGCCCTGGTCATTTTCTGATCGGGCTCGTATCCTTCCTCGGGCTCACCTTTTAAGGTTTTTCTGCTGATACTGGCATAAAACGAGGCAATGGGATCGATGGGCTCTACCGGTACATCGGTACCGTTGACAATAACCGCCCCCGATTGCAGTAATTTTTGCCAGACATATGCACCATCGATGATTCGCTTTTCGCCCAATCTGTCAATGGCCCAGGGGCGATCCGAAGACATGTGTATGGCCTGCATGGCCGGAATGACACCTAGCTCGCCAAAACGAGGTATATCAGCCGGATGCAAATGCTGGGCATGCTCTATCCTGTAGCGCGCATCCCTGGCGGCCTCCGGATTTTCTTTGAAAGCCTTTTCATACATATCCAGCACCTCACGGTTGGTGCGGTCACCAATAGCATGAGTGCATACCTGAAATCCATGTTTCAAACCTTTTTTTGCCACTTCATACACAAATTGCATGGGTGTGGTTTCATGACCGAAATGACCAGACCGGTCCGCATACTCGGCCAGCAACCAGGCACCACGTGATCCAAGGGCGCCATCAGCATGTATCTTTATAGCGCGGATGGTCAGAAAATTGTCGCCGAGACCTATTTCCGGCCCTCTGGCATACCATTCATTTAATAAGGTAGTATCCCTGCTCGAAACCATCATCCAAAGTCGTACCCTTAGCTTGCCTTCATCCAGGAAATCCCTGGCAAGTTTTATTTGGTTTCTGCCGGCACCGGCGTCCTGAAAACTCGTAATGCCATTTTCAAGGCATTCCTGTATGGCCAGTTCCATAGCCCTTCGGTCCTTGCCCACGTCAGCGTCGGGAATATGTTTGCCAATCAGACCCATCGCTGTTTCATTAAATATGCCAGTGGGATTTCCCTGTTCGTCCCTGATTATTTCCCCGCCATGGGTATCTTCTTTTGATAAACTTTCTTTTGCCAACAGCCCGACGCCGGCAATTTCCATCGCTTTGGCATTCGCAAATCCCGCATGACCGCTGGCATGTCTCAAAAAAACAGGATTATCAGGCGAAACGGCACTTAACATTTCATGTGTCTGAAACCCTTTAACCACAGTACCGGAAATACTGTCCCACTTACTTTGATGCCAACCCCTTCCCAGGATCCACTCGCCCGGAGAAGCCTCCTCCACCGCCTCGGCTACTCTTTCCGCCAGTTGTTCATAGCTGGTCACATCCAGTAACTCAAGATTCAGTTTTGCCTGGCCCATGCCTAAAAAATGACCGTGCCCTTCGATTAAACCGGGAGTCATGGTTTTTCCCTGCAAATCTATCACTTCTGTATCCTTTCCAATCCAGCGATCTATCGTTTCGTTAGCTCCCACATCTACTATAACTCCTCCTGTAACAGCGACTGCCCCGGCTTTTGGGCTGGCGCTATTGACTGTATAAATATTTCCGTTTTTGATCACCAGGTCAGCTACCTCATGACCAGCATCTTTACAGCTAATACCGACAATAACAAGAGATATATACAGGATGATCGGACAAAGGTTTTTCATCATTCAGGGTATTGATTGTTTTTAATTGAATATAAGCGTGCTGGTTCGGCATAACCAATCATAATACCAAGATAGTGTAAACCTCAAGATAGTGCAAATTTCTGAAATAGGGATAGTGTCGAGTGGCACTAACGAGACATTGCTGTTCCCCGACGTTTGTGACAAAACGCTTTGTGTCTCTTTGTGCCTTGGTGTTTTTGTGGTTCACCTCTTTTCACCACGAAGGCACAACGCCATACTATAATTCCAAGGGCCATTAAATAAGTCCTCGTGCCTTCAATTCCAGATACTTGTTAATAGTATTGACAGTAAGGTTTTCCGGGGCAGTCAATACGGTCTGGATACCATGGGCCTTTAACTCTTTTACTATCAACTTTTTATCAAATACAAATTTTTCAGCGATGGTTTTTTTGTAAACTTCCTCGATGTTTCCTGGCCTGATCCCTGTAAGAGATGTGAGTGTGGTATTTTCAAAAAAGATCACCACGAGTAAGTGTTCACGTGCCAGTTTTTTTAAGTAAGGCATTTGACGCTCCATGGACGATACGGTTTCAAAGTTGGTAAAAAGTATCAACAGGCTTCTATGCGTAATTTTGTATTTGACAGTGTTATATAAAACCGAATAATCAGACTCCTGATAGCCGGTTTTCTGATTGTAAAGGGTTTCCATGATATGATACATCTGCGCTCCCCGCTTACTGGCCGGCACTATGGCGTTGATTTTATGCTGGAAAGTGATCAGGCCGGCTTTGTCGTCTTTTTTAATGGCTATATTGGCCATGGCCAGTGAGGCGTTAATGGCATAGTCGAGCAGGGTCATACCCTCAAAAGGCATTTTCATTACCCTTCCCTTGTCAATAAGGCAAAAGACCTGCTGTGATTTTTCATCCTGGTAATTGTTTACCATCAGCGTACCGCGCCTCGCGGTAGCCTTCCAGTTTACAGTCCGGTAATCATCTCCAACCACATATTCTTTGATGTGCTCGAACTCCATGCTGTGCCCTACCCTCCTGATTTTTTTGATTCCAAACTCTTTCAGATGATTTGAAATCGCCAGTAACTCATATTTCATCATTTGTATAAATGAAGGATAAACAGGCACCATTTTATCCTGTGAAAATTTAAATCTCCTGCTGATCAGTCCAAGGTCACTGGATACAAATACATTCACCGCCCCAAACACATACTCTCCCCTTTTAACAGGTCTTACATGGTAATTCAGAATTTTGGTTGCCCTGCCTTTTATGGTTAGATCAAAATGCAGGTCGCGCTTTTGGAACTGTGGGGGGAGTTCATCAATCACTGACAAGTGTATCCGGAAATTATAATAGTTCTCGAGATATATCTGCAATTCGTTTTCATCCCCGTTAGAAAGTTTGTCAGGACAAATTCTACGGGCATAAATCCCCTTTTGCACACGGAACAAAAGCAGGCCATCCACCAAAAGGATGGCCAGCAGCACCATCAAAAAAAGTTTAGCCACAGGCAGCAATACCGTCAGCTCAAAGCTTACAACGAACAGCAAAATGACCGCGGCAATTACCGCAAAAAGCCGGTTTTTGAGATATAGCGCCCTTACAATTTTCACCTACCTGGGTACCTCAATTTTATCAATTATCCGGTCAATGACCTGAGCGGTGCCAAGGCCTTCCATTTCCTTTTCGGGAGTGAGTAATAACCTATGGCCCAGGACCGGAAAAGTAACTTCCTTGATATCCTCAGGAACAACAAAATCGCGGCCCCTGATCGCCGCAAGTGCTTTGGAAGCCCCTAAAATCCCCAACGAGGCCCTGGGGGAGGCACCCAGGTAAAGCGATTTGTTCTGCCTGGTTTCATGCACAATTTCAGCGATATACTTCATCAGGTTACGCTCGACATGAAGCTCTGCCACCTTCTGCCTGTAATCTGCTATTTCTTCCCCGCTTAATATGGTTTTTATACTGGCAACCGGGTCTTCTTTCCGCCCATGCTCTCCTTCGATGATAAGGATTTCTTCTTCCAAAGAAGGATAACCCACGGATATTTTAAATAAAAAACGATCCAGTTGTGCTTCAGGAAGCCTGTAGGTACCTTCCTGATCAATGGGATTTTGGGTGGCTATGGTAATAAACGGCGGATTCATGGCAAATCTTTGGCCATCGATAGACACCTGCCGCTCTTCCATCACCTCAAAAAGTGCTGCCTGGGTCTTTGCAGGGGCACGGTTAATCTCATCAATAAGAACAATATTGGCAAAAATGGGCCCGCTCTTAAATTCAAATTCTGAGGTTTTTACGTTAAAAACAGAAGTGCCCAATATATCCGATGGCATTAAATCAGGCGTAAACTGGATTCTTGAGAAATCGACATCGACAATCTTTGCAATTAACTTGGCTGTGAGGGTTTTGGCTACGCCCGGGACACCTTCGAGAAGTACATGCCCATCGGCCAGGATGGCCGTAAGGAGCAGTTCAATCATTTTATCCTGCCCAACTATGACCCTGGCTATCTCACTTTTTATGGCGGCGACGCTGTCCTTTAATTGGGAAAGGTCAATTCTGCTGGCAAATTGTTCGTTGTTTTCCATTAATTATTAATTTTTTAAAAATTCATCGAGCTTTTTGCTCAAGTTAAATAGTTCTGTCTCGCTGATGCGTTTTCTGGCCTCAACCTGAGCAATTTGTTGAAACAGGCTTTGAACAGTTTCAATATTTTGACCGGTTTTGTTACTTAATTCCTGGTAAAAGTCATCATCCAATACACTGGTTTGTACATAATACCTGGTTCTGATATGTTCTTTGAAAAACAAAATCTTCTTCAGGGCCAGGTTTAAATGATCACCGTGGCTATAATACAAGTGACTGACCGTTTCAGCAAATTCCAGGGTTGTGTTCTCCGGGGGTTTAACGATGGGAATGATCCGTTGTCTTCTCTTCGCCTCAAAAAACACAAAGGTCAGTAATGTGAACAGCATAATGTAATAAGCCCACCTTAAAGACTCATTACTCAACACAAACCTTATAGGCGAGCCTGACTCCTGTCTGCCAAGTTGATAATACTCGGTCCAGATCACATCCTTATCCGGCAAATAAGATAAGGCACCGGAAACAAACTCATGATTTCGATTCCACAACATATAGTAATTGGTAAAGCTAAGCGGAAGTGTCGTCAAGATAATGTTTCCATTACTCCACGGAGTGATGGTCATAACAGGGTAGCCACTTTCATTTTCAGCAATCACCCGGGTCCGGGTAGTATCGACCGACTCAAAATATTCGATTACGGTTCTTTTCTTAAAATAGTAGTTTTTATCACCCAAATGGGGATTTACAAAATGAACCGGGGTGGAATCCTCCAAAGCCCCTAAATAGTTCAACCCCAAATTTTTCAATGAATCATTCAGCAATATACCGGCTACCTCCAGATTCAGTGTATCTCTGAACTTGCCACGGTATGCCGACGACGCTATAAATATATTGGCGCCCGCATCTAGCATCTCAAACAGGGCGTTTAAATCAGACTCGTCCGGGTTAAAGGACTGACAGAGAATCAGTAAATTTTCAGTGCCCCCCTCATGAAACAATTCAAACAATGTTTTATTGGAATGCCTAACCTCGCTTTGCCTTAATGTGCGTGCTAACAGATCGTTTAAAATGTAAGTGCCATAGGGGTTTTTGTCTCTTTTTGATAAAGAAACCCGCCAACTCAGCTCCTTCGGTTTATTTAATTCATAAAGAATAAACGCTGAAAAAGCCAGGAGTAATATCAGATAATATTTCAGATCTTTTTTCATAAAGACTCCCTGATAATCTTTATTGGGTATCAATAATTGCTTTAAAATCCTTAAAAATCACTTTTACGCGGTTAAACATATGCTGGCTGACCGGAAAATCCCCATACCACGCATAATCAAAATAATAGCTTAAATCCTCAAATGATGGCTTGATTTCAGGGAAAGCCAGTTCTTGTTCATATTCATGGTTTGTTTTCCCCGGTTTCCACTGAATCAGGTCACGGTCAGCCAACTTTTTCAAAGCATAGAGATAATACAGTCTAATCGCCTTTTTATAGTCCTTTTGGTTTATCGCCTCTTCTATCAAAGCTTCAAAATCCATTTGATGAATATCTTCCTCAACCACATCGAATTCAAGATTTCCCCTGTCCGACAACTTATAAAATGCTTTACTGATGTCGGCTCCGGCTACTTTTAGAATTGCGTATGCGATTATAGCACCAATGATGATATAAAACAATGTTTTAAGCCATGGCTGGCTACCGGGCACATCAGCGTAATTGCTAAACTGGCGCAATATCCATTGAAGAAGCCTTTGCAGCAGGTTTAATTTTAGCTGTGTAGCCGGCCCATAGTTAAAATCACCGTCTTTTTTAAACTCCCTGATCCTTTCATAGGGAAAAGTCCGGGAGCGCACAGGCGTGGTATCTGACTTCAGGGTTTTTTCCTCCTGAATATTTACCTGACTCTGTGACGACAAGGTGAATTCTGAAATAAACAGCAGCGGAACGAAAAAGCACAGTTTAATATTCCTCATTCTCTTCTTCACGCTGGACAGTTGTTGACCTTTGGGCACCAAAAGAATCAATTTTTTGCATGAGCCCTGTCGATTCTTTTCTTTCCACCAGATTAAAATACTGAAATGCAATCCCAATCACGGGGATTATCATCAATATATAGTTTCCTACCATGTAAAAAGCCGAGAAAAAAATGGTCAGTCCCTTGGTAATGCCTGAAGGCTCTTCAAAGAACTCGGTATTTCCGGCCTCCGAGATGTCGTGAAACAGCTCTGCAAAAGTAAAAATGTGATAAGGTATCAATAAGGCATACAACAAAACACCCCAGATAACCCAGCAAACAATATTGATTCCAAATGTACTCCACCACTTGCCGTTAATGATACTGATACACCGGCTCATGGCACTGAAGAATCCTTTTCTTTCCGCGATCTGGACAATGTAGATCAGCGACAAAGTCACAAACAAATAAATGCCCGGTAAAACAAAAAAAACCGTACCGATCAACACGATTACAGTGTATCCTATGCTGGAAATCAATATCATCAGGTAATCCTTTTTCACCCGTTGCCATACTTCGGAAGGCTCAATCTGGCTGCTTTGTTTTTCAAGATACAGGATTATGTATTCGTTGATAATCGTCACAATCAATGACATAGTGAGAATACTGAACAGCATGGTTAAAACAGAAACAGCTATTACCTCGGTAACCAGTTCATCGGTAGAGCCAAAAGGTTGCGAATTGAGGGAACTTAACGACAATACATTATTCTGGTTTAAACCCATTAACACGCTGGTAATAAGCATGAAGGGACCACCAATAAAAATGATACTGCGGAACAACCCTGTAAAATTAGCTCTTATGAACGCTATTGTAGCATTCAGCTTTTCCCCAAAATCCCTGGTTTTCCTCATTACGATGGGCTTACTCTGTGACATTTTTTCTAATTCTAATCGGATAAATAATATAATAATACAAAACAAAAACAGCAGAAATCACAATGATTGTGGCCTTGAAACTCCAATGCAGATAGGTGATCCTGGTAACAAACCCTTCCAGCAATGCAGCAAGCGTGATGACGGGAATCAGACCTATCACAATTTTTAATCCTTTTTTAATACCTATTTTGAATGACTGAAATCGTGAATAGGTACCAGGAAATAGGATACTGTTACCTACTACCAGTCCTGCCGCACCTGCAATGATGATGGCAGATATTTCCAGTGTGCCGTGGGTCCAAATTGTGAGAAATGAAATCCAAAACAATCCTTTCATATAGAAAAAGTACTGAAAAACCCCAACCATGACACCATTGTAAAATAAAATCAGCACAGTTCCCACCGATAAAAACAATCCGAAGGCAAAAGTTTTAAGCATTACCCCGACATTATTTACCAGGATAATCAAAAACATACTCAGTTGCCCCATACTGCTGTAGATTCCCATTGGCTCCCCTTTTTCAATGTTTTCAAGTGTCGTGTTCACATATCCGTCGCCCAAAATTAAACGGGCAAAAGTCTGATCATAGTTGGCAGACAGTGCACCGATGATAGCGGGAATGGTAAAAAAAACAAAGGCATAAAGAAATTGCTTGTGGGCACTGAGATGAATTGCAGGTAACTCGCTCGTCCAGAATGTAACGAAACGGCTGGTCTTTTCTTTTTTGTTGCGGTAAATGGCATGATGGATTTTTGAAGCAAGGCTGTTCAGGTAAATGGTTGTCTGACTCTCAGGATATTGTGTCCTGGAAAAGGCCAGATCATTGGTAACCCGGATAAATAAGTCAGCCAGTTGATCCGGATCCGCCTTGCGGGTATCTTCGATTATACGCTCAAATTCTTCCCAGATCGGTAAATTCTGTTTGACAAAGGCTGCCTCTTTCATTGATTTCAATAAACAACATTGCTGATTTAACCTGCTAAAAATTACAGGGCGGTAAGATAGATAAATATTAGGAATAATTCCTATTCACGAATCCATTTAAATGGTGAACTTTAGCCAAAATAACTACCCCTGTAAGGTACAGCAAGCTTATGCGCTCAATGATGAACAAAAAAAGAGTCCATTGAACCAAATAAATTTCCGTTTGAGCAAAAACGCTGTTCAATCAGCCTTTTAAGTAACCACTCAAATCAGATATATCCCTTCGGCAACTACCTTTTAAAGGATTAATTCAGGCGTTTCTTGTGGTATCACCATCCACAATTTCGGTTATTGGCTTGCCTGGTACCTTTGCAGTCAGTTAAAGAAACGGTCAACATTTCTGCCGATAAAACCCCGGCCAGGAATTCGGATGGAAATACATTATGCACATGGCGTTTACACATAAGTTCCCATCGGTAGTCCCGCGTCATCGGTCGGGTTGATGGTGGGATTACAATCATGTTTCCCCTGAGTTCCTCCGACCAGTTTTATCTGTATAATGATCCTTGCGATCTGCCGATGGGTTTTGACAGCCTGTGCAGGGATCGGATCAAGCTACTGCTCCGGGAGCACAGTTTTGCAATAGTCGCAAAACATTTGCGTAATGTTCGTGCTGTTTTTAAAAATCCCCTCTGGCAGACCGGATTATATTCCTGTTATCCAGCCAGTTATCTCTGTACCAGGTGACTTTTTTAAATTCATCTCCCAAATCCTTCATTTTTGTTTCCATGGCATCTTTCATGTTACGATGGATACCGGCATAAAACGGATCACCGATAAGGTTTTTTGTTTGCTGGGGATCTTGCCGGTTGTCGAAGAGGCATTCTTTCCCATCAATCAGGTACCTGGCATAAGTAAACCGCTTATCCCTGATAGCGCGCCATTCGTGACCGTCACGCCACAAAAAGGTGTGTCCCATTCCCTGCATAAAGGCAAATGGCGGTTCGGGGCCGGGTTTTCCAAGGCATGTATGGCTCAGATCCATGCCCTCGACCTCACCGGGGGCCGTTAAACCGGCCAGTCCGAGCATGGTAGGCATCAGATCGGGGGTATTGATGGTAGCTTCCGAGACCAATCCGGCCGGAATTTGACCCGGCCAGCGAATAAGCAGCGGTATCCGGGCAGCGCTCTCATAAAAAGTAAGCTTAAAGACCCTGCCGTTTTCACCAAACATCTCTCCGTGGTCGGAAGAGAAAATAACGATGGTGTTTTCATCTATTCCCAGTTCTTTGAGTTTAGCCATCAACCGTCCCATGTATTCATCCAGGCTGGTAACCATCGCATAATAGACGCGTTTCATCTCGGGAATTTCCTTCATCCAGTATTTCTCCCACCTCTCAGGGTTGGTATTTCTGTCCATGTAAGGATCGGGCGTATCCTGAAAATTATCAGGTAACTTAAATGAGGTATCTTTAAACATTTCATAATACTTCTCCGGAACATTGTCTTTGCTCCAGGGGTCATGTGGAACACCAACGCTGAGAAACAAGGCAAACGGATCATCTGTGCCGGATTGCTCCTCTATAAAGTCCATAGCCATATCAAATTGTGCCTCGGGCTCATAAGGCTTATCATAGGTGTGCCTTACCGTATCATCTCTGTAATAATAGCCTTTAAAATTCATATGGTTGAAATTATAGGCAGCCCAGTATCCATCAAAACCCATCCTGTAAGGCCCCGGAGGCGTGTAAGCTGTTTCCAGTTGGCCATGACGCCCGGCGATGTTGGCCCACAAATGCCATTTGCCAATGTAGCCGGTTTTATAGCCATTTTCTGTCAGGACATGCGCAATGGTTTTCTGATTAGGATTGAGCCGGAGTTCATTGATTACCATCCCTGTGCTCGAGGAATACTTACCGGTAATCAACGAAGCCCGGTGTGGCGCACAAACCGGACTGATCGAAACACAATTGGAAAAGTTAATACCCTCATTGGCCATACGATCCAGGTTAGGGGTAATGGCTTTATAATTGCCCGCATACCCCATCATATCATACCTCAACTGATCGGCCATTACATAGATGATATTGGGCTTTGGAGGACTTTTCGCCTCTTCAGATAAGTGGTTTTGGCATCCAAAAAATGTCAGGATAAGCAGCAAGGCCAGCGTTGATTTTTGTATCATAATGTTATCTTTTTCTATAATTATTCATTACTTGAATTTCGGACCGATGACTAAAATGTTTCTTTGAAAATTATCAGTTTGGTTTTTTTTCCTTTCCTTTTTTAGGATAAACATGGGTTCGCCATGCCCATTCCTCCCAATCCCTTTGCAACGCCTCCGCCATTTCCGGATATTCGGCTGCAAGGTCCTTTTGCTCGATAGGGTCATCTTTTAAATTGAACAATTCCCACTGCTTTTTACCTCTTGTGAAAACCAGTTTCCAATTACCGTTTCTAACGGCCTTGTTCCCTCCGTGTTCCCAAAACATTTTTCTTTCCCGCAGTTCATCCCCGTTCCGAATAACAGGCAGAAGGCTTTGCCCCTCCGGGGGAAGAATATCATGTTCATGATATTTTAAAGGATAATCTGCGCCGGATACATCCAGGCAGGTAGCCATTATATCGGGCAAATAACCCGGCTGGTTTAAAATTTCATTTTTCAGTTTTGTTCCTTCCGGCCAATGTACCACCAGCGGTGTGGCGATACCTCCCTGTAAAGTATAATGTTTGTACTTCCGAAAGGGGGTATTTTGCAAATTGGCCCATGATTTACCCACGCTTTGAAAAGTATTTTCTGCCCCCGGCATCACAGTGGGTGTGTTGGAAACAAGCACCGAATCACCGTCTTTGGTGTACCGGCCACCCATTAAACGCTGCAAAAAATTATACCAGCGCATGGTAATTTTTTCTGCGCAGCCACCATTGTCCGATAAAAACATGATCAGGGTATTGTCTTTCAGGCCGGTACGCTCCAGGGCAGCCACAATCCGGCCTACAGCCAGATCCATATGATACATTTGCGCAGCATATACTTCCATTCTCCTCAATTCCCACTCCTTGTGTTCCTCATCCTGCCACGCAGGAATAGATGGATCCCGTTGGGATAGTTTAAACCGGTCATCGACTATTCCCAGCTCCAGCATACGCCGGAAACGTTGATCCCTCAGCACGTCCCATCCCTCATTGAATTTTCCTTTAAATTTTTGAATAGAAGAATCCGGGGCATGTAATGGGAAATGTGGCGCAGTGAAAGCCACATAAAAGAAAAATGGGTTATCCCGACCGGAAGCCACATGCTCTTCAATGAATTTTTGGGTGTATCTGCCAATTTGATCCGTGTAATAAAAGCCATCTTCCACTTCTATCTGCTCATTACCGAGCAACAGTTCATTTGGTCTGAAGAAGTTTCCACCTCCTTCCAACGTGCCGAAATACCGGTCAAACCCACGTTGAACCGGCCAGTTTCTTCGGTTTTTCCGGTCTCCGGTCAGGTGCCATTTCCCTGTCATGTAGGTACTGTAACCCGCCGTTTTCAACGCTTCCGCTATTGTGACACATTCAAAGGAAATTTCGCCCTGATAACCCGGATATATGGTGCTGTTTCCGGTCATTCCACCAAGTCCGGTTTGATGTGGATGAAGGCCTGTCATCAATGAAGCCCGGGAGGGACAGCACCTGGCGGTGTTGTAAAACTGTGTGAACCTGATGCCATTCTCAGCAAGGCCATCGATATTGGGTGTACTTATTTCTCCACCATAACAACTCAAATCGGAATACCCCATATCATCGGTCATGATAAGCAGTATATTTGGCTTTTGGATTTTTTTGGGAGAACAGCAACAGCAAAACATCAGTACCTTAATAGCTACCGCAATAGTAATTAATCGCGATTTATGATCTTTGCTACTCATAACCTGGTTCATATATTCCGGCATTTTTTAAAACTTTTACAGCGTGCCCCCCGGTTTTGCCAGGCCGGTCCCGATCAACCCGGGTCAGCCTCATGTACTCATTCAAATATCTTTTTCTATATTTTGCGATTTCGAGTGAATCCCCGAGTTCAAGGCTCCAGGAAAACGGATCGTCGCTTACCTGACTGCCCCGGGCCTTTGATTTCCTCCAACTGACCAGCTTATATTTCAATGCTTCTATCACCTGTTGATATTGGGCGGTTTCAGCCAGGTTATCATGGCACGTAGGGTCGCTTTTAAGGTCATACAAGTCCGTTTCCTTCGAGATATGATGAATGCCCATCAACCAGTTATCATCCATAATAGAAGTCACCAGCGCACTTTCAATGACTACGAAGTCATTTACAACAGCCTCCGGGTCACGGAACATTTCAACTATACTTTCTCCCTCAGTAGCCATCGGATTTTGCTGACCAGCCAGTTCCATAAATGTAGCATATACATCAGCATGTGATGTGAAATGCCTGCGGATTCCCGGCTTCACAAACCCGGGGAACCAAACGACAAATGGTACCAGGGACTGGGTGGGGAAATGCGCGCCTTTATGAAGCATTTCATTATCGAAGAGGGCACTGCCATGATCTGAGGTGAAAATTATCATCGTGTTTTCCAATAGGCCTCTCCCTTCAAGTGCTGTTATCACTTCAGAGATCAACTCATCGATATAGGTCAGGCTTCCATAATGGGCAGCACGCAATTCGTGGCGCATTTTATCTTTTTCAAGCGGCGGCAGGCTGTCATAATATTCAAACAGGTCGCCTCCGTATCCATACCGGTGCCTGGAGAAATCTATGGGCTTGGCGGCAAGCTCCCCTTTTACAAAATCACCATTCGGCAGGTTGTCCATGTTGCGGTAAACCGCTGTCAGCCTGCCGGGCGCATTCCATGGGTTGTGAGGGCCAGTAAAAGATACCCACATAAACCAGGAGCTGTCTTGTTTCAGTATGCCATTTCTAATGGCCTCGATAGTTTTATGCGCGACAAAAGCATCGGGGTGGAGGTCTTCGTCCAGTGGCCAGTCAAAAAAACTTTGGCCCCTGGGCACTTTCCTATCTCCTTTCAGATTTTTAATGTCTTTTCTGCTCGACCCCCTCTCTTCCAGATATCGCTCATAGTCATCATCCCTGTAATGCCTGTCTTTGCCCTCCTGGGTGATCCTGTGATCGTAGTCATAGTCGGCCTTGAAAGGTGAAAAATGCATTTTGCCAATTCCTACGGTCTTATAGCCCAGCTTTTTCAGATCAGTGATCAAAAATGGTTTTCCCTCTTTTTTAACAGAGATACCGGTATTGTCCCACAATGAATGTGAATGAGGATAACTGCCTGTAACGATCGTTGCCCTTGCCGGCATGCAAATAGGGCTAACACAGGAATGCCTGATAAAAACCGCTCCTTCCCGGCTTAATCGGTCAATAGTAGGCATTTTTAAAAACGGGGAGCCAGCCATGGGAACATCGACCCCCCGGGTGTAATCGGTCGTGATAAAAAGAATATTCGGCTTATTTGCCTCTTTTTTCTGACACGAAGTAGCCAGCAATAGTAACACCGATTTTATCAGAAAAGCACGCATCATGACCCTGCACCGCTGCTTTTTCCCGAACATGTGGCGTTCATCATGAAACAACCACCCCGATTTTCTAAAACTGATGGCCATATTTTAATAAGTTTTCAAATTCTTTTGTGAAATTTTTAGGTTTCGAAAATTCAATTTTATCATGGTTTACTTTTCCACAAGCATGAGGGCTTCTTTCAAATCTTTGAATTTCCTGCCCGGATCCTTTGCCTCGTCATACCTGGCATTAACCCGCGGCATACCGGCATCAATTTCCTTCAGGTAGTCCTGCATAGCCTGGTGTAACACTTCCACAACATGAGGATGTTCACGATTCAGCGGCTTGTTTTCACCAATGTCTTCTTTGATGTTGTATAAGCGCAGCTCCCCGGTTTCATAAAATTTATGCAGCTTATAATCCCCTCTAAAGATGACAGTAGAGGGGTGTGAACCTTTGCTTAGCACGTAACGGGGCCAATGGAACACCAGAAAATCATGTGGACGGGATACCTGTCCGTTTCCTGCGTTTTTCAGGATGTTGCAAAGACTTCCTCCCTCGATCTCCGGAGAAATGGCTTTGATCCCTAACCACTCGGCAATGGTAGGGTAAAGATCATAGCCAACGACCCTTTCACGGCTCAAGGTACCTCCCTTAACGCCTGGCCCGGCAATGAGGAAAGGCGATCTGATGCCGCCCTCCCATAAGGTAGCTTTCCACCCACGCAATGGCCCGTTTGTATTAGCAGGGTTTAACCCTGGAAAGCTACCATTGTCTGCCAGATAGATGATGTATGTGTTATCCGAGATACCCAGCTCCTTTACTTTATCCATAATCATGCCTACCCCTGTATCCAGATCGTAGGTCATGGCGGCATGGGCAGCATGGTCGTGTCTGGTCCCTCCGGGAGATTCTTCAAAAGTCTTTAAGGTAGATGGCAGGTTTTCGATGTACTTGTGGGTGGCATAATGGGCCAACATCATAAAAAATGGCTTGTTTTTCTCTACATTTTCTTCGATCCAGGAAATTCCCCGCCGGGTGATACCAAATATATCCTTGGGGTTTTGGGGATATTTCCTGTTTCCCTCGCCGTTTCCTGTTGAGCCGTCGCTTACATCGTAGCCGTGATTTTCAGGACCGCCTCCTTTCATATGCCATTTGCCGAAGTGTGCCGTGGCATATTCAGGCCTGTGCTGTTTAATTAATTCGGCGATCGTCACCTCATTATCAACCAAACCGTTAATGTGCCTTGGCCTGATCAGGCGGTTGGTGGTATTTTCATTGCCACCTACCCGGCCTATTATATCAGTAAAATGCAATTTCGCCGGGCTTTTGCCTGTTTGAATGCTGGCCCTGCTGGGTGAACAATTGGGATGCGGTGCATATCCTTGCACAAATCGCATCCCCGCTTCTGCCAGTTTTTCGAGGTTGGGTGTCCGGTTAAAATCACTGGCTGATTCGGGTATTTGATCATCCATCAACACAGAGGTGGCACCCCAACCCTGATCATCTACCAGGATGAGTATGACATTGGGGCCGGTTGCCGCTTTCGCCGGGCCGGGTAACCTGGTCCCGGATATCACACTTTCGCCCGCCATCCTGTGCCAGGAGCATATTCCCAAAAAACAGGACATGTATATAATCCATGAAGGTATAATCATCGCGCCGATTTTAAAAAATTCCATCCAGTGGATTTTGCACTGAAATTCCGCCAAAATTCATCTCATCATCCGGTATTTGCATGATAAACCGGTAAGATCTGGCAGGGATGTTAACCGGGTCCCTGGCATCTCCTGCTTTCACAAGATCCAACTGATTTCGCAGTAAATCCCAGAAAACGAGGCCTTCAGAGTAAAGATCTTTTCGTTTTTCTATCCAGATCGCTTCCAGCAATGCTGCCTGATCGGTGGTATTTGTAGGGTTTTCAACCAACCGGGCATTTTGCAATTCATTTAACAATGCCAAAGCCTGCGCTTCATTACCATCTTGTCTTGCCAGCGCTTCTGCCTCAATGAGAAGCATTTCCGCTGCGCGCATCACAATCATGTCCCCCAAAAAGTTCGAGCCATCATCCCTGAATTTATCCGAAGCCCATCCCGAATTTATCTCACCGGCAGATTTGAACCAAAACTGATTTCTCGCATCCGTGTCATCAAACAGGTCAACAAAGCTTTCATTGACCCTCAGCGTTTCAGCTCCGAAAACTGTGCCCGCAGGCCGATGGTCATTGATGTTCCACCTGGAAAAAAGGTTTGTGGTCTGGATGTTATCATTTTCCGTTTGTCGGAATCCCCAGATCCATTCGTCGTTGGCTTCATCGAATCCTGACTGGTACTGTTCCGGTGTCATGAGTGTGTAACCATTTCTGGCAGCATTGGCATGGCTAGCGGCTTCGCCCCAATTTTCCATGGTCATGTAAACCTGGGCCAAAATACCATTCACTACATCCTTATTGATAAATTCAATGCCGGGGCGCGACCAGTTTTCCAATTCGACCAGGGCACCATTCAGATCTTCCAAAATTCTTGCATATACATCACTGACAAGCGCCCTGTCATTTTGTTCCCTGTCGGGAGTGGCCCGGTCCAGATAGATGGGCACACCGGGCTCATCGCTGGCAATGCTGTATGTTTGCTGGAAATACCTGACCAAATTAAAATATGCATACCCCCTGATGGCAAGTGTCTGGCCTTTGACAGAAGCCGCCAGTTCCGGCTGGCCGGAAAAATTATCCACTTCCGAGAGAATAATGTTACAATTATTGATCAGCCGGTAATGATATTCCCAGGTCTGGTTAGCAAAAGTACCGGCGGATTCTGTTCTCACCGACAAAAATATGCTGCTGAAATAAAAGCCATTCCCTATTTCCCTGACCCATAAATCGGGGGAAGCGGTGAGATTATAAATTTGCATTCCGGCTATACCCGCATTCATTCCGTTTGGATCGGTCAACATAGATCTGTAAACACCGTTGAGTACAACCTCCAGTCCCGATAAATTATCAAATAGCTGTTCTTCCGACACATTAACCGTTGGCTGTACATCCAGGTACTCCTTACAAGAAAAACCCAATAGCAATGAACCGGAAATAACACATAGATTAATTAACTTTTTCATTTTCCCGAATTTTCGTGAGTTAAAATTGAAGATGAACACCGCCGGTAATTGTTTTTCTGATACCCCAGTTATAGTCACTGGAACCATCAAAACCTGCAATTTCGGGGTCGGTACCACGATCTGCCGCATTTCCCCAGGTGAATGGGTTTTCAGCCTGCATGAATACCCTCAGACTGGTCAACCCTATGTTGTCGGTAATTTGAGAGGGGAAGGTATAACCAAGGTTTACGGTCCGCAGTCTTAGAAAGTCATTATCGAACATGTACTGGTTGGAGCTGCGTCCATTGTCGGCAAAGTTTACATGAGAAGGTCTTGGAATGGTTGTATCGCGATTTTCAGGGGTCCAGTGATTATCCCTGTAAAAGTCGATCAATCCGAATGCATTTCTCATATTGATATTTTCCCGGAAAGCATTATCCAGCATAATGCCCCCTAAGCTGTAATAAAACATAAATGAAAGGTCAAATCCCCTGTATTTTATTGTACTCGATACACCTCCGAACAGGTCAGGGAGCGAGGACCCCTGAAAATCATGGTTAGGTTGGTTGTTGACCAGATTCCAGGTATTTGTCGGCGTTCTGCCGATCACATTTCCTTCATTATCGAATTCTTTCAGAAACCATGTATTATCGCCGGTTTCCGGGTCGACACCTGCCCAGGTAGGTGTCCAGTATTCAAAAATAGACCTGCCTTCAACCCATCTTCTTAAACCTACTAAAACTTCACGCTCAGGTAATTCAAGGATCTCGTTTTTATAGTGGGTTGCATTAACAGAAACAGTCCAGCTAAAATCCCTGTTATTGAACACGTCATAATGGAGATCAATTTCAAAACCTTTATTCTGAACTTCGGCGATGTTATCATTGACCACAGTGATACCGAAAGATTGTGGCAGCGGCCGTTGAAATAACAGATCATCGGATGTTTTGATAAAGTATTCTATATTTCCATAAAATCTGTCAAAAAGCTCAAATTCGACACCGACATTCAACTGAATATTTTTTTCCCATCTAAGGTTGGGGGTCGGGAGCTTTTGCTCTATAGCGCCTGGATTTTCATAGAAGTTGTAAGAGAGGTCATACAAAGCCTGATAAGCATAAAGGGCGATTTGATTATTAAGCGAAGTTTGATCGTTGATAGCGACCTGATCATTACCGGTGGTTCCGTAGCTGGCCTTTAATTTGAGATTGTTGACAAAGATCGCATTATCCATAAAAGCTTCTTCTGACAATCTCCATCCTGCGCCCACAGACCAAAAATTACCCCACCGGTTTTCCTCGGAAAATCTGGATGAACCATCGGTTCTGTAGCTGGCACTCAAATAAATTTTGTCACTGTAATCATATTCCAGGCGTGAAAAGGCACTGACCAGGCGATAGTCCGTTTCGAATGAACTGGCTGTAGGTTCTGCAGAGCCCGCATCTAACTCAAAAAACCCGGGAACGGCAAATACCTGCTTGGTGCCTGAAAGCCGGTCACGATTCCAGGAAAATAATTCGTTTCCTGCCATAATTGTCAAACCATGCTCTCCAAAGCTTTTTTTATACTCCAGGAAACTGTTGAAAGTGTAAGCAAACCGGGCCAGGTTTCTTTTAAGGGCAAAACCCTCGGCCCTTTCAATTCCCTGCACCGGAGATATGTACTGATGCCTGTTAGATACGGTATAATCAGTGATGATATTTGTCCGGAAATCCAATCCATCAATAATATTTACATGCAAACCGATTTTATTAATGATCTGATTTCTATTATTGATGTTAAAGGCATAAGCGTCCGGTTCCCCGGGAGCAATGGAAAAATCAAACGGATTAGCCCCACCGAAAAACCGCCTTCCCGAATAAGACTGAGCACCCCCTTTTTGTAAGGCCCTGTTGCCAAAGACATCGGTAAAAAACTCACCGGTTTCATGGTTAAATTCATAAGGATGTATCGGTGTTGGGACCGTCCTGATAAAGCGGGCAAACTCACCCGGATTATTCTGGTCGGTCCGCAAATAAAATAACGAAGCCTCTAAACCGATTCGTTCGCTGAGCTTTGAATTGAGGTTAAGTCTGGTAGACCATCGTCGAAAATCCTGGTTAAAATATTGACCTTTATCATGCAGATAAGAGGTTGAGGCAAATAAATTGGTATTTTCAGATAGCCCTGTGGCTAAATCAAAGGCATATTCCTGCCTCAGCTTGGGTTCGAAAATATCGTGCCAGTCATATTCATACAGTAGCTCGGCTTCAGGTTTTATTCTTCCATCCAGCCCCACCGGATCATCCATGTTCCAATTGCTCCTGTACTGTCTGTCATCACCCAAAAAATTGGTGTGCGGCCTGGCTATAAAAAACCTGTCTGTCACCCTGTCGGAGGCATTTTGTCTGGCGGCATCATCAGACAAACCCCTTTGTAAATTATCATAATAAAAACCTTCCCAGACGGCCTCATACTGATCTGCCGCATCCAGTTTATCGGGGAGTGCTACGGCAAAGTCCGACGTCCCCCATGTAGCCCTGAAGTTGATCACGGTTTTGTTAGGCTTGCCAGACTTAGTGGTAATCAAAATCACCCCATTGGCGGCTCTGGACCCATAAAGGGAAGTGGATGCTGCATCTTTCAGGATTGAAATGCTTTCTATTTCGTTGGGGGCAATACTGCTTAATGGTGCCTCGTAAGGGCTCCCATTTACAATGATCAGGGGTTGATTGGATGAGCTTAAAGAACCGAAACCTCTGATTCGAATAGTGGCGTCAGCCCCGGGCTGACCTGTATTGGCAAGCACCTGGACCCCGGGACTTAAACCCTGTAAGGCGTTACTTATATTCGAAGAAGCAGCTTGTTGGATTTTTTCCGGCTCTATAAATGCCGCAGAACCGGTAAATGCAGATTTGTTTGTGGTACCATAGGCTACCACTACCACCTCTTCCAATTGCGTTAAATCAGGAAGCAATGTAATGTCTATTACTTTCCTGTTGCCTACAACAATCTCTTCTTTGATATAGCCTATGGCACTGAAGGCCAGCACTGACTCATCGGATGGCACCGAAATATTATATTTGCCGTTGTAATCAGTAACGGTACCCAGTGAGGTACCCACCAGCAATATATTAACACCGGGAATGCCTTCACCATCCACATCTGTGACCATCCCGCTGACCTCGATTTCCTGGTGGATTATTTCGATAGCCAGTTCTTCCTTTTTTTCTATCTCACTGACGTTAATCATCCTGTCGATTTGTTTGAACTTCAGATTGTACCGTTTTGAAAGTTCAATTAATACGTCAGCAACAGAGGCCCGTCGGGCCTTTAAATTAAACGTCTCTCCGGTCTTTATGATCCTTGAGTCATAAATGAAGTCATAATTTGTAGTCGATTCAATGGTCTCGAATACTTCAATCACAGAAGCGTTGATGAAATTTGTGTTGATTTTTACTTCTCTTATGCTTTTCACCTTCTGTGCATTGCTTTCTCCGGCGATCAGGGCTGATAGGAAAAAGCATTGTAATACATATCCTAGGAATGAGTAAAATGTCACAACTTTTAAATAGTGGTAAAAAGATTTTTTCATACATTTGAGGTCAATATATTAAACAAACATTGAGCGCTTTAGCATAATCCGAGCGCCAACTTGTAACTATGCTGAAGCAAAAAGAGGGGCTTTCATATGTAGGGCTCCTCTACATTTAAGGGCTATTGATATTTTTCATAACAGGGTCAATTAAAGGTGATCTGCACTTCTTTTTTATTAATAGTATAATTCAAACCTTCAGTGTACCGGGCACTTTCCAGTACCACTTCCAGGCTTTGCTTTTCAAATCTGCCTTTGAACCTCCATTGCTTTTTTGGAGGAGAATTCACGGTTACATGCACACCATACCACCTTTCGATCTCAGCCACAAATTTTTCAAAACTTACCTGGCCGAATACCAGGATGCCATCTTTCCACACATAATCGTTATCATGATCAATCTCAGAGATATTCACTTCACCGCCGGTAACATCGAGCGATATTTTCTCTCCCGGATTTATCAACTTGCTGTCAAAAGACCTTTGATTTTTCATATCGACGCTGACTTTGCCCTCCAGCAGCACAACACTCACCTTTTCCTCACCGGCAAACGCCCTGACATTAAAAGAGGTACCCAGCGCAGTGATGTCGATTCCTTTTGAATTCACTGTAAAAGGATTGGCGGGGTCTTCGGCTACTTCAAAAAAAGCTTCTCCAGCCAACGATACATCGCTTCTTTTAAATGGTTGGGAAAAAGTCAGACGGCTCCCGGAATTCAGATAAACTTTTGTCCCATCAGGCAGCGTGAAGTTTGACTTTACGCCTTTTTCGTTTGACTTAACAACAGTTTGATAAGATGGAAGCACATCTTTCCGGTAGCCGTTTTTAATCAGAAAAAATGAAAAAACTATGATTAAAGCCATCGTGGCGGTTAAAGTGAAAATTACGCTTTTACGGCCGCTCTTTCTCCTGCTCACCGGATGCCTGAAAGAATAGCTGTTGTTTAAAACATGCTCCAGAATTCTGTTGTAGGATTTTAAATTATATCCGGGCTCATCATAGTGGGCGCTCTCGATGATGATTCTTGCCTTATTTATCAATGGTTGTTTTTCAGGATTTTTCGTTAGCCACTTTTCCCAAAAAATCTCACTCTCCCAGGTAGTTTTTTTTACCCATTTTATGAACCACTCATCTGTCAAAAAATCTTCAAGCTCATATTGCGTGTATTTATTCATTTGTATACCGCCTTTGAAGGTAAGTATTGATAACACTCAAAATGACACCAAAAAAAATATTTTTTTTATGAATGCTTACTTTAAAGAAAGTATCCTGAAGTTTGGTTATCCTAAAAAACTTTGTCGACAGGCCGACAAGGTTTCAGTTAAATTTTAATTTTAGCTTTGAAAGCGAACGATAAAGGAGGTTTCTGACAGATTTCACATTGTCAAAATTCATGACCTCTTTTATCTCCTCATAACTCATTTTCTGATAATACAGGTAGTAAATGATTTCCCGCTCCCGGCGGGTCAGCGAAGCGATAAAATTCCTGAGCTGCCTGGCGATTTGTCCGTTTCCTTCCTCATCGATAATTTTATCTTCAATTGACTTGGAAACGTTAAAGCCGGGATCCCAAAATTTGTCTGCCACCGCCATCTGTTTTTGGTCGCGTTTGCAATATGCCAAAATTTTATTCTTCAAAGCCTTGAATAAGAATGCTTTAATCGAAACCTTAAGATTCGGCAGGGGCGTATGCCTGCTCCTCAGATCGACGAATACATCCTGGATGGCATCCTCTATAATTCCTATATGTGAGGTGATCCGGAATCCAAATCCCAGAAGCTCATTAAAATAATTAGCATATATATAAATAAAAGCTGCTTCATCACCTTTTTTGAAATGTTTCCAGATAATACTGTCGGGCTGACCGGCAAAAGCAAACCTTTTTTCATTGCCTGGTACCGAAGCATATCTTTGTGCTATTTTGGATAGTTTTTCCATCGATTAAACACGAGAAGGGTCTGGCAGCATCATGGTTTCTTTAATGGAACCTCCCTGACATCATTTTCCTTTGCCCACCGGAAGTAGGCATTTTTCAACGCTTCGGAAAGTTCGGGTTTTTCATTGATTAAATTGTTCAGTTCAGCGGGGTCATCAACAAGGTTATATAATTCCCAATCCTTACCGGATTCGGCCACCAGTTTCCAGTCACCCTTTCTTATGGCCCTGTGTCCCAGGTGCTCCCAATAGATGTATTTATTCTCCTGCCTTTCAGCACTATTTAACAAAGGTATAAGGCTTTTACCCACCGTAGGTTTTATATCATGCCCATTATAATTTTCAGGATACAAAGCCCCTGCTGCCTCAACCAGGGTCGACATAACGTCTGCCACATGGCCGGTTGACCTTTGAAATGTTCCGGGATCTTGAATTTTTCCGGGCCAGTGTACAATAAAAGGGGTAGCTATACCGCCCTCGTGTGTGTAACGTTTGTAAAGCCTGAACGGAACATTGCTCAGATTGGCCCATGCCTGGCCCTGGCTGATCGACCAACCGCTTTTTTCTTTCCATTCGGCGTAATTCTCTATTTTGTATTTACTCCAATTCATGCCGAACTGGCCGGATTCTGCGGAACATCCATTGTCAGATAAAAAGATGATTAAAGTATTATCATACGCCCCGGTCTGTTTCAAATGGTTTACCAACCGGCCGATGTTCTGATCCAACCTGTCAATCTGGGCTGCATATATGGCCCTTCTGAAATCCAATTCCAGCCGGTCTTCCATGCTTAAAGTATCCCATTTGGCATTTTCGGAGGGTGATAGCACCGAATTGTCGGGGATGACCCCTATTTTTTTCATGTTTTCAAATTTTTCCTTCCTTAGCTTGTCCCATCCTTCCATGTATTGCCCCCTGTATTTTTCGATGTCTTCATCGTGTGCTTCAAGTGGGAAGTGCGGGGCATTATAGGCCATGTATAAAAAAAATGGTCGATCGTCCTTTTCTCTTTCTTCCTCAAGGAATTTGATGGCATAATCGGTAAATACATCGGTGGTGTACCAGTCCTGTTCGGGGAAAATATGATTGACCGGATCATTTGTGGCAGGGATCAACAGTTTACCGTCCTGATACACCTCACAATTTTTAAGTACTTTCCAATAACTATCCACATGAATGTGGATGCCGTAGAATCTATCAAATCCCCTGTCAGTGGGCCATTGACCTTCCTTGTGGCCCACATGCCATTTGCCTGACATGATTGTCTTGTACCCGGAGCTTTGCAATACCTCAGCCAGGGTCACGCTTTCCTTATTCAAAAAACCCTGATAGGCTCCGCCGTAATTTCGGTAAACCATGCTACCAACGCCGGCCTGGTGTGGGTAGCGTCCGGTCAGCAAACTCGCTCTTGTAGGGCAGCACCTGGCAGCATTGTAAAAATTAGTAAACCTGACACCGCCGTAGGCCAGTTGATCGATGTTTGGCGTGTTAATCTCCCCGCCGTAACTGCCAAGATCGGAGAAACCCATGTCATCTGCCAGGATGAGGACGATGTTTGGCTTTTCGGTTTCTTTTTTCTGGTTAGTGCAGCAAAAAAGGAAGACACAAAAAACAAAAAAGTATAATTTTTTCATAGTTCTTAGTTATTCAGTTCTTTTTCCTTTGGGTCAGGGATCTTGAAATCCGCGTTTATATCCTGCTGTCAGGGTTATTTTTTATGAATATCTACTACCGGAAATTGGGAAATCCTCAATGTGGTACAACCATAGGGGATTAACGCTATTTTTTCCTCCTCTGTCCCCAATTCCCGGTGGGGCCAGGGCGACACAGGAAGTTTGCCCGTATTTCCATTGTACTCCTTCCAGTGAGGTATTTGTTTGCCAGTGGTGATAATCCTGAGTGGCGCATTTTCGGGATTCCAGGGCATGGCTGCTATCTGCCCACTGGTTTTTACCACCTCAAAGTCTTTATTATCCAGGATTTTCTTAGGAATACCGTAGTTCCAGGCACTTTTTGGCCAGACTTCAAAAAAGGAATCAGGCCAATTATCTTTGCTCACTTCTTTCCATTCTTCCTCGATTTTCAAAGCATAAAGCAATGGCCCCCTTTGAACAGATGCCGATTTCTCATACCACCTGTCAATCGCTATTTCCATGGGAAGCTCCAGGACAACCTTATCATTTTGTTTCCATGCCCTTTCTATTTTGACGATGTGTGCTCCTTGTTCTACGGCGTGCTCCTGGCCGTTCACTGTAACGCGAGGCCGGGCACACCATCCCGGTATCCTTAGATGAAATGCAAAAGTAGTTTCCTTTTCCGGATTAATAATGAATTCAATTTGTTCCTCAAAAGGGTATTGTGTTTTTTCCTCAATATGCACATTTACGCCATCGGCTACTTTTACATCGACCGAAGAGGGGGCATAAACCAGGGCTGCCACGCCATTATCGCCGGTGGCATAGAACAGGTTTTGGGTAAATTTGGGCCAGCCCTGATGCATGTTGGCAACACAGCAGGGATACCCGGTGGTAACACCAAACAGGGTGGTGCTTCCTCCATATTCACAATCGAAGTTGCGGTATTCGTGCGACACTTTAATTTGGTTGGGCTGCTGAAAGTATTGCCTTTTGGTGAAATCGTCGTTGTGCTGGGTAGGCAGTACGTTAAACGCTATCTGTTCTAAATAATCGGCATAGTAAGTATTGCCGGTAATGGGCAGCATGCTTTCAAAGGAGTACATGATCTCGACCGCCGAACACAGTTCGGATCCTTGTGTAGGATCATTCCCATGCAGTGCCTCATCCCCTCCATACATACCATTGGCAAACCCGTGTACTGCCTTTAATTTTTCCAGGCCAAGCAGTGGCGCCCTAAGATGGGTGGAGTCTTTACTTTGCTGATAGTAGATGACAGGCGCTTTCAGGCCCTGGGCGACATTGACGCAGTGAAGCGATACATAAGGATTGGTCCTTGTTAAAGCATCCCCTGAAAACACGGAGGTCCAATCATGGGTTTGCTTATGAATCAGGGTGGCGAGGTTTAGCAGGTAATCCTCCCCGGTAATGTTATACAGCCAATAGACGATTTGTAAATTGTCGGCACCGCGGCGCCCTGCCCAATAAGTCCACTTATCCAGCGGATTGTCAGGAAGCTGGGCCAGTTGATATTTAAAGTATTCAGACATCAGCTTGATCACCCTGACATCCCCTGTAGCGGAATAGTATTGCTGAAACACCTTCAGCATTACCATTTTAGGCCACCAATCTTCACTCATTTTCTGTTGGGTTCCCTTAATCAACGGCGTTTGCGGATCGTAAGGACGAGGGCCGAAATATCCGTCGTCCCTTTGATTCTTAATACTCCATTCGACCCATTTATGGGCTTTCTGCAGTAATTTTCGATCATCAAGTAAATAGGCCAGAGGTACCAGGCCATCGATCCAGTAAGGCCCCCTTTCCCAGCTATCGCCAGTGCCGCCCAGCCAGCCGTTGTTTTCACCGGCCACGATAGCGTATACCTTATCCAGATTACCGGTCAGCCCGTCGCGTTGCGTTTCCAACATTGTTTTCAACCAGCCTTGGGGTTTTATCGCCCCTAACGGCAGCGCTGTGTAAGGCTGTGCCATCAAGGGAGCGGCGTTGGTGATATAATGATTGTTTCTCTGATGTTCAGCGCCCGGATAGTCATCAGGGCCCGGATTGCCATCAGTACATGACGACAATAAAACAAATGACGTGAATATTTTCAAAAATCGCATTTTACTTTCTTTATTGAATCTCCCATTCATATAATCCGGCAGGCTTTTCTCCTATTTTAAGTTCTAACTTCATGGCATCGGTAGTAATTTTCTTAAACGTGGCCTGGCTTGGCTCGCCGGTTTCATTGACCGGATACCTGGCGCCTTTAACAGGTTTCCATTTCGCTCCATCCTTGTAATAAAGCTTCCAGGAAAGGGGGTAAATGATACCGCCATCAGGGCTTTCGAACCAATAGACTGTGCTGGCAGAAATCTCTTCGGGCTTTTCAAAAGTATAGGTGATAGTACCAGTCGCACGCGTTACCGGCCACCAATTGAAATTGCTAATTTCCGCATGTTCGTCTTTGCGAGGTTTGTACAGATCATTAACAGCACTCAGGTTACCTGCCCTTTTCTTTTTGGAGGTCTCTACTTTGCTCTTTGATGCTATTGTAGGTAATTTTTCCGCAACTGCATAGGCCGGATCAGCAGGAATCCAAACCAGCATTTCACTAACGCCCCTGTTGGCCCAGGCGTAATAGGGAATGGCTTTGAATGGCACTCTTTCTTTTTCAACACCACCGTTTTTGACCTCCATGAGAATATCTGTATAACCATTAATTGTCATGACACCTTCCAGCAGATCCTTTTCATAAGTAAACTCAAATTTTTGATCCGGGTCCAGCAACAGGTTATTGGCATGGCCATCTTTGATGTCAAAACCCTCTGCACAGTAGACTACCGGGCCTGCCTGCAATGCCACCCGGCCCGTGTTTTCGGTTATTTGCGGATGTGATCTTATCATCCTCACCTCGTAGGGAAAGTCGACTGCCACCACATCCCCGGGCGACCATTCCCTGCGCAGCGTTGCATAACCCTTTTCTACGGTATAATCCACATTTTCTCCGTTGACTTTTATTTTTGTATTGTATGCCGGCCCTTTGACAAATGAATAAAGATCAGATGGCACCGGTTTCTGTGCCGCCCAGCCGGGAATCCTGATTTTCAGGGCAAAATCGGTGGAGTTGCGGGGGTTTATCTGCAATTCAACCCTGCCTGACCAGGGCAATTGGCTCGTTTGCACCACCTCAACCTCCCGGTCTCCGACTTCCAGCGCCGTTTTGCTTGAAATAAATAAATTGACATACAAATTATCCTGTGTTCCCGCGTAGATATATCCGGGTACCGATGGCAGGTACCGGGAAATATTTGACGGACAGCAGGAGGTGTTAAACCATTCGCTTCTTTTGGTTTTGCCCCTTGATTCCAGCCGGTTGGGGTAAAAGAACTGATTACCATCCAAGGATACGCCGGACAAAACGTTGTTATAAAGTGATCGCTCGAGCACGTCCATGTAGCTGGCATCACCATGGGTCAGGAACAAACGGTAATTCCAGAAAACATTAGCAATTCCTGCACATGTTTCGTTGTAAGCGGTAAGATTGGGCAATTCGTACTTTCCCCCAAAGCCCTCGTGACCTCCCGCCGCACCAATACCACCGATAATATATAATTTGGCATCCACGATATCATGCCATAGCCTGTCCATCGCCGTGATGTATGACTGGTCTCCTGTCAAGGCGGCAACATCTGCCATGGCGGTATACATGTAAGCCGCCCTTACGGAATGACCTACTGCTTCGTCCTGTTCGGTTACTTCCTTATGGGATTGATTGTACGTGGTTTTATGTTCATTTTTACCCCTTTTATCCAGGAAAAATTTTGCCAGATCCAGGTATTTTTTTTGTCCGGTAACATGGTATAATTTCACCAGGCCTATCTCTATTTCCTGATGGCCCGGTACCACTTCCCTTTTTCCCCAGCCGAATTCCCGCTCAATAAGGTCGGCATTTTTAATCGCTATATCCAGAAAGTTACGCTTACCAGTCGCTTCATAATGGGCAACTGCAGCTTCATACATATGCCCTGCATTGTATAGCTCGTGTGAGCCCTGCTCTATTTCAACCCATTTTGGCTTTTTGGAATCTCTGTGCTCATCAGATACGCCCAGAATAGTTTTTACGGTGAAAAGATACCCATCTTCTTCCTGGGCTTCGCCGATGTAGTATATCAAGGTATCCAGATAGGCCTCCAACTGCTTGTCAGGCGATTGAAGCAGGGAATAGGCAGCCCCTTCCATTACTTTATATACATCCGAATCATCATAGCCCCTGCGGGTGTTGTAGGTGCCTTCCTCCAGCCCTCCGGCTACTTTGAAGTTTTTGATTCTTCCGGTTTCTTCACTACGCTGGAAAGCAATCGGAATCGTGACCCTGCGATTGGTTTCTATGCGTTCTTTCCAAAAGGAGTCAGTGATTTCAACCTGTGTGAATTTTACCGGGGAAATGGGGTAATCCGACCTGCTGCCTTGTCCGTAAACTGCCAGCGATCCAAGCAAACCGGATAACGTTAAAACTAATTTTTTGTTCATATGACTTACAATAGTATAGATGATGATTATGGCCAGCCTCAAAATGCATTAAGCGACCAGTTTTTTAAGATCTTTATGGGTAAAAGACCGGTATTCAGAAGGCGTGTAGCCTGTAAACCGCTTGAAATGACGATTAAAATTAGGTACACTATTAAACCCCACCCTGTAGCAGATGGCGCAAATTTCCAGCGTATCGCAATCGCGCAAGAGCCTGCATGCATGGGCGACCCTCACTCCGATCAGAAATTCGAAATAGGTTTTCCTGGTGCTTTTTTTGAAAAACCTGCAAAAGGAATTCACCGTCAGGTTAGCCACATTTGCCACATCTTCAAGGCTGATATCTTTGCTGAAATTTTCCAGGGTGTATTGGTAAACATTGGCCAGGCGGTCCCTTTCATAAGGATTTGTTTGTACCTCCACCATCTCAGTCAGCAAATGATGGTATTCTGTGGTGGTAATCGTGTGGAGAATTTTTAAAAATAAAATGATCCTGTCCAGTCCCTCACTTTTTAATAGATCCAGGATCATTTTTTTTAATCCTTTCCGGTGCTTCACCCCAATCTTCAATCCTCTCCTGATTTTAGTGTCATTCTGAAAAATGTACCTTACTTCCGGCAGATTCCAAAATTGCTCCCGAAAGATTTCCCAGTCAAAATAAATAGATACAGCGTGTACCTGACCTGTATAGTCTTCGGAATAGTACTTTTCGCTGCACCTGAAAACATGGGGAATGTTGGAGCCGATAACAAAAATATCGCCTGGCTTAAAGTTTCCAACATAATCAGCGGCAATCAGTTGGCCCTCTCCCTTTAGGATCAACGATAATTGAATCTCTACGTGCATGTGCAGGCAATCATAAAAGTATTTTTGTTTGTCCTCCCGGACGTAGAAGGAGGTATTTGAATTTTTGTAGATTAAAAAAGGTAAGGCTTTCATATTTCAAGTTACAATTTCCTGATGGTGAACGATCGAAACCTAAACCAACTCCAAAACCTGCACCAGCCTCCCACGGCTGTTACACAACCTATGCCTGTTCTGTGACCAGGATCCCAAGGTTTTGATTTTTTAACTCAATTCATGGCGAATGAAACGTCAAATACTTCCAAATAGCGTACCAGGGCTTTACCAAAGCCGGGTCACGGCATCTGCTTTGACCTTCCTCACGGCACCGGCCCGTATGGACGATAACATGCTTTGTACAACAGCCACGAGACGCTTATGTATATGCGTACATTTACGCTGCTGAGCTACACTCAATATTAATAGAGGATATAAATCCGATGGGTGTCCCATTAAGTGGCTACAAATTAATTGTATCTTACTGCTTTGTCGGTAAATCATCATTCCTATTTATGTTTCAAATAAAATCTCCTGATATCAGGCAATCTTCAACGTCGTTTACGCCTGATCAGGATTAAAATTCAGCATATCCCGAAACGTGCCGGTTCAATTGTATTCGACAGCCTGGCCGAGCGCATCAAGCCCGTTACTTGAAAGTACCTGTGCCCTTATCCCCAGCTTGTTGGCAAGGGTCGCCAGCTCAATTGTTTCTTTCTCGGCTACGAAAAAATTTCCACAGCCAGGACGCCAGATTTAAATCCAGGCCCGGGTTGATGTACAAGGGGCTTTTGGGGTTGAATAACCACCGGAGCCCATTGGCCGGAACCCCCGGCGAGGCCATTGGTACGATCTGGCTTGGAACAATCATTCCGGCATTTCCGTATGAGCAGCCATCGTGGAAGTCATTTTTGTCCACCACCGTGACTTTATACCCCGCTTCTTCCCAATCCCAGACTGTAAGTAAACCGATGATTCCACCGCCGATAATAGCTACCCTTTTCAAGCGCATTTTATTAAATAACCTGAAACCCTTCCGGATTATCTTCATAGTTATATGCGTTGGATTCGAATGACAAAAATACGGTGATACTGACTTCGACCATTAACCTATATTAACCTAAACCGATCATAAATTATCCTTCCAATTCAGATCTTGATTTTTAAAGCGCAGACCTGATGTGATTGGTAAACCGCCTTTCTTTCATAGTAAACCATACAAACCTTTCCTATCCCCGGTATCTAAAAGTACCTGTCCCGGAGTTACGCGTTCCGGTAACGTCATCCCGTCGGCCTCAAAACCAAAACCCGGACCACATGGCTTTTGATAACTGTTCTTTGGTGGGAGTTTCAATCAGGTTGGCAATTTCCCCCAATCCGGCGGCATGGGCATTTAATGCCAACCAAAGCTTCTGGTTGGTTGCTATTCATCTCATTTATCTGTACTTCAGCATTACTTTTTTCTCGTTGGTTTCGAAGTCAAATTTCATTACAAAACTTAACGAATTGAGTACTTTCTCTAAGGGTTGGTTGTCAAACCGTGCGGTTAAGTTCCAGGGCGATTTGCTTTTGTTCGATTCTGTGATTTCAACCCCGTACCACGCTTCAAGCCTGCTCAACACTTCTGTCCGGCTGGCATGGCTAAATACGATCACTCCGTCTTTCCACGAAATCACCTCATCGGGAACAAAATCATTCATTGAAAAATTTTTTGCCTTCCTGTTGTAAGAGATCTGCCCACCGGGATTGATGATAAATTCAGAATCTTCAGAGCCTGATCCCTTGTCTTTGAGGCCGACGCGAACCTTTCCGCTAACCAAGGATACCACAATGTCATCTTTACCGGAACGCGAGTTAACATTGAATGAGGTGCCTAATGCCTCTGTAACAATATTTCCCGTTAGTACTTTAAAAGGCCTTTTTTTATCATGGGCTATTTCAAAATATGCCTCTCCCTCCATCGTAACTGTTCTTTCATTTTCTTTAAAAGGTTTCGGATAAGATATTTTGCTGCCATAGCTGAGTGTTACCTTGGATCCATCATCCAAAAACATAACAGACCGCTGGCCCGGAGGATTGGCTTTCACAACGCAACCAGGCATGGCTTCCAATTGCTCATCATAGGCGGGAGGGTAAGACGCTTTCCACAGGAACAGGGCTGATAACAATATGATGATGATCGAGGCGGCTACTTTGAGGAGTAGTGAATACGGATGGCCGGAATCAATCTTCTCGTACTTACCTGGCCTTTTGGCAAGAATTTCATCTAAAATTTCCAGTGACTCCTGCTCATTCAATTGTTCATCTTTAGCCAAATTCATGGTTTGTACCAAACTTTTGGCCAAAATGATTTCTTCATGCTTTTCAGGATGACTGGCAATCCATTTTTCCCAGAAGTCAGAAGACTCCTTTGTCGGGTTTTTAACCCAACGGACAAAAAATTCATCCTTAATAAAATTAAGGGCGTCGTAATCCCTGTAGTTTAGCTTTTCCAAAACTTTCCACTCATTAAATTTTCCAGGCAAAAATACAAGGTTGTCATCATACTTTACCTGGTCATTCATACTTTAGAGAGGGAAAGAATATCGGAAGTGTGCCATAAAGGGCAACTGATTTTTTAAAATGAGTTGAATTTTATTATATTTTGACTGTTGTGCTTTAAAATAAAGACAAAAACCGGATGTGTGTTGGCAACATAAATACCCCGGCTTTAACTTGACAGGATTTAAATGTGATTATTAGATTTATTTTTCATATATTGATTTAGTTCAAAGCATTCGATACTATGGCAACTCGCCCTGATTCTGTTAAAACCGATTTACACGCATTAGGCAATAAGGCTGAAAGCCAGAGGGTGAGGTCGCTCATGGAAAACCTGAGCGAAGCAGAAATCTGGAGAAGATTCAAAAATTCGAACGAGGAGGCAATCGTTTATATCTACCAAAAATATTCACAGGAATTGTTCCGTTTTGCTGTTCAATACACTGACCGCGACACCGCAAAAGATGTTATACAGGAACTATTTCTCGGTTTACTAAGAAGGAGAGCTTTTCTTGGCGAGGTGTCGGCAGTAAGACCTTATTTGTACAAATCGCTCTACAGGATCATCAGGGACAGGGAAAAAAAATTAAAGAACCCTCAATTAGTTAGCCTGGTTTGCGACGACAAATTTCCGAAGAGATATATATCCCGGGAAGAGGGCATTATCGACCAGGAACGAATTCAAACCCGGTTGAAGCAGGTGCGGAGTGCGCTGCAGGGGCTTTCGGTAAAACAAAAAGAGGCGGTGCTGCTCTATTACTACGAAGGCCTTACACAATCTGAAATCGCCGATGTCATGGACATGAAAAACAAGAACTCGGCCAGAAAACTCCTTTACAGGGCCATCGATAAAATAAGGGAATTGATTGGTTGAGCAGGATTAAATAACCACCGGCGCCGGCAGTTTATATGCAATTTATGCACCACAAATACCCAAATTACCTCTTGGTGTCTTGGTGCCTCCGTGGTGAAAAATGGTGAACCACCAAGACACAAAGGCACAAAGGCACAAAGAGACACCAAGAATTTTGTCGAAAACGTTGTGTAACACCCACGGGACGCTTGCGCTATTTAAGGATAAATTCCGTACTTGTTCAGATTATGGCCAGGAGCTCATTCACTAATGCTACAATGTACTCCCCGGCCTGGGGGCCGTACCAATTCATTTCACGGGTTTCGGGCTTGCTGATTGTGAAATAGTAGTTTTCAGGGTTTACGTACCCAAGATAATTTCCGTTAAAGGAGGTGATCATCAAAGAAATGCCTTTCTGCCTGCAGATAGCCTCGAACTGCGAGTAAAATTCCCCTGAAAGTTCAACAGGCAACCCGACAAGCACTGTATTGCCGATTCTCAGACAAGTGATATATCCTGTATTTTTTCCCAGAACCGCATGAAATAACCAGGGCCTCACCCTCCAGTGATCAGTTATGCGGAAATGCGGCGACCTCATGGTGACAGGCCACTGCACAAATCGCAGGATGTCGGTAGAATCCATGGTAATTCCATCCTCCGCCCCTGCAATGTAATCTTTTAGATGGCGGCTGTATTGCAGCAAGTTTTCATACACAAACGGCCCGGTCCTGACCGGAGAGTGGCTGCCCATGGCCCCGGCGCCAAAAGAGGCAAAGCCGATGGAATCCAATTCTTTGACATAAGTCAGTAAAGGGCCGGGGTAATCAGATGATAGGGCATTGAGATTTTTATCCATATACACCGGATGAGCAGAAAAAGTGGTGAAAACAGCCTGTTCGCCAAGTCGGTTTTTTGCTTTCAACAACCTTATCTTATCATCGACCAGGCCATCCCGGTCCAACCGGTTTATAACCATATTATATGTCGACACCGCCCCAAAACCGATCACTGAGGCCTCAATATTTGTATTAGCGGCTTCGAGTGATGTTAAGGTCGATTGCACCAGAAGATCAACCATTTTATGGTTATTACCTCCCATCACCAGTTTTCCCAGTAAACCACGGCCCCAGCCACCCACGCTTGAATGCGTATGTGAGGCTGTAAAATAAATCCCGGTAATCCCCAAATCCGTGGCTTCGACCGCTTTGGATATTGCTTTGGCAAGTTGTGGGTGCACAATCCATAAATCGTAACTGATCAGGGCAATTTTATGGTAGTCGTTGGAAAAAATGAAACTCCTCACATAAACGGGGTCATAAATGGTATCAAAAGGCTGCCAATGATTTCCGGTAAGTCTGACAGGACTTTCCGGTGTAATGCTTGCCTGTCCCCACCCAATATGAACCTTGCCGGATGGCTGCCGATCCAGTACATTCCTCACACTGTCAAGCCCCGCCATGGTGTCCTGATAAAAATTCGATTCCCGAAATGACGTGTCATCTACCGGGGTAAATAAAATTATCATCAGGATTGCCAATAGCAAAACGGTCAACGCTAACCTTAGCATGCTTTTTTTACCTATAGCTTTTTTTGAAAAATCCGAAGGGGCCAAGTAATTCCCTCAATTTTTGTATTACTGCAATATTAATTAATTCCCGGTAAAGCGTTGCAGTGATCGCATGAATTGTATTTAAGAAAAAGGACTTTACTTTATTTCAGGAGCTAATAGTATAATCCGTTCTTCATGATTAATGCTATCGCCCTTTTCTCATGTTTTATGAGTTGCTGCAACTGTGCCTTTCCTAAATTATCCTGTGCACTTATAAAGCTGCAGTTAAACCCTTTTAAAATTTCATTAAAAATCACCTGCACCCTTTCCATATGAAAAGCCGATGTGATTATTTTTAAATCGGGGTTTTCCAAGGCTGAAACAATAGGTTTTATCTTTATAGCGTCGTCAACCGTATTTTTTGACAACGCACATGCCAAAAAATCGTTTTCCAAAACCCCTTTTTGCATTAAATATCTCTTGGCATAAACACAATGTGCTTCATTAGAAGTATTAAAATGTTTACCCCAACCTCCTGTGCATAATACTGATTTTCCTTTTGAATAAAGACCAAGGCAACAATCCAGACGGCTGATAGCTATGCTGCTTAACTCACCGGAAGGGGAGTTTGGGGCGCCCAATACTATCAATACTTCCTTTTTCAAACTTGTACTTACTTTAAATGCTCTTTGAATAGTATGCAGATGCAATCCCAATTAGCTGAAGGTGGACTGTTATGAGTACTCTTTTTTACAAATAAGTCCATATCGCCTGTCGACCTTCCGTAACCATGAATATTAACAGCCATACCTCCTACAAGGACATACTGCACGGAATGGACATTTAAAAATTTCAGATACTCCAAAAAATCTTTTTTAAAGAGGTGTCTCATGACCTTTTGAACGCCTTTGCTATTTTTTTGTTTATCTTACAATGATAAGGATCTATTCCATGATCGACACAATGTAACCTCCGGGATTCCAGCAGTCTCTCCCGGGCTGTTTTTTCAAATGCCCAATACAGAATATCAGGTTCGTCCTTCTTGTTGATTTTTCCGGAAGATGTTGGAATGCGACGCATTTTCATAATTGAAGGTTTTATGAAAGTTTGTTAATTGCTGTATTTTCAAAATTAGCCGGTACTTTGATGCCCACTTTTCTGGCGTCAACCAACCTATATAAAAACTTACTAAGGATGTTAATTATGTCATCTTTACCTTTATCACTTCTTGGAATTTAGGATTGCAAATCTCATTTTATCATTCAATATACACTTTAAATGAATGATTTCTATTTCTTATCATGACTTTCCGGGAAATCTTCCGGATTACCAGGTCTATGGGATTTGTATGTTCAGTTAACAAATTTCACTGATAACATGAATTCTTTTCATATTTTATAAGCTTCTTTTTTCAATAAAGTCTCCTAATTTAGAATACCTGTTCCATACCATTTCAATGATAGAGATTCGCCATTTAAAACTGATAGATGCAGTTGCTGAAGTAGGAACTCTGAAAAACGCCGCTGACAGGCTTTGCCTGACTCAATCCGCGTTGAGTCATCAGCTTAAAGAGTTGGAATCGCGTCTCGGCATCAAGGTATTTCACCGGGTAAATAACAAGTTGCTGTTCACACCGGCCGGCAAGGAGCTGCGGGACGCCAGCAAAGAGATTCTCGAGCAATTGCAACGCGTGGAAAATAATATTCAGGAAATAAATCAAGAGCACCTGAAAAATTACGTTCACGGATACTCGCAGGATGAAACGACCCGTTTAAATGACCAGGCCAACACTGTGTCCGAACTTTTACATTGGGATTCAAAATGGCAACCAGGGTCATTGATTCTGGAAGCGGGTTGTGGCGTCGGGGCACAGACCCGGATCATAGCTTCCAAAAACCCGGAATCTACTTTTGTCTCCGTTGATCTATCGCCTGCATCCCTGGCAAAAGCCGAAGAATCGGTCAATGAGCTGAATATTGAGCATGTAATGTTCCGGTTAGCAGATATACAGGATTTGCCATATGAAAATGACCATTTCGATCATATCTTCGTTTGTTTCTTACTGGAACATTTGTCCCATCCTTCAGAAGCATTACTCGAGTTGTATAGAGTGCTTAAACCCCAGGGAACAATTACGGTAATCGAGGGAGATCATGGCTCGACCTATTTTCATCCCGAAAGTTCGGCGGCGATAAAAGCCGTTAACGCCCAGGTAACCCTGCAAAGCCAGACAGGTTGTGATGCCAATATTGGCAGAAAACTGTATCCGTTGCTTTTTGATACAGGATATACCGATATTGAGGTATCACCCCGGCAAGTATATGTGAACGACTCCAAACCACAGTTAACGGAGGGTTTTATTAAAAATACTTTCGTCGCCATGATCAAAGGGATTTCAGAGGAAGCCATAGCCAGGAAGATCATCAGTAAGGAAGCGATGCAGAAAGGTATCAAAGATTTGCTTAAAACAGCAGAGAGAGGGGGTACCTTTTGTTATACCTTCTTTAAGGCTATTGCAAGAAAAGGTGATACACCTGATGTATGAGGCTATGCCGTTTTGGGGAAAGCACACATGGATGCGACGAATGTAAGTCCGGACTAAAAAAACTGTCAAAAGCATCCGAAGGGAATTAAAAATCGGATTTTATGAATTGGAACCATTGACCGGCTCATAGCATTCAGATGCCCTGGCCAGCAGCACTAATGCTGATTCTGTTTCTGGGCCGCAACTTTTCCGGCGGCCACCAATAACAAAATTTTTGCCGAGGGATTACCAGATGTATGCCGAATCGAGAAAAATGAATGGTTGTACCGTGGTAGTTTTTGTCATCATTGTGGCACTTACTGCGTTCTCGCTCATCAACAGGAAGGGCAAGCATTGAAGGTAGCAATATTTCTGTCAAATGTTAAAAAATCATTCCGGCCAGGGGATTAATTTAAGAAAGGAATATATTTACCTTATGGAAATGTATTCACGCAGGACCTTTTTTGCCCGGACAGGCAAAGCCGGCCTGATGACCTGGCTGCTAGGTACAGATCCGGCTTTTGGCGCCTTTCCGGTGGGTAATGTCGGGGAATCGCCTGTCAGATTGATTGTAGACGCCGATACAGGCAATGAGGTCGATGATCTGTATGCCATTGCCATCGCACTTATTGAGCCAAGATTGAAAGTGGCAGGAATCACTTCAGCACAGTGGCATACCCATCCGAATGCACCCAACGATACAGTTGGGGAAAGTCAAAGGCTCAATGAAGAAATACTGTCATTGATGGGCATGGAAGATATTCCGCACCCTGAAGGCTCAAACTTACCCATGGTAAATACCTTTCGTCCACAACCTTCGGATGCGGCTGCTTTTATCATAGAACAGGCCAAAGCCACACCCCTTGGGGAAAAACTCAATGTCGTGGTGTTAGGCCCGGCCACTAACCTTGCTTCGGCGGTTCTTATGGCACCGGAAATCATTCCCAAAGTAACTGCCAACTACCTGGGCTTTTGGCACCACCCGGAAACACGTACATGGAATAAGCGCGAATTCAATACCAACAATGACCCTAATGCCGTGAATTTGCTGATCAACACCCACGACCTGGAATTCCATGTCATGACCGCATCGACTTCCCAACACCTGGTATTCGATAAAGCCGAAGTCGATCTCCACCTGAAAGGAAAAGGCGGGATAGCAGATTACCTGGTGAATCGCTGGGAATCCTATCATCGTTACTGGCAGCAAAACGATAAGGAAAAAAAACACTGGACCATGTGGGACATTGCCATCATACAGGCAATCGCTTATCCGGAACTGGCCAATCAATCCAAAGTACAAAGCCCCTATGATAACCTGGACCGTCCCATCTATGCCTATACTTCCATCGATGTGGAAGCCATGAAGGAGCGGTTCTGGCAGGTGTTCGATGGTTTTCTACAAAAATAACATCCGGCTGCGCTAAACGCACGCGGCATTCGGTAATTATTTTGCTATTAAACCTTGTTCAACAACCAAAAGTGCCCGGAGCTAATTATTTTATGTCATCTGGTTTTCAGGTGAGGGATCGATCGAACCATTATCTGTTAACGCTTCGGAAATATAGTTCTTAAAGGTATTGATTAATCAGGTTTTCGTACAGCTCCTGCTTTCCGCTTGTAAGTGGTGGTTCACCATTTCGACCGGCAATATCGGCCAGGGTTTCGAGAGTCATATTACCTTCCTCAAAGGTTTTGCCCTCTCCATCAGCAAAAGAACCGTACCTTGTTTCCCTCAAACTTTTGTACCTGGAATTTTCCAAAATCTCGTTAGCAATTAACAAAGCCCGGGCAAAAGCATCCATACCTCCAATATGGGCGTGGAAGAGATCATCCGGGTCAGTGGAATTTCTCCTGGTTTTTGCATCGAAATTGACGCCACCACCTTGTAGTCCACCTGCTTCCAAAAATACCAGCAGTGTTTCCACCAATTCATAGATGTTGTTGGGAAACTGATCAGTATCCCAGCCATTTTGATAGTCACCGCGATTGGCATCCATACTTCCCAACAGGCCTGCATCTGCTGCGACCTGCAGTTCATGAGCAAAGGTATGCTGGGCCAGCGTAGCGTGGTTGACCTCGAGATTCAATTTAAAGTCTTCCATCAGATCATATTGTCGCAGGAAGCCAATAACCGTAGCAGCATCAAAATCATATTGGTGCTTTGAAGGTTCCATAGGTTTGGGCTCAATGAAAAAATTACCGGTAAAACCTTGTTTGCGCGCGTAGTCTTTGACCATATGCAAAAATGTGGCAAAATGATCCAGCTCTTTTTTCATATGGGTATTCAGCAATGACATGTAGCCTTCTCTTCCGCCCCAGAAAACATAATTTTCACCCTGTAGTTTGATGGTAATATCAATGGCATGTTTAACCTGCGCCCCTGCATAGGCTACTACGGCAAAGTCCGGATTGGTGGCGGCGCCATTCATATACCGCGGATTAGAAAAAAGGTTGGCGGTACCCCAAAGTAACTTCACGCCTGACATCTTTTGTTTTTCCAGCGCATAGTCAGAAATTATTTCCAGCCGCCTGGCAGACTCACTCAGTGATGCCCCCTCCTCGATAAGATCGAAATCGTGAAAGCAGTAATAAGGAACCGATAATTTGGTGATAAATTCAAAAGCCGCGTCCATCTTATCTTTTGCCTGCTGTATAGGATCATTGGATGATAACCATGGGAAATTTTTGGTAGGTAACCCGAAAGGATCGCCGCCGGTGCCGCAGAAAGAATGCCAGTAGGCTACGGCAAATTTAAAATGATCTTTCATGGTCTTTCCGGCTACTGACCTTTTTTCATCATAATATTTAAAGGCCATCGGATTGTCGGATTCCCTTCCTTCGTAAGATATTTTGTCAATGCCGCTGAAATATTCTTTCTCGCCAATGATCACTGGCAATGTTTCGGCTGAATTACTGATACTGCTCATACTTTTCTATAGTTATTTTAATATTTTTTCCAAATCATTTCTCCAAACCCGGTAGGCATCCCGATAGATACCTTGGTTTTTATCCGGACCAAAACGGCTAATTACTTTTAAATCCTCATTGGCCTCCCTGAGGTCGTGATAATAACCGGTAGCGATACCGGCGGCCTTGGCGGCTCCTATGGCACCGGTTGTATCAAGCACCTCGATATCACAATTCAATAAACTGGCTATTGTCTGTGAAAAGATCTCAGACTGAAACAGGTTGTCGTTTCCTACCCTGATCAACTGAATGTCAAGGCCCATCTCCTTAAGGATGTCAATGCCATAAATAAATGAAAAAGCTATCCCTTCGAGGGAAGCCCTGACCATATGGGCTTTTTTGTGCCGGTTAAAGTTAAGATTCACAAAGTGGGAACCTATATTCCTGTTGCCCAGAATCCTTTCGGCACCATTGCCAAACGGGATAATTCTTAACCCATCCGAACTGACCGGAACGGCCTGTGCCATCTTTTCCAGTTCCTCGTAGGTGGCGCCGTTTTGCGTCATTTGTTTTTTGATCCAGCTATATTGTATCCCTGCCCCATTTATACAGAGCAAAATACCGATTCTCGGCTTTTCAATGGTGTGATTGACGTGTAAAAAAGCGTTTACCCGTGATTCGGGATCATAGACAGGTTTGCTGGTTATGCCATATACAACACCTGATGTTCCCCCGGTAGCAGCTATCTCTCCCGGTTCCAGCACATTGAGGCACATGGCATTGTTGGGCTGGTCACCGGCGCGGTATGTAACCGGTATTCCGGCACTCAGGCCCAGAGCCGCAGCCGCCTGCTCCGTCAATTCCCCATGGTCGCCACAGGAGGCTACCACCTCAGGGAGCATATCTTCTGAAATGCCATAGTAATCAAATAAAAACGAAGCCGGTTTATTCCCCTTAAAATCCCACATAATGCCCTCAGACAATCCGGACATGGTGGTCAAAATCCTGCCGGTCATTCTCATGGCGATGTAGTCGCCCGGAAGCATGAATTTGTCCACCTTTTCATAGATTTCCGGTTCATTTTCTTTAACCCATTTTAGCTTGGAAGCTGTGAAGTTCCCGGGTGCGTTTAACAGTGACTCCAAACACCGTTTTTCCCCCAGGTTGTGAAAAGCTTCGTCGCCTATTTCGATCGCACGGCTGTCACACCAGATTATAGAAGGTCTTAACACTTTTTTCTCATTGTCTATGATCACCAAGCCGTGCATTTGATAGGCGATGCCAATCCCTTTTATTTCGCCAGGATTGATCTGGGGGTTGGCCGCTAACAGTTTGTGTGTAGCCTTGCCAAGGTTTTCCCACCAGGTATCAGGGTGCTGTTCGGCCCAACCCAGAGCCGCAGAAGCAATTTCCATTTCGGTTTCCGGATGTTGAACCACATCCACGGTTTGTCTGGTTTCAATGGCCACCAGAGCAGCTTTAATGGAAGAACTGCCGATATCGTATCCTAATAAATACATTTGAATAAAAAATTGACTAGGTTAGACTTACCGGTAACTGCCTGGCCCTTTTGCCTGTGGCCGCGTAAATAGCATTGCAAAGTGCCGGGATATAGGGGGGTACAGGTGGTTCTCCTACGCCGGTAGGCTTCTCCCGGCTGTCTACCAAATGTACCTGAATGTCATAGGGCCCATCGGGCATTCTGGCCAATGGGTAATCGTGAAAATTACTTTGTTCGACCTGTCCGTCTTTTACCGATATCTGGCCTTTTAAGGCTATACTCGTACCAAAAATAGCACCGCCTTCAAACTGTGACCTTACCCTGTCGGGATTTACCGGTACACCACAATCCACCGCATAATGTACTTCGGGGATTGAAATCTTTCCATTGTTATCAACAGATACTTCTACCACACAGGCTACATAGGTCAAAAAGCTCCGGTGAACGGCAAACCCCTGTCCTCTCCCCGAAGGCAGGTCTTTTCCCCAACTTGATTTTTCCTTTACCATATTGATTACATGCCTTAAACGACCCGTGTTAAAAGGGAAATCTTCCAGTTTTTCATTATAGTTGAAAAAGTCTTTTACCAAGTCATTAAAGTTAATATGGCGATCCTCTCCCAGTAGTTCCAGGGCGTTGTCGATAGGATCGACCTTTCTTGCCTCGGCCACCTCGTCAAGCATACTGCCGATGGCAAAAGCATGCTGAATATTGGCCACAGACCGCAGCCAGCCAATCCTGATTTGCGCTTTGGCTTCATGGGTCTCCAGGCGTATAGCGGGTATGTTGTAGGGAAAATCGACAAAACCCAAACCCAGCTCAAAAGAAGGTTCCTTTACATCGGCACTGGCCGTTCCACCTATCGGTGGAAACACCGTCTTATGATTCCACCCTAACACATCGTTGTTATTACCCAGCGCTACTTTTACATGCTGCACACTATTAAAGTGATAAAAATCATGTTGAATGTCATCCTCTCTGGTCCAGATTAGTTTGACCGGCCACTGACAATTTTTGGCGATAACTGCTGATTCCACCACAAAATCGGGCTTCGACTTTCTGCCAAAACCCCCTCCTAAAAGCGTAACATGGATAGTAACGTCTTCTTCCTCTATTCCCAACGCCTCGGCCACTACTCCCTTAGCCCATTGAGGATGTTGGGTAGGTGCCCATATTTCACATTTGCCGTTTTCCATTTTAGCCAACGCACATGGAGGCTCCATGGTAGCATGGGCGTAGTGGGGAACACTATAGGTGGCCTCTACCATCTTACCGGCAGCTTTGAGCGCTTTTTTTATTTCGCCTTGTTCACGTTTAATATTTCCGGTTCGTCTGGCATCGGCTTCCATTTGCTGCGCAAATTTGCGCGAGTCATATCCGGCATTCACACCATAATCCCACTCGATTTTCAATGCCTTTCTCCCTTGCATCGCCGCCCAGGTATTGTCAGCCACTACTACTACCCCACCCAGGGGATTGTGAAAATTGGTGGGAAACCCAGGGGAATCAAGCGTAAATATTTTCTGTACTCCTGGCACTTTCAAAGCCTCACTGTCATCCACACTCACCACCTTGCCACCGGCCACGGGACATCGTTGTATCATAGCGATTTTCATCCCTTCCACCCTGGCATCCATACCATAGACAGCCCCTCCACTGACCATATCATGGAGATCCACGATAGGCAACCCTTTGCCGATGTATTTGAATTCAGACGCCGGCTTCAACCGAATATCCTCTTCCCGGGGCAATTCCAGCAAAGAGGCTGCTTCGGCCAGTGCCGCAAAGCTCAGTTTTTTACCTGATGGTTGATGAATCACCTCACCGTCTTTTGCTTTGCAGGTGGCTACCTCCACATGCCATTGATTCGCCGCTGCCTGCTCAAGCATCATTCTGGCTACCGCACCCGCTTTTCTCATAGGCATGTAGAACATTCGGATAGAAAACGAGCCATCGGTATTTTGGTTACCGTAGACTTCCTCGTTACCCACTGCCTGTTCTATTTTCACTTTTTGCCAGTCTACCTCCAGCTCGTCAGCAACGATCAAAGGTAAACCGGTACGCACGCCCTGACCCATCTCCGAACGATGCGCAACAATGACCACCTCGCCGTTTCCTTTTATGTTCAGATAAACATTGGGTTTGAATGCTGCATCGGAATAAAACTCTTTTTCCCGGGGCCCGCAACCTATCTGCATCCCCAACATAATGCCTGTAAATCCTATGGAAGTGTTTTTCAGGAAACTTCTGCGGTCCAGCTTGAGAATGGATGGGGTGTTATCGACAGTTTTCTTCATAAGGCGGTATAGCTATTATCCAGTAATATCAGATCGATGATCTAATTTAAAAAAGATAATTGTAATTGTTGATTATTTATACCAAAAAGCATAAAAAAATGGCCATTCATGGGGTTGAATGGCCATTTGATTATTGGTCTATTAGTTTATAAAAGGATTGACAAACGTTAAAAATTCATAGTAACTCCCACACTGCTGGCATTGGCATATTGCAATGGCAGCGTAGCAGGCTGATCAGTTGATGGTTCGGTAGTAGGGTTAACACCAGAAAATCCGGGAGCAATCACCGGTGCCGGGCTCATAAAAGTTCTGTCGTTCGGATCAGTATCTATAAAGTTGGTCTTACCACCCTGAACTTTATATTCGCCACCAGCCCTCGAATAAAACTTTTGCGCAATTCCATCATAGCTAAGTAACAAAAGAGACAAACAAGATAATGTTATACCTTTATGCATTTTTTTTGTAAGTTTTCCTAATCCCATAATATCCAAATCATTTTGTTCCTTAATTGGCGGCCAAATTAGTGCATTTGTTATATGAAGCGTTAAAAATTACCTGCAGTTCATGACATGTGTCTTTTTCCCTTTAGATTCAAAAAACCCCTTCGAGAAAACATCAGGAAAAATCGATTACCTCGACCTTTGTTCTGTATTTATCACTGGAAGTCAACAATAATGATTTTTTATCGGAAAAATCGAATGTGTCAAATCCGGTACAACCTTACATAATACTGCGTAATCTTTACCATAACAGCTATTTATGACATCAGGCAACAGAAAGTTTGTCAGAAATGGACTTCATCTCCTAAGAATTTTTTATTGCACCCGGGAAAAGGAAAGTATCATGCAGAAAGTAAAATGTCCTTGCTGGAGTGGAAATGCGGATTATTCCGTCAATTTCCCATGGAAGACACTTACCTTGGAATTAAACGGGTTTCCGGATGACCTCCGGAACGAGACTACCTGTCCTACATGCCAGATGGCATCTGCTATAGGACCATTTATGAGATTCCAAAAAGGAAATTCAGTGGTTTTTTCACCGCTTCCGTAAACAATCTTAAAATCCTCTACCTCATGGCCTCCATGCGCCTTTAGCAAATCACTTGCCCTTTTAAAGTTTTGCAGGGTTTTGGCCCTTTTTTGCTCAAAAGTAAGGTGCTTTTCATCCGGGCCCGGTTCATTGGTTTTTTGGTCAGAGGCATTCACAATTACTTTCGAAAGACCATGTATGTGATCCAGGGTTTCCATAGATGATCTGGCCTGTGCATTGGGCCTGAATTTCAAATCCTCTTCCCTAAGCCCTTCAGTAGCCCAATAATACCTGAAACCAAGCGCATCTATCATACGGGCTGCTACGGTGCCCGGAGTATAAGTCTCCGGATAGGAAGGAATCTGGTAGTAAGGTAGTTCTTCGCCGGATGTAGCCTTTTCCAGGTTATTATTTTGTGCCGCTGCTTGTGCCATTGTAAAAAAGGAGAAAACAAAAAGTGCAAAACCGTGTTTCATAGCGTTCGATCATTTAAAATTAACTTGCTAAATTTAGGTAATTCATCTCTAAAAATTTGCAAAAGACCACCCTGTGTGTTCCCGATTACAATTCCGTATAAAACCGGAATCAAAACTCAAAAGTTTCGTAAAAAACATTAAAGCATAGGCTTCATTATAAACCTTCAAAAAAATATTATAAAAGATAAACAAGTAATTATCATCGGTAGCAGCAATAAACCCACTCCATTTTTATTTTAATTGCCCCCGGGTTACCTGCCTCTATAACCATCATAAAACCTAAAAGGCATTTACCAGTGGCTGACTGGTTGTTTTTTGAAACAGGACTATTTACATCATGCGCTTATTCCTGAAGTATACCAAATTTTTCTTCGAAAGACTATTGTTGCCGGCGATTTACTTTCTGATATTATTATCCCTGTTAAGCTGTCAACGCAAGACAAGAACCTCTGAAACCATCAACAGGCAGGTATTCAAGCACCTGGACAATAATCTGGTCATAGCACTTAATCATCTCACTTATACAATCGCCAATGAGCATGACTATTTTCTGTCATTCATTGGTGTCAGGGCATTGACTATGACGCATTTGGCGATTCATGATGCTTTTAACGCCATAGAGAACAATTACGAACCTTATGCTTACAAGGGTTCACACGCTCAGGCAGATCCTACCGCTGCGGCTGCTCAGGCTACCAAAACAGTGCTGTCGGCAATATACCAAGACAGGTCAGATACCATAAATCTGATATGCGACCAGTGGCTCGCCACCATAGAAGAAGGAAACGCAAAACAATTGGGACTGGAACTCGGAAGTTTGTCTGCCAGGGCTATCATAAAAATGAGAGCAGGCGACGGGCATGAAAAACAAGGAGATTACACGCCAATGACCAAACCGGGAGATTATCAGTACACGCCGGAATTTGACTGGGTCCGGAAACCCGATTTTTCCTATGCAAAACCATTTACACTAGAATCGGTCACACAATTCAGATCCCCCGATCCCCCTGCGTTAAATAGCAAAAAATATGCTGACTCATACAATGAGGTGAAAACGTACGGCGCCAGGAACAGCAAAGTGAGATCAGAGGATCAAACCAACTTTGCCCATTGGTGGACAGAATTTGCAGAGCATAGTTGGAACAGAATTGGGAGAATCACCGCTAAAGAACGAAATCTGGGCGTATTGGAAACAGCCAGGATGTTTGCGTTGATCAATATGAATATTTATGATACCTATCTTGTTTCATTTGATAGCAAATACCATTATGATACCTGGCGCCCCTACACTGCGATCAGGGCGGGAGATCAGGATGGCAATAAGCGCACGGAGGCAGATCCCGCTTGGGTACCTGAGATGCTGACCCCGCCCTGGCCTGAATATCCTTCGGCCCATGCGGCGGTGGGAGGGGGTGGTGCTGAGATCATTGCATATGTGTATGGAACGCCGGAAGTCATTTTTACGATGGAGTCCATAACCGCCCTGCCAAATGCCAGAACACGAACATACACCAACGTGTTCGATGCTGCATTAAAATGCGCGGAATCCAGGATCATGAATGGATTTCATTTCAGGTTTGCTACTGATGAAGGGTTGAAACAAGGCATGAATGTCGCCAATCATGTATGCAGAAATTTTTTAAGGCCTGTTTCCGGGGGATGATGATACTAAAGCTGTCAACGCCGGGGCCAGGAAGTAGTCATCTCCTCGGTTGAACAAACATGGGTCAGATTCTCAACACCCCACCGGTTTAACTCCCTGAACACAGCTTGTAAAGCTTTGCCTTTTTCCGAGATGGCGTATTCCACCCTCGGCGGAATGGTGGGAAAGGATTTTCTTTCAATCAACCCATCTGCATGCAGCTCTTTCAAATGTTGGGTCAGCATTTACATTTGGCAGACCATTTCCACCAAATATTACCGCCACTTGACGGTTACAAAACGATTGTTTTTCCTGAAGCTTTCCGGTGTAAACTTGAGAATGGACTTTCTCAGGGAGGTGATCAGATTTTCTTTTGTGAAACTTTTATGCACCACAATACTCACTTCCCTTGCCGGTTCCGGCTCATTAAACCTGCGGGTAAAGTCTCCATCCGGATACGGGTCAAATGATAACTCCGGTATCAGGGTGTATCCGGATATCTTTTGAATCATCTTTTTTAATGTCTCCAGCGAGCCTCCTTCAAAATGGATATTTCGCTGCGTTTTCGATTCCTCCCGGTTGGCACATATGTTTAAAATCTGATTTCTGAAACAGTGACCTTTTTCCAGCAACCATAAACCGTCCTTGTCCATATCTCCCAAATTTACCCTTTGCTCCTTCAGCAATTCACTGTGTTTATTGGCATACACCAGGAAAGGTTCGTAAAAAAGGGGAATTTCTCTTAAGGACGATTCCTCCAGGGGCGTGACCAGAATGCCCAGATCCAGTAAGTCATTTTGCAAACCCTCTATAATACCGTCACTTTGCCATTCCTTTATTTCAAGATTCGTTTGTGGAAATTGTTGGGAAAAGTCAGCCAGAAAAAGCGGCAACAGGTATTGAGATAACGACGGTATGATGCCTATCTTAAACGTTCCTTGCATGTCGGATTTTTCGTCACTGACCAGTTGTTTGAGTTGTTCGACATCTCTTAAAATCTGTCTGGCCTTGCTGATAAAAACCTGTCCCATGGGGGTAGGCTTCATGGGCTGGACTGACCGGTCGAATATTAACAAGTCAATTTGTTCTTCCAGCTTTTTCACTTGCAGCGTGAGGGTAGGTTGCGCTACAAAACAACTTTCTGCCGCCTTTACAAAATGCCTGTGGGTGTCAAGCGCCACGACATATTGTAACTGTTGTAAGGTCATTTATTTTTTAAATATTGATTAAAGAATTATCTATTTAATAAATATACCCATGATGCCCTCATTTACAAAAAAAACTTCAACATAAACAGATTTTTTCCCTTATCGATGATGATGTACTTCACGAGAGTCGCGATAGCACAGCAAATGACCACCAACACTCAACATTATCCCATACATCTCCCTCACCCTCAAACCCACACCCACACTTCAAACTCTATCTCCCTATACCCTCTGTCCACGGAGCCCCGGCTTGCTGTAGCGCTTTTTCCATATTTAAAATGTCCACGGTTAGTATTTTTTGTAACTGCCGTTGGATTTCGGAGAATTGGGTTTGAGCGATTTCCAGGCTTCTTTTGTGCATGGGCGTAGGGCCGTAGGTTGCATTTGTGGTACCCAAATAGGCCACACCTAACCTTTGTTGCACCGTGGGTTTACCCTTTTCCCCGATTTGTTGCTTGGTGCGGTTACCATTTAATTGTTGGTCCAGATCCAGCAGGCTCATTCTCAAATGATATAATTGGGCATCCAGTTCACCTGGAACGGCCATAGCACGGGACAGGGCTTCCTGCATAACTTTCAATTTATCCAGCCCTTTTCTCACCTGCACGGTTGCAGCAGAAGTAGCTTTTTGCAAACCTTCAATTTCACGCCAAAAAGCCACCGTTTCTTCAGGAGAAGCACCTTCCAGTGCGCCTTTCCTCAGGCGTTCTACCTCAAAAGTCCCGGGTGCTGCCAAGGGAGAAATGACCCCGTTGACTTCTTTGAAAAGTGAAACTGTGTAAGTGCCCGGGCCAGCCATTAAACCCCGGGGCTGATTGTCTTCATCTTCAGTCCGGATTTGATCCATGGTAATGGCCTGCGAAGCGGGATACCGTAGATCCCAGGCTACACGGTGAAAGCCTTTTTTGATAGGCCCTTCCAGTCGTCTGACAACATTTTCCTGATTGTCCTTCACTACCAGCCATATTTTGGGTGATGGTTCCCTTCTCTCGGCTTCCAATGCCTCCCAACCCGGAAACGGAATATTTTTACCGGCTTTGTTAAGTGCTTTTTCCGCTTCTTTCCTGATCTCTTTTTTTGATTTCAAGTCATCTTTCAGGTAGTAAGTAAATACCGCGCCAAACGGAGGATTAGGTGCCACGTAGTAAGAAGCACCCTGAGAAGCTTTTTCGCTACCTCCCAGCACGATCCGGGGGATGTACCACCAGGCCTTTCGGGTAGCAAACAGTGAAGCTTCCTGCTGTAGCTGGGACTCCGACACCTCTCTCAGTAGGCTGTAGTCATCCAGCACAAAAAAGCTACGCCCGAACGACGCTCCAATTAAATCGTTTTCCCTCCGCTGTATGGCCAGATCCCTGAAGGAGATGGTGGGGACATCCCCCATAATCTTCATCCACTCAATACCGCCATCCAGGGTGAAGTAAATGCCAAACTCGGTAGCGGCAAACAGTAGTTCCGGCTTAACATGGTCTTGTACCAACCGCCAAACCAGGGTGCGGTCCGGAATATTACCTGTGATGGAACGCCAGCTTTTGCCACGATCGGTACTTTTTAAAAGATAGGGTTGCAGATCACCGAATTTATGGTTGTCAAGTGCCACGTAGACCGTATTCACGTCAAACAGATCGGCTTTGATATCATTGACAAAAGCTGTCGCCGGTACGCCTGGCAGACTGCCTGCCTCTATCCTGCGCCAGCTCTGCCCGCCGTTTTCGGTCACCTGAATGATGCCATCGTCGGTACCGGCATAAATGAGGCCCTCCTGTTTAGGAGACTCGGCAAGGGAAGTGATCGTATTATAATTAGACATAGCACTGACGTCCCAGGGCTCATCCCAGCTTTGGGTTTTACCCATAATCGGCAATGAAACGCGCTCCTGATTACGGGTAAGATCACCGCTTATAGCGGTCCAGCTATCCCCGCGGTTATCGGAACGCCACACTCTTTGGGAAGCAAAATACAGACGGGTAGGAGCATGGGGACTCACCAAAATAGGGGAATCCCAGTTGAAGCGTTCATAATTTTCATCGGCCTCGGGCTGGGGTTTAATGTACACGATTTCACCGGTAGTCCGGTCGACCCGTACCAGATTGCCCTCCTGCCACTCCGAGTACATAATATCGGGATTGCCCGGCTCGGTAGCTGGCTGATGACCATCGGCAAACAGGGTGATGTACCAGTCTGCATTGCGGATGCCATGTACATTATCCGTTCTGGAAGGTCCGCCATGCGTATTGTTATCCTGTGTGCCCCCATAAATGTTATAAAAGGGCTCTGCATCGTCGACAGCCACTTTGTAATATTGTGTAACAGGCAGATTATTGATAAAACGCCAGTTTTCCGAAAGATCGAAGCTTTCATAAAGGCCACCGTCAGTGCCCACCAATAAATAGTCCGGGTCATCTTTTTTGAAGGCTATGGCATGATTATCAGAGTGTTTATGGTCTTCTTTCATCCGGTAAAAGGTTTTACCTCCATCTTCAGATACCTGCATACGGACATCTACCAGGTACAGCCTGTCAAAATGATGCGGTGAGGCATAAAGCTCCTGGTAGTAGTGTGGTCCGGTAGCTCCTGACACGGCATCAGATCTTTTTTCCCAGGAAGTGCCGCGGTTCATAGAGCGGTAAACCCCTCCGGTACGCCTGTCCAGCTCTATGGCAGCGTACAGGATATCGGGCTTTTGTGGTGAAATCGCCAGGCCAATTTTACCCATATTAGAAGCGGGCAATCCTTTGGAAAGCCTGGTCCATGTCTCCCCACCGTCAGTACTGCGATGGATGCCGGAGCCAGGCCCTCCCCCCATGTAAGCAGCAACATTCCGGTGACGCTGCCAGGTGGCAGCATATAACCAGTCCGGGTGGCGGGGATCAATAACCACATCGGTTACCCCGGTCCATACATCGTCACCCAAAACCTTTTTCCAGTTTTCTCCACCATCACTGGATTTGTACAGACCCCGTTCGCCACCTTTTGACCATAAAGGCCCCTGAACAGCCACCCATATAACCGCCGGGTTTTCAGGATGAATAATAATTTTTGAGATGTGCTCGGAATTTTTCAGCCCCATATTTTTCCAGGTAGCCCCTCCATCATCACTTTTGTAAATCCCGTCCCCGTAACCCACATGTCTGCCACCCACATTTTCGCCGGTTCCTAACCAGATAATATGAGGGTTATTGGGATCAATAGTAATGCAGCCGGTGGAATAAGACCGGTGATTATCAAAAACCGGCTTCCAGGTTATGCCCGCGTTTTTGGTCTTCCACACTCCACCGGAGCCTACGGCTACATACCAAACGTGTTCATTTTCAGGATGTATGGCAATATCTGCAATACGACCCGACATAAACGCGGGACCGATGTTACGCATTTTAATTCCCATAAAGAGACTATCGGACATTAAGCTTTCGATGCCTTTTTTCTGAGCTTGTGAATGAAAAGCAAAGAGCATTACAAAGGCAATTAACAGGTAAAAATGGTATAGTTTTTTCATTTTGGTAGCGGGTGTTTAAGGTTAAAAAGGGTTTTAAACATTTATTTCAGCCAGATGAACAAATTAACGGAATCCTTTTTTAAATTTAAAGTGAATTTCAAGGGCCTTTCACCATTTTAACCAAAGATCGATGACGGTCACCACTAAAACAAACCCGGGTGCATTTCAGTCTTTTCCCAAAACTACCTTGAGAAAAATTTTATCCAAAACATATGCCCGCCTCAGGCAGGGAGATGTACCTGCTGTGATTAACGGTCTGGTTGCCGATAGCTCAAACTGGCTTATCCAGTCTCAGAAGAAACCGAGATATTACTGCAACTTATGCGAGCGACAGCTCCCCTATTTTGTCCATTTATCCAATCGGCTAAGAATTAAGTGGCATTCGGTCTGCCCTAACTGTAATTCCAGGCCACGCCACCGGGGCCTGAAGGTACTCTACCAGGCAGTCCTGCAAGATCTTGATAAACCGGAAGTAATTCACTTTGCCCCGGAGCCGGTTTTTTATCCGCTTTTCCGACATTTGGAAAAAAGCTACCAAACCACAGACTACATACTGGAAGATGTCGATTTCCCGAAAGAAGATATCCAGGCACTAAGCTTTGCAACAGAAAGTTTTGATATGGCCCTTTGTAATCATGTGATTGAACATGTACCTGAAGATGATAAAGCCATCGCCGAGGTTGCCAGGATTTTAAAAAAACAGGGTTTAGCAATTTTTACTATTCCGGGAAACTGGCGCCGGAATAAAACCATTACTTTCAAAGATTTAAGCTTTAACGGACATTTCAGGGATTACGGCATGGATGTGGTCAATTTACTTTCACGCTCGTTCAGTAGTGTAGAAATAAAAGATTTGGCCGACTATAACCATGATTATCAGTTTCCTCTTGGTATTTTAGAAAAAACAAATCTGGCATTTATTTGCAGAAAGTAAAACCTGCTCTCTTCCGTTGTACCTCGTGACAGGGCAATCCAGATTAAACGCTACCACAAGCTGGCTTGTGTTAATCGCCTCTATCATACTACTGAGTTGGGCTGCCTGTTCTTTTGGCCGGGTGATATCTTTAATTAAAAGCCGTGTATGGCAAGTCTTCACCAACGTGTACTTTGCTTAAAGATAAATTGTCCCAAAATTTGGAGCCATCTTTGCGTACCATTTCCAGGTCCCTGCCTTTTCCCGCTACCTTGTTGATCCCGGTATTCATGTTGGCCTCTACATAAGCGTCATGATTGGCGCGATGTTCCATGGGTACAATCATTTTCACATTTTGGCCCGGCACTTCTTCTTTAATCGTCAGTAATTTGTTCCAATAAGCTTTGTATACAGGATCCTATTTTCTTTCCCGGAAAATTCTGCGCTATTTCCCCACGGGTATTTAATGCTGCACTTCCATGATCGATTTCAACACAATTTAATTTCATACTGCGTGCCTGTATGTTAATCCGACAGGTCAAAGATATCAATGATCTATGCAACGGGCATTCCTAAATTGAGGAGTAATAACATAAGTGTAATGTTTCCAATCAATCAAATTTCAATTTTTCCTATTCAATATGCCTCAACTTTTCACCTGCTGCTTTTTTCAAGCAGGAAAAAATCAAAATGCCGGTAAGCCTGTGTATGGCAAAAGACTGATCTGAAATTCGTCAAATCATATTTCCTTTATAATTTGATAAAAAACCTTCATCCGTTCCCGGAACGCCGTACAAATGAAACACTAAATTATTAGCTATCAATTTGAAAATCAGCACGCTTAACTACTAAGTTCCTAAATCAGCCGAAGTCCAAATAAGTTTAGTCAGCGGAAAACCATTGGGGTCAAATTATTTTACCCGACATAGGAATTACCTGACGCAACATGTACCGGTGATTTGTTTGACAATGAACCTCGGGCGGGCATCGACACGCATAAATTGAGCTTCCGGCAACGCCGATGAGGGGCTGGCTACCTGGTTACCTGGATTAAATGGTCTGAGTATAAATACCCGGTAATGAATATAATTGTTTTGTTAGATCTAAAAAAGAGCATAGAGTGAATACTATTAAAAATTTCATCTTCAAAATTTTCAATGCTTTCCGAAGGCAAGCAATTTTGATATTTCATCAAGAAGCTTCTTGATGAAAACAGGTGAAAGTATATGAAGATCAGCCGCTTAAAAGTGTGCAATAATTCCGTATAAAAACTTAAATATGCGTATTTATACCTATAAAATTGAATGGTTGAAATTTTTATTCAAAGCCCGTAAAACGCTCTTCCGCATCTGCTATGGCTTCTATGAAAATAAATACAAATTTTTGAGAAGGCTGGAATTAATGAAGCTTACTTTGTAGATTACATGTTAAACTGAAAGCACAAAAACCTTATTTTTAACATAAACTTAAGAGCCATGAGATCCAAGTCTTTGATACTAGTAATGTCCTTTATTCTGGCAGGCATTCTCGTAGATTCGCCAGCGCAAAAAATGAAAAAGGTTTTCAACGGGAAAACGCTGGATGGCTGGGCGGTGCCTGAAAATAACATCTGGTGGAGTGCCGGGAAAGGCATACTTTCTGTAAAAAATGGTCCTGACAAAAAAGGCTCCGTTTTATGGACTGAAAAGCAGTATAAGGACTTCGTTGTCCAGACCGACTTCCGGTTCGGTGGAGGTACCGTAGATTCCGGTATATTCCTCCGAAATGACAAACAACAAATCCAGATTGGCATCTCGGGATCGTTAAAACGTGACATGACCGGCTCCCCTTACATTCCGGGGAAAGGCTATCCTGTGGAAGCTGAAGGCGTCAAGGAATTGCTCAAAACAGATGGCTGGAATACCATGAAGGTAGAAGCGAAGGGGAATGTTTATACGGTCTGGCTAAATGGGCAAAAGGTAATGACTTATACGTCGGAAAATGCCATTGAACAAGGCCCGATAGGGTTACAATTGCACCCTAAGAATGAGATGTCCATTGACTTCCGAAATATCAAGGTGGCCGAGATATGATAACTTTAGTTATATGAAAGTCATAGTATGACTCCAAGTCATACTATGACTAGAATTGTATTAATGACTAATTTTATTTAGTCACCCGGGATATTGCCATTCGCCACGATATTCCCTGCGGAGGAGCTTATTGGCTTCGGCATCACCTGCAATCATTTCATTTTCACCATCCCATTGAATGCTCCTGCCCAGTTTGCAAGAAATCATAGCCAGCAGGCTAATGTTGCTGGCGAGGTGCCCTGTTTCAATATCGCTGGCAGGTAATTTATTTTGTTCTATGGCCAGGATAAAGTCTGCCCAGGATTCTTTGATGTTTTGATGATCCGGTGCATGAAGTGTAGGATTCTGATGCACCTTTTCCTTGTTTTTGTTTTTCGGATAAAAAGTCCATCCATCGCGCCAACCCAGGTGCAAAGTTCCTTCGGTGCCATAAAAATAACAACCCACATTGTGGGCTTCATTCAGATTACCGGCACATAGTTTATGTTCCCATTCCAGGGTAAACGACTCGAACTCAAATATTGCCAGTTGTGTGTCCGGGGCATCCGATCCGTCCTGGCGGATGTACCGGTTGCCATGGGAAAACACGTTTCTTGGATACTTTTCCTCGGTCCACCAGAGCACCTGGTCAAACCAGTGGATCCCCCAATCGGCCACGGTGCCATTAGCAAAATCCAGAAATTGCCTAAACCCTCGCGGGTGGATTCCGGGGTTATAATCACGCCAGGGTGCCGGTCCTATCCACATATCCCAATCCAACCCTTTGGGAGGGTCCGAATCAGGGGCAGGTGTGCCAGCACCTTGCTGGTAGTTAACAAAGGCTTTCACCTGAATAATTTTTCCTGCCTTGCCTGATCTGAGGAATTCCATGGCAGAAATATTATGAGGTGACAACCTCCTGTGGGTGCCCACCTGCACTTTGCGGTCATGTAGCCTGGCAGCCCTCAAAACGGCCTGTCCTTCGCCAATAGTATGGCCGATCGGTTTTTCAATAAACACATGAGCGCCATTTTCCATGGCCATAATCGCCGGAAGTGCATGCCAGTGATCAGGAGTAGCCACGATAGTGATATCCGGTTTTTCACGGCTGATGAGTTCCCTGAAATCACCATATATTTTTGGTTTATCGCCGTTTAGTTTTTCTACTTCCCCCCTTGCTGTGGTCGCAGCATTTTTGTCTACATCACAGAGTCCTGCCACCTTGCATCGACCGTAAGCCATTGCTTCCCGTAATATGTTCATACCCCACCAACCACAGCCTACCAAAGCGATTTTATAGGACTGGTTTTGAAAAGTGGCACTGTAAAGTGGTAAAGCTGAAATGGTTAGCCCGGTGTTTTTAATAAAGGTTCTTCGTTTCATAGTAATAATTAACAGAAAAAAAACCACCATTCCAAATCAATATGACATGCAAAACCGGCCAGCCAGCTTTTCACCCTAAAATAACCTGAAGAAAATGCAGGAAGGACAGCGGTAGTTACCATTTTTGTAAAATCCCCCGATAAAAGATCAATGGCACCTAAAACACCAAGTTCCGGTATTTTTCGAATACCGGTGATTTCCCTGAAAGACATTAACACCCGGATCGCTCTTCCAAAGTGTTTACCGGAATTTCTATTTTGACAGGGTTTGTTCCCAATCAAAATCCCATATGGGCTCAGCACCCAAAAGGTGGGCTACAAAGTAATTCCAACGTTTTTTGCGAAAATACTTTGCATGCTGCCCCCGGTATCCGTGGCGTTGGCTTGGAAGTATTAGCAAGTCAAACTCCTTATCAGCTTTAACCAGTGCCTCAGCAAGTTTAAACGTGGCAGAAGGATTCACATTGTCGTCCAGGCCTCCATGCACCAGCAGCAGGCTGCCTTTCAATTTTCCTGCCATGGTAATGCTGGATTGCAGGTGGTAACTGGAATCCACTGGCCAGCCCATATACATTTCAGGCCACCAGGCCTTTTCCATCCTGAAATCATGATCACCCGAGCTCGCAACAGCCACCTTGTATACATCCGGGAATTGAAGCATGGCGTGGGCCGCGTCATATCCCCCTGCGGAATGTCCAAAAATTCCTACCTTATCGGTATCTATCCAACTATATTGACTACCCAATTGTTCGATGGCCAATACGTGATCGGTCAGATTAAAGCCCATTTGTTTGTAGGAAACGTCATGAAATGCCTTCGATCTGCCGGCGGTGCCCATACCATCGACCATCATGACAATAAAGCCCAATTCCGCTAAGGCCTGATTGTTCCGAGCCAACGTCATGCTGAATGATTTGGGAAACATTTGCGTATGGGGGCCGGTATAGCTATGGTCGATAAGTGGATATTTTTTCATAGGATCGAAGTCGGTTGGTTTCCATAACGCTCCGTAAATCCTGGTTTTATGGTCTCTGCCTGTGGCCTCGAATACCTGAGGTGGACGCCAGTTTTTTGCCAGCAGACGCTTTATATCTGCCCTGGATACTTCAACCAGAATCCTGCCACTTCCGGCATCTCGTAAAACGGAAATAGTGGGAGTTGTTGCCGTAGAAAAATTATCAAAAAAATAGTTTCCATCCGGGGAGAAACTCACCTCATGGTGAGCATCTTCTCCGGTCAGTAGTTTTAACTTTTTGCCGTCTGTAGTTACCCGGTAAAGGTGCTGATGATAGAGGTTTCTTCCTGGTTCTTTACCGGATGCCAAAAAATAAATAATACCCTTTTTCGTGTCAATCTGTTGGACGGTATTGACATAATAGTCCCCCAAACCAATGGGTTTTATCTTCCCTGTTTCCAGATTCAATGTATAAAGCTGTTTCCAACCACTACGTTCCGAAGTAAATATCAATCGGTTCTTTGCTTCGATCAACCAGTAATTAAAATTGTCAATACGGGTATCGCTTGTTTCAGTAATCAGGGTGGTTAATTGATTGGTTTTCAGATCAAGTTTAAGGATATGGGATTTTTGATACCCACGTTCCGAATAATGCGCATAAACCTGTCCCGGTGCAGCAGACCAACGGAAGCTAATACCATTAATATGGGTATTGCGTGGTAAATCAGGAACAATTTCCTTTTTCTGTTCGATATTGTAAAATGCCGGTATCATGTGAACCATCGTAGTATCTCCGGGCGAACCCCTGAAGTAGGAGAGCAGCCTGGAGCGGTAAAGCGTGTCTACGCTCCAATCGAGCAAATACATTTTATCCGCATACCTCAGATCACAAATGCTGGTTTGAATCCATTTGGAATCGGGAGACCAATTGACATAAAATCGCTGAGGACGTTCACCATTTTCACCTTCCATTTTATCAAACCAGCCATAATAGCTGCCGTATTCATAGTTCTGTTTTCCCCGGGTACTCAACTGATACACTTTCCCTGTTTCTGTTGATTTTATGAAAAGATTATAATCTTCGGAATAGGCCACCCATTTGCCATCAGGTGATCGGGATTCGAACAGGTACTCTTCCTTTTGAGGCGCTACGGAAGTAATTGTATGAGCCTCTAAATTAAGTTGGAAAATCTTCCCCTTTACGCTGAATTGAATATGTTCTTTATTAATATAGTCTACAGAATTAAAAGGAAGGTCTGTTGCCTGTACTTCTTCCTTCAAAATAACACGTAAAGCATCCGCCACTTTCTGATGGTCAAAAAGGTGTGATACTTCCAATGAAGGGAAAGATACTCGATTAAATACCTTGTTTCCCGGCCCATAATGCATGTACCAAAGACCGGAACTATCAGGGTACCAATGGGCGCGAACAAACAGATTGAAGGCTGTTTTATTGTTTATATTTTCCATCAAAAAACTAACAGCCCTGGCATAATCATTGCGGTTTACCTCCTGTCCCCTGGCAGTAAAAGAGGCAATAAGTCCCGCGCAAACGATGAGAAAAAAGCAGCATTTTTTAATGGGGGCGATCATTGTCAAAACAAAATTAATCGCTTGTATAAATGTTCGATTTGGCATGGCAGGAAGGATTGTAGGTGGGCAAATCAAAGAATTCATCGATCAATGCGTATAGTTGGGGGTCATACACCTTCATCTCGTCGGCAGTATTTATATAATTATGCTTGCCATCCGGCTTGGGCACTTCTGCATTGACGCCAAACCAATTCTGTATTCCTTCAGCCCAATATTCATGAATGTTGGTGGCGGCATAAGTGTTTTTATATTTACCGTCTTGCAAGGCAGCATCTAAGGTCGCCTGGAGACGATCATTGAAGTCAGGATAGACGGAGAGGATTCCTATCCCATGAATGGAATGTGCAAACTCATGGATAAGTATGTCTTCGGCATGGTACTTATCTATTTGGTAACATAGCAGGTTTTCCTCTGCGCAACTTGTTAGCGGGCTTTCCAAAGTCCCACCCAATCCCCTGGCCCTGACATCCCAGTTAAGCGTAGTATCTTTGGCCAAATAGCGGTGTTCAGGCAAATCAGTGGTACCCTCGTATCTGGCCATAATAGCCACTTTGGTGTGGTGTTTTACCAACGCATCCAATACTTTAGGCACCAAAAATTCCGTCATGGCTGCTACCGTTACTCCCGCTGCCTGAATTGCCTCATCAGGTACTTTGTGCGATGATATAATAGGGATGCCATTAACATTGATATATTTTTTGTAAAACGGATCCAGATGTAACGAGTCAGGGGGTGCTGTGATTTTCCAATTTTTGAAATCATTGTCGATCACTTTTGAACCCGATAACACGAATAGCGTTATGCTGGTTACTAATAATGATAGGGTTTTCATCAATATATGCTATTTTGTAAATTAATATGTATCAATTACTACTTCCAATAATACCACGGGTGTTTTAAATCAAGCCACTCTTTAAGGGATGATGTATCAGATGATGTTTTTTCTGATATCCGGTGGGGGTATATCCTGTAATTTTTTTAAATTTTCTGTTAAAATGCGAGAGATTGTTAAAGCCAACTTTATAAGATGTCTGTATCACTGTCGAATCTTTCTCCCGGAGATAATTGCATGCTTTGCTTATTCTCACCTCAGTCAAAAAATTAACATAGGTCTTTCTTGTTCTATGTTTAAAAAACCTGCAAAAGGCACTGGAAGACATGTTGGCTATAGCAGATACTTCCTCTAGTCCGATCGGCCTGTGATATTGACTTAAGGTAAATTGGATAACATCGTTTAGTCTTTTACCATCAATTTCCTGCACATCACCGTCGGTGACATAATTGGATAGAAATTTACTATTATCGGTTCTGCACAGGAGGCGAAGCATGATCAAAATTTGTATAAGCTTGTCGAGCCCTTCGACCTGCGTAATATTTTTCAATAGCGAAGAAATCTCCTTTTTGGTGTGCTTTGTGATCTTGAGCCCTTTTTTTGCCCTCTTAAAAAAATCGGATACTTCTCGGGTTTCGGGAATATTAAAAAAATTATTCCCCAATGTTCTGCGGTCCAAAAACACTGAAATCGCTTTGGCCCGCAGGTGGGGCAAATCTTCATAATATATTTTATCACTTCTGAATACGTGTGGAATATTCTCCCCGATAACAAAAATATCCCCGCTTTTGAACTCCCCGATATAATCTCCAAGATATAAGGTCCCGGTGCCCTCTAGAATCAAAGTGATCTGGATTTCCGGGTGCTGATGAAGTGTATCGTAGAAATGTGGCTCATCATCAAACTGAACCAAAAAAGATACATCCTCTGTCCTCGGTATCTTAAAAGGAAGAATTTTCATACAGTTAATATACTAAGTAAATACTATTTTGCACGAATCAATACTATAAATATTCATTATAGAGCAAAATAGCATTATTATTCGCAAAAATAGTCAAAGGTTTTAATCCATTGGGATACGAAATTTGCAGGGAACTTAACATTTAACTAAATAAATCATGATGAATTGGAATGGTGTTTATCCGGCGATTACAACCAAATTTACAGACAACGATCAATTGGACATTGACAAATTTGGCAAAAGTATCGGCATTCAGATAGAGGCTGGAGTAGACGGGATTATACTTGGAGGATCTTTAGGTGAAGCGAGCGCATTAAATGAGGAAGAAAAACTTCAGTTACTGACTACGACGCGCTCTGTGGTAGCGGGTAAAGTTCCCGTTATTATGAACATCGCCGAGCAAACCACCAAAAATGCTATCAGACAAGCGGAGAAGGCCCAGCAAAATGGAGCAAACGGTATCATGTTGCTGCCGCCAATGAGGTACAAGGCCACAGATGCGGAAACCGTACAATATTTTAAGGAGGTCGCCAACGCGACAGATCTGCCTGTCATGATTTATAATAACCCGGTAGACTATAAAATTATGGTGAGCCTGGATATGTTTGAAGCGTTAGCTTCCTGTAAAAATATCGTAGCCGTGAAGGACTCCACAAGGGATACAACCAATGTGACCAGAATGATCAACAGGTTTGGGGATCGTTTTAAAATTTTTTCCGGGGTGGATACGCTGGCCATGGAAAGCCTTTTCCTGGGTGCCCATGGATGGGTGGCCGGTTTGGTTTGTGCATTCCCTCACGAAACCGTGGCGATCTATAGATTGATAAAAGCTGGTAAATCGCAAGAGGCGGTGGATATTTATCGTTGGTTCCTTCCCTTATTGGAATTAGATATCAATCCCCAACTGGTTCAGAATATAAAACTGGCGGAAGTATATACCGGACTCGGAAGCGAAAATGTGCGTCCTCCGAGATTACCTCTGGCCGGTAAGGAAAGGGAACGAGTGATAGCAGTTATAGAACGGGCGCTCGAAAAACGGCCGCAACTACCTGATTACTTAAATTTAGAACCGGCAGCCGCCCAATAGGGTAAAGGTATCATTTAAATCAATGGTCTCATGGCTGCGACACGCTCCGGAAACATCTGGAGAATGTAAACCACGGCAATCCAATTACAAGCATATGATGTGTCTCGAGTCCATGAGTAAAAGGTGCCTGAAGATTGATAGAGGCTCGAACGGTTCAACAATTTTGAAAAGCAAATGGCTAAGAAGACCTTTTTTTGTGTAGATGCTCATACCTGTGGCAATCCTGTGAGGTTGGTGGCTGGCGGAGGGCCTATCCTCGAAGGTCAAAATATGACCGAAAGACGTCAAAATTTTCTTGAAACGTATGACTGGATCAGAAAGGGGCTGATGTTTGAGCCACGGGGGCACGATATGATGTCGGGAAGTATTCTGTATCCACCCGCAGACCCTGCCAATGATGTTGGTGTTTTGTTTATTGAAACCAGTGGATGTCTGCCAATGTGCGGTCATGGCACCATAGGTACTGTCACTATCGCTATTGAAGAAGGGCTTGTAAATCCTAAATCTCCCGGGAAGCTAAGGCTTGAAACGCCGGCAGGGTTAGTCATCGTCGATTACAAACAAGAAGGTAAAAAAGTAACCTCGGTCAGGCTGATCAACGTTCCTGCTTATCTGGCAGCCGAAAATATTACGGTAGCCTGCCCCGGCCTGGGTAAGCTTACTGTAGATGTAGCTTACGGAGGTAATTTTTATGCCATCGTCGATCCACAGGAGAATTTTAGTGGCATACAAGATTTCTCTGCAGAGCAACTCGTTCAGCATAGCCGGATTTTAAGGGAAAAGATCAATGTGGCGCATTCCTTTGTTCATCCATTGAATAGTTCCATAAAAGGTTTAAGTCACATCCTATGGACCGGAAATACGCTTTCTGCTGACGCTACGGCTCGAAATGCAGTTTTCTATGGAGATAAAGCCATTGATCGGTCGCCATGTGGCACCGGCACCTCAGCAAGAATGGCCCAATGGTATTCAAAAGGTAAGCTGAAAATCGGTGAAACCTTCATTCACGAAAGTTACATCGGATCCAAGTTCACCGGACGTATAGAAGAAGAAACCACTATTAATGGCATGATGGCGATCATACCCAGTATAGAGGGGTGGGCCAGGATTACAGGCTATAATAATATTTTCATAGATGATGACGATCCTTATGCTCACGGCTTCCAGGTAATTTAATCCCCTATGAAAACTAAAAAAGCAGTAGTCGTAGGAGGTGGTATCATTGGCTTGTGTTCCGCTTATTTTCTGAACAAGAAAGGGTTTGAAGTAACAGTGATAGACAAAGGAGACTTCCGGCAAGGTTGTTCACACGGAAATGCAGGCATGATAGTTCCCAGCCATTTTATCCCTCTTGCAGCACCCGGAGCAATTAAACTTGGGTTAAAATGGATGTTTAACCCTGAAAGCCCTTTTCATCTTCCGCTTCGCCTTGACAAAGATCTGATTACCTGGGTTTGGAAATTTTACCGGGCAGCCAACAAAAGGCACGTTACGCGTTCAGCCCCCCTATTGAGTTGGCTTAATCTCGCGAGTAAGCAACTTTATGAGGAAATCGGTGAAGAAGCGTTGCCGGCATTTGGATTTCAGAAAAAAGGCCTGCTGATGGTATGTAAAACTTTCAAAGTATTGGATGAAGAAGCATCTCTGGTCACGATGGCCCAAAAGCTTGGGATAAAGGCCATGGTATTATCATCGGATGAGGTAAGGCAACTGGATCCGGGCCTGCGATTAGCTATTGCCGGAGCGGTTTATTTTCCTGGGGATGCCTTCCTTACCCCACAGCTTTTTATGTCCGGTTTGTATCATAGGCTTTGCACCTTGGGGGTTTCATTTCTGCCGTTTTCAGAAGTCATCTCGTTCTCTAAAAAAGCAGGCGTGATTACGGCTGCTCATACCAAAAATAAGAGTTTTGTTGCCGACGAATATATCATAGCCGGGGGTGCATGGTCCGGCCGATTGTGTCGAAATCTTTCAGTCAATTTACCCTTGATCGCCGGTAAAGGATACAGTGTATTACTACCTCAGCCCAAGGCTCGACCAAAGATCTGCGCAATCCTTACAGAAGCCAGGGTTGCGGTAACGCCTATGCAAAACGGATTGCGTTTTGCAGGGACCATGGAACTAGGGAACGCCCATGAAAAAGTCAATAAAAAGCGTTTAAATGGTATATTTAAGTCCATACCTCGATATTTCCCCGATTTTAAAGCTGTTGACTTTCAAAACCTGGATGTATGGACCGGCCTGCGTCCTTGCAGTCCTGACGGCCTCCCCTATCTGGGACGGCCCAAGCATTTTAAAAATCTAATTTTAGCCACCGGTCATGCTATGATGGGGCTCAGCCTTGGCCCGGTAACCGGGCACCTCGTATCTCAGATTGCCTGTAACGAAAAAATGGAAAGAGATATATCATTATTAAATCCTTCAAGATATGATTGAGATCAGATAAGCCATCTTTACCTGGAAAAATAATATTTTAACAACAGTTCATTGAAATAATGCGAAACTTAAAACCCCGGTATCTCCCCCTATCGACCTTTATCGAACACATTTAGGGAGGATTTAAAACGGTTTTGCGCCCTACACTGATAAAGCCGCTTAGCTCATGTATTGATTGGAATTGGTTGTAGTTTTTCTTTATTCTATCTTATCTGATTTTAACTTTGTTTTAACTCAAGACAAAAAATAGTTAAGATTAAACTTCACAAAAAGCTTTTCTTACAACAAGTGGGCTTTAAGAGCTTTTAGTGTTTCTCAGATCATTAGAATTTTTGTATTTAATTGTCTAGCTATTAGACGAATTAAACCATAATATTATTTTTGCGCCCTGGAAAAATTATGTATTTTCAAATCTGGTATCGGCTATATTAAAATCAGAAATATCGAGTTACAAAAGTCCCTCCACATGCTTCCAATTTATGATCAGTTAACATTTCAAGAAATAATTGAAAAAGGAGGCCGAACCAAACCGTGGATAATAAAAGTAAATACGCCAAGAGGTCTAAAAAACTATGTTGTGAAGTTATTTAATGAGGAGGAGGTTGAAAAAAATGCTATTTCTAATGAAGTTTTTGGGAGCATTTTAGCCCGACAGTTTGAATTGAATGTCCCGGAACCTGCATTATTTATATTTAATGATGATTTTATTAAAACATTAGATGATAAATGCTGGCAAATCGTTGAGGAAAGGCACAAAGGAGTAAAGTTTGGTTGTGAACTATTGGAAGGGGCACTATTATTTGACCCAAAAATGCGTAAGAATGTTGCAAATAAAATCGTTGATATTGACACAATATTCGCATTTGATAACCTAATTAATAATTCGGATAGGAATAACCATAAACCTAATTTATTAGTACACCATAATGAAGGGTATCTTATTGATCATGAATTAGGATTTTCATCTAAACAAAAAAATTTTAGTAATTTAGACGAGTGGAACCCTTCAGAAAGAAATAAATGGCATATATTTTACAATTATCTGAAAAGATCAAGAGTAAAAACTAAAAAAAAATACTTTCAAACATTTGTAGAGTATCTGAGAGTGTTAAATATCACAATTTTAGATACATATGCAGCACAGCTACTTGATAATGATCTTCAAATTAACAACTATAACTCGATTATTAAATTTTTGGGTCAGGTAAAATCTAATCCTACAAGATTTGTAAACCTCTTAAAAAATATAATAAAATGAATAGGCTGTTTAAATACTTTATACTTCAATACAAACACTCTCCAATATTAAACGAGGCGCTTAATATTGGTATATTGTATTTTTTTGACGATAAAAAAACATTTAAGTTTTCTTTTCCAAGCAATTTGGAAAGATTTAAACAACTGTATCCTGATTTCAGCATTTCCCTCTTAAAGGCATACTTGCATTCTGTAGCAGTCAAAGTAGATGAAGTTAACAAAGAATTAGCAAAAACAAGTGTCGACCATATATTATTTAAAGAAGAATCTCAAAAGCTGGAGGATTTAGTCCATAAAAAAATATTGCTGCAAGACTCTACTGCTTTACAGTTCTTGGAACCTAAAGTTGGTAGAATCTTTTCAGATCTTAATAGAGAAATAGATCAATATACTTCAAGTCTTGTGCCTTACTATGATTTCAAAAAAGAGGTGATAAATAGACATGATGAACAGTATATCTCAAGAACATTCAAAAGATTGGTTAAACCGAACAAAAAAGTATTTAAAAAAATTCAGGAGCAAAAAGAAATAAGATTAAGGGACGATTTTATCTTGAAAGTCGATTTCATCTGGAAAAATGGTACCACTAACCTTGTTAAACCGTTAAGCTTCGATCTAAGTGATAGCCAGACAATCCAGAACAAGGCTCTAAATCCCTTTGCCACACTGACTTATAACAAGGACTATCTAATAGAAAACAACTATAGATTTGACTATATTGTGGCTAAGCCACAACAAGAAAAATTGTTCAAATACTTCGATAAAGCCATCAAATTTATAGAGGAAAGCAAAGCCCCTCATAAAATTATAGAGTTTGAAAAATTAGGTTTATACGCCGATAAGGCCATTTCATATTTATCTCAAGAGTCTTGATTTCCTGTTTTTTTATTGAGCTCTTTCTGCAGCTTTGGCTGAATTAAGACTTAGCGGCTGCAGAATGTGTTTGCAGTTGCATTGGTTTTTTTTGTTCTCCAACGATTTCTTTAAAGTAACCGAATGAAGTATCTATAAGTAACTTTCTGTCCAAGAATAAATTAGAAAGTTCACATGTGATTTCGGGAGTCAACGAGCAGGCATGGCATGCTGCCAAATTTAGTTGTGCAACTCCTTGTCCATCCGATTCCAAACAAATCGGGTCAGAAGGGCAGTCAGTAGCTCGGTTTACTGCGCTTTGTATTATCCCATATAGGTTAGGTAAATCATTACATAGGTTTGCAAGTCCACCTAAGTATCCGTCTGTACCATCAAATGCTGAAATAAGGAATCCATACATTTTGTTGCTAACGTATAGTCGTTCTTGTAATGAAGAAGCCGGATAACCACAAACGTATTCCAGTTCTCTTATCAATAAATGTGACAAGGTATGTATGAGTAGTTTTCTGGGAGTCAAAGAGCGAGCAATAATTTGATGGAACTGCCAAGAAGAATTCTCAGCATGGGACTTGATTTTTTCTGTTCTTGCTTTGATTATTTCCTGATCCTCCCACTCACGTAATTTCCCTTCATCCAATATGAACAATATTCCTTCCCCATAATTTTCTATTCCGGGTAGTAACCTTGTCTCAAAACTGTTCTTTGAAACGGATTGCCTCAACACGCTGTATTCATAACGGCTATCTTCTTGCAGAATAGAATCAATGTCGATAGGTTCTTGGCGGGTAAAAGATGTTTGTACGGTAATTTTCTTCAGTTTGTCTATTTTGATAAACTTATCGAACCCGAATATCTCCGATGAACAATCTATTACACGAAATTTTAACTGCTTGTTTTCTGGTTGTTCTCCTGCAAGCAGATAGTTATATTCAGTTTCTCTAAAAACACTATCTGGTATAAATATGGGATTACCTGTATCTAAATAGCTTTTGATCACATCAATGGGTATCTTTTTTTGAATACTGATAATCTGAGCTACTTGGGCTTTATCAAAATCACCGCTGTCTAGCATATTATCTATCTCTAATCGTATTTCGTTCGACATTGGATTTTGCATTTCAGGACTTTCAATGTAAATACTGCCTAAGGTGTTAGTATAATAGACACTATTGCTTGTCTTTAATTTTACGCTAGTTTCCTGCTCACATTTTTCATCAGGGAATTTACCGTTAACCATACCAATCCAATATTTTTTCCCAGGGCAAGGACCTGCATAGTTGAATATACCCTTCAGGTTTCGTTTGTTATCGCAGTTTTTACAGATTACCCAAATACCGGAAAGTTCTGTATTCTCTCTGCTAATGACATAACGTAAGTCCTGCAGGTCGCAACAGGTTTTTGATAAGTCTATTTGAGGGCCTTGTATTCTTTGTTTATTGTGTGTTTCTTCCTCATCTCCTTCATAATCTTCTACGGTAGTTTGATCTGTTGACAAAAACGTATTCCAATGCTTCCAAGGAATATCGTGGATATGCCCATCTTTACACGTTCTTACGAATCGGATTTGTTCCAACTCTTTTTCATTGCATTCAGAATTAGAGCATTTTGGAGGATTAAAATATTTAATGTTTTTACCAGCAACAATCCACCGTTTTTTCCATTCATTATAATCTGCAAATCGCTGGCATTTTGGATTGGGACAATAAAACCACTTTGGAAAGTAGTTTGCGGTTGGTCTTACTTGATCGGTGTATGTGTTCTTCCCAGTGGGGATTTGCACAATATGTTTGATGTTTGGGAACCTGTTTTTTAAACGCTGCAATAACCGATCATCTCTAATGATGTAACTTGAAAGCCGGTTTTGCAATTGTTTGTACTGCCAATTATTTTGTACTGCCAATTATCAAATGTCTCAATAATTACGGAGCAATCTTGAGTTTCAATAAGCGACCCAACTCCACCATAATTGGAGATCAACTTGCTGCGACCGTGTTTAATTTTATCTCTTGCCATACTACTGTGGTTTTATTACAATTTCTGCGTTCGGTTCTACGCTTCTCATAGATTGCATTCCGACCAGTTTGTCATCCTCACTTTTTTTGTCTTGAATAGGTTTCATTAATGACTTCTCCGGATGCTGATACCAAAAGAACCTTAAATCCTTTTCAGTATCTAATCTATATTCCCAGTTCTTGATGTACTCTTCAATCTTTTGAGCAATTTCTGTTATTGATTGCTGAGCAAATGGGTGATTTCTGAAAAGTTTTGGGAATTTATTTTGTAATTCGCTTTTTACATTGTTCTGAATGAATGCACTTGCCATATTGTTTGCAGAATACCCCATTTTATGTCTGAAAAACGCTACCAGGACAGTGAATAACATTTTATCCAGAGCATTATCAGCAAATGGGGTTACACTTAATGGTTCAACCTGTTTGTAAAAAGTCTTGTGAAATTGAACAAAGTCTTCAAAGTATGAAAGGTCACGTGTATTGAACGGATCATACATTGTAATAACTAACCCTTCATTCTTTCTTGCAACACGGCTGCTTGCCTGTATATATTCTGCCGTGTTTGGTGGCATACCATTCATGACCATGATACCTAACCTCCCAACATCTAACCCGACACTTATCATGTTGGTGGCCAAGACCAAGTCATACCCTTGGTGTTCCTTTAAATTCCCATTGAAACGGATGTCTAACTTATCCAGATTCTTTTTTATTCGTTCGTTTGGTATCCGGCTGGTCAGTTCAAGATTACGATAGGGTAGTTTCCAGTAATTATAAGGGAAATCTCCTTGATTTTTAATACGCCTAACTTGCAACTGCTGTACAGTCGGTACCAATTCACCAATTATCTTATTGGAGAATCTGCCTAGTTCCTTAAGGCTTTTAAAATAAGAAAGGATTGTCCAAAAGGGATCCACTTCATTTTTGTTCGATGACTTTTCCCAAATTTCCAGTCTGGCGAAAAACAAGGCTGCCAACAATTGTAAGTTGGTCATTACCGTTGTCTTTCCAGTAGGAAGAATGCCAATATATTTTCGCTTACTTGTAGTTAAGCTCCTTGAGAAGAATGTATCATCAGCATTACTGGCATATTGTGGAAAAATACTTGCCTCTCTGCCATATAAGCCTTTTATTTGCGCATCCACATTCTTTACTGTTGCAGTAGATGCAATAATTTTTGGCTTCTGTTGCCCTATTGTGCAAAGTGAAAGGATGACATTTTCAAACAGTCCCACTAAGCTGCCAAGCGGGCCATTCAAAAGGTGTAATTCATCCTGAATGATTAGTTCTGGTTTTCGATTTGTTTCAAAGTTGAACAAATTGGTAGTTTCTCCTTTCCAGGCTAAAGAGGCAAACTTGTCAACAGTTGCAAAGAGTACTGTTGGTGGTTTTCGGTAAATATCGTCGTCAATTAGAACAATAGGGAAACCACCGCTTTGCTCCGAAAAGTTACAGTTTTGATTGAGGCAATGAGAATGTAGCTGGTTGTGGATTCGGTGTCCAATTGCGCAGGAAGTATCTGCTTGGTTTAGTTTTGAAATGGTTTTTGTATTGCACCACTGACAGTTCGTAATCTGAAACGGGTTTATTGCTAATTCATTTCTATTCAGATTTTCCAAAGTTTGATCAAGTTTCTTTTTGGCAATATCCAGACTGTTTGGAATTGTGGCATTTCCTATCCAGAATCCAATGGAAATCCTTTCTCTACCTAACTCCTGATTATGTTGACGAATATATTCGCAGGCCAATATCAGTTTTGTGGCACGCTCAAACTGTTGAGCCGACAACAATCGAAGTGTATATCGAATGATGATATTCACTCCATCATATTCCTGCGGGAAATTTAATCTTCTCCAGAAAATCAGAAAAGCAGAAACAGCCAAATATGCTTCTGTTTTACCGCCACCTGTCGGGAAATAAAGCAAATCTACAAGCTCTCTATCAGGCCCAGTTTCTTCCACAAAGGATGGGATGCACTGTAAGATGAATGCTAATTGAAAAGGTCGCCATCCTGGCTCTTTCTCATCTTTTGACGGAAACTTAGCAGTGGCATAGTCATTAAAATCAAGTTGTAGCTGTTTATTGCGCTCATAAGCCTCATAGCCATCCTTTTTGCTACTGAAATGCCATTGGTTTTGAAACATTTGCAAATAAATCGCAGAATTTGCCAATTGGAATGCCTTAAATGCAATCTCATCATTTTCCAAAAGTTCAATTCCTCTATTAATCCTTCCCTGAATTTTCTTACACTTTGTTACATTTAGATTTCCATATTCATTTTCCTGCACTTTGTTTTTTTCTTCCTCAATCCACTTTGAATAGGCCCCGGATATTAGTCTAAGATGTTGCAGGATTCTGGTCTTATCGCTGTTGAATGATGATAGGTTTTTGATGTTCAGGATCTTGCTGTCTATGCACCTTGTTTCTGTACTTTGACTTTTAACATTAAACTCAGGTAAAAAAGTCGTTTTTATCCAGGTAGGTTTTTGATTGTCATTCTCAACATGTTCCCAAGTGCATGATGTATTATGTCCAATGCCATATGCAAGCTTTTCCCTGAATAAATAATCAAGCATTTTATCTTCTTCAGTTTTGTACAAATTTGGGCGGTAATCACGGAAAGGAAGCAAGTGCTCACTGGTTGCGCTAATCTCAACCTGAAATAAGGCTAACTGATTCAATTTCTCCTTGGCAAGGGAGAACTGACTTTTTTTATGGGCATATCTGTTTTCCAGTATTGCTTTAATGAAATACTTATCCTCTTTGTCGTCATACAACTTCAGATGAAGCACTAAATTACCCACATTGTCCTTATGCCAAAAACTACTATCAATATTATCTTGTTTCGATAGTACAAGTTCCAGATGGTTATTCTTCGCATTTATTATGTCTTGAATATTTATTGATAAGTAGATTTCATTGTTGAAACGCTTGTACTTATCCTTGAAAAATAGTTTTATCAGATTCTTGTACAGCCCTGAATCCCTATGATTTTCTCTCATGGAATCCAAAGCAGATTTTCTTTTTAAGTATTCGCTTGTAATTTGTCCGCTAACAGTTCTTTTAACTTCTTGGGTTTGTACCAATGTTTTAGTTTCATCATTGTAAGCAACAATTTGATCAAGCCCATATTTATTTAACAACGCCATGTCGCTTCCGTCATAAGGTAACTGGACTTCATCATACTTTGCCTTGCGGTAATTTCCGAAAGAAATCTTTAGGTTGAATTCTTTACAATCCTTTCCAACGCAAAACGAAATACCTATGTGCGAAGGGTAGAAGGTATTGGAATGATATTTCGGAATAGTATCGGGGCCATCATTTTCATCCTCATCCTGCTCATCTGTTTTGGGACTGATGCTATTTTGAATGGTGCTGTCCTGAATCAAGCTGTTTTCAAGAACTTCATCTTGATTGTCTTGCGCGAACATTTCCTCTCCAGAATCAGCTTCTTCTTCATGAATTTGTTTAGGGAACAAAATACCGGAATAGTATCGCTTAAGTGGTTTGTCCCCTATAATTTCAGATATGTCGCTTGGATAATTGAAAAATATATCTGAACCTGGCCCGATTAATTCTTTTTCAATACGGGAAATAATTGTGTCTCTGTTTTCAGTATGGCTCATAACTCAATTTTTTCAATTAGCCTTATCAATTCTTCTTGTTCATTGTATATCTCCTTGCTAACAACGGTCAGCAATGGCATGTACTGCGATACAAATTCGTTTAAACTGGCTACCGTAAATTTTCTGTGTTCCAGAATTTCGCCAACTTGCTTTTCTTTCAAAAACGCTCTTATTTCCTGTCTTAACCCCCTTCCTAATACTCTCATTGTACTGTTGTAAGTAGTTTTTGATTTAAGTAACCCCTGTATAAAGACTTCTAAATTTTTATATTCTTTGTTGGTATAATAAAGTTCCATGATTGCTCTCAGATCACTATTGAACATAGGAAACTTACGGTAACCTTTGCCATAGCTTTCGACTGTAGGTGCAAGAACTTTCAATCCTTTCTGTTTCAACTTTTCATAAAGTATATCGCTTCCATACTCTGTTCTCATTGCATTAATGGCTGTTTTCCAGAATTTGGAATGTTCTTCAACCTTCCCAAATAAATCCGGCTCAGTTTCAATTGCCACGCTGTAGAGATTTTCAGCAAATTCTTCTCTTGGATAAATTCGGATTTTATCACCGATCTTTACCCGGTAAGTTTTTATTAAATCGCCAATTTCATCAAAAACCGATTCATTACTGTCTAGATAAGTACTTTCATTGTTATCGAAAGTGAGCTTGTAAATAATCTTTTCCTCCATTTCATCCAGTAATGAATCGGTTTCTTCTCTGTAGTCATTGTATGACCGTGAATTATATGTATCAATTTTCGACACAATTTTTTCAATGCTCTGACTGATATTCACAGGTAAATCAGGTACTGGAATGTATTTTATTCCACATATTTGTTCCCGGTCACTGTTGGTGATTTCTTCTTCCAGCAGTGTTTTTCGCCTTTGAACTTGTCTCCGGTAAAGTTGACTTTCTTGCTCATAGAGAACAAGAGTGATCTGGTCGGCAGGTAGATGGTAGATGAAATCAAAATCTCTGGAACCATTAAATGAGTAAAAAACTAATGTTTTCCTAATTGAATTCAACCTTTTAAGCTCTGAAACCGTTATGAACTCCTGATTTGATATATCCCCTGATCGTTCAAGGAAATCAATATCATTTATGTCTGTTATTACCAAAACGTTTTCTGCATTTTCCTCTATAAAACTGATAAGTGTTGAAAGTTTTGGCTGATTGGTCTTTAGATAAGTTATTATATTGGTCAAATCCTGTTTGGGGTTGCTATTGCCTAAATACTCCATTGTATAACCACCGGCAAATTCCAAAGCATTTTCTAGTTCCATGTTGATAGTGACCCTGTCCAGAAGGTTGTCAAAGCTTTCAGGTTGTAGGGTATTCAATGCAATCCGAAGAATATGCCCATATGACTTTATCTCAACCCCTAATTGTTGCCTAACAGCGGCCATATCTTTATCAAGATCATTAAGATAAGTTTCGAGTTCCGGTGCGGATACGGTTACTATTTCAATCATAAGGCATTCACAATTTCGATTTCCTCATTGAACCAATTCCAGCAAGGTATAGAATTATGTTTGATGGGAATTGTGCTATTTGACAGAATGATAATATTGAAGCCAAACCGATTTTTGTCTTGCAGTACTTGTTGAATCTTATCTTCCTCTGTATCAATAAACACAATGGTTTTTATTTTCTTTTTCTGCTGGAGAATTTGCTGATAACACTGCTCATATTTAGGTGTCACATACATGATACAGTCAGGAAGAGCAGGAATTGTCCTTATTTCATTATGATCACTTTCCTCTCTTGGATTCGGTAAGTAAACAGAAGGAATTTTGGTCTTAACGGTGAGTGAATCCCAAAAGCTTTTACGAGCTATGAAGACGCATTTTCTTTCGAAGTAGATTTTTAAAAATCCTACTTCATCCTCTTGTTTATTAATGTCCTCGAAGAAGTTAAAGTAATTTTTTATGGTCGTATTTCTTACACCAGTTTCAGTACTAATTTTTACAAACCCCTTACACAAAGATTCATAACTGACATTTGGCAAGGTAGAAGGACTTGGATTTCGTTGATTTCTCCTTAATAGTTCCTTTAATATATAGCCCTTCTCTTTGATTCCTATAGCTTCATAATATTTTTTATCACGTATTCTTTTAAGCTTATCTCCTATCTGATAATCTGATGGTAAATCCGGATAGTTTATATAAATATCGCTAGCTAATTCAACAAATAGATGTCTGCAAATTTCCATTATTGTTTGACTTCTACTCTGAAAATTAATATGTATTGGGTCCTCTTGCCTACAATTATTCAGTATCATTTTTAAAGATAGTCTTGCAATTTGTTCGTCTAAGTCAGACAGAACTGTTGGATAACTCTGATATTGATCTAAAAGAGTTTGATAATATGTTGAATTCAATATCATTTGGTTAATCCTCTCAATGTTGGTGGGTATATAAAATTACACACCTTTGCAAGGCTGCGGTTATGCTCTGAACGATGCTTTTCATCCGTAACAATCTCATCGGGTTGCGCTGTTGACCAACTTGGGCCCAGTCGGTCTGAAAGTTCGCCTGTGTAACGTGATCTATATCTCTGTTCTTCATTGTTACTGCGTCTGTTGTCTTTTTTAGACCTGCTCCAATGTTTGGTTAACCCAATCAGGTAGGGTAATTTCCACTAAATAATTTGTATTTTACCCTCTATTTGGTTTTGTGACCCAACCTTTAGGTGTGGTATCAAATCAATAGTCCATTGAGTTTTAAAGTCTTGAAATGCCCCTATTTGTATTTCAAAGTTAAAAAAGCTAGTACCCCAAGTAACGTATTTCTCCTTCTAAATATCGTCTATTCTCGTTTTGGGTAGTCCATAAATAATTAAATAGTTAGCAAACTAACTTTTCATAAACAAATAAACAACCGTAGAAATACGTATTCTTAGCCGTCGAATCCAAAATCTGCTTATGGTTAAGTACAAATATTACAAAACTATGGCATCTAATCTCATATCATTTCCAAAACCAGATCCAATCAGATAAGCCAAAATCATACAGCTAAAAAGAAATTGGATCCACCATCTAAAAAATTTGCAAAAGTCAACGGGAAATTAAGCGCTAGCCAAACTTATCATACCCATAGCCCAAAAAAATACTAAAAAATCACTTTACTTCCTTTCATCCAACATCTTCTGCAACATCACCACCTTCTCTTTTTCACTCCTCAGAACAGCCTCCTTTTCCTTCAAAAGCTCCTGATACAATTTTTTGTTTTCTTCAACAGCCTCCATCAACTTATCAATCGGATTAAAAGTGCAATGATAGTAGGGGCCATCATTATTCGTTGCCCCCTCATAATTGTTTTGAATAATATTGTAAACAATAGATTCCTCATCGAAGCTTTTAA
>JAKSDQ010000175.1 GCA_022360015.1 Cytophagales bacterium
CCTCGTTCCTGCGGAAGGATGGCACCGTTTGGACGACCGACAAGGACGGTATCATCCTCTGCCTGCTCGCTGCGGAAATCCTCGCCGTCACCGGCAAGGATCCGGGGGAACACTACAAGGCGCTCACTGAAAAATTCGGCAACCCGGTCTACGCCCGCGTCGATGCCCCCGCCACCCGCGAAGAGAAGGCCAAGCTGGCCGCCCTCTCGCCGAAAATGGTGAAAGCGGAAACGCTGGCGGGCGAAGCGATCACCGCCAAGCTGACCCACGCCCCCGCCAACGGCGCGGCCATCGGCGGCCTGAAGGTCTGCACCGAAAACGGATGGTTTGCCGCCCGCCCATCCGGCACCGAGGATGTCTATAAGATCTATGCCGAAAGCTTCAAGGGCGAAGACCACCTCAAACAGATCCAGGCCGAAGCCCGCGAAATCGTAAATGCAGCCTTAGCGTAAGCATTATTCCTCGCAGAGACGCAGAGTCCGCAGAGAAGTACAATCTGCGTCCTCAGCGTCTCTGCGAGGACTGTACTTTTTTATGGGTAGACAAAAGAACAACAATAAGAATGCCGGGAAAAAACGCGGACGCCCCGCCCTGCGAGGGCGCTCTCGCAAAGCGGAGCGCGGCGGCGCGGGGCAAAACCGCGCGGAGAGCGAGGCGTTCCTGAAAAAGAACCGTTCCAAGCCGGATGTGGCCGAAACCGCCAGCGGCCTGCAATACACCATCCAGGATCCCGGCACCGGGAAAAGTCCCGACGAGTGGAGCACGGTCGAGGTCAACCAGCGCATTCTGCTCGTCGACGGCACGGTCATCAAGGACACCTACCACGGCACCGAAACCGATGTGTTCTCGATGCAGGAGGCCATCGACGGGCTAAAGGAAGGTCTGCCCCTGATGAAGGAAGGCGGAAAGTTCCGCTTTGTGGTTCCGCCCGACCTCGCGTGGGGCAAGCGCGGCGCCGGAAGCAAGATCGGGCCCTACGCCGCCCTCATCTTCGACATCCGCCTCGAAAAGATCACATAAACTAAATGGACGCTACATCCCGCAACTGCCCCGTTGCAAATTTGTGCAGCACGCTGGAAATAAGGGTTTGATACGGGATTCCATTCTCAACCG
>JAKSDQ010000010.1 GCA_022360015.1 Cytophagales bacterium
AATTCCCTGCTGGTTCCCGGTTTCACCATAGGATGCCCTGAGTTTCAAGTTGTCAAAAACGTCCAGATTTCTAATAAAGTCCTCTTCCGAAAGCCTCCAGGCCAGCAGGTAGCTTGAAAATAATCCCCACCTTTCATCCGGTGTAAACCTGGAAGAACCATCATAGCGAAAATTAGCCTCAGCAATATATTTGTCCTTAAAAGCATAGTTAACCCTGCCAAACCAGGAGCGTAAGGTCCAGGCAATACCAAAATTATCATTGGGATCACTTTCCCCTTCGGAGAAGGGGGCGTCGACCCGAGCTTCCTCAAGATCACCAAGCCCCAAAGCAAACAAATCGTTGGTAGGAAAATCCCGCGCTTCGGCCCTGATGCGCACATCACGCCGTTGTTCATGTGAAAACCCGGCGGTAAGGGTAAGGTTATGCACATCGGCAAACGTTTTATCATAGGTTAAATAACCCGAAAAATTAGCATAATTTTCCGTTTCATTGATTTCAATTAGGCGATTGGGGTTTGTATTATTCTGAACTCTTACTCCGGGTGTGTCGTCAATAGTCCATTCATTGATCAGACGAATAGTGGGTACTTCATTTCGGATTTGTATAGTATTGCGATTAATACCGACGTTGGCAGTAGCCGTCAATCCATGGATGATATCATAATCTATTTTAGCATTGGAAATCAGCCGGGTGGCTGTTCGCTCCGATTCTCCGCCCTGTGCCAGCAAGTCTAATGGATTTACAAACCCTCTGAATGTATAAAATTCTCCATCCGGCCTCCTGATCGGAGCCAATGTCCAGTTAAGTGGCACCCTGCCCAATGCGTTGTCAAGCTCTGTGCTAGCCGATCGGTCTCCGATTTCAAGCACATTTTGGGTAGTGACCCTCAACTTATCACCAAGGTCAAAAGTATTACTTAATCGTACATTGTATCTTTCAAAACCGTCAAAACGGGTATTGATGACACCGTCTTCACTTAAGTAACCTAGTGACAGGCGATAGGTAGAACTTTCCCCTCCCCCTGCAATACTCAGGTTATGGTTTTGACGAATACCGGTTTCAAAAAATTCATCGATGAATTGGTTATCAGACTGGTTGAAAACCAACCAACTGTCTTCCCGTTCTGCACCGCCCAGGCTGGTCTGGTTAAAATTAAGCACTTGGTCGGTACCGATAGCGTCGAAAAAAATATCGCCATACAACGGCGCATCACCATCGTTTACGAAACCTGCGTTCACTACTTCCATGTATTCACGGGTGGTAAATTTCTCTGCAGTATAGGAAGGTGAATTGCGACCATAGGTGAAATTGTAGCTCACTACCGGCCTGGAATTTTTCTTCCCTTGTTTCGTAGTAATCAAAATCACCCCATTAGCGGCCTGGTTTCCGTAAATAGCGGCAGCGCCATCTTTTACTACAGAAATGCGCTCTATGTCGTCAGGGTTAAGCGTGGCAAAAGTGGATTGAATACCATCTACCAGTACAAGGGGAGAATTACCACCATTGATCGAACTTAATCCCCTAAGCTGCAGGTTAAACCCCTCATTTCCCGGTTGGCTGGAAGTTTGTGTAACAATAAGCCCGGGTACGGTACCTTGCAAAGCACTGGCCGCATTGGTAACCGGCCTGGCTTCAAAAGCCTTCGCCTCCACAGTGGCGATGGAACCGGCCAGCGTAGTCCTGTTTTGAACGCCATAACCTACGACGACGATCTCCGAAAGTGTCGAAAGATCGGGTGCTAATTGTAAATCGACGACCGATCTCCCCGCTATTTCCACTTCCTCGCTAATGTAGCCGACATAAGAAAATATCAAGGTTGTCGCATCATCGGGAATGTTTAATGTATAATCTCCTTTACTATCTGTGATCGTTCCGACGGTAGTATTTTTGACCAATACATTTACCCCCGGTAGTCCTTCACCATTTTCATCGGTCACGCTACCGGTAATTTCACGATCGAATACCGGCTCTTCAATGCTCTCCTGCAGGATGTTTTCAGATTTTTTCCTGGCACTTACATGAATGTTGTTATTGATCCGTTGGAATTTAAGGTGGGCACGCCGTGACATTATCTTAAGAACATGGGCCAGAGACGTATTTCTGGCACTGATAGTAAAGCGATCGTTGGCCTTTAAAAGGCCGTGGTTATAAGTAAAGCTAAAGGTCGTTTTTCGTTCCAGATCGCTCAGTGCTTTATCAAATGAAACATCGTGCCACTCAACAGATAACTTAATCTCTTTCAAACTTTCCTTTTGGGCATGGCCTTCTTTTGCCAGCAGTACCGTAAACAGAAAAGTTTGAAGCAAAATGCCATACAGTAAATATTTTGACATAATCAAAATTTGCCGTAGTAATTTTAAATTCATAGTTTTAATGCGTTTTAGTGAACAGTTCTTTACTAAAATGAAACTTTTATAATTCAGGATTAGACGTTTGAGAATTATGAAAGCATTGCGCCGGATTCTTAGGGATCCGGTTTTTTGGTTAATCAGCTTGTATCAGATTGCATAAGTTCAGTGTAGTTAGAGTTAGTGAGAAATTATGACCGTTTTATCTTTTATTTCATAAATAAAATCTGACGTATAGGATATACCTTTTAAGACATTTTCGAGCGACTCATTTTCAAATACGCCGCTATAGTCATCTTTGAACATATAGCCATCGCGAAGTACAAAGCTTACGCCATACCAATTTTCTAATTTATCCACTACTTCCCTGTCACTCGCTTTGGCAAAAACCAGTTTATTCTGCGTCCAGCCAACGACTAAATCATGATCAAAATACCCTTTTGCAATATTGTTACTGGCAAAGGTCACCATTTCTCTCGGTCGCAAAACGAAAGAGTTCCCGTTTTGATCTGAAACAGATACTTTGCCTGCCACCAATGCCACTTCCACGCGCTGATTTTCCGAATTGCTTTTTACATTGAAAGAGGTGCCCAGCACTTTGGTTACTATTTCATTCGTCATGACCAAAAATGGCCGGGTTTCATCCCTAATTACCTCAAAAAAAGCTTCACCTTCCAAATAAACCAGTCTTTGATTTGCTGAGAACTCATCCGGAAATTTCAGAGAACCGCCGGCATTCAGTTTTACCACGCTGCCATCATTTAGCTTAATGGTAGTTTTTACCCCGACCGGACTGTTTTTGGTGAGGTAAGTCACCTCCCTGGTCGATGAATTCGTGCGATTGAAATAAATAAATAGAAGTGATCCGATGAATAGGGAAATAATAACCGCCGCGGCGAAACTACGCCATGGAAAAATCTTTCTGACACTGGTATTTTTATAGGGATCTTTATCATTCTTTATTATTCCTTCAAATACTTCTGCATATTCCTGCCCGGATAACTCATTTCGATGCTTATAGCCAATGGATTTTATGATGCTAATGGCCATATTCACAGTTTCTAATTTCTCCGGATTGTTTTGAATCCATATTTTCCAGAAATGATCTGATTCTGCATGTTTATTTTTGACCCAACTCACAAAAAATTCATCCTTCACAAAGTCTTCTACAGCATAGTCCCGGTATTTCATACTAAATAAATTGTTTTAACAGGGTCTGCCCCTTATAAGAAACAGGACGATCCCGGAAAAATGACCCCAAAAAATTTCAATTATTTATATTTCCGTTCTTAGAAAAGAAAGGATAGCATGGCAACAAGCAATATGGCTGAATCGATCAGCGAAGATTTGTAGGGTAAGATCTCACCCTTCAGGGTATCGATAGCCCGGTAAATCAGCTTTCGCGCTGATTTGATCATTTTCATTTCCATTACTTCAGCAATCTCTCTGTAGCTTAAGTTTTCATAATAAAATAATATAATAGCCTCTCTTTGCTTGGGCGATAATTTGGCCATGGCCCTTTCAAGACATTCTTTTTTTTCCTTTATTAATTGTTCATGAATTAATTTGGTTTCATAAGAAAGGCTGATATCAAAACTTTGATTCTCATCAAGCGGCTGGTTGCGGTATCTGTTTCCTTTACGTAATTCCCGTACAATATCCCTTCTGAGGCTTTTGAAAAGGTAGGCTTTGATCGAGGGTGCGTCACCCAGTTTTGCGCGATTTCTTCTTAAATAAATGAACAGATCCTGTACATGGTCTTTGACGACCTCCCTGTTACTTGTGAATTCGCAGCCGTATTTAAAGAGTTGCCGAACGTATGTTTTGTACAGAAAATTAAAAGCTTGTTCATTCCCCTTTTTAAACAAATTCCATATTTCTCTATCTGGTTTTTTCTCCCAAAATTCCGGTAAAATGTTATGGCCACCGAGCTTCTTTTGGCTATGAAAATCTAACGAGGTATGGTATCGATCATTTTCCAAAACCTATTCTCATACTTTAATAAAAAATCTATCCTCAAAAACGCAATCAGGAAGTCTTGCCTGCTTTTATGTTCTGAAATATAATTTAAAAACAGCTAAAAACCTTGCAAGTAATATACTATTTCCAATACTTATTTTGCAATTACACTTTTATATCATGCCCTGGATCGAACCAAAGCGCTCGACGCCACTTTCAGGGATGGCCTACCATATCCAAATGGCAAAAACCGATGGTTCATCGGACCAACGGGTGGCCCCATTTAATTTTGACCGGGTCAAATAGCAGGTTATTTGATACTTTTAAAATACTTTCAATGCGATTTTTTTACTCCCTGATCGATTAAAGATGAAGATCATTTCCTGTGAAGCCCTGCCCGTCTTTCTAAAAATCGTCTCAGATGCATTTCGTCAAGTTCATCACTATCTCCGTATTTATGCCTCATAGCGATCAACTGTCTGTGCATCGTTTCTCTCACCGATTCATAATCGGGATCGTCGTAGACATTGTTCATTTCCAGGGGGTCTTTTTCCAGATCGTACAATTCCCATTCGTCTATATCATAATAAAAATGAATCAATTTGTAGCGGTCGGTGCGTACGCCGTGATGTCGCTTTACACGGTGTTCTGCAGGGTATTCATAATAAGTGTAGTAAATAGCATCTCTCCATTCAGCCGTTTGGTTACGTACGATTCTCCTGAAAGATTCCCCCTGTATATCCTTTGGAATACTGACGCCTGCATAATCTAAAAAAGTAGGCGCGAAATCAATGTTCTGTACTAACTGTTCAATTTGCGTACCGGCTTCAATTTCCCCGGGGTATCGCATCAGGATAGGGGTCCGGAAGGATTCCTCATACATAAACCGTTTGTCAAACCACCCGTGTTCTCCCAGGAAAAAGCCCTGGTCTGATGTGTAAACGACTATGGTATTGTCCGTCAAACCGTTTTGATCCAGGTAGTCCAGCACCCGGCCTACGCCATCATCCACCGATTGGACGCAGCGCAGATAGTCTTTGATGTAGCGATTGTATTTCCACAGAGCTAGTTGTTCTCCTTCCAGTTTGGCGGTTTTCATCTCAGCATTTTTAGGCCCGTAAGCGTTCATCCAGGCTTCGAGCTGTTCCTTGTCCAGCCGCTTCAATTGTCCGGCCAGCTTTGTGGTATCCCCATCGGGGTTTACGATCATTTTGAAATCATGGCCCCACCGGGCGTGGCCATCAATCTCCATTTCCTGCTCTCTGGCAGCCTTGCCCCTGCCTTCGTAGTCGTCAAAGTAATTGACAGGAGCCTGAAACGTTTTGTCATCAAAAAGTGTAAAGTATTTTTCTTCTGGCTTCCAGTTACGGTGAGGCGCTTTTTGGTGATATAGCAGCAAAAAAGGTTCTTCCTTGTCCCGTTTGTTTTCCAGCCAGTCAATTGTCAAGTCTGTGGTGATCGTAGTAACATACCCTGGAATTCTTTTTTTAACCCCATTTTCTATAAAATCGGGATTATAATAATGTCCCTGACCGGGAAGTACATTGAAGTAATCAAACCCCTGAGGGAGCCCGTCCAGATGGATTTTACCGATCAAGGCGGTCTGGTAGCCAGCCTGTTGCAGCAGTTTGGCAAAGTTGGGCTGGTCCCAATTAAACGGCTGGAGATTATCCACTTTTCCGTTTTTAAAACTATGCTTTCCGGTGAGCATAGCGGCACGGCTAGGTGCACAAATAGAATTGGTCACAAACCCCCTGTGAAAAATAGCACCTTCCTTTGCCAGCCGGTCAATATTCGGCGTATGGTTAAGGCCATTTCCATAGGCGCTGATCGCCTGGTAAGCATGGTCATCAGACATGATGAAAAGAATGTTAGGGGGCTTTTCTTTCGTTTTGGTTTTCGGAGACTGACATGAAAATAATAGCATTAGCGACATGGCTAATGCACAATTATTTTTTACCTTGCTTGTATTCCAATTCATATCTAATTATTTACTTTATTATTACTTCAATTATGTCGCTAATGCTAAACGCTGTTCCAGCGGATTTCATACGGATTGTCCGCACCTCTTGGCTTAGTGTTCTTTCCGCTTTAGTCGATACGCATTTCATATTACTTTATACATCGGCTATGCTAATATCAAGTATCATTCAAAAACCCTTTGAAGGGAACTCCATGTATAGTGGGTGTGGATGGTTGCAGGAGGCAGCCTTTTGACACACACAACAAAAGTATGGTCAAATTGCTGATCCTGCAAACGGGATTACGATAAAATTATCGCCCCCATTTGTCAGATAAACATGTGAACTCAAAAATATGCCGCTGCCAAAATTGGCCATCACCATCCAAACAAGCTTAACCGTTAATCAAATAAATAAACAACCTATATAAATGGCAGGTAACACTATTCAATCCGTAACTTTACCGAATCAGATGTCCCCCTATGCAAATTTGATAACTTTACAATATATAGCCCGGGCAAAAAATCCCGGATTTCTATTCGAAAATTCTCTTCCCTTTTTACCTTGGAAGAAAAATGGATTTTCCCTTGCAGATCCAAAACCTGAACCAAGCTACCTGCCGAATTCGGTGGTAACTGAATAGTAAAGTATGTTCCGGAAGGATTCGGAAACAATAAAAACTTTTTATCTTCCGAAACAATCCTGGCTATTTCCTGATTAAAACTGCTCACCCTGGCCGATGACGATGAACCGGCAGGTATTTGACTATTAGCATTCATTTCGGAATTTAAGGCCTTCAGCAGGCACAGGGAATGTGAATAGTCCGCATCGGTAGCAGTATCCCAGTACATAGCGCCGGCCAAACCCTGGTCTTTGGCATGCTTTGCTTTATTAATAATCGTATTCCTACCATTAAACACCATCGTGACCAATGAATCCTGCACTACTGTGGCCCCACAACCTGATCCTATGGTTACATTTCTCAGCATATTAACCTGGTCTGTGGCTGGGTCCAGGGCAGGGAAAGCATTAAGAATACCTGTGTAGGCAATATCCAGGCCCTTTGGATCACTCACTCCATAAAAAGGCAGCCCTACGACAAGTTTATTTTTCGGGAAGCCATAATTTAAAAATAATTGAATATCCGAAACATATTTATCATAGCCAAATGTAGAGGGACGCGGACCATAAGACTGAATGGATATGAAATCGAGCAAAGCATGGGCAGCGGCAGGCATTTGATAGGATACGGGGTGTAGTGTAACACTGAAAGTCTCATCAGCCTGTAGTACACTGTCTATCGCCACCACGGTATTCCCATAGTCTGACCAACATTGGGCGTTGTTATAGCACCATTCAAAATCCAGATCCACCCCGTCAAATCCATACAAGTCGATTAAATTTCGAAGATTATTGGCGAAATTTTGTCTGGCAGCCGGGTTTTTAATCATCTCAGTCCAGTCGCCGTTATATATCCCGGGCCGGTGCTCCACCCCTTCGTAACCGGCTAGCACATGGTTTATAGCATCATGCACATTGAGCCAGCTTCTTGAATCTTTGCCCGGGCTACTTGCATCGTCAAATTTCCAATAAGCTGTAATTTGATTGTTAGGCCATGCCGAATTGGTAATCCCATTGTTTTTGTGATCGATTATATTGCCGGACGAGATAGGCACCCGGAAAACAAGGGCCTCATCTATTTTTCCATCAAAGTTATGGCCTAATTCAAAATCACTTCGTATGAACGGGCCAGTCGAAGGAAGTTGGCCGTCTCCATTCATATACCACAGGTTTTTTTCAACGCCATCGATGTATAACTTAGCCTGTTCATAGGCACATTGATTGCCTCTGTAGACAACCGCTACATGATGCCAGGCCCCTAAAGTAAGGCCACTATTATCTACCGCGGCATAATTGTTGGCCCCATCTGCGACATGAAAATACAGCCGCTTCAAATTCCCGGGTCCCAATTGTAAGTCAATCCTGTTTTGCCAATTTAAAGTTTTTCTGAAAATACAGCTATGCTCTACCCATTGGTCGATATACACCCAGGCTTCGAAAGCAAAGTTTCTCACCCCACCGTTGGCAAGATTCATCAAATCCTTGCCTCCGTTCATCTTCGAGCCCACCCCACTAAAATCCAATACACCATTACGCCCGTTAAATGTATTTAAATATGTCGCATTACTCAGCACACCGTCACTGATGGGAAATTCAAAAAACAACTCCCCATCTGCGTAGGGGCCCGTTATTAGGTTTATGATATCATTGTTGTTTCGCAGGTATTCATCGTCAACCGCTCCTGCCTGGTAAAATTGCGGACGAATATAGGCACTTACTATCCTGTACTTAAACCCATTATTATCGTCGACAACAATGCGACTGACCCCGCTCGCTACCGAACCGTTGTAATTTGCCTTGTAATCTATCATTGAGGAAGTGCTCGCGTGTTGATCCATCCTCCAATACCCAATCAGAGAATTGTATAATGGGTGACTGGAACTAATGGTATTGTCTGAGACGATATCAGAACCTGACAGTTTTACATCCCAAAGCCTTGCTTCGTCGATCTTTCCGTCAAAATTCCCGCCCAGGATAAATGAGGCCGAAGTGGCAGGTGTACTGGAAGGTAACAGGCCATTTCCATTCATATACCACTTATTCATCGGGACACCATCAATATAGATATCAATTTGGTTGTAAGCAGATTGAGTACCATCGTAGGCCATGACTATATGATGCCATTGACCCATAGAAACCGGGGCATGCTCTACCGCCGCGTAGTTATTTCCACCATGGGCCACATGAAAATACATCCTCTTATTACTTTCGGGACCCAATTGAATGCCGATCCTGTTTTGTACATTTAAAGCCTTGCTGAAAATAGTGCTGTTTTCCTGCCAGGAATCCAACTTAACCCAACATTCAAATGTAAAGGCCGTAGCACTGTCAACTTCATTAATATCCCCAAAATTTATCACAGATGACAAGGTGCCTGGAAAATCTGCCGCATAATTCTTCACCTGAGCCAAAACCTTAAGGTGAAAGAGAAATAATGCGCATATGGTGAGTTGTTTAAACCAAAACAGGTAATTAGTTAAAGATTTCATAGTTGCAGCATTTGTTTTTAAAGAAGATGTAGAAAGGGGGATGAAACTACCACCCCGGATTTTGGTTATCTTGATCAATGGCTTTATTATTATTGATCTCCTTTTGCGGTATGGGCATCAATAAAGTACGCTCCAATGTGACCCCCACCGCCGGCAGCCGGTGACCCGACCAGGGACTTGGGCTGTCAAAACCCGGGATTGCATCGGGTTCGGCATTATGGCGTTGCGTAATATGGCCCAGGTACTCGATTCCGCGTCTTCTTGTTTCCATAAACGAATGTCCTTCATTGCCTAATTCAAACAATCGCTCATCAAAAATGACCTGCCTCAAATCCTGCTGTGATATGGTCTGTGGCACATTGGCAGGTGCTGAGGCCGCAGGACTTACCGACTCGCGCGCCCTGGTCAATACCTGGTTCACATAACCGACTGCTACACCGGTATTACCCAGTTCATTTTCCACATCAGCCATCAAAAGCAACAAATCTGCATATCGCAATACAATAAAGTTTTTATAGGTAAACTGACCGGCTATTCGGGAATCATGATGTTTTCTAAAATATGGCCAGGTACCCCTGTTTCCTGTTGCAGTAATAGTAGGATAGGTGTCTTCCGTTTTTCCGTTTAATGCATTAATATAGGTCGTATGAAAATAAGATGCATCGATCCTTGGGTCTCCCGGATGTTTTGACCTGAAATAGTTGAAATGAGCTTTTGACACACGCCTGTTAGGAAAATGTTTACCTCCCACTGTACTAAAGTAAGGAGACTGCATCCACCCGTTTTTATTGAATGACCTTCCCGTTCCCTGAGGAGAATAATTCAGTTTAAACAACGATTCTACCGATTCCCGGGTATTCTCATTAAATAAATCCGCATAAACAGGTTCGAGAGGCGGCGCTGTTCCAACCACGGCAAATACCTTATCTCCAAATTCCTTAGCGGCACCCCATAATGATGACCCGGCGCCTTCTGTACTCGCTTCCAAGAAATACACCTTTGCCAGCATAGTCCAGGCAGTTAATTTTGAGGGTATCGAGCTGTCCTCCTCAGTCTCATTCAAATTTTCAGCCGCCTCATTAAAATCTCTTATCACCTGATCAATTACTCCTTGTCTGGTTGCTCTGGGCACGTCGGTAGTTTCTGCCGTTGGTGGGGTAAGTTTTAGTGGCACACCTCCCCAGATATAAGCCAGATTATAATATGCCAAACCCCTTAGAAATTTAGCCTGAGCAATCAAATGCTCCTTATTCTCTATACTACTATTTTCAGCGGCAGCTATAAAAATATTAGTTTCGGAAATAGCCTTATACAAACCATCCCATAAAAAAGTGGGATAAAAACCATCCGG
>JAKSDQ010000009.1 GCA_022360015.1 Cytophagales bacterium
AATCAGTTATTCACTCCTGTATTGATCCTTGGTATTCTCTTGTAAAGTTTTATTTTATTTGGGAATACCCAGGTTCTTTACAATTTATAAATGGACTAAAAACGATATTCATCGGATAAGAATTTATAAAAAATATTTGAAATCAATGATAAACTGACTAAGAAAGCGGCTTTAGATAAATATCGGCAGTGCTATGTTTCTTTTTTAAAAAGACGCTTAGATAGTGTTCCGTGGTACAAAAATTCCATAGACTAGTACACATTCGTGCAACATCGCATTCATGTTCGGCCTGGCCAAAGGAATGCTTATTTGTTGTAGCGCGTTACTTATTGTCAATGCTCTTTATGGGTTTTATCTATTATTCCCAAAAGCGTTATTTCAATTTGATTGTTGTTAATTTCTTGTCAAGAAAGAATTGTGTAAAATTTACACTTTATCTTTTAGGTTATCCATAAAAACTTCTGAATTCATAATGTTGCCTTCACTTCGATCTATACAGGCTTTTATATATTCAAAATGTTTTTTATCCAATTCATCCGAACTGTTGGCCGCTGTGTTATTAGCAAACTCATGGTCTTTACTCATCAGAAATAAGTATATGTACATTTGATTTTCAATACTTTCTTTAAAGTATGCTTCAAAATAAACTTTTTCATTTTCCAATGTTTTCTCAGCACTTTCTTTATTAGCCTTTAAAAAGGCTAACCATTCTTTGGCAATGCGCTCTTTTCCCTTTATTACTTTTAATCTATATAATTGCACATCCATATGTATTGTCTTATTTTTTATTAATTGTTATTTTTTTATAAATCTATTCAATGATATTCAATTTTTTGTATTTTATTCAATTTGTTATTTTACTACTTCGTAATTGTTGTTGGAAAAGGGTATGACTCTTACTAAAATAACTTGACAGTTTTGGGGTTTATTACTGGTTTTACTTTACACTTAAATTCTTATTACTAATTGTACTTTACAGGTATCAACTTTATTACTGAATTTACTTGACACATCAGGTTTTATTTCCAAAAAAGCTTTACACCGGGATGTTGTTTGCAAGTTTAGGTAATTTTGTTCATCAAGTAAAGCGGACTGCTGCCAGTCTCTAAGGGGGCTGGCTTTTTTGCATTACGCATTTGGTCATATGCCTTAAAAAACCTTTAATCTTGTAGATTAATATCATAGCTTTTATAGTTTTTCCATCGCTGTTTCAAATTACCCTGTCTCTCATGCGCCTGAACAGGAGTAAGATAATCACAGCTTGCATGAGGTCTTCTGTAATTATAAATTTTAATTGCACCCTCTACTGCTTCTTTGGCTTCCAAATGGCATACAAATTTTCTATCTAAATTAAATTCATCTTTCAATATGCCATTAACCCGTTCTGCTTTGGCATTCTGGTAAGGATCTCCGTTTTTGGTCATACTGATTAATAT
>JAKSDQ010000110.1 GCA_022360015.1 Cytophagales bacterium
TAGTTCATATGAGTGATACAGCACAAAATGGCTATGATATATATGTAATTTTTCATGTTAATTAAGATTTATTGAACCCAACGAGTCCCTTGTCCCAAGATGTTGCCAGGAGTATCATTGGAGGATAGTTTAAAAATTTTAGAATTTAATTTCCCCTTTAGTATCCGGGGTTTTGTGGCCTTAAATTAGGATTCAAATCAAGCTCGGTCTGTGGCAGTGGCAGCAGTTTGGCTCTCGGATTCCAATTGGGGTTAAACTCACTCATGACTGCATCTACTCTTTTTGTTCGTATCAGGTCAGCCCAACGGTGTCCTTCAAAGCACAACTCCACAAACCGCTCTTGTTCAATAGCCAGCAATAAATCGTTTTGATTACTGGCCGAGGTATTTGGAAGTCCGGCACGGTTTCGAATAATATTTAAGTCTTCCTGGGCTTCAGTCAATTTATTCTGCCGTGCCCTTGCCTCAGCCCGGATCAGATACATTTCAGCCAACCTTAACTCTTTTTTCTCCTGAAAATCCCCGGATGCGGTAATATCCCTGTATTTAAATATATACACAAGGCCATTATCATCGGTATTTAAGGCTGTAGCCTTTCTAAGATCTCCCGGTTCAAAAGCATTTTGTATTTTCACCGTGGGTGCATAAGCATAGCGACCATCCAGCGATTCAGGAAAAAAGTTTTGGGCAACCCCCTCGTTAGTAAACACATTTGACCATAGTTCAAAAATGCTTTCTTTGGAATTTGGAGTGAAAACATCTTCGTAATTAGTTTGAAGTTCATACAGCCGATTATTTATGACTTCAGTAGCTTTATTTTCAGCACCTTGCCAATTTTCCTGATACAAATAAGCTCGTGCTAAAATTGCCTTGGCTGCTCCTCTTGTAATCCTGGTTCTGGTTTTGGCCTCAGTATCATATTCATCGGGCAAATGAAGCTCTGCCTCTAAAAGATCAGAAATTATATTATTTAATACTTCATTTTTAGGGATACGTGAAATTTTTCGCAAAACCTCTATGTCTGTTGATTCCGTCCAAGGCACATCTCCCCATAACGGAATTAGGTAAACCAGATATTGAAGGGCGCACATTGTTTTAGCCTCAGCAACATATTGGTTTTTTGCCTCCAGGGTAAGCTCAACAACACGAGGGATTTCCTGCACGATATTATTAGCTGTGTAAATTAGCTCCCAGCTTTGACTCCAGGCCCCCGTTATTCCTCCTGTTGTAGGTTGGACTGCATTCAAGGTAAATTCGCTATCACCCGGAACATCATTTTGTTCATCACTCATAGCAGCCAAGATAAATGCTGGTCTTCCTGGATAGAGTTCGTATAATGCGGCTATTACAGATTCCGCACTTTCACGATCAGTTATTGCCGTTCTATCTGTAATGGAGTCAACTGGACTTTCATCAAGAAAATTCTCACAACCCATAGAAAGCAACAAGATAAAGGTTATGTATAGTAATATATTGGTTTTCATCTATTTTGATTGTTAAAAAGTTAAGTTAACTCCCCCCAAAAACATTCGCACTTGCGGTAAATTGCCACCATCAAGTATTCCACTTGCCGATCCATTTGGTGCCGAAGCTTCAGGATCCTGGCCAGGATAATCGGCAATAGTAAAAAGGTTGGTACCCGTTACATAAAACCGAGCACTATTAATACCCCATTTCTCTGATATTTCGGTGGGGACTGAGTAAGACAGAGTGATATTTTTCACTCTCAGGTAGGAGGCATCCCAGATGAAACGGTCAGAAAGTGCATTGTTCAATCCGCGACCAGCATTGGTTGTAACTTTGGGGACATCCGTTACATCTCCGGGTTGTTGCCATCTTCTAAGAATATCAGTAATTTGATTGTTCTGATCAACACCTCCATTAAAATAATCAGATGCCTCGCTGTCATAAATCGATGCGCCACTGACAAACTGGACAAAGACGTCTAATGAAAGACCTTTCCATGAAAATGAATTGGTCATGCCCCCAAAAAAATCAGGCAACGAATTACCCAGTACTACCTGGTCGTTGTCAAAATCTATTTGTTCATCTCCATTGATATCGCGGTACACTGCATTGCCTGTTTCTGGATTCACTTCAAGAAAATCAAAGCCACGCAGTATGTTAATGGGTTCACCGACGATGTACCCACCACCATTAAAAAGAATGGGTTCATCATTAACCAAGCTTGTGATTTTGTTATCTACTCTTGTCAAGTTCAAGGTAGTATTCCATGAGAAATCATTGGTATTCATCACCTCAGCATCTACACTCAATTCAAAGCCTGTGTTCTCTGTGTCGCCTATGTTAGTTGTGAACTGAACAAATCCAGTTGTGCCAGGTAAGGGCCTGTTAAGGAGTAAGTCCTTCGTCCGGTTTAAAAAATAATCTGCTTCCAGCCGGACTCTACTTTTGAAAAAGTCAAGTTCTAGTCCGATATCAAGTTTTGTTGTTTCCTCCCAACCTAAATTGGAGTTACCGGGTTGGGTCTCAGCAAGACCAGGAATACCCCCATATCCGTCAACTACAGTCCACCGGCTAATACTGGGAAAGTTTCCGATCTGGTCATTTCCGGTGGTACCATAGCTTGCCCTGATTTTTCCGAAATTAAGCCAAGAATTTGAAAAGAAGCGCTCATCAGAAAACACCCAACCCCCGGAAATGGCCCAAAACGTTCCAAAACGGTTATCCTTTCCAAACCTGGAAGAACCGTCCCTGCGTACAGAAAGGCTTAACAAGTATTTACTATTATAATCGTAGTTAACCCTGGCAAATAATGAATTGAAAGAATAGTCACTTCTATTGTTTCCAGTAGAAGGAGGGTTAATGACCTCTCCAGCAGAAATCAGGAACTTTAGATCATCGGACACAAAGTTTTGTCCTCGTATAACGCTTGTCTTATCTACTTGATTAAAAAAGGTTACTCCAGCAACCGAGCTAAAATTATGGATTAATCCAAATGTTTTATCAAACCTTATGGTCGGTTCAATATTATAGGTATTGGACTGATTCAGTGAATACCTTCCATCCCCGTCATTAAACTGACCATTAAAAGTTGTCGACGGGTAAAATACATTCTGTTCCAAGATGTTGTAATCATAGCCAACATCTGTTCTAAAATTTAGTCCTTCTATAATCTGGTAATCGATGTAAATATTAGCCAAAACTTTAGAAGTAATGTTTTCAAATGTTGGTTCAATTAATTCTTCCAATGGATTAAATTGAAAAAAATTAAGAAAGTCAACAGACCCAGTAAATCCCCCCGTGGAATCTCTAACCGGAAAATAGGGTCGTGCCACTATTGCTCCCCTGGATGGTGATACAACGCTCAAATTGGCGGTAAACAAATCGTTGTTCTCTCGGCTAAGTGCTATGCGTGTACCCACCTTGAATTGATCGTTTATCACATGGTCTAAGTTCAGGCGAAAATTCCCTCGCTTTAGCCCTGCATTTTTTAGAATTGCTTGTTCATCTCTAAAACCTCCGCTAAGAAAAAACTGAGTTTGGTCACTACCCCCCTGCAAGCTTATATTGTATTGGTTTATACGGGCTGTACGGTAGATCACATCCTGCCAGTCAGTATTAACCGTCGAGTCTATATTTAACAGACGCTCAGGGATGGGAAGCCCATCATTTTCATAAGCTTCTCTTTTAATTTTAAGATATTCCTTGGTGTTTAATACATCCAATAATTCAGTGGCCCTTCCTAACCCAGTGAAAACATCTACATTGACTCTTCCTTTTCCTTTTGTTCCTTGTTTAGTCGTAATTAACACTACTCCATTTGCAGCCCGAGAACCATAGATAGAAGTCGCGGCAGCATCTTTGAGTATTTCAATGGAAGCTATGTCTTCGGGATTGATGCTGCTTAGAATATTTGTTTGTCCTCCACGATCTGCGATTGACCCATTTGTCAAACTTCCCGATATAATGGGTACACCATCGACTACAAACAACGGTTCATTCCCTGCATTGATGGAATTTTGTCCCCTTATCCTGATTAATACCGGCCCACCAGGCGTACCGGAAGCTGACTGCACGTGCACCCCTGCAGCCTGCCCTTGCAAGGCCTGATCGAAGCTGGTTACAGGCAGGTTTTCAATGTCTTTAGCAGTTACTTTGGCCACCGAGCTTGTCAGCTTGCGCTTTGACTGCTCCCCGTAACCTACCACTACCAGTTCTTCTAGGGTAGTCAGATCCGGCAGCATGACTATATCGATGACACTTCGGCCCGCTATATTCACTTCCTGTGGCACAAACCCAATAAAAGTGAACACCAACGTTTCAGCATTATCGGGTACGGATAAAGTATAATTCCCGTCCAAATCTGTAACAGCGCCTATCGTTGTCCCTTTTACCAGGATAGTGGCCCCCCCCAGTGGCTCCCCGTTTTCATCTGTAATTTTTCCTTTGATTGTGCGATCCAGGAATTCCTTTTCCTCCCTTTCAGGTATTTTTCCCTTGATTAACCCCGGTGGTGGAGCTTGCACAATGATATTCAAATCAGATTGCATAAAATTAGCA
>JAKSDQ010000171.1 GCA_022360015.1 Cytophagales bacterium
AATTAATCCCTCCGGAGAAGGACTTGAAGATGGGATAGGAATCCAAAGTTTCCTGTTCCGGGTCGTATTCATCAAATCCGGAGATAACAAAGAGATTGGTACCATTCACAAACACTGTAAATCGTTCAATGCCTATTCTGGCTGTTAAGGATTTAGGAATTACATAGCTGATATTAACATTTTTCAACCTGATGTATGCCCCGTTTCTTTCCCAGAAAGTAGAAGGTCCATGTCCATTTTCAATTTGGCCCCAGTTGTTTTCTGCCCTGGGGTATTGACCATCGGGGTTATCGGCCGACCACGAATCTGTCCATAGTTCAAAGTATGGTCTGGCCTGCTGGAAAACTCCTCCGGATCTCGTGTTCCGCGTAGAAACATATTTGTCATAAGCGCCTACACCCTGGAAGAAAACATCGATACTAAAGCCTTTCCAGCGAACATTCCCAATTATCCCGTAATTTATTCTGGGCGCAGTATTTTCAGAAAGTATAGTTTGATCATTTTCATCGACCACACCATCCGGGCCCTCCGAAAAGTTGGGGCCTCTTATATCTTCGAATAATATTTCGCCCGGTTGAGGTACTCTTCCAAACTGGGTAAAATTCTCCGGAAGATCCTCAATTACCGATTGGTCCCTGATAATGCCTCTTGACAAATAGCCAATATTCCTATCATCCGGCCTCCCGATTCTGCTTTGAAAATCAGCAATACCCTCTGCTTCGGGCCAGGCTATCCACTCATCCCTTGCATACCCCATATTGGCCCCCACGGAGTAATCAAAATCTCCTGCTTTCTTTCGATAATTAACAGCAATTTCAAAACCATTGATTTTTCGCTCTGCAACATTGGTAGAAGGAAGACTTGCGCCAAAAGTCCCAGGCACTGTCTGTGTTGGTGGGGCAAGTATATCAGTGATGTTGTTCCTAAAGATATCTAATGTAAAATCCAGCTTGTTATCGAATAAACCCACATCAAGTCCGGCATTCCAGGTAGTGTGGGTTTCCCAGGTAATATTCGGGTTTGGGGTAGCAATCTGCGGGCCTATACCATCCCTTAAACCACCCTCAAATACATAAGAAGACGCCCTCACAAAATTATTTTGAAACTGAAATGGCGCAATCGGACGATTGTCATCCCCGTCAAATCCGGTCTGGCCAAAAGATCCTCTTAATTTTAAGTTACTAATGGTTTGAACACTAAAAAATTCTTCTTCAGAAATTCTCCAGGCTGCTGATACCGAGGGGAAAAACCCCAACCTGTTACCTTCCGGAAATTTAAAAGAACCATCATACCTGAAGGAAAACCCGGCTATGTACTTGTCTGCGTAAGCATAGTTCAGGCGCCCCAAATAAGAAAATCTCCCTGTCATGCTTTCGCCTCCATTAAATGTCCTGCGTTCCGCACTATTACTGGCCGAGAGGATCTGATCTATACTTGTCGACAGCAGCTCGCTTGCCGTCCCGTTAACTCCTTTAAGATCAGACTCCGCCTGCTCAAATCCCAGTAACGAGTTGATGCTATGATCACCAAAAGTATTATTGTATCTTATAAAACCATTTATTTGATAGCTTTCCGTAAGGCTAAAAAATTCATCTATACCTTCAAATGACCTGCCGAGATTGTTTACCACATCCTGGCTGCCATCGGTAACCAACGGCGCTAATCTAAAACGGTCTACCCCGGTATTTCCCACAGTTTGTACAAGCAAACTCCGGTTGAACAGCACAAAATTCTTTTGGTTCCTGGTATCCTGACGGTAATTTCCCTGGATATTGGCAGATAGTCCTTTAACCTGAGGGATATCTATGTTGAGGTTTATAATACCATTGAAGGTATTGTAAATAATCCTTCTATATGCGTCATTGTTTACTATTTCTGCCGGATTAAATCCCCACCCGGGCTGAACGACAGACACAGCTTCCGGATCATCAGATGAGCTTGGAGTCCCATCGAGCCTTGAGTAAAAGGGATACAATCTTGACAAATTAAAAGTAGCCCTGTAAAAGTCAGATACTTCAAACCCTTCTCCATTATCCCCATCAAAAGGCCAGTAAAACCGATCGGTCTCCCGTCTGTTTCCGCTTATATTAGTAGATAAAGTGACATTATCAGTAATCTTGGCATCTACCTTAGCCCGAATATTATACCTGTTAAAATTTGTATTTTCGTACGACCCTTGCGCTTGGTTGAATCCTGTCGAAAAAAAATAAGTCACTTTATCAGATCCCCCACCTACACTCAAATTATGTTGCTGTGAGGTGGGGCTTTGCCAAATCTCATCATTTACTGTACGGTAATCTATGGTTCTGGCAAAGTCCAGAACATCATTGCCAAAAGGAGGTGTAAAGTTGGGATCCGGATTTGGGCTGGCAAGGTTTCTATGCGTTGCCACATTATTCATAAAGATAATTTCTTCTTCGGCGGAATAATCTTGCAGTGGTTTAGTCAGAGAATTCGTCGTAAAAATATTACTATAGTTAAATACAACTTCGCCCGGTTCTCCACTTTTAGTCGTTATTACAATTACTCCCCCCGACGCCCTGGCTCCATAAATGGCGGCAGCGGCGGCATCTTTCAAAACAGTTACTGTCTCCACTTCGTTGGGATCAAGTATATCAAATTGCGCTTTGTCGCTGATCACGTTATCAATCACATAAAGCGGGTCAACACCTGTACCTCTAATGTTAATGGAGGAATTAGCGCCTACCAGACCGGAATTTTGAATAATCTGAACGCCGGGAAGCCTTCCCGCCAGGCTGTTCGATAGCTGAGATGTCGGTATGGATTGGATCTCTTCGGCATCTACAGAGGCTACGGCCGAGGTAAGACTGGCCTTTTTCTGCTCCCCGTATCCCACTATTACCACTTCCGATAATGCGGAGATATCAGGATTTAAACTTATGTTTATCACCGTTTGGGTTCCAATTTCAACTTCTTCGGTTAAATACCCTACATAAGAAAATACCAATGTTGTTGCATTGTCAGGCGTACTTATTTTATAATTTCCATCAGTATCGGTGATAGTTCCCGCATTGGTATTTTTGACTAACACATTGACCCCTGGCAGTCCTTCCCCATTTTCATCGGTCACCTTACCCGAAATCTCTTTCTCAACAATGATTATCTCCTCAACCAATGGATCTTTCTTGGTTCTTTTTACTATATGAATAACGTTGTTCACTCTTTTGAAACCCAATCTGGCTTTTTCGGACATTTGTCTCAACAGATTAGCCAACGACTCATTGGAAACATTTAAGGAAACCCGTTTGGAATCTTTGATAATGCCATTCGGATAGGCAAAACTAAAATCAGTTAATTTTTCAATCTCTTGAAGTGCTTCTTTTATGGTGATATTTTTTAATTCTACGGATACATGAATATCTTCCCAGCTTGCCTGCTGACTGTAACTACTGCTTGCAATCAACATGCTTGCAAACAAACATTGCAGTATGATACCGTAAAATGAATATTTGGTCACGATATAAGCTTGTTGTAAAAGTCTTAACTTCATATCTTTGTATAGTTTGGTGATAAATTATTGTCATCGGATTTTGATACTTTAGAAAGTCTTTTTCTGTGGCCAAACAGTTGAATACGATTTTCTAAAGTGAACTTTAAAGCTAGTTGACCTGGTCAACTGGCTTTATTTTTTCAACTTGTATCATTCATGATTTATCTTTTATTTAATAATTACTGTTTTATGCTGTATCTCAAATTTGAAGTCAAGTGAAAAGCTTATTCCTTCTAAGACCGTTTTCAACGACGGGTCTTTGTAAACCCCGGTAAAGTGTTCCTGAATTTGACCGGGACGTTGCACATCAAAACTTACCCCATACCATCTTTCAAGGGTCTTAATAATATCGTCAAAATTGCTATTGTTAAAATAGAGTGTATTCTCTTTCCAGGCGAGTTTCTCCACAGGATCAAATGTGGTCTTTTCAATACTTCCATCTGTGCTGTTGTATATGACCATTTCTGTCGGAAGTAATAATATACTTTCTGAGGCAGGCGAATTTCCCGATACCCTGACCTTTCCGGTAAGTAGCGCTACTTCAATAGCCTCGCCAACGTAAGCTTTTACGTTAAATGAAGTGCCCAGCACATGCATGCTTAATCCATTTGTTTTTACAATAAATGGTTTTAAGGTATCTTTTCTTACTTCAAAAAAAGCCTCCCCTTCTAGTACAACTTCACGACTCGCGGAAGAAAACTCATTTGGAAAAGTTAACTTACTGTCTGCATTTAACTTAGCGATAGACCCATCAGGTAATTTGAAAGTCGTTTTTAACCCTTTGGGGCTTTCCTTTTCAACCTGTGTAACTACCGGCTCAGCAGGGAATGGTTCTCTAAATGGCTCCTTAAAAACATATAGGTAAGTAAATAAGACTGATATCAGCAAGACCGAGGCAGCAACCATGGCCCTTTTCACACGCATAGGTACGCCTGATTTTTTAGTATGATCTACATTAGCATTTGTTGACTTAGGGCTCTCATCAATATAAGCGATGAATCTTTCCAGTTCGGCATGCATTTCTCCGGATTTTAATTCGATATTTTCTGCATGCCGGGATCTTATAAAATCAATGGCAAACTGAACCTCTTTCAATTTATCAGGGTGATCTTTTATCCAATGTTCCCAATACATTCGGTTTGCCGCACCAGGGTTTAACACAAACTCCCTGAAAGAATCGTTGTTAACAAGATCGAATATTTTTGAATAATCTTCCTTCACAAGAACTATTTAACAGTATGTATAGTTTGAAAGAGGTTTGTCCCGGATTTTTTTTGATTTTTTTTGCACTGATAAAAAAATCTCCTCTAAAGAGCAGGCTTCGGTACTCAAAAATATTTTATTGACGAAATGAATGTATTATTACATTAGGTGGGAAGGGATTTGATTTTAGTTAAAAAGAAAAAAAACAATGGCCGCCATCGACTCTTTCAAAGCTTTCAGGGCTTCATGCACGATATTTCTAACAGATTTATATTTTAGTGAGGTCAGTTTTATGATTTCATCGTAACCCAATCCTTCATAATATTTTAGCTCCAGAATTTGCCTTTGCCTATTAGTAAGTTTTTGCATGGCGACTCGTAACTTTCTTTGGTCCTCTCTTAATGACTCGCTACGAATAAGCTCCTGTTCAAAGGAAAAAATAAGTGCTGTCTGCCGCTCACTTTGAGTAGCAGCCTGCCCGTTTCTGCTTTTCTTTTTGAGCTGTGTGTACAGTGATCTTCTGAGGTATTCGTGAAGGTAGGAATTTACATGGGTAACGTCACAGAGTAAAGATCTCTTTTCCCAAAGATTGCAGAACATTTCGTGTATACAATCCTTGGTTAATTCCGGATCCAGAGAAAGCTTTATACCGTACTTATAAAGCCTGGGGTAGAAATTTTCATAGATGGTTGAAATAGCCTGTCTATCTCCTTTCTTGAAAGAGATCCAAAGTTCCTTTTCATTTTGTCCCTTGAGCGGATCTTTCATAATATGCTATGGGAGCCTATACTTTCTTTCTTATTTACCCAAAAACATTCAATTAATCTCCTTATACATCAAAGTTAATCATTCAACTCTTATATAAAGAACATAGACAAAGCTCTTCCTTAAATTGTTTTACAATTTAACAAAATCTACTGATAAATCTAAAAAGAAGACAGCACAAAACGCCAAAAGCCCAAGCAAGGGCAACTTTCATCACAGTCGCAGGTGTTTTTGATGAAAGAAGTGGCTTTTCATAGATTTTCATTTCCATAATTGATAAAGGCTGCCTCAGCAGCATATTATTGTTTTCTTTTTTGAACCAGTCAAACGATCCTGAAAGCCTGGAATCCAGCACGGTGAAATCCAGCCCGATATTGATGGTTTTGATATCCTCCCAGGTTCTGTTTTATGATACGATAGCCCTTTCACTGGCACTCTGTGACTTACACCATCTTCGAAAGGGTATGTTTCCCCGAAATTTATCAGGGCAATGTAATCATACAGATTTTGATTTTCCGGATCTAAACCCTGGTTGCCCGTGGTACCTCGAGAAAAGCGTAGGAAAAGGCCTCCGGGTCACCGGATTTAAATGGCTTCCAGGCTTGTTTATCATGTTTAATCTTTGATCCCTGGTAACAAACAGAAGCGTCTTTATCCGATGATGACGTATAATGCAGGTGATTATATATTGAGTTAGTTTTCAACGGTTAGAGCATCAATTTAATTTTATCAAAAGCAATTTATGAATTTTCAGAGATCAGAACTACTATTTTATTTGCCTGATTTTGTATTTAGGGAACTGATCCCATGCACTCTTCCGAGTAATCTATAGCTTTAAAACCCTTCGCAAAGATTACGTTTTTGTAATTTAATTCAGATAATTTCAAGATTTTTTCTATTCATTTAGACGATTATTTCTTAAAATAGTGTAGTTTTTAGTATCAATCAGTGCTTAATTTTTACATGTTGCTATGCTTTCCATATTGGCTCGAGGTTAAAGTGACTTTCCGTATATATCACTTCTTATATCCAGTGTAAAATCCATGGAAAATAGGGTTGATTTACTTGGGACAAGTTATATGCTCAATCACATAAAGGAGATAAAAAATAGTACCAAAAGTCTGAAAGAATAAAAAAAGCCAGGAAACTTAACTAATAAAAACTAAGACTCTTTTAGCCATGCCAACATTTAAAATACGACAAGAAATTGCCAATGAATTCAGTCGTGCCCTATTCCCAAAATGTCCGAATCGCTCAGTTGCTTTTATTGCACTATGGAAACTATGACAAGAAAACCAGGGAACGCAAGTACAGGCTGTATATATCCCAAGATCCTGACGGGAAAAAACAGGCCCATTCATACGGGTTCTTAAGGGATAAAAAAGTAGTCCTCAGGGATACCAAAGAAATCGGTATACATAGCAGTAAGTCATTGAATGCACGGATTTCTCAAAACCATGAATAAAAACGATGTGCTAAAACAACAAATCGCAACCTTATTATTCAACAATACAGGACGTATGGATAATTTGGGGTTGCTGGACGGTAAAATGGGGATATGCATTTTTTTCTTCCATTTGGCTAAAAGAACGGGGGGAAAAATTTATCAGGATTTTGCAGAAACCATGATCAAGGAAATCTGTGGGGAAATCTACCTGGCACTTTCTCCCAATTTTGGATGGGGCATTCCCGGGATAGGTTGGGGGCTTGAATACATTTTGCAAAATAATCTCATACAGGTGGACGCCAAAGATGTGTTGAAAGAGTTTGACACCATCGTTTCCGGTTACCTATCAGATATCGGCACAAAACCCGATGCCATTGCCCCACTCCTGGGGTTTGCTGTATATTTTTTGCAACGTACAAAAAACAAGGTTTCCTCTGGCCAAGGGAAAGAAAATTTCCAAAGAATGGTCTCCATCTTCAATATGTTGGAGCTTATAATAGAAAAATCCTCTGGATTTGTAGATAGACCCAAAAAATGGCAGTTGCTATGGACCTTTCCCCTTTGTGTATGGTTTCTTTTTGAGTGCCATGTACACAACCTCTTTTCTCATCGAATTGAGAAAATAACGAACATGCTAGTAAACTATGTCACCTCAAAGAGCAGCGAATTTTCCAAATTACACCGCAATAGACTGTTATTGCTATGGAGCGTTTCTAAAACAAGCAAAGGTTCTGCCACACTATCCAACCTAAAAGAGCTGATACTTGAAAAATGCGCTTGTGTAAAGAAGGAGAAAATAGTGTTGGAATTACCAGAAAACGATTTTACCCTTTCAAAAGGTACTTCAGGTATAACGTGGTTGTACCATGAACTTTACACCAATACCGGAAAGGAACATTATAAAAAAGCAGCAGACTACTGGTTAGCCCGTACATTGGAAATTTTGGGCTCAATAAAGTTAGCAGACTTTGTGAGGAAAAACACGGCAACGTCATATGGTTTATTGACAGGGCTGGCCGGAGTAGGTTTGGTTTTATTAAAAGTGACATGCAATGACAAAAAAGATCATTCTTTTCTACAATAACATGTTCGGAAAACCCCCTGACATCCCTGAAGATGTGCCATCGAATGTTCTCATCACGCTCGATAGAGACTATTATCATGTAGCCGATGCCGTTGTCTTTCATCTTCCCGATCTGGATCTTATTCCTTATACCTATAAACCTAATGAGCAGTTATGGGTAGCTTGGTCCAGAGAAAGCGATATCAACTACCCTTATTTGAATCGCAGCACCTATATGGAACGGTTCGATCTTACTATGACGCATCGTTTGGATTCGGAGGTGCCCTTTACCTATCTGTATCACAAATACCAAAAAGCAATGAAACTTCCCCCAAAACCAAAAAAGAAAGGGATCAATGCCTTTATATCCAGCCATTACAACCAAAGTGGCCGGTTGCAATACTTAAAAGAGTTGATGCAATATTCGAAGATCGATTCGTACGGAAAGATTTTCAACAATTGTAAAATCAATATAGACCAGGGGCCGGTAACCAAAGAAGCACTTATTGCCCACTACAAATTCACCGTTGCTTTTGAAAATTCCATCAGTGAGGATTACGTGACTGAAAAGTTCTTCCAGCCCCTGGCATTCGGATCGGTTCCTATTTACCTGGGGGCTCCTAATATCGACGATTTTGCGCCGGGGCATAATTGTTTTATCAATGTCCGTGATTTCAAAGGGCCAAAGGAACTGTCAGAATACATTAAGGTCTTGGACCATGATGATACTTTGTACCATCAATATTTTAAATGGAAACAGCAACCCTTTAATCCTGGCTTTAAGCGACTGTTGGAAATAGAGCGTAAGCATCCGTTCATAAGGCTATGTGAAAAAGTGCTATCTCGTCAAATATCGTCTCACTAATTGCTTCAATTCGATATTTTTAACGCCGGTTTTTGATCATGCCTATGTTCCTTGAATGACGGAAGTTCACCTCCCGAGGTACCGGCAGCCTTAGGCAGGATATGATAATTTGTGCCATACCCCCGAACCATACAGGTTGCCCTTAACTGTAACTGCATCAGAGGGTAATACTTATTTCTATCTCCTCCTGATTTCGTATGATTGTCAGATCTATCCGGCCTTTCCACATCTCCCCTTGATAGTGGTTCATCAACTGGGCTATATTGGATGTCTTATGGTCATTGAGTTTTACAATGACATCGTTTATCCTGACGCCCTGCTTCTCTGCCTTTGAACCGGCAGGTAGTTGTACGACCAATATACCATGCTCGTCTTGTAAACCGGCCGCAGACCGCTCTCCCAGGCCTTTGATCTTTCTAACCTTCGCACCTAAAAAGTCAAAAACCGGCCGTTTCTCTTTTTGAAATGACTCCATAAACAATGTCGGAATTTCCGGTGAAGCTGCTAATTTTCTCAGTTGCCCGTCTTTCACACCAAACTGATCCATGGGAAAATTCTTAAAACCCAAACTCAGGGCCGGGGAATTTTCTGCCACCCCGAAATCACCTGTTTCGGGAGCTATAAAATTGGGATCGCCATATGCGCCGTGCTTGTCTAAATCCAGTAACCGGGATTGTGCCATCGCTGCAGAATCAGGCAGGAGATTATAGTCTATTTCTTTGCCCCAGAAATCTATTTGAATAGGTTTGTACCAGGAGGTCACAATATTTCTCCTGAAAACATCATGGCTGTTTTTAAACCAAACATGGGGATGGAAAGAGTTATTAATCATAATGTTGTTTTCCACCGTGCGATAAAAACCCTCCCGTAGTTTAATGCCCCCGTTAAGGCAAAGGTTATTATAGATATGGTAGTTGGTGGATCCATCGTCGAGATCTATATCCCAACCATGATCGCACCTGAAACTGTTGTTTCTTATAATGGTGGTTTTTTGGGCATCCAGGGTGATAAGCGAAGGTTCTTTATCGGTAATTTCATTCATTCTTGCCCTGTCAGGATGCCAAAAACGGTCTCTGCCCCAAGAATTAAAGGCCCCATGATCACCGGTTTCCAGCACGGTATTGAACACATCATTGTGTTCTATCACATGACCTCCCCAAGTGCCCTCACTAATATTAATACCTGCTCTGGGAAGGTTGTAAATAGTATTGTGGCTAACGGTAATTTCAGAGGCCATTGAGATTTGAACCCCTGCTACCTGCTTTTCAATTGTACCTATATGGTGAATGAGGTTGTCATATACCATGGCATTTGCCGGGTAATCGTTTGTTTTTGGCCCGGGGGTACGGTCCAACTCCTCGTAGGCCACAAATTGGTGGTATTCAAAACTTGGGGAATGCACAGCATCCGGGCTGCCAACAAAGGCAATGGCGCTGGCGCCTATTGCTTCAAAATGGTTAGTGGCAATCGTCGTGCCCCTGTTATATTTGTTGACAAACACGCCATTACCTCCTAAATTCAGGAAATGGCTGTTGGAAATACTCATGTCTTCGGTACCCGTCAAAAGCACCGCCCCTCCGCGATAAATGGTCCAGTCACTCCTGAGCAACGGCTCCTTTGTTTGCATATAGGTGCTACGCGTATGCTGAAAGGTGAAACCACTTATTTCTATGTGATGAGCCGGGTTTTGTTCCGTGCCACTTATCTCTATAAGGTGATCCAGGACAGGCGCTTCCACTAATGCACCGGAAGAATCAAAACCTGCTTCAGGATAATAATAAAGTACTTTTTCGTCCTGATCAAAAAACCATTCCCCCGGGGCATCCAACTCCTCTTTAATGTTTTCTACAAAGCGGTAATCTTTATGCATGCCCATCTGGCGATTATTTTGAAAACCGCCCTCCAGTATGGCTTCTCCATCATCATCTACGCCGGTAATCCGGTAATGATAGCCTCCCCATTCAGCGCGGTGCATGGCATGCAGTATACCTGTCTCTGGCTTACTCCACGTTTTGATACGGTCAGGCGATAGGGCATCAGCGGCATATCCGCTATACACCAATACATCAGGGTTAAAATCCGGATACCGTGCTCTTATTTGCTTTTGGCCATTGATAAAAAGTTGGTCAAACGATATGGCTTCTTCCAATTTAGCCTTAAGTATTCCACCTTCGGCATCTTCCCATATTAGATCCAACTTTTTAGCCCCTGAAATGATCACTTTTTCGCCAGGGTTGGCCTTGATTTTAAAGGGAGCTTCTTCCGTGCCCGAATGGCGGCTGTTGATCCTGGCGGTTTCCGGGAGGTAATAAGTGCCTCCTCTAACAAAAATGGTTATGGCTTTCTCAGGGTTTTCCAGTTTTTCAGATTCAGCTAATTGCAAGGCCTTATTCAGAGATTGCAAAGGCGCATTCAAGGTGCCGGAATTTTGGTCATTCCCATTTTTTGATATATATATTTCCATTTCCTGCGACCGGCAGGAAACGAACGATGTCAGGACTAACAGAATTAAGACTATTTTCCTCATAATGAGTTGTTTTCCTTATTTATTGATTTATTTTCTATATGGCATGATGATAACAACCATCAAAAACTTTAAAATTGTAAAATCCAATTAGGACTATCTCCATTTTTCTCGGGGTACCAGTGGGCAAAAATGAACCGGGCATTAAATAAAAATAACTAGTTCCCCATAGCGCGAGCGTCCGTGGGTGTTGTGTGATCTAATGTAGGTACTGCATTTATTTTCATTTTAGTCATAGTATGACTTCGAGTCATACTATGACTAGATCTAAACAAAGAACCTACCTCTGAAGCGGCTAACTTACCAAAACTTTGTTTCAGGCAGATAGTTTTAAGGATAAAAACATCAAATCAACCGCCGCCGCCATAAGGAGGATTATCCGGAATATTGTTATTTAAAAGCTCGAAATCAGGCAATATCCAGGTAGAATTATAATCTCCAATAGGCACTATTAACTGGTTTCCCCTGGCTGTTTGAACTTTATCGAATGAATCCGTTCTTTTCAGATCAAACCATGCGTGTTCTTCGGTAAAAAGCTCCCATTTTCTTTCGTTCCATACAGCCTCTCTAAACTGTTCTTTGCTTAAGCCCGACAAATCAGGCACATGAGACGGATCGTTTTTATCTATTCTTGCCCGCCATCTCACCTGATTAATGTAGGGGTAAGCGTTGTCGGGACCATTCGCTTCATTTTCAGCCTCCGCAGCAATCAGATACATTTCCGCCAACCGGATCAAAGGAAAGCTAAAATCAGTTTCGGTGGCAGATGGAGGTAGCTCCTGTTCTAACTTACTTTCATCGATAAACTTATTATAATAAGTCCTTGCTACAAAGTCTACTCCACCCGAAGTGGTAAATTTATCTTTGATTCCCCATTCTCTTCTTCTATCCCCCGCAGGAAAACTATTAATGAAATCATCAGATGGTAGTAACATAGCGGTTTGGTTACCAGTAGGGGCGGTTTGGTTATGTTTTCCATTACTCGATATCCCTTCCAAATAAAGTATTTCCCATATTGACTCAGTGGTGTATGATGTATTTTTAAACACATTGGCAAAATCATCTAATAATTCAAATGGCCCTGCGATCACTTCTAATGCTTTGTCCCGGGCCAAGGCGTAGTTGGCGGTAATATTCATAGGACTCCCTGCCGTTGCCAGATAGACTCTTGCCAATAACGCTTTTGCCACAAAACTATTTACCCTACCTTCCTGCACAGCGGTTGTAGGAAGGCCGGATTCCGCATCCTTCAGATCCCGGATGATAAGCTCATATACCTCAGCTTGCGGAGATCGTTCTATTTGGGTTTCAGCAACACTCTCAACAGGTTTCGTCCTTAACGGAACATCTCCATATAACTGAACCAAATTAAAGTAAGCATACGCCCTCAGAAATTTTGTTTCAGCGGCAATACTATTTTTTTGGTTTTCATTCAATGGCGCTTCTTCCAATGCCGTGAGCACTTGATTGGCATTACTTACTACCTGATAAGGCACAGACCAACCCTCCCTTATTGCCCAGAAATCGGATCCCGGATTGTTTCTCCAGATATCTTCCGTTTGTTCGGAAAATTCAGGTACATCACTGTAATCGGCAAATAAGTCTTTCAATTGCGTCTGCCATCCTCCGGTCATACCACGGGTTATACCATAAATTCCTTTTACGGCAGCTTCGAAATCACTAAATGACGTAAAAAAATTATTGGGAGATATAAACGTCATTGGCTCTTCTTCAAGAACATCCTCACAAGACAGGATGCTTAAGAGTATAAATCCTGAAAGTATAAGTTTTGTTACGATTGTTTTCATGGGTGTGATTATTTAACAATTAAAAGTTAGCCTTAAGTCCGAAAGTCACAGCCCTCGTCGAAGGGTAGACTCCTCTGTCCCATCCATTGACAGGCGCATTCTCCCAGGCTACCTCGGGATCATAATGCGAATAATCCGTTATGGTGATTAAATTTTGACCGCTTACATATAGCTTCAGGTTATCGATCCCTAGCTTATCGAGGACCTCATCAGAAAAATTATAGGCTATTTTGATGTCTCTGAATCTCAGATACGACCCGTCTTCAACCCACAATGAGTTTGGTGCTGAGGCAAACGTTATTGTATTGATAGCATTAGAAGATGCCTTGGCAAAAGTACCGCCGGAACCTGGTCCCGTCCAGCGGTTTTCCCAGGCTTCGCGGGTCACATTCCAATTGCCACCAAGCGCCGTATAATATTTAGCAAATTCATTCACAATATCATTGCCCACCGAACCGACCATCAGGATAGAAAGCTCGAAGTTTTTATAGAAGAAATCATGATTCATTCCAAAAACGAAGTCGGGTTGTAAATCGGTTAATATTTTTTGATCGTCCGAATTCACAATCCCATTGCCATCGGTGTCTTTAAACCGGTAATCTCCTGCTGTTTTATTAGGCTCACCATTCTCAATAGCTTCTGCATCGGTTTGGTAAATTCCCTCAATTTCAAACCCGTAGAGTTGTTGACCGGCCTCTCCTAAAAACAGGGGAAACCAGTTTCCACCCGATCCGGGAGCATCAATTCTTTCTATCCTGTTTCCTAATCCGTCGGTCCCTAAACTAACCACTTTATTACGGTGAAAGGTCATATTTAGGCTCGATGTCCATTTAAAGTTCCCCGTAAAATTTTTAGTGGTTAGTTCAAATTCAAAACCCTTGTTTTCCATTTCTCCAACATTTCTTACCGAGGAGGTAAAACCCGAAGAGGTAGGAAGAATGGCATTAAATAGTAAATCTTTGGTCCTTTTAATATAATAATCGGCTGTAAAAATGATCCTGTCATTGAACAACCCCAGATCGATACCCACATCTGTAGTAGTGGTTGTTTCCCATTTCAAATCGGAATTCTCAAAAGCGGATAAGACAAAACCAACATTTTCCCCGTCACCAAATATTGGCCCATTGGTACTTAGCCGGGCGAGTGTTTGAAAAGGTCCAATCGCCTGGTTTCCGGATTTACCAATGCTGGTTCTGAGTTTTAAATTACTTATATTCTCAAAGCCACTCAAAAACGACTCATCCGAAACACGCCACGCAAAAGCGGCTGAAGGGAAAAAGGCATATTTGTTATTTCGGCCAAACTTTGAGGATCCATCATACCTGCCAGTGAATGTAAACAAATACTTTTGGTTAAATGTGTAATTAACCCTTCCCAAATATGAGATCAACTTAAACTCGCTCTGACTTGTAGAGGGCCTTTCCACAATGTTAGCTGATTGCAATAAATTGTTTTCGAAAGCATCTGTTACAAAACCTGTCCCGCTGGCGGACAAACCATCAGAATTATCTTCCTGATAAGTGAATCCTACCAATGCACCAAAGGAATGGTTATTGATATCATAGTTGTAACTAAGAATATTTTCATTTATGAAACTGACGCTTTTGTCAAAAGACTTTGATGCCTGCCCATCAGAAGGGCCACGACTGATAATACCGATAGGTCTGTAAGTATCGGTTGTATTGTTTATTGAGCTTAAACCAACGCTCGTTCTAAAATTCAACCCTTCTAATATCCTGTATTTCAGTTCAAAATTACCAAGTACCCTGGTCGTAAGTCTTCTGAATTTATCATTTTCGGCAAATCCAACCGGGTTAGTACCTCCCCATGGCACACCGGAAAAAACCGTATAATCTCCATTGGCATCCCGAATGGGGCTAATGGGTGGCATCACGATTGTGGTAAATGGAATCGCGCCAAATCCATCAGCAAAGTCATCAAAGGTTTGATTGAATACTGACCGGGAAATGGTAAGACTGGTTTTCAAATCTAATTTTTCATTAATTTTTTGATCTCCATTCATTCTGAAACTAAACCTTTCAAAGCCTGAGTTCCTAATGATGCCTTCCTGATCCATAAAGTTAAGTGAGGAATAAAACCTGGTGGATTCATTTCCACCAGATACAGCAATCTGATGGCTTTGCATTCCCGCATCTCTATAGACGAGGTCATGCCAGTCATTATTTGGTAAATTCGCAATCTCATTGGGTCCATAGACCGGTGATCCCCCCTCATTTACAGCAATTTCGTTGACCATTTCCACGTACATGTCCCTGTCCAATAGTTCGATTTTTCTTCTCAAACTCTGAATACCGTAAAATCCGTGATAATCAACATTGATTTGTCCTGCCGATCCCCTTTTTGTTGTGATCATAACAACGCCATTCGCCCCTCTTGATCCATAAATGGCGGTTGCCGAAGCATCTTTCAGGATTTCGATTGACTCGATGTCCTCGGGGTTTATGTCCGACCCAAAATCATCCACCGGAAAACCGTCTATCACATAGAGGGGATTATTTCCTCCACTTATTGAATTATTTCCTCTTATCCTGATAATGACTCCCTGGCCCGGCTGGCCTGAAGCCTGGTTGACGCTTACGCCTGCAGCACGGCCTTGAAGTGTACTTGCAACGCTTGTAACTGGAACCTGGGTTATTTCTTCCGAAGAAACAGACGAGACAGAGCCGGTCAAATCACTTTTCTTTACAGTTCCGTAACCTACCACAACTATTTCTTGAAGTGTTTCAATATCCGGTGAAAGGGATAAATCAACCACAGACCGCTCTGCAATCTCAATTTCTTCTGTAATATACCCAACATACGTAAATACCAGTGTTCTGGCGTCATCAGGGATACTTAGTTTATAATTGCCATCAGAATCCGTTATGGTACCAATCGTTGTACCTTTGACCAGTATATTGACTCCTGGCAGGCCTTCTCCATTTTCATCTGTCACCGTGCCTGAAATCTGCTTACTCCATAATGATTCATCCAAAACCTTTTCTGTCAAAGCCTGATCTTTTTTGCCTCTCCTGACAACATGAATATTATCGTTGATCCGCTGAAACCTGAGCCGGGCATTTTCTGATATGAACATCAATACCTTGCCCAGTGATGTATTCGCAGCAATGAAATTTACTACTACTTTATCATCTACTTTGTTATGATGATAGGTAAACTTAAATGGCGTCTTTCGTTCCAAGTCCGAAAATGCCTGAGATAAGGTTACATTGTTCCAGGCAACTGAAACCTGAATTTTGTGGACACTTTCCCTCTGGGCTTTTCCTTCTTTCGCCATCAATAAAGTAAAAAAGAATGTTTGAAGGATCGTACCGTAAAGTAAAAGTTTCGACATAAGCAATATTTGCCTTAGTAATTTTAAAATCATAATTTTGAGTGTTTTAGTGAATAGTTTACTTACTAAAATGCCGCTTTAATTATTCCGGATCTGACAGTAAGAAATAATTAAGGCGGGTCTGCCGGATCCCTTGCGGATCCGGTTTTTGTTTGGTCAGCTTGTATTGAATTGCATAATTTTCATGTTAGGGTTATTAATTGTTTTTTATGGTTACTTGTTTTCCATTTATTTCATAGATGAAATCAATCTCGGAACCGTAACGGATTCCTTTTAAGACGTTTTCCAGTGACTCATTTTCAAAAACACCACTGAAAGGTCCTTCAAACATTTGTTGCCGCTGCATAATAAATTTAACACCGTACCATTTTTCTAATCTTTTGACAACCTCATCGGCATCTGCTTTGTAAAAAGTTAATTTGTTATCAACCCAGCCAAAAACCCTGTCACGGTCAAAAGTTCCCTTGGCAATATTATTATTAGAGTAGGTTACCATTTCATCCGGTTCCAGAATTATGGTGTTACCACTTTGATCCAGCACCGAGACTTTGCCACTAACCAAGGCTACTTGGATATCCTTATCCTGCAAATCATTTTTCACATAAAAGGAGGTCCCCCAGACCCTGGTAGTAATATTTCCGGTTACAACTGAAAAGGGTCGGCTTTCATCCCTTTCTACTTCAAAAAAAGCCTCACCTTCCAGGTATACCACCCGATTACTATCTGTGAAATGCTCCGGGTAACGTAAAGCGCTTTCGGCATTAAGCCTTACAATAGTGCCATCATTAAGCTGAAAGGTGGCTTTTCTGCCGGCAGGGTTACTTTTTAAGGCATATGTAATTTCGTTCTGATGCGTTTGTTTAGTCTTTGATAAATGATAGTAAGAAAAAGTTGCAGATAAAATAACAACGGCAGCAGCCGCGGCTCTGATAAAGGTGAAACGGTTTTTAGACTTTGAACCTAAAATGATGGGGGCACCCTTTTTTTGCCGGATGTGTTTCAAAACATCTTTCTTCTCTCCCGGAGAAAGCTTATACTTTTGCTTGTATCCCATGGATTGAATAATTTGCCTGGCCGTTAAAACCGTTTCCAGTTTGTCAGGGTGATCGCGGATCCACTGCTGCCAAAATTCATCGGTTTCT
>JAKSDQ010000008.1 GCA_022360015.1 Cytophagales bacterium
CTTCATATGTATATAATCACAAATACATTTTTGAATTCAATACCCGCTATGATGGCAGTTCCCGTTTCGCACCCGACACACGTTGGGGCTTATTCTGGGGGGTATCAGGTGCCTGGCAGTTGGGCGAAGAGGCATTTATTCGGAATCTGAACTTTATCGATGCACTTAAGTTAAGGCTTTCTTACTCCGAAACCGGTAACCAGGAGGGAATAGGATTGTACGACTATATTGGCACTATTACAGTAACCGGAGAATATCCTTTTGGGAATGGCGGCAGGGTAGCCAGGGCTAATGTCGGTAACCTCGTAGACCCTTCCAGGACCTGGGAAACTTTACAAACCAGCAATATTGGTTTGGATTTTGGTCTTTTGGACAACAGGTTGTCAGGTAGCGTCGATTATTTTATCAAAAGAAATGTGGATATGTTGGTGCCGATAAATGTACCTGCCGTATTAGGCTCTCCGGCGCCCGCCGGCAATAACGGTGAATTGGAAACGAAGGGGTGGGAAATCAACTTAAACTGGCAGGATGACATAGGGGAGAATTTTTCCTATTTTATCAATTTCAACATAGGGGATGCCAGAAATGAGGTGGTCAATTTCGGAGGTCAGGATACTTACAGTGAAGGAAGGGTCCAAATCAGGGAAGGACAAATGATAAACACCTACCACGGATGGGTTTTTGACGGTATTATACAGAACCAGGAACAGTTGAATGCTTACAGGGCCCTGGAAGGTGTACCCGGAGATATCGGTATAGGAGATGCTATGTACAAGGATGTCAACGGAGACGGCCGGATCAGTACTTTCGGTGACAATGGTGAAGTTGGCGATGTAGTTCCCATAGGAAACCCTACGCCAAGGTATAACTATGGTGTAAATATGGGGGTGACCTATAAGAATTTTGAATTTTCTGCCTTTTTTCAGGGTGTGGGCGAAAAAGATATTTTCCTCGATGGCGATTGGTCTGCCCCCTGGTTCTGGCCCTGGCATAAACCTGATGCAAGATTCTGGAATACAACCTGGAGCCCGGAAAGGCCCGATGCACGTTATCCCAGAATGTCGCATGGTCCTATCAGAAGATGGAACTATAATAAAAATACCAATAACCTGATTGATGCAAGTTATATAAGACTAAAGAACGTCACCATTGCCTATAATCTCCCGCAAAATGTCACTGAGCGGATTGGCGTAGAAAGGCTTAAGGTATTCGTAACAGGTTTTGATCTATGGGAGAAGCATAATATCGGCGGTGGCTTTGATCCGGAGTCACTTACGGCAACACAAACGATCCCGCAAGCCTACCCGCTCTCAAGAATGTATACAGCCGGACTAAATATGACTTTTTAAAGAATTAAGCCATGAAAAG
>JAKSDQ010000064.1 GCA_022360015.1 Cytophagales bacterium
GCACCTTCTCGAAAGCCATGGGAACAAGAGACACCAGAACCTCCGGTGGCGGGAGTTGCTTTTTTGCGCAATTTTTGGTTTGTCGTTGGTCTTGTCGATCGCCGCCTTGTCCTATTCCGGGTCGATAGACCGAAGGACAGAGCGATTAAGAGCGCAAGTCTTTGGAATAGAAGATGGAACTCCGGCAAGGCATTTGGGGTACACGCCTCTCGTCAGAGACAAGCTGGTGAAGAGAATCGCGTTCGGGTCTTGTACATCGCATCATGTGGACGAACAAACTATCTGGACGCAGGTAAACTGACGTCGAACGACGGATCTCCTTCACCCATCTCCGTTCGGATGCCTCGCTGAAGTCGCGCGCCGGTCTACCGTCTGTTGTGTATTGACTTTGCGACGTTGTGTCCATTGCAGAGCTGTTGTACTGCACATGGTAACTGTCATCTCTTCTGCATCTTACTCTCGATTCTCCGACCAGACAAAAGAACAAGAAGCGTCGTTACTGCCTTGAAAATGTTGTATGAAAAGGGCACAGATACCTTCCATGTCCGATAACAGCTGTTTTACAGCTGTTCTGCTCAATACTTGGGATTTGTCTGAAGCTCTCAACGTCTCGTTTCTTACCACTGGTGCTTGCAATTGGCTGGAGCTCCTGCGCTCCTACTCCATGGACCACCAGGATGCCAGCATACCACGCTCAAACCATCCCAAATGTCAAGCTCTTTGCGGACTTTGGGACGATACTACCTCACCAGATGACGACTGACATAAGCTGCCTTTGCATTTTCCAGGGCATCATACCAAGTGACCCTGATGCATGGATCTGGCTTGGGGACATGGCATATTTAGCATCTGCCTTTGTAGACTGTGAAGATGCCCCAAGCAATGTGGAGCAGTGCAATTGCACTCCTGACTGGTTACACAGTCCACCCAAGGGCTGCAGGGCTGGTAACTTGGACCATGCGAGGGAAAAGATGCGAATGCAGGTAGCGTTGCAAGCAAAGGCCTCTAATCGTTGATAGCCACTGGTTCAGCTAAGATGACTGCTTTAGTCCAATGCCTTTTTCCTATTGTTTGTATCATGTTGGACACTGACTCACTCACTTTGGTTTTTGCATGGATTCCAAATGATGCAC
>JAKSDQ010000200.1 GCA_022360015.1 Cytophagales bacterium
CCCGCGATGGGAATGGTGGCTGAGGGTCTTGTGACTATGCAGTCACTGTGAGCTTCGTGCTCCAGGCCTGAGTGTCTGACCGAAAATAACTGTCAGAACAGGAACTTGTAGAAAGAACCCTCTTCGCTTGTCATTGCCGGATTTGATCGGGCAATCCAGTCATCGTTTGACCCAGGCGCCACTCTGGATCACCGGGGCGAGCCCGTTGATGACAAATGAAGTAACTAGTGTCCCAGGGCGTGGTGTAGGAGCAGGTTCGGCGGGTGCGGTCCGCGGAGCCATTCCAGAGCTCAAGCGGTCCGCGCCCGCCGCCGCCCGCCAGGGCGGCCATCGTCGGTCTTCGTTATGGTTGAGGTTTGCTGATCCAACCAACCGAAACGGAGACGACGACGATGACCGACGACAGAATGATCCTCCAGAGATTGCTTGAGAAGACCTCGGATACGGATCTGCTGCGCGAGATGCTCGGTTTTGCCGCCGATCGGCTGATGGCGCTCGAGATCGAGGGGCTCTGCCAGGCTGGCTACGGTGAGCGCAGCGCCGAGCGGGTCAATCAGCGCAACGGCTACCGCCAGCGCCTCTGGGAGACCCGCGCCGGCGCCATCGACCTGGCGATCCCCAAGCTCAGGAAGGGCAGCTACTTTCCCTTCTTCCTGGAGCCCCGGCGTACGGCCGAGAAGGCCCTGATCGCGGTGATCCAGGAGGCCTACGTACAGGGCATCTCGACGCGCTCAGTGGACGAGCTGGTTAAGGCCATGGGCATGACCGGGATCTCCAAAAGCGAGGTCTCGCGGCTCTGTCAGGAGATCGACGAACGGGTCAAGGCCTTCCTCGAGCGCCCGATCGAAGGCGATTGGCCCTATCTCTGGCTCGATGCCACCTACATCAAGGTCAGGCAGGCCGGGCGGATCGTTTCGGTGGCGGCCATAGTCGCCGTGGCCGCCAACAGCGAGGGCCGGCGCGAAGTCCTCGGTCTGGCCATCGGGCCTTCAGAGGCCGAAACCTTCTGGAGCGACTTCCTGCGTTCGCTCACCCGGCGCGGCCTGCGCGGGGTCAAGCTGGTCGTCTCCGACGCCCACGAGGACCTCAAGGCCGCCGTCGCCAAGGTCCTGCACGCCACCTGGCAGCGCTGCCGCGTCCACTTCATGAGAAACGCCCTGGCCCATGCCGCCAAAGGCCAGCGCGACATGGTCGCCGCCGCCATCCGCACCGCCTTCGTGCAGGAAGACCACAAGGCCGCCGTCGACCAGTGGCGTCAGGTCGCCGACTCCCTGCGCAAGCGATTCCCCAAGCTCGCCGATCTCATGGACGAGGCCGAGAGCGACGTGCTCGCCTTCATGACCTTCCCCAAGGACCATCGCACCAAGATCCACTCCACAAACCCCTTGGAGAGGCTCAACAAGGAGATCAAACGCAGGACCAACGTCGTCGGTATCTTCCCGAACGAGGCCGCCATCACCCGCCTGGTCGGTGCCATCCTCACAGAACAGAACGACGAGTGGGCCGTGTCTCGACGATACATGTCCCTGGAAACCCTCGCCCAGATCGGCGATCCTCCAAACGGGCTGCTCTCCATCGCCGCCCAATAAGCCGGAAACCTCAACCGGCTAAGACCGGCACAAAGCCGTCGCTCCTACACCACCTCTCGGGACACGACCGGGGATTGTCGTAGCGACCTGGCGAATTCCGAAGGGCGCGGCAATCTGGTCTAGGTCCATTGTCAGGTTAAAACGGCCTGTTACGCCCGGACCTAAGCTGCTTGGCTCCCAGAAAGAGAGGATAGACCCGTCAAAAGCGC
>JAKSDQ010000221.1 GCA_022360015.1 Cytophagales bacterium
TCCAAACCCTTTAATTTGAAATTGCTTAAAGCCAGTGTTTGGAATATTGTTGAGAACCGCCGTAAGATTAAAGAACGTTATACCAATGATACATTTATCGAAGTCCGGGAATTGGTGACTAATAAAAAAGATAAAGACTTTATTGATCGGTTGATAGAAATCATAGAAGCCAATATGGAGAATCCGAAGTTCGATATTGATCATTTGTGTATGGAAGTTGGCAATAGCAGGACTAAACTCTACAATAAGGTCAAGGGTATAACCGGTCAGTCAGTAGGAGAGTTTATTCGCAGACTTCGTATGAAAAAATCAGCACGGTATTTATTGACCGAAGACATTTCTGTGGCGGAGGCTATGGCCCGGGTTGGAATTCAAAGCCAATCTTATTTCACCAAAACCTTTAAGAAAGAATTTGGAACAACTCCAGCTCAGTACGTAAGCAAAAAGCTATCGGAATCAAATAAGATTGATGCTACGATAGATGAATTATAACCGGATGAAATTCCGCATCGAAATCCCTATAATAGTTTTGCACGGTTTGTAAGGCCGTCACATACACGGCCACTTTCTCAACACAGTTTCCCTGGCTTATTTTCCCCTCGGGCACAGGGAGCGCGTTTCTCGGGATAACTTCTTCTTAAAGATCAATTAAGTTTTTTCCCGTACCCCGACCAATATAGCAAAACGAAAAACCGATTGAGCATTTCAAGCGCACGGAAAAACATTAAATTGTGAAATCCATCAAAATTCAACGATAAAAACGACTGTGATTATTTTTTTGGCAATCAAACACATTGTAAAGTGAAAAATTTCCAATATGATGAAACCTATACCTAATTTAAGCGTCTTTAGAAGACCATTTCACTCTTCGATAATAATCCCTTTTATATTGTTATCGATTTTTCAAGTAAGTGCCCAAATTGACCTGACAGTATCCGGTACAGTTTTAGATGAGGAAGGAAAGCCTCTACAAGGAGTAACGGTTATAAAGCAAGGGACGGTAAGCGGAACGGTAACCGATGTTAATGGTAAGTATTCCATTAATGCTGCATCAAATGATGTTTTAGTGTTTTCATTCATAGGTTTCATAACCCAGGAAGTCCCCGTTAATAATCGGACCAGGTTGGATGTTTCTCTGGAGATGGACCTACAGACATTGGGTGAGGTAGTTATATCGGGTTATGGAATTACCACCCTGAGAGAGGAAGTTACTTATGCTGTTTCTCGAATAGACGAGGAGTCTTTAAAGAAGACCGCGCCGGTTTCTTTTACCGAGCTGTTGCAAGGCCGGGCGGCAGGAGTTAGTGCGATTTCCACCGATGGCGCTCCGGGAGCCGGCATGTCTATCAATATTCGGGGGGCCTCATCTTTATCCGGGGGTAACACCCCGCTCATTGTGATTGATAATATTCCTTATGAGCCGACGGATGACGATGCAGTCAATCCCCTTGCTTTTATCAACCCTAATGATGTAGAATCTATCAATATATTAAAAGATGCTTCTGCAACTGCACTTTATGGAGTCGGTGCTTCAAATGGGGTGATTGTAATCACCACCAAAAGGGGAAAGTTAGGAAAACCCTCTATCAATGCCAGGGTTCAGTATGGAATTGGAGAGTTTGCCAGAACGTTACCTACGTCTACTCCTCAACAATATGCTTTGCATCGTGCTTTGCGACACCGAGGAGATAACGATGGTGATTATATTGTATCTCCCGGAGCTCCTGGTATGTGGGAGTTAGTGGCCAATCCCGAGGATGCCGCTCAATATCTTGAAGGCCAATCACCTTTTGATATACTGGAAAACGAATATGGACTGACCAATTTCGAAGGCACGGATTGGTTGGATGTGATCACACAAAATACAACCAAACAGATTTATAATTTGGATTTTTCAGGCGCAACGGAAAACACTAATTATTATGCTTCCTATGGCTATACTTTTGAAGATGGGGCCATCATTAATTCATCATTTGATCGTATTTCAGGTCTTTTGAATCTCGAGCAAAAACTGGGTAACGTCGTCACGGCCGGTCTTAAGCTAAATTATGCCCGATCTGAGTACGACGGTTTGCTTGGTGACAGAAGGGCCCAAAACGCGATCGGTCAGGTCAATTCCTTAAATCCCTTTATTAACCGGGACAATGTTCGGGGAGACCGCGAAGGTTTGATTAATAATGGAGGTTCGGGAGCTGGTCCCGAAAGCCCTGAATTCCGGGTGAACAATACGCATAGTTTCCGGGCTAACGACTATTTCGCAGGGAATGCCAATTTAGCCATTAAACCTTTGGATTGGTTGGAACTGAGTGTAACAGGAGGTCTGATAGTTGAAAATTTTGAGAGAGAACAATTTTTTCCCAGTGCACTTCGGTTTGGCGCCGGGACGAACGGACTGGCTAGGATACAACAACGCAGAGAGAGTCGTTGGGTGGTTCAGCCTAGAATTTCAATGAATAATTCATTTTCCGGTGGCCATAAGGTCGGCGCCACACTGGTTTTTGAGGCTAAAAAACAAACCAGGGACCAGCTAATTACTACCTATCAACAGTTTGATACGGAAGTATTAGATGAGTTTACGCTGGCTGCTGCCCAATCAGTGGTACCTGACCCTAGCTTTGAGGACATTCGGGCCGCTTCATTTTTAACTGCTGTAAATTATTCTTTCAAAGGACGTTATGTTTTAAACGCTTCTATTCGTGTAGATGGCTCTTCACGATTTATCAATGATAAAACCGGGATATTTCCAGCGGTTTCTGTTGCCTGGAATCTGGGGGACGAAGGATTTATGGATTTTACCGGCAATTTTCTTTCTACACTTAAATTGAGAGCAGGGATAGGGGTAACGGGCAATGACCAGATCAACCCACTATCCGGGCTTTCTGTAGCGGGAATCAGTACTGTCAAATACCCTTTTAATGACTCGCCAAGCACTGCCATCGATCCTCAGCCACCGCAAGGCGTCAACAATTCCCGGAGCATTTTTGGGAACCCGGACGCTACCTGGGAAACAACCACAGGCATAAATTTGGGTGTAGATTTAGGATTCATGCAGGAAAAGTTTTTTTTAAGCGCCAATTATTATAATAATAAAACGACCGATTTATTATTGAGCATCCAACTACCCGACTACAGTGGTTTTAATTCATCTGTACAAAATCTGGGTGAAATGCGTAATCAGGGTGTTGAGTTGGAAGCCATTACTGTAAATATTGACAAAGCTGATTTCACATGGCGGACTAACTTTAATATAGCATTCAATAAAAATGAGATATTGGATTTGGGAGGTAATCCTGAATTAGGTTTTAA
>JAKSDQ010000007.1 GCA_022360015.1 Cytophagales bacterium
GCAAGAACGGCCTCCCGGTTAGCATCAGACCCCTGCAAGGTACCCCCCAGCAAAACACTTATCCTGCCCTGGCCAATTTCCTGATCATAGCTCAACTGGGGTTCGATGATAAACGTTTCGGCGTTTCCGTTCCCAATCGTTGCAAAAAATGATCATCCAAAAACCTTTGAAGAATCCTCTATCATTGATGTTTATGATCTAAAAGATGGCATCTATAAGTTCAGCTTCAAGCTTTATTACTATCAAGGTGAAAAAATGGGTGATTTTAAGGTTATTGGCAATAGATTGGTGGTACTACATGACCATTTCATGCGAGTTTACCGGATAAAAAAAGAAGTTCTTACAAAATATTTGGCCTGGCCAGATGAAAGTGTTTCTGCACACGAAAGTTTGCATCTACCTTAGAAATCAAAATATTGATAGCAGCCTGAATAAAACCATACGTAGGGAATGCCTGAAAAAAAAATATTAATCACCATTCTATCTATTAACAGAATAACCTCTAATAGGGTATTTTTCCGATTGGCCCTAGCAATTTCACTTGTGGTTTCTTTAATATCTCTTAGTGAAACAAATTCGATACAAAAATACGGACAATTTACAAGTGGATGCTCATTAGGAACTTTAAATGAAGTTGCTTGTGGCATAGAGCCTTGGGTTTACGGCAGTTGTACTGTTACTCTTGGATTTCAAACCGTGGATGCGTACAATTCAATTAATATGTTTGGTCAATGTTCTGAGAGGCTATATAAAAGAAATCCTTGACACGTATAAATCGAATGAAAATTACTGTCTACATTAGATTAATTACCTATCACTATAATCCTTAATTACTATGAAAAAAATAAGACTTATTACTATTACTGCATTTGGAAGATACACTGTCTACTGTCATCTGTGGGTTTGAGACCGTTCTGGGCATGTAATGACAAAGATTTTCTTGGCAACTGTATCAATCCATTATACAAACAGCATCCTTGATTGTATCCTAAATGACATTTATTGTGATCAAATGGAAGGTTAGTGCTGTTCACTAACCTTCCATTTTCTTTTAGTTAAATTGCTATTAATATGAAGATTTCACAAAAGCTTCTTTCAATTTTTTCATTCACCGTTGGAATATATTTAGCAAGTAGTCAATTCATGGAGGAAAAACAAGCATGGGGGGATTTTATTCAAGGATGTAGTTTAGCACATTTGAATGAAATCAATTGCGGGACAATTTTTACGGCCTTCGGTCAGTGCACAGTTACTAACCAATTTGAAACGGTTCCTGCATATCAAGAAAGCGACAAATATGGTCGTTGTATTAGCCCCTTATACAGGCAGATTCCTCAATAAACTTTATTTTTTGAAAGAGTTTATGATGGTAAACAAATTAGGATCGCTCAAATCTATCCTTTACCCTTACCCAGTATGGTGTTTGGATATAATTGAATTTCTTTATGCCATTGCTCCTTTTTATCTTCTAATTCTGACGGAAGGCTGTTAATTGCCTTGAGCATCATATCCTTTCCTTTCGGAGCATTACCTCTTAGGTAATGAATGACCGCAATGGTGCGATAAGAATGAGCTACTATCAGATCAATTGGGCAGGTTTCGATAGCTTTTTCATTCATTGCTATGGCAAGATCATAATCAGGTTTTTCATATTTTGGAACATCTGTAGCGAACCCAGAAGCTTTATATAAACCGACTTCATTAAGCTGCCAGTCAAATTTGTGCAGCATTTCCCAACCGTATTTGTAGGCTAGATCTTCATCCATGTTAAGCAAATTTTCAAATTTCATGATATTATATTTTCTATCATTCGGATGTGCCGATATCAAACTATCTATGGTCTTAAGCGCAATGCTATAATTTCCTTCATTTTGATTTAAAATGATACGATGTAGCACTTCTTTTTCGGTGATACTGCCTCCCTTTGTAGGCTTATCACCCTCACTATTAATTAGGTTTTCGATGTAACTATCCAATGATTTTACACCTGAACCAATTGATAGAATTCTTCCATCTTCCCCAATTACAAACACGGCAGGATACCCGTTTTGACCTGCTGCTAACACCCAGGTTGAATCCATAGTACCCTGGCTATCATCAATAGCTACAGAATATTCCATCCTGTTTCCTATTTTATTCATTAGCTTTTCCACCATCGAAGGGGGATCTTTTACAAAAACACTGATGACTGTAACCCTTTCTTTGTATTTATTGGCAAGCGCTGAAAGATGGGGAATTCCTGCAATGCAAGGTGCACAGGTGGTAAATCCAAATTCTATTACATAAATTTTATCTTTCCTAAAAGTTTGAATAGGTCTCCCTTTTAACCATTTATCAACGCTTATTGCTGGTGCTTTATCTCCTACTTTTAAAAGTTCGGCATTAAGTACCTGCTGAGCACTGCATAAGAATTGTGTTGAAATAAAGAGAATTAAGATTATTACCCATTTCATATTTTGTATTCTTGTTTTTAAATGAATATTGTAATTCATACTTTGAAATTAATTAGAAAAGTATTCGGTAATTTCTGGTTTTAAAATTGCCTTCATTGCATCCTGTCCAGAATCAGGTGAACAGTTTTTTATCAAAAATTGCCATTAATGAACACACTTAATAGCCTGGATTCTGAGGCAATAGATTTGCATTCACTTCCAATTCTGATTGAGGAATAGGAAATAATACATCAGTAGATTGCCAATCGGTCTTTACCAGGCTAAGGACAGCATCCACCTTACCGGTTCTTTTCAAATCTAACCAACGATGACCCCACTCTGTAAATAATTCAACACGTCTCTCCTGTTGGATAGCCTGAAGTAAGGCTGTTTGATCCGAGGCAATTGTGTTTGCCAAGCCCGCCCGGTTTCTGATTACATTAAGATCATTTTGAGCACCAGTTACATTACCTTGCCTTGCCCTGGCTTCTGCTCTGATCAAATATTGCTCAGCCAATCTCAAGACCATAGAGTATTCGGTGACCAGTTCTTCAAATTGAATTTTATATTTAAAAGGGTAAAACCAAGTGTCTACATCGTCAGTAAAGCTGTTTACCCAAGCTGTATTTCGCTGATCTCCACTTTCAAAAGCCGCCACCAGATTGTCTGTCATAGCCACACCTCCGAATGAAGTAACTGGAGACGAGGCAAGGATAAATTGCAGTCCTTCATTAGTATTTAAGGAGTTTTCATTTGGTCTCAACTGCCAAATGGCTTCTGCGCTGTTGGCCAAAAATACCTCATTTAAGTCAGGTAAAATGCTGTAGTTATTGTCATTTATTACTTTTGATGCTTCATTTCCGGCTTTTTCAAATTCATCATTGAAAAGATAAACACGAGCCAGTAAAGCGCTCGCAGAAGCCTTATTTGGTCGTACCCGTTCTGAAGTTGGATATTCAGGACTTAATAGGTTTTGAGCTTCCAGAAGGTCCTCAGTGATCTGGACATAAACCTCATCAATTGTGGCTTTTGATGTTGATGTGTTAGTCTGAAAATCAGTAGTTTTAGCAATAGGAATACTTCCATAAAAATTAACTAAATAAAAGTAGCACAAAGCTCGTATAAATTTGGCTTCACCCTCCAACTGTGTAGATACCGGTTCAGTGATGTTATTGGAACCAGATAGACTTTCTAAAACAGCGTTGGCGTTGAAGATGATTTTGTAGGTCTGGCCCCATAAACTATTTGTATTAATAGAATTAGAGGGAGCTAATGAATTGTTATTGAAATTTATTCGTTCTTGGTCATTACTAAAAAAGTTAAGTTCATCAGCCGATAAGGATGCCAGATACGATACGCTTCCGGTCCCTCCACTAGCTAAACCTCCATTTGATCTGATCATTTCACTGTATATACCATTTATCGCGGCGATGGCTGTATTATCATCTTCAAAAACGGTTGCACTTACTAATTCTGTTCTTGGAGGATCTATGTCCACAAAATCTTCACATGAAACAAGAAGTAACAGAAGCGTAGATAATACTCCTGTAGCAGTCAGGGACTTCTTTGCCACGTTGATGATAGATTTTAATTTTTGTAATATTTTATCCATGATTCTTAAAGGTCTAAAATGAGAGATTAATACCGGCGGATATTGTTCGAAGTGGGGGGAGAACCCTGGAATTTGTGTTTTCAGGATCGATTCCAAGATAATCCGAGAAAGTTAAAAGGTTCTGACCTTGCAAGTAAATTTGGGTTTCCTGAATCCCCGCTTTTCCTAAAAGATCGGATGGAAGACTATAGGAAAGCCTAACATTTTTTAACCGAATGAATGATGCGTCAACGACATTCTGATTACTCCCTCTTACATTGAAATAGGCCCTTTGAGAGTCTCCAATCAGTCCAAAACGTTGGATAGTTGTGATATCCCCTCCACCCTGCCACCGATTCATTACGATAGTAGGTTGATTGGATTCGGCTCCCGGCTGAAAGAAACTGTCCAGATAGCTATCACCGGTCTGCTTTACAAACTGGAAAAGAAATTCCAGATGGATATTCATATAACTAATGGTGTTTTCTACCCCTCCAAAATACTCTTGTATTCTTTCTTCCAAATGACGGAAATCTCCTGGGAAATCAGGGTTAAATGGGGCATTATCATTTCTGTCGATATCTTCAAAAACATAAGTCCCGGTCTCAGGATCAACACCGTCAAATACTCTGCCAAATACTGTAAATAAGGACCTTCCCACTTTAAGTGAATTATTAAACGCAGTTTCTTCAATATTTGGAAACTCAATAAGTTCATTACGAGGAATGGTCAAATTAATGGCCGTAGACCATTTAAAATTATTAGTTTGAATATTGGTTGTAAGTACTTCAAATTCCCAACCTCGATTTTCCACCGTGGCTGGGAAATTTGCCTGGACAGAAGAAAATCCTGCTACCAGTGACAGTGGTAATCCAATCAATTGGTCAGAAGAACGGTTTCTGTACCAACTTCCAGTTAAGAAAATACGATCATCAAGCAGTCCTAACTCCAAGCCAAGTTCCAACTTTTTGTTAGTCTCCCAACTGTAGTTTGGGTTGGAAATTCTCGTTGGTACGAGACCGGGATTTCCTTGATAGGGGAAAGCTGTTCCCTCATAGGTATCAAGAAATTGGTAATTGCCAATTTGGTCGCTTCCTGTGGAGCCATAACTTGCGCGAACTTTGCCAAAGCTCAATATTGGGAGTGTATTACGAATAAATGCTTCATTTGAAAATATCCAGGCGGCACCCACTGCTCCAAAATCTCCTATTTGATTGCCAGATCCAAACCTGCTCGATGCATCCCTTCTTGCAGTAAGGTTCAAAATATACTTTTCTTTCCAATTGTAATTAATGCGACCATAAACGGAACTGTACCTGTATTGGATATAATTCGTTTCAGTTATTCCCGAGATCGAGGCGGATGAAGGGTCCCGCAACAACGCATCACTGGCAACGCCAACGTAAGCAACTGATTCGTTTTGTTCTATAGTTTCCTGAAAAGTAGTACCAGCCAGAATTTTTAATGAACCATCCCCTATTTCTCTTTGGTAAGAAATTTGTGGTTCAACAATCCAGGTGTTGGCTTTTGAATTTGCAAATCTTCCAGAACCTGATGTTCTTCCTTGAATTGGATTAAACGAAGTTAATGGCCGTATGAGAGTCTCCTGAGTCTTTAGAATATTGTATCCAATATTGCTCTTTACCTCCATACCATTTATTGGAAAATAACTCAAAACCGCATTGGTTATAAAATTATCAGTCTGTGACTCAGATTCTATCTCTGTTGCCGCAAAGGGGTTATTGAAGGTGCCATTTTCCCAATTTATCTGACCAAGGCTGTCATAAATGGGAGGTGCATTTGGCGCCAAAGTAATAGCATTGGCCACAAAATCGGCATTGGGTTGTACATTTTTGTCCGTGGTAAAAGTGGAAGAAACTGAAAGCCTGAATTTATTGTCCTCGGTTTTATGATTTAAGTTGATGTGTCCTGATCCTCTTTGATAATCATAGTCTCCTGGATAAACAAGGGTTTCTTTGTAATATGAACCTCTAAATAGAAATTGTGTGTTGTTTGTTCCACCAGACACCGACGCACTCGCATTGGTTACGTCAGACCTGTCTCCCAGTAGTGTTTCCTGCCAGTCAGTGTATCTTGTAGTGTCCCAGGCAAATACATCTGGAAAAAATTGCTGAAAATTAGGATCATCAAACCCGTCATTTACTATTGCCTCCCTTCTCATCTCAAGGTATTGTTGGGTATTTAAGAGTTCCAACTTTTCAGCTACTTCACTGAATCCACGGGAAAAATCAAACTGAAATTTTGTTTTACCAGGTGTTCCTTTTTTTGTTGTGATTAAAACCACTCCATTGGCTCCTCTTGATCCATAAATGGCTGTGGCATCCGCATCTTTCAACACCTCAATACTTTCTATATCTGAAGGATTAAGTGCCATAAGAGGGTTAATTTCCAAACTAGCTCGATTAATTGAAGTAGGGACAATTGATCTTGTTGGATAAGGTACTCCATCTACTATATATAATGGGTCATTGCCTAAAACCCTAAGACTATTTTGACCTCTAATTTGTATGGAAAACCTTCCTCCTGGTAAACCTGACGCTTGCTGTATATATACTCCAGGCATTCTACCCTGCATGGCTTGTAATGGGTTTGCAATAGGTTGGCTTTCAATTTCTTCAGAGTTTATTTTGGCGATATTGCCAGGATTTAGTTTTTGCTCCACCTCATAGTATCCCGTAGAAACGACTGCTACTTCTTTTAATGCGGTCAGGTCAGCCAGGAGTATGACATCGACGGTAGAGCGCGTAGTTACCTCAATCTCCTGGGAGAGAAACCCAACAAAAGAGAAAATCAGTGTGGTCACATTATCAGGAAGGGTGATCACGTAATTGCCCTCGATGTCAGTGACTGTTCCGATGCCACGTTGGCCTTTCACCCGGATGGTGGCGCCTTGTAGCGGGTCGCCGTTTTCATCGATCACTTTACCGGTGATTGTGCGCTCTTGCTTGTTTCGGATGGGGGATATTTTGTCAGGAAAATCTTCCTCGCGCCCCAGGGTGTTTCCGGTAGAGGAGGCATTCGTTTTGGCATTTTTTTCGGGCGCTTGCTTCTTTTTTCTTTTCGGGTAAATCAGGTAGTTTCCATCCAGCTTCTCGAAGGTTAAGTTATGCGGGGTCAGGATGTCTTTCAGGAAGCGTTCCAACGCTTTTTCGTCATTCCCTTCATATTCCCTTGTAACGGTTTTTCCTTCCAGCACCTTTTTTTCAAAGTCGAAATAAACCCGGTGCTTCTCAGAGAGCTCGGACAATACTTCAATGAGTGACCGATCTTCCGTACCCATTTGTTCATTGTCATTGTATGACGAGGTTGTGGAATACTTTTCTATGGATTTAGTAACGGGTGGCTTTTCTGCGGAAGGCTTTCCTCCGGCGGTCAACCCGAACAGGAAGAGGAACAACGTCAGGCCTCTGACCGGTGTTTGGCTGAGCCACCTCCACAGGGATAATTTGTGATGAAGGTGTTTCCTCTTTTGTAAAATGTGTTTCATAATTTTACTTTTGCATTTGAACATTGATTTATTCCCATCCTCATAGTTGTTCGGATGGGATTGTTTACTGCCCGCATTAGGGTCTCAAGCTATATTGCGGGCAGGTTTCTTTAGTCTTTTTCGATCATTACTGTTTTTCCGTCTTTGCTTACTTTCAGATAAAATATTTTTGAAAGTTTGGTGAGGAGTATGTCGATATTGTCTACCGGTGAGGTACCGGTAAACCGTCTGTTCCTCAGCTCATCGTCCAGGATCTTTACTTTCATGCCATAGTTATCTTCCAAAAGGGCAGCGATCTCAGTCAATGGGGTATCATCGAATATCAACCTGTTGTTGCGCCAGGCGGTCAAAGGATCGGGGTTGACTACCTCTTTGATATATTGCTGTTCGGCTTCGACGTAATCTACTCTTTCCCCGGGCGTCATTTCAATACGATGGTTGTTGACCCGGCTGGTCAGGCCCACTTTGCCCGATTTCAGGATAACCTGTGTGGTGCCCCGGCGTCTTTTTACATTGAACTTAGTGCCCAGCACTTCTACATTCAAGTCCCCTGAATGGACGACAAATTTCACTTGTCGGGGTACCGCGGCATCACCCGATGCGGTTTGTTTACGTACAGAGAAAAAGGCTTCACCCTCCAGCCATACTTCACGGCGGCCTTTATCTTCCCAATTATCTTTGTAATACAGCGTAGAATTGGCGTTGAGTTGAACGGTGGAATTGTCAGGCAGCAAAATGGATTGGGTTTCCCCGAAATGATTCATATACTTCACTTTCAGGTGCTGATCAGTAAGGTAGTACCAGGCCCCGCTCAACATCAGCAACCCGATAAAAGCAGCCGCCACAGTTTGTAAAAACGCCCTTTTCTGCTGTAGGTGGGGCTCCACGGTCTTTAACTGACCCTGGCGCTTGCCTCTTTTCTCAATGATATTCATCCACATCTCATCAAAGTCTTTTTCCGGCAGCTCATCCCTCCTGAAATCAATAGACCGCATTATTTTGCTTGCCTGCTCTATCACCTCCCTTTTTTCCGGATGCTTTTCCAGCCAGCTTTCCCAAAACCTGGTCACCATCGGATCGGGATCCAATAGCCATTTCTGGAAATATTCATCTTTGAGAAAATCCTCTTTGTTGTATTTTGTGTACTTCATGTATTTACTGCAGGCTCAAAAACCTGGATCACCTATTAAGAGAGAAAAACCGGAATTTTACCCCGCAATTTTTTTGACTTTTTTTGGAGAGGCGCTGCCAATGCTTTGAGCGCGGATTTTTTGTTGCGGGTTGCCACGCAACCACTACCCACCTCAAACAGCCCGGCTACCTACAGTAATCCCAAACCGACAAAATAAAGTAAAAGATAAACCTTATCAGTATGCTGACGTAAGGTGTGCAACGCACGACCGATTTTTTTGTAGGCGGCTTTTCTGGAAATACCCATGATATCGGCTACTTCTTCATAACTTAAACGGTCGTAGTACTTCAGAAAAATGATCTCTCGCTGACTGGTGGTGAGTTTGTTCAAGGCTTTTCGGAGTTCGTCCAGTTGTGCTTCTTTGATCTGATGGTCGTGAAGGATGCGCTCAGGGGAATAGGCTATCTCAAAAGGCTGGTAATTGTCAGATGAAGGAACCAGGGGCTTCACCTTGGCTTTTTCGGCCAGTATCTTCCGGCGAATGGACTTATAGAGGTAGGATCTGATAGACCTGACCGCTCCCAGGTTTTGCCTGGCATCCCAAATTTCAATGAAAAGATCCTGGATACAATCTTTGACCAACGACGGATCGCTGACAAGCTTCAAGCCATAGTTGTAGAGCGCCGCTACGTGAGTTTTGTAAATATCCGCATACGCCTTTTCACTGCCGGACTGAAACTCCTCCCACAAGAGAATATCCGTTTTTGTCGGTGAATCACCCTTGTTAAGGTGCCTCTGCAACGGACTTTCTCCCGCAGTCTCCGCTTGCCTATGGATGTGTCTAATTGCCAAATTGATTATTTTCGTTTTATAGGCATTGAAATTATATGATTTGATAAACAATACCAAACCTCATGATTTTATCGAATTGTTAAATCTCCCCCACACCCAAACTCACACGCCACACCCAAACTCCACACCCACACTCCTAATTGGCGATGAATATCAGATTTCGCTTATCCTCCAAAAAAGCCTCCACCTCCTCCTGCGCTAATTCATTTAAATCCGATGACCGGATCATGAAGCAGGCAAATGAGGCCGGGTATCCTTCCAGTTCGTTGCTGATGCCGGCGCAGTTGTAGAAGGGAGGGGTGGTATTTTTTCTTGTGTTGAAAAAAATGGTTAAACTACTTTGTGAGATGTCGTTGAAGGAATGACCTTCGTGCAATTTAATCTGCAGGGTATGTGGGTCCAGAAGTTTTGTGCGTCCCACATAATTCAGGCCGCCGATTTCCATATTTGATTTGGAATTTATTCCAATTGTCAATTCGGCCCGGGTCAACTCATGGTTTCTGTTGGGGTAGAATAATACATAATCACCGGCGTAGTTTTGAATAATCCGGTGGTCGGGTGACAGTTCGTCGAGTGAGTTAGGGGTATAGGTTTTTGATACAAAAACTTTGTTGGTCAGATACGATACCACCCTGGGATCTGTCTCACTGTTTAGCTTTTCCCGGATTTCGTGCTCTTGTTCAACCTTTTCCAGCAAAATACGCCCAGCCGCAGGGAAACCATCTCTTTTGACTGTACTATAGGTGCCTAGTAGTATAGGCCTTCCGTATTTTTTGGTGCCAGAAAACAGGCAGATGAGCTTTTTGACAGGGGTAGAATCTCCTACTTTAACAGCGTTGATGAAGGTGTAGTTTTCTACCACCTCGTAGGTGCCTTCCCAATGTTCTTCCAGCCGGTAGTCGATCAGCACCTTTTTTTTGTTCATGACTCTGATGACGGCTTTTCCTACTGTTTCGCGTGCAAAAGCGTAGTAATACATGATATAAAACAGGGCCTCCTGCGATGGTAAAGCACTTTTTATTTCACCACCGGATAAAACAAGATCGCCTTCTTCGTCATAAGATAACCCGAATTCACCCAAAAGTACCTGCAGCAATTCCTGTCTGCTCATTTTTTCGATGATCACCTGGGGATAGCGGTCATAATTTTTGGCTTTACTCAGGGAAGTGTAGTTGATGCGTTCCTCTACCTCGTATTGTGTGATTTTTTGCTTTTTTAAATAGTTTAAAACTTTCGAGATACGATCAGCCAATACCCGTCCGGTTAACTTGTTCATTTCACTTTCATTGCAGCTTTATTATTGAATATAGTCTTTATGTATCAAATATGATAGTCAAAACGAAATTTTCTGAAAATTTCTTAAAGAATATTCTTCTAGGGCATTTTTATTTCACCGGACTGCCTGAATAATTAACTTTCAAAAATGCAAATGAAACCTGGTAGCAATGTATGCCACCTTTAATTTCTAATCACCTCTAAACTAACATTATGAGCAAAGTTTTACGATTCTACATGTTACTTGCCCTATTAATACCTCAGATGCAGGCGCAGGATCTTACGGTCTCGGGCAGGGTCTCCTCGCAGGATGACGGATCAGGGCTCCCTGGTGTAAATATCATTGTCAAAGGCACGACACTCGGTACCACCACCGATGCAGACGGTAATTACAGTATGACGCTGGCCCGGCCCGATATGACCTTGATTTTTTCTTCTATCGGGTATGTTCCGGAAGAAATTGAGGTAAACGGCAGATCGATTGTTAATGTCTCATTGGCCAGGGATATCACCTCATTGGCCGAGGTGGTAGTAGTGGCTTTTGGGGAAGCAGAAAAGGCGACCATCACAGGCGCCCTGGAGTCTATAAAATCTGAAGACATTGTCAGACAGCAGCAGGCCAACATTTCAAATTCCATACAAGGACTGGCGCCTGGCTTGCAGGTACTGGAAGGCAACGGACAACCGGGCAGTTCCGCAGGTTTTCTGATTCGGGGTATCGGCTCACTGCAGGCAGGAACCGGCCCTTTAATTGTAGTGGATGGGGCGGTGTTCAATGGGGAGCTTTCTCAATTAAATACCAGTGATATCGAAAGTATCAATGTTTTAAAAGATGCCAGCTCTGCAGCGTTGTATGGCTCGAGGGCGGGAAATGGCGTGATCCTCATTACCACTAAAAAAGGCGTAAACCGGGCAACAACTTACAACATCAATGCCCAATATGGTATCACCGAAAACAATAACCCAAACGACTTCAGGGTCATGAATACCGCGGAATATGTGGAATATTACCGGGAAGCCATTCTCAATGCCGGTGAAGATCCCGATGATCCGGGTACCGGCTTTTATATGCCTATCGATCAGCCATTCAATACCGACTGGGTGGAAGAGGCACTGCAGACCGGAAGTTTCAACAAGTATGACTTTTCTGCGACAGGAGGGAATAAGAAAACCTCATTTTTTGCAGCGTTAGGTTATTTATACCAGGAAGGAACAGTGGTAGCCACAGACTTTGAACGGGCTACAGGTACCTTGAATCTCGACCATCAAGCCAGTGACAAATTTGACCTCGGTGGTAAAATACAGTTGGCTTACGAGACGTCCAATAACCTGATTTCCGAAGGAGGCAGGAGTGGACAACTCTCCGGGGCATTCCAGACCGCTCCCATTGAGCCCATATTTGTGACACCCGATCTTGCAGGCGGGCCATTTGACGGCGCAGGTTTTAATTTTGAAATACCCAGCAATGCACAACACAATCCGGTAGCAACTACGATTATGAACAGCAATACCTCCGAGACCTGGAATATGAACAGTAACTTTGATTTAGGATATAATTTTACGCCGGAAATCCGCGGTGAAGTGTTGGCCAATTATTACTTTTTTTCGACCAATACGAAAGAAACCATCGGCAAGCTGTACAAAGCAGAAACCGACGGCGGAACAACCGAAGAGGGCAGGATCACAGGAAATACCTTTAATTTTATCGGTACGCTTTCCTACCGGAAAGAATTGCAAAATCATGGATTCGGGGTAAAGATAGGTTTTGAGACAACTCGGCAAAGGTTAAACGCGCTGGATGTTTCCGCTGATAACTTTACCTTCAGCAACCTCAATACCGTGGGTTTTGGAAATGTTGTGGTGGCCCAGGGGATAACTTCCGGCTTTGAGGGGTCATCCCTTGCCGGTTTTTTTGGCCGGGTCAATTACAGCTTCAGGGATAAGCTGTTTGTCGAAGGTTCTCTACGTCGTGACGGCGCTTCCAATTTCGGACCTGACACCAGGTGGGGAACGTTTGGGGCTGTCGGGGCCAGTTATTTGCTGTCTGAGGAACAGTTTGTCAAGGATTTGACCTTTCTGAATAACCTGAAACTAAGGATGAGCTACGGATCTTCCGGAAACAACAGAATTGGTGATTTTAGCTGGCGGGATCTTTACCGGGCAGATGTTATCTACACGACCGGCCCGGGTCCAAACAACGCCAACAATGGCGTTGGAACTTCTTTTCCGGCAAATCCGGATTTAAGGTGGGAAAAGAACCTTCAGTTTGATATAGGGATGGATTTTGCCATGTTTAACAACAAGATCACTGGTTCGTTGGATTACTTCAGAAGGGTATCACAGGATTTGTTGTTCAACGCTCCTTTATCACAAACCACTGGTTTTGATAACGTCACTGTCAATTCCGGGGCAGAATTACTTAATACAGGTATTGAGTTGTCTTTGGGTTTGTTTCCGGTGAGAAACGATAATTTTTTGTGGCAGGTCAACGCCAACTTTGCCTTCTACAACCAGGAAATCACCAGCATCCCTGATGACGTAGTATTTAGCACCCGCATTTGGCAGGAAGGAGGCAGGTCCGATAACTGGTTTCTGCAGCGCTACGCGGGTGTTGATCCGGCCAACGGAGACGCACTTTATTTAACGGCTAATGATGAAACAACCACTGACTATAACGGTGACGAAGACCGGGTCATTGCCGGTCAGCGTACACCAGACACCTACGGTGGTATTACCAACACGCTTGAATACAAAGGTATCAGCTTGTCCTTCATGGTGTATTATAGTTTTGGTGCTGACGAATATTTTGACCTGGGACAGGATCTAAGTACCGATGGGGCGAGTTTTCCTGCCAATCAATGGGTTCATGTGTTGAACCGATGGCAAAATCCCGGTGATATGACGGATGTACCCAGGGCCCTGGTCAATAATCCCAATGGCGATTTGGTCAGTACAAGATACCTCTACGATGCCTCCTTTGTCAGGTTACAGAATGTGAGTCTTAGTTACACACTGCCTAAAGAGTTGGTAGAAAAACTGGGCATGAACAATGTCTCAGTAAGCCTGAACGGGCAAAATTTATGGCTAACCACAGATTTCCCGGGCTTTGATCCTACTTCCGAATCCTACCCACTGCCCAGAACCATGACACTTGGTATTAACTTATCATTCTAAAAAGCATTGCCATGAGAAAAAGATTCATCATAAACATAACTTTTCTGCTGATTGTATTGTTCATCGTGCCGGCCTGTGATGATTACCTGGATGTGGAACCGGAAACGGCCATAGGCTCCTCTGCAGTTTTTCAAACCCAGGAAGGGGTATTGTTTGCATTAACGGGTGTTTATACCCGGCTAAAACTAAAAGGTTTTTACGGCACTGAATTTGCTGTGATCGGCGATGCAGCTACCGACAATGGTAAAATTCCTTCCGACAGGGAGTCGGCAGGTGCCAACCCGGATAGGATCCCATTTGCCTATACACTGAACCTCAATGCCGTAAACACCTCCAGGTTATGGCAGGATGCTTATGTTGTTATTAATAATATCAATGTAATACTGGAAAATATAGATAATGACAATGATATCACTGAAAATGTCAAAAACCAGGTGATTGCCGAATGCAGAATCCTGAGGGCCTGGGCACATTTCTGCCTGGTTCGGCTCTACGCACAGGATTATAATTTCACACCTGATCAATCACATCCGGGTGTACCGGTAATTACAGTAACCGGCGCTGCCAACCGGCCTGAAAGAAACACAGTTGGAGAGGTGTTTGATTTCATTTTCGGAGAAATGAATGCGTCTATTCCGGTGCTGCAAAGCACAGAAGCCATTAGCAGGCAGGATGCTATGTATTACCTAAACTATTTTAGCGCGGTGGCAATGCGGGCTACGATGCATTTTTATGTTACGGATTATGCCGCTGCCTTGGCTGATGCCAACACCGTTGTCAATGAAGGTCCCTACACGTTGATTGAAAACTATACGACTTCCCTATATGAATCGGATGGTCTCGGAGAACTGGCGTTCATCGATGATTGGGCCGGGAGTGTTATTGTTGAGTCCGAAAGCATTTTTCAGTTGTACATCAATGAGGATAATACCCAGATTACCACCAACCGGTCTATCATAGATATTTATACCGCCAATAACGGCAATGCTGCCCACGCTATTTCAAATGACTTGCTGGGATTATATGAAACCGGTGATGTGCGAAACAACTGGTATAAAGTAGAAAACATCGAACCCCATGTATTTAAATATCCGGGGGCCTTTGGAGATGCGAAGGATGACACACCTTACCCGGTCTTGCGCCTGACGGAATTTATCCTGATGAAGGCAGAGTGCGAAGTTCGCCTCAATGGCGCCGATGGGTTGGCAAGGGATCTGGTCAATCAAATTACACAACGCGCCGGCGCCTCGATGGTTAGCACTTCGGGAAATGTCCTGATAGAAGACATCATAACCGAACGGCGAAAAGAATTGGCTTTTGAAGGAAACCGCCTTTTTGATTTGAAACGCCTGCAACGTGGGTTTACCAGGGTAGACTGCAATTTGCCGGAAAATTGTACGGTAAGCTATCCCTCCGATTTATATGCCTGGCCTATTCCCCAGGATGAACTGAATGGCAATACGAATATGGTGCAGAACGAAGGCTATTGATCATTTGAGACTTAATGAAACGAAAAATTCAATTAATTTTAAATTTACAAGCCAGAAAAAGCAGTGTCAGGCGCTGCTTTTTCTGATACGTCTGCTTTAAAACCAAAACTTATAAATAGATTTAATGAATATGTACGAAAGCAAGAGTATATCTACGAGGGTTCAAAATTCAGAACCTTCTTCCACAGTAATGATCGCTGATAAAGCAAGGCTACTGCGTGAGGAAGGACAAAAAGTGTTTGATTTTTCCGCCGGAAGGGCATTTGAACCCACCCCGGGATACGTGATAGAGGCGGCTATAGCAGCAATGCGCTCCGGTGATACACACCAGACCATGGCAAAGGGCACCACCGTTTACCGGAAAGCCTGCGCTGCCAAATTGCAAAGGGAAAATAACATCATCGCCGATCCTGAAAAAGAGCTTGTCGCGACTATGGGGGCCAAGCAGGGGTTGACCATTTCCCTGCTGGCACTCATTAATCCGGGTGATGAGGTCATCGTTGAAGACCCGTGTTTTGTGAGCTATAAACAAACTATCCAATATTTAGGCGGAAAAGCAGTACCCGTACCACTCAGACCGGAAAACAAATTCCGGTGGGACAAAGAAGAACTGGAAAACCACATTTCCCCTAAAACCAAAGCCGTCATCCTATGCAGTCCTCATAATCCAACGGGAGTGGTACACAGCCCGGAAGACCTCCGGGAACTGGCCAGCCTTGCTGTTAAGTACAATCTCTATGTCATTACCGATGAAGTTTATGAACGAATGACCTGGGGTGGCCGTCGGCATGTCAACCTGGCTACCCTGCCTGACATGAAATCGCGGACCATTACGCTGATGAGCCTGACCAAGAGTTTTTCTATGGGAGGGTGGCGCATCGGTTTTATTTATGCCGACGAGGCCATCATCAAAGAACTCGAAAAACTACAGCAGCACCTGATTACCAGTGTTAATTCATTTGTTCAGGCCGGGGGGGCGGTTGCCTTCGGGCAGGAACCTTTGCAGGAAGTCAAGACCTATTGGACAGAATGGGAGAAAAAGGTCGAATACTTTACCGGGGCCTTGAATGATATTGACGGGCTGAAATGCGACATGCCGGAGGGATCATTTTATGCCTGGACAGATATCAGTGCCTTGGGCATCTCCTCAGAAACCTTTGCTACCCGGCTTCTGATGAAAGAAAATGTGGCCGTTATCCACGGCTCCTCTTTTGGCCAAACCGCCACGGATTACATCCGCATCACCTGTGTGAAATCCTGGGAGGAGATTCATGAGGGGCTTCGTCGAATTCATGCTTTTGTCCAAGGGCTGTAACTTGCCTATCTTTAGTGAACGGGTACAAAATATATGTTTAAATTCTATAAAAAGCTGTCCTTTGCCACAAGAATATTGATTTGGATGCTAATAGGGGCCGTATTGGGTTTGATTTTCAAAGAAAAAGCCATTATCGTCCAGCCTATCGGCGAGATGTTCCTGCAATTGCTCGTGATGGGGGCTATTCCATTGGTCTTTTTCAACCTGCTGGCAGGCATGGGATCGATTGGTACGGTAAAAGCATTTGGGAAAGTAGGACTGAAAATTGTTGTTTATTACCTTTTTTCCACAGCCATGGCGATCACGGTGGGCATTTTTGTGATGAGTATGACCGAAGCCGGCGAAGGAATTACCTTAACAGGTGAGGTGCCTGATAACATCGGTGTTATGCCCGACCTGGCAACTATTATTCAGGACATGATACCAACGAATATTTTTAAGTCCTTTGCCGAAGGAAAACTGATCCAGATCGTCATATTCGCCGTACTGCTGGGGGTAGTGGTTTTGAATTTACCGGAACAAAAGAAGGAGTGGTTCCAGTCCGGATTTGAAAGAATTGCGGAGTTAATGCGTCACCTGGTAGAATTGATTCTAAGGGCTTCCCCGTTAGGTCTTGGCGCATTGATGGCGGCCACTTTTGGTGAGTACGGTTCCAAAATTGTGGGTGCACTAACGGTTTTTATTGGCAGTGTTTATTTGGCCCAGTTAATCATGGTGCTTTTTTATATGATGATTCTTTGGTTCATAGGGCGCGTTTCCCCCTTGTGGTTTTTAAATAAAACTTCCGCCCTTTATGCTACTACAGTGGCTACCTGCAGCAGCCTGGCCAGTCTGGCCGTGTCACTGGATATCGCAGAAAAAGATCTCCGGCTTCCAAAGAAGATATTCTCATTTACCCTGCCATTGGGGGCACAATTTAATAAAGATGGCACCTCGATTATGCTGGCAGGCATTTTAATATTCACTGCCCAGGCAGTAGGAATTGATTTTACCTTACCCCAAATGATACAGGTGGTGCTGGTGGGCTTACTGCTGTCAGAGGGCTCAGGTGGTATACCTGGCGGAGGTCTGGTCGTAGCTATGTTATTTGCCGAGGCCTTTCATCTCCCACTGGAAATTGTAGCCATTGTGGGAGGGATTTATCGATTGATCGACATGGGTAATACTACTGTAAACTGCATGGGAGATATGGTAGCTACTACGGTCATTTCAAAGTTAGAAAAAGCATGGAAACCCGAATCAGATGAAAAAGTTTATGATAAACCCGCTTAAATCACTGTTAATCCTCATAGTGCTGACCTTCGGTCACACTTCATGGGCCCAGAATCATGGCACGAGGGCCGACCGCGAAGCCCTTTTTAACTATCTATATGAAAAAACCATAGACAGGGAATCGGTGTCACCCTATAAGGTCGCTTCGTTTGGGCTGGATCTGAGCAAGAATTTAATGAAAATGAAGGATGAAATCATCGATGCCACCAGTGATGAGGCCTTGTATTTTGCCTTGGTGAAGTTTAGTAACATCAGAAAAAACCGGCATTTAAGCATCCAGCCGCTTGAAAACGGGTTAAAACTGGAGCGGAATCGCGGGGTAGCCCCGATAAGATTTCATCCGGATTATAAAAAAGAAGGGGACTATTTCATGTTTGTTTCCGATGTGGGCACGGATATCCGTCAGTACGCCGGCAAAAATGTGCCCGACATAGGGGATAAGCTGATAGCGATAAACGGAATACCTTTTGACGCGTATTTTGCATCGATAGCACCTTATCAGAGGTATTCGACTGTCAACAACCTTTGGATAAGGGTAGGATATAACCTTTCAGTAAAAGATGAAAGGTTTTTGCCTTCCGGATTTTATAAAGAAAAGTTTGAAGTCACACTCCAGCCGAAAAAAGGCAGGGTGTATACCGTTTCCCTGCCTTATCTGGAAGAGGAAGAAATACAATGGCAATCTTCCGAAAGGGATAAATATCCCGGTTATAAAAAGGCACTGGAAAAGGTTTGTTACCATCTTTATGTGCCGACAGAGCCTGAAAATAAAACCATTTTACTTTGGTGGTACGGGTTTCGAGGGTCTATCCGGAAGGATATGGAGGCGCTGATGGCTTATGCACAGGAGCACAACCTTTTGGAGCATGACGTAATTGTTGACCTGACAGAAAGCAGGGGAGGCAGCAGGGGCGCAGTGATGCTGCGGAGGCTTTCTTCAAAGCCCTATAAAACCACCTTTGGAAACCTGAAATTGAGCGATATCACCGATGATTTTATCGCAAAAATGACCCGTTCATTTCTGGAAAAAAACATCAACGATCACGGTGCTCGTGAAAATGATGACGATGGTCGCTGGGTGATGGATTGGTTGCATACCGATGTGCTCAACGCGTTGGCCGCCGGACAGGATTACAGCAATGACGTACCCTTCAAATGCGCTCACGCACCAAAGTATTCAGATGGCGTTATACACCCTGCTGAAGTGCATTTTAAAGGTAAATTGGTCTGTCTATTCGGTCCATGGGGGGGCTCGCACCTCGACCAGTTTTCGTCCATTGTCTATGACAATAGTTTAGCCCATACCATAGGCATGCCCACCGGAGGATACAGCAATACTTGGGAATGGACTGAAAAGCTTAAATTTCCTGCTTCAAATCAGTACCTGACTACCTTTATGTGGGACATTGGTCACACCATCAGGCCCAATGGTCAGATTCTGGAAGGAAACCCGGCGCCTGTGAATGTGTATATCCCCGTCACCAGGGAAAATTTTGCAGCCTACAAAAGCCTGCTTCTGAAAAAGGCGATGGAATGGCTTAATGCAGAGGATAACCAGGGCTCCGTATACAGATGATTCGTACAATGATAATGGATTTTAGAATCGTGAGTTCCGGAGCGCTTTTTGATAAAAAACAATGCAATAACAGAAGATGAAAAATGTATTACGTGCCGGTCTGCTCCTTTTATGTTTGGATACCTATGCGCAAAATGCGGGCCCATTTGAATTCAGAAACGTCGGCCCTTCACGTGGCGGCAGGGTAACCGCTGTTTGTGGTGTGGTCAATGACCCGGGAACTTTCTATATGGGGGCTACAGGAGGCGGGCTTTGGAAAACCACCGATTACGGATTTCATTGGACGAATATATCAGACGGCTATTTTGCCACGCCTTCCGTGGGTGCAATTGCAGTTTATCAAAAAGATCCCAGGATCATATATGTCGGCACCGGATCCGATGGTATCAGAAGCAATGTTATTGTCGGAAAGGGGGTATACAAATCAGAAAACGCAGGAAAGACATGGTCTTTTATCGGACTGAAACAAGCCGGCCAGATCGGGGCTGTGGAGATACATCCCGAAAATCCTGACATAGTTTTTGCCGCGGTTGTAGGTCAGCCATTCAGAAAATCAAAAGAACGCGGGGTGTATCGCACCAAGGACGGCGGTGAAAGCTGGGAGCAGGTACTGTTTTTGTCTGATTCGGTCGGTGCGGTAGACCTGGAGTTTGCCCCTGGCCGGCCTGATATTGTTTACGCAGCTATGTGGCGTGCAGAGCGGAAGCCCTGGACGATTATCAGCGGTGGGGCAGAAGACGGTATATTCAAGTCTGCAGACGGTGGTGATCGATGGGAAAGGAAAACAAAAGGGCTGCCGGTTGGATTGACTGGTAAAATTGACTTTGCCGTCAGTGCCGACAAACCCGAACGGGTGTGGGCCCAAATTCAGGCCTCAGCCGGTGAGGAAGGCCTGTACCGTTCTGATGATTATGCGGAAAACTGGACCAGGGTCGAACTCCCGGAAGAGGTACATAAAAGCATCGTGTATCGCCCCTTTTATTTTACCAATCTGACTGCCAATCCCGGAAACGCGGATCACCTCTGGGCAGGAACCAAGGATTTTTGGACTTCCCATGACGGTGGAAAAAACTGGACCCGTGAACCTACCCCCCATGCAGACCATCACGACCTGTGGATAAATCCTGAAAATACGCAGTTGATGATTGAAGGCAACGATGGCGGTGCCGCTGTCTCAAGGGATGGTGGCCGGAACTGGTCAACGGTTTTCAATCAGCCTACCGCAGAACTTTACTCATGCCATGTCGATGATCAGTATCCTTTTTACCTTTACTCGGGCCAGCAGGACAATACCACGATCAGGGTACCTGCCAGGTTGCCCTATTCAAACGTGTTGAATAGTAACGATCATCATGGGCTTGATCAAATTCCCCTTTGGGAAAGTGTGGGAGGGTGCGAAACAGGGCCGGTCATCCCCAAACCCGGTGATCCCAACACCGTTTACGCCAATTGCAAAGGCCGCTTTTCGGTTTATAATCGCATCACCGGCATTGAGCAGCATTACTATATAGGGGCGGAAAGCTTATATGGTAACCACCCGGATGATATCACCTACCGTTTTCAGCGTGTCACCCCTATGGAAGTGTCTCCGCATGATCCCAATACGGTTTACTATGGCTCGCAATACCTGCACAAAACAGTTGATGGCGGTGTTAACTGGCAGAAGATTTCCCCCGACCTGACAGCCAACGACCCCAGGTACCGTGTGAGAAGTGGTGGCCCTATCGATGAAGATATTTCAGGCGAAGAATACTATGCCGTGTTGTATGCCATCAGGGAATCCCCATTACAACAGGGTTTGATCTGGACCGGTTCTAATGACGGTCTTTTTTTTGTCACCGAAGACGGCGGAAAAAACTGGGAAAATGTGACACCCGATATGCCTTCGGGTGGCAGGGTTTCTACCATTGAAGTGTCGCCGCATAATCCTGCCAAGGCCTATTACGCAGTATATCGGGATTACCTCGGGGATGACCGGCCTTATTTGTATAGCACCGATGACTACGGGAAGTCCTGGGTAAAACTAACCGATGGTACAAACGGCATTCCCGCAGACCAACCCACACGCGTAGTGCGTGAAGATCCGGACAGGGAAGGGCTTCTCTATGCCGGAACAGAGTTTGGACTATATGTTTCATTGAATGATGGTAAAACCTGGAACCCATTTCAACGAAACCTGCCGGTTACCCCGGTTACAGATATACGGGTACACCGCAAAGGCCTGGCTATTTCCACCCTGGGACGGTCCTTTTGGATTTTAGATGACATTTCCCCATTGCATTCTTTCAACATTAAAGATCAGGGCCTTAGGCTCTTTAAACCCCGCGAAGTTTTTGGAGATGTCCAGTTTATATATTTTACTTTACCTGCGCAACAAAAAGACACTGCTGTTCATTTTGAGTTTTTCAGAAATGGAAACCTCATCCACTCAAAGACCGAAAAAACTTCGGACTGCCCCCCGGGCTTATGGGGTATCAGAAAAACCCATTGGGATTTACGCTACTACCTGGCAGACGAAGAAAAAGACTTTCAAGGCCCTAAGGTAGCCCCGGCAGCGTACACTGTGAAAATCACTTACCGGAATCAATCACAAGCGCAATTGTTTCAGTACCGGATCAACCCCGAGTTGGAAGCCAGCGGTACTTCGGTAAAGGATCTTCAAGAACAGGAAAAACTAGCCTTGGAGACCGCCATGTTGTTACTTGCTATTAAAAAGAAAATCAGGAGTCTGGAACAAAATATCAAAGCAACCGGAAATGCATCTGGGAAAAAGCGGCTTACTACTAGTCTTGCCATGTTAAAAAAAGGCCCTGAAAGATATGACCGCCCCATGTTGCATGAACATGTGAAATACCTGTATGAAATGATTTCCGAGTCGCCCCAAAAGTTGGGCCGGGATGCTTTTGCCAGATATGAAACACTAAAGAAACAATGGGAGAACCTTAAAGATCGATAAAGCCGCGACCCGGCTTCTGCCTGTAAACCTTTCACACAACCACTGACAGCGCAAGCGCCCCGATTATACCTCTCGAGACTAACGTGGGTACAAGCGAATGTGGCTGTTGCACAACACCCCTGCCCAATTTCTTTGTGCCTCTTTGTGTCTTGGTGCCTTTGTGGTTAACCCTTGTTCACCACGGAGACGCAAAGACACAAAGAGACACAGCGGTTTTCACCGGGGCTACTCCAAAATAATCGAACCTAAGTTACAATGATCCGTTTTGATTATTTGTTCCTTCAATGTAAATTACCACCATGGAGACCTGGAGAATGACCAGTAGATGCCATCGTGGGAAATTAGCGTGCGAGCCTATGAAACTTGTAATCCTGATTGTGATCCTTGTATTCCTGATTTACGGGTGTAGTAATCCAAAGCCCAAAACACAGGCTGCCGACTTCAATGACGTTGCTACATCGACCTTTTACCGGGAGCAGCACAGGCCACAGTTTCATTTTTCTCCTGACAGCATGTGGATGAACGACCCTAACGGTATGGTCTATTATGAAGGAGAATATCATTTATTTTTTCAACACTATCCGGACAGTACTGTATGGGGCCCTATGCACTGGGGACATGCCGTTAGCACGGACCTGGTACACTGGGAACAGCTACCGATCGCATTATACCCTGATAGCCTGGGGTATATTTTTTCGGGCAGTGCGGTGGTGGATTGGAAAAACAGCTCAGGGTTTGGAACGGATCAAAACCCCCCACTGGTGGCCATCTTTACGTACCATAATGATGTTATGCGTGAAAAAGGCGCCCTTAATTTCCAAACTCAGGCAATCGCTTACAGCAATGATAAAGGACGAACCTGGATCAAGTATGAAGGTAATCCCGTAATCGACAATCCGGGTATTAAAGATTTCAGGGATCCGAAAGTGATTTGGCATGAAGCGTCTCAGAAATGGGTAATGGTTTTTGCCGTATTGGATCATGTAAAAATATATAATTCGGAAAATCTCAAAGAATGGCAGTTGGTGAGTGAATTTGGCAGGTACCATGGAAGTCACGGCGGAGTCTGGGAATGCCCCGACCTGTTTCCCCTGGAAGTTGAAAATACTGGCGAAACCAAATGGGTCATGATTGTAAGCCTGGGCGATGGCGCTCCCAACGGAGGATCAGGCACGCAGTATTTTATTGGAGATTTCGATGGTAAAAGATTTGTCAACAGCCTACCCCCGGATGAAGTCCTTTGGCTTGATTATGGAAGGGATAACTATGCCGGGGTCACCTGGTCCGATATTCCCGAAGACGATGGAAGGAGAATATTTATAGGGTGGATGAGTAACTGGAAATATGCCGGGGTGGTGCCTACTGAACCCTGGTGCAGTGCCATGACTATCCCCAGAACACTTAGCCTGGTACAATTACCTATTGGGATCAGGTTGATAACCCAACCCGTGGAGGAACTCAGAGAATTAAGAAACCGATCTTTTGAAATTAAAGAAAAGGCCATCAAAGGTGATTTGGACGTTCACCTCCCGTTTGATATTTCCAGATCTGAGGTTTTGTTGGAATTCGCAGACTTAAGCATGGCAAGGGATTTTGGTATAATGCTGTCAAATAGACTGGGCCAGCAATTACGCGTGGGGTATGACCCCGCAGGTGACAGGTTCTACATCGACCGGTCATCAGGGGGGGCTGTTGATTTCTCAGACACGTTTGCCGATAAACAATATGCACCGAGATTATCAAAACAGTATGGTATAAAGCTTCATTTACTGTTTGATGTATCCTCTGTTGAACTTTTCACAGATGATGGCCAAGTGGCGATGACCGCCATTTACTTCCCCGATCAAGCCTTTAATCAGGTGAAATTATATGCGAATGATGGATCGGTGGGGTTGAATTCTGCCAGGTTTTTCCAGCTCAATTCTATTTGGCAAAATCGGTTGTAATTGATAATTGACAGTTGACAATGGACAATTTTTTAATGAGGAAGAAGTAGATGGTGGTGGGGAATTGAAGGTTTCTTTGTCTTGTGTCGCGCGCCTACGCACTCTATACAATTAAAATTCCCAAAAAATCATCCCTAAACCATTTAAATAAGCGATCAACCACTTTTTTGCCTGAACTCAACAGTCGGGAGGTAATCTATGTTGAGTAATTATCAGATTTAATTATTACATTTAATGAAATATGAAATTGCTTTTAAATTTCATAAGGCATTTAAAACCAAATACATATGAGCATTCCCGGAATAGAAATTAAGGGTGAGATAAAACCCGGCTATGAACAAGTACTAAGTGATGACGCACTAAGCTTCATTGCCCACTTACACAGAAAGTTTAACAACACAAGACTAAAGCTCCTGAAGGACAGAGAGTTGCGTCAAAAAAACATAGACCAGGGAGAAATGCCCTGCTTTCTGCCTGATACCGCTTCCATCCGGAACGGGGACTGGCAGGTGAATACTATCCCGGCTGACCTGCAGGATCGCAGAACAGAAATCACAGGACCGGTAGATCGAAAAATGGTCATAAACGCCCTTAACTCAGGCGCAAAGGTATTTATGGCTGATTTTGAAGATGCCAATGCGCCAACCTGGGAGAATACTATTGAAGGTCAGATTAACCTTTACGATGCTATCAGAAGACAGGTTGATTTTACCGCGCCCAACGGAAAGGAATACAAACTTAAGGATGAGATTGCCGTGCTGAAGGTAAGGGCCAGAGGCTGGCATCTGGAAGAAAAACATGTGTTAATCGATGGAGTTCCTTTTTCAGCATCGATTTTCGATTTTGGTTTGTTTTTTTTCAGAAATGCTAAAAAACTGCTGGAAAATGGTTCGGGCCCTTATTTTTATTTGCCTAAGCTCGAAAGCCATCCGGAGGCAAGGCTTTGGAATGATGTATTCAAAGAATCGCAGACACAACTGGGGATTCCTCAGGGTACTATCAAAGTCACCGTGTTGATAGAAACCATTCTGGCAGCCTTTGAAATGGAAGAAATTATTTACGAGTTGAAAGAACACATGGCAGGGCTGAATGCCGGAAGGTGGGATTATATCTTTAGCGTAGTCAAGAAGTTTCGCAATCATCCGGAATACCTGCTGCCGGACCGTGCCCAGGTTACTATGACCGTACCCTTTATGCGTGCCTATGCGCAGTTGCTGGTCAAAACCTGCCACAAACGGGGAGCCCATGCTATCGGCGGTATGTCTGCATTTATACCCAGCCGTAAAGATGAAGAGATTAACAGGAATGCTTTTGAAAAAGTAAGATCAGATAAGAAACTGGAGGCCAGCAATGGTTATGACGGTACCTGGGTGGCCCATCCGGACCTCGTTTCTGTGGCAATGGAACAGTTCGACAGCTTTATAAAGGATGGCCAGCATCAAAAAAGCAATTTACGCCAGGATGTCCAGGTTACCGCTGCTGATTTATTGAACTTCACGATTGAAGACGGCAAAATTACGGAAAAAGGCCTGAGAACAAACATTAACGTTGGATTATTGTATATCGAGTCGTGGTTGATGGGCGTGGGGGCAGCAGCTTTGTACAATTTAATGGAGGATGCCGCCACCGCTGAAATTTCCCGTGCGCAAATATGGCAGTGGGTTCATAACCAAGGTGTTAAGTTAGACGATGGGCGGGAGGTTGATACCGGTCTTTATGCCCAGTTGTTAAGTGAAGAACTTGAAAATATCAAAGGCCTGTTGGGCGAGGAAAGATATAACAGCGGAAAGTTCGAAGAAGCTACCGAAATATTCGACTACCTCGTGCGCACCGAAAACTTTGTGGATTTTCTTACCCTCAAGGCATATAACTACCTTGATTGAGGGTTGGGTATTCATCTCCCAAATCCATGACAACATTTTACCATTAGTTTCGTTCCGATAGTGATACTACCAAAAGCCATTGTATAACTATCAATTTTCAAACTATGAAAAAACTATGGATCCTTAACATTTTTGTTTTAGCGCTACTGGCCTCCTGCTCTGATGACGATGACGGTTCCCCGGCACCTGATGATGGAATAGCAGTGAACTCAGATGATTTTATCGGGGTATGGGAGGTTACAAGGTTTATTGATGACGGGGATGATGAAACAGATGATCTGGATGACTTTACCTTGGAATTCCTTGATAACAATGACCTGGTAATCAGCAACGGTTCGCAGAGCATCACTGCCAGTTGGTCTCTGAGTTCAGACGGTAAAAGACTTACATTGAATATTGACGATGACGACGCCAACCAAATAGACCCCAATGATGAGTTGGAAGAATTAGACGATGATCCATGGATATTCGTTTCACTAACCGGGCAGGTGATGAATCTTCTGGAGTATGACGATGACGACGATGATGATGACCGCGACGAACTCACGCTAACCAGGGTTTAAAACCTGCAAAAAAAAGTAATCAGTCATAGTATGGCTTAAAGACACCAAGACCCAAAGAGACACAAAGCTGGAGTGGCGCAATCGTTTCTTGTTTATTTTTTAGGCTATAGGATTATTTAACCGGGTTTTTGAAGCATATTGTGCAAGTTCGGATTTTGCTGTACTTCGTATACAGAAGTAACCTGCCTTTTTCCCCTGAGTGCCAGGTTTTGGGCAAGTCTTACGTCAAACTTTTTTTCCTCCTGCAGCCATTCCGCGACCACTGCAGTCACCAGCAAATCCTTTATTGTTCACCTTGGCCATGTGAAGTCCATCGAGGGAAACAGGCTCAGGGTTGGGAAACGGATGAGCCCTTTCAGTAAAATTCATAAAGAAGCTATTTTTGACAGGTTGGTAAGAATCAAATAACGGGATAAAACCATTTCCAACTTATACAGGAACTCTATCGGGTTGCCTATCTTTTAAGGTTTTGCCCGGCCAATTGAAAATTATGGGACAGTCTTGAATGGGGCGATATCCACATGCCATTTGTACCTGTGAACGCCCCGGAAGTACACAAGCCACCTCCTTTTATCCTGTGATATTAGTGATCGTCATCTGTGCCTGACCGGAGAAATCATCAGCAAAAGGCAATTGTAATAAAGGTAGAAAAAAGTCGAAAACAAGATAGATTTATTGACTTTTATCAATGCACTTTAAAATAATTGATAAAGATCATTTCTAAAAGTGACAATGCTCATAAAATCTGTCAGCATATGTGGATAGTTTGTGAAAGGAAACAGACAGTGTTGTGTCAACAATTTGTCTAAGAATTAAAATTTCAAATCATGCATGATAAAAAAGCTCAAACCACGTTAAACCAGGCTGATCAGCTCTTTCTTACGGCCCAGGAGGAATTGTCCAGACCCGAAGAGGATGTCGTTCCTTATATGGTGTGCAGGAATGCCTTCAAGTCTGTCAATAAATATTTGACCGGCTTCCTTTTGAAACATGGCATGGATATTCATGCTTCTATGTCGCTGGAACTCCTTTTGGACCGGTGCCGGGAGATTGATCCGAAATTTAACAGCCTTAATCTGGCCCCACTGTACAGTACAAGCGAGCAGGAGAATGTCTGGATGGATATGGATACGGTGAAAGAATATATAGGGCTGGCTACAAAGACCCGGGAAATGGTGGGGAAATAAAAACGACACAGATGAGTAAAAAAAATATTAACGTCAAATATCCGGGTATACGTATGGCATTGGATGGAAACACTGCTGCCATTATGTGTGAACGGGAATCGTCAGATGCAGCAGGAGCTTATCCCATAACCCCTTCGACGCAGATGGGCGAATATTGGGCCGAAGAAGCTGCAAGGGGGCATTTAAACATTTCAGACAAGCCCCTGATCTTTATTGAACCGGAGGGTGAGCATGCCGCAGCCGCTGTAACAGCCGGTCTTGCCATGACAGGCCAGCGTGCTGCCAACTTTTCATCCGGACAGGGTATTGCCTACATGCACGAATCCCTTTATGCAGCCGTAGGAAAAAGACTGACCTATGTCCTGAATATAGGTGCGAGGGCCATGACCAAATCCACCTTAAATGTGCATGCCGGACATGATGACTACCATGCCATAGATGATACGGGTTTTTTCCAACTCTTTGCCAAGAACGCCCAGCACGTAGCGGATTTAAACGTGATGGCCCACAGAATTGCCGAGCTGGCGCTGACTCCCGGTGTTGTGGCCCAGGATGGGTTTTTAACGACCCATTTGATTGAATCATTGCTTATCCCCGAGCGCGCACTCATTAAAGAGTACCTGGGCCGGCCCGATGATATCATTGATACACCGACCGCAGCCCAAAAAATCATCTACGGTGAAAAGCGACGGCGCATACCGGAACTATGGGATGTGGATAACCCTGTGATGGCCGGAATCGTCCAGAACCAGGATTCCTATATGCAAAGCGTAGCAGCGCAACGGCCTTTCTTTTTTGATCATATCCGGGAACTGACAGACTTTGCCTTTGAGCAATATTATCAACTCACGGGACGCAAATACGAAAGGGTCATGTCTTACCGGGCCGAAGATGCCGACTACCTGATCCTGGGACAGGGAAGTGTTGTGCCAAGTGCTGAAGCTGTGGTAGACTATATCCGGGATACACGCAAAATCAAAGTCGGTGTAGTGGATCTGGTGATGTTCAGGCCTTTCCCCGCGGATTATATAGGGCGATTGCTGAAAGGAAAAAAAGGGGTGACTGTGCTGGAAAGACTCGACCAGCCACTAGCCGCAGACCTTCCAATCGTAAGGGAAATCCGCGCTGTTTTGACCAAATGCCTGGAAAACGGAGCTGCCAGGAAAAACAAGCCATACCCCGGTCTTGTCAGTTATGAATTAAAAGATATGCCCGCGTTATATTCCGGCTCATTTGGCATGGGGAGCCGTGACCTGCAGGCTGAAGGCATCATCGGTGCCATTGAAAACATGGTGCCGGACGGTAAACAGAAGAAACAGTTCTATTTATCAATTGATTTCATTAGGGAAACACCATTTACACCGAAGCAGAAAGTCTATCAACAAACCATCGAGGATGCGTATCCTCATGTGAAAGACCTGGCCATACGGGGATCGGAAAATCCCAACCTGATGCCCAAAGATGCCATCACCGTACGCTTTCATTCCATAGGAGGCTGGGGAGCGATCACCACCGGTAAAAACATGGCCATGACCTTGTTTGAATTGCTGGGGTATGACATCAAGGCAAATCCGAAATACGGTTCGGAGAAAAAAGGACAACCGACGACCTACTACCTTGCCGCTGCCCCTGAACCCATCCGCGTAAACTGCGAGTACTACTTCGTCGACGTGGTGCTTTCACCCGACCCGAATGTATTCAAGCACACCAATGCTTTGGCAGGGTTGAAAAAAGGGGGCTGTTTCATCATCCAGAATGAAAAGTCGAAACCGGAAGAAGTATGGGACGACATTCCCAAACACTACCAAAAACTAATCATCGATAACGATATTCATGTTTACTATATCGACGGTTTTAAAATAGCCAGAGAAGAAGCCACCGACCCGGAATTGCAACTGAGGATGCAGGGTATAGCATTTCAGGGGGCATTCTTTGCCGCTTCTCCGATTATGAAAAATACTGGCCTCTCAGAAGTGGAATTGCTGAAAGCTATTGAAGATCAGTTGCAACACAAATTTGGCTCAAAAGGCCAGCGCGTGGTGGATGATAACATGCGTGTGGTGAGGCGCGGTTTTGATGAAGTTCACGAAATTACCGACAAGGTGCCGGGTGCCGGATCTGCTGAAAAAAGCAATGGCGAAGCCCTGCCTATACCTACGATGCTTAAAAGCATTCCCAAAAGCGAGTCGAATCTGAGTGATATTCATCGATTCTGGGAGCAAACCGGTAATTTCTATGCGCAGGGCATGGGTAATGATAACCTTACCGACCCCTTCATCGGACTAAGTGTAATGCCCGCCGTTACCTCACTTTTCAGGGATATGACCGGTATTCGTTTTGAACATCCCGAGTGGATCCCTAACAATTGTACGGCTTGTGGCGATTGTTATACTGCATGTCCCGATACAGCCATCCCCGGGTTGGTAAGTGATTTGTCGGATGTGCTGGATACCGTCGTAAAACGGGTAAAGAAAAACCATGGCAAGGTGGAATTTCTGCCAAAAGCTGTTCGGCAAATGGAAGGTAAAATCCGCACCTTGTTCAGTGAGTCGCGGAATGGAGCCACCGTCAATAACCTGATCAACGATGCCATTGATCAGATGGTAGAAGAAAGCCATGAAGGACCTGGTTTTTCCAAGGAGTTTGAATGGTTCCGCGATGAATTGGGTGATTTTGAATTTGCACTTACACGGCCCTATTTTGATCTGCATGAAAAAGACCAGCCCAATAGTGGGGGCTTATTTAGCATCACCGTTAATCCCAACACCTGCAAAGGTTGTATGGAATGTGTGAAAGTCTGTGATGATGATGCGCTCAGGCCCATCATTCAGACGAAGGACTCAGTAGCGCGGTTACGAAAAGACTGGGATCTGTGGACAGACTTGCCCAACACTCCGCCAAAATTCAATCGTATCGATGACCTGGAAGAAAAAATCGGGCCCCTGGAGACCATCCTGCTGAACAAGGATACCTACCTTAGTTTTGCGAGTGGTGACGGCGCTTGCCTGGGGTGCTCGGAAAAGTCGGTGATACATTTATTTGTCGCTACTGTGGAATCCCTGATGCAGCCCCGTATTGAAAAACATGTGGCTTATCTGGATGAGCTAACCGAAAAGTTGGAAAAACACATCCAGCTCAGGCTCATGAATACCGTCAATGTCAGTGATACGGATATGATGTCGAAAATCATTTCGGAAATGCATGACAGTGACCTGACCATGTCCGGAATTACCAGCCGGTACGAGTCAGAAAAAGGCATTGAGCCGATAGACCAGGAATGGCTGAAAGCGGTAACGCAACTACTGGCCGGATTGAAGAAACTGAAGTGGAAATATACTGACGGTACCACCGGCAATGGCCGGGCTCCCATGGGAATGACCAATGCTACAGGCTGTACTTCGGTATGGGGGAGTACCTATCCGTTCAACCCCTATCCATTTCCCTGGGCCAATCACCTTTTCCAGGATTCCACCTCTATGGCCATGGGTATATTCGAGGGCCACATGGCAAAAATGGCCGATGGTTTCAAACTTATCAGAAAAGCAGTGCTGGAGTTGAACGGATCATACGATCCCAGTGAGCATGACGAGTTCTTTACCTATTTTAACTGGAACCAGTTCACTGATGAGGAATGGCTGCTTTGCCCGCCTGTCGTGGCCCTGGGTGGTGACGGGGCTATGTATGATATTGGGTTGCAAAATTTATCCCGTATGATGGCTTCCGGTAAACCCATCAAAGTAATTGTGGTGGATACCCAGGTTTACTCCAACACCGGTGGACAGGCCTGTACTTCTGGCTTTGTGGGCCAGGTTTCAGACATGGCACAGTATGGAAAAGTTTGGAAAGGCAAACCCGAACCGCGTAAAGAAATCGGCTTAATTGCCATGGCTCATAGAAATACTTACGTTTTACAGGCAACCCTGGCCAATACCAGTCAAATGATTGAAGGCTTTATCGACGGGTTAATGACCAGGCGTCCGGCGTTGTTTAACCTTTACACTACCTGTCAGCCCGAGCATGGGGTAGGAGACGATTTGGGCGTGCATCAGGCAAAACTGGCCGTTGAGTCCAGGGCTTATCCTGTTTTCAAATACAACCCTGATCATGGTGTAAAGGCCGAAGATGCTTTTGATCTGAGCGGCAACCCTGCGATGGACCGCATCTGGCCGAATTATCAGTTAAAATACCTGGAAAATGGCCGGGAAAAGTCCATGGAAGTGGCTATGACTTTTGCTGACTTTGCCATTACCGAAGGAAGATTCCGGAAGCATTTTCGCAGGGCCCCCAGGGATACCTGGAATGAGAATATGGTTCCTTTGACTGCGTTTCTGGAAATGGATGCGGGTGAACGTGAAGGTAAATTCCCCTTTATCTGGGCGGTAGACAGAAAGCAGCACCTCAGCCGGGTTCTGGTAGCCAAAGAAATGGTTCATTCATGTGAGGAAAGACGCGATTTCTGGATCATGCTCCGCGCATTGGCAGGTATTGAGACGGACAAGGTGGAAGCGGTAGATATTGAGCAGAAAGTTCGGACCGAAGTTGTAGGAAACATTGCGCAGGGACTGTTGAAGCTTGCCGGAGGTGATGGGTCAGGCATTGTTGACCTGGCCATGGGAGCTCCTGCTGCCCAGGCAACAGCGATAGCCACAGCTACTGAAGAAGCCGTTCAATCCAATGGTGACTATATGGCCCCCTGGTTGGAAACCGAGGAATGCACTTCGTGTGATGAATGCATCAAACTCAATCCGGCTATGTTTGCCTACAACAATGATAAAAAAGCGTATATCAAGGATCCGCAAGCAGGTCCTTACCAGGATTTGGTGAAGGCTGCGGAAAAATGCACAGCCAGGGTGATCCATCCCGGGTTACCGGCAGACCGTAGTGAAAAGGACATCGATAAATGGATTAAAAGGGGAGAAAAGTACAATTAAGCCAATGAATTAAAGAAAGTGTTGAATTTTCGAAAGAATACCTTCAGGCATGGCGTTCATCCGCCGGAGCATAAAGATGAAACAAATGGTTTACCCATTCGCCAGTTTCCTTTCGCCCCGGTGATTATTCTTCCGATGGTTCAGCACATAGGGAACCCTTCGGAGATTGTCGTCAGGGAAGGGCAGGAGGTGGTTCGCGGACAACTACTGGCGAAAGCCAATGGGTATATGTCTGTACCCGTCCATGCGCCTGTTTCGGGTACTGTTCGAAAAATAGCCAACGTTCCTGCGATTTCAGGCAAAATGGTGCCCGGCATTTACCTGCAAGCATTTCCATTTTCAAGCCAGGAAGTGCTCGAAGGTACACCCATTGAAGAAACAGCCTCGAAAGAGGAGATATTGCAGGCGATTCAAGATGCGGGAATTGTGGGCCTCGGTGGAGCGGCATTTCCCACACACGTAAAACTCAAGATTCCGGAAGGGAAGCATTGTGATGTTTTGATGATCAATGGCATTGAATGTGAGCCCTATTTAACCACCGATCATCGTGTCATGCTCGAACAGGCCGATGATATTTTTACAGGAATCAGATACCTGCTGAAGGCTACGGGTGCCGGGCGTGCCATTATTGGCATTGAAGCCAATAAACAGGATGCGGCTGATCATCTGGCAAGCAGAATTCCTGACGGTGCGCCCGTTTCCGTGGAGGTGGTTCCTGTAAAGTACCCCCAGGGCGCTGAAAAAATGCTGATCACAGCTTTGCTGGGCCGGGAGGTTCCTTCCGGAGGATTGCCCATCGAAGTAAATGTGGTAGTCGTTAATGTTGCCACTACCGCTGAAATAGGGCGACTTTTACCACATGGGCGGGGTATTCAGGAGCGTGTGGTGACCATCACCGGCCCCGGTGTAAAAAAGAAAGGAAATTATTTGATCCCTGTCGGAACCCCCCTCCGGTATGTGCTGGAGCAGGTAGGAGCAGACGGACAAATCAGCGAAGTGTATATGGGGGGACCCATGATGGGCGTGGCTGTCTCAAACCTGGATATTTCCGTCGTGAAAGGCACCTCGGGAATTGTCGTTTTTACCGAAAAGGAAGTCAAAAGACCACAAAAAATTTATCCCTGTATCAAATGCGGGGCCTGTGTGGATGCCTGTCCCATCTCATTAAACCCTTCCAGGCTTGGCATTCTGGCCAAATTTGAAGCTTATGAGCAAATGACCGACTATCACCTGATGGATTGTTTTGAGTGTGGGGCTTGCTCCTATGTATGTCCTTCCAACATTCCCCTGGTTCAATATTTCAGATTATCAAAATCCGTGATACGAAAACGCCAAACAACTAAACAAACTGCCGAAAGTGACAAATAGAATCCTAAATATCAGTACATCACCCCATATTACCAAAGGTCTGAGCACGGATGTGATTATGCAGCATGTCGTATGGTCCCTGGTTCCGGTAGCCTTGTTTGCAGTTTATGCTTTTGGAATCAGTGCCCTGTTAGTGTTGGTAATGTCGGTTTGTTCATGTGTGTTAACAGAACACTTTTTATGTAAACTCTCTAAAAAAGAAAGTACGGTTTCCGACTGGTCGGCGGTCATAACCGGCTTGTTGCTCGGGCTTACTCTTCCGCCTGTTTTTCCTTTATGGATGACCTTTTGCGGAGGCGTGATCTCCATAGCCCTGGGAAAATTTATCTTTGGCGGACTTGGGTACAATGTCTTTAACCCTGCGTTAGTAGGCCGGGCCGTATTGCAAGCCGCATTCCCCGTAGCCATTACGACCTGGTATCCCGCATTTCTCGACAACCGCTTTTCCACGATTGCCGCTTCGGTGCTGACTTTTCCATTGATGGAGCCCGCTGTTGACGGCACTTCCGGAGCCACACCGCTGGCAGCTTTCAAGTTTGACCAGGTAACTGCCAATATCCCGGATTTGGCGTTGGGGCAGGTCAGCGGTTCGACAGGTGAAACATGTGCTATACTTATATTGCTGGGAGGAATTTACCTCGCCGCCAGGAAAATGCTGAACTGGCGTATACCAGTGGCTGTTTTAGGCAGTGTGGTTTTGTTGAGTGCGATTTTTCATTTGATCGATAGCAACCATTATCCTTCACCTGCTTTTATGCTTTTTTCAGGGGGCCTCATGCTGGGCGCGGTTTTTATGGCAACAGATATGGTGGCTTCTCCTGTCACCCCGTTGGGTGTCGTGATTTATGGATCTATTATTGGCATCCTGGTCGTGGTGATTCGCCTTTGGGGAGGATTGCCAGAGGGGGTGATGTACGCCATTTTATTGGCCAATGCCATTTCCCCGCACATTGATACTATCATAAAACACAGGGTATACGGAACTTCAAAGCGCAGCAAATGAACTTGAACAAAACACAGCAAAACCCGGCTAACACTTCTGCAAATAGTTTCAGCATGCTCAGAGCCATGGTAGGCATCGGAATTCTTTGTGCCCTGATGATTGTACTGACTTATGAAGGAACCTTTGGAAGAATAGAGCAATTGAAAGCAGAAGCCCTGGAAAAGGCCATCTTCAGGGTAATCCCCGGGATTGTGAAATCGAGCGCCTTTCAGCTTGACCCCGACGGTAATTTTGTGGAGGCCAGCGAAGAAAATACAACACCGATGATTTATGCCGGTTATGATGAAAATGACCGACTTGTAGGAGTGGCGGTAGAGGCCAGCGGGCAGGGTTACGCAGATATTTTAAGAATATTATATGGTTATGATCCGGAATCTCAAAAAATTATTGGATTCTATGTGCTGGAAAGTAAAGAAACACCGGGACTGGGTGATAAAATTGAAAAAGACCCAAACTTCCTGGCAAACTTCGAAGCCCTGGATCTGTCTCTGAACGATGACCGGAGTGCGGTTAAAAACAGGGTTATTCCTGTCAAAAAAGGGGCTAAAGAAAATGCCTGGGAAGTAGAAGGGATTACCGGTGCCACCATTTCATCCAGGGCCATAGGGAATATCATTGGCGAGAGCACTGACTATTGGGTGCCGGTTATTTACAAAAATAAAGAAAAACTGATGTTGAATAGTGAAGAATGAAAAGGTATAAAAATGAGTAATTTAGTTCAGGACAAAAAAGATACGGATTTCTTTTCGTCATTGAAAGAAAGCCCTTCTACAAACGAATTTATCAAAGGTTTGTGGCGTGATAATCCTGTATTTGTGCAGGTACTCGGTATGTGCCCCGTGCTGGCGGTTTCCAACACCGCCGAAAATGCCCTGGCGATGGGCCTGGCGACGGCCTTTGTTTTGCTGATGTCTAACCTACTGGTCTCTTCCCTGCGCAATTTTATTCCGAAACAGGTGCGGATAGCCTCTTACATATTGATCATAGCCACCTTTGTTACCATTACGGACTATGCCATTCAGGCCATCAGCGTGGAATTACACAAAAGTCTGGGCGCTTTTATTTCACTTATTGTCGTGAATTGCCTGATTCTGAGCAGGGCTGAGTCTTTTGCTTCAAAAAATAACATCGGCAGATCCATGCTAGATGCACTGGGCATGGGGGTGGGATTCATTTTTGCCCTTTTTTGCCTCGGTGCCGTAAGGGAAGTGCTGGGGAATGGCACAATTTTCGGATTTTCATTGTTCCCGGAGGCATTCCAGGAATGGATTGTCATGATATTGCCGGCTGGTGGCTTTTTCACACTGGCGGCCTGGTTGCTCATTTTCAATATAATACAAAAAAAAGGGTCTAAAACATGAATACGGAGTCACTTTGGTATATTTTCATCAATGCAAGCCTGATTAACAATTTTGTATTGGCCTATTTTTTGGGCATTTGTCCTTTTCTGGGTGTATCAGGCAAAATAGAAACGGCCTCGAAAATGGGGGGCGCGGTGACATTTGTAATGTTCATCAGTTCCATGTGCGCTTATGGTATCCATGCCCTTTTGGTAGCTATCGATGCCCCTTTTCTGCAATTGATCAGTTACATCGTGGTGATTGCCTCTACCGTTCAGTTGGTTGAAATGTTTATCAGGAAAATGAGCCCTGCCTTGTTCCGGGCGCTGGGAATATTTCTACCCCTGATCACCACCAATTGCGCTATATTGGGTTTGGCATTGTTTCAGACCAACAAGGGGTACGGATTTATTGAAAGTTTTGTTTATGCCCTGGGTGCCGGTGCCGGGTTTACCCTGGCTTTGATACTTATTGCCGGCCTGCGCGAGCAGCTTGATTTTGCTGATGTGCCCGGTGTGGTGAAAGGTACAACGCTCACACTTCTGATTGCCGGTATCTTGTCATTGTCCTTTATGGGATTCTCAGGGCTGGGTAGTTAATAGCTTTAAACAAGAAAAATGATTGAATCATACATTATCGGTATTGGCGTGATCGTCACATTAATGGTCATGTGGATGGCAGTGCAGTCTTTCTGGCGAAAAACATTTTCGGATCACATATCCGATGAAGACGTGCTGGCAGACAGAACCAGTTGCTCGAATTGCGGTTGCACGAATGTCTGCAAAAAAGAATCAGGTAAATTTCAACAAAACAACATGCATGAAAACATAATCACATAAGCTATGACGCATTTAGCAGATTTTAAGATCGAAAAGCAATACCAGGCGACGGTTAAAAAAACAAAACGCCTCACTCCTGAAAATACTGAAGAGATAAGGGAAATATTGCTAGAAGTAAAACAGCCCGACTTTGAATGCCAACCTGATCAAAGTTTCGGTGTATTGGTAAAGGTTACGAGTGAATTTGGCAACACTTTTCATCACCGGCTGTATAGCGTGGCGGACCTGCCTGGCAAGGAAAATGGAAAAACGCTTATCACCCTTTTGGTCAAAAGGTGTTCTTACGTAGATGATTTCAGCGGTGAACTTTATCAGGGGGTAGGTTCCAATTACCTGTGCGATCGAAAAGCCGGAGATCCGGTAACCATTACCGGACCTTTTGATTTGCCATTTACGGTGCCCGAAGATAAAAGTTCCAACCTGATTTTGATCGGAATGGGAACGGGCATAGCACCTTTCCGTGCATTTGTAAAAAATATTTATAACAATGTCAAAGACTGGAAAGGCCAAATCCGGTTATTTTATGGGGCAAGGAGCGGGCTTGAGTTATTGTATATGAATGACAAGGACGGTGACTTAACCAACTATTACGATGAGGCGACATTTGAGGCATTTCATGCATTAAGCCCCCGTCCTCACTGGGCCGACCCGATTGCACTCGATGAGGCCATTGAGGGGCGGGCCAAAGAGATCATCAAGATGTTATCTCAGGCCAATACGTACATTTATGTGGCCGGATATGGAAAAATCAAAGATATGCTGGATAAGGCATTTTCAGGCATATTAGGATCGAGGGAAAAATGGGAAACGCGGAAGGCCGAATTGATCGCCGGGAAAAAATGGGCTGAAATCATCTATTAATACATTATATTCAGTATATTCAGGTAACAACTGCTATTTGTGAATGAAGCATTAAACCTTTAAACATGTCAATCATCATTGCTGTTTCGTCTTTGGGTGGGCTCACCTTTGTTTTAGCCGTTATGCTGATCCTGGCTAACAAAAAACTCTACGTCTACGAAGACCCGCGTATTGATTTGGTGGAAGATTTGCTGCCCCATGCTAATTGCGGTGCCTGCGGTTATCCGGGCTGCCGTCCGTTTGCAGAAGCCTTGGTTGCCGGAAAAGCCTTGCCAGGGAAGTGTACGGTTAGTTCTGAGGAGGGGCGTGTGGCTATCGCCGATTATCTGGGCATAGCTGTTGGGGCCGAAGAGAAGCTGGTAGCCCGCCTCGCCTGTGCCGGTGGTACCAATGTAGCCCGCAACCGCGCCAAATATCAGGGCCTCGGAACCTGTCAGGCAGCGTCCCTGGTTTCAGGTGGAGGCAAAGGGTGTTTCTGGGGCTGCCTGGGCCATGGTGATTGTGAAGCTTCCTGTGATTTTGATGCCATTACTATGGATCCCTTTTCACTTCCGGTGGTAGACGAAGATAAATGTACCGCCTGTGGTGATTGCGTGGAAGCCTGCCCCAAAGACCTGTTTTCCTTGCAACCCGTGAGCCGCCAGCTTTGGGTGGCCTGCAAAAACCTCGAAGCAGGAGACGAAATTCTGGAAGAGTGCCAGGTCGCCTGTACCGCTTGTGGAAAATGTGCCATGGATGCCCCTGGCAATCTTATAACCATGGAAAACAATTTACCGGTCATCAACTATTCCGAAAACCATCGCACCCAGGTACCCATTCAACGATGCCCCACCGGCGCTATCGTATGGCTTGACAAGCAACTGGGGGCTATCAAAGGGAAAGAAAGTAAAAAAATCATCCGCAAAGGCGAAAGAAATCCGGGTTTTTCTTGAGTTTAAAGAGTTGGCTTCTCAAGCCTGATAACCAACGGCGTAAGCATCCCTGGTCGTTGTACAACGCTTTTAGCAGGTATCCGGAAATGTTGTCAGTGTCACTGAGATGAGCCCGATTACGCCAAAGGTCTGTGAACATATCGTGTATACCATCCTGTACCATTTCACGGTCAGTGCTAAACCGGAGGCCATCATTTGATAACAAATCTATGTAGTCTGTATACAGCCGGGCAAAAGCTTCTTTGTTACCATTTTTAAATGATATCCGGAGACTGGCCTCATCATTTATCGTATCGGAGCATGGCTTTACTTCTCTCATTTTCATCATGACTACACTAAATTATTACAACTCTGTTAAGCAAGGAAAACATCCCGGAAGTTTCAGAGTAGAAAAATTTAAATAAAATAAAGATTTTTTTTGTACGATCAAAAAGGTGATGCTTGAGGTTTGAAAAAGGTACCAAACCTTTCAGAGGGATAAAACAAGCATTTAAAAATCATTATAAAGTGTTTTTCTTTCATAGCTAATTCTATCATAATTGATTAATTTCGACCAGCTTTCAATAATGAAAACAAATAATTAAAAAAAGTATAAAAAAATTTGTAAATACAAAACCAAATCTGTACATTTGTTTTAACATTATGCTCTTGGCAACGTATCTTCATTTTTTTACAATATTTTATAGCGAGGATGCCAAACCTTGAGCTTTTTTTATTCCCCCATTTACAGACTGGTTTCAACAAGCCTGTAGCAAAGCTAGGACCAGACAGCAGTTATTTTATCTTTAAAAGACTTTAAATGAAAAAAACAGCCATCTTAGTAGATGGGGGATTCTTTTTAAAAAGATATCGATACATCAACAAAATAAGAAGTTTGGATCCCATAAGGACAGCTAATGACTTATGGGGGATGTGTCTGAGACATCTAACTCAGGCCAAGGGCGAAGCCTTTGATTTATATCGAATATACTACTATGATTGCCTGCCTTATGACAAGAAGCAACACAATCCTGTTACCGGTAAATCCATCGATTTTTCAAGAACAGAACAGCATAGATTTCAATTGGATTTCTTTGAGGAATTAAAAAAGAAAAGAAAAATAGCGCTCCGGTTAGGAGTTCTGGAAGATAAAAAGCGTTGGATGATAACCCCCTCTAAAACCAAAGCGCTTTTAAAAAAAAAATTGATGATTGATGACCTCAGGGAAGGTGATGTTCAATTTGACTTTAATCAAAAAAGAGTTGATATTAAAATTGGACTGGACATTGCAGCAATGACATTAAAAAAACAGGTAGATCAAATTATCCTGGTGTCAGGCGATAGTGACTTTGTGCCGGCCGCGAAACTGGCAAGACGTGAAGGAGTCGATTTTTTACTCGATCCAATGTGGAACCCAATAAAACCTCATTTATTTGAACATATCGACGGATTAGTATCCAGAATCAAAAGACCCGATAATCACGATGCTTAATGTAAGAGCTTACTTAGGCCAATGCAAATAAATAAGTATATTTTATTTGACGACTAGGTGTAATTGGCAATGGAAAATTGTCAATTGACAGTTGAAAATTGACAATTATTTTATAGTATTCACCTTTGATTCGGCGATTATGAAATCGTCTCATCCTCTGATCATTAAGGCCATCGGATAGGGCAAGGGTCTCGGTTGTGCTTTCCAATGTCGTTAAAAGGCACGAGTGAGACGTGGATGTTGCACAACGTTTTCGACAAATTTCTTTGTGTCTCTTTGTGTCTTGGTGACTTTGTGGTTCACCATTTTTCACCACGGAGGCACCAAGACACAAAGAGACACGGAGGTTTTCGCTTATAAAATAAAAATACAAGCACATGTTTGAGTTGTGCAGTAGCCAAGAGACGCTTGTGCCATACTTTAAAACCGGGTCTGCAACCCCCAAACTCCGCAACCCGGAACCTAAAACAAAAGCCACCTGAAACAACGATTAACCCCAAAAAACGGTCGGCCCGAATAGGTTTTGCCTCGAGTCGCGAACGGGTCGGGGTTAAGATAAAATATGCTTCATGCATTGATAAAATAAAAAAGTAAAAAATCGGCCGCTGATGTTAAATCAGATTGTTTGATTTTACATAAAATAGTATTACTATTACAGGGGTTTATTATCACCATAGTTTTAATTGTATAAGGACTAAAAAATGGCAATTCAGACCATCCTGTTTCCTACCGATTTTTCAGACAGATCCAAGAAAGCTTTACAACAAGCCATCTGTTTTGTAAAGGGCTCTTCTATGAAACTTATCATCTATCATGTCTATCACAGACCGTCTGTCGATGATGACAAAACTGCATCGCTGGAAGAAAAAGAAAAATCCGTAGAGAACGCCTTTAATAACCTGAAAAGGGTATACCCTGAATTGGCGGATGTCAATCACACCTTCAGAAAAGAATTAGGTATTTCCACTGATAATATCATTGCGATGGCCGGAAAAGCCAACGCAGACATGATTATTATGGCTACTAAAGGCGCCAAGGGATTTGGTGAACTATGGGGGAGCAAGACAGAGAAAATCGTTGAAAATGTGAAAATCCCGGTGTTAGTGATACCTGATAATACCAGTTTGGAGGATATCGATCGCATTGGCCTGGCTTATGATTACAGGATTACAATCAGTACAGATATTCTGGCAAACATTGTGGCCACCGCCGAACGCCTGAAGGCCAATGTCGATATAATCAGTATCAATCTTGATGAGCGTTCCTTAAGCGAAGAAAAGGCCAATGTCAGATTGGACCTGAAGAAGCAACTCGAAAGCATACCGCATACTTTTAGCTATACACACCATACAAATATCGAGGAAGGGATTATGCAGTATTGCCACAATAATGGAATTGATATGATATGTATTTTACCCAAATCCTACAATTTCATAGAAGAGTTATTCCATGAAAGCCTGACCAAAAAGATGATATTTCATAGCGATATCCCCCTTCTGGTGATTAAATAACTCTAAACATACATCTAAGATGGAACAACTAACAAATTTGGATAAACTCACTGAAAAAATATACCAGGAAGGGCTTAGCAAAGCGGATGAGCAGTCAAAAGAGATACTAAAGGAAGCTGAAAAACAGGCAGCACAAATCATCGACGAGGCCAGGGCTAAGGCTGACGAACTTATCAACACAGCCAAAAAAACAATAGAAAGGGAAACCAGAAGTGCTGAAAGCGAGATAAAGCTGAAAGGCAAACAATTAGTAAGTGACCTCAAGCATGAAATTAACCATTTGCTAAGAGAGAAAATAATAGACCATAACATCAGGGAATCGTTTGGTGATCAGGAGTTCTTAAAGTCATTGATCATAGAAATTGCCGGATACTGGAAATCAGAAGGCGAACTGGAACTGCGCTTACCGGCAAAAATAAAGGAGAAGGTGGACGGAGCACTTGAGCGTGGTATTGCCCATCATATCGACAACCTGACTGTTAATTTCAGTGACCGGTTTTCAGATGGCTTCAGAATAGCAAGAAAATCAGACTCCTACGTCATTACCTTTAGCGAAGATGATTTCATCGAGCTTTTTAGCAGCTACCTGAAAGAAAAGACCCGGACATTATTGTTTGTCGAAAAGCCATGAAGTATTATTACCTCATAGCTACCTTGCCGGATCTTTCCCTTGAGATTGAAACCGCAAATATCAACTTCGATGAAATAGTAGAAACCATAGAAAGAAACCTCACCAATGAGGATAAACAGATCTTCAAATACCTGATCTACCCTCATGATAACCGGAATTTGCTAAATGCTATCTTCAAAAAACATCATGGAATAGTTCCCTTGCCTTTTCAAAGACCAGCCGTTTTTAGTCCGGTGATTATTGAGGATTACGTACAGGAGCGATACAATTTTCCTGATTACATGGCTGACTTTTTGATGACTTTTCAGGAAAGGTTTTCAGAGATGGAGATGGTCGAAACAGAAACCCACTTGGTAGAAAGTTTTATTCGGGAAGTATCGCAGGTACCGGAGGCCTTTATTAAAGACTATTATTTTTTTGAAAAACACTTAAAAAGCATGGTGGCAGCTTTTAACCGCTCTCTCTATAACTTCCATGGTTCTGTGTCGGTATTGGAAGAGACGGAAATCAGCGAAAAGCTGGCCAATGAGGGTTCGGGGATGTCTGTTCTTTCTCAAACCTATCCCTTTATAGTTTCACTTAGGGAAGCAATTCATTCAAAAAAACCATGGCTCATAGAGCAAACCGTCGATCAGATAAAATGGGAATTTATTGACCATTATAACAAGGAATTTTTTAGCAACCGGCATGTTTATGGTTATGTATTAAAACTTTTTATACTACAAAGGCGAGATTTATTAGAGCAAGCTGATACAAAAACGCATTTTGAAAGGTTAAATAAGCAGGTAGGGGCGTTTAGGGAGCTAATTTAAAGATTTCAGGTATGACAACAGGCATTATTTCGAGCATCATATCCAATTTGGTCACCATCGAGGCCAATGGCCCGGTAGGGCAAAACGAGATTTGTTTTATTATTAACCAGGGCATACGGCTAAGGGCCGAAGTAATCAGGGTCAATGGCCATACGGCCTCAGCACAGGTTTTTGAGTCGACACGGAGTATCAAAATCGGAGCGCAGGTGGAATTTACCGGGCGAATGCTGGAGGTGGAGTTGGGGCCGGGTATTTTATCCAAGAACTATGATGGGCTGCAGAATGACCTTCAAAAAATGGGTGGCCTTTTTCTTAACACAGGAGAGATAACGGATCCGCTGGACGACGATGTATATTATAGCTTCACGCCCCTGGGCCGGATGCGGGATGAGGTGACTGCGGGCGACTGGCTTGGCCAGGTGAAAGAAAATTGGATCGAACATAAAATTATGGTTCCTTTTTACCTCGCCGGGCACTATACCATAAAATGGGTAGCTGAAGCGGGTGACTATAAAATCAGGGATAAAATAGCAACACTGGTATCGGGTGAGGGGGAGGAAATCCATGTTACCATGACGCAGAAATGGCCGGTAAAAGCAGCCATTAAAGCTTACAAGCAAAAAATCAGGCCTTATAACATTTTACAAACAGGGATGAGGGTAATCGATACCTTTAACCCTATTGCCGAGGGCGGTACCGGATACATTCCGGGGCCTTTTGGCACAGGAAAAACAGTGTTGCAACAAGCCATCGCCAAAAACGGCGAAGCAGATATTATTTTTATTGTAGCGTGTGGTGAAAGGGCCAACGAGGTAGTCGAGATATTTACTGAGTTTCCCGAACTTACCGATCCCCGTACGGGAAGAAAGCTGCAGGAAAGAACTACCATCATTTGCAATACATCCAATATGCCCGTAGCAGCGCGTGAAGCATCCGTATATGTAGGAATGACGCTGGCGGAGTATTACAGAAACATGGGACTGAAGGTACTTATGCTGGCTGACTCTACCTCACGATGGGCACAGGCCCTGCGTGAAATGTCCAACCGGCTGGAAGAGTTACCCGGACAGGATGCGTTTCCTGTGGAGCTGCCTGCAACAATAGCCAATTTTTACAGCCGTGCAGGCTTTGTGCGACTTAACAATGACAAATCGGGCTCAATCACATTTCTTGGTACCATATCACCCGCCGGGGGTAACTTTAAGGAGCCGGTGACAGAGTCCACCAGTAAAGTAGCGCGTTGCTTTTACGCCCTCTCACAGAAAAGGGCTGACGCCAAACGCTATCCGGCCATCGACCCGCTCGACTCCTATTCCAAATACCTGGATTATGTCGAGTTTCAGGAATATACCAACGCCCATATCCAGGATGGCTGGGTGGATCTTGTGAAAAAAACCAAAAACCTGGTACGCAAAGGCCTCGAAGCGCGGGAGCAAATTAATATCCTGGGTGACGATGCCGTACCGGTGAGTTATCATATGGATTTCTGGCGAAGTGAGTTGATAGACTTTGTTATCATTCAGCAGGACTCATTCGATGACATAGACATGAACGTGCCAATGGAACGTCAGAAATACATGATCAATAAAATTATTGATATATGTGATATGGAATTTGGATTTGAGGAATTTCAACAGGTGTCAGACTATTTCAAACAACTTATTAACCTCGCCAAGCAAATGAATTACTCCCGTTTTGATTCCAGGGAGTTCAAGCAATATGAAGAGGAATTAAACCGGTTATTAGAAGAGAATGTTTCCACGAACAAAAGTGATGCTATAGCATGAAAACAAAGGCTTTTCAAAGAATATATACCAGTCTCTCGGCCATTACCAAGGCGACGTGCTTGTTGAGAGCCGAAAATGTGATGTATGAAGAGTTGGCCTGGGTAGATGGCAGGCCAGCGCAGGTGATAAAAGTAGTGGATGATATGGTTACGCTGCAAGTATTTCCCGGAACCGAAGGAATAGCCACAGAAGCTGAAGTGGTTTTTTCAGGACATCCTCCTCAACTGAAGGTGGGTGAGTTGCTCTCAGGCAGGTTCTTCGACGCCTATGGCCATCCGATCGACGGCGGACCTGAACCCGATGGGGAAAGTCAGGATATTGGCGGCCCGGCCGTGAACCCTGTGCAACGTTCAAAACCTTCATCATTAATAGCTACCGGTATCGCAGGCATCGACCTGAACAATACTTTGGTAACCGGTCAAAAAATCCCATTTTTTGCCGACCCTGACCAACCCTACAACAATGTGCTGGCAGAAGTAGCTATGCGTGCCGAAGTGGATAAAATAGTGCTGGGTGGCATGGGCCTGTCTAATGACGACTACCTTTATTTTAAAAATACATTCACGCAGGCCGGTGTGCTGGATAAAATCATTTGTTTTATCAATACCTCCGAAAACCCGCCCTTGGAAAGGTTATTAATCCCACACATGGCCTGTACCGCTGCCGAACATTTCGCCTTTGAAAAGAAGCAAAAGGTACTGGTTTTATTGACGGATATGACCTTGTATGCGGACGCCCTGGCAATTGTGGCCAATAAAATGGATCAAATCCCCTCCAAAGACGCTATGCCGGGCTCCCTCTACAGTGACCTCGCCAATATCTATGAGAAAGCGGTGCAGTTTGCCCACGGTGGCTCAATCACCATCATTGCGGTAACGACCCTCAACGAGGGAGACATCACCCACGCCATACCTGACAATACAGGCTACATCACCGAAGGTCAGTTGTTTCTCAAACAGGATACAGATATCGGCAAAGTGATTGTGGATCCTTTCCGTAGCCTGTCTAGGCTCAAGCAAAATGTTATAGGCATCAAAACCCGGGAAGATCACCCCCAGGTGATGAATACCCTCGTAAGACTTTATGCCGATGCCAAGGAAGCAAAGACCAAACAGGAAAATGGTTTTGACCTGAATGAATATGATAAACGTTGCCTTCCATTTGCATTGGAATACTCCGAAAGGCTGCTGGCTATAGATGTCAATATTTCCATCGAAGAAATGCTGGACATTGGCTGGGAGCTTATGGAAAAGTATTTTGAAAAATATGAGCTGGGAATTAAGGATAAGTTAATAGATAAATATTGGCCAAAAGAAAAGCAGCCAAGTAAGGTGGAAATGGTTAATTCAGAAGTATAGTAATCCGGGAATTGTAGATGTGTTCGGTCAATAACAGGTAAAAAACTAATGGCGCTTAAATATCAATATAACAAAAACGCCCTGCAGGATATAAAACGGCAGTTGAATATCCGTGTAAATGCATTGCCTATATTGAAACGGAAAGAAACTGCGTTGCGCCACGAGGTAAGAATTGTTCAAAAAGAACTGAATGACCTTAAAGAAAAGTTGAATTCTGCCAGGGCCCTGCAACCGGATTTTGGTAGATTCTGGGTAGAATTTCCGGATATTTTGCGGGTCGATTCATTGGATGTTGTCAAAAAAAATATTGTAGGTGTAAAAATCCCGTATTTGAAGGAAGTCAATTTCCGGATAAATTCCATTAACTGGTTCAACCGACACGCCTGGCTGCCGGCCGGGGTAGAAGCCTTGCAGGAAGTTATCCATACCCAGTTGCTCATTTCTATAGCTGAAAAACAAATAAACATACTCCATGAGGCCCGTAAAAAAACCACTCAAAAGGTAAACCTCTATGAAAAGGTACAGATCCCTGCCTACGAGGAAGCCATCAGGAAGATCAAACGCTTCCTCGAAGACAAAGAAAACATTACCAAGGCAGGCCAGAAAATCGTAAAAAAGAAAAATGATCTAAAACAAATACCGGTATGAAGCAGAAGATGAAGAAAATATCGGTACTTACTTTCTACAAAGACAAGGAAGAGACAACCTCACTGTTGCAGCAACTGGGCGTAATTCACCTGGAGACAGACAAAAATGCCTATGATGACAATATAAAGGAACATCAGGAATATCTGGTACAGATTAATAAGGCCATGCAAATTGTGCAGGAGGCCAATGGGAAAGAAAACCCCGGTAAGCCTAATGACATAGTTTCAGTTCAAACACCCGGAGAAGCTACTTCCCGGATAATATCCCTGCAAAGGGAAATAGCGCTGAATTCCCAAAAAATAGAAGAGCTGAGGAAGGAGAGACTCAAAACACTGCCCTGGGGTGATTTTGATAAATCAAAGGTGCAACTGCTCGAGCAACAAGGAATTCACTTTGCCTTTTACACCGCTCTGTCCAATGATTTTTATGATTTTGATTTTAAAGATACGGTCAGTCAATTAATTAGTACCGACGGAAAAAAAGTATACTTCGTCACCCTTGGCGATCAGCCAGCCACGTTACCATTTAACCAGGTACCACGGCCTGAAAGGACAGTATCGGAGATTGACACCGCCCTTGATAAGCTGGAAAGAAAGAATGAAGAATTTTTACAAGAAATCAGCTCATTTGGTGATTATTTAGAGAATTTAGAAAAAGAAAAACAGGAGGTCAACAACCGCCTTGAATATCAAACAACCCTCCTTAGCTATGCCGGGGATGAAAAGGGGCAGATCATCCACCTGAAAGGCTGGTACCCCAAGGCAACTGAGCATAAAGTGACCAGCACCTTGCAGAAACATGGAATCGTGCATATCACCGAGGAGCCCAAGCCTTATGATATTGTACCGGTTATGTTCAAAAATGATGGATATACACGCCTCTTTGAGCCCATTACCCGGATTTTTCAACTGCCACATTATTATGAACTGGATCTGACACCGCTGATTGCTGTGTTTTATCCTATCTTTTTTGCCTATTGCCTGGGTGATGCCGGTTATGGACTCATCGTGGCAGGGATTTCTTTGGCAGGTTGGTTTACATTTTTCAAGCATACCCGGAACATTGCCCTGCTGGGTTTGATCCTGGGTGTTTTTACCATGATAATGGGTATAGTGAAGTCAGGGAGCATATTTGGGATACCCCTTGAAGGCAGCGAAAATGTGCCGCTATTCAGTTATTTGTCCCGTTTTGTGTACATACCTGATGATCAGCGCTTTGTGTTTAACGCCTTTAATGTTTCGTTAATGATCGGTGTGATTCAAATACTGACAGGCGTAATATCTTCTATTGTCAATAAAGCAATGTACCAATCCGCTCTTGCAGCCATGCCACAGCTAGGAAAGTTGTTGATTATACTCGGTGTGCTGGTGTTATTTCTTGCCAATATGCAAAATGTGGAAGTATTTAAACCATACGTGCCTGCTGCCAAAATTGCCCTTTTTACAGGATTGGCGCTGGTACTGGTTTCTCATAATGTCACCTTACCTTTGCTTAAGAGAATAGGCAGTGGCATACTCCCCTTGTTTTTCATTTTCACCGGTATATTGGGAGATGTCTTGTCTTATGTCCGCCTTTTTGCATTGGGCGTGGCTTCTTCAGTACTTGGTTCAGTGGTTAACCAGATTGGCATGCAGATCATGGAAAATGGCTGGTGGGGGGTGTTGCTGGGTATTGTTTTTCTTCTCTTTGGACATGGCCTTAACCTGGTCCTTGCCGTATTGGGTGCCTTTGTACACCCGCTGCGTCTCACGTTTGTTGAGTTTTACAACAACGCTCAGTTTGAGGGAGGGGGCGTTGAATATAAACCTTTTAGAAAATTAACCGATTGAATGAAAATAAAATTGATAAAATATGGAATTTGAGACATTACCTCTGACCCTGGCGTTTATCGGTATGGGTCTGTTGATCGGGTTACCCGGGTGTGGCAGTGCAATGGGTACCGCCATAGGTGCAATGACGACCGTCGGCGTGCTAAAAAAGAAGCCTGAAGCCTTTGGATCTTGTATCGTATTGAGTGCCTTACCGGGTACACAGGGACTTTACGGATTTGCCGGCTTTTTTATCCTTCAGGACCTGATCAGCCCGGAGATAACCCTGCTACAAGGTGCAGGTATACTGGGAGGTGGACTTGGGCTTGGGCTGGCGGGCCTTATTTCAGGCCTTTATCAAGGCCGCGTGTGCGCCAATGGCATTGATAGCATCGGTGCCGGCAATGACGTTTTCGGCCGTACCCTGATTCTGGCTGTTTTCCCGGAGCTTTATGCCATCATCGCCTTTGCCGCTTTGTTTCTTATCAGAGGGATACTTTAATTTCATTTTTGAAGTCATAGTTCATAATATAAATATAAGTCATAGTATGACTATTAGAAAATCAATGAACTGCGCATTCCCTGTTTTTCATCATTTTAAACGATGATAACATGGCGCCCGATCTGAGTCATACTATGACTATCCCACAACAACCCCTCTAAACTGATAGCCGGTTAGCAAAATAAGAAGATCCGACAATCAACAACCCACCCACCCATTGCATGGTGCCGGGTTGTTCTCCAATCATAACAACTGCACTGGCTACACCGAATACTGGAATAAGGGCTATATAAAAAGCAGCGCGGCTTACAGGGATGTTTTTTAGTGCAATAAGATAAAGAAGAAATGCCAAAGCGTATTGAATTATCCCCGAACCAATAGCGAGTAGCCAGTACCCTGGTGATATATTGTGAAAGCTAATTTCAAACCCCTGAAAAACAAAAGATAATACACCAAAACAAGTGACGGTCACTATCAGACCTACCAACTGTTGCGAAGCAGCCAGTTGCTGAGGACTTATGGTCGCAACCTGTTTTTTGCTGATCAGCGTGTAAAGTACCGCAAAGACCACTCCCAGCAAGACCAATAAGTCCCCGGCGAAGGAAGATTCGCGGGTATCACCCATATCACCTAACATCAGGAGCCACAGGCCACCAAAGCTGATCGCAGCTAACGACAGCTTTACATGACTTAACTTCTCACTCAGAAAAATAGCGGCAAAAAGAATTGTGAGTATGACTTCGGAAGCGCCAATCAGGGTAGCACTGCTTGCTGTCGTCATCCGGATTCCAAAGATACCGACCATATAAGCTAAGGCCGGTTCAAAAACCCCGGCATATCCCTTTTTCAGAAGGGGCCAGGAAACGGGTAGCTTTTCCCCCTGCACATAGCAGACTATTAGCAAAAATAAAACCCCTGAAGAAAGTTGAGTGATAAGCAGGGGAGTTGGGGCTATCCCGGACAAAGCCATTTTAGTAAGGGTAACGCCAATGCCCCAACAAAAAGCATAGCCGAGAGCGAGTAATACATTCTTCATGACTTAATCAGGCGGTTATATTCCTCTTCCACCGGACATCGATCCATCGGGCATACTTCTTCTTCACAAAGACGACAAATGGAAAAGGTGTCCATTGCGTTCAACACCGTCTTCCGGAGGATTTTTTCCAAGATGTCGGTAAGTTGCTTTCGTTCCTGGTTGGTTAATGATTCAATAGTAAATTTCAACTGTTCGCGCCGGTTTTTGAGAATAATTTTTCTGCGCTGCCTGCCGGCTTTGGTCAAAAATAAAGTGCGTGTCCGGCCATCTGTACCTGTTTTGCGCTCCACCATCCCCCGGACTTCCAGACGATCGACAAGCCTTACGGTGCCCGGATGGGACAAATGAAGTATTTGCCTTAGTACGTTGATAGAAATTCCGGGCTCGGCACCCAGGGTTACCAGTGCTGCGGCTGTTTCACCACCCAGACCCTGGTCAGTCTTAACAGTTGTGTTCATCAAGTCTGTAATGCGAAGTGCAAGCGCACCTAAAAGATTGAGTGTCCGATCTTCTTCCATACTAGCATCTTTTCATTCGACAGTAGAATTTCCTGATTAATATACATGCATTATACATATAATTTTAAATAAATCTTTGTTTTCAACCGGTAAATTTCCGGATTCAGCGATTTAACCGGCATATCAGTCAGCGACCCCTACGTGTTTTTCTACGATCAGGGAGAACTGTACACGATACATTCAGGAGAAGTTGATGGAAACTCCAGTATAGAGTCAGCGAAAAGGGCTGGTTAGTAAACAACATCTTTACTACACGTATCGCTATTACCAGACCGGTCGGTGCTGATGCCTGCCAAGAAAGAGTCCCAATGGTTGGCGTTAACCTACCGGCGAGCGATCGCCGGGCTTATTAAAAGATGAGCGCTTTTTACTTTTCAAATCCACCAAAAAACTGCCAAGGCCATAAAATCCCCCAACTCTACCTTCAGATGCTTTAAAGCCCTGTGTAGTTGATTTTCTACCGTACGATTGGATATGTTGAGTTGGTCTGCTATTTCCCTGATAGAGCGATGCTCATACCTGCTCAGGCGGAAGATTTCCTGGCATCTGGCGGGGAGTGAGGAGAGGCTGTTTTCCACTGCCTGTTCCAAATCGTGCAGTATTATAGTTTCCTGGTTGGAGTTATCAACCCTTTATTGATTAAAACGAAGAAAATCTTCTAAATACCGGGCTCTTACATCGCTTCGGTTAATGTATTTAAAGATTTGGTTACGCATTGCCCCGAAAAGATAGCCCGATAATGAGACCTGAATACTCAACTGATCTCTTCGCACCCACAGGGAGACAAAGACATCCTGAGTGAGTTCATAGGCCATGTCGGCAGGGCTTAAGCGCCGGTAAGCATAACTGTAAAGCCGCTCCCAGTAACGCTCATAGATCACATCGAATGCCTTCTCATCCCCCTTCCGGAGCTTTGAAACAAGTGTTTCATCGGTATCAATTTTCCTCATGAGCACTGAAATTGAGTCTGTTCAAAATCTTAATTAAGCAAAACTTCGATTTTTAAAAAATAAAAATGCCAATGTTAATATTTTCTTTATCTTTTTAATTTTTTTTTGCCGGCAGTGTGAGTAGCAGCAAGGTAAGCGTACTTCTTATAAAAAGGGGCAGTACTGATGTCAGAGCCAACACTATAGAAAAGATAAATGAACGAATCAACATTCAAAGAGATTATTGACCGTCTGGAGCAGGGGATAGCCACAAAAGAGGAAAAAAAACTGATGGAAGCATGGCTAGATAATGTTACCATGACCACGTGAGAGACCTTTAAAAATGAAGCCGAAAAACAGGCCCTCAAACACAAGCTCAGGGCATCTGTCAGGAAAGAAGCCGGACTACCGGAAAAAGAAACCACTCATCGCCGAATGCCGGGCACATACATTCGAAAGTCCCTGAGGTTAGCCGCCTCGCTGCTATTGCTGATTATTGCCGGCTATTTTAGTTGGACTGCTTACACTGGATTTATAGCGGCCGGATATGCTGTTGTCCGGACGCTATCCGGCGATAAGATCAGCAAGGTGCTGTTATCGGACGGAAGCATCATCTGGCTAAAACCCCAAAGTTCCTTGTCATACCCTCGAAAATTCCGGGAAGCGAGTTTCAGGGAGGTAACCATACAGGGGGAAGCCCTGTTTGAAGTAGCGAAGAAAGCAGACCAGCCATTCATCGTCCGGGCCAATGACATTACAACCACGGTGTTAGGTACAAGTTTCCTCATCAAAACCCAAACGGCCGGCACGGAGGTAGCGGTACTTACCGGTAAAGTCAAAGTACAGGTTAACAGCGCTGACAAAATAGTGGAGTTACTTCCTCTTGAAAAAGCCATTTATGCTCCCGCCGAAGGGCAGCTCACCAAAATTGCCCGGGAAGAGGTAATGCCGGTAGCTGAACTGGTGGCGGGTACGGCATATGATATGAATTTTGAAAACGCTACGGTTAGCGACCTGGCAAAGCGGATATCGGACAAATTCGATGTGAAGGTACGGGTAGCAGGAAAAATGGGCCGGTGCCTTATTACGGCAGATTTTACCGATCAATCGCTTCAAAGTACTTTGGAGATGGTGACCGAGGTGCTCAATGCCACATTTGAGGTGACGAAAGAGGAAGTGGTGTTGAGTGGGCAAAACTGTCAATAATCAAACCATCAAATGATAACAATGCAAAATAAGAATTTCATGAATACCTTACTCAGGCCACCGCCATAAAAGACAGGAGTGCGTCAACACCCCTGCCTACCCCGGCCTGGACCGGGGCTAGTATGCTGCTTCAATATTCCACCATCAAAACAGAAAACCGGGTAAATATATGATAAAAATTTTAACGAAAAGACTCATAATTCATCATTGTCGATGGTGTTCCATTTACCAATAATTCCCTTAACAGTGACCTGATTGGATTGCGAGACGGAAATCCTCTGGCAACACTCCGACCCGGCGACATTGAAAGTATTGAAATACTCAAAGATGCAGATGCTACCTCCATATATGAGCTAGACTTAACAATCGGTAAGAGGGAAAAAGAAGTTTGGGTAATTAAAGAAATAGAGTAATGAGATATTTTATCCTTGGCCTGTTAGCAATCAGTACTGCCAACGTATTTGCCCAAATACTTGAACCGGCTCAATGGAACTACCGGCTTTCAGAACAGTCTGTAAGCCCGGGTGATGAGCTAGAGTTAATCTTCGAGGTAGTGCTTGATGATCGCTGGTACGTATATGCTACTGATTTTGTCCCTACCGAAAAATTCGGTCCTGTTCCTACCAAGTTTGAACTTGAGCCGCATCCTACTTATGAGTTGGTAGGTGAAGTGGTCTCGTTGCAATCCAAAGAAAAGACCAACGACTTGTTGGGGCTTACCTTCCGGTACATGGGTGAAAGCCCGGCGATCTTCAAACAGAAGGTCAAAATTTTGTCTAAAAATCCGGTAATCAAAGGTCACTATGAATACCAAGTATGTACCCTGGTGGATGGAAAATGCATTCCCGGCGATGATGAGTTTGTTTTTAACGTAGAAGTCGTAGAATAATATGGCGGAGGCCCATGACTTGTACATCGATTTTGGTTTTCTGAAAAATTCCAAATTTAGGAAATGTGTGTGCCAGGTTGTCAAAATTGGCAGATTTTCAGCATTCCTCTTGGTAGCCTTAGCTATTGACAAAATCCCAAAGAATGAATTCACCCAATGGATGATTGATAAGCGACACCCCGGCCAGCCTGTGCTGCAACAGGACGCCGATGGCAATGCCCTGGCTGCGCTTTTAAGTGATAATTATGTAACCAATTTCAGAAGATGGTCTTTTCAGAGAATAAATCCGGATAATTATCACCCGGTAATGACCCCTGATGAAAAAGGGAAGGTGTATGAAATCCTCGATGCCGGTAAAGAGGTAGGAACCGATGCTTACTGGGCGCTTTTGATTGGCTATGCAAGGGAAGCGTCGAAGAAGTAATCCCGAATGACGATAGTCATCAATTAGTCATAGTATGACTATTGTTAAAATGATGCTTTTAGTATTTGCTGTTTTTGGCACTTGAAATGGTCTTACTAGAAGGGCAGGTTTGAGTCATACTATGACTGGGTAAGGACTTTATGGCAACAAACCCCCCAGAACGCACATATGAAATATTTCAATTACATTAGAAATTACTCCCTGCCCCAACTTTCCTAAATTTAGATTTTACCTGAATCACTTTATTTTTTCCGGGTTGACGAATTTATGGGAAACTTTTTTAACACCTCACATCTCTGTTTTTTATGTTTTATTTTAGCCGTGTCTGTTGTCTCGCAGGGACAGGAGATGAAAGTGCAGGAATTCCGGAAGCAGCTCGATACGGCGCTGAATAACGAGAATTATGGCAAAGCCTCCTATTTAAGCTACGAGCTTGCCAAAGCTTTTGACGGCAAAGGTGATCGTGACAATGCGATAAAGTTTTTTTCCCAGGCTGTAAGTTATGGCAACAAAGGGGAGGAGCCTATGTTGGTGTATCTGTCCTACCAGCGGCTGGGGGTGGCTTATTTGAACCAGGGAAATCATTCCAAAGCCCTTAACAATTTTCAAAAAGCCCTGAAAGCGGCCAGGGTCATCGGCAAAAACGAATTTATCGGCACCGGACTGGTAGATGTAGCGGTGAGCTATGCTTCCTTAAGCCGTCACAAACGGTCTATTGCCCCGCTGGAGGAGGCGCTGGCGCTGGCTATTCAGCTAGGTGATGAGGAACTGGAAATCACCTGCTATGAGCTATTAGCCAAATACCATGAAAAACTGGGCAATAACCATAAGGCAGTGGAGTACACTGCCATGATCGATAAGATTATAGACCAGAAAATGAGCCAGCAGAAAAGTGGTGAGGAATTGAAAGCCCTGGCCGAAAAAGTGGAAAAGGCAGATGCCGAGATCGACCAGGTTAAATCCAGGCTCAACAGGCAATCACAGGATTTTAGAAGGGTTGAAGACAATTTACTGTCTGTCAAATATTCACTGAAACAAACGGAAGGACTTTTGCAGCGCAAGGAAGACTCGCTCGACGAGGCCCGGCAAATCAGCAAAAACCAACAGTTGCAGATTGACCTGCTGAACAAGGACAAGGCCATCTCCGACATGCAAATCAAACAACAAGAGGCGCAGTTGCGGCATGCTGCCCTGGTAAGAAATTTTATCATCATAGCACTTTTACTGGCAGGTGCCCTGGTTTTTGTGATAGTGATAAGCTATCGCAAAAAGGTTGAAGCCAATAAGGAGATTAACCGCCAAAATCAGAAGATCAACGGCAGCATCAATTATGCCAAGCGAATTCAGGAGGCGGTGTTACATACCAGCGACCTGCGCAAGCACTTAATCCCCGACTCATTCATTCTGTTTAAGCCGCGCGATACGGTTAGTGGTGATTTTTATTTTATATCGGAAATTAAAAGCTGGTATGATCCGGATGTTGTAATGGCGGCCGTAGACTGCACGGGTCATGGAATTCCCGGGGCGTTCATGTCTATGATCGGCATGAATTCGCTCAATCAGATCATTAGCCAGGGCGAGGCCGATGCGGATCAAATCCTGATGACTTTAGACAAGACCATCAACACAGCGCTGCAGCAAGAGGCCACCGGAAACAAAGACGGCATGGATGTGGCCTTATGCATTTACAGAAGGGAAAAAGGCGTGATCGAGTTTTCCGGCGCAAAAAATCCGTTGGTCTATATTCAAAATAATGAACTTTTTCAAATCAAAGGAGATATCCACCCAATAGGCGGATTGAGAAAAAACAAGAAAAACGGTGAAGTAAAGAAAACTTTCAAAAAACACATTGTACAGATCGACCAGCCCACCATGATTTATTTGTTTTCTGACGGATACCAGGACCAGTTTGGCGGAGAAGAAGGGGCCAAGTTTATGACAAAACGATTCAAAAACCTACTCCTGGACATTCACCACAAACCTGTGGCCGATCAAAAAAGGATTCTGCATGAGACCTTTGAAGACTGGAAAGGCAACACCAAACAAACAGACGACATCCTGGTGATGGGTGTCCGGCTGGATAACTCCCACGAGGGTGAACCCGCTTAATTTTGCCAGGTGAATCGAAATGAATTAAATCATAGCAGTTTTTCTTCCTACAAATCTGATTACCGAACCCCTGCCATTGTGATACTTACCTTCATTTAATATAATTTCCTCCTCTTCAAGCATTAATATGTCATAATTTTCAAAATCAGCCATTATTTCTGATTTGGAAAACAACATATTGAGATCATCCGGCCCTCCGACTTTCGGATCGAGGTTCCTGAAATGCAGGTGCTTTTTGCTGAATGCCTCGAAAATAACTATTCCACCCGGTCTGAGATAATCATTCAATTCCCTGTGAAAAATCGACTTTTTTTCTGCTGAAACATGCGCATATATAAGCCCAATCGCATCGAATTTTTCCTTTTCAAGCCCCAGTTGCGCTTGTTCCCCAACCAAATACTGAAGCGTGACACCACGCTCTTTGGCAAGTTGTAATGCTTTTGATTGCCCCTCCTTACTTAAATCAAAAGAAGTGACATTCCACCCAAGTTGTGCTGCAAAAACACCATTACGCCCTTCTCCGTCGGCTGGCATCAATACGGCGCCCGGTTCAAATTTTTTGAGCCATACTTCAAAAAAACTGTTAGGGGCTTTCCCATAAGCAAATTCATGATCTTTATACCTGTTATCCCATTTTGCTTTGTATTTTTCATCCGGGTTCTGATTCATATTGTCAATCTTTGAGGTGATGAATTTTTGTCTCGTGGATATTAGAGAAAAACTTTCCCATAGCATACTTTAAAAGCAATTTCCTTGCTGACTATTTTTTCGCTCTATGGTATCAGTGTTGGCACCTTTATCCATTTCTTCCTTCATTACCGTGGTACCAGGTAAGGTGTCACCTTGCCTGATTATTTTGTCTGTTATTACCGCAGTCTTCTCTTGTGCCAAATCAAATGAAGGGTATGGAACAGAAGCCTGCGATAGCACGGCTTCCTATTTCTTTGTTGACAGTTAATCGTAAATTGCTGTGAAATTACATCTTTGCCTGACGCACATCAAGTTTTATTGGAAATCATTTGTAATTAATATTCAACCCCCACTCAGTTAATCATTTTTACCATTCAAAACTTTATCAAACCTACCAATTCTGAAGCCATTCACTTATACTGCTGCAATACTTTCAAAAAGGCATTTGAACAGATCTCAATATGTGCATGATTGCCAGTGATTGTCATTTCATTAAATGTGAAATTTTTTAAATACCGGTACATTTCTTGTGCAGCCATGAAAGGTATCATTTCATCTTTTTTTGCATAGTAAATAGTAACAGGCTGGTTAATCATGGAAAATCGAGCTTCCAGGGCAATATTTGAAGTTTACTCTCGAGCGCCATTCCGTAACAATGCTGATTGATGATTGCTTCGATTGTTTTAATGATATCTTCTTCTCCATTCCCTTGAGTTGAGGTCCGGTAAAAAATATTGGATAATCCAAACTTAGCGTTAGCTTGTCTCGATAATGGGACGTAAATTTTTTTGAAAATATTTGCGTAACCGAACGGTTATATGATTAGGAGATTGGGGGATTGAAAGGGGGGCAATACAAAAGATGAGACAGAAAATGAGAAGAGATGTTTTTCCGGCAATTGACAGACTGGCTGAATATCTCCTGCAAAGAGCCACCTGAAGACAGTTGCCAAAGAGGCAAATGATCGTGATCTATAAAACCTGAAATTGTGTACCGGAATGATACGGAGTTATGCGAAAACAAATCAAAACTTAACAAGATCATATCCTACAGGATATGAATGGATTTTCTATGTCAGTACTTTTTATTTATTGGCTTTTAATATGCCTAGACGCTGGAACCGGTTTCTTTTAACATCTTACAAATATTCAGAACCTCTCTTCCATATAGGTATAAATAATCCCCGCAAATAGCCAATACCATATCTTTTGTTTTTAGAGTGCCAAGATTTTGTTTAGGTGTCAGTGATATCTCGGTGCTCACTTGATAATTTTCCTTATCGTACACAAAGAGTTTTTTATCATTTCGGGATACAATAATAAAATACTTTTTGTCAGTGTCAAAAAATACTTTTCCTTCTTTCACCATGTGGTTATCAACCCATTGAAAATTTTTGTCAAATTCACTGATAATGCTGAATTCAAATTCAGGTCCACTTTTTCTGCGCGTAGCTGTACCGCCATTAGTATATATCAATAACCTGCTCGTATCCACTGCAAAAGTTTGAATGCTTAACCATTCACCCTCTGAAATATTTCTGCTTGTTGGCGGGTATTTATTGAGGGCCAGTACCCTAAGCTGGTCAAGTACCGGGTCAGGCTGAGGCAAGTTAAAACCAAGGACTTTTTTATTTTTAATTTTCATGCTTGTCCAAAATTTGGCCGGAAAGAAATGGGATAGCTCATCTTCGATTCCCAAAACGAATGAATCATCCGAGTTCCTGTAGAAAATTCCGGACAAGAAGGGCTGCAAAGGGCTGTCTTTTGAATACGGTTGTTTGATTTGCACGCTTTTTGAATCACAGCTTAATGTCGGAAATAGCGTGAGCCTTCCAAATCTTTCGGCCAGTCCGAATCCATCTTTGTACCTAAAAAGAGAACAAAAACTATTCAGCTCGTCGGTCTTTTTTACATTTGGTAAATCAATTTTCCGGTTGTAGCTACCATGGATATTTAAGCTCCAATGATCGGACTGGCGGGTCAATACCACAAAACCATCATTACTCAAAGGCAGGACGCGTGAAATCACATGATCTTTGTCCGGATTGTATGTTAGTATAATTTCTGTTTTCATAAAAAAACAATTCAGTTTATAGCGTATTAGGTTTTTTCTGTTATGATGGCCCCACTTTTAGCCAAGTATTATGTAGTAGGACTTGTTTTCGTTAAAGGCATCCCAATCTAATAGATTCTTAGTGCAATTCATAGCTGAATTGGCGGCGCAAAAATCTGGGCCAATGACCAAAAGTACATATGGAGACGATCTAACGGGTTTGTGTAAGTAAATGATCAATTCTCGTGGTATAAATGGAGCCAAAATCTCTTATGCGACATTGCATAAAAGCAAAAAATAACAAAAAATAAATCAAAACACGGCGATTATGTGTTTTAAGGGTATTTAACACATAAAGACTAAAATTGGATGGATAGGATCGCATTAATCGAAAGAGAACTTTCAGGCCTCAGAGCTAATTTAACGAATCACAACGTATACAAATTACTGTCCGAAATGGACGATATCCGCATTTTTATGGAAAAACATGTCTATGCGGTTTGGGATTTTATGTCATTGCTTAAGGCGCTTCAAAACCGGTTGACATGTACTTCAATTCCATGGAAACCCGTAGGAAATCCAAAGATTGCACGTTTCATTAACGAAATAGTGCTCGGTGAGGAGAGCGATGTTAATGAGCATGGAATACCGAAAAGCCATTTTGAAATGTACCTGGAAGCAATGCAAGAGATCGGGGCGGATACCGCCAAAATTTTAACCTTTATTCATTCATTAAATCATATAAATGCGTTGGAACCTTCATTAAAAAATGCTGAACTAAAACCGGCTGAAAAGTCATTTTTAAGTTTTACCTTCGACATCATCAAATCCAATGAGGAACATAAAATTGCTGCTGCCTTTACTTTCGGCAGGGAAGACCTGATTCCCGATATGTTTATCGAGATAATTAACAAATCCAGTGGAGGAGATAAAACCCTCTTCCCTAAACTAAAATATTATCTGGAACGGCATATCGAATTGGACGGCGACGAACACGGCCCCTTATCCATTGAGATGATACAAGAACTTTGCGGAGATAATGATAAAAAATGGGATGATATCTTAAATGTCGCTCAATCCGCATTGCTTCAAAGAATCAATTTGTGGGATGACATAGCAAGAGAAGTGGAAGAAAAAAGCCTACACGGCAGTGCCAGGTTGTAAAATTGACAATCTAAGTGTAGTCCCTGCAGGTATGATTGGAAAATCATTGTCTGGTGGAAACTACGTCAAAATGACCGCAAAAGGAGACCCGACCCGGGGATTGATTGTGCATGCATGGTCAAAGATATGGAAGATGGATTTGGAAAGGACATTTACGGCTGACTTTGAAGTATTCGATGAAAAGGCCCAAAATCCTGTTGATGCTGAAGTTGATTTTTTAGTGTCCGTAAAATAACTTCAAGAGTATGATACGAGAAGTCGATCAATACTATGAAGACCAGGAAGAACCCAACAAGAGCTGCCTGTTGGCTTTGAGGAGCATTATTCTTGGACAGGATAGGGATGTTACTGAAACGCGCAAGTGGGGAATGCCCTGCTTCTGCTATAGAAAAAAGATGTTCTGTTACCTTTGGACCGATAAAAAAACGGATCAGCCTTATATGCTTTTTGTCGAAGGAAAATACCTCGACCATCCGGCATTAGAAATAGGAAAACGAACACGCATGAAGATTTTCAGAATTAATCCCAACAAGGACCTGCCGATTCAGACCATTGAATGGTTGTTGCGTAATGCCCTGGATCTGTACAGGAAAGGAAAGATAAAAACGAAATGAAACACCTGTGGGGCCTGTAAAACAAACGGATACATTAGACGGGAAAAAGCTTTTGATGACTTATGACGATTTTGACAATACCAATGGTGTAAATATGATGGACCCATCAAAACCGAATACCAGGGGATTGGCCGGGGAAGCCTGATTGTCATTTATTCCGTTTTGCGTTGTTTTAACTACATTTTGCGTAGTCACATTATGATACCTATGCCATATCATTGTAAAGGCAACTATTTAGACTATTTCTAAATAAAAAAATGGGTTTTATCCACCAAAATAGACCATCTTATATAATAAAACAGTGCTCAAAACTATGCAAACACTACCAATATGGATAGCCAATGTTGCGGGTGGTCGCAGGAGTCGGTCCGTTATTGGCCTGGATTGGTGGGCCTTCAGACGGATGTATTAGGTAAATCTGACAAAACACCAGGTGCTGAAGCCATTCTTTCCTTGCACGAAATGTACGAAAACCTTTGGAAAGTATGGAAGACAAAAAGGATGATAGCATGGAAGAAAAACCTAAAAACGGAATATTAAGGCTGCTGCAAATAGCGGGTAAGAGAAAATACCACCTCATTGTATCCGGATTCCTGGCTATACTGCACGCAGGACTGGCACTGGTACCCTATATTTTGGTGTATTACATTATCAAAGAACTCGTTGAGCCACCATTAGATACCGTTTTGATACAAAAATACCTGCTATGGGCCATAGCAGCAGGGGTAGGCAGCTATGCTTTGCTTTATGCCTCAGGAATGGCCTCGCACGTGGCGGCATTCCATATTTTGTACGCCCTCAGAAAAGAAACAGCCGCCAAATTAGGGAAATTATCGCTCGGCTTCATCAGTGCCTACCCGTCCGGGGCATTGAAAAAAATTGTAAGTGATGACATAGAGCGGATTGAATACTTTATTGCTCACCAGGTACCTGATTTTGTAAAGGGATTTACCCTGCCGGTCGTAACCATTCTCTACCTTTTTTACGTGGACTGGCGCCTGGCGGCCGTCAGCTTTGTACCCTTGCTGGTGCTCGCAATCTGGATGCCTCTGGTTTTTCGCTCACCCGATACCAAAGAAATGATGCAAAAGTACCATCAGGCGCAGGAGGACATGAACAGCGGCATCGTAGAGTTTGTGCGAGCGATGCCTGTCATGAAAATTTTCGGACAAACGGCCGACAGTTTTCACCGGTACAGCGGAACGGTGAATGAGTATGACAGTATGGCTAAATTGTGGATGAAGAATAGCTCGCCACCCTTTGCTGTGTTTATGAGCTTTATCAGTAATGCTACCTTGCCCATTCTCTTGTTAGGCACCTGGTTGTATTTGCAAAATGATATCTCGCTTTCTACCTTATTACTGTTTTTGATCTTAGGAGTGGGTTACATCAAGCCTGTATTTGCCCTTTCTAACATGGGCATGCAGATTACCCTGATCAACCGGGGTGTACAGCGCATGGACGAAATTCTGCAACAAACAGAACAAACTTCATCAACCACCCGGCCATCCTTTCAACACTTCGATATCCGGTTTAAAGAAGTCGGTTTTTCCTATACACATGGCGTGAAGGTATTGGATAAAGTTTCCTTTACCATCCCCGAAGGCAGTATTGCAGCATTTGTGGGGCCCTCCGGTACCGGAAAATCCACTGCGGCCCAACTGGTGGCCCGCTTTTGGGATATCCGGGAAGGTGAAATCCTGATAGGAGGGGTCGATATCAACACTGTTCCGGTGGAAGAATTGATGAAGAAGGTTTCTTACGTATTCCAGGACAGTTTTATGTTCCAGGAAACAATCTATGAAAACATTCGCATGGGGATGGATAAATCCGGGCTGGAAATCATAGAGGCCGCCCGGGCCGCCCAATGCCATTCCTTTATCAGCCAACTGCCCCGGGGTTATCAAACAAGGTTTGGAGAATTTGGCGTGCACCTGAGCGGGGGAGAACAACAACGGATCCAACTCGCCAGGGCAATTCTAAAAGATGCCCCTATCCTTATTCTGGACGAAGCCACCGCATTTAGCGACCCTGAAAACGAATACCTCATCCAGCAGGCATTCAGCCGGCTCATTCAAAACAAAACTGTAATTATTATTGCCCACCGACTAAGCACCATTACCGATGCGGATCAGGTGATACTCTTTGGAACCAACGGGGTAAAAGCGGGAAAAACACACCGGGAATTATTGGCTCACAGCAAACTATATGCAAAGATGTGGCATGCGCATATCCGGGCGAAAGAATTTAAAATATACTAAAGTAACTTTGAAAAACTATCCATTGTATCTTCATCGTAATCCCACCATTCAATTTGAAGAAGCTGGTAGTCATCGTAAGCTACAAGACTGTTAAAAAGATGATTCGAAACATACTATATGTCTTTCAATACGACAAACCGGGCGTGATCAGGGCCGTCTTTTGGGAATGGGTACATGGCATGTTCATAGCGGCACCCAGCGGAATTTTGTTGGTGGTCTTATGGGAGCTTTTTGAAGAGGTGCCCGATATTCAAATGATCTGGATAACGATTGGCAGCATGGCATTACTGTTCAGGGGGCAAATTTACGTGGCAAAAAAAGCTATGCTTAGCTCTAACCTGACCACTTATGAAATGGGCCGTAAAATAAGGCTGGCGCTGGGCAATAAACTCCAAAAACTTTCACTTGGTTATTACAAAAAACGCGATCCCGGAGACCTGGCATCCATCGTATTACAAGATGTGGCCAACTTTGAAAACATTTTCGGGCACAGCGTCACTAACATCACCAATGCCCTTTTTGGCACGGTTATCTTGTCTGCTTTTCTCATTTTCATAGATTGGCGTTTGGCAACCACACTCATTGTGGCCCTGTCGATAGCCATCCCCTTGATCCGTTTCAGCAAGTGGTTGGTAGAAAAATACGGCAAAAAACACATCCGTGCCCGCAATGCTACCAGTGCCAGGTTTTTGGAATACGTACAGGGTATCCGTTACATTAAATCTTACGGAATGACGGGTGAGCGCTTCCGGTCTCTGGACAAAGCCCTGGTTGATCTAAGGAAGGAAAGCATACGGGTGGAAGCCATCCCCGGACCTGTTATTCTTTCGGCAGGAGTTGTTTTCGAAGTATTTTTTATTCTGATGATCTGGCTGGCCCTGTACTATTTTACCAATGGTACCTTAGGCATTCCCACTTTCATTGCTTTCCTGATTATTGGCTACAGGTTGTACGAACCTATGAAAATACTTATGGTAGAATACCCCATTCTAAGCTACATGAATGTGAGCCTGCGGAGGGTAATTGAAGTGCTTGAGTCAAAAGAGCAGGAAGTGGGTAAAAACCTGACTCCTCAATCTTACGATATCCGCTTTGAGAACGTAGACTTCAGCTATACAAATGAAAAAAAGGTGCTGACAGACATTAGTTTTTATGCACCAGCCAACACCATGACAGCCCTGGTGGGTCCGTCCGGATCGGGCAAAACAACCATCACCGCACTCATGGCCCGTTTTTGGGATATCCGGAAAGGAAAAATCAGCATAGGAGGAATCAGCTTACAGGATATGTCTCCCACCACTGTTTACGGCCTTATTAGTGAGGTGTTTCAGGATGTGTACCTTTTTGATGATAGCATTTACAACAACATCAGGATAGGGAATCCGCATGCCGGGGCGGAAAAAATACATCAGGTTGCCCAAAAAGCCCAGGTATTGGAATTTGCAGACACTTTACCCAAAGGTTTGAATACCAAAGTGGGAGAAGGAGGCAGTAAACTTTCCGGCGGACAGAAACAACGGATCAGCATAGCGCGGGCGCTGCTGAAAGATGCCCCCATTGTTTTGCTGGATGAGGCCACTGCCTCGCTCGACCCCGAGAACGAGATCTACATTCAGGATGCTATCAGCGAATTGGTGAAACATAAAACCGTGATTGTGATCGCCCATAAACTGGCCACCATACGACAGGCTGACAATATCCTGGTGCTGGACAAAGGAAGACTCATAGAATCAGGGAAACACGAAGCCTTGCTGCAGCAAAACGGTTTGTATACCAAACTATGGACCACCCAACAAAAATCTGTCGGGTGGAAATTCACCAGTCATTTGAAAACCTTCAATGAGGATGTCTCTTAAAGAGTAATCCATCCCGGGAAATAGGTCTCATCCCATTTCATATAATGAAAACAGCATAAAATTCAATAAATGTATGTGTATAAAGGTATTGGTATGTTAGCTGTAAATAGGCGTGGACACGGAAATTTTGACTTTTCATCAAACATGATGCAACTGCATGCCGATCTTTAATATCTTTATCATTAAAAAATGGATAGAAGGTATGACATAGACCGGATCAGGGTAATCGTTTTTGACATGCTGATTATGTATCACATCGGCATGTTTTTCGTGCCCTGGGACTGGGAAATCAAAAACAATCAATTGATCGAATGGGTGAAGTGGCCTATGATTTTTATTCATAGAAAGCGATCATTAGAAGCCGATCCGGAAAATGTACTTTTCTGATAAAATTGTAAACGCAAATGTTTTACGTTTAAAACTTCCTGTTATATTTGCAATGCTGTTGCATTTGTGGAGGGGCATGTAACATTAATCATTGATAGATGCTACAGGCAATAAACTTAACTAAAAAATACGGCATGAGCCAGGCGTTTGCCGACCTAAATTTATCCGGGACGCCAGGTGAAGTGTATCATTCAATTGTCAACAGATGAATAAAATACTGATTTTACTGCTTAGCTGTGCTTTTTGGTCCGGACTCAATGGACAAACCCCTTTTGAATTTAATGGGAAAACCCTATTGCCGGGTACAAAAAGTCATTTTACCATAAATATTTCAGATGGACAAAACCAAACTTTTGTTCCCATCACTGTTTTTCATGGTAAAGAAAACGGGGCCGTTTTAGGTATTACAGCGGGTGTTCATGGGTACGAATATGCCCCCATTCTCGCCGGCCAGAAACTAATAAAGAAAATTGACCCCCAGGCGCTCACAGGCACGGTGATTCTTATTCAAACCGCCAACGTAGGAAGCTTTCTGGGCAGGTCTCCTTATATAAATCCGTTGGATAAAAAAAACTTGAATCGCTCATTTCCAGGCAATCCGAACGGAACAATCACAGAACGCATCGCAAATTTTATATCGGAAAAAGTCATTCCTCGTTGTAATTATTTTGTCGATATGCATAGTGGTGACGCCCCCGAAGATTTAATGCCTTATGTGGCCTATTACCAACATGATGAAAAACCGGGTATTTCAGCGAAGGGCAGGGAAATAGCCATGAGTTTGGGGTTTGATCATGTAATTGTCCTAAAAACCACCGAAAAGGATTACATGAAAGAAGGGTTGCCGAGCCTTTATTGTTCTGCTCAGGCTTTCAAAAGAGGAATACCTGCTGCAGACATAGAATGCGGAAGACTGGGTAGGGTTGAGGAAAGGTTTGTGGAAAAGATTGTTGAAGGCATTGAGCGCTTATTGAATCACCTGCAAATGACTCAAGGAACTCCTATTCTGTCAAAAGGAATAGCCTTCATAGATGAAAGATTTTATATAATCAGTGATCACACAGGCTTATTCTATCCTTTAAAAACAAGTGGTACATTTGTACGGAAAGGGATGAAAATAGGCTATATCACGGATTTTTTTAATAAAACCATAGAAGAGGTATATGCGGATAGCAGTGGGATCATACTTTATATGTTGGGAACGCCTCCTGTGAATGCAGGAGAGACATTAGCAGCCATTGGAGTTGTAGAATAGCAACACATATTTATGACCAAAAAGAATACGCTTACCATTGACAAAACAGGTATATGCACTTCGGTGGCCTGCCTTTTGCACTGCCTGGCCATGCCAATAATTTTGCAAGTTGTCAATGTATGAGAAAAGCAAAATCAATAGCAATAATCCCTGGAATTTTCTTCTGTTTTTTGTATACCTTCTTCGAAGTTTAACCGGTAACATCTTCTCTTTGAGCCATCTGTTCAGCCACAACCGTTTTTACAATTTATTTTCTGATTGGAAAAAGTTTTTTCGGCGGTTTTACAAAGCTGTTTAAGTTTTTTTTAAAAGTTGATGGTAAACGCAATTATTTTCTATTCAGTCTCAGCGTATTAGTTCCGGGGCAAATAATCACGTCATTTTTTCTCCTAATAGCGTCATAATGATGGTGAAGGCGTACTGTACTTTTGCTTAATATTTATTAAGACCAAATTAAAATAAGCGATGTTGTCAACTGTCAATCAGATAACTGAAACCCATCATTTCTTTGGAAAACAATCAAAGTATGCATATAGTGAAGCCATTCGGAAGGCTGTTAACCAGATCAACCGGTTTTTGGAAAATGATCGCTTTTATAGCGGCGAAAAACCCGAAATGCTAAAGTCTAAACAAGACCTGCTTCAGGTAGACCGGGAGTATCCACTCACCATCGATGATGCGCTTGAGCAGGTTAAGATGCTTTACCTGGATCATGCGATCTCATTTCATCATCCTGACTACGTTGCTCATCTTAACTGCCCGGTGACGATTGCCGCTTTAGTGGGGGACCTGATAGCCTCGGCCGTCAATACGGCTGTAGAAACATGGGACCAAAGCACGTCTGCTACTTTGATTGAGCAGGAAGTGATCCGGTGGATATGCCATGAAATGAAATTGGGTGAACAAGCCGATGGCGTATTCACAAGTGGTGGTACGCAGTCTAATTTCATGGCCCAACTTATGGCCCGGGACCATTATGCTTTTGAACATTTTAGCTTGAACATTAAAGAAAATGGTTGGTCCGATGTTGTGAACAAATTCAGGATCTTCTGTTCTGAAAAAGCACACTTTAGCATTAAAAAGAATGCTGCTTTGCTTGGCATGGGCTACCATTCGGTGGTGCCCGTTAAGGTGGATGAGCGTATGAAATTAAAACCGGAAGCACTGGCCCGGTCCATTAAAGAAGAAAAAGAAGCGGGGAATATTCCTATAGCAGTAGTTGCTACGATGGGCACAACAGATTACGGAAGCTTCGACCCGTTAGCCGATATTTCCCCTATTGCACAACAGTATGATATGTGGTTACATGTGGATGGTGCTTACGGCGGTTGCTATGTGCTGACGGATACGCACAAGCATTTGCTAAATACCGCCCACCAGGCAGATTCCATGACCATTGACTTTCATAAGACCTTGTTTCAACCGGTCAGTTCCAGTGCTTTTCTGCTAAAAGACCAAAAGCATTTTCGATATGTTTCGCATTACGCTGACTATCTGAATCCGTTAGATAGTAAAAATCCAGATCAGCCCAACCTCTTAGAGAAATCCATTCAAACAACCCGAAGGTTTGACGCGCTGAAGCTATGGTTTACACTAAAGGTTACAGGTAGAAAAGCATTGGCTGCCTCATTGGAAAAAGTACACCTGCTTGCACTCGAAGTTTATGAAACACTGAAAGCCGATCCGCATTTTGAAGTAGCGCATAAGCCTGAGCTGAGTACCATGGTCTTTCGCTTCAAATCTCCTGTGGTTGCGCATGAAAAGGTCCATAATGCGATCAACAAATACATAAAGAATACACTGTTTAACTCCGGGCAGGCGGCTATCGCCAGTACAAAGTTAAACGGAAGTATTTTTTTGAAGTTTACTTTTCTCAATCCGGCCACAACCATAAAAGATGTAATGAACATCCTTAAAATGATAAAAGAAACAGGCCTGGAATACAAGGCTATTAACAGATACTGACACTATGCCGTCAAATACAAATAAAATACTGGATTTTCTGGCTGTGGGCATTGGTCCGTTCAATTTGAGCCTTGCCTGCCTTATTGCACCTATAGACAAGTTGGAAGGTATATTTCTCGACAAACAAGCACATTTTGATTGGCATCCGGGGATGATGCTACAGGACACCACCCTTCAGGTACCTTTTATGGCAGACCTGGTCACACTGGCCGATCCCACAAGCCCCTTCAGCTTTTTGAATTATATCAAGGAAAAGGGCAGCATTTATTCTTTTTACATCCGCGAGTGCTTTTTCTTGCTTAGAAAAGAATATAACCAATATTGCCAATGGGCTATCGAAAAATTACCGAATGTACACTTTGGGATTGAAGTATCACAGGTACAATACAGTGATCCGGAGGCATGCTACATAGTTACAGCCAGGAACATCAAATCGGGCGAAGTTCTCATTTATAAGGCCAGGAAGCTTGTATTGGGTACGGGTACGAGTCCAATAGTTCCCGAATGCTGCCAGTCATTGAAAAACAAGGCCATTCATTCTTCTGTTTATCTCAATCACAAGCAAGCGTTGCAGTCTAAAAGATCGATCACTATAATAGGCAGTGGTCAAAGTGCCGCAGAAATTTTTTACGATCTCTTGAAAGAGATCGACACTTACGGGTATAAGCTCAATTGGATCACACGTTCACCGCGTTTCTTTCCGTTGGATTACAGCAAGCTTACACTGGAGATGACATCACCGGAATACGTAGATTATTTCTACAACCTGCTGCCATCGAAAAGAGATGCATTGCTAAAAGAACAGCAACACCTTTACAAAGGTATCAACCAGAGCCTGATTGCGGATATTTTTGACATGATCTATGCGAAACGTTTAAGCCATGACATTGAAGTACAGTTACGTACCAATTCAGAACTGGTCGATGCGGATTATGATCAGGACCAATTTAATCTTAAACTTCACCAGGTAGAGCAGGATAAATATTACCGGCACAAGACAGAAGCACTTGTCTTGTCAACAGGTTACGGTTACAAGACTCCTGGTTTTATCCGGGGCATTTCAGACCGCATTGCCTGGGATGACAAAAATCGCTATAAGGTCGACCGCAACTATAGCATTGACACAAAGGGCCATGAAATATTTGTCCAGAATGCCGAATTGCATACCCATGGTTTTGTGACTCCCGATCTCGGAATGGGATGCTATCGTAACGCAACCATTATCCGGGAGATCACCGGCGAAGAATACTACCCATTGGAAAGAAAGATCGCCGCCCAGCAGTTTGAGGTGTCCGACGAGGAGGAAATTTTCATCAAAGAAAAGGTGGAAGCCTGATGAAGCTAAAATCATTTTTAATATGGATGACATGGATTGCCGTAGTAAGCGATTATTTGTTGCACCCTTTCTACCCACAATTCTTTGAAGCGCGCTTTGGCATTACAGATCCCCGCCATGTGGGGTATTATTTTGCAGCCATTTGCTTTATGATTATGATCTCTTTCCCATGCTGGGCACAAGTATCGAAAAAAGTGGCCGAGCTTCATATCCTGGTTTTCACACAGATGATTGCCGGCCTGTTGGCGCTTTACTGCTATCAAACCGACGCTTATGTCAATTTCTGGACAGCTTCGCTCATCATGATACTCTTCAAGGGGAGCTATTTACTGGTTTACCCCTACATCCTCAAGATCATTTCTGAAAAAGAACACGGTCATACGATCGGGCTGCTTTCGGTCGTGGTACATCTGGGGAGTATCCTGGGAGCCATCATTGGAGGTCTTACCGTTGATTTTATTTCAGTTGAGTACGCCTTTCTTATTATGGCCATCGGTGATTTTGTCCTTATGGGAACCAGTATCTACCTGCTTTCGAATCAACAATTTGATACGAATAGAATCATCGTAGCTTCCGGTGCGGAAGCAAGCAGCCTGACCACAAAAAACTATATCATTAAAATAGGCCTTATCACACTTGTGCTCTTTTTCAGTGACTTCCTGATCCGGCCTTTTTTCTCCAGGTATTGGGAAAGCATCTCCATATCTAACAGCAAGTTCATCTCAGGGGCTATTTATGCCATACCGGGATTTGTTGCCCTTTTGGCGCTTTGGGCAAATAAAAGATGGGGCATGTCAATTAAAGCCAACGCTATTATACTAGCGCTACTTTTGGGAATAGCAGGCTTGTTGTTGCAAGGTTCTTCCGTACCCGTACTGGTCATTATAGGTCGTATAATTTATGGGTGGGCGATTTTCCAGGCTGATGTCAGGTTTGATATGCTGCTTTTTCAGCATAGTACGCCCGAAACCTACTCAACTGATTATAGTAAGGTCCACTTTTTTCAAAACCTCGGTGTATTAATCGCCTCCTTTTCTGTGGGGCATGTGGTGGATAACCATGGACTACAAATCCCTTTTTATGTAGCCCTGTCAGGGGTGATCGTCTCGTTGGGTACTTACTGTATCTTTTTTAGTAATGATGTGAAGACAGGCATTAAACAATTACCAAAGACCCGGGGCGTATGAAAGCTTTATTTAAACATCTATTCTCTAAAAACTACGCCGGCCTGGGCGAAGTAAGCCTGAGACCACTCGATCTTGGGCATGATGTAGCCATGATCCATGACTGGGTTACGCAGGATTATGCAGTTTTTTGGGGTATGCAAGACTTTACCCTTGAGGATGTCAAGGAAGAATACAAGCGACTCGATGCCCCTGACCATTATCATGTCTTTATAGGACTGTGTAACGGAGCACCTGCTTTCCTGTTGGAGCGATACGATCCCCAAAAAGATTTGGTCAGCGATTATTATGAGGCTCAAAATTCAGACTGTGGGATACATGTTATTGTAGCACCGCCGGGTAAAAATAAGGTCAGAAATTTTACGTGGTATATGTTCAAGACCATTGCTGATTTCGTCTTTGAGGACACTGCTGTAGAAAGGATCCTGGTCGAGCCGGACATTCGAAATAAAAAGATGTTTGCCATCTGTGAACGCATTGGCTTCCAACTGGATAAAGTGGTTGAATTGCCCCATAAAACCGCCCAACTGGCTTTCCTTAACAGGAAACGCTATCAACAATTTAAGTCATTACAAAAATTCAATAAAAGAAGTGCTATGAATACACTTGACAATACAGTTTCGCCACAACAAGCTGTTGTACACCTTCGGCCAGGCATCTGGGACCAGGCTAATGTACTGTTAATTAAAAAAGCCCTCTGTGAATTCAGCCATGAGCTACTCATTAAACCTGTCATCCAAGAAAAACTGGAAAACGGCTGGAATGCTTACAAGGTTACTGCTGATGATGAAAGCATAAGCTATGTGTTCAATGCCAGGCCCTTGGCCATGCAACACCTCTGGATTGATCCCGCGTCGATCAGGAAGGTTGTTACCAATAAAGAGCAAACACCTGATGCCATACTGTTTATCAAAGAATTTAGAAAACAACTGGGCATAGACGCTGCCACGCTCGCTACCTACCTGGAAGAGGTCATAAGTACCTTACAGGGAAGTGTCTTTAAATTCACCAAAGGCAATCCGGCTTCGGAGGAGCTTGTGCATGCAGATTTCCAAACTATCGAGCAATCCATGACAGAAGGACATCCCGGGTTTGTCGCTAACAATGGCCGTATTGGTTTCGATAGCGGGGATTATCGGTCTTATGCTCCTGAGGCAGGAAATTCGTTCTCACTGTTATGGCTCGCTGGCCATAAGGATCAAACTGTCTATGCAGCCATTGAAAAACTGCCGTACGAAAACCTGTTACAACAAGAGCTTGGCACCGCTACCATTAGTTCTTTTGAAGAGGTGATCCGTGATAAAGGTTTCGATCCGCAAGACTATTACTTTATTCCTATGCATCCGTGGCAGTGGTTTAACAAGCTGGCCCATATATTTGCCCCGGAGATTGCCAAAGGAAAGCTGGTATGCCTGGGCTATGGGCCTGACCAATACCTTGCGCAGCAATCGATCAGGACACTTTTCAACATTTCGAACCCTCATAAATTCTATACCAAAACAGCGCTTTCCATCTTGAACATGGGCTTTATGCGGGGGCTGCCTTTGTATTATCTGGGCACTGCACCTAAAATGGCAGTCTGGCTGGAGGGACTTCTTTACAATGATCCTTTTATCAAAGAAACCGGTTTTAGCATGCTCGGTGAAATTGCTTCGGTCAGTTATGAAAACCCGTACTTCGAAGAGTTTGGCCCGCATAACGATTACAATAAAATGCTCGCATCGCTTTGGCGTGAAAGCCCCATGGGGGCTATAAAAGAAACCCAGACTCCTATGACTATGGCTGCATTTCTCCATGTCGATCATGAGGGAAAAGCGCTGTTGACCGAGATCATCAAGGCCTCCGGGTTATCGACAGATGATTGGTTGCGAAAGTACCTCAAGGCTTATCTAAGCCCGATAGTCCATTGCTTCTATCACTTTGATTTAGTGTTTATGCCTCATGGGGAGAATATTATCATGGTAATGGAAAATCATGTACCCCGCAGTATATTATTGAAAGATATTACCGAAGAGGCGGCTATTCTCAACCCGGATGTGGAGCTTCCCGGACCGTTGAAAAGAATGTACGTGTCCGTACCTGAAGATGTTAAGCTGCTTTCGATATTTACAGACATTTTCGATGGTTTCTTCCGCTTTATGTCTCACCTGCTGGAAGAGCATGCCGGATACGCGGAAGAGAATTTCTGGAAGCTCGTGGCAGAGAACATTCATAACTACCAACGAAGATATCCTCAATTGACAGACAAGTTTGATAGATACGATCTGTTCGCAGAAGATTTTCAACGCTCATGTCTCAACCGCTTGCAGTTGAATAACCATAAGCAAATGATCGATCTCGATGATCCGGTTGCCCTGCTTCAGTTCGCAGGCCGCCTGGGCAACCCGATCGCTCCCTTTAAAAAAGTGGCATCTGAAATAGTTGTATTGTAATGCTTCGATTGTACACTGATTCAGCCGTTACCTTTGCAAAGCAGGTGCCTGGCTTAGGGGAAATCCGTTTGCGTCCGCTGGACCTGGAGAATGACATGCGCACCATCCATGGCTGGGTGATACAACCGTATGCCGTCTATTGGGGTATGCAGGAGTTTTCCCTGGAGCAGGTGAAACAAGCCCATAAAGAGTTACTGACACGGGATCAATACGAGATTTACCTTGGACTGCTGAATGGTAACACCATCTTTATGATGGAGCGCTACAAAGCTTCGGAAGATATGATCGGTCAATTTTACGAGGTGCAACCCGGTGATTACGGCATGCATATTCTCGTAGCTCCTGCCCAAAAACGAATCCCGGATTTTACATGGAATGTCTTCTCTGCCGTCATGGACTTTATGTTCAGTCACCCACACACCGACCGCGTGGTAGTGGAGCCTGATGTCAGGAATGAGAAAATTCATGTCCTAAACAGGCGGGCAGGATTTCAATACCAGGGAAATATCAAACTGCCTGGCAAAACCGCTAGCCTTGCCTGGTGTACACGCGCTGATTATCTCGCCGCCTTAGAAAATTTGAAGTAACCCTGACCTGATCGAAGATGGACACTTTACGAAAACAGCCCGGACATTTAAAAGCGGCCATTTGGGAAAGGGTAAACAGGGCGCATATTCGCAAAGCGATCAGTGAGTTTGCTCATGAACTTATCATAAGACCTATACCCGTGCAGGCGCTAAGTGATGGCTGGGCAAAATATACTATGCCCACAGATAAGCCTGGAGTTACTTACCGGTTCCGGGCTGCCAGGCGTGCCTTGGACCACTGGCATATTGATGTCCGGAGCATTAAAAAGCTGGATGGTAAGACAAAGCAACCTTTAGATGCTTTGGTATTTATCGTTGAGCTAAAAGAGACACTTGGCATTCCGGATGAAATGCTGCCAACCTACATGGAAGAAATAACAGGCACACTTAACAGTCTGGCTTATAAGGAGTATTATCATAACCTTAGCTCAGGTGACCTGGTGACAGCAGATTTTCAAACTATCGAGCATGCCATGAAGGAAGGCCATCCCTGCTTCGTGGCTAACAACGGGCGCCTGGGATTCAGCGCCGAAGAATACAAAAAATATGCTCCTGAGGCCGATCAGCCCTTCCGGATTACCTGGATAGCCGGTCATAAAAGTCGTGCGCAGTTTGCTTGTATCGAACAACTCAACTATCGGGAAGTACTCGGGCAGGAATTGGGGCCCAAAAAGATTTTAGAATTTGAAAATACATTACGCTCACGAGGTCTGGATCCCCAGGATTTTATTTTTATACCTGTTCATCCGTGGCAGTGGAACAATAAGATAAGTCATGCTTTTTCCCCGGATATAGCCAATGAAAATATTGTCTTTCTGGGAGAATCATCAAGCCGATATAGTGCTCAACAGTCCATACGCACGCTTTATAATCAAAGCGACCCTGCGAAGTTTTATGTAAAAACCTCCTTATCGATTTTAAACATGGGCTTTATGCGAGGTTTATCGCCTTATTATATGCAGAGCACTCCGGGTATTACCACCTGGATAAACGAATTACTGCAGGGTGATGAATACCTTAACAAAGTGGGGTTTGAAATGCTCAGTGAGGTGGCTACTGTAGGCTATAGAAATTTGTATTACGAACCACTGGGCAAAACCAAAGCGCACAACAAGATGCTTTCTGCCTTATGGCGGGAAAGTCCATTAACTAAGATTACTGAAGGGCAGCAGTTAATGACTATGGCTGCATTGCTTCATGTCGATAGCCCCGGAAAAGCATTGATGATCGAGATGATCAGGGCTTCCGGGCTGACCTTCCGGGATTGGATACGTAGCTATCTTAATTGCTATCTCCGGCCCTTATTGCACTGCTTTTACAAATATGAGCTGGTTTTCATGCCTCACGGCGAAAACTTGATCCTGGTCATGGAAGGCCACATACCCGTCAAAGCCATTATGAAGGATATTACTGAAGAAGTAATTATATTTAATGATCGCATAGAATTCTCCGGGGATGCCCGACGCCTTTACAAGGAGACATCGGACGAAATGAAATTATCGTACATTTTTACAGATATATTTGATGGCTTTTTCAGGTTTGTCTCTAACATACTGGTTGAATATGGCGGTTGTCCTGAAAGCTTATTCTGGGAACAGGTTGCTCACTGTATACACCATTACCGGGAAGAACACCCCGAACTGGCTGCACAATTTAAGCGGTATGATTTCTTTAAAGAGGAGTTTGGCAGGTGTTGTCTTAATCGATTACAACTTCAAAACACCAAAGAAATGTTGAACCTGGCCGACCCCATCGCAAGCTTGCAATGGGCAGGAATACTTAAGAATCCCATTGGCGAATTTAGAGAGAAATTGAAGGTATAATGATTGCGTGTCGAAAATCTAAAAATCGCCTGCCCGTAAAGGCTTTAAAAATATCGCTATGCAGGAGGCCGACAAACTTTTAGAAAAGCGTCATTATACCCTTGAGATAAACCAGATCAATACCTGGAAGAAGGAAAAACGGTGTTTACATTAAGTTTCAATTACAAATGTTAAAATAATGAACATCTGGGACAATACCATTGCAAATCTGTCAATTATAAAGGGGTGAAAAACCCGGACTTCAGCAGTAGTGCGCGTTATCAAGGAAAACTTTTTCTGGGAGATGGCCATTCGCGGCGTTTATTGCAAGGGCATATGATAACAAACGTGAGGTTATTCATTGCGTTCCGGACGATAACAAGAAAACAACAAGGTAAACCAAAAACGCAATAAAAAGTAAAAAAAGAATTTTAGCCATAGACTTTGCCAGTGGGGGAGTGTACTCGTGCCGGTGGTTGCTTATGAATAAACCGTAATTGCTTATCCTGAACTCAGGTATTTCGATAAACCTTTGGAGTAACACCGACTACTCTTTTAAAAGCTGCCGTAAAATGAGTAGGATTTTTGTATCCTATCAATTCTGAAATTTCAGTAATCGTTTTGTTGCTCATGGTAAGCAGTGTTTTGGCCTCTTTCATTTTTAAATCAGTCGAGTACTCGTTGATTGTAGTACCGAAAAGGCGTTTAAATTCTTTTTTAAGTGTATAGTCGTTTATGCCTACTTGCTTTGAAAGCTCCTTGATCGTGAATATCTTAGTAACATCTTTCTCAATGAGCGCAGCCACCTCGTATAGTTTTTTTGAAAGCGCATTAGCCTGGGGGGCATCCTTTAAGGTACAGAGTTGCAACGTCAGTAACTCTAGCACCTTCGACTTCAAAAATAATCGCTTGATAAGTCCATGTTGCTTATCCTGGATCATTTCGGCCAAAATATTTCGGGTTTTAGGACACATCGGTTTGGTACTATTCGGATGAAGGTCCTCGATCATAATTCCCTTTCCGGGAGGATATAATTCTTGTAGCCTGTAATGTTTAACGAAGTCCGGACTTATCCTGATCCGCACCTCGCGAAAACACTTGTTGCAATTGTATTGTATGGTTGCTTTGGTATTCGTAAGATAAACCATATAACTTTCCTGGCTTTCAAAGACTAACACTTGCTTTTCACCCACCTCTATGATCTGCTCTCCTTCAATGAGGTAAGATAGATCCAGCCTCGGAGATGTCACATGACAAGCGGATTTCAGGTCCCGCTTCAAACAAGCATCTACCATACATACAACCAGCCCGTCAAACCAATAGGCTACCAGCTTCCCGGTGCCGAAATCCGGCAGGAAAGTATATTCTTTCTTTATCAAGCCATTGTTATTCTCTTTGTTTTTAATTTGTGTGTAAGGACATAATAAGCAATATGGATTAAAGCCAACTTTCTCATTTTCTACTCCATACATAGCTAATCTTATTATCTTAATTTTTGGTTGATTTATTTACATAAAGCAGAGCTTAGCACTTCTCATAGCAGTTTTTTGGTTCTTTATAAATTTGATTTCATCCTTTTTTCGGGCCGTCCTGCCCCGCGTTTTAATGATAGTTTTGTCTTCGTAATCTTTACGCTTTCTGTCAAGCCCATAGAGCCGGTACCGGAAAGAAAGGCGCTTACCTCGCTCATCAAAGCAACGATGATTTTTCCCGGGAAACCACGCATGGCCCCGACCTGTCTGTCATAATTTATGCGGACCACTTTCTCTGCCAGGCTTGCCTTTTTGTATTGGCCATGCATGCTGTGAGGATCGAATGCTTCGCCAGGATGCTGATCAAAGAACCGGTCATCGAAACTGTAAAGAATTGGATAACCTCCGGGGTACTTATCCCCCGATATAGGTTGAACGCCCACGGAGGATGAGATTAATAGGAAGATCACCGGAAACGTGAATTGCTTCATCTCAATCATTTGGATAGGTTGTAAATAGTACAAAGCTAATGCTAGGTGCAAGGTCGGTCAATTGCTATAACTAGTGATTTTATGTCACTAGTTTGGTTAGATGAAAAGTACCTTTTCTATGGGTGTTTTATAGCGTTCCTCTCCTGAGAATGTTGCAAACGGACGTGACCTTTTATACCCCGTTTCAGGGGTATCACTGGCGGTAAAAACTGCTGATTTATCAATTCATGTGGCTGTCCACCACCCGGTTGGAAACGAGACCCGGAAGTTTGTTACGGAGTTCGTATATTCATTTTTAGCATTTGTTGGCACACGTCTACTCTGATTGTTTCTTGTTAATCCATTCGTCAAATTAACGATAATCTCTAATATCCGGATACCATTTTGGCTCAATTTCCTTTACTGCCTTCTTAAAAAGATCACCGGTGCCATAAATTTGATAAATTCTTTGTGTCTGCCAGAAAAAATATTCGTGCATGCCAATGTTTCTTTCAAATATTTCTCTGGCAGTTTCGTAGAACATACTTGCCCAAAACCTTTTCACTCCAATTTCAGGAAAATCTTCTTCTATGTCAAAGCACATCCCCAAATAATAGTTTTCAATATATTTTTCCATCTTAACTACGTATTCGAGCTCATGTTCATTGGCCATTTTACGGGCGACTTCACTAACAAAAGTAATAGTGCTATTAAACTGTCTATTGTTAAATACTATTTCGTGTTCCTTATAGAATATGAAACCAGCCATGGATTTTTTTAACGAAGTTATAAGAATTACCGTTTCGGGTGTGTGTCAACCATCGGCTATACACCCATTGTGGTGTATATATTTATTTTACCAAAATCCTATCTAATGGATTTTTGATAAAATTCATATCGGTAACGGGCCTGTAAGTGTAGATTTCTATAGTCTTACGATTGAAGGTGTATAACTTTGTTATAATAAAGCAACAGTGTTTGACGCTTGCAGTTGCTCTTGCTAATCTGTAGCCCTGGGGGTTTTAATATCGGCCCTTATCGTGACAGGTTTGCAAAATATATTAATATTTTTGAGTATAAATTAGAAATTTTGTAATTTTCAGTAAGAATTTTTATCAAAACAGAATGAAGTGTTACTCACTACTTATAGTGATTGCAATTTCACTAATACTGGCGATTGATAGATTGTTATGTCTCTTCTACATTTGTGTGGTTTGTAAGCAATATAAGGATAATGAGCGGCATACTAATCCTATTTTTGCAGGAACCCTTAAATATGAATTGCTAAATTAATTTCAAGCAATGCAAATGTTTAAAATAGCGATTGTCATTCTACGTCTGGGCTTGGGAGGTCTGTTCATTTACGCCGGTGTACAAAAGTTCATTCCTAAACCACCTAGGCCACAAACAGAAATGTCAGCCGATTTGCCCGATTCTGTAGTAAAAATAAAAGCCTACATTCAGGGTTTGAAGCAGACAGGATACTTCTGGCCCCTGCTTGGAGCGGTAGAGTTCGTTTCCGGCGCTTTATTGATAAGCCAGTACCTTGCATTGCTCGGCGCTGTATTTTTGATGCCGGTGACCTTAAACATTTTTTTATTCCACCTCTTTCTAAAACCGCATGAAACAGATGATTTGATTTTGACAGCGCTTTATCTGTTAGCCAACATGGCAATCATAGCCTGGCATTACCCATCTCTTAAAGCAACTTTTCTAAATTTTAAAACCATATACTGATGAAGACTCTATTGTTGATAGTGTTTTGCCTGACGTTAGGGACCGTGTACGCGCAAAAAAAGAAAAAGCAAGACATAGAAGCGATTAAGGCTATGTGTGGCTGCTATGATGTTTCCTTCAATTTTTCTGAGACATTTGCAGCAGAAAAGGATTATGAGTTTCATGATAACTACCATTCTGGCGCCCTGGAATACGTTTTTCCTGTAGAAGAAACCAAAAATAAAATCGTACTGCAACACCTGTTGGTCATAGGAGATAGCATGATTATCAAGCATTGGCGGCAAGACTGGCTTTATGAGAATACCGATTTTCATGTTTTTTATAAAGACAACACCTGGAAATACGATCGCAAAACTCCGGATGCTGTTAAGGGACAATGGACGCAAAAGGTTTATCAGGTAGACGACAGCCCTCGTTACGAAGGTTCATCTTCGTGGGTGCACGTAGATGGCCGCAGCTATTGGGAAAATACTGCTGATGCCCCACTGCCAAGAAGAGAATTCAGTAAGCGCAGCGACTATAACGTAATGGAACGAAGGAACCGTCATGAAATTACAGATTACGGCTGGGTACATGAGCAGGACAATGGTAAAGTAGTCAGGCAAGGTTCTGACAAAGTCATAGCCAGGGAGAAAGGATGGAATACTTATACGAAAACAGAAGAAAATAAATGTCAACCGGCCAAAGATTGGTGGCAGGAAAAACAAGCTTATTGGAATGATGTGCGTAAGGTTTGGGATGAGTTATTTGCTGTCAAAAAAACGCTCGAATTTGAGAAAAAAATTGATGGCAAGGTCTTGTTCATGAAGCTGTTTGCACTGGAAGATGAAATGCTGCAAGGTGATTACGACAGTACTGCCTCCATAGCAAAAATCAAGGCCACGATCAACGCCTATCTAAAAGGTGATGTGGCACTGGTAACTAATTAATTACAAAACATTTAGTTTCTTTATAAACCCACTTACTGGTTTAATAAATATTGTCAACACCACACACGCACCGCCTCTATCCTGGCCCAGTTCTTGAAGGATAACCCAGATATTGCTAATTATTATGAATAATTAATATATTATAGAAATGTAAACGATAAAAATACTGCTTTAATTTGAGCGGGACTTTTTCTTCTATGGCTTTAACTCGGGACAAAGTTTGTTGGCAAATTCCTGATAATTTGGATACTTAGTTTAAGGTATTAGTTTGCTCAAAAACCTTTTATGAATTCACAAAACCTTTATTGTCCCGACCTGGAGAAAGTTTCATGTTATCTTGAGCCTTCGGCTTAAACAACTTCTCTAATTCAAGTGCTCACCTTGCCCTAACAGCTATCGGTAAATTCCTAAGGCCAAACTGATTATTGATAATTTCATATTTTTGGATATTATATTTAAACGTGAATTGATTGTGCTGCGTCAACAATTGTAGGAACTAGTATATTTCTAAACCGTATAAGCGATGTACCCCTCACTTGTAGTATCCAACTTTTTCATCAACAAATCAATAGAAGAAGGCGTTTAACACCTATGAAACTACTTAAATTGGTGTATATTACACACGGGTGGTTCTTAGGTTACAATGACAGGCCTTTAATTCAAGAACCTGTGGAAGCATGGAGATAGGGTACTGTTATAGACTCCGTATATCTAGCAATTAAAAAATTTGGACGCGGGCAAATCAAGTCATTTATTGATATTTACAATGATGGCATAATTAAGCCGAATGAATATCAATTAGATGAAAAAATAGGTGAATTCTGTACTGTTGTTTGGAACCACTATAAAGATAAAGACGGATTGCAATTATCCGCATTAACTCATACCCCCAATACACCTTGGGGTATCACAATAAAGAATTCTGGGGTAAACTCGATAATTCCGAATAATTTAATAAAGGAATACTACAAGAAAATCATAAATGAATCAAACCCCGCCTGACCCCATAATTCCAAAAAATTTGCCTGATGAGGAAATAATCCCCTCATCAACAGAAAAGAAAGAGTTAAACGAACTATTCGCTGAGGAAAAGGCAAAGACATTGCATGTTATAACCATTAAAGCAATCCAATTTGGGGCTGTAATTATTGTCTTAAAAATCTCACATCTTAATCTACTCATTGTAGCACGTTTTTCTGTATTTATTTTTCAAGGAACTTTTGGTATCATTACGCCATCGACCGATCTTCCAAGTTTAATATTCACTAAAATTTCGTGTAGAGTTTCCGAAGCTAGTCCATGTAATACAAGCCTGTATGCCGCGCTGTATGTCGAGATTGGAACCATCGGGTGCTTGTTGTTCACTAGCACGAGATGACCTGGAGTTCCAAGTATCTGAGTTGTGTATATGGCGACCGTCTCATCCAACTGAAGAGAATTTGAAGCCCTGACGAAATCATTTTGCAGTCAGGAATAGCTGATAGAATGGTGTGAATAGTTCAATTGCTGAGCGCAAGTCAAGTATGTTAGTCCACTTATTAGGAAAGGTGATGTGATTGAACTGATCTTCTGAAATCATTTCCAGATTCAGGTTGTCATTTTGGGTTATATTAAGCCCTTTAGTCTTGAGCTCTTTGTTCAAGTTGATAATAAAGTTGTACAGATTCAAATCATGATTGAGAAATAAATCTTCCTTAACATCATTGAAATCATATGGTTTTAGAGGGCTAGTTTTAACTTCAATTCCTGATACATTGGAGGCTATGAATTCCAAGATTTCGCTTCCAACATGAAAATGTCTGAATATTAAAAGGTTAGCGTCCGGGCTTACAAATTTGCGCAGGCCCCATGCTAGAATTCTGTGGAGACTTTTGGATGAATTAAAAAACCTGGGAAAAAAGAACTTGAAAATGTGAATGAAGAACATTGTGATCTTCGACCAAAGGGCAATGAACGGCAGAATATACCGGGCAGATTTACTGTTGTTATCCCGCATAAGGGCTTGCTTTGTTGAGCTGTTGATGGGGATACTACTATCAAGATACATAGCCAGCCAGGGGTTTGGATCCCTGGCATCATGATTTTTTATGTCAAATTCATTATTCATAAATTCAGGTTAATAGTTTCCAAGTTCCGCCAGTTGCAATTGGTAGAGTCTGGCAGTAGTTTTAGCTGTTTTCACAATTTGAATCGCAAGGTCTTTGTTCATATGAGAATGATTCAAAGCCTGTTCAAGTCTATGGAAGTGATTCTCATCAGCAACTCCATGATAACTGAAAAATGAGACCTGATCATCTTTAAGATTCAACTGCTCTTTTATCAGTTCACCCCAATAACCCGACAACCGTTTCCCTATTCCCTCCACTATAAACATTGCACCCAAAAGATCAATGGGATTCGGTTTACTGGCTTGCTGAAAGATAAAAGACGACAGGGCCACGCTACCAATGTTCTTTTCACCACTTCTGATCTTGTTTATAGATTCACCCAGGTTGACATAATTCTTTTCAAGCAACTGATAATCTTTGTGTTCAGTAGCTGAGTGTTCAATAAAGGCTGAACGAAGCTCAAATAAGTCAATGTCAATGTTCGATGCCGCCCTGGAGATCCATTGAGATCCGTCAATTACTTGTTGCCGTAAATCGAGCAAGAGAAGTTTATAATTTTCTAGACTGAGATTTCCTTGATGGATTTTTTCTACAACGGGAACTCCGAGCAGAGCAGTTTCAAAGTCAATCCATACTTGGGTCAATTGTCTTTTTCCCTAGCTTTAATTTGACAAAATCCTGCTTTAATTGCCATCATTCCACTAGCGCATACACTTTGAAAACTCGCAAGTTCACAAGGGGAGGTAGCTAGCTCACCATGCACCATACTCGCAAATCCCGGGACTGGCAAATCCCCTTGAGTTGTTCCTACAGAGATTAGTTGAACGTCTTCTGGAACAATGGCGCTTCTCCCTGGTGCCGCATTTGCCGCAAGTGAAGCCATTTGAGCATTAGAATGTGTACTTTGCTGTTTCCGGTCGAGCGCGTAGTATCTTAGTTTAATACCATTCTGATCAAGTATTCTCTTTTTTATACGGCTTTCTTTTCCATTTATTCGGCCTAGGAAATCCTCCATTTCCTCATTGTCAATTGCATTGTTTGGAAGGAAGGTTCCAATAGAATTAATAAAAACTTCTGGCATATATCAGCTTAGTGGTTTCTTTGTGCTACAATTAGCTATACGGATCAGTTCAGGATATTTTTAAATTATGACAACCTAATCTAAAGGATCTTTAATTGAATTCAAAGATGTGTTGGCCCCATAGGTATAGATCTCAAGTATTCCTGCCGGACTTATGCGCTAATGACACCTGGATGCGACCTGGGCTTAACGGCTACATGAGGTTTATCGTCATCGGATCATAGACGAGTTGAAAGCGGCAATAGAAAAAGGTTGAGTAGGGAAGGACGGACACGATAGAATTTACATCCTACTTGTTCCAGGAATTTGCGAAACACATTAATGTACATAAGCTGATATTAAAAACTTTGTAACTACTGATCAAGGTATTTTTCCTATCTTTACTGAATGAAAGACCAGTATAAACAATTTTTCAATTAAAATGAAAAGCATTAAATTTTTAGCATACATATTAGCATCACTTTTAATATCCGCGTGTTCGGACGATGAAGATCCTGCTATTCACAACACAAATGGTTTTGAAGGAAAAAAAATTAATACCATACAGCGAGTTACTGCAATCTCGCAAGAAAATGAGGTTTTTGTTTATGATGGAAACTTATTAAGTGAGAGGAATTCAGAGAGAAGATCATACTCAACATGCCCAGACTCTACAACTTCAAATTTATCGATCAAATACAATTATTCGGAGAATCAATTGAAATTCATGACAAGAAAAAAAAACATTTTAAGTTGTCAACTAGAATCAATATTTGAGGAAACCCAGGAAGTAATAATTGAAAATGACAAAGTAAAAGTCATACAAGAGGAAAATATAATAGCGGAATTTAGATATGACAAAGAAGGCAGATTAGTGTTTGCTGATAACGGGGAATTTGAAATTTTATATGAATATGATGCAAGCGGAAATATAATAACAGAGATATGGTCTAATGAGAAATCTCCTGACCTGGAAAAAAGATCGGATTTTAAATATGATGACAAAACCAATCCATTTCAGGTTATTCCACCGGTCCTCACCTCCGAAGTTGTGCAGTCAATAAACAAAAACAATATAGTAGAAGAAACAATATCTTTAGCCGATGGCACCATTCTCAAAGAAAATTATCAGTATGAATATGATGATGACTATCCCATCAAAGTTACTTTGGTGAAGTCAAGCCAATTACTTCCAAATGATACCACTGAAATCAAGATAGAATATCTAGAATAAAATTCTAATATTTAAATGAAAGGACCCGGCAGATAAAATTAACAGCCTGGGCGGTAGCATACCCAAATCAGAGAACGCGGAGGAAAGAAAAAGGCTGGAATATTTCGGCTTTTGATATTTGCCCCTGCTTAACCTAATTTTCATCCTGAAAAATGATTATTTATCGCTTATGTGGAACAATGGGAGAACAAGAACCACTAAAAAAGTCCTATACTGTGCGTATAGGGCATTTATAGTAGCGGCGAGGGGATCAATATCGAACTTTTTTGTTGCGGATTTGCGAGAGATACTAAAATTTCAGCAAGTTGCTTAGAAATTTTTCAACTTTCGTTTAAGTCTTTTGCCATACTTTTAATAAAGGTTGTTGGCACTAAAGTTGGTTAAACGTGTACAAAATCAATTGACAAAAAGGAATTGTGGATTGACACGTTTAAAAATGTAGAACATATATCCGTTCATGGTGGGCGGCACTTTTTTATTTCCTTCATTCCAATTCAACTTCTTAATAGTTGTTTCAAGAGATATCAATTAACTTTCAATTTTTGTATATTTAGCTATGATTAGAATAAAAGAAAAGGACAGGGCCAGACTCATTAATAAAATCAAAACCATTAAAGATAAAAATGTCCTCGATGAAATTTATCGGTTACTTGAAATTGATTTTGATGATGAGGTATACATAACCAGCCAAGAACAAAAAGAAGCGATTACTCAAGCACGTGACCAAATCAAAAATAGTCAAACTATCTCTTCTAAAGAAGCTGATAAAGACATTGATGAATGGCTGGAAAAGTAATTTGGACACTCAGATCTCAAGCAGACCGTAAGCATATTCTTAATTAATGGATGGAACATAACAAATCCAATACCTATAGCAAAAAGCTTAATAGGCTATTTAAAGAAGCTGCTCACCTTATAAAGACA
>JAKSDQ010000183.1 GCA_022360015.1 Cytophagales bacterium
CGCAGCGCAGGCGGCCGACGGTACATTGTATGTTGGCGGTTTGAGCCAGCGCTTACATGCCTTGTATCCCGACGGTACCGAAAAATGGTCGTATGCCGTGGGTTGCTTTATTGACTCCACACCGGCGGTCAGCCTGAATGGGACAATATACTTTGGCTGCCGTGACGGCCGGTTGTATGCACTGAACCCCGACGGCAGCCTGCAGTGGTTTTACGATACCGGCGGCGCCGTAACCGGCTCGCCGGCTCTCGGTGCTGACGGCACTGTCTATGTCGCTTCACAAAGTGGGACATTTTATGCATTAAACCCCAACGGCACGCTGCAGTGGGCCTATCATGTGAGCACCTCGCCGGGCATCGACACCTCACCCGTGATTGGGCTGGACGGTACTCTGTACTTTGGGGCCGACAACCGCACACTGTACGCACTGAATCCGGATGGCAGCGAAAAATGGACTCACATTGTCGATGACGGCATTACAGCATCCCCTGCCCTGGGCGCCGAAGGCGGCGTTTATGTGGTCTCTACCAGTGGTCGCCTATACGCGTTTTCATCCGACGGCGCGCTGCGCTGGGAATACAACGTGGGCGCCAGGGTAATTTTTTCCTCACCGGCCATCGCTACAGACGGCACGCTTTACCTGGGCGCCTACGACCGGCGCCTGCATGCAATCGGTCCCGACGGTCGTTTCAAGTGGGCTTACTGGTTTGGTTCAGGCACTTTGGGAATTGACTCATCGCCGGCACTTGCCGCCGATGGCACGGTCTATATCGGCTCCAATGATAATAAGATCCATGCCGTTAACCCGGACGGTACGCGAAAATGGACATACACAAACGGTAGTGCCGTTGGCACACCTGTCAGTATTGCCAGTGACGGCACCGTCCTGTTCGGCGCCAGCGACGGCCGCTTCCATGCCCTGGTGGATAATACGGGCGGCGTTGCGCCAAGCGCCTGGCCCCTGTTCGGCCACGATACCGCCGCTTCCGGCAACCAGTGCCGGTATACCGGCGGTATTTACATACCGGGCGTGGATACCGATGGCGACG
>JAKSDQ010000207.1 GCA_022360015.1 Cytophagales bacterium
AAAACTGGTGAAGGAGGTGACCGATACTCACTGCGCTACCACAGGTGCCCCTTCAAATTTTGTCACCGTTCTGTTCTTGTCCGGCTATCGCTTGAAACAAGGGAAAAAAGCGATGCTTTTGGGAAATATCAGAACCGGAGGTAACCGAACACAGGAAATTATTGATCAACTGGAACATGGACTCATCATGGCCATGGCAAACACAATGCATGAACCAGCTACGAAAATAGGGCTGCAATTCTTAGGTGTCCATTCCAACTGGGTATGGGGGTGTGGAGAAGTCCTACCACCGCCGGGAGAGGAGAGAACAGAACCTCTTTTTATGGATCAACTAAATGATGTAAAAGTATATGGCAAGTAAGAAATCAAATCATTAATTATTCTAACAAACATAAAAAATGAAAAACACAGCTTTAATCACAGGAGCCGCGGGTGGAATTGGTAAGGAGTTTGCCAATATTCACGCTCAAACAGGAGGCGACATTGTCGCTGTCGATTTAAATGCAGCAGGCCTAAAAGCCCTAAAGCAAGAATTGGAAGATAAGTATGGAGTTGAAGTCTATACTATCGTCAAAAACCTGGCTCAAGAGTCTTCCACTCAGGAGATCTATGACGAGGTAAAGAGTCATGACATCGAAATTGACTATTTAATCAATAATGCTGGTTTTGGTGGAGTGGGAAAATTTCATGAAAGGGAATGGTCTCAGGATTTGGCAATGATTCACGTAAATATTATTGCGTTAACGGCATTAACCCGTCACTTCTTGCCTGACTTTGTTGAAAGAAATGCTGGTAAAATTCTAAACGTTTCATCAACCGTTAGCTTGGTTCCCGGACCATTGCAAGCAGTATATTTTGCGACAAAAGCATTCGTTACCTCTTTCAGTAATGCGCTTTCCGGTGAACTTGATAAATCGAATGTTACCGTAACTGCTTTGTTACCTGGTGCAACACAGACAGGATTCGGAGCACACTCAGGCATGGCGAAAACAGCCATTTATAAAAAGCCGGCCAACGCAGCAGATGTTGCAATGGATGGTTATAACGCCATGATTAAAGGTGAGTTGGAGATCATTTCCGGAATCCCTTTTTCACAGCGACTGGAACTTTCTTTCGCTCCATTAATGCCTAAGAAAAAACTCATCAAGAAAATCCGAAAAGAACAAGAGGTTAAAGACTAATCTCACTTTAAATATTAAAAGCAAAAGATCATGAAAACATTGATAAAGGAGACAACTACTGAGCAGGACGTTCAGCAATTAGTTGAAGATCAAAGAAAGTATTTCAATAGTAATGCCACTCGCTCAGTCGAGTTTAGACTTGAGCAACTGAAGAAATTCAGGAACCTGATCAAGGCACATGAAGATGACTTGCATGAAGCGATTTACAAGGACTTTGGGAAGTCTAAATACGACAACCAATTGACGGAAATCTTTCCTCTTTATGAAGAATTGGATATCGCTATCAAAAATGTTAGAAGATGGGTAAAACATCGTAAAGTCAAAACTAACCTGATGAATCAGCCTGCCAAGAGCTATTTGGTACCTGAGCCTTTGGGTGTGTCTTTGGTGATAGGTGCATGGAACTTCCCCTACAACCTTTCATTAATTCCGGTGGTAGGCTCTATGGTGGCAGGAAATACTACTATCCTAAAACCAAGTGAGTTATCAGCAGCAACCAGTCGGGCAATGGCAAAGCTGATCAATGAGAATTTTGATGCCACCTATCTGCATGTAGTAGAAGGAGGAATTCCTGAGACCACCGCTCTGTTAGAACAGCGCTTCGATAAGATTTTCTTCACGGGAAGTCCGCAGGTTGGTAAAATTGTAAACAAAGCAGCAGCTCCTAACCTTACAAGCGTGACATTGGAGCTGGGAGGTAAGAACCCTGCCTTATTTACAAAAGATGCTTCAATTGATGTTGGTGTGAAGCGAATGGTCTGGGCAAAATTCTTGAATTCAGGTCAATTATGCCTTGCTCCTGATTATGTTTTGGTTCATAAAAGCATAAAGAGCAAAGTCCTTGAGAGAATTGTGCATGAAATCAAAAAGCATAACTATTCCATCGAAAATCAGAACTTCGTTAGAATCATCAACGAAAGAAATTTTGATAGAGTAGTCTCATTAATTGATCCGGAAAAAATTCACTTCGGCGGGAAGACAAACAGAGCAGAGCGAACTATTGAGCCTACAGTACTCAACAATGTGACACTCGGAGATGATGTAATGCAAGATGAAATTTTTGGTCCGATCCTTCCGGTAGTGGAGTATGAGACCATCGATGAAGCGTTCGAAATCATCAAAAGTTTTGAGAAGCCGCTTGCAGCTTACCTATTTTCCAATAACAATAAAATTAAAGATAGGTTTTTGAGTGAAATCCCTTTTGGTAGCGGGGGAATCAATGATGCGGTTATGCAAAACAACAACTCAAACCTTCCTTTTGGTGGTGTTGGAAATAGTGGTATGGGACGTTACCACGGGAAGTATAGTTTTGAATGCTTTTCACACTTCAAGGCCGTACTTGACAAATCGAATTTCTTCGAGTCGGATCTCAAATATTATGGCCATTCGGACAGACAAATGAAGTTGATCAAAAAGTTGAGCTAGGAAATATGAAAAATGG
>JAKSDQ010000006.1 GCA_022360015.1 Cytophagales bacterium
GGACTAGGGTCTTTCATAACCCAGGAAAGCAACACCAGTTTGCAGATTTATTATCTCGTTGGGGCTACGCTGATACTTCAACGAACAAGCCAAGATCATCTTCTACGACTTGTATATCGACTAACAATATACCCAAAAATACGTCGGACGATAAGGATTTACGCTCGGACGTTAATCCTGCTTCAGCTCAGGCCAACATTTCATGGACCAACTTGTTATACGATTTCGATTCTATTCAATCCTATTTCTCTGGAGAAGAGGAATACCTTGATGGTTTAGTTACAGCGGTAGTGGAGGAGTCATTACACTGGATCGATGAAGAAGCTTCAGGATTTAGTATCTATGATCCAACATGGACCACTAAGACGCCATCAGCCATGCAAGCTGAGATACGTCGGGAAAATATTTTTAAGCGTACTGGCTCATTATCTACCATTACGTCAACTGGTTCGACAACGACGGCATATTCTAACTTCGAAGTCGAGGACTTTACCTTAGATTGTGGCACACACACCTATAACTTTGTTACCGAACCTACTGAAACTCATCACGATAACCCACGATTGGGGATACGAACTCACCTCATGATCATCTTTCGGACACGTCTTCTGAATGTTCCATGAATTCTCAGGTTTCTTTAAACCAAGCTAAGGAGTTTGTGTACCCGAATTACACTCCAACCTCTGATACAACCGATTTACCTTCTGCGGACGTTAAGTTGAACAATATCGTCCAGCACGTCAAGGACGATTTGATCAATATTACTGAGGTTCACGCCTTGTCGAAGCGACGGAAGAAGGAGATACGTTGTCTAGTGAATTAAATCACTTTTTTCTAAAAGATGAAATCAGTTTCATGTCTCCTTATTACGAAGGCGATTATTTCTTGATAACTGTAGACACTGTACGTGACATGCAAGTTGAAGACGGTTTTATCTCTGAGGATGATGAAGAGCTGAAACGTGATGGCGCTAACCGTATTTTATTGACGGAAAAGCGGTTACCACATTTAATTGTAGCAATTCATATACAGAACCAGCACGTTGGTTACGGCAAAGACCTAGAAGTCTTAGAAGAGTATCAAATAATTGGCAGAACGAGGGCAGACCTCAAGCGCATAATGTATGCTTACAGACACTTATGTCTTCATTGCACAAGATATCCGCATATACTACGTCAGCCGTTACACAAAATTCTAATGGGTCGAAAGCCCCGTACTGTCTTGAGAATGGACTACCTCTTTGTATCCAAAGAAGCCGGTCATCTATTAGTTATCGTAGACACATTTAGTCGCAAGACCTATCTTAAGCACACATTGTCAGAAGATGCTAAGACCGCCGTCATGGGCTTGATGGAGTGGAATGCTGCTTTTGGTCTAGTGGAGAACTTCATCCTCGTGACTGATAAGGGTAGCCATTTTGCCAATGAATTAATGGCCTATGCTGTTCCGGCCTTTAAAGGAAAACACGAGATGTGCGTGCCTTACTCGCCTTGGACCAACGGAAGTGTCGAGAACCGCAACAAAAACCTATTGCGCATCCTACGACAATTGTGTAGTGAACTACATATGTTACTTCGGTCATCAACAACTTGCCGATACCTTCCAGAGGAAATAAGACTCGTCATGAGTTATTCTTAGGTTTTAAAGGTAACCCGAAACTAACAACCGGATATAAATTCGTGAATCCGCGAACCTTGGTGTTACACGGATAATGAGGACGTCGTGGCCCTCATTAGCGAGTTACAAACAGAATGGCTTCAACCCCACGAGAACGCTAAGAACACGTACAAAGAAATCGACCTTGCCAAATCAATCACTAATCATCGGAAAAACACAGGAATTGAAGTCATCGAAAGCTCCACGACCACAGCCTGTTGAAGTTGCCAGCCCACCTCCAGTGCCAATAACATCATCAGCTACATCTATCGTTTTTGAAACGGGCGGAGAAGAAAATGCAGCAGCCGAAGAAAAAGATCATGGTGAAGAAGAAGGAACCAATGATGACGGCGACAATGACGATAGTGGTGCGACTACTGTAGCCACACCTGGGGAAGATAA
>JAKSDQ010000051.1 GCA_022360015.1 Cytophagales bacterium
AGACTACGCTATTACGACGGGAAACATTATGAGCCTACCGAAGAAGTGAAGCGAGCTTTTGTCCTGAATGGTGGGCATTTGGAAGTTGAAGGAATGATCGGAATCCGCTTGAATAAGTATAGATATGAGTTGAAGATTTGGTGGAGGGGCTTCCCGCAAACCCAAGCGACATGGGAGCCTTTAAGTGTTATGATGGAGGATATTCCGGAACTAGTAATGCGTTATCTCGAACAAGAAGAAGAAAACAACAAAATTGCAGCCCGTGTGTTACATAAACACACTAGGGGAATGTCATGCCCAATGATAGATCCGAAAGAGCCTAAGGAGTGGTCTACTGAAGTTACTGGGCGAAATAGCGAACGGCACAAGGAGGACGACACCTGGACGCCGGAAGAGATACAGATCCTCGACGTTACGGCGGGAGTGTATGGTATTGGGAATTTGCAACCCATCAAAGAACGACAGTGGCTGTTACACCGAAAGCGCAGATTCTCACAAAAACAAAACGAATGTTGAATTCTACAATATTGCGAGCTTTTGCGGGTTTCCGGCTCCGTCTGACCACTACCAAAACTATGGACATACCCTCGTGGACTAGTAGAGAGAGGGAACGAGGCAAGAAGGTCATGTGCGAAGAATTGACGGAACTCGAAATCCCCAGGACGAAACACAGAATGCACCTGTTAAAGGAGACGGATCTCGACCGTCTGAAAGATAATCTGCGTTTAGACGTGGTACAACTGAAGATGGAAGATATGATTGCCAATTTAGAAGATGAGGAGTGTCGGAAGAGCCGCTGGAAGAAAGAAAGGAGAGCTTCACTCGCAGTCAAGACCTTCGCCTATTCTCCACAGAGAGAAAGCTGGATGAGACTCCATGGAATCCTGGATAGTGGGGCGACGAGAACAACAGGAAGTGTCGAGAATCACCTTCCTCCGGGAATCAGAATGCAGCCTTTGAACTATAATGGAAAGCTCCCAAGAATAATGGATGCCGGAGGTCACTTGCTGGACATTGTTGGGACTGCAGTAATCGATTTTCGACTGGAAATTACTGGACTCAATGGACACATAGCAGTGGATCAAGTGGAGGTCCAGTTCGTCAGAGGAAAGAATTGGAAAACGTTACTTTTAGGGGGCGAAGTTGTGGCTAACATACAGGCCCTACCTTGGCAAACTCTGGGAAACCGACTCATAAAAGGAGGCCGCGCGAATTATGACACAGAAAACACGAGGGTAAGAGCCGATTATCGCAGTTATTGCAGATACATCAAAGGAAGACAAATTACTAAGCGAAAAGTAGTGAAGCACGAGGAAACAGAGTATACTAAAAATTATGGTGAAGTAGAAGAAAGTATAGCTGAAGTGACGGCTATTAAGAAAAGAAACAAGTACTTGAGAAGTGAGAATTATCGAGC
>JAKSDQ010000005.1 GCA_022360015.1 Cytophagales bacterium
CACCCACAACATGAACCGTCGAGGACATGGCATTTAACCCAAGTCCGCACGCAAGCACTACCGCTGCCACTGCATTTTTTACATTCATCTTTTCCACCGCCGGTTGTTGATCTTATTGGGACATGAAAGCGATCACCATAGCCCAAGCCAAGCCTGTGATGATCGCTTCTCCTCCTGCAACATGTAGCATTAGTTAATGGTTTCGCCCTCCACGCGGAAGAACATCTGGGTGCTGCTACCCGGCACTTCGACCTCCACGTTTTCGGTTCCATTGGTCAGGCCCACAATGGAGGAAGGCTGGTTCGTTAGCGCCACCCACGAGCCGTCGCTGAGTGAATCTTTGCCAACCACACTGTAGGTGATGCCCAGCGGGTTGCCGGACGGGCGGTTATACTGGACCACGGGCACCATGCCCGGAGCGACATGGAGCCCTACCGCCGGCACACTGGTGTCGTCGTTCGGGTCCGAGCCGAAGATGTATTCCGCCAGATCGCTCGCGCCATCGCCATCCGAGTCGATTTTCCCGTCCGTTACCGTCGTATCGACAAAATGGGTGGTTTCCCAGTCGTCCGGCAGACGGTCATGATCCCCATCCATGGTGACCGTATTGTACCAAGCTTCCCATTTGGCTGCCATTTCGGCGACAATGTCCGGGTGGAGCGCAGCGATGTCGTTCGTCTCAAAGCCATCGGCTTCGATGTCGTACAACTGCCAGTCATCGTTTTTGCGGTAGATTTTGTACTGCCCATCCATGTAGGTTTCCTGAGATCTCAGGTTGAACGCGATCGGCTTCTCGCGCGGCGGCAGGGTTGCTCCGGCGTTGTTCAGAATGACCTCCTTGACGCTCGTGCCGTCCAGCGGCAGCTCATCGGCCTGTTCGGGATAGCCGAGAATATCCAGGGTCGTCGAATAATAATCGGTGGTGATGATCGGATAGTCGGTCGTGCGACCGGCATTGATCCTGTCCGGCCAGGTCACAAAACCCGGCACGCGCACACCACCCTCGTAGAGGGATCCCTTGTTGGAGCGATAGCCGCTGGTTTTTCCAGGACCTCCTGCGGGGCCGTTGTCGCTGCAG
>JAKSDQ010000004.1 GCA_022360015.1 Cytophagales bacterium
AGGGGTAAAAATAGATTTACGAGGATACGATGAGGATCCCGAAATGGGTTTAACCACCCTTACCCCTTGTTGTGAGTTTCATAATTATATTCCACGTGGACGGTATGATGGGGGAGATTATATCAGCATAGAACTTGGGGAGCCTTACCAGGCGGCAGAAAAGTATGTAGTCATTATTTCCAGCGTAGCGATGGGCGGCGAAGCAGAAAAAGATCTTGAAAAGCTGCTTTCCAAAGCTAAGAAGTTCTACAAGGATGCTCACGTAAAGGAAGTTAAAGTGTATATAGGCTGTATACATTAAAAGGTGAAATATGAAAAAGAAAATAGTCATCTATATCGTAATAAGTTTATGGTCTTTTACCCTGTTGGCCCAGCCACCGGTTGCCAATAAAGACCTTTGGGATAGTAAAAGCCCTTTCAGCATACAGGTGTTGGGCTATCACCAACTGCCAAAAGCGATCGATTTTAAAGGCAGTTTCTTACAGGCATTGCAATGGACAGATTCCCAGGGTGAAAATCTCCTTATTTTATCCCGCAATGGATGGTATGCGTATCCCTATAATAGTAAATGTATAGGCCCGGAAGAGCAAACCTGTTTTGGGGGAGAACTGTTTGCTTACCTGTTTATCAAAACAGGGAAAGGTTATCAAAAACAATGGAGGGTGTTTGATTACCTGGATCAACGATCCGGGGGGGATTTTCACATCAATTTTATCAACAGATCCTTATCCGTTACCGATCTGGACCAGGTGGCCGAGATCTCCTTTGCCTATGATTATGCTTGTCGCTATGATGTCTCCCCGGCCACTATGAAAGTCATCGCTTACGAAGGCCACCAAAAGTATGCCGTACGCGGAGCCACCGTTTATGGAAGTATGGGGCAAAAAGATAATTATAAAGCTGATAATACTTTGGATGCATACCCGGACTTAAAAACATTTTTGATCCGGACATGGAAGGCTTTTGCGGATGAAGCGAAACGATAGTATTGGAGACTTCTGTAAAATGATACAAAAACTGGTAGAAAAAAAAGATAGGCTTAGTTGTTTTACGGGTGTGCCGATTGACCATGACAGAATTGTGATCCTGTTGACGGCAGATAAACTTGTCAAAGAAGAAAAACCGCACGTTTTTATATGTTACTGGAATGGCGATGTACTCATCAATGATAACCAAACCTGGACAACTGTCAATACCGTACAAAACCGATTAACTTCAGAAATTTTGGTGTTAGGCGGTGAAGGTGAAGTGTATACAGGTAGTTTTGGAGAGATAAAGGAAGAAACCGTTATCGATATAGAACCTGGGGAAGGGAAAACAGGTTTATTACGTAATGCTACTCCCCTGGGTAAAGGCTTTCTTATTGTGGGAATGGGCGGTCAGGTATACCTGCGTAAAGAAGATAAAACGTGGACTGAAATCCAACACGACTACCACAATGACTATTTCTGGTCATTGGCTTGGTTTCAGGATACCTTGTATGTTGTTAATAATTTTCTATTACTGCGATATGATGGTCATACGTTAGTGCCGGTAGAATTTGGAGAAGATATTCCTTTCACCTTTTCCCGTTTGGTGGCTGCTAAAGACGCGCTTTGGTCTTTTGGTCCCAAAGACATTATGACTTTTGATGGTAAGCGATGGAAAAGGGTAGTCTAATAAAGCTATAATTTATTCTTATGAGCAAAAACCCATTACAAGATCTCCTGATCAGGTCGGCAATCGTGAAAGGACCTGGTGTAGGGTATATTTTGGCCGGTGACCCTGAAAAAGGATCAAATGGAGAATCTTTTGTTAAGATCTTTAAATGGGATCAGGGCAATTTCTCCGGGAGCTGGGCAAATTTCGATGCACATACAGCCTGTCTTGTATCCAAGCCCGAGCCTGGATTGGTATTTTTAGCACAGAATGGGCATTACGGAATACATTTAAAATCCGGTGTCATCACCGGCAACATATTTCAGGAGAGCAAACCTAAGCCTAAAAAGGCAGTCTACGGTAGTTTTCGATCGGTGGCTGCTATTGACGGTAAGGCCTATGCCGTTGGCTACGGAAGTATTGCATACCGGCTGGACGCCCGAAACTGGAAAAGCATAAATGATGGCCTGCCGGATAATATAGACCTGGAAGCTATCGATGGTTATAAGCAAAAAGAGCTATATGCTGTTGGCAGTAACGGTTTGATCTGCCAGTATGAGGGGAAACAATGGTTACAACATCCATCACCTACCACAGAACATTTATCTGGAATACTGTGTGCACCGGACGGTTATGTATATGCTGTCGGACACAATGGTATTTTGCTTTTTGGCAGGAAGGATCAGTGGGAAATCATTCACCACAATACCACAAATGATGATGCCTGGGGATTAGCCTGGTTTCATGATAAGCTGTATGTTTCTACTTTTTCGAATGTGTATAGGCTTAAAGAAAATAAGCTGGCACCTGTAGATTTTGGAGAGGATATTCCAGCCACTTATTATCGATTGGGTAGTGCGGATGGGGCGTTGTGGTCCATAGGTGAAAAAGACATTATGGCTTTTGACGGCAGGCAGTGGAAGAGGATTGTTTAAAAGTACAGTAAATCCCATGCACGTTTCAGAAGTAAAAGCATTCATAAAAGGATTCGAGATCACAGCTTTCTCTACCAGGGATAACTGTAAGATCGCGTTGGTAGCCCAGGATTGGTCGTATAGTGTCCAGTCAAGTGTATACTTTCGGGTGTTTATTTTATCTTTAAAGGAAACCACCATGAAAAAATACCGCGTCACCTTAACGGATTCTGAAGTTGATTTGTTAGAAGCATTGACCAAGCATGGGAAACGCAGTGCTAGGATTATTCGCAATGCGAATGTATTACTGAATTGCCACGAGTCATTAAAAGGGAAAAAACAAAAGGATGCTACGGTAGCCCACTCACTAGGAGTGACGGTACGCACCTTGGAAAATATTCGGAAAAGATTTGTCGTAGAGGATTTTGAAGTCGCCCTGTATGGCAAGAAAAGCGAAAGGGTATACCCCTGTAAAGTCGATAATGAGGGGAATGTATCGAAGGGGGGTGGAAATGCAGGTTCAGGCACCACCCCGGACACCGATATCCTGCGCAACAATGAGAAACTAAAGAAACTGTTTTTGGAGATCCTCGATGAATTTGAGGAAGATATTGACACCTGGATGATCAACAATGGCAAAGGGCCACTGGACGATCAGGTACTCAACAGGTTATTAGAATTCCCGGACTGTTTACCACAGAATGTAGAGAGCCTGGAAAAAGTTCTGGAAATCATTAAGGAATATAAAAATAATCCGGAAGCCCTGCTGGATTCGGTTTTACAAGATGCGGCTAATGAAGAATTTATAGAGGGCCAATTGGCAAATCTGGTGGGGCCGGAGCCCTACCGGCAGCATTTCACAGCAGAAGCATGGCAAGCCTTTAAAGAAATGATCTGTGCTTATTTAAGAAGGCTGGAAGAAGAACGGATTACTTATGAGGGTTTTGTGGCCACAGTTCAGGGCGATACGGTCAGGACGGATGAAATCTACGTTGTAAATGCTTCACAGGTTGAATTTAAGCTGGCCTACTGGTCAAAAACCGATGATGTGGGTGAGCTCAGCTATAAGGTTATATTGGCAGAGGGAGGTAAGACTATAACCAAAGAACAACCTTACACTGAATCTTATTCTACCGATGACGATGATGAGCTTACCCGGAACAAACCATGGACACTGGTATTGGAGCCAGTGAAAGAAGGGAAATATACCATTACCCATAAAGTAGGTGACGGGGACGAAGTGGAACATGAGTTCTGGGTGAGGAAGCAAAATTAGGATTTTGCCTGTAAGGTATGTGGCAGGGATTTAAAGGTGACACTGACCAGGCTTCAAGAGATATTTCCTGGTAATAATGATATCAATAACACTCATGTAACTCATTTTCAGAACGCTCTAAAAACAGGCAAATTCCATACATGCCATCGACAAGCACATTTCTTCTCACAAGTAAAGGTTGAGACGGGTAACTTTAAGTCCTTAGCAGAAAGCAGTAAATATCAATTACATTCGGCTTTAGGCACTTTTGGAGGGAAAGAGTCTACGAAAGATTGGTATCAACAAAGTTTTTATGATGATAAAGATTACCTCGACTACTTTCATTACAAAGTCCATGAAAAAACCACTGACAGCACTCAAAATTATACAGGAAAGAGCTATCAGACCTATAAATGGAAATCTTCCTCTACTTCCGATACTGTACGGGTTCCTACTGTTTACTCTTTTGAGAAAGGATACTTTAAAAAGCTATCTTTCACTAAATCTCAAATTAGTGAGAAAGAAAAGAAATTCTTTAGTGCAGTATATGCCAGTAGATACGGCAATGGTGCACCTTCCACCGAGGATGGATATAAGTACCGTGGGCAGGGAGCCATCCAGTTGACCTGGAAAGACAATTACAAAGCCGTCAGCAGTAAATGCAATACCCTTTTTGGCACTTCTTACAATTGGGAGACCAACCCTTCCGAAGTATCGACTGATTTGAAAGCAGCCATTTACTCAGCGGTGGCTTACTTCCACTTCCGGTTAAAGGATGACCTGAAACTTTTAGATGGCACAGATTTAAATGCTGTATCAAAAGCGGTAAATGGTGGCACTAATGGTTTGAGTCATCGTCAGAGTGCCTTTAATACCCTGATCAAATCTAAGCTGTTTAATAACTGTAAACCTAAATCCCCGAAAGATGAATAAGCTTTATATATTTTCTATACTATTAATTTTTATGTCTTTTTCTTGTCAGGGACAGAATCAGTTTTGTAATCAGTCTGTAAAATATAAGTCCTTGAGCAAGAAAGTTCCACCAACTATTTGCTTACCGTCTGATCAAGTTGAGTTTGAGGAAATCACAATTACTGATTTTAATCAGGATGGCATAAAAGATTTTATTGGAAAATGGCAGCCGAAAAATTTAGCTGACGGGGATACTTTGCATGTAAGTGTGTATATCCAAGTAGATAGTGGCTCTTATGAATTTTTAAAAACATATAGCAATCTATATCCTATTTACTTTACAGACTACAGTTTGGAATATCGTGTGCAAGATTCATTACTAAATGAACTGAAGGCACGATATCCAGGATATCCTACTAAAGAGGTAGAGTTTAATGGTGACAAATTATTATTACATTTTGAAGCTGGAGTTGGTTCTTACTATTTCCTCCACTACCGTTACGATCCAGAGGCAAAGGACTGGTATTTGGAGCGCAGGATTTACAGCGAGGAAGACTATGAAGGGAACCTTCATGAAGTGAGCAATGAGTATCTATGGGATGAGCGCATGAGCCTGGATGAGTTTAATTACTTTGATTATTTGTAGATACTCAACAGAGAATTTTTACCCTTGGCAGAAGACACCTCTTAAGTGGCAGGGTTCATGATAGACTGAATCCTGGTTTTAGCTATAAAAGCATCGAGCAACGAGATTACCGTTTTTTTATCATCAGGATTCAAGTCTTTTACTTGCTTAAACCGTCCTATCAGTTCTTTATCCAGGCCAGCTTCCACAGCCACATCATCAGTAGAGCCATTCATTAAATAATCAACGGTAGTGTCCAAAGCTTTAGCCAGCTTGGTCATGGCCTCTGCATTAGGTTTGGTCTCTCCACGTTCATACCTGGATACTTGGGTAAAATGCACTTGAATGGAGTTTGCAAGGTCAGCTTGCGAGATATTTTTTCCTTTCCGTAAATCCTTTAGTCGGTCTGCAAAAGTCATAGAATTAGCGTTTAGCACTACTTAATTGAGCTAAAGTTAGCGCAAAAATCAAGTTAAATCTGGGCCCGAACAACATAGTATAATTATGCCATAAATACAGATTTTAGATACCAGCGATGACTCCCTGTAAATGTTTGTTTTCATAAAGGTTTTTATTTTGGTGATCGGTTATCTGTGGCTTAAGCAGCCACAATTCCCCCATAAATTAATGGTCTGTGGATGACGTGTTATTTTTTTTGCATAGTAGTTACGCGCTTATTTGTATCAGATTTATTTTTAAAGCATTGTTATTACTGCTTCAACAACCGGATTTCAACGGATGCCAAACCTTATTCAAGAGTTAACTTCGGCAAAT